>NZ_CP061379.1:2800000-4200000 GCF_015624505.1 Bradyrhizobium commune | reverse complement strand
AACCGTTCCAACGGTGCCCACACGTTTGCCGGCGAATATTTCGCCGAGGAAGTCCGCCGCGACATCTTCGAGCGTTATGGCGAGAAGAAGCTGTATGAGGGCGGTCTCTCGGTCCGCACCACGCTCGATCCGAAGATCCAGGTCATGGCGCGCAAGACCATGGTCGCCGGCCTCGTGAACTATGACGAGCAGCAGGGCTATCGCGGTGCGATGAGCAAGCTCGATATTTCGGGTGACTGGGGCGTGAAGCTCGCCGAGATCAAGTCGCTCTCCGACATTTCGCCGTGGCGCATGGCGGTGGTGCTCGAAACCAGCGATCAGTCGGCGCGCATTGGCTTCCAGCCGAACCGCGAGCTCGGTGGCGCCGTCAGCAAGCAGCGCGAGACCGGGCTCATCACGATCGATGGCGTCAAATGGGCGAAGGCGGCTTCGGGAGCCGCGAAGGGCAGGGCTGCCACGGGTGTGTCGCAGGTGCTCCAGCCCGGCGACGTGATCTATGCCGATCCGCTCTACAAGGACGGGCAGCCCGTCGAGGGCCAGTACAGGCTGCGCCAGATCCCCGAAGTGTCGGGCGCGATGGTGGTGATGGATCCCTGGACCGGCCGCGTGCTCGCGATGGTCGGCGGCTTCTCGTTCGACCAGAGCCAGTTCAACCGCGCCACGCAGGCCTATCGCCAGCCCGGCTCGTCGTTCAAGCCGATCGTCTATTCGGCCGCACTCGACAACGGCTATACGCCCTCGACGGTCGTGCTCGATGCGCCGATCGAAATCGACCAGGGCCAGGGCGCCGGCGTCTGGCGGCCTGAAAACTTCTCGGCGAACAAATATCAGGGGCCGGTGACGCTGCGGAACGCGCTGCGGCAATCGCTCAACACCGTGACGGTGCGTCTCGCACAGGACATCGGCATGCCCTTGATCGGCGAATATGCGCGCCGCTTCGGTGTCTATGACGAGCTGCCGAACTACCTGTCCTATGCGCTCGGTGCCGGCGAGACCACGGCGATGCGCATGGTCACGGCCTATTCGATGCTCGCCAACGGCGGCCGCCGGGTGAAGCCGACCTTGATCGACCGTATCCAGGATCGCTACGGCCACACCATCTTCAAGCACGACCAGCGCGAATGCCGCGGCTGCGACGCGCCGGGCGGCTGGAAGAACCAGAACGAGCCGCAGCTGATCGACCGCCGCGAGCAGGTGCTGGACTCCATGACCGCCTATCAGATCACCGAGCTGCTGGAAGGCGTGGTCCAGGCTGGCACTGCAACCGTCGTCAGGGAAGTCGGCAAGCCGATCGCCGGCAAGACCGGTACGACCAACGAAGCCAAGGACGCCTGGTTCGTCGGCTTCTCGCCTGATGTCGCGGTGGCGATCTACATGGGCTACGACAAGCCGCGTCCGCTCGGTAAAGGCAACGCCGCGACCGGTGGCCATCTGGCTGCCCCCATCGCGCGCGATTTCCTCAAGCTCGCGCTCGCCGACAAGCCCGCGGTTCCCTTCAAGGTGCCGGCCGGCATCAAGCTGATCCGCGTCGTCGCCAAAACCGGCATGCGTGCCGGCCCCGGCGAGACCGGTGGAACCATTTTAGAAGCCTTCAAGCCGGGCACCGCACCGCCGGACAATTATTCGGTTATCGGCGTTGCTGATGCTGACGGCCGCGGCGGCGTGCCGGCGTCGCAACAGCAGCAGCCGGATTCCGGCTTCTTCATGCGGCCAGGCACCGGCGGGCTGTACTAGCGGATAACGTCGACGATTGAGGGGGCTGGCGGTTGCGCTTTGCAGCCGCCGCCGCTACATCCCCACAGCGCGATGATGAGTCATCGCGTTGTAGAATTTGTTTTGCGCATGATCTTTTCGGGAAACCGCTGCACACTTTCCCGGATCATGCGCCTGACCAGAGAACGACATGCGCGCCGAAATCGAACGGTTGGTAGAAGAGATCAAGCAGTCAGTCGGGCTGCTGAGGAGGCATCTTTGACGTCGAGAAATCGACGGCGCGCCTCGCTGAGCTGAACAAGCTCGCAGAAGATCCCAATCTCTGGAACGATCCCCAGAAAGCCCAGAAGCTGATGCAGGAGCGAACCTCGCTTGAGGACTCGCTGTCTGGCATCGGCAAGGTCGAGCAGGAGCTCGAGGACGACATCGGCATGATCGAGCTCGGCGAGGCCGAGGGCGATGCGGGTGTCGTGGCTGAGGCCGAAACTGCGCTCAAGAACCTCAAGAAGGAAGTGGCGCGGCGCGAGCTCGAGGCGCTGCTCTCGGGCGAGGCCGACCGCTTCGATTCCTATCTCGAAGTTCATGCCGGCGCCGGTGGCACCGAGAGCCAGGACTGGGCGCAGATGCTCTTGCGCATGTATACGCGCTGGGCCGAAACGCACGGCTTCAAGGTCGAGTTCCTCGAAGAGTCCGAGGGCGAAGAGGCCGGCATCAAGTCCGCGACCATCCAGGTCTCCGGTCACAACGCCTATGGCTGGCTGAAGACGGAAGCCGGCGTGCACCGGCTAGTGCGTATCTCGCCGTTCGATTCCAACGCGCGGCGGCATACGTCGTTCTCGAGCGTGCAGGTGTTTCCGGTCATCGACGACAGCATCAAGATCGACATCAAGGAATCCGACGTCCGCACCGACACCATGCGGTCGGGTGGCGCCGGTGGTCAGCACGTCAACAAGACCGAATCCGCGGTGCGCCTGACGCACATTCCGACCGGGGTCGCGGTGGTCTGCCAGGCCGGTCGCTCCCAGCACAAGAACCGGGCGCAGGCCTGGGACATGCTGCGCGCGCGTCTTTACGAGATCGAGCTGAAGAAGCGCGAGGAGAAGGCTGCTGCCGACCAGGCCGCCAAGACCGATATCGGCTGGGGCCACCAGATCCGCTCCTACGTGCTCCAGCCCTACCAGATGGTGAAGGATCTGCGCACGGGCGTGCAGACCTCCGATACGTCGGGCGTGCTCAACGGCGAGCTCGACGACTTCATGGCGGCAACGCTGGCGCAGCGCGCCTTCGGCACCACCGGCGCTGACATCGAGGACGTGGACTGATCATGACCCGCGTCGCCTTCATCGGATTGGGGCGAATGGGTCACGGTATGGCCGGCCGCTATCTCGATGCCGGTTTTACGGTGACGCTGTGGAATCGCAGCAAGGCCAAGGCTGAAGACCTGATCGCGCGCGGCGCGTTGTGGGCGACTTCGCCGGAGGATGCCGGGATCGACGCGGACGCCGTGGTGACCATGGTGGCCGATGACGAAGCCTCGCGCGCGGTCTGGCTCGGGCCGAAGGGCGCGGCCAAGACGGCGAAGGCCGGCACGATCGCGATCGAGTGCTCCACCGTCTCCTATGATCATGCGCGCGAGATGGGCCGCGAGCTCAAAGCACGCGGACTCATCTACATCGATTGCCCCGTGACGGGATTGCCCGATGCGGCTGCGGCCGGAAAGCTGACCTTGCTCGTCGGCGCCGACGCGGCCGATCTCGAGCGCGCGCGGCCTTATCTCACGCCGATCGGCTCGACGATCCGCCATTTCGGCGCGGTCGGCTCCGGCACGGTCTACAAGCTGATCAACAACCTGATGGGCGCAATCCAGATAGCCGGCCTGGCCGAGGGCCTTGCGATCGCGGAGCAGGCCGGGCTCGACATGAAGCTGGTGCTGGATTCGATCCAGGCCGGCGTCGCCGCCAGCCCGCAGGTGCAGCGTCATTCGAAGCGCATGGTCGCTCGCGACTTCAGCGGCGCGACCTTCACGGCAGCGCTGCGGCACAAGGATGCCGCCTACGCGGTGAAGCTCGCCGAGAGCCTGCTGGCCAACAAGCCGCTGGTTTCGCGCGCTGCAGTCGAGGCCTACGCGCAGGCGAAGGCCGCGATGCCTGATGACGACGAAGGCAAGATGATTGAACTGGTCTCGCAGCCGAAGAAGCCATCTTAAGCCGGGCAAGATCACATGGGGCAGCCTCGTTCGGAACGCGGTCTCGGCATAGCCCTCATTATCGCAGCTGCGACTGCCTGGAGCACGGCGCCGTTCTTCACGCGGCTGTTGCCGTTCGATCCCTGGACCATCCTGTTTTGGCGCGGCCTGTTCGGCGGCGGCCTGATCACCGTATTTCTTGTCCTGATGGAAGGGCGCGGCGCGCTGCGGCAATTGGTGGCGCCGGGGCGCGGCGGCTTGCTCGTCGCCTCGTTGTCCACGCTCGGCATGGTGTCGTTCATCCCCGCGCTTCAGATGACCAAGGTGATGAACGTCGCCGTGCTGATCGCGACGCAACCGTTCGTCGCGGCGGCGCTGGCGTGGCTCTGGCTCGGCGAAGCCGTGAGATGGCGCACGCTGATCGCAAGCCTCGTCGCGTTTGCCGGCATGGTCGTCACCGTCGGTGGCATCCGAGCCGGTGCCGATATCGGCGGCGTGGCCCTGAGCTGCCTGATGGTGCTCGCGATCTCGGCGATGACGGTCGTGGTGCGGCGCCATCGCGAGACCTCGATGGTGGCTGCGGCTGCGCTCTCGAATTTCATCGGCAGCCTCGTCAGCCTGCCGCTAGCTCATGACATCACCCATGTCGGCGGCCACAATCTCGCGATCCTCGCAATGTTCGGCTGCCTCCAGGTCGCGCTCGGCCTGACCTTCTACATGCTCGGCTCGCGCCTGCTGCCCTCGGGGCAGGCCTCCCTGATCGCGACGCTGGAAACGCCGTTGATGGCATTTTGGATCTGGGTGGCTTTCCGCGAAGTGCCGGCGGTTCATGCGCTCATTGGCGGGGCTCTGGTAATCGGCGCCGTCGTTGCCGACATTACCGGGGATGCGCGGAAGCGCGAGAGATCTTGATGCGCGCACTTCTTGTCGGAAATCGGGTGGCAATCCTGGGCGAGCCGTACTACGCGGCAGGTCCCACCGCCGATGTGTGAGAGACCATGTCTCCGAACGATAGCCGGATCGACGCACGCGACTGGTCGCTGCTTGCCGTGCTCTCGGTCCTCTGGGGCGGCTCGTTCTTCTTCAACGGGGCGGCGCTGCGGGAATTGCCTCCGTTGACGTTGGTGCTGCTTCGCGTTGGCCTAGGCGCTGCTATTCTTCTGCCGCTCCTCCGTGCTCAGAAAATTCCTTTCCCGACGGACGTCGCGGGCTGGAAAAAATTCTTCGCAATCGGGCTGCTCAACAACGTCATTCCGTTCTCGCTGATTGTGATCGGCCAGACCTTCATTCCGAGTGGCCTGGCTTCCATCCTGAACGCCACCACGCCACTGTTTACCGTGCTCGTGATGGCGGCGGCCGGCGAGGAGAGGTTGCAGGTGCGGCGCGTGGCCGGCGTGGCGCTGGGGCTCGCCGGCGTGATCATCCTGAAGGGATGGGGCGTGGAGTCGCGGACGGGGCAGGGTGTCGGCATTCTGCTCTGCCTGGCTGGCGCCTTCAGCTACGGCCTTGCGGCGCTGGCGGCGCGGCGGCTGCTGAAAGATTCGCCGCCGCTCGGGACAGCGACGTTCCAGCTCATGGCGTCCACACTGATGATGGCGATCGTCGCGGGCGTCATGGAACAGCCTTGGACTCTGCCGATGCCGGGGATGGCAACCTGGCTTGCCGTGATCGGTCTCGCCGCGCTCTCGACGGCGCTGGCCTATATCGTCTTTTTCCAGATCGTGCGGCGCTCCGGCGCGACCAACGTCATGCTTGTGACGTTGCTCATTCCTGTCACCGCGATTCTTCTGGGGTGGCTGGTGCTTGGTGAGGCGATATCTCGGCGCGAGATCGCGGGCGCGCTGGTGATCGGCAGCGCGCTGCTCGTCATTGACGGTCGCGTGCTGAGTTTGTTGCTGCGGCGCACCGCATAGGTTCCTGTCCTGCGTTTCGTGCTGCGGAAAATCCTGCCGCTTGCCAGCAGCGGGCCTGCTTGCGACACTCTTCTCAAAACAAGACTATATAGGGGAGAGACCAATGCCGGGTCGTCGCAACAACCTTGCTGCCCTCGCCATGCTTGCTGCCGGCGTGCTGGCCACGACGCCGACCCTGGCGCAGAAAAAATACGATCCCGGCGCCAGCGACACTGAAATCAAGATCGGCAACATCATGCCCTATAGCGGGCCGGCGTCGTCCTATGGTGTGATCGGCAAGACCGAGGTCGCCTTCTTCCGGATGATCAACGATCAGGGCGGCATCAACGGGCGCAAGATCAATTTCATCAGCTATGACGACGCCTATTCGCCGCCAAAGGCGATCGAGCAGGCGCGCAAGCTGGTCGAAAGCGACGAGGTGCTGTTGATCTTCCAGGCGCTCGGCACGCCCTCGAATTCCGCGATCATGAAATACATGAACGCCAAGAAGGTGCCGCAGCTGTTCGTCGCTTCCGGTGGCACAAAATTCGGCGACCCCAAGAACTTTCCGTGGACCATGGGCTTCCAGCCGAACTACCAGAGCGAGGGGCGGATCTACGCAAAATACATCCGCGACAATTTCCCGAACGGCAAGATCGCGGTGTTCTGGCAGAACGACGATGCCGGCAAGGACCAGTTCAAGGGTTTGAAGGACGGGCTGGGCGACAAGGTCAACATGATCATCGCCGACAAATCCTATGAGGTCAGCGATCCCTCGATCGACTCGCAGATCGTCGCGCTGCATGACTCCGGCGCCGACATCTTCTTCTCTTGGGCGGCGCCGAAAGGTTCGGCGCAGGCAATCCGCAAGGTCGGCGAGCTCGGCTGGAAGCCGAAGTTCTTTTTAGCCAACACCGCGACCTCGGTCGCCTCAGTGCTGAAGCCCGCCGGGCTCGAGTATTCGAAAGACATCATTTCGACCATCTATCTGAAGGACCCGACCGATCCGACCTGGGACAAGGACCCGGCGGTGATCAAATGGCGCGAATTCATGGACAAATATTATCCTGATGGCGACAAGACCAATTCCAATAACGTCTACGGCTATGTGCAGGCTGAGGCGATGGTGCAGGTGTTGAAGCAGTGCGGCGACAATCTCACCCGCGACAACGTCATGAAGCAGGCGGCGAACCTGAAGAATTTCCACACCGAGCTGATGTTGCCCGGCATCATGGTCAATACCTCACCGGACGATTATTTTCCGATCGAGCAGATGCAGCTGATGCGCTTCAACGGGCAGGCCTGGGAGCTGTTCGGCGACGTCATCACCGGCGAAGTCGGCCACGAGCGGAGCCAGTAGACAGCGTAGGCGGCCGGCCTTCGCCTTCATGACCATGCCGCCGGCAACGCCGACGCCCAGCACATAGATCCAGCCTTCGTGGAAATCAATCAGGTGCGAGTTCAGGAGCGAGCTCGCGATGTTCTGCGCGACGACGACGAGGCCGATCCATGCAGCAAGGCCGTCGCCGGTGAACAAGCGGAGATGGGCGATCCACATCGCGTAGAGCAGGACGACGCCGAGCAGGCCCCACTGGACGGCGGCGTGGAGGGTCTGGTTGTGCGGATTGGCGACGATCTCCGCATCGAGGCCGCTCTCGTTGGTCGCCGCACGCTCGAACTGGCGCTTGATCGAGCCGGTGCCGTGGCCGACCAGCGGCGCCTCGGCAAAGGCGTGCAGCGCCTTGCGCCAATAGGTCAGGCGCTGGGCTGCCGAGGCGCGGCTGATGTCCTCACGACCGTGCTGGTATTCGACGGCGACGTCGGTGATGCGTTGGCGCAAATAGGGCGATGTCGCCCACGCCAACGCGCTGGCGGCAATGGCGCCCGCCAGCAGCAGCAGGGCCGCGCGACGGCTCAGGTGCCGCCAGGCGAACAGCCCTAGCAGCACCGCGATGCAGAGCAGCGCAGTGCGGGCTGAGGCGACGAACACCATGTTTGTCACGAACAGCAGGATCAGCGCCACGCAGGCGGTCGTCGCAATCACGCTTCGGCCGCGCCAGAAGGAGAGTGCCGGGAGCGCCAACGCGAGGGCGCACAGCGTGAATTCCTGGCTCTGGTCGATGTAGTTCTTGACGGGAACGCCGGCCGATGCGGTCGCCGTCAGCTTCCAGTCAGGGTCGAGCAGCACGATCCAGGAGTACACCGCGAGCAGCGCACAGGAGGCGAGGAAGGCAAGGCACACCTGGAAGCCGCGCTCGGAACGGCTGAAATGATAGAGCAGCGGGGGAATCAGCACGAGCTTGGCGCCGGGCTTGATGGCATGCAGCCGGTCCGTCCACGCGCCGTCCGACCACAGCATGCCCAGGAGCGCGAGCAACAGGAAGGCAAAGGGCAGGGCGAGCGCAGGCTCGGCAATGCGACGCGCATAGTCGCGCCAGTCGATGGTCGGCGTCACCGCGAGCAGCCAGAACCCCACGAAGATCGACGGCGCCGTGGTCGACCAGGGCAGCGACGCCGCGATCAATGCGGCGAGCACGTCGGCGGTCCGGAACAGCGCGGCCGAACTCCGCCAAGCCTCCCATCGGCCCTGTGCAGCGGTGGGACCGGCCAAAGCGACCGGCTCTGCGGTCATGTCATGATGCCTGTTGCGCGGCGACCAGGCATTCTGCTGGCACATGCTGCCCGAGGAAGTCGCGGGCCTGGGTCTGGTAGCCGAACCGCTCGGCAAGCTCGTGCCGTCGCGCTCGGATCCTGCCGCGGCACTCTTCCTGCCGCGCCAGCACCCGGGTGATGGACGCCACGATCGACTCGATCGCGAACGGATCGAAATAGTCGGCGAGCTCGCCTGCGACCTCGCGGAACACGGCGATATCCGAGCAAAGCACCGGCGTGTTCGCCGCCAGCGCCTCGATGATCGGGATGCCAAAGCCCTCGGCGAAACTCGGCATGATCAGGCCGTGCGCGTCCGCGATCAGCGCCGCCTTCTCGTGCTCGTCGACATAACCGACAAAGCGGACGTTCGGTGGCGGATTGCGCATCCGGCTGATTTTGCCGGCATAGCCGATCACCACGAGATCGGCCTGGGGGACGTTGCGAAAAGCGCGAATGACGGCGGCGACGTTCTTGCGCGGCTCGTTCGACACGATGACCACGAAGCTCGGCCGCCCCGGACGCCCCGACGGGGCTGGGAGGTGCAGGACATCCGGGGCGTCGAACCGGGCGCGGGGGTACACGACCCGTGCCGGCAGGTGCGCAAATTGCGGCAACAGTTCCCTGAACCGCATCATGCTATAGTTTGAAACAAAGGCGAGCTCGTCGGCCTGACGCAGGCTGGTCAGGAGCCGCGACAGGAACAGCCGCGTGGCGACGTCGCTGAGCTTGAGGTCGGTGAGCGGCAAGAGATCGTGCACGACGCAGATCACCTTGGCGTTCGGCCTGCGCTTGACCGCGACCCGCGTCGGCGTGTCCACGACGATGACGTCATAATCGCGCGCGTCGATCCGCGGCGGCGGCAGCAGGAAGAAGGCCGATGAATCCTGATAGCTGTAGAACCCCGGCTCGAGCTGGAAGTCGCGAAACAGCTTGAGGTGGCGCAGATCCGGCGGAATGTATTCCAGCGCCGCGGTGCTGTTCTCGATCAGTCGCGCGGACAGGCCGCGCAGGCGGATCGCGCGCAGGAAGCAGGCGATATAGTCCCACGACACCGACATGGCGGCCTTGTGGCGGAGCCAGTCGAGCGTGCGCCGCAGGCCGTTGCGCGTCACCGGCTCGCTCATGTTGATCTCGTCGAGGAAGCGGTAGAGCGCCAGCAGCTCGATGTTTCGCGACTCCGTCGGGAACAGCTTTGTGCGCCGTTCGTGCCCGCGCAGCTTGCGATAGCGCCGCGAGGTCTCGACCAGCAGCGTGAGCTCGTGGCCTTCGGCCGCGAGCGAGCGCATCAATTCGCGCGTGAAGTGGAAGATGCCGCGCTTGTGGTTGGGCTCGCCCAGCGCCTCCGATACGACGAGAATGTTCTGTTTCATGCGCGTTTCTCACGGAGCTCGAAAGGGAGTGTCGACGGCTGATCGACCGTGACGGTCGAGGCGATGCGGCCGTGATCGAGATTGATGATGCTGGTGCAGGTGCGGCGGAGCAGCGGCTGGTCGTGCGAGGCGATGATCACGATCGCGGCCTGCGAGACCAGGTTTTGCAGCCGCTGCTCGGCCTTCTCGGCGAAGTGCTCGTCGACCACGCTCAGCCATTCGTCGAGCAGCAGGATGTCGGCCGGAAAGGCGGTGGCGGTCGCGAACAGCACGCGCATCAGCATGCCAGAGGAGAACATCCGCAAGGGCAGCCGCTGCATGCGCGTCTCGAGCTCGGTGAAGGCCCAGATCTCGTCGATCACGGCCTGTGTCGGCTTGCGTCCGCCGATCCGCAGCAATAGCGCAATATTGTCCTCGGCGATGAAGTCGAGGTTCACCCCGGCGTTCAGGCCGAGCAGGGGAACGACATTGCCCCTGATCGCGACGCGGCCGCTGCTCGGCGGATAGACCCCGGCAATCAGCCGCAGCAGGGTCGACTTGCCGGAGCCGTTGGGGCCGGCGAGGCCAATGCGGGCACCGGCCTCGGCCTCGATCGTGACATGATCGACGGCGCGGATGATCCGCATCTCGCCCTGCTCGCGGATGAGATGGCCGAGCAGCCGCCGCTTCAGTGAGAAGTCGTAGGCGCCATAGAGGGGATAGTCGAGGCAGACGTTGCGCAGGCTGATCGAGGCCATTGGTCAGATCCAGAACGCCGCTTTGCGCAGATGGACCAGCGTCAGCACGCTCGCGCCGATCAGGAGCGCCAGCGCCACCAGGACGTAGACGATGCTGGTCGTATCGACATGGCCGCCAGCGAGCGGCTCGCGCCACACCGCGAACAGATGGGTCAGCGGATTGAGCCGCATCACGGTCGAGCGGTGATTGATCATCTCGGCAGACCAGATCACGGGCGAGGCGAGGAAGGCGAGCATCAGCGTCGATTCGATGATCGGCTTGAGGTCGCGATAACGCGTCGCGAGCGCGCCGAGGACGAGGCTGAGGGCGAAAGTGCAGGTCACGAACAGCAGCAGACCGGGCAGGGCGGCAAGCGCGCCAGAGAGGTCGTGCGGCGTGAGCACGAGCCAGAGCAGCAGCGGCACGCAGGCATTATGCAGCGCGAACAATCCCTGGCGGAACGTGCATTGCAGGAGGAAGATCACGGGCGGCAGCGCGCGATCGCGGATCAGGCTTGCGGAGTTCTGGAGCGCGGTTGTGGCATCGAGCACGACGCTGTTGAGGAAGGTCCAGGCCGTCATCGACAGCGCGAGCATGGGCAGGCGCGCCAGCATGTCGGCATTCGACAACTGGCCGATCACCGAGCCGAGCACGGCGACCACGATCGCCATCTGGAGCGACATCCAGAACGGACCGAGCAGCGAGCGCACATAGCGGTGGCGCATGTCCGACCACGCCAGCGTGGCGGCGATCCGGACGCTGTCGAACCAGCCGGTCGCTTGCGGCGGCTCGCCGACGACGGCCCTCTGGTCGGAAGGAGCGGCGACGGCTGCGCGATAGATGCTCTCCATGCCCTCCCTGAAGGCCGTGGCGGAATAGCGGGTCACGGCGCGGGTCCGGGCCGAGAGCCCCATGCGGCGGCGGCGCTCGGGATCGCGGATCAACGTCTCGATGGCCTCGCCGAGCTTCTCGGCATCGCCCGGCGGCACGGTGATCGCTTCCATCCCATGACGCGCGACGCGCGGCACTGCGGTGTCGAGCGCAGTGTTTACGACGGGGCGACCGGCGGCCATGGCCTCGAGCTGAACAAGGCCAAACGTCTCGGCGTTGGTAACGGACGGCATCACGAAGACGTCGGCGAGACACATCAGCTTGATGCGCTCGCAATCGTTGACGGAGCCGAGCAGGCGGACGCGGTCGCCAAGGCCGAGCTCACGGATCAGCTGCTCGAGCCGGGGCCGCTCGGCGCCTTCGCCGATGATCCAGACCTCGAACGCACGGTTGACGGCGGCGCGGATCAGCACGTCGAAGCCTTTGTAGGGCACGAGCCGGCCGCAGGCGAGCACGAGCCGGCCGCGATCGTTGACATGATGCGGCTCGATCTTCGGCCAGTCGTAAACCGTGGTGTCGATGCCGAACGGCACGACGTGGCATTTCTCTTCGAATTCCCGCAGCAGCGGCGTCTCTTCGATGAGCACGCCGTCGGAGACGATGATCGCTTTGGCAAGCCGCAGCGTTCGCCGCATCAGCGGTTGGATGAACCAGCGCAGGCCGGCATGGGTGACGATATCGGCGTGCCAGTGCACGACCAGCGGCCGCTTGCGGCCGAACCCGAGGGCGAACACGAGGTCGGCGAGCGGGAAGGGCGCGTGCAGCGCGATCAGGTCGTGCTCGGCGATCCTCTGCCACAGCCGCAAGGGATAGGCGGGAGCGGCCGGCAGCGACAGCACATTGCCGAACGAGCGGACGCGTTCGACCTCGGCCTCGTCAACGGCCCCGCGGCTCTCGCCCTTGTCCGAGCAGACCAGCACCGCAGATGCGAAGCTCTCTTTCAGACTGGCGCAGATGTTGCGGATCACCGTCAGCGTGCCGCCGAACAGGTCGGGATAGTAGATCTTGAAGACGTGCAGCACCGACGGGCGGCGCGGGGAATCGCTGGCAGTATTCATGGTGGCGATCAACCTGCGAGAAGAGCGGCGACGAACGGCGCGGCCAGCACCGAGATGAAGATCACGCCGCGCACGAGCGCCGGCAGCATCGGCTCGACCAGGCCGTGACGGCTCCGGTCGCGCATTGGCATCGCACGCGGCGAACTGGAGATGCGGGCCAAGCGGTTGGCCATGGTCAATGTCCCTTCAAATCGCGCCCTCAGTGCCGTCCCGTATATGTGGGAAAATTTACCACGTCAATCGCCAAATGGGAAAAAGTGGGATTGTGTCCCACGCGATGCATCGCTACAATTCAGACATGAATGCCAAGTCCGGGCCCAAAGCGGCGGCGCCAGAGCCGAATGCCGCCGCAAAGCTGCACGCGCCGCTGGCGCGGCTGCTGCGCCCGTTGGTCCGGCTGTGCATCCGCAGCGGCATGACGTTCCCGGCGCTGGCGCAATTGCTCCGCGAGCTCTTCGTCAACGTCGCCGAGCATGATTTCGCGCTCGAAGACAAGGAGCAGACCGACAGCCGGGTCAGCCTGCTCACCGGCATCCATCGCAAGGAGGTGGCGCGGCTGCGCGGTGCCGGCGCGCCCGTGCACGAGGCGCCTGCGGCGGTCTCGCTGACGAGCGCCGTGATCGCGCGCTGGCTCGCGGCACCCGAATTCACCGATTCGAAGGGCGAGCCGCTGGCGCTCCCGCGCACCGCCGAGGGCGATGCGCCGTCGTTCGAGCAGCTCGTCGCCTCTGTGACCAAGGACGTGCGCCCGCGCGCGGTGCTCGACGAATGGGTCGACCGCAAGCTCGTCACCATCAACGCGGCCGACGAAATCGAGCTGGTGGAGGCGGCCTTCGTTCCAAGCGGTGCGGACGACAGCAAATGGCACTATCTCGGCCGCAATCTGCACGACCACATCGCCGCGGCCGCCGAGAATGTCTCGGGGCCGGCACCGCGTTTCCTCGAACGCGCGGTGCATTACAACAACATCTCGCCGAAGCTTGCCAAGCGCCTCGAGGCGCGCTCGCGCGAGCTCGCGATGGACGCGCTCAAGACCGCCAACCGCGAGGCGAATCGCGCGCTCGCCAAGGACAAGGGCGGAGACGCCCGCTGGAATTTCGGTATCTACATCTACAGCGAAGATGCCGACGAGGACGGTGACGGCAAGGAAGGAGCCAAGGAGGGCAGGAAGGACGGCGGCAAAGAGGGCGGTTCCGCATGAGCCGGCCGCCGCTGATCTCGCGCCGTCTGCTGCTAACTGGATTCTGGCTCGCCGGAACCGCCATTGCGCGGGCGCAGGTCAAGCGCGGCACCGACCAGGGCATCGGCGGCACCGGGATCACGCGCGGCGATGATCACGGCATCGGCGGCACCGGCATCGTCGGCGTGATCCAGCGGTTCGGCAGCATCTACGTCAACGGCGAGCGCGTGACCTATGCGAGCGACGTGCCGGTCCGAATCGACGGCGAGGCGGCAACGCCCAAGGCCCTGCGCATCGGCCAGCTCGCGCGCGTGGTCGCGATGCGGCAGGCCGACGGCACGCTCGTCACCCGCAACATCGCGATCGCGAGCGAGGTCTCGGGGCCGATCGAATCGGTGAAGGGCAACGAGCTCACGGTGCTCGGCCAGAAGGTCGTTGCGAGCGGCAAGGAGAGCAAGCTGCGCGCGGGCACGCAAGTTGCGGTCTTTGGCCTGCGCCGCACCGATGGCGTCATCGTCGCAAGCCTGGTCGAGCAACGCCAGAACGCCGCCGAACGCGTCACGGGTCTCGTCGAGCGCGGGCCGAACGGCCTGCATATCGGCGGGCTGAAATTGAACGGCGTGGATCCCTTGCTCGCGGGCCAGCGCGTCCAGATCGAAGGCAGCGCAAGCCAGGGCGCGATGCAGGCCGCGCGCACGCGCATCGACGATTTCTCGGATCTCGTCGGCGCCAGCCGGCTCTCGATCGAGGCCTATGTGCAGCGTGCGGGCTCGAGCCTTCAGCTCGGTTCCGGACTGATCGCTCATGACAGCTCGCGATTCGGGCCGGCGGCGGGCGAAGCACGCATGGTGGTCAATGGCATGTTCGATCGTTCGCGCGGCCTTCAGATCGATTCGGCGCAGGCCATCAGCCAGGTGCCGGGATCGCAGGCGCCGGGCGGCGGCAGCAATCCCAACCGGTCGCCCGGCGGCGGCTCCATCCTGCATCCGAACCGCACCACGCCCGCGCCGAGCGGCACTCAGCCCGGTCCGACTGGCGCACCTGCGCCGGGATCGGGCCCGGGTGCAAATCCCGGCTCCGCGCCGCCGGGCCCGAGTGGCCCGTCAGGCCCCGGCGGATTTGGCACGCCCGGCGGCGGGCCGATGGGCCCCGGCGGTGGAATGGGTGGTGGCGGCTTTGGTGGTCCCGGAGGCGGGATGGGCGGCGGCCGGCGCTAAAGGCCGTGTCCGCCGCAACAGAGCGACGCGGGCCTAGCCCGCGCTCAGGCGCACACCGGCGCGCAAAAATTTCTGCGGATCGACCGCTTCGCCGTCGATGCGGGTTTCGTAATGCAGATGCGGGCCGGTCGAACGGCCGGTCGAGCCGACGAGGCCGACAACTTGGCCGATCTTCACGACCTCGCCGACCTTGACGCTGATCTCGGAGAGATGGCCATAGCGGGTCGAGAGCCCGTTGCCGTGGTCGACCTCGACCATACGGCCATAGCCGCCGGACCAGCCGGCCGAGACCACCTTGCCGTTCGCAGTGACGCGTACGGGATCGCCGGTCGAGGCGCGGAAGTCGAGACCGGTGTGCATCGCGGGGCGGCCGAGGAAGGGATCGCTGCGCACGCCGAAACCGGAGGTGAACTCGACCTCGCCGATGACGGGTTTGCGATAGGGCACGAGCGCCAGTGTGCGGTTGAGCCGGTCCATGTCGGCGCGGGTGAGGTTGATACGATAGAGCTGCTTCTCGAACGGCCCCGCATTGGCATTGAGTTTGACGGGGACAAAAGGTCCGCCCATCGCGGTCCGTGGCACGGCGGCCTCGAGGCTGGCCATGTTCAAACCGAGGTCGCTGACCACGCCGCGCATCCGCCGCATGCGGGCATCCATGCCTTCCTCGACAGCGCTGAGCGCCGCGATCTGGCGGCGCTCGACCTGGTCAAGCGAGCTCGTCAGTCGGACCAGGACGTTGTCAAACCCCTGGTTGTTGGCGAATTGACTGACTGTTGGCGCGACCACGGTTGGCGCGCGCGATTCGAGTCGGGCTTCGCGATCGGGCGGCGCCACGAAAATCACGGTGTCGCTGATTGGCGACGGTTTTGGCGTGCCTTGCGTCGTCGTCTGGGGCGCATCGCCACGCTGCGGCGTCGAGCGGGGGATCGATCCGGTGACGTCAGGCATGGCGCCGAGCGCCGTGGCCCGGGACTCCAGCGCCGTCTGGCGCTTCATGATCTGGTCGAGCTTCTGGTCGAACTGCTCCTGGTCGAGCAGCTGACGGCTGGTCGTGCGGTCGACCTTGGCACGCAGCTCGGCGATGCGGTCCTCATAGGCATATTGCATCTCGGCCTGGCGGGCGATCAGTCGGGTCAGGACATCGTCGCGGAACGCGAAATAGGTAGCCGTCGCTGCCGACCATACTCCGAGCAGAACGACGGTGCCGACCACGATCCAGAACACCACGGGCCCCAGGCGAACCTGCTTGCCGTGATGCACGATAGTGTAGGCATCGTCGGTCGCGGGCAGGGGAATGGCGGCGGCAACTGCGGCGGCCGGACGACGATTGAAGGCCCGTCCGTGGTCGTGGGGATGATGCTGGGGGTACTGCGAATATTGGGCAGAACTTTTCGACATCGGCACTCCCGCGCCGGTCGGAACGGTTCCTTGCGGCTCAATTGCCGCAGCAATCTGGGCCGGTCATGGTTAATTTTCCGGAAACGGGAGCGCTCGAATTTAACGGGCTGGTTAAAGACTTGTTGCCGCCGCCAGCACCTCGTCCGCATGGCCATCGACGCGGACGTTGCGCCAGACCCTGGCCACATTGCCGTCGGATCCGATCAGCACCGTGGTGCGAAGAATCCCGAGGAAGCTCTTGCCATACATGGATTTTTCGCCCCAGGCGCCATAGGCCTCCAGCATCTCGTGCTGCTCGTCCGAGATCAGGGGAATGTCGAGGCTGTGCTTGTCGCGGAACTTCTCCTGGGCCTTTAACGGATCGGCGGAGATGCCGAGCACGGACGTGCCCGCCTTGGCGAAGGCGTCCTTGAGCCGCGTGAAGTCGATCGCCTCGCGGGTACAGCCCGGCGTGTCGGCGCGGGGATAGAAGAACAGGACAAGCTTTTGGCCGGCATAATCGGCGAGCGTCACCACGCTGCCGCCATCGCGGGGCAGATGGAAGGTGGGGGCCTTCTGACCTTCGGCCAGGGCGGGCGTGGAAGAGACAGGTTTGGAGGCGGCGGGCTTAGAGGGCTTTTCAGAGGATTTTAACCGTTTCGATGCGGCCTTATGCGATGCTGCTTTTGCTGTTGGCTTGGTTGATTTGCTGGTTGTCGCCCGCTTTGTCTTCGCGGGACGTGTTTGAGCAGATGCCCGCGTTTTCGCGGCCTTCTTTTTAGCTGTCGGACTGCCGGAGGACGTTTTGGACGATTTCTTTCGGGATTTCTTGGACATACGCCTTCCTTTCGTCGCTTTCGGCGGGTCAACCAAAGCGGTATTGCAGCTCTCGTCCGGCATGCCGGATTCGCGCCCTCGGCTGGGCAAGTTTGGCGGCGCAGGAGTATGGTTACAAGGAATTCCACGCACCACCCCACTGCTCGTTGAACGCGCTCCCGGGGCGAAATGACGAACAGCAGGAACATCCGAGATATGGCGGCAATGCCGGGGCGGGGAGCTTCGATCCCCGTCGATGGCGGCGGACCCGGCGGCGCTCAATCCTACGACGGGCGCCTGTATCGAGAGGCAATGGCAAGGAATACGTCGCCCCAGGATCACACTCGCGATTTCGATCGGCGCGGCGGCCACCAGGAGCCGCCGGAATGGGACGAAGCCGACTGGGATCCCGATCAGGAGGAGGAGGCGGGCCATCGCGCGCGCCGCCTATTGTCGCGTTCCAGTTCGCGCTTCCGTGTCGGTGACAGTTTCTCGTGGTTTTGGCGGTTGCTGCCGAGCGGACGCTGGCTTCGCCGGCTCGCCGTCGTGCTCGGCACGCTCATCGTCATCTTCGTCGGCTGTTTTGGTGCGCTGTGGTGGCGTCTTGGCGCCGGCCCCATCAACCTCGATATGGCGACGCCGTGGCTCGCCGCCGCCATTGAGGACAACATCGGCCACGGCAACACGGTCGAGGTCGGCGGCACCCAGATCGAGCGGGCCGGGCGGATTCGCATTGCCGTGCGTATCCGCGACATCATCGTGCGCGATCACGACCGTGCCATCGTTGCCAGCGCGCCAAAGGCCGAGGTGAGGCTGTCGGGTGCGGCGCTGCTGACGGGGCAGCTGCGCGCCGAAAGCCTCAATCTCGTCGATGCGGAGCTTGCGATCCGGATCGCCCCCGACGGGACCGTCACGGTGTCGGCGGGCGACACCGCGAAACCGCTAGCAACCGGCGTCGCCTCCAAGAGGGAAGCGGGCTTGCCGCCGACTTTCCCGCGCAACGGAGTTGCGCCGCCTCCTGTCGCGACAGCGCCTGCGAGCCCCGACGCGTCCCAGGCTGCACCTCAAGCCATCGCGCAGAACGGTATTCTTCAGGGCCTCGACTGGCTCGACAGCCTGAGCATGACCGGTCTCGACGGCCAGAACCTCAACGAGATCGGTCTCAAGAACGGCAATCTGATCGTCGACGATCAGCAGCGCGGCAGCAAATGGGCGTTTGAGAACATCACGCTCAGCCTGCGCCGGCCAAGCCATGGCGGTGTCGCGCTCAGCGTCGGCGAAGAAGGCGCGCATCCGTGGTCGCTGCGCGCCACGATCGGACCAGCCGAGTATGGCGTGCGTTCCGTCGATATCCGTGCCGACAAGGTCTCGACGTCCAACATCCTGCTGGCACTGCGGGTGAAGGATCTGACTTACACTGCCGATCTGCCGCTGACCGGCGAGCTCAAGGGCGAGCTCGGACGCGACGGCGTGCCGACATTTTTCCGCGGCAAGGTCACGATCGGTGCGGGCAACATCACCGACACCGATACGCCCGACTATCCGATGGCGATCGACTCGGCCGAGATCAATGTCGAGTGGGACGCAAGCCGTCGCGTCTTGGTGGCGCCGTTCAAGATCCTTTCCGGCGCCAACCGCCTGACGCTGCTGGCCCATCTCGAGCCGCCGAACGGCACCACCAACGACTGGCAGCTCGGCTTCAGCGGCGGCTCGATCCTGCTCGGCGGCATCGACAACGAGCCGCCGCTCGTCTTCAACCGCATCGCGATCGGATTCCGCTTCGACACCGACCACAAGCGGCTGCTGCTGACGCAAGCCGACATCTCCAACGGCGAGATCGGTGTCGCCGGCACCGGCGCGATCGACTATTCGGGCGAGCCGCGCCTGACGCTCGGCTTTGCGGGAACGCCGATGTCGGCGTCCGCGCTGAAGCGGATGTGGCCGACGCTGATCGTGCCGGAGCTTCGCCAATGGGTGATCGAGCGGATCGAGCGCGGCACGCTTCAGCGCATCGAGGTCGGCGTCAATTCGCCGACGCGTAACCTTCCCCGCAAGGGGCCGCCGATTCCCGACGACGGTCTGTCCGTCAACATCGTCGCGAGCGGTGTCGCGGTCCGTCCCGTCGACGGCATGCCCGTGGTGCACGATGCCGACCTCAAGGCGCACGTGACCGGGCGCACGGCGACCGTGAATATCGGGCAAGGCATTGCCGACACGCCCGCGGGCCGCAAGGTCACGATCTCCGATTTCATCTTCGAGGTGCCGGACATGGCACCGAAACCATCGCCGTCGCGGACCAGATTCCGAGTCGACGGGCCCGTGCCGGCGGCGGCAGAAATGCTCGCCAATGATCGCCTGAGCGATCTGTCGGCGACCGTGGTCGATCCCAACACCAGCAAAGGCACGTTCTCGGCCAACATCCAGCTTGGCCTGCCGGTCAAGGGCGAGCTGACCAAGGCCGACACCACTTACGCCGTGACCGCGGACCTCAACGGCTTTGCGGCCGACAAGCTGGTGATGAACCAGAAGCTCGAGGCCAACAATCTCAAGATCGTCGCCAGCAACCAGGGTTATCAGGTCAAGGGCGACGTCAAGATCAACGGGCAGGCGGCCTCGCTCGACTATCGCAAGCCGACCGAGGGCGATGCCGACGTCAAATTGCAGACGACGCTGGACGATGCCAGCCGTGCGCGCCTGGGCTTCGACCTGAGCCCGGCGGTCAGCGGCTCGGTACCGGTCAAGGTGTCGGGCAAGATTGCCGGCGGTCCTGACCAGACCACGAAACTCGGCATCGAGGCCGACCTCACCTCGGTCAAGCTCGACAACATCCTTCCCGGCTGGGTCAAGCTGCCCGGCAAGTCCAGCAAGGCCACGTTCAAGGTGGTGCCGACGGCACAATCGACGCGGCTCGAGGACATCGTCGTCGAAGGCGGCGGCGCCTCGATCAGGGGCTCGCTGGAAGTCGACCCGAACGGCGACCTCATGAATGCGAACTTCCCGACCTACTCGCCGTCCGATGGCGACAAGGCGTCGTTGAAGGTGGAACGTGGCCAGGATGGCGTGGTGAGGGGTACCATGCGTGGCGACGTGTTCGACGGTCGCGGCTTCCTGAAGTCGGCGATCTCAGGCAATTCCAAGGACGATTCCAAGAGCAAGCTGAAGAATGTCGATTTCGACGTCGACGTGAAGCTCGGCGCGGTCGCTGGCTTCAACGGCGAGGCGATGCGCAGCGTCGATGCCAAGATGTCGAAGCGTAGTGGCGCCATCAGGGCCTTCTCGCTGAGCGGCAGGATCGGCAAAGACACGCCGGTGGCGGCGGATTTGCGCGGCGGACGCGCGCAGGGCAGCCGCGAGGTGATCTACCTCCAGACCAACGATGCGGGCGCATTGCTGCGCTTCACCGACACCTACACCAAGGCCCAGGGCGGCCAGATGGTGGTGGCGATGGAGCCGCCGACATCCGAGCCGAACACGTCCCGCGAGGGTCTCATCAACGTGCGCGACTTCACGGTGAAGGGCGAGGCGCAGCTCGAGCGCGTCGCCGCGGGCGCTCCGAACGGCACCCCCGGGGGCGTCACCTTCAACGCGCTGCGCGCAGAGTTCACCCGCCAGAACGGCGCGCTCACGATCCGCGATGGCGTCGTCAAGGGACCAATGATCGGCGCCACCATCGAAGGCTCGATCGACTATCCCGGCAACCAGGTTTGCATGAGCGGCACCTTCGTGCCGATGTACGGCGTGAACAACATCTTTGGTCAGATCCCGTTGTTCGGCATCTTCCTCGGCGGCGGCAACAACGAGGGATTGATCGGCGTCACCTATGAGGTCGTCGGCACGCCGGCCGCACCGGTGATGCGCGTCAATCCGATCTCGGCGATGGCGCCGGGCCTGTTTCGCAAGATCTTCGAATTCAATACCGGCAAGCAGAACACGCCGATCGACGAGCTGCCGTCGGCGCAGTCAGGCGACAGCCAGACGGGATCGGCAAGGCCGCTGTCGAGCGGCTGCAGCCTGGTGCGGCGGTAGTGAGCAGACTAGTCCACCGCATTGTCATGTTCGGATTGCTCATGGCGGTGCTGGCCGTGATCTGGAACGTGCTGGGCCCGCGATAAAGGAAAGCGGCGCCCGCGATGCCGCGGGCGCCGCCTTGTCTCGTCAATGCCGCGCGATCAGCGCCGCGCGAAGGCGCCGCCCGGCGCGGCGCTCTCCTTGCCCATCAGCGCGTCGACGCTGACCAAGCCGCCGCCCGCGGCCGAGAGATAGAGGCAGGCGAAGCAGAACAGGATCGCTGCGGTGCCGCCATTGAGCAGCGGCAGGAACACCGGCGTGCCGGTCTTCAACATGTGGCCCATGAAGTAGGCGAAGGCCATTTCACCTGCGAGGATGAAGGCCGAGAGCCGGGTGAACAGGCCGAGCATCAACGTCGCGCCGAGCACCAGCTCGAGCGTGCCGGCTGCGTAGATCAGCGGCGGAATGTCGGCGAAGTAGGGAAGCACCGGAAACTTGAAAAGTTTTGCGACGCCATACTGGAACAGCAGCAGTCCGGTGATGAAGCGGAACAGGCTCAAGAGAACCGGTTGAAAGCGAGAGAGATAGGGAAAGTCCATTGGTTTATGCCCTCCATCCAATGCTGCGACTTGGATCGCATCCGGTTCCAGCCCGCAAGTCGCGCCGGATCAATTCGCGCTGACATTTTTGTCATGTCGACAAAACACCGCAGGCCGGGGTTTGAGCCGTGCGTCGTCCGCATTTTTTTACACCTGGTCGGGTCACGCGCGCCCGTAGTTCCCCGGTTACACGAAGGTTACCTGTAGGAGCGCCTAGCGCCGCAAGGCGGGCACGATCAGAAACGGGATCATCCCGAGCACCACGCTCGCAAGTGCGAAGACAAGCAACGCGTTGTAGCCGTGCGTCGTATCGTGGATCAGGCCGCCGCTCCAGGAACCGAATGCCGAGCCGAACCCGCTGCCGATCGAGATGGTGCCGTAGATGGTGCCGACCCGCTTGCCCCGAAAAATCTTCATTGCGGTTGCGGTGATCAGCGGTCCGCGCGAGCCCATCATGCTGCCGAAACAGACGACGAAGCCGATTAGCAGGATGACGTTCGGATCATACTGCAACAGCCAGAGCAGGAAGATGCCCAGGATCGAGATCGCGTAGCTCAGCAGCACCGAAGGCCTCCGCCCGATCAGCCCGTCGAGCGCGGACACCCCCAACATGCCGAACACCAGTACGACGCCGGAAAAGCCCCAGGCCGTCGCGGCCTGGAGCGGCGGGAAGCCCGCGTCGATCAGGTAGGCAACGATTTGCGCGGCGATCGCATACATGCCGACGGCGGTGAAGAAGAAGGTCGAGAACAGCGCCCAGAACGCGTGGTGGCGGATCGCGCTCACAAGCGTCCAGCCGTCGTCGATGAAATCCGGATCGGTCTTCTTGGCGACGTGCGGCGAGCCCGCCGCGAACCGCCGCCATGGCAACAGCATCAGCGGCACCAGCAGGCCCAATGCGGCGAACCCGAACAGCTGATAGGTCTCGCGCCAGCCGAGATGATCGATCAGCAGTTGCGAGGCCGGCAGCAGCGCCAGCACGCCGCCGCCCATTGCCGAATAGACCACAGCCATTGCGGTCGGCAGCCGCGGCCCGAACCAGCGGCCGAGCAGGATCGAGTTCGGCACATTGCCGATGAAGGCAACGCCGATGCCGACGCAGATGCCGATCGAGAGCTGGAATTGCCAGAGCGATTGCGCATGCGCAGCAATCAGGAAGGCCGAGCCGAGCAGGAGCAGCCCGAGCGCGTAGACGATGCGCGGTCCGGAATGATCGAACAGGCGCCCGACCAAAGGTGCGGTCAGTCCGCTGATGAGCCAGGTCAGCGAGTAGATCGAGACGACCTGCGCACGATCCCAGCCGAAATTTTCCGAGATCGGTTTGAGGAAAACCGTAAAACTTTCGCTCAGGCCGCGCCCGAGCACAGCCAGCGTGAAACACAGCGCGAGCACGACGAGCGCGGTGCGTACGGCACCTTGCTGCGTGCTGCCGATCTGTTCCCTGGGCGTGTTCTGATCCATTGCCCGTCAGGGAGCGCGCACCAGCGCGCCCTGACAAGCATCAAAAGCTCATACGCCTATGCAGGCTTGATGAGGACGTGCTTCTTCTTGCCGAAGGACAGCTTGATCACGCCTTCCGGCGTCAGATTGGCCGCCGAGAGCGTCATCTTCTCGTCGGTGACGGGCTCGTCATTGACGCGCAGGCCGCCGCCCTTGATCTGGCGCCGCGCCTCGCCATTGGAGGCGACGAGGCCCGCCTTGACGAAGGCGTTGAGCACGCCGATGCCGGCATCGAGTTCGCCACGCGGAATTTCCACGGTCGGCAGGCTCTCGGCGAGCGCGCCTTCCTCGAACGTGCGTCGTGCGGTTTCCGCCGCCGCGTCCGCGGCATCGCGGCCGTGAAGCAGCGCTGTCGCCTCGGTGGCGAGCACCTTCTTGGCCTCGTTGATCTCTGAGCCTGCGAGCGCCTCGAGCTTCCGGATCTCGCTCATCGGCAGCGTCGTGAACAGCTTCAGGAATTTGCCGACGTCGGCATCCTCGGTGTTGCGCCAGTACTGCCAGAAATCGTAAGCGCTGAACTGGTCCGCGTTGAGCCAGACCGCGCCTTGCGCGGTCTTGCCCATCTTGGCGCCCGAGGCGGTGGTCAGCAGCGGCGTCGTCAGCGCGTACAGCTGATGCGTGCCCATGCGGCGGCCGAGATCGACGCCCATGATGATGTTGCCCCACTGGTCCGAGCCGCCCATCTGCAATTTGCAGCCGGCGCGCTTGGCGAGCTCGACGAAGTCGTAGGCCTGGCAGACCATGTAGTTGAACTCGATGAAGCTCATCTCCTGTTCGCGCTCGAGACGCAGCCGCACGGAGTCCATGGTCAGCATGCGGTTGACCGAGAAATGCCGGCCGACGTCGCGCAGCATCTCGATCCAGTTGAGCCTGGTCAGCCACTCCGCGTTGTCGAGCATGATGGCGTCGCTCTTGCCGTCGCCATAGCGCAGCACTTTCGAAAACACGCCGCGGATCGATTCCTTGTTGGCCTCGATCTCGGCGACAGTGCGGATCGCGCGCGTCTCGTCCTTGCCGGAGGGATCGCCGACCATGGTGGTGCCGCCGCCCATCAGCGTGATCGGCTTGTTGCCGGACTCTTGGAGCCAGTGCAGCATCATCATGGTCAGGTAGTTGCCGATGTGCAGCGAGGGCGCGGTGCAATCGTAGCCGACATAGGCGGTTGCCTCGCCCTTGGCGGCAAGCGCGTCCAGCCCCTCGAAATCGGAGCACTGGTGGACGAAACCACGTTCCTGCAAGGTATTGAGGAAATCCGATTTAAATGCAGTCATCTGTAGGCGGGCCTGACCATTCTTATTTTACGTTCATTGCGGCAAGTTGCGGAACCGGCGCCTGCCGGGCTGCCGCAAAAAAGCGCGCTGTGGCATTATAAGATGTACTTGTTTGATACAAGTCGGGCGTCGGGGCCAGCTTGAGATGATGTTGACGGCACTCGGTTTGATGAGCGGCACCTCGCTTGACGGGGTCGATGTCGCGCTGATCGAAACCGACGGAAAGCAGGTGAAGGCGTTCGGCCCGTCCGGCTACCGGCCCTATAGCCCGGCCGAGCGCAGTCTGCTGCGCCAGGCGCTGAGCGAAGCCGTGCACCTGCCGCAACGCGATGCACGGCCGGGCATTTTGGCCGAGGCCGAGCGCGCGGTGACGCTGGCCCATGCCGAGGCGGTGGCCGCCTTCGTCGCCCAGAACCGCATGAAGCCAGAAGAGATCGACATCGTCGGTTTCCATGGCCAGACCGTGCTGCATCGCCCCGAGCGGCGGCTGACGGTCCAGATCGGCGATGCGCCGGCACTCGCCAGGGCGATCCATATTCCCGTGATGCACGATTTTCGCGCCGCTGACGTCGCCGCCGGCGGCCAGGGCGCGCCGTTCGTTCCGGTCTACCACCGCGCGCTGACGCAAGCGCTGGAGCGCGAAGGGCCGATCTGCGTGGTCAATATCGGCGGTGTCTCCAACATCACCTATGTCGACGGCAACGACACCCTGATCGCCTGCGACACCGGGCCCGGCAACGCGCTGCTTGATGATTTCATGTACCGCACCATGAACCAGGCCTTCGATGCGGAGGGCAAGTTCGCAGCCCTCGGCAAGGTCGATGAGGCGTGGATCGCGCAGGCGCTGGAGCTGCCGTTCTTTGCATCGCCGCCACCGAAATCGCTCGACCGCAACGATTTTGCTGCGCTGAGGCTGGGCGATGTGCCGCCGGCCGACGGCGCTGCGACGCTCACCGCTTTCACGGCCGCCGCGATCGCGCGCATCATTCCCTTGCTGCCGCGGCGGCCGCGCAGCTGGATCGTCTGTGGCGGCGGCGCGCGCAACCTCACCATGCTGCGCATGCTGCGGGAGCGGGTGGGCTCGGCGACTGTCGAGGCCGCCGAGACGCTGGGCTGGGCCTCCGACGCAATCGAGGCGCAGGCCTTCGGCTTCCTCGCCGCGCGCGGGCTCAAGGGCCTGCCGCTGTCCTACCCGGCCACCACGGGTGTGCCGATGCCGATGACGGGCGGGGTGATCGCCAGGCCTTGAGGTTGGTGATGGTGGAGGCAGATGCATCGATCTTGACGGATGTATGCGGATGCATCTATATTGGATGCAGTTGCATCTAACTGCCGGGATCGTCGCCATGGCCGTTTCGCTCAAACTGATCAGCCACAAGCTTTGCCCCTACGTGCAGCGCGCGGTGATCGCGCTCAAGGAGAAGGGCGTACCGTTCGAACGGATCGACATCGATCTCGCCAACAAGCCCGACTGGTTCCTGAAACTGTCGCCGCTCGGCAAGGTGCCGGTGCTGGTGGTGACGACCGAGGAGGGCGAGGTCGCGCTGTTCGAGAGCAACGTGATCTGCGAATACATTGAGGAGACGCAAGCGGGCGCGAAGCTGCATCCAGCCGATGCCCTGAAGCGCGCCGAGCACCGCGCCTGGATGGAGTTCGGCTCGGCGATCCTAGGCGATCTCTGGGGACTGGAGACGACGACGGATCCGGCGACGTTCGAAAGCAAGCGTCAGGCGCTTGCGGCGAAATTTTCGCGTGTCGAGGCTGCACTCGGAGCGGGGCCTTATTTCGCCAGCGAGCGGTTCGGCTTGGTCGATGCGGTGTTCGCACCGATCTTCCGCTATTTCGATGTGTTCGACGAGCTAACTGAGCTCGGCATCTTCAGTGATCTACCGAAGGTCTGCGCCTGGCGAGATGAGCTTGCAAAGCGTCCGAGCGTGCGCTCAGCGGTCGGCGCGGACTATCCGCAATTGCTGCGCGCCTTCCTGGTGCGGCACGACGCGCATCTCTTGAAGCTTGCGGCCTGAGCGCAGTGCGCTCAGGCCGAATGTCTTAGCGCACGTTGGCAAGACGCATGTCGAGATAGGCCGTGATGGTCTCCATCAGCGGCTCGAGCTTGGCGTCGAAGAAGTGGTTGGCGCCGGGGATGACCTGCTGGTCGATCACGATGCCCTTCTGCGTCTTCAGCTTCTCGACCAGCGTGTTGACGTCCTTCGGCGGCACCACCGCGTCTTTCTCGCCATGCACGATCAGCCCGGAGGACGGGCAGGGCGCGAGGAACGAGAAGTCGTAGAGGTTCGCGGGCGGCGCGATTGAAATAAAGCCTTCGACCTCCGGGCGGCGCATCAGCAGCTGCATGCCGATCCAGGCGCCGAAGGAGAAGCCCGCGACCCAGCAGGCGCGCGCTTCGGGATTGATGGTCTGTGCCCAGTCGAGGGCTGCGGCCGCATCCGACAATTCGCCGGTGCCGTGGTCGAACGAGCCCTGGCTTCGGCCGACGCCGCGGAAGTTGAAGCGCAGCACCGAGAAGCCGCGATGCGCAAACGCGTAGTAGCACTGATACACGATCTGATGGTTCATCGTGCCGTGAAACTGCGGATGCGGATGCAGGATCATCGCGATCGGCGCGTTCTTCTGCTTGGCCGGGTGATAGCGGCCCTCGAGACGGCCAGCAGGGCCGGCGAAAATAACTTCAGGCATGGATGATCTCTTGATTGATTTCCTGGAGACGATCCTCAGCAATCAACCGATTGTGGCTTCATCGGCAGTCATGCCGACGAAAGCGCGAATGAGGGATGAGAAGGCGTGCGCCTCGCGGTGATGCGCAATTTGGCGCGCGGTGACTTGACGGCCCGCGTTCTAACATAGGCTGCGGGGCAAAAAGCAAGCATCTTCGACATCTCTCAATGCACTCAAGAGCTTAGCCGGTCATCCCGATGTCACGCCAACAGCAGCTGGGATTGACCAGGACCGACATTGCGGCAGCAACCAATTGGAATCACGATTGTTTATCGGTTGTCGGACGATCCGCGAGCTGATTCACGCCGGCGCAATGCGGCCTCCGAGCCCAGCGACCACCGGCCGATAGCGGCGGCTGCCCCCAAGCGTCTGTCCATTGTCGAAGGTGAGCTCGAAATCGCCCGACGGCTTGAAGTCCACGCCGCTGACCCGGTCGAGATTGGCAAGCCTGGTCCGGTGGACGCGCACGATGGCGAAGCGGGCGAGCTCGCTTTCGGTCGCGGCCAGCGTGCCCCGGATCAGATGCCGGGCGCCGTTGGCGAGACTGTATTCGATGTAATTTCCGGCGGAGGCGACCCACAGGATGTCGCGCGGCGCGACGCGAATGCGGCTGGTGCCGTCCCGAAGCCAGATCAGATCGGGGGATGGTTGCTCCAGAGGAGCGGCCTGCGGGGAGACGGCGGCGAGCGCGGCTTTCCTCAGCTCGCGCCTGCTCTCGATCAGCCACAGCGTTGCCCCGATCAGGAAAGCGGCCACCGCATCCTTGCGGAACTCGTACAGGACGGTGGCGATCGAGAAATGGAAGTCGTAGGTGCTTCCGGCGAGCCACAGCGCGAATTTCCGGATTCCCACCATGCCGGCGATGTGCAGGGTCGAGAAACCGATCAAGGCGACCGCGCCGATTCCGGCCCGCGCCGCCAGGCTTGGTGTCCGCCGTATGCGCCTGACGGCGAGGACCAGGATCGGTACCAGCAGCATGATGACGATGACGCTCGACATCTCCCAGAACAGCCGCCGGCCGACATCGTAACTGTCGCCGCGCCAGGCCGCGTCCTGCGCGCCGGAGAGTGCATTGACTACCCCGATGGCGAGCGAGACGGCTGCGATCGCGCCGAACATGGTCCAGTCGCCGCGACTGATCCCGCCGCGCCATCCGCTCGTCCCAGCCGGCGACGCCTCGTCCCCTCGCGTCCGGTCTTGATCCCAAACCGTCTCGACGCGCTCCGTTTCCGGCGCATTTTGGCCGTCAGCCATGGCCCGAAAACCGCGTCTGTCGTCCGCTCAAGGAGCACAAAACCATGTCAGCACCGCAGCAAGCATCAAACCCGGAACGACGCATCGATCTGGATTGGGTGCGGATTTTAGCCTTCGGGCTGTTGATCTTCTACCATGTCGGCATGCTCTACGTGTCCTGGGGATTTCACATCAAGAGCGTGCACCGGCTGACGTGGCTCGAGCCGGTGATGCTGGTGCTCAATCCCTGGCGGCTGTCGTTGTTGTTCCTGGTCTCCGGCGTCGCCACCCGCTTCATGCTGGGAAAGTACAGCCTCGCCGCCTTCGCCCGCGCGCGGTCGGCACGCCTGCTGATTCCGTTGATCTTCGGCATGCTCGTGATCGTGCCGCCGCAATCCTATCTCCAGATCATCGAGGCGCTCGGCTATCCCCAGGGTTTCGTTGATTTCTACGTCCACCACTACCTGGCGTTCGGCTCGCAGTTCTGCCCGAACCCCTGCATCGTGCAGCCGACCTGGAACCATCTCTGGTTCGTGGTCTATCTCTGGGTCTACACGATGGCCCTGGTTGGCGTGCTGGCGCTGTGGCCGGCTGCTGCCGATTGGATCGGTGAAAGGTTGGCGGCCGTGCTCGGCGGCCCGTGGCTGCTGGTGTTGCCGTGCCTGCTGTTTGCGGCCTGGCGGCTGTTTCTGTTCCCGGTCTTCCCGTCGACGCATGCACTGTTCGGCGACTGGTACAACCACGCGGATTTCGCGACCACGTTCCTGCTCGGCTTCCTGCTCGCCCGCCAGGATGGCATCTGGCGCGACATCGAACGGCAACGATGGGTGGCTCTGGCGGTTGCGGCCGCTTGCTTCATCGCCTTCATCCTCGTTTATGCCGGCTTGTTCGAGCGGTCACCGATGCTGCGATGGTTCGCGAACTCCGTCTATGCCTGCTACCAATGGCTCGCGATGGCCGCGGTGCTCGGCTTTGCCCGACGCCATCTGACGGCGGCCGATGGCCCCGTGCGCCGCTATCTGACCGATGCGATCTTTCCCTATTACATCGTGCATCAGACCGCGATCATCATGATCGCCCACGGGTTACAGGGTAGCGGTCTGTCAGCCGGCAGCGAAGCTGCCATCGTGATCTCAGGCACCGCGCTCACCTGTCTCGTCACCTACGAGGTCGCACGGCGGATCGCCTGGCTGCGGCCGCTGTTTGGCCTCCGGATGGAGCCCCGATCCCCGGCCAGGATCGCGCAGCAGCAGCCGGCCTGATGTGCGGCGGCGCCCGATTGGCGCGAGGACAAAAGGTGCTAAGAGGGCGTCATGCCAAGCCGCGTCTATCTCGACTGGAATGCGACCACGCCGCTGCGCGCCGAGGCGCGGGCGGCGATGGTCGCGGCCTATGATCTGGTCGGCAATCCATCCTCGGTCCATGCCGAGGGGCGCGAGGCGCGGCGGCTGGTCGAGGACGCGCGTGGGGTGCTTGCGGCGGCCGTGGGCGCGTTGCCACGGAACGTCGTCTTCACCTCCGCCGGAACTGAGGCCAATGCGCTGGCGCTGTCGCCCGGCACGCGCGGCCCGTCGAGTGGGCCGGTGCAGCGGCTCTTGGTCTCCGCGATCGAGCATCCCTCGGTGCTGGCAGGCGGCCGATTCCCCGCCGATCGCATCAGCCAGATCCGGGTCACCCGGTCCGGCATCATTGATCTCCACCACCTGAAGGCGCTGCTCAGCGACGGCCCGCCGGCGCTGGTCTCGATCATGGCCGCCAACAACGAGACCGGCGCGCTCCAGCCGATCGCGGACGCCGCAAAGATCGTTCAAGAGGCCGGCGGCCTGCTGCATGTCGATGCGATTCAGGCGCTCGGCAAAATTGCTTTCAATATTAACGCGGTAGGCGCGGACCTTGCGACCTTTTCTGCGCACAAGGTCGGTGGCCCCAAGGGTATCGGCGCGCTGGTCGTGGCGGAGGGGGTTGCGGGATTGGAACCCGTTTTGAAAGGCGGCGGGCAGGAGCTTAATCGCCGGGCGGGGACCGAGAATGTCGCGGGCATCGCCGGCTTCGGCGCGGCGCTGAAGGTGGCGCTTCAGGCTCTGCCGAAGGATGCGGAGCGGATGACAACACTCAGAGATCGCTTGGAAAATGGCATCCGTGCCACTGCTGGGGCCATGGTCTTCTCGGAAGATGTGAAGAGGTTGCCAAATACCGTTCTGTTTACGGCGCCCGGCCTGAAGGCAGAGACCGCTGTCATCGGATTCGACCTCGAAGGCATCGCCGTATCCTCCGGTTCGGCCTGTTCCTCCGGCAAGGTCCAGCCGTCCCACGTGCTCTCGGCCATGGGGTTCAACCCCGCCGTGGCCCAGGGAGCGGTGCGCCTCAGTCTGGGCTGGTCCACGGAACCAGATGACATCAATAGGGTGTTAGAGGCTTGGCGAAAGCTCGGTAATACCCTACTTAGAGCCTAAGCGACGAAACACGGCTTGAACGGTTCTAAGCCCGTGCTTTCCGCAGAGAAACATCGTAATACTCGTCCGAGTTTGATCCACCGCGGTCCTTGAAACCGCGAGCGGAGGATAGAATGCCAGCCGTGCAAGAGACGGTCGAGCGCGTGAAGCGCATCGACGTCGATCAGTATCGTTATGGGTTTGAGACCCTGATCGAGTCCGACAAGGCCCCCAAGGGGTTGTCGGAAGAGACCGTCAAGTTCATCTCCGAGAAGAAGAACGAGCCCGCCTGGATGCTCCAGTGGCGGCTTGAGGCCTATCGGCGCTGGCTGACCATGACCGAGCCGACCTGGGCCCGCGTCGACTATCCCAAGATCGACTTCCAGGATCTCTATTATTACGCAGCGCCGAAACCGAAGAAGACGGTCTCCTCGCTCGACGAGATCGATCCGGAGATCCTGAAGACCTACGAAAAGCTTGGCATCCCCTTGCGGGAAGTCGCCATGCTCGAAGGCGTCGAGCCCAAGGTGGGCGAGGAAGATCCCGCGCGCCGCAAGATCGCGGTCGATGCAGTCTTCGATTCGGTCTCGGTTGCGACCACCTTCAAGGCGGAGCTGAAGAAGGCCGGCGTGATCTTCATGCCGATCTCGGAGGCGATCCGCGAGCACCCTGAGCTGGTGCAGAAGTATCTGGGTTCGGTCGTGCCGACCTCGGACAATTTCTACGCGACGCTGAACTCGGCGGTGTTCTCCGACGGCTCGTTCGTCTACGTGCCGCCCGGCGTGCGCTGCCCGATGGAGCTGTCGACCTATTTCCGCATCAACGAGCGCAACACCGGCCAGTTCGAGCGCACCCTGATCATCGCCGACAAGGGCTCCTACGTCTCCTATCTCGAAGGCTGCACCGCGCCGCAGCGCGACGAGAACCAGCTGCATGCCGCCGTGGTCGAACTCGTCGCGCTCGACGACGCCGAGATCAAATATTCGACGGTGCAGAACTGGTATCCCGGCAATTCGGAAGGCAAGGGCGGCATCTACAATTTCGTCACCAAGCGTGGCGATTGCCGCGGCAACAACTCCAAGATTTCCTGGACCCAGGTCGAGACCGGCTCCGCCATCACCTGGAAATATCCGAGCTGCATTCTCCGCGGCGACAATTCCAGCGGCGAGTTCTACTCGATCGCGATCTCGAACGGCTTCCAGCAGGTCGACTCGGGCACCAAGATGATCCACCTCGGCAAGAACACGTCGAGCCGGATCATCTCCAAGGGCATTGCCGCCGGCAAGTCGCAGAACACCTATCGCGGCCTCGTCACCGCCCACCGCAAGGCGACCGGCGCGCGCAACTTTACGGCGTGCGATTCCCTGCTGATCGGCGACAAATGCGGCGCGCACACCGTGCCGTACATTGAGGCGAAGAACTCGTCGGCGACGTTCGAGCACGAGGCGACGACCTCAAAGATCTCCGAGGACGTGCTGTTCTACTGCATTCAGCGCGGCCTTTCGCAGGAAGAAGCCATCGGCCTCGTCGTCAACGGCTTCGTCAAGGACGTGCTTCAGCAGCTGCCGATGGAATTCGCGGTCGAAGCGCAGAAGCTGATCTCGATCTCGCTTGAAGGGTCGGTCGGCTAGCTCCGGCCTCATCCCGAGGAGGCCGCGTCAGCGGCCGTCTCGAAGGATGAATACCGGAAAGATTGGTGGCCTCAATCCTTCGAGACGCGCCTTCGGCGCTCCTCAGGATGAGGGGATAGATGGAAAAACATTATGGTTTTGCTTGAAGTGAAAGACCTCAAGGTTCGTGTCGAGGAGCGTGAGATCCTCCACGGGCTGACACTGACCGTGAACGAGGGCGAGGTGCACGCCATCATGGGGCCGAACGGCTCCGGCAAGTCGACGCTCTCCCACGTCATCGCCGGCAAGCCCGGCTACGAGGTCACCGACGGTCAGATCCTGTTCAAGGGCGAGGATCTCCTGGAGATGGCTCCCGAGGAGCGGGCCGCCAAGGGCGTGTTCCTGGCGTTCCAGTATCCGGTCGAGATTCCCGGTGTGACCACGATGAATTTCCTCCGGACCGCGCTGAACGCGCAGCGCAAGGCGCGCGGCGAGAGCGAGCTGATGGTGCCGGAGTTCCTGAAGAAGGTCCGCGAGGTTTCGAAGTCGCTGAACATCCCGCAGGACATGCTCAAGCGCGGCGTCAATGTCGGCTTCTCCGGCGGTGAGAAGAAGCGCAACGAGGTGCTCCAGATGGCGCTGTTCGAGCCGAGCCTGTGCATCCTCGACGAGATGGATTCGGGCCTCGACATCGACGCGCTGCGGATCGCAGCCGACGGCGTCAACGCGCTGCGCTCGCCGAAGCGCGCGATGGTCGTCATCACCCACTATCAGCGGCTGCTCAACTACATCGTGCCCGACGTGGTGCACGTGATGTCGAAGGGCCGTGTCGTGAAGAGCGGCGGCAAGGAACTGGCGCTGGAGCTGGAAGCCTCCGGCTATGCCCAGTTCGAGGACGCCGCGTAAGGAATTTTGGAGATGAACGTTGCTGTGGCAAAGACCGGAAACGGCCGCGCGGTGAGCGATCTCTTCGCCAACGCGGAAGGCCGGCTGCCGGGTTCGCCGGCGGTAATCGCGGTGCGCCGGGAGGCGTTCGAGACCTATGAGCGTCTCGGCCTGCCGCACCGCCGGATCGAGGAATGGAAGTACACTGATCTGCGTGCGCTGGTCGGCGAGGTGTTGCCGCTGGCAGCCGCGCCCGATGCGGTCGCACTGAAACGTGCGGCAGAAGCGGTGAAGGCGCGGGCAATCGCCGGTGCCTGCATGCTGGTGCTGGTCGATGGCGTGTTCGCGGCCGATCTGTCCGACGTCAAGGCGCTCGGCTCCGAGGTCGGCTTCAAGACCTCGCGGGAGATTCTCGAGAAGGACGCCGGTCTCCTGAAGACTGCGTCCACCGATGCCGTGATCGCGCTGAACGCTGCGATGGCGACCGATGGTGTCGTGCTGTCGATTGCGGATGGCACGCAGCTCTCTGCGCCGATCCAGATCATTCACGTGGCGACCGCCGCGTCGGCGTCGGCCTTCACCCGATCGCAAGTCGCGGTCGGCAAGGGCGCTCATGCGACGATCATCGAGACGTTCGTCGCGGCCGGTGCGAAGGCCTACCAGGTCAATGACGCCGTCATCGTCACGATCGGCGACAACGCCGACGTTGCGCATATCCGCCTGATGGACGATGCTCCTGATGCGGCAAACATCACCTCGCAGTTCGTCACGGTCGGCGCGAATGTGAAGCTCAATGTCTTCAACATGACCACTGGCGCTGCGGTCAGCCGCTTGCAAGGCTTCATCACGCTGGCCGGCGAAGGCAGCGAGCTCTCGATCAACGGCGTCAACCTGTTGAAGAAGACCGAGCATGGCGACACCACGCTGGTGGTCGACCACGCAGTGCCGAACTGCGTCAGCCGCGAAGTCTTCCGCGCCGTGATTGACGACCGCGCCCATTCGGTGTTCCAGGGCCGCATTATCGTCCGTCCCGACGCGCAGAAGACCGACGGCAAGATGATGACCCGCGCGCTGCTGCTCTCGGACGAAGCCGAAGCCGACAACAAGCCCGAGCTGGAAATCTTTGCCGACGACGTCTCCTGCGGCCACGGCGCCACCGCCGGCGCGCTGGACGAGAGCCTGCTGTTCTACCTGAAGGCCCGCGGCCTGCCCGAGAAGCAGGCGCAGGCGCTGCTGATCCAGGCTTTTGTCGGCGAGGCGATCGAGCAGATCGCCGATGATGTCTTGCGCGAGCATGTGATCGGCATTGCCGAGCGCTGGCTGGAGCGGCGGTCATGAGCACGCATCCCGCAGTCAAGAACGGCACCTATGACGTCGCACGCGTGCGCCAGGATTTTCCGGCGCTCGCCATGCAGGTCTATGGCAAGCCGCTGGTCTATCTCGACAACGCCGCGTCCGCGCAGAAGCCAAGTGCCGTGCTCGACCGCATGACGCAGGCCTATACATCCGAATACGCCAACGTGCATCGCGGCCTGCATTACCTCGCCAACGCCGCGACGGAAGCCTATGAGGGCGGCCGCGCCAAGGTCGCGCAGTTTATCAACGCGCAGCGACCTGAGGAAGTGATCTTCACCCGCAACGCGACGGAGGCGATTAACCTCGTCGCCTCGTCCTGGGGTGGGCCGAATATCAAAGAAGGCGACGAGATCGTCATCTCGATCATGGAGCACCACTCCAACATCGTGCCGTGGCATTTCCTGAGGGAGCGCCAGGGCGCGGTGATCAAGTGGGCGCCGGTCGACGACGAGGGCAATTTCCTCATTGACGAATTCGAGAAGCTGCTGACGGCCAAGACCAAGCTGGTTGCGATCACGCAGATGTCGAATGCGCTCGGCACCATCGTCCCGGTCAAGGACGTCGTGAAGATCGCCCACGCGCGCGGCATCCCGGTGCTGGTCGACGGCAGCCAGAGCGCGGTGCATCTGCCGGTCGACGTCCAGGACATCGGTTGCGACTTCTACGTCTTCACCGGCCACAAGGTGTATGGGCCGACCGGCATCGGCGTGCTCTGGGCCAAGTATGACCACCTCGTCGCGATGCGCCCCTATAATGGTGGCGGCGAGATGATCCGCGAGGTCTCGCGCGATGTCGTCACCTACGGCGATCCCCCGCACAAATTCGAGGCGGGCACGCCTGCGATCATCGAGGCGGTCGGCCTTGGCGCCGCCATCGATTACGTCAATTCGATCGGCAAGGAGCGCATTGCAGCGCACGAGCACGATCTCACGGCTTACGCCCAGGAGAAGCTGCGCGAGATCAACTCGCTGCGGCTGATCGGCACGGCCCGAGGCAAGGGCCCGGTGATCTCGTTCGAGCTCAAGGGCGCGCATGCCCATGACGTCGCCACCGTGATCGACCGCCAGGGCATCGCGGTGCGTGCCGGCACCCATTGCGTGATGCCGCTTTTAGAGCGGTTCAACGTGACCGCCACGTGCCGGGCCTCGTTCGGCATGTATAATACGCGGGAAGAAGTCGATCATCTGGCACAGGCGCTGTTGAAGGCGCGGGATTTGTTCGCATGAGTGACACGGCCGAAATCAAAGCCAATCCAATGGAGACGCATTCGGCGTTGCCGCCGGAGGAGACCGAGCGTCTCACCACCGAGATCATCGCCGGGCTCAAGACGGTGTTCGACCCGGAAATCCCGGCCGACATCTACGAGCTCGGCCTGATCTACAAGGTCGAGATCAAGGACGACCGCTCGGTCGACGTCCAAATGACGCTGACGACACCGAACTGCCCGGCCGCCGGCGAGCTGCCGACCATGGTCGAGAACGCGGTCGCCAGCGTCCCCGGCGTCGGCGTCGTCGACGTCAAGGTCGTCTGGGAGCCGCCGTGGTCGCCGGAACGCATGAGCGACGAGGCCCGCCTCGTGCTCAACATGTGGTGACGCTCACAGCTCGCATTGAATTCGTTCCGCAACGGACCACATAAAGAACATGACCCAGGCAACTCCAGCTTCGACACCAAAGCCCCGGCGGCCTCGCCCGCAGGTCATGCGGCTGACCGATGCCGCCGCCCAGCGTATCAGCGAGCTGACCCAGCGCGCCGATTCCGAGATTGTGGGCTTGCGCGTCGGCGTGAAGAACGGCGGTTGCGCCGGCCAGTCCTATACGGTCGAATATGCCCACGATGTCCGCCCGACCGACGAGGTCGTCGAGGACAAGGGCGTCAAGATCCTGGTCGATCCCAAGGCCGTGCTGTTCCTGCTCGGCACCGAGATGGACTACAAGGCCGACAAGATGCAGGCCCAGTTCGTCTTCAACAATCCCAACCAGATCTCCGCCTGCGGTTGCGGCGAGTCGGTCGAGCTGCGCCCGGCGAAGATCGACGGGTAGTTTCTCCGTCATTGCGAGGAGCGAAGCGACGAAGCAATCCAGACCGTCTCCGCGGGGACGGTCTGGATTGCTTCGCTTCGCTCGCAACGACGGCGGTGGTATGAAGGCTGGCCTGCTCGCCCGGGGAAGCCTCCAATGGACCGCGAATTCCTGATCGACCTGTTCGCCGATTTCGGCCCCGTCGCCATCCGGAAGATGTTCTCGGGCCACGGCATCTCCGCCGACGGCGTCAATTTCGCGCTGTCGCTGCGCGCCGGCCTGTTTTTCCGTGCCGACGAGGTGACGATCCCGGACTATCAGGCGGAAGGCTCAAAGCCGTTCCAGTATTCGACCCGCGCCAAGACCGTGGTGGTGAACTCCTATTGGGAGCTGCCCGCGCGCCTGTTCGACGATTCCGCGGAGCTTGCGCAATGGGCGAGGGCAGCACTCGCCGCCGCCCAGCGCGCCAAGGTGAAGAAGCGGCCAAAGGGGAAGAAGGCGGCGGCGAAAAGGGCGGCAGCGAAGAAGGCGGTCGCCAGGAAGCGGCCGGCCAAGAAAGCAGCCAAGAAGCCGCTGCGTAGGGTGGGTAAAGCGAAGCGTGCCCACCGTTAGGGCAATAGTCTTGCGACATGGTAGGTACGGCGCAAGCGCGCCTTTGCCCACCCGACAAGAGTTCAATCTGCGGTCTTGGTCAGGCCAACGCGCATGTCCTTGGCCTTGAAGACGCAAGTGCCGTCGGCGAGCACGCGGCCGTCGGCAATTCCGAGCACCAGCTTGCCGCGCCGGACCATGCGCATGGCGACCTCGTAGCGCACGCGTTGCGCATCCGGGGTGATCTCGCCCGTGCACTCCACCTCGCCGACACCAATTGCGCGGCCCTTGCCCGGTGATCCCGACCAGCCGAGCCAGTAGCCGATCATCTGCCACATCGCGTCCAACCCGAGAGAGGGCGGCATGACCGCATCACCGCGAAAGTGGCAATCGAAGAACCAGCGGCCCGGCGCGATATCCAACTCGCCGACGATATGACCCTTGCCGAACTCGCCGCCGTCCACGCTGATCTCGGTGATGCGGTCCATCATGAGCATGGGCGGCGCCGGCAATTGCGCATTGCCGGGGCCGAAATAGCCGCCTTCGCTCGATCGCAGCAGCTCGTCCTTGGTGTAAGACGGTTGCGGGGTGTGAAAATCGTGAGGATTGGGCAAGACGACAAGTCCTCCGGATACGCGCGGTGAGGCGGCGAGGAAGATGTCGTTCGCCAGATTGGAATGTCAAGCGCGGCAGCTGTCCGCCGCGTTGCCTGCGTCTCACGCCACCCGGTTGTGGGTCTCGACCGCGTACTCCGGGTCGACTTCGCAGATGACACGGTTGCGGCCGTTGCGCTTGGCAGCGTAGAGGCAGGCGTCCGCGCGCTCGATTAGCGCGTCGGTGTCGTCGCCGGGCTTGAGCAGGGAGACGCCGACGGAGATGGTGACCCGGCCGAGGATCTCGCCGGTCGACTTCTTCTTCAATTCCTTCGCCATCACGGCGCGGCGGATGTGATCGGCCACGGTAAGGGCCTGGCGCAGCGCCGTGTTGGGCAGCACCACCGCGAACTCCTCGCCGCCGTAGCGCGCGGTGATGTCCTGGCCCTTGATGGTCTGCTTCAAGGACAGGCCGACCAGGCGCAGCACCTGGTCACCGGTGAGGTGACCGTAGGAATCGTTGAACGACTTGAAATGGTCGATGTCGAACAAGAGCAGCGACAGCGGCTCGCCCGAGGCGAGCGCGCTCTGCACCGCCATGCCGATCATGCGGTCGAAATATTTGCGGTTGCCCAGGCCCGTCAGCGGATCGGTCAGGCTTTCTGCGCGGATCGCCTCGAGGCTCTGCTGGAGATTGCTGATCTCGTTTTTCGACAGGGTCAGCCGGTTCTCCAGCACCTTGTTGGTCTCGTGCATCTCGCCGGTCGAGCGCAGCAGCGTCTCGACGATCGCCTTGATCTGCTCGCGGGTCTTGGCCGAGTTGAGCTTTTCGGTCGCGCCCGACAGGCTCGCATCGTAGGCGCCGGTCATGCCGAGCGCATCGCTCAGGACCGTCATCACGTCGTCGATTTCGCCGATGACGCGCGCGCCGACCTTGTCGATTCGGTCGGTCGTCTTGATGTGGGAGAGATAGGTATCGTAGATCTGCTCGAGATCGGCTTCGGTCAGCTTGCCGTTGCGCGCCAGCGTCTCGTTGATGATCTTGTTGAGCGGCGCGTTGTAGCCGGTGGCGTAGACGTACCAGATCTCGTAATTGCGGGGAATTGCAGTTTGCTTGAGCGATCGAATCTGACCGAGCGCAACCTCGGCGAACGCCATCGTGCGTTCGTGTTCGTCGAGCACCTTGACCACGGAACATTCCCCACGGCGAACGGTGCGCGGCCGATCGCTGCAATGCTTAAATTATGTTCGCAGGCTAAAGGACGATCGTGAACGACCGGTAAACGGTCGTTGCTGGAGCATCATCTGGAAACGTTGAAACGCAACGCGTGGGGAGATTGCGTTTCAGGCGCCGGCGGGCGAGCGCACTGGCCGCAATAGAAACGCCGGAAGATGCGAATGATCGCCGGGCTCCGTGTCGGCCTCGCGCTGGCGGCGCGGCTCGGGGCGGCCGATCGACGGCACATGCGAATCGTTGGCTTGCTGACGCGCGCCGTGGCGCGGTTCAGACGACGGCCTGCCGTTGCGCGGAGGCCTTGCCTCGCGTGCCGGCTTCGCTTCGGCTGCGGGCCGCGTTTCGGCTGCGGGTCTTTCGCCGCGTGGCTCGTGGCTGCGCTCCCGGTCGTGACCGCGGCCTCGTTGCGGCTTGCCGCGTCCGCCGCGGGAGCGTTCGCGATCCCGGCCGCGCCCCTCGCGCGGACGTTCGCTCTGCTCACCGCTGTCGGCCTGGACCTCGTAATCGCCTTCGGCGCGCGGAATGCTCTGGCCGATCAGCTTCTCGATCGCAACCATCGACTTCTGGTCGAGCGGCGTGACGATCGAGATCGCGGTGCCGGTGCGGCCGGCGCGGCCGGTGCGGCCGACGCGATGGACGTAGTCGTCGGGATGGTGGGGGACATCGAAATTGAAGACGTGGCTGACCTCGGGAATGTCGAGGCCACGGGCGGCGACGTCGGAGGCCACCAGCAGCGGCAGCTCACCCTTGCGGAACTGTTCGAGCGCCGCCATGCGGGCCGGCTGGTCCATATCGCCATGCAGTGCGCCGACGCTGAAGCCGTGCTTCTGGAGCGATTTGTGAACGATCGCGACCTCGCGCTTGCGATTGCAGAAGATGATCGCGTTCTTGAGGTCCTTGGCCTCGCGCAGCAGGCGGCGAAGCAGCTCGCGCTTCTCGTGCGCCTCGCGCCCCGCGGGCACCTGGGACTGCGTGACGGTCACGGCGGTGGTGGCGGGCTTGGAAACCTCGATCTTCTGCGGATTGTGCAGGAAGGTCTCGGTGATGCGCCGGATTTCCGGCGGCATGGTCGCGGTGAAGAACAGGGTTTGCCGCGTGAAGGGGACGAGCTTGCAGATGCGCTCGATGTCGGGAATGAAGCCCATGTCCAGCATGCGGTCGGCTTCGTCGATGACGAGCAGCTCCACGCCGGTGAGCAGCAGACCGCCGCGCTCGGTGTGGTCGAGCAGCCGGCCCGGGGTCGCGATCAGCACGTCGACGCCACGCGTCAGCTTGGCATCCTGGTCGCCGAACGAAACGCCGCCGATCAGCAGCGCGACGTTGAGTTTCTGGCCGGCGCCGTAGCGATCAAAGTTTTCTTTGACCTGGGCCGCCAGCTCGCGGGTCGGCTCGAGGATCAGCGTACGCGGCATGCGCGCGCGGGCGCGACCCTTTTCGAGGATGGTGAGCATCGGCAGCACGAACGCTGCGGTCTTGCCGGTGCCGGTCTGGGCGATGCCGAGCACGTCCTTGCGTGCGAGGACGTGGGGGATCGCCTGTTCCTGGATGGGGGTGGGGGTGGTGTAACCGGTGGCCGCCACTGCGGCGAGGACTTTTTCGGATAGTCCGAGATTGGAAAAGGACATTGAGCCTCTGGTCGAAACCGCCGTTCGGAATCGAGGGTAATAAGGCTGTCGCGTTCCACCCCGAAACGGCGCGCTCTCGAAGAAGCTGGGGGTGCTGACTCACGCGAACAAAGCGCAAGGCTCAGGAATCGCTCTTCGATACCGAGCCGCGTCGACCCGGAACATAGGGCGGAATCGGCCAAAGTCAATGGAGCAGGCGCGGGAAGGCCCTAAAAACCTTAAGGTTTTTGCTCAAATAGCGGGCGCGGCTTGGCTTTTCGCCCTTGGCGGTCGACGGGCGCTAGCGCGCCGCCGACGCCTGGGCCCGGAAGTCGCCGGGCGCCATTCCATAGGCCGCGTTGAACACCCGGTAATAGGTCGCGAGGCTCTCGAAACCGCAGGCGGAGGCGACATCGGCAATCAGCCGCTCCGGGGCTTCCTGCATCAGGCGGCGGCTCTGCTTCAGCCGTTCGTCCGTCACGGTCTGCGAGAAGCTGCGCTCGGCGTCCTCGAACAGCATGTGCAAATGGCGCACGGAGACGCCCAACAGGTCGGCCACCCGCGTCGGCGCCAGATCCGGGTCTTTCAGGTGGTGCGCGATCAAGCGCCGCGCCAGCGACAGGCGGGCGGTCCGGAGCGCACCCTGTCCGCGTCGGCTGCCCGGCCTGACGACGCCGCGCTCGATCAGCGCAAGATGGCCCAGCGCCTGCACCAGCGGCAGGGCCGCCAATGAACATTTGTCGGTAGCCGCCTCGCCGAGATCGGCGAAACAGGCATCCAGCAGCGGCGCCAGGGTGGGATCGTCGAACGGCTTGGGCGACAGCTCGCGCATGCGCTTGTCTTGCGGTGCAAGACCGCTGACGGGGATCTTAAGGATGCGCAGGTGAAAGCCGGCCGCGCCCAGCGGGGCGGTGCGGTAGGGCAGGTCGGTATGGCTGGTGGCGAAGCTGCCATTGGCGATCGCAAAATCGCCTGAACGCATGCCGCCGAACCAGCCGCCGCCGCCAAGCTGCTGATAGACGCAGATGCTGTCACCTGGCGCGTCGGCGATGTCGGTCTGGCTCCGTTCGACCGCGTAGGCCGACGCCTTCAGCTCGACCAGGGCGCCATTGCCGACCTGGCTCAGCGAGAATTCGCCGAAGAAGTCCGCGCGTCGTTCGCGCTCGAGCTCCGCCGTAACCCCGAACAGCCCCTTGGCGCGCACCTCGCGCCAATAGTCGAAGCGGTCGTGCGGCTCGACCTCGTCGGTGCACCAGCGATACACGGTAGCCCCTTGTCCCGAACGGAATTTGCCCCAAGAAAAAGCAGATTCCGGTTGATCCTGCTATAGGCCAGAGGGTTGAGACGGCAGCCCGGGCCGGTTGAACCCTCGTTACGGCTGGACCGACTATGACATCAGCGGCGCGAGGTTCCCAACGAACATTTCGAAGGGAACCGATATCGGTCGCCGTGCAGGGGAAGCTTTCGATGACGTCTCGGCTTTTCAGAATTCTGGCAGTGCTTGGGCTTGCGATGAGCCTGTGCGGCTTTGCGATGCCTGCGCACGCCGAAAAGCGCGTCGCGCTCGTCGTCGGCAACAATGACTACAAGAACGTGCCGAAGCTGCTCAAGGCCGTCAACGACGCCCGCACCATGGGCGATACCCTGAAGCAGCTCGGCTTCTCGGTGATGGTTGCCGAAAATCAGAACCGCCAGCAATTTTCAGAGACGCTGCTCGCCTTCGACCGGGCGATCGAGCCCGGTGACACCGCGTTCTTCTTCTACGCCGGTCACGGCTTCGAGATCGCCGGCCAGAACTATCTGCTGCCGACCGACGTGCCGGCGGCGACCGAAGGCCAGGAAGAGCTGGTGCGCGACGCCTCCATTCTCGCCGACCGCATCGTCGAGCGTCTCCAGAACAAGAAGGCGCGGACCTCGATCCTGGTGTTCGATGCCTGCCGCAACAACCCGTTCGAGCGTGCCGGCACGCGCGCAGTCGCTGGCGGCGGCGGGCTCGCGCCGATGACGCAGCTGCCCGAAGGCGTTTTCTCGGTGTTCTCGGCAGGTCCCCGCCAGACCGCGCTCGATCGTCTGTCCAACGACGATGCCAATCCCAATTCGGTGTTCACGCGCACTTTCGCGAGAGAGCTGCTCCAGCCCGGCGAGAACCTCGTGCAGGTGGCGCAGCACACCCGCCGTCTGGTCAGCGAGATGGCCGATACCGTCAAGCACAAGCAGGTGCCGGTCTATTTCGACCAGATGGTCGACGATGTCTTCCTCAGCGGCGCGGCCAAGGATGCGGCGGCCGCAGCCGCGCGGCCGGTCGATCCGCCACCGCAGAAGGTCGCGGCGCTGCCGCCGGTGTCGGTGCCGCGCGTGCCGAAGGAGGAGAGCACCAACGCGCCGATCGCGAGCTTCTCGCGCCATAACGGTGGCTGGAGCGTGACCTTCTCCTTCGCCGATCCGACGCTCGGAATTTCCTGGCGGATGGCCGGCAACGGCGATTTCCGCGAGACCGGCTTCATCGACACGCTCGATCCGCGTACCCGCAAGCGATTGCCGAACCCGTCGATCGAATTGCCGCCGGACGCGGCCGCCGGAACGATCGAGGTCCGCTATGTCGATCAATCCGGCGACATGCAGGGCCCGTTCCCGATCAAGTTCGACCCTGAAGCGGCGCTGATCCGCGACCAGCGCAAGATCCTCGACATGACCGCGACGAGCTGGCTGTCATTCCGCGAGTTCAACGGGCTCCTGGTCTACTATTCGCACCTCCTGTCGTATCGCTGCGCGATCCGCGAGGCCCGCATCGGCATCGACACGGCGGTGCCGGACAAGGTGCTGAAGCTGCCGCCCTGCGATCTCAGGGATCCCTCCGCAATCTCCGCCGGCATGCAGCTCTACCAGAAGCTTCCGCCGACGACGCAGTTCATGTCGGTCGAATTGACCTATCGCGACGGCAGCGTCTCGGAGATCAAGACCTTCCGCACGGCCAACCGCAGCAACAATTGAGCTCGTCTTGAGCTTCTGCGTACTGGATGCCCTGCCTTCGCGGGGCATGACGGCGTCATCAACTCCGCGCTACACTCCGCACGCGATCAAAGCATCAGCGGAGCCGGATCATGGATGCGACGACTACGGACCCACAGCCCGCTTCGCGCGCGATAAAAGTCCGCTGCTGCATCGTCGGCGGCGGGCCGGCCGGCATGATGCTCGGCTATCTGCTGGGGCGCGCCGGCATCGATGTCGTGGTTCTGGAGAAGCATGCAGATTTCTTCCGCGATTTTCGCGGCGACACCGTGCATCCCTCGACGCTCCAGGTGATGGACGAGCTCGGCCTGATCGACGGATTCCTGAAGCTGCCGCATCAGCGCTTGCAGACGATGGACGGTCTGTTCGGTGGCACCCGGGTGCGGATCGCGGACCTCAGCCGGCTCGACACAAAATATCCCTTCATCGCCTTCATGCCGCAATGGGATTTTCTGAATTTCCTGCGTCAGGAAGGCCAGCGCTTCGCCTCGCTCAAGGTGATGATGAACACGGAGGCGGTCGATCTGATCCGCAGCGGTGAAACCATCGCCGGCGTGCGCGCCAGGACGCCGGACGGCGTCGTCGACATCGCAGCCGATCTCACCATCGCCTGCGACGGCCGTCACTCGACCGTGCGCGAGCGTGCGGGCCTTGCCGTCGAGGAGATCGGCGCACCGATGGACGTGCTGTGGTTCCGTGCCGGCCGGACGCCGGATGAGACAGAAAATCTGTTCGCTCGCGTCGAACCCGGCAAGATGATGATCACCTTCGACCGCGGTGACTATTGGCAATGCGCCTATGTCATCGCCAAAGGACAATACGATGCGATGAAGGCGAGGGGATTGCAGGCGCTGCTCGACGACGTCGTCCGCATGGCGCCGGTGCTCAGGCGCGGGATTGCCGACGTCAAGAGCTTTGACGACGTCAAGCTCCTCACCGTCGCGATCAACCGCCTGACGCGCTGGACCAGGCCTGGCCTGCTTCTCATCGGCGATGCCGCGCATGCGATGTCGCCGGTCGGCGGCGTCGGCGTCAATCTCGCCGTGCAGGATGCGGTTGCGACCGCAAACCTGCTGGCGGAGCGGCTCAAGACCGGCTGTCCATCAGAGGACGAGCTCGATGCCGTGCGTCGCCGCCGCGTGTTCCCGGTGAAGATGACGCAAGCGATGCAGGTGGTCGTGCAGAACAACATCATCAGCGGCGCGCTGAAGGGCGGCGACCGGCCGCTGAAGGTGCCGCTGATCGTTCGCCTCATCACCGCCTGGCCGTGGCTGCAGGGTATTCCGGCGCGCTTTCTCGCGCTCGGTGTGCGGCCCGAGCACGTGCAGTCGAAGGCCGCATCTGCGCCATAGCGCAGGGATTTGGTAGGGATAACGCGGCGTTAAATTGCGCGCTTTGCGTTGCGTGCGTGCAACAGCGCATGCGGATTCAAAGTCGGCCACGCCCCAATCCGGCGCTTTAACTCTCTTGATTCAAATTTGAGTAAGAACTGCGTGTGAGCGTGCGCCCATCAAAGGACACGGGGTGTACCATGCGTAACAAATTGATTGCTGCCTTCGCCTGCACGACCGCTCTGGTTTCGACCGGCGCTGCTTCCGCCGCCGATCTCGCCGCGCGTCCCTACACCAAGGCGCCCGCCTATATCGAGCCGCTGTTCAACTGGACCGGCTTCTATGTCGGCGGCCACATCGGTGGCGCCTGGACCAACGAGCAGTTCATCAACAATGGCAACAGCGGCGGCTTCGGCGATCTGGTGCCGGGGCAGGGCTATCGCCAGCGCGGTGCCGGCGTCATGGGCGGCGCTCAGATCGGCTACAACTGGCAGGCCAACAACTACGTGTTCGGCATGGAAGGCACGATCTCCGGCCTCGACAACAAGGGCTCGTTCACGAACACCGCGTTCGGTGCGGGTGACGACGTGTTCTCATGGCGTGCCAATGTGCTTGCGACCGTCGTCGGTCGCGCCGGCTTCGCCGTGCAGAACAACCTCTTCTACATCAAGGGCGGCTACGCTGGCGTGAACAACCGTCTCTCGGTTTCCGACACGGTCGGCCCGTTCACCGGTTCCGGCGGTCAGACCCACTGGGCCAACGGCTGGACCGTCGGCGCCGGCTGGGAATACGGCGTCACCCGCAACTGGATCGTCGGCCTCGAGTATAATTACGCGGCCTTCGGCAGCCAGACCTATCAGCTCGGTGGCACCACGACGAGCTACACCTTCGATGCCAAGCCGCGCGACATCCAGTGGGCCGTCGTGCGCGCGAGCTACAAGTTCGACGCGCCGGTCATCGCGCGCTACTGAAGTTCGACGCAACGAACGACCAGCAAGAAACGATCGCTGCCAAAAATTCAAAAGCCCCGGTCTCGACCGGGGCTTCTTTTTGCGCCCGACAGTCACGCGCCCGCTGATCTTGCGCTCCTGGCCCTCGGCAAATCGGCGAGCGAAGCTCCGAGCGATTCCCCCGAGGCTTTCTCGATTTCTCCATTCGCTGCTGGCACAGGAACCCGTCCGGTTTCAGTTTCGGAACGAAATGCGCATCCTAGCGCCCATTATCGGTCCGAATAGGTCAGCGCCCTTTGCCCATTTCTGTGGCATGCGCGCAACTCGGGCAGAGAAAGTAAGCCGATATCCATGGGGACAGCGGTTGCGCGTGGTCAGGTCTCCACCACCTCGCTAGATTTCGTTACTGAATATTTCGGTGCATTGGGGATTGGTCATGATGAGACGTTTTGGGTGGGCGCTCGCCGCCACTTCGCTGCTCTTGACGACATTTTCGGGTGTAGCTTCCGCGGCGGATATGGCCGTCAAGGCTCCGCCTCCGCCCGCGGTCGTTCCCTATAGCTGGACCGGCTGCTACGTGGGGATCGAGGGCGGCGGATCGTGGGGCCGGGATCGGGCGATCAGCAACGGCACGAACAACGGCGTGGCCAATGGGTCGGCCGGGGTGCTCAAGACTGCGGGTGACATTAGCGGAGGCTTGGTCGGCGGCACCCTTGGCTGCAATTATCAGTGGAACCAGTGGGTGTTCGGCATCGAGGGCGACGGCTCGTGGTCGGGCGAAAAAGGTAGCTCCAACCTGGTGCCGCCGTTTGTGACGACCTTCAAGGAGGACGTGTCGCAAAGCTACATTGCAACGATCCGTGGCCGTATCGGCTTCGCTGTCGTGCCAACCGTGCTGCTCTACGGCACCGCTGGCGGCGCTTTCGCGGATTTGCGGATCCATGAGTTCGATCCCACCGCTGCCGCCGGTTCGGCGGCTGCTATCGGGGCGACTGAGACGCATTCGTACGCAGGCTGGACCGCAGGCGCGGGTGTGGAATGGGGCTTTTATCCAAATTGGTCGGCAAAGTTCGAATACCTCTACATGGATTTGGGCAGCAAAGGCTTCTTCCAGACCACGACGACAGGATGTTGTACGTTCCAGTCGACGCATCTCACCGACAACATCGTGCGCGCCGGCATCAACTATCGTTTCAACTGGCCGAGGCCGGTCGTCGCGAAATACTGATCGCTTCACCATTCAGACCTCAAGAGCCCCGGCGTGCCGGGGCTCTTTTCGTTTGCTGCAGGCGTCTCACGCCATTACGGAGAAGCCACCGTCAACGGGGATCGCGGTGCCCGTGACGAAGTTCGATGCGCGTGAGGCGAGGAACACCGCGATGCCGGCGAAATCGTCGATATCGCCCCAACGCCCCGCAGGCGTGCGCGCCAGCACGCGCTCGTGCAGTCCCGACACCTGTTGCCGCGCGCCACGGGTGAGGTCGGTGTCGATCCAGCCGGGCAGGATGGCGTTGACCTGGATGTTGTCGGGCGCCCAGGCATTGGCGCAGGCGCGCGTGTACTGCACGATGCCGCCTTTGCTCGCAGCATAAGCGGTCGCGAAGCTCGCGCCGAAGATCGACATCATCGAGCCGATATTGATCACCTTGCCGTTGCCAGATGCCTTCAACGCCGGATAGGCCAGCTTCGAGCAGACGAACGCGCTGGTCAGGTTGGTGTCGATCACCTTGTTCCATTCGTCGAGCTCGAGCTCGTGCGGCGGCTTGCGGATGCTCATGCCGGCATTGTTGATGAGGATGTCGATGCGGCCGAGATCTTTCACGACACGCTCGATCATCGCAGCGACGGCTGCCTTGTCGGTGACGTCGGTGGTGACCGCGATTGCCTTCACGCCGCGCTGCTTGAGATCGGCGACGGCTGCTGCGGACTTGGCTTCGTTGCGTCCGACCACGGCGATGTCGGCGCCGGCGTCGGCAAGACCGTGGGCGAGGCCGAGCCCGATGCCGCCATTGCCTCCCGTGACGATCGCGACCTTGCCGCGAAGATCGAACCGGCTGGATGTCATGCTTTCACTACCTTTTCTTGCCTTCGTTTCTTCTATTGGTTGCTCTGCCAGATCAGCACCAGCCCGAAGCCGGCCATGGCGGCGCCATAGCCGGCCCATTGCAGCTGGTTGATCATGAAGCTCGATCGCGGCCAGGCGACGGTACCCGTGCCTTGTCCGATCCAGAGCAGGCCGACAGCGAGAGCAAACAGGCCTGCGATCAGCAGAAATCTGCGCATGCATTCCTCCCCTCGGTCTGATTCTGTCGCGCCCCCCGGCATAAGGATCGCTGCGGGTCACGAAAACTTCCCGCCAGACTAGCCGTAGCTTCGGTTCGGACACAATGGCTGCGGACGCAGAGCCGTGGGGAGGACACATGTCCGTACGCGAGATCGCGAGGGCCGGGGCGATGGCTCATCGCGAGATGGCGATTGGCCGAAAGCGAGCGCGGTCGACAGCGGAGGTCGCAACGAAAAAGCCCCGGCAATGCCGGGGCTTTGACGTCTGAAGTGAAGTTCAGCTCAGTACTTGGCGACGACCGGACCGGTCCAGTTGAAGCGGTAGACCAGCGAGGTCGAGATCGTCTGGTTCCAGCTGTTGGCACGGATGCTGTCGACACCGGTCGGCAGGTTGGTGACGTTGGAGATTTCATCCTTGGTCTTGGCGTTGTAGAAGGCCGAGCGATATTCGGTCTTCATGAACCAGCCGGGCGCGCTGATGCCGAAGATGTTCAGGTTGTTCTCGACGCCACCACCGATGAAGAAGCCGTTGCGGTTGTAGCCGTTGAGGTGGACACCGGCCGGAGCGCCCGCCAGCGTCAGGAAGTTGGTGCTGCCGAAGTGGGCGCCGGAGTAACCGCCGTTGACATAGGAGAGCACGTTCGGGGCAACCAGCCAGCCGAGGCGCACACCAGCGGCCCAGGAGTCTTCCAGCTTCTGGTTGCCGGTGATGCCGAGGACCGGATCCTGCACGGTGGCGCGCAGGCTGCCGAACTGACCGTCGGCGAACACGCCGGCGACCCAAGTGCTGTTGAACTGCCAGTCGTAGCCGAGACCGACGGTGCCGAACCAGCCCGAACCGCCCTGGCGCTGCGCGATCGTCAGCGGCGTGCCAGTCGGCGTCGCGAGGATGGTCTGGTCGGAGTTCGAGAGGCCGCCGCCGGCGCCACCGAAGATGTAGAAGCCAGTCCAGTTGGCAACCGGAGCAACCATCGGGGCTTTCACATAGGGACGAGCCGCAAGGTCAGCCGCCGAGGCCGAACCGGTCATCGCCGCAACCGCGGTCAGAGCCAGCAAAATCTTCTTCATGATAAAATCCCCAACTTTGGTCTGTAGCAGGCGCGAGCGCACTGGAGTTCGTGTCATCTGATGCCCGAACTATAGACGTTTCCCGCCGAAATGCTGTTGCCGGACAGGCACAGTTGCCGGAAAACGCCCGCCGGACCGGTTTTGAGGCGCAACCCGTTGATACTTAAAAAGACAAATAATATCATATAGTTGAACGAATTTTCGAATCTCGGTCTCGGGTAAGTTTTCGTTAGGAAACCGGCTTTGTCCGAAATGGAGGCAATCCTGCCTCCGCCATGGCGGCAGTGACTCGTTGGCCGAGTCGGGGCGGCAGCGGGGGAATCGCCCCCGTGGGAATCATTGGAGCAGGGCGCTATCGTTGCCACGAATGAAAAAGCCCCGGCCTTGAGCCGGGGCTTTTTGACGGGAAATCTCCGCGTCAGACGTCGAGCAGCTCTTCGCTGGCGAACTCGGCCTTGTCGGAGATGAAGGCGAAGCGCGCTTCGGCCTTGGTGCCCATCAGGCGCTCGACCGAATCCGCCGTGGTGTCGCGGTCGTCGGCGAGCAACACCACCTTGAGCAGCGTCCGCTTGCTCGGATCCATGGTGGTTTCCTTGAGCTGCGCCGGCATCATTTCGCCGAGGCCTTTGAAGCGGTTGACCTCGACCTTGGCGTTGGCGTTGAACGCGCTCTTGATCAGCTCTTCCTTGTGCTTGTCGTCGCGCGCGTAGACCGATTTCTGGCCGTGGGTCAGCTTGTAGAGCGGCGGCACCGCGAGGAAGAGGTGGCCTTCGTCGATCAGTCGCGGCATCTGCCGGTAGAAGAAGGTGATCAGCAGCGAAGCGATGTGCGCGCCGTCGACGTCGGCGTCGGTCATGATGATGATGCGCTGGTAGCGCAGATCCTCTTCGCGATAGTGCAGGAGCTGGCCGCAGCCGATCGCCTGCACGAGATCCGAGAGCTGTGCGTTCGCCGTGAGCTTGTCCTTGCCGGCGGAGGCGACGTTGAGGATCTTGCCCCGCAGCGGCAGAACGGCCTGGGTCTTGCGATCGCGCGCCTGCTTGGCGCTGCCGCCGGCCGAGTCGCCCTCGACGATGAAGAGCTCGGAGCCGTCGGTGCCGGCGTCGGTGCAGTCGGCGAGCTTGCCGGGCAGGCGCAGCTTCTTGCCCGCGGTTTTCCGCGCGGTCTCTTTTTCCTGACGTCGGCGCAGCCGCTCCTCGGCGCGATCGATCACGAAGTCGAGCAGCCGGTTGGCCATGTTGGGATTGCCGGACAGCCAATGGTCGAACGGATCCTTCATCGCCTGTTCGACGATGCGCTGCGCTTCGGCGGTGGCGAGACGATCCTTGGTCTGGCCCTGAAATTCAGGCTCGCGCACGAACACCGAGAGCATCACGGCAGCGCCCACCATCACGTCTTCCGAGGTGATGGTCGAGGCGCGCTTGCCCTGGCCGACGCGTTCGGCGTGGTCCTTCAGGCCGCGCAGCAGCGCGCTGCGCAGGCCCGATTCATGCGTACCGCCATCGGGCGTCGGCACGGTGTTGGTGTAGGAGGACAGGAAGCCGTCGGCGTCCGCGGTCCAGGCCACCGCCCATTCGCAGGCGCCATGGGCGCCATTGCGGCCCGACTTGCCGGAGAAGATATCCGGATGCACCAGCGTGTCGGCATGGATGGCGGCGGCGAGATAATCCTTCAGGCCGCCAGGGAAGTGGAACGTCGCCTCGGCCGGCACGTCCTCGACGCCCTTGAGCAGCTCGGGCGCGCAATTCCAGCGGATTTCGACACCGCCGAACAGGTAGGCCTTCGAGCGCGTCATCTTGAACAGGCGCTGCGGCTTGAACGCGGCCTTGGCGCCGAAGATGTCGGTGTCGGGCTTGAAGCGCACGCGGGTGCCGCGGCGGTTGTTGACCTTGCCGAGATCCTCGAGCTTGCCCTTGGGGTGGCCGCGCTCGAAGATCATGCGATGCAGCTTCTGGCCGCGCGCGACCTCGACCTCGAGACGCGAGGACAGCGCGTTCACGACGGAGATGCCGACGCCGTGCAGGCCGCCCGATGTCTCGTACACCTTGCTGTCGAACTTGCCGCCCGAATGCAGCGTGCACATGATGACTTCGAGCGCCGACTTCTTCGGGAACTTTGGATGCGGATCGATCGGAATGCCGCGGCCGTTGTCGGTGACGGTGAGGAACCCGTCGGCGCTGAGATCGACCTCGATGAAGGTCGCATGCCCCGCCAGCGCCTCGTCCATCGAGTTGTCGATGACTTCGGCGAACAGGTGATGCAGCGCCTTCTCGTCGGTGCCGCCGATATACATGCCGGGCCGGCGCCGGACCGGTTCCAGGCCTTCGAGCACCTCGATGTCGGCAGCCGTGTAATCGGCTTCGCCGCCGCTGCCACGCGCCGCCGCCTTGGCGGGCGCGCGGGGCTTCGGCTCTTCGGCGCCGAACAAGTCGTCTTTTGCTTTGGTTTTCAATTGCTTGGACATATGTCTTGATGCGTTTTGAGGGCCGCGCAAGCGGCGAATCGGTTGGTCTGACTATGCCACGGCTAGTCTTGAAAGGTTACCGCAGGGCAGGCAGGGCGCCGTGGGTGGGAGCTAATACCGGCGATTTTACGCCGCAAGCTAACCAAGTCCCGGCAAATTGACGCCTGACGCCGGTCCGTGCCCGGCTTTGTGACTTGATGTCACACAAGTCCCTGGCTTACCAGTGCTTTTCATTGAGCAGGACCTCAAGGCGGGGCGGGAAGGCTAATCTGGAATGGAGCAGTTTGCGCACGCACTGGCCGATTTCGTGCGCCTTCACCAGGCCTGGGCTGCTCCGATCGTGTTCCTGCTGGCGTTCGGGGAATCGCTCGCCTTCATCTCGCTGCTGTTGCCTGCCTGGGGTGCCCTGGTCGCCATCGGCGCCCTGATCGGGGTCAGCGGCATCAGCTTCTATCCCGTCTGGATTGCCGGCGCGATTGGGGCAGCGCTCGGAGACTGGGTCTCCTACTGGTTCGGCTACCGCTACAAGGAACAGGTCGCGCAGATGTGGCCGCTGTCGCGCTATCCGGATATCCTGCCAAGGGGCGAGGCTTTCGTGCGCAGCTGGGGCGTCCCCAGCATCTTCATCGGCCGCTTCTTCGGGCCGCTGCGTGCTTCCGTGCCGCTTGCTGCCGGCATTTTCGAGATGCCCTATTGGAGTTTTCAGGCCGCCAATTTCGTCTCGGCCCTGGTCTGGTCGGCGGCGCTGCTGCTGTTCGGCGACGTCATTGCGAAGATCATGGAATGGATCTGGCGGGTGGTGTGACGTCTCGAATCTTGACGAGAACCACAACTGGCCTTATAGCCCCCCGCCATGATCAACGCCGCGACCATTCTGTTCGCCCGTCGCCGCCGCCGCACTCTTGCGGTTTGGGCGGTCGATCGCGTTTGAGATCATCGTCTTTGCCGCTGGACCCGATCCGCGGCATTCTCTCTCCTGTCAGCGCGATCTGATCCGGCGGCTCCCCGAGGAGGCCCAGCAGGAGACCACGATGTATACGCCACCCCATTTCAAGCAGGACCGCGCCGCGAGCCTGAAATTCGCCGACGCGCGCGGCTTCGGCACCATGTGCGCTTTCGACGGCAAGAGGCCGATCGCCTCGCAGCTGCCGTTCTACCTGACCTACGCCGATGACGGCACGCCGCGCGCCGCCTTTCACGTTGCCCGTCACAATCCGCTGATAAGGTTGGCGGATGACGCGACGTCCTGGCTGCTCGCGGTCAACGGCCCCGATGCTTATGTGTCGCCGGACTGGTACGTCTCGCCGGATCAGGTGCCGACCTGGCTCTACCAGTCGGTGCATTTGAGCGGGCCGGTGCGGCTGCTGTCGGACGACGAGCTGTCGGTGCAGGTCGATACGCTCAGCGACAAGTTCGAGAACTGGCTCTCGCCGAAGAAGCCGTGGACGTCGGGCAAGATGACGGCGGGCCGGCTGGAAGCGATGAAGAAGGGGATCGTGGGCCTGGTCATGACGGTTGAAGAGGTCGAAGGCAGCTTCAAGCTCAACCAGCAAAAGTCCGACGCCGACTATACGGCGATTGCCAATGCGCTCGGCGCGCAGCCCGCCGCTGACGCAAAGGAGATCGCGCACTTGATGCAGGACGTGAGGCCCGAAGCCTTCGCGAACGAAACCGACAAGCTCGAAAGGAGCCTTCCATGAGCCTCGCTGAGACCACCAAAGCCCCGACCACCGGCGCGGCCAAGAAGCCCGCGACCGTCTTCGTCGATGGCGGCTCCGGCACCACCGGACTCGGCATCAACGAGCGGTTGAAGCTCCAGAGCGACGTCGTGATGAAGACGATTGCCGACGACAAGCGCAAGGACCCTGCGGCCAAGAAGGCGCTGATGGAGGAGGTCGATCTCGTCATTCTCTGCCTGCCCGACGATGCCGCCAAGGAAACCGTCGCACTGGTCGACAGCATGGGCGCCGCGGCGCCGAAGGTACTGGACGCCTCGACCGCCTATCGCGTCGCGCCTGACTGGGCCTATGGCTTTCCCGAGCTGACGCCGGACCAGGCCGCCAAGATCAAGGCCGCGAAGAAGGTCTCCAACCCCGGCTGCTATCCGACCGGCGGCATCGCGCTGTTGCGGCCGATCGTCGACGCCGGTTTGTTGCCTTCGGACTATCCCGTCACCGTCAACGCGGTGAGCGGCTATTCCGGCGGCGGCAAGTCGATGATCGCGAGTTTTGAGGACGGCAGCGCGCCGTCCTTCGAGCTCTACGGCCTCGGCTTCGAGCACAAGCATCTGCCGGAGTTGCAGCTCTATTCCAATCTGACGCGGCGGCCGATCTTCATTCCGTCGGTCGGCAACTACCGGCAGGGCATGCTGGTCTCGATCCCGCTCCAACTCGACACGCTGCCGGGCAAACCTGACGGCGCCGATCTCCAGGCCGCGATGGCCAAGCGCTACGCCGGCTCGAAATACGTCTCGGTGATGCCGCTTCAGAAAGAGGGCGGTAAGCTCGAGCCGGAAGCGCTCAACGAGACCAATAGGCTCGAGCTCTATGTCTTCGCCAGCGACAAATATCACCAGGCGCTGCTGGTCGCCCGGCTCGACAATCTCGGCAAGGGCGCCTCGGGCGCAGCCGTGCAGAACATGCGGCTGATGCTGGGCCTGCCGGAAGAGTAGGGGCAGGACGCGCTCCGGGCGCAGCGCAGCACGTCTTCGGTGATGCGTCGCAGAGCCAGCCCATCGCTGCTGCGCGCGTCGTCGTGTCGCGCGCGGCACGGTGTTCTTTACTGCTGAATGATATCCGCGGGAAACGGCCGAGCAGGCCGGCCGGCACAGACGTTGTCGCGGACCGTCACTGCCGCGCGGCGGGAGGCCTCGAGTGCGCTGAGCGACTGGCTTGAAACATCGCAGACGTCCTGATGCTCCCTTGCGTAGTCGAGGACAGCGCTCCAGGCCTGCGATGCGCGAATATGGTCTTCGCAGCGGCCGATCATCAAACCGCGCATCTTTGGCTTGGATGATTCCGTCGCCTCGCTGCGCAGGCGGGTCAGTTCAGGGCATTGGGCCTGCGCGCAGGCGCTGCCGCAAAGGCCGGCGAGGGCGATCGTCGCGACGATTGGCAAAAGGATCCGCATCGCAGCTCCTCATTGTGGTTGCCCCCGCACCGGAAGATACCTTCGGGCCGCAAGGGGGAACAGCCTCATTCGTGCTCGTGGTCCCCTCAAAACACCTTGAAGATCGCCAGCGCCAGCACCGCCTGGGCCAGGAAGCCGACGGTGAAGGCCAGCGTGCGGAATACCGGGATGCCGAGCGCGTAGACGATCAGATGGGCGACGCGCGACCAGAAATAGACAACGCAGGCGAGCACGGTCCATTTCGAGGAATAGTCGATCGCGTTGAGGATCAGGACCAGCGGCGCGAAGATCACGAGGTTCTCGACCGCGTTGTCATGCGCGAACATCAGCCGGTTCGCCCATTCGGCGTGCGGCTTGTCGCCGCGCGCGGGATTGGCCATCGCGCCGCCGAGGCCGCGCACCTGGCAGCGGTTGAGCACGTAGGGGATCCAGAGAATGCCGGTCAGGATCACCGTCCAAGTCAGCCAGAACAATTCACGCGTCATAACCCGGTCCCCTCATTCATCGCGGTGGCGAAAGCGAGCTTATACAAGCGCGCAAGATTGCGCCATGCGCAAGGAAGCTTCCGCTATGCGCGGACCCTGACATAGCTACCGGGCGCGTCCTCGAGCGGGGGCAGCGCCTCGCTGCCGACGCTGCGCGCCGGGACCTCCTCCGGGTCGAGCGCGCCCAGCCACTCGCGCCAGTCCGGCCACCATGAACCCTTGTGCTCGACTGCACCTTTCAGCCATTGGGCGACGTTGACGTCCTTGATGGTGTCGTTGGTCCAGTATTGGTACTTGTTCGAGGCGGGCGGATTGACGACGCCGGCGATGTGGCCGGAGCCGGACAGCACATATTTCACCGGGCCGCCGAAGAACTGCGAGCCGTACAGCACCGATTCCGCCGGCGCGATGTGGTCCTCGCGCGTGGCGAGGTTGTAGACGGGCACCTTGACCTTGGAGAGGTCGAGCAGGGTGTTGTCGAGCACCATCGAGCCCGCCGACAGCCGGTTCTCAAGATAGCAGTTGCGCAAATAATAGGAATGGTTCGCCGCGGTCATGCGCGTCGCGTCCGAATTCCAGTGCAGCAGGTCGAACGCGCTCGGCTGCTGGCCCTTCAGATAGTTGCTGACGACGTAGGACCAGATCAAATCGTTCGAGCGCAGCATGTTGAAGGCCATCGCCATCTTCGAGCCTTCGAGCACGCCGGACGCCTTCATGTCCTGCTCGAGCGCTGCGATCTGCTCCTCGTCGACGAACACCAGCAGATCGCCGGCATGGGTGAAGTCGACCTGCGCCGCAAAGAACGTCGCCGAGGTCACGCGCTGGCGCCGCTTCTCGGCGAGCCAGGCCAGCGTGGTCGCGAGCATGGTGCCGCCGACGCAATAGCCGGCGGTGTGCACCTTCATCTCGCCGGTGGCCTTCTCGATCACGTCCATCGCCGTGAGCGGGCCTTCCTTCATGTAATCTTCCCAGCTCTTGGTGCCGAGCCGCTTGTCCGGATTGACCCATGAGATCACGAACACGGTGATGCCCTGGTCGACGCACCACTTGATGTAGGATTTCTCCGGCTTGAGATCGAGGATGTAGAACTTGTTGATCCAGGGCGGAATGATCAAGAGCGGCGTGCGCAGCACATTCTCCGTGGTCGGAGAATACTGGATCAGCTGCATCATCTCGTTCTGGTAGATCACCTTGCCCGGCGTCGTCGCCATGTTGACGCCGACCACGAGATTGTCCGGGTTGGACTGACGGATCTTCAGCATGCCTTTGCCGGCGGCGATGTCCTCTGCCAGCATCGTCAGGCCGCGCGCGAGATTTTCGCCGCTTGAGGCCACCGTCTCGCGCAGCACCTCCGGATTGGTCAGAACGAAGTTCGACGGCGAGATCGCGTTGGTGACCTGCTGCACGTAGAACTCGGCCTTGCGGCGCGTCGACGGATCGAGCCCGTCGGCGTCCTGCACCAGCTCCTGCGCCCATTTGCTGGTCAGCAGATAGAGCTGCATCATGAAGTCGAAGAACTGGTTCGACTTCCATTCCGGATCGGCAAAGCGCTTGTCGCGCGGCGAGGGCGAAATCGCCGGCGGGGCATCCTGGCCGGCCATGCGCCGCGACGCCGAGCCCCAGAGGTCGAGATAGTCCTTGGCGAGCTTGGTCTGCACATCCGACGCGCGCGATTGGTCCGAGAGCCAATATTCGGCGACCGACGTGAAGGTCTTGACGACCTCGGCGAGCTCGGCCGGCGGGCGATCCTGCACCTCGCCGCTTTCGCGCGGCTTGAGATAGGCGGCGAGCGCCTTGCCGCCGCTTTCCAAGGCCCGCGCGACATTCATCGCGAAGGCCTCCGCATCGAACTTCGTTTCAAACTTTGTCCCGGATTTGGGCGTGTCGGTCGTGGCGGTACTCATGACGATGACAGTAACGATTCATTCCGTCCTCGTCACCGCGAAGCTCGCTGGTTTGGCGCCAAACGCGCGCGAAGATGTGCTGCACTGCGACAAGGCTTCTTGCTTTTGTCACAATCGGGGTGCACCCCTCGCAGCGTGGGCCTTGGATGTTTTCTCGCTCGAACCATTTGTGGGCAGCAATGGTTTGAGCTTGGGCAGGTTGTCGGGTTAGTCTCCGCCAGCCCTGCATTGGGACGAGTAAGGGATTTCCCAAGTGTTGGCGTTGAGGGACCTGCAAAAGACGCTGCCAATGTGCGGCGCGCTGCTGATTGCGGCGCTCGCCCTGGGCGGCTGCTCGAGCCAGTTGGCTGACTACACGCCCACCGATGCGCAGGCCCATCCCAGGGAGCCCGGCGCCTACCTCCCGGTCCACGATCTGCCGCCGGAGCGTGATCAGGCGATCATCCCGCCGGACCAGCGCGCCAAGATCGAAGCCGAACTGGCCGCTGCGCGCGACCGCCAATCCGTTGCTGCAAAGGACGCCAAATAGAAGCGGTGCGACGTAATCGCTGGCGCCCCCGCCACTCCGTGCTAAAAAGACGTCAGTTCAGCCGAGAGTCAGGGCGAAAGAGTTCAGTCCTCGTCGCTGAAAGTCACTCCAAGTATTTGATTTCGAGTGATTTTTGTGCGCGGGGCGAGATCTCCTCGAAGGGTATTTATCGCCCCTCGATTCTGTCCTGACCGGTTGCCCGGAGCCCAGAGAGCCATGGACGATTTTTACCGCATCCGCCGCCTTCCGCCTTACGTGTTCGAGCAGGTCAACCGGGCCAAGGCGGCCGCGCGGAATGCCGGCGCCGACATCATCGACCTCGGTATGGGCAACCCGGATCTGCCGGCGCCGCCGCATGTGCTGGAGAAGCTCAAGGAGACTCTGGGCAAGCCTCGCACCGACCGCTACTCCGCCTCCCGCGGCATTCCCGGCCTGCGCCGGGCCCAGGCCGCCTATTACGAGCGCCGCTTCGGCGTGAAGCTCAACCCCGACAGCCAGGTCGTGGCGACGCTCGGCTCGAAAGAGGGCTTTGCCAACGTGGCCCAGGCGATCACCGCGCCGGGCGACGTCATCCTCTGCCCGAACCCGAGCTACCCGATTCACGCCTTCGGCTTTTTGATGGCGGGCGGCGTGATCCGCTCGGTGCCCTCGGAGCCGACCCCGGAATTCTTCGAGGCGGTTGAGCGGGCGATCGTGCATTCGATCCCGAAGCCGCTCGCGCTCGTCGTCTGCTATCCCTCGAACCCGACCGCCTATGTCGCGAGCCTCGACTTCTACAAGGACCTCGTCGCGTTCGCGAAGAAGCACGAGATCCTGATCCTGTCCGATCTCGCTTACGCCGAGGTCTATTTCGACGACAGCAATCCGCCGCCCTCGGTGCTCCAGGTGCCCGGCGCGATCGACGTCACCGTCGAATTCACCTCGATGTCGAAGACCTATTCGATGGCCGGCTGGCGCATGGGCTTTGCGGTCGGCAATGACCGCGTCATCGCCGCACTTGCCCGCGTCAAATCCTATCTCGACTACGGCGCGTTCACGCCGGTGCAGGTCGCCGCGACCGCCGCGCTGAACGGCCCCGACGATTGCATCAAGGAGATGCGCGACACCTACCGCAAGCGCCGCGATGCGCTGGTGGAGGCGTTCGGCCGCGCCGGCTGGGAGATCCCGCCGCCGGACGCCTCGATGTTCGCCTGGGCCCCGCTGCCGGAAGCGTTCCGCGGCGTCGGCAGCATGCAGTTCGCAACCTTGATGGTGGAGAAATCCGGCGTGGTGGTCTCGCCCGGCGTCGGCTTCGGCGAGCATGGCGAAGGCTATGTTCGCATCGCCATGGTGGAAAACGAGCAACGGATCAGGCAGGCCGCGCGCGGTGTGCGCCGCTTCCTTGAAAGCGGCATCGAAACGTTGCACAACGTCGTTCCGCTCGCCAACCGGCGCTAAGTTCTCTTCAAGTTTCTCTTCTGCAGGTTTTCCTAGGCATCATGGTTGCACCCCTGAAAGTGGGCATAGCGGGGCTCGGCACCGTGGGCGCCGAAGTTGTGCGTTTGATCGAATCCCAGGCCCGCGCGCTGGCGGGCCGCAGCGGCCGTGGCATTCGGGTCGTCGCCGTCACCGCGCGCTCGAAGGCGAAGAAGCGCGGCGTCGATCTGCGCGACGTCGAATGGGCGAAGGATCCGATGGCGCTCGCCACGCATCCCGAGATTGACTGTTTCGTCGAGCTGATGGGCGGCGCCGGCGATCCCGCGATGTCGGCGGTCGAGGCGGCCCTGACTGCGGGAAAATCTGTCGTCACGGCCAACAAGGCACTGCTCGCCAAGCATGGTATCAAGCTGGCAAAGGCCGCCGAAAAGCATGGCGGTGCGCTGAATTTCGAGGCAGCGGTTGGCGCTGCGATCCCCGTCATCAAGACGTTGCGCGAAGGTCTTGCGGGAACCGGCATCAATCGCGTCTACGGCATTCTCAACGGCACCTGCAATTACATCCTGACGCGGATGGAGCAGGAGGGCCTGTCGTTCGCTGAATGTCTCAAGGACGCGCAGCGGCTCGGCTATGCCGAGGCCAATCCGTCCTTCGATGTGGATGGCCACGATACCGCGCAAAAGCTTGCCATTCTCGCCAGCCTCGCCTTCGGCACGAAAGTTGCTCAAAGCGCGGTGTATGTCGAAGGTATCTCCTCCATCGCGCCGGAAGATCTTCGCGCGGCCGCCGATCTTGGCTACCGCGTCAAGCTGCTCGGTGTTGCCGTTCGCACTGCCAAGGGCATCGAGCAGCGCGTGCATCCGACCATGGTTCCAAAATCCTCCTCGATCGCGCAGGTGATGGGTGTCACCAACGCGGTCACGATCGATGGCGAGGGCATTCCGCCGATCACGCTGGTCGGCCCGGGCGCGGGCGGCGCTGCCACCGCATCCGCCGTCGTCGCCGATATTGCGGACGTTGCGCGCGGCATCCGCGCCAATCCGTTCGGCCGCCCGATTGCGCAGCTGCGCGACACCAAGAAGGCGCCGATGGAGCGACACGAGGGCGGCTATTACATCCGCCTGTTGGCACGCGACTTCCCGGGCACCGCGGCTGCGATCGCGACCCGGCTCGCAGAGCAGAAGATTTCAATCGAGTCGATCGTGCAGCGTCATCCCAATGGCGGCGCTGCGCCCAGCAACGGCAAGGCGGTGCCCGTGCCCGTCATCCTGATCACCTACGCCACGCACGAGGACGCGGTGCGCCGCGCGCTCGCCGCCGTGCAGAAGGACAAGGTGATCAGCGGTCGGCCGCAGGTCATACGGATTGAGAAGAACTAGCGCATGATCCGGAAAAGTGTGAAGCGGTTTTCCGATAAATGCGTGCGCAAAAGAGAGAGCGCGGTTTGAACGAACCGTAGGCGTTGCGAATTGATGTGGGCAGAAGCTTCTGTCCTAAACTGCTTGAAGGAGTGAGCCGATGTCGACCCATATTTCAGTGCCGCCGCAAGCGTTGCTCGAGCGCATTCTCACGCTGGAGATCGTGCGCGTGACGGAACGGGCGGCGGTGTCCTCGGCGCGTCTGCGCGGGCACGGGCAGGAAAAGCCGGCCGATCAGGCCGCCGTCGACGCGATGCGCCGCGAGCTCAACAAGCTGCCGATCCAGGGCACCATCGTGATCGGCGAGGGCGAGCGCGACGAGGCGCCGATGCTCTTCATTGGCGAGAAGGTCGGCATGAACGCCGGTCCGGAAGTCGATATCGCAGTCGACCCGCTCGAAGGCACCACGCTGTGCGCCAAGAACATGCCGGGTTCGATTGCCACCATGGCGATGGCCGACGGCGGCACGCTGCTGCATGCGCCCGACGTCTACATGCAGAAGCTCGCGATCGGTCCCGGCTATGCCAAGGGCGTCGTCGAGCTCGACGCAACGCCGGCCGACAACGTCCGCCGTCTCGCCAAGGCCAAGGGCGTTGGGCCGGATGGAATCACCGTGCTCGTGCTCGACCGTCCCCGCCATGCCAGCATCATCGAGAGCGTGCGCTCGACCGGCGCGGCCGTGCGCCTGATCACCGACGGCGACGTTGCCGGCGTGATCCATTGCGCCGACCCTGACAATACCGGCGTCGACATGTATCTCGGCACCGGCGGCGCGCCGGAAGGCGTGCTCGCGGCCGTGGCGCTGCGCTGCATCGGCGGCCAGATGCAGTGCCGCCTGATCCTCGATTCCGGCGAGAAGATCGAGCGCGCCGCCAAGATGGGCGTCAACGATCCCAAGATGATCTACGGCATCGAGGACATGGCGCGCGGCGACTGCCTGTTTGCCGCCACCGGCGTTACCACCGGTTCACTGCTGTCGGGCGTCAAATTCCGCAAGGACGGCGTGATCGAGACCGAGACGGTCGTGATGCGCTCCGTCACCGGCACCGTGCGCTACATCAAGGCCGAGCATCGCGAGCTGGCGAAGTTCCACCTCGACTAATGTTCTCCGTCATTCCGGGGCGACGGGACCGCGCAAAGCGCGCGGCCCGAGAGCCCGGAATCCATCGGGCAGCAGAGAGCGAGGCAGAATGGATTCCGGGTTCGCGCTCCGCGCGCCCCGGAATGACAACGACAAGAACAACAAGAAGGAAGCGCGCCCATGTCCGATCTTTCCGCCGTCAAAGCCCTGGTCTTCGACGTGTTCGGCACCGTCGTCGACTGGCGCACCAGCCTGATCACCGACTTCATGTGGTGGGGCAAACAACGCGGCATCAGCGCCGACTGGACCGCCTTGGTGGACGGCTGGCGCGCCGTGTACTCGGCCTCGATGGACGACGTGCGCAAGCACCCCGAGCGCGGCTATGTCATGCTCGACGATCTGCACCGCCGCTCGCTTGAAAAGCTGGTCGAGCAGTTCGCGATCAAGGGCCTCACCGACGCGGATCTCGATCATCTCACCAAGGGCTGGCACCGCCTCAATCCCTGGCCCGACAGCGTCGCCGGCCTGACCCGGCTGAAGACCAAATTCGTGATCTCGCCGCTGTCGAACGGCAATGTCGCGCTGCTCACCAACATGGCGAAGTTTGCCGGCCTGCCGTGGGACCTCATCATGTCGGCCGAGCTGTTCGAGCACTACAAGCCCGATCCCGAAACCTATCTCGGCGCCGCGCGGCTGCTCTGCCTCAAGCCGGAGGAGGTGATGATGGTGGCCGCCCACAATTACGACCTCAAGGCCGCGCAGAAATACGGGCTGAAGACTGCGTTCGTGGCGCGGCCAACCGAGTACGGCCCGCATCAGAAGATCGACTTCGAGGCCACCGGCAATTGGGACATTGTCGCCAAGGATTTTGGCGGCGTCGCCGACAAGCTCGGCTGCTGAAGCATGATCCGGAAAAGTGCGAAGCGGTTTTCCGAAAAGATCATGCGCAAACAATAACCTGAAGCGCGATGACGGTTCATCCAATCTCATCGCGCTAGGTCAGGCACCGCAGCATTTCACGAGCCTCCTCTTTGCGCTTTGCCGTTGAGCGTTCGCGCGCCTTGACGGAAGCTGAGGCGCGTCGCATCTCATTCGCATTCCTGTAACAGTCCGCTCGCAGACTGCGTGCGCACCGAGCCGCTGTGGGCCGGCCGTCCGTCCTGCGAAAATCATAAAATTAGGAAAACGCCAATGGCTGTCAAAGGATCGCGCGCGTTCGCGGGGCTTCCGCGGACCTTGTTTGTGTCTGGCTTGCTCGCCTCTACCGCGCTCGTCAGTATGCCGGCGCTGGCCGATCAGGACGATTTTCATTTCCGCCCGGGCCACCTGCTCTTGAGCAAGGCGGTCTATGACAACAAGGCTTCGAACATCACGGCCGGCGTCACCCAATTGCCGCCGAACTGTGTGGCGCCCAATTGCGCCGCGGCGACCACCGACGGCACTTATCCGATGGTATTCAGCAACGATCTGGTCGACAGCTCTTTTGGCATCACGTCCAAGATCGTGCTCGACGAGCTGCGGCTGAACGGCCATCGCGTCCAGTCGCTGGAGGTGCCGAACAGTGGCCAGCGCGGCGTCAACTCGGACAGGGACCAGATGGTCACGAGCTTCCCGTCAAAGTCCGAGATCGGGTTGAACCTTTCGATCGATCGCCACAGCGTATCGTTCATGGGCTACCTCGCTCCGGTCGACGCGGTCGACGTCTCCAACTCCAATACGCCTGATGTCGTTGATTCGACCAACCCGGTCACTTCCAAGTTCTCGCGTGTGATCGCGACGGTCGACGAGCACGGCCGCTTCCGCTTCACCAAGACCAACGCCTATAGCGGCAACAACGGGCGCGCCGCTGTTCTGAACGACCGGCCCGGCGCCAACGTGTTCTATGCCACCGGCAATGCCGGTAATGGCAGCAATCCTCAGCCGAATGGCGTGATCATTGGCGCCGGCGCGCAGATCATGACAGCTGCGAAGGCTGCGCTCGTCGACCAACCTGATCCGGGCCTGCCGACGCCGGTCGGCAGCTTCAATGTCACCCAGTTGAGCCTGAAGGCGGACAAGATTGGCAAGGACACCAACTTCCGCGGCCTGACCGTGTTCAACGACGTGATCTATGTGACGAAGGGCAGCGGCGGCAACGGCATCAACACGGTGTACTTCATCGACACCTCGGGCTTCGATGCCAACGGCAAGCCGCTGGCGTGCCCCAATGGCGTCGGTCTGCCCAGCGCATCGGCAAAGCTGCCGACGACGCCGATCTTCTATGATGCATCAAAGCTTCAGACGCTCGGCGTCACGCCCTACAACATGTGCGTGCTCAAGGGGTTTCCGATCAATCTCGCCAAGACAGCGACCTCGTTCCCGTTCGGCGTTTGGTTCGCGGACGCCAAGACGCTCTATGTGGCCGACGAGGGCGACGGCACCAATACGTTCAGCGCTGCGACCAACACCTACACAGCCGCCGCAGCCCAGACCGGAGCAGGCTTGCAGAAATGGGTGTTCGACGACACGGCCAAGACCTGGAAGCTGAGCTACACGCTCCAGGCCGGACTTGGTCTCGGCGTACCCTATACCGTGCGGGACTACCCGACCGGCAACAATGCTGCGACCGGCCTGCCGTGGTCGCCCGCGACCGACGGACTCCGTAACATCATCGGACGCGTCAATTCCGACGGCACGGCATCGATCTGGGCGATCACCTCCACTGTGAGTGGCGGCGGCGACCAGGGCGCTGATCCGAACAAGCTCGTCATGATCAAGGACAAGCTTGTCGCGACTGCGCTGCCGGCGAGCGAGACGTTCACCACCGTGCGCACGGCGCGCTTCGCCGAAGCGCTCCGGGGCGTTTCGTTCACGCCGGAGACCGGGCTTGGTCGTGACGCGGACGACCATGAGGGCGGCGCGTGCGATCGCGACGACGACGATTGCCGTTGATCGGGGCAACCGTGACGACGGCATGAAGCGCCATGGTGGGGCCGCCGCAATGACGACCTGAAAGACGTCAGCAGCGTCCTCTGACCAGTGGAGACCGGTCGCGCCGGTCTCCGCTTGTAGGCTGCGCCGACTGATGTCAGCGCGCCGAGACCGCGCTCGCAGCCTTTCGGATGACGTCCAGCACAACAGCCGGATTCGACAGCATGGGGACATGCGACGACGCGACTTCGGTCGTGGTGGCGTTCATGCGCTTCGAGACGAAGTGTTGCAGCTCCGGGGGAACCGTCTGGTCTTGGGTGGCGAGAACATACCAGCTCGGCTTGGATTTCCATGCCGTGCCCTCGGCTTTTTGGTTGAAGAGATCTGCCACCGGTGCCCCCTGCGTCGCATACACCAGTTTTTGCTCAGCTTCGGGCAGATCGCCTGCGAAGTGCTTGACGCCGCTTGGCTTGAGCCAGATGCGGCCCTCCGGCACATCGAGATGGCCGAACACGGGCGTGGTTGGAAATTTGGCAAGGTGGCTTTGAGAGGTTTCGTCGGAATCCGGCGCGAGCGCCGCGATGTAGACAAGCGCGGCCACGCGCGGATCGGTTCCTGCGTGCGTGATGAGCGTCCCGCCGTAGGAGTGGCCGACCAGGACCACAGGTCCGGGAACGCGCGCAAGGCACGCCTTCACGGCGGCAATGTCCGTTGCGAGCGAGTCGAGGCCATGCTGACTGGACATCACCTCATGACCCTCGGCCTGGAGCGTCGGGATCAGCTTGCCGAAGCACGATCCGTCAGCCCACAGACCGTGCGCGAAAACGATGCCGGGTTTGGTCATGTTGATCTCCGTTGGTTGCGCAAGAGCGACCGAATTTGCCCGCGGCGCGTGAGGCTGCCCGAGGGGCTTCACCTCTAACGCGCCGTCGATTCTGCCGACAGAGAGCCGCAACGAAAATCGGGCGAAAGTGAAAATGTGACGGAAGCTCGGGCGCCAGCAGGCGCCCGCAGCTCATATCCTGCCGAATGCGACCGTGGCCCTGTCGTAGCTGCCGTCGCCCATTGTGCCGTCCTTGAAGATGCCGCGCTTCTCGATCCAGTCGAACGACTGCTCGTAGACCTCGCGCGAATAGGGCTCGAACACGATCCGCTCGCCCGGTCCCCAGCGCCGCGTATCCATTGCGGCGTGGAAGCGCTCGGGAAACTCGTTCTTGTAATAGCGGGTGTAGAGCTCGGGGCGCAGGTCGATGTCGCGCTGGGCTTTCTTCAGCGCGCGGAAGTAGTGCTTGACGTCGTCGGGCGCCGGATCGCCGTTGATCATCGACGCGATCATGAAGGTGGTGTCGATGATCTTGCGGTAGCCGAGCTGCTCGGCGAAATAATAGGGGCCATTGAACAGCGCGGCCGCCTCGCTCTTGCCCTCGAACAGCAGCTCCATCCGGCGGAACAGCATGCCGTCCTCGAAGGTCAGGTTGATCTGATCGGCCGCCAGATAAGGCTCGAGTGCCTGGATGGTCGAATAGTGACTGCCGGACTGGAAGCCGACCGAAATCGGGATGCCGGCGAGGTCGGACGGGGTGCGAATCCTGGAATCGGCCGGGACGAAGATGCCGGAAGGGGCGACCGAATAGACGTCGGCGTAGAGCTTGGCGTGGCCGTTCGAGGCCGCGACGTTGACGGTCCAGTGGCAGGCGCAGCTGACGTCGGCCTGGCGTCCCTTCTCGATGCTCTGGAAGGCGCCTTCGTTGACCTTGTTGTGGTGCTGGCCCTCGGTCGAGCGGATCAGCTCGCGGAACTCGTAGTCGAGCCCTTCGTCGCGGAAGTAGCTCTTCTCCTCGGCCACCCATTCCTGCAGGCGAAAATGCGATTCGATCACGAATTTGGTCATGGCTTCCTCCTGTCCGCTGTTTGGCTGTTCGATTTGCCTTTGACCGCAGGATAGCAAAAGGCGATGTTCGGTCCATGGCTCCAGGGGAATGTTTCATATGTCCAGAATGGAATCTTCCGAAATCGATTTCCGCGATCTGCGGGTGCTCGACGCGCTGCTGCGAGAGGGCAGCATCACGCGAGCGGCCGCAAGTCTCGACACCACGCAGCCGGCCATCAGCAAGCTGCTGGCGCGATTGCGCCTGCGCTTCGACGATCCCCTGTTCGTGCGACGTGGCAGCGGCGTGCAGCCGACGGCGCGGGCGGTCGAGATGGCCTCGCAGGTCCGCGCCCTGCTCGAGATGGCCGACACACTGTGGCAGGAGCGGCTGCCGTTCGATCCGCGCCAATCCGAGAAGACCTTCAGCCTGCTCCTGACCGACGTCGGCATGGTGCGGTTCCTGCCGCCTCTGGTCGCGCGGCTCGCCGAGCTCGCGCCGCGCATCCAGGTGCGCGCGATGCCGCTCGATTCCCGGCACTTTGCGCTCAAGCTGGAATCGGGAGAGGCGGACCTTGCGCTCGGCGCCTTGCCGCGGGCGGCGGGACATCTTCGCTCGCAGCGGCTCTATTCCGACGGCTATGCCAGCGTGGTGCGGCGCGGCCATCCGCGGCCGGCGCACGCGCGCACGCGCCGGGGGTTTCTCGACGAGCAGCACATCCTGATCACCGCGTCCGAGACCGGGCATGCGGCCCATCTCGAGACGCAGCGCGTGCTGACCCGCGCGATCGCCCGCGCCAATATCATGTTGCAGGTGCCGAGCTTCATCGCCGGCGCGATCGTGGCCTCGCAGACCGATGGCGTCGCAACCTTGCCCGCCAATCTCGCCGCCATCGTCGCCGAGCCGCTCGGTATGACCGTGTTCAAGACGCCGGTCGCGCTGCCGCGCATCGAGATCGCGCAATATTGGCACGAGCGTTACCACCGCGACCCCGCTCATCGCTGGCTGCGATCGATCACGCTCGCTTTGTTCGGCAACCGCGCCTAAAGCGCGATGAGATTGGGATGAATCGTCATCGCGCTTTAGGTTGTTGTTTGCGCATGATCTTTTCGGAAAACCGCTACGCACTTTTCCGGATCATGCTCTAGCGGGCGAGGGCGAACGGGCCCGCCATCACAATTCGGCAGCAAGCTGCGTCACCTGCTCGCGCAGCCAGGCGTGTGCCGGATCGTGATCGTAGGACGCATGCCACAGCAATGACACCGTGACCTCGCGCAGCTCGATCGGCAACGGGCTGAGGCTGAGCCCGAGCTCGGCGGCGAAGCGCCGGGCCAGCCGCGACTGTATGGTGACGATCACCGGGGCGCGCGCGACCAGCGACGGAACGGTGAGGAAGCGCGGCGTGGTGAGCGCGATCGAGCGCGTCAGCCCGAGCTTGTCGAGCGCTTCGTCGACAATGCCGCGGATGCTGCGCCCGGGCCTCAGGCTGGTCAGCACGTGGGGCATCCGAACATAGTCTTCAAGCGAGATCGGCGCCGTTATTCCCGTCATCTCGGCATTGAACATGCAGAGATAGCTCTCGTCGAACAGCTTGCGGCGCTTGTGATGGACTTGCCCTTGCTGGAAGGCGTCGTAGCCGATGGCGATATCCATCTCGTCGGAATCGAGATCCTCGAGCAGTCGCGACGCATCGAAATTGTAGAGCCTGAGATGAATGCCGGGCGCCACCTCGCGCATGCGCGCAAGCAGCGCCGGCATGAACAGGATTTCCATGCTGTCCGGCAATCCGAACCGGAACGTCCGCACCGCCGTTGCCGGATCGAAAGGTTGGTCCCGCGAGACCAGCGCCTCGACCTGCGCCAGCATGGCCTGCACCGGCTCGAGCAAAGTCACCGCACGTGGCGTGAGACGCATCCCGGCGGGGCCCCGCGTCAGGAGCTCGTCGCGGAACAGCTCCCGCAGCCGCGCCAGGTTATGACTCATCGCCGACTGGCCAATACCGACCCGGGCGGCGGCCCGCGTCACGCTTCGTTCGGTGAGAAGCGCGCCGAGATGTACGAGCAAATTCAGGTCGATACGAGCGAGATTGACAGTATCGATATTCATTATCGACCCCATCTGTTTGATCGATGATGTGGGCCTGACCATGTGCTGCGGCAAGGGAGCAGACGGGCGTTCCGCCCGCCGCCCAAGTCAACGGAGGGTCACATGTCGATCCGCAACACGCTTCTCGCCGCCGTCTTCACCATCGCCTCGTTTGGAGTGGCCCATGCCAACGGCCTGCGGCCGATCGCGGCGCAAAGCATCGACCTCGGCGATGTCTCCGGCGTCGCCTATTACACCGTCGAGCCCGGCGGCTTCCGCGTCGTCACCACGCTTGCGCAAGGTGCGTCGGGCAACCCGATCCGCTTCGTGTCGGTGCTTGCGCCCGGTCAGCGCGTGGTGCTCTCGACGCCGACGCATGCGAACGCGATCGAGATCAGCCGGAATGGCGACACCGTGCTCATCCGCAACACGAGCGCGATCGCGAACTGAAATCGGCGCCAGCCGTCTGCCCGATCGCATTGCACCGAGATCAATGTTTCGATTGATCCGAGATATATGTAGGAGCAATGTGAGGACATTGATCGGAGACGGGCCATGGACCTGACAGCCACAACGATCCTCGTCGCCTTCGCCGGCGTGTTCCTGATCTGCTTCATGAAGGGCGCGTTCGGCGGCGGCTTCTCCATCGTCGGCATTCCGCTGCTGTCGTTCGTGATGGATCCGGTCACGGCCGGCGGCCTGCTCGCGCCGCTGTTCATCGCGATGGACCTGTTCGCGCTGCGCTACTGGAAGCCCTCGACCTGGTCGAAGCCGGACCTCGTGCTGCTGCTGCCCGGGCTCGTGGTCGGTATCGGTCTCGGCTATGTCCTGTTCCGCGTGCTCGACCATCGCGCCGTCGCGATCGTGATGGCCGTCGTCACCCTGGTCTTCGTCGGCCTGTGGTTTTTCAGCGACCCCAAGATCACCATCCGTCCGCGGTCGACGCCGAAGGCGGTCGCGGCCGGCCTCGCCTCGGGCGTCACCACCATGGTCGCGCATTCGGGCGGACCGCCGCTCGCGATGTATCTCTTGCCGCTCGGTCTCAGCAAGGAGGTCTATGCGGGAACGACGAGCCTGTTCTTCACCGTCGGCAACGCCACCAAGGCGGTGCCGTGGCTATTGCTGGTGCGGCCGGCCGGCAATGTCTGCATCGTGATGGCCGCGTGCCTGCTCGCCATTCCCGCAGGCGTCTGGCTCGGCTGGCGGCTGCATGGCAAGCTCGACCAGCAGCAGATCTACCGGGCCTGTTACGGCCTGCTGGTCGTCACCGCGCTGAAGCTGTTGTGGGACGGTGTGTCCGGTTATCTCGCCTGAGCAGATCGAAGACGTTCGCTTGCAGGCCGGCGTCGATTTTGTCGGGCCGACGCCGGCACTTCGCAGGGTCCGCGTCAGACGTTGCTGACGCCGCCGTCGACGAGCATGTCGGAGCCCGTCATGAACGAGCTCTCGTCCGAGGCAAGGAAGACGGCGGCCGCCGCCAGCTCTTCCGGACGGCCTAATCTCAGCATGGGCACGTAGTTGGCGTACATCTTGCGAATGGCGGTGGCTTCCTCCGGCGTGCTCGCCTGGGAGTCCATGATCGGCGTATCGACCGGGCCGGGGCTGAGCAGGTTCGCGCGGATGCCGCTATCCCCGAACTCGGCCGCCCAGGTCCGGACGTAGGAACGCACCGCCGCCTTGGTGGCGGCATAGGTCGAGTGGTTCGCAAGGCCCATCGTGTGCATGGCCGAGGACACCAGGATGATTGATCCTCCACGCCCCATCATCGGCAGCATCTTCTGCACGAGGAACAGCGGCCCCTTGGCCATCAGGTTGAACGTGCGGTCGTAGTGCTCCTCCGTGATCTCGCGCAACGGCATCTTTTCGGTGAAGCCGGCGTTGGACACGATCACGTCCACCTTACCCTCCGCCTTGCGAACGGCGGCGGCGACACGATCGAGGTCGTCGAGCCTGGACGCATCCGCCCGGATCGTGGTGACGTTGGCGCCAATGGATTGCGCCGCCTCGTCGAGCGCGTCCTGACGTCGGCCGAAGATGAACACATGCGCCCCCTCGCGCGCGAACCGCTGGGCGATCGCCAGCCCGATGCCGCTGTTGCCGCCACTGACAACGGCGACCTTGCCTTTCAATCTCGACATGACACGTCCTTCAATTTGCACTCCCGCTCATTCGGGAACTGTCAAATAGTTCGCGCCCACAGGCTGTTCAGTGCGAAAGTTCGCACACCGCTGGTGCGCAGACGATCCGGTTTGGCGGCCGATGTCGGATGGGGCCAGCTCGGCGCGGATGACCGGTTTGAGCGCATTTCCGCAGGGTGGTAAGGGTGCGACTTCAGAAAACGCACCTCCGCGGTGCAGGATTGCACTCACGCGCAGGCTCGCCGCTCACGCATCGCTTCTCGCGGGGTTGTCTCCGTCCGGCGATTGAGCGGTGCGCTGGCGCACAACCGTTGTCGAAAAATCGCCAATCCCGTCCTCATGTGCGCGATCCTAGTTCTCCCGCAAGAGCAGAGCCGGCGGCTGCGACCGGATGCACCTGAACGAGAAGGACGGGATCGATGAGTTACGCAATTGTAGGTTTCGGGGCCGTTGGCCAGGCCCTCGCGCGCGCCTTTGAGCGTCAGGGTATGGAAGTCGCGGTTGCAGGGACACGGCCGCCCGAAGCGCTCGCACCGCTTGCGAAGGCGATCGGACCTTCGATCATCCCGAGATCGTTGCAGGACGCGCTTGCTGCCGAGATCGTGATTTTGGCCGTCCCGTTCTGGGCGCACCGCGACGTCGCGAAGGTAGCGGCGAGCTGGCAGGGCAAGATCGTGATTGATGCGACCAACGCGTTCGGTGTTTCACCCGGGGATCTGGGCGACCTTCCGTCCTCGGTCGTGATTTCCCGCGCCTTGAGCGGAGCGCGTTTGGTGAAAGCCTTCAACCATCTGCCCGCGGGAGTCCTTGGCGCCGATCCGAACGCCAAAGGCGGGCGGCGTGTCGTGTTCCTGGCGAGCGATGACGAGAGCGCGACCACGCAGGTGGCAGCCCTGGCCGAAGCGCTCGGCTTCGCGCCAGTCGGGCTGGGTAAGCTTGCGGAGGGCGGCTTGCTCGTGCAGGCGCGAGGCCGAATTTGGGCGCCGCTGATCTTTCAGGACCTTGTCAAGTTCAGGTGATGGTCGCGGGAGCAGGGATGTTGCGGCCCCAAATACGGCAACGCCATCGCGAAGGCTCAGAGGTTCGCGAGCCACGTTGCGAGCGGCGTTGTCCCGAGCCGCGCCTCGCCGAGCGGGACCAGAGATTTGTCGTCAATGGGCGCGCCGTAATAGGGCGCCTTCGGGTCTCCGACCACTGGACGGGTGTCGCCCGACGCCTTCACGCGTCGCGCGACGAATTCGTTGAAGGGGGCCTTCTCAGGTCCTGCGATATCGATCGTGCCGTTGAGCGGCCGGCCCATTGCGACCTCCGCGAGGCGATCAGCCACGTCTTCGGCCGCCATCGGCTGGAACTGCGCCGACGAAACGACGATCTTGCCCTCAGTCGCGCCCATCTCGGCAATGGCGCCGAGGAATTCAAAGAACTGGGTGGCGCGGACGATCGAGTAGGGGACCGAGGAGGACTTGATGACGGTCTCCTGCGCGAGCTTGGCACGAAAATACGAGATGTCGGGCGACCGTTCGGTCCCCACGATCGACAGCGCCACATGATGCTTCACGCCGGCGGCGGCCTCCGCTGCGACAAGATTTGTGCTCGAACGCCGGAAGAAATCGAGCACGGCGACCGGTTCCCAGGACGGCGCGTTGGCGACGTCGACGACGACATCCGCGCCGGCCAGCACGGCTGTGAGGCCTTCCCCGGTCACGGCGTTCACGCCTGATTTCGGCGAGGCCGCCACGGCCTTATGGCCGCGTTCCCCAAGCTTCGTCACGAGCTTGGATCCGATCAATCCGGTCCCGCCGATCACGACGATCTTCATGGCATGGCTCCTTCGCATGTTTGCGAGCGGGGGATGATTGAAGCAGGATGATGCCCGCGCTCGTCCGATGTGGGCGGCGTTATACCGGAGCAATGCGGCAGCCTCTTGCCTGAAGCCGGCCTGCCTTGCCGGAAAGTGCTCAAGACGTGTCGTCGCGATAGGACAACAATCGGTCAGGGATCATTCCCTTGTGTCTCAAGCATTCGCCTGCTCGCCGCAGGGTCTCTGCTTCGAGTTTCGATGTGCGGGAGGAGGGGGGAGCGCTCCGGTGCGAGCCTGCGCGATGATGGCAGATTGCCAGTGTTTTGCCCGACCGAGTCAAATGATCAGGCCGGACGAAAAAAGCTCGTGCCTTCAATCCCCCCGCTGCTGAGCATGGGGTTTTTTCTCGACTTTTGTTCGGGGAGGCGCTAGCCCGGCTTACGCCCCGCAGACGATCACGCCGTACCAGCCGAGGCCGCGATAGGTCTCGTAGCCGGGCGTGGCGTGGAACGCAGTGACTCCGCCCGAGCGGTCCTGATAGAAGCCGGAGCGCTGGCCGTTGTGGGAGAGCGGCACGCGCTCGCTCAAAATGCCCTGGCCGTCGGAGGCGGCGATGACCCGGAAATTGGAGTCGACCAGCAGCACGCGGGCCTTGTCGCTGTCGCCGACGCGCACGCCCTGCACGATGGCACGGGCCTGCGGCTCCCAGTCGAAATGGATGGCGAGCACGCCGATCGGCGCACCGTTGGCCTGGCCGCCGGCGCGCACGCTGGCGCAGTAGGTCGCGACCTGCGCGTTGCCGAGCAGGGGCTGGCTCTCGATGTCGCCGGCGACATAGTCGTCGCCGGAGCGCAAGGTCCGTGCCTCGCGGAACCATTTGGTGTGGGCGACGTTCTGGCCGACGGCGCGGAAGCGGTCGGCGCGGCCGTTGGCGATGACGTTGCCGTCGAGATCGCAGAGCCAGAGGTCGAGATAGACGGTGTAGGCGCCGAGGATGACGCCAAGGCGCTGCGAGGCGTAGGTCACCGCCGCCGGAGCAGGAGAGGCGGCGCAATCGACCACGGCGGAGTCTGTTGCCCACCAGCGTACGTCGCAGGTGCGCTCATAGAGGTTGCGGTCGATCAGCTCGATGGCGTTGAGCGACAGATCCATCATCCGCTCGCCGCGCGAGCGCTGGCTCATGCGATCGATCGAGGCGACCAGATCGCCGGTGCGTTTCGTCAGTTGCGTCTCCAGCTCGCGGGCGATGGTCTCGACCTGCTGGCCGACGCCGCGCACCTCCTGCGCCACCACGGCGAAGCCCGCGCCTTGCGCGCCGGCGCGCGAGCTCTCGATCAGCGCGTTCAGCGCCAGCATCTTCATCTGATTGGTGATCTGCTGGATCGACTTGGTCTTGTCGACCGCGATCTGGTTGACCTCGGCGGTGAGGCGATTGATCAGCGCGGAGATGTCGGAATCATCATCGGCGGGTTCGGCGGCAATCGGCTTGGCTTTCAGACCCAGCGCAGCAGACATCGGGGACTTCCCTTGGCAATGAGGCCTGATCTGTAGTGAACCCGGAACAATCGCTGACAGATCGAATACGAGTCTTTTTCTAGGATTCAACCTAACGCCTGCTTAATTTGCTGTTCGGAGGAATGCCCAAATGATAGTCACTCCCGCCGGTTAGGCAGCCATCCACCGCTTTGTGCGGTCCGGCCGTTGCAAATCCCGCGGGATTGCCGGCCAATCCTTCGAGACAAGTGACGGGTGTCCGTGATCGTACGGGTCCTCGTGTTCCCAGCAGCCAGCCTCGCATCATGACGCCGCCCGCCACCGCGTTACCCGTCGAAGCGCCCCAGGCCTTCCTGGGGGTCGCGCGTTCGCTGACTGACAAGCTCTGGCGCGACCGGCTTGACGGGCGCGGGGCGGCCAAGGCGCTTGCCATCGTGCAGCGCCACCAATTGCCGGAACTGCTGGCGCGTGTGCTGGCCGGTCGCGGCATCGACATCGACGCGGTTCCCGACTTTCTCGATCCCACCATCCGAAAATTGCTGCCCGACCCCTTCACCGTGACGGAGATGGAGGCGGCATCGAAGCGGATCGCGGATGCCGCCGTGACGGGCGAGCAGGTCGCGATTTTCGGCGACTATGACGTCGACGGCGCGACCTCGGCGGCACTGCTCGCCTGGCATCTGCGCCATTGCGGGCTCGACCCGCTGATCCACATTCCCGACCGGATCTTTGAGGGCTATGGCCCCAACACCGAAGCGGTCCGGGCTCTGGCCGCCAAGGGCGCCACCCTGCTCGTCACCGTCGATTGCGGCACCACCAGCATCGAGCCGCTCGCCGAGGCCAAACGGCTTGGCATGTCCGTGGTCGTGATCGACCATCACCAGGCCGGCGAAGTGCTTCCGGAAGTCGATGCGCTGGTCAATCCGAACCGGCTCGACGATCTCTCCGGCCTCGGCCATCTCGCCGCCGTCGGTCTCGTGCTGGTGACGCTGGTCGCGGTCAATCGCGAGCTGCGCCAGCGCGGCTTCTGGACGAACGAAATGCCCGAGCCCGATCTGCTCGGCATGCTGCATCATGTCGCGCTCGGCACTGTCGCCGACGTCGCGCCGTTGATCGGGCTGAACCGCGCCTTCGTTGCCAAGGGGCTGATCGCGATGCGGCGGCGCGACCATGTCGGCCACACCGCGCTGATGGACGTGGCGCGGCTCAACGGCCCGCCGGAGGCCTGGCATCTCGGCTTCATGCTCGGGCCGCGCGTCAATGCCGGCGGCCGCATCGGCCGCGCCGATCTCGGCGTGCGGCTGCTGCTCGAAGGCGACAGCGTCGAGGCCGCGCGGATCGCCGCCGAGCTCGACCGCCTCAACAGCGAGCGTCGCGTCATCGAGCAGGCCGCCGAAGCGCAGGCTGAAGCCGAGGCGCTGGCCTCGATCGGGCTCGAGGACAAGCTCGGCGTCATCGTCACGGCCTCCGAAGGCTGGCATCCCGGCGTGGTCGGCCTCGTCGCCTCCCGCCTCAAGGAGAAGTTCTCGCGGCCGGCCTTTGCCATCGCGCTCGAGCCCGGCGGCATCGGCACCGGCTCGGGCCGCTCGATCGCCGGCGTCGATCTCGGCAAGGCGGTGCGGCAGGCGGTCACTGATGGCATTTTGCTGAAAGGCGGCGGCCACGCCATGGCCGCGGGCGTGACGCTGCGGAAGGAAAAGCTCGCGGAATTCCGCGCCTATCTCGAAAACGCGCTGGCGCGTGACGTCGCCGAGGCGCGCCATGTCAACGAGCTCTATATCGACGGCGCGGTCTCCGCGCGCGCCGTGACGCCTGAGCTCGCGACCACGCTCAACCGCGCCGGCCCCTTCGGCAGCGGCAATCCCGAAGCCGTGCTGGCGCTGCCGGCGCATCAGCTCATCTTTGCCGACGAGGTCGGGCAGGCGCACTTAAGGCTACGCTTCAAGTCTGGCGACGGCGCGATCGTCAACGCCATCGCATTCCGTTCGGTCGGCCAAAAGCTCGGCAACGTGCTTGTCGCCAACCGCGGCCAGCAATTGCATGTTGCGGGTTCGCTGTCGGTCGATCGCTATCAAGGCGCCGAGCGCGTGCAGTTTCGCGTCATCGACGTGGCGCTACCGGACCAGGGGCCATCCGTGATTAGGTGACGCATGATCCGGAAAAGTGCGAAGCGGTTTTCCGACAAGATCATGCGCAAAAATAGACGGCTTCGAACAACAAACGTCAAACAACAAAAAGAAAGGGAGTAAACATGACAGGGCAGGTTGAGGGCAAGGTCGCGCTGGTGACGGGCGGCGCGTCGGGCATTGGGGAAGCGATCGTCGAGCTGTTCGCGCGCGAAGGCGCGACCGTCGTCATCTCGGACATCGACGAGCTGCGCGGACCCGAGCTCGCCAAGCGAGTCACGAAAGCCGGCGGCAACGCGATCTTCCTGGAGCAGGACGTCACCAGCGAGGAGCGCTGGATCGAGGTCGTGGCCGACGTTGCGAAGCGCTACGGCCGGCTCGATATCATGGTCTCGAATGCCGGCATCGGCATTGCCGTGCCCTCGATCACCGACATGACGCTCGGCGACTGGCGCAAGCAGAACGCGATCAATCTCGACGGCGTGTTTCTCTCGGTCAAGCATTGTCTGCCGCTGATGCGCAAGACCGGCGGCGGCTCGATCGTCATGATGTCCTCGCTGGCGGGCCTGCGCGGCGCGCCTGGGCTCTCGGCCTATTCGGCGACCAAGGGCGGCGTGCGGCTGTTTGCGAAATCGATCGCGATGGAATGTGCGGCGGCCGGCGACGGCATCCGCGTCAACTCCGTCCATCCCGGCATCATCGATACGCCGATTTGGGGCAAGATTCCGACGGGCGCGACCGGCAATCAGGGCAACGCGCCGATCGATCCGGAGGAGCGCGCCAGGGTCGCGACCCCGCTCGCCCGCGCCGGCCAGGCCTCGGAGATTGCCTCCGGCGTGCTGTATCTGGCGTCAGATGCCTCGCGTTACGTCACCGGCAGCGAGCTCGTCATCGACGGCGGCATGAACGCAGGCGGGGTGCCGCGGCGGGCGTGAGACGCGCAGGGCAGGGTGGCGGCAGCAGGGGCTGACGCAGCGGCGTCGGCCCTGTAGAACGCCGATGTCTCCTGCCCGAAAGAGGTCTCCGTCGCCATGGCGCACAGCCTTCAGTCTTCATCGCCGACGCCGTTCCGCTCGAACCGGCCGGACCTCGCCACCGACGCGATCCGCACCGCGCGCGAGGATCTCGCCGCCTGCTTCCGCATGGCCGCGCGCAATGGCTTTGAGGAGGGCATCTGCAACCATTTCTCCGCCGTGGTGCCGGGCCATGACGATCTCTTCCTCGTCAACCCCTATGGCTACGCCTTCCGCGAATTGACCGCCTCGAAGCTGCTGATCTGCGACTTCCACGGCAACGTGCTCGACGGCGAGGGCGTGCCCGAGGCGACCGCGTTCTACATCCATGCCGAGATGCACAAGCGCCTGCCGCGCGCCAAGGTCGCCTTCCACACCCATATGCCGTACGCCACAGCGCTGTCGATGACCGAGGGCGAGCCCCTGATCTGGGCCGGCCAGACCGCGCTGAAATTCTACGGCCGCACCGTGGTCGACCGCGACTACAACGGCCTTGCGCTGGACAATCGCGAAGGCGCCCGCATTGCGTCGGCCGTCGGCGATGCCGACATCGTCTTCATGAAGCATCACGGCGTGATGGTGCTGGCGCCGACGATTGCGGAAGCCTGGGACGATCTCTATTACCTCGAGCGTGCCGCCGAGGTGCAGGTGCTGGCGATGTCGACGGGACGAAAAGTCCTGCCGGTCGATCCGGCCATCGCGGCCGAAACCTACAGGCAGATGCGCGAAGGCGATTCCGAATCCGCCCGACTCCATCTCGCCGCGATCCGCCGCCAGCTCGATGCCGAAGAGCCGCAGTACAGGCATTAGCGAGGGCCGCGTAGCCCGGATGGAGCGACTTGTCCGCCGTAGCTCGGAGAGCGAAGGCCGGTTTAGCGGATTGATGCAGAGGGGATGACGTGTTGCAGCAGTTAAATGCACTGGACTGCGCCCCTGAAGTGAGACACGGCAATTCCCGTGACAGTGCAGTTGCCTACCGCACTTGCCCGGAGGTTGGATATCAGCAGGGCTTCCGCGCGCCGCGATTGGCTGTCGCCGCTTTCGGATAGCCAGCATGCCATAGTGCCACTGTTTTGCCCGACGAATCAAATGCTATTCGTAAAATTCGAAATTCGTGCAGGCCTTGAAGCGCGCCCGGCTGACGGCACGTCTGGCCGCGACGACCACCCCGCGCCGCAGACGCTGCGGTGCTTGCCTGTTTGCTTCTGATTTGCTCGACGCGGCAATGGTTTGACGGAGCGGGGCTCGTGCCGGCCAGCCGTCGCGTTTCTACTGTGCATGGGGTTGTTTTTCAATTTTTGCAGAAGGGCGGCCCGAGCTACGACCTCTGCCGCAGCTTTGCCAGCACCTTCAGGCCGCCATAGCCGTCCGCAGGCGTGATCCCGGCGCGCTGCTGAAAATCCTTGATCGCCTTCATCGTGTCGTTGCCGACGCGGCCGTCGGTGCCGCCGGTGTCGAAACCGGCCTTGGTCAGACGCGTCTGCATCTCCTGCACCTCGGCGAGTGTCAGCGCGCGCTCGGAGCCCGGGAACGGCTGGATGAAGGGCGGCGCACCAAGGCAGCGATCGCCGAGATGGCAGATCGCCAGCGCATAATTCATCGAGGGATTGTAGCTCTTCACCGCGTAGAAATTCGGTCCCAGGAGAAATGTTGGTCCGCCTGCAACCGGCGTCCACATCTGCGCGGATGCGTTCGGTTGCGGAAACGGCTGGCCGTCGGCGCGGGTGACGCCGGCCGATTGCCAGGCGGCGTAGCTGCGGCTCCCGCTCATCTCGCCGGGGCTGCGCACCTCATAGCCCCAATGCTCGCCGCGATGCCATTTGCCGCGATTGACGAGATATTTTGCGGTCGACCCCAGCGCGTCGTCGGGCTTGCCGAACGGCGAGACCTTGCCGTCGCCGTCATAGTCGATGCCGACATTGAGCCAGACCTCCGGCATCCATTGCGAATGTCCCATCGCGCCGGCCCAGGATCCCTGCATCTGCTCGGGCGTGCTCCAGCCCTTGTCGACGATGCGCAGCGCATTGATCAGCTCGGCTTCCCAATAGGCCTTGCGGCGCGGCTCGTTCCAGGCGAGCGCGGCGAGCGAGGGAAACACTGGCGTCATGTGGTTCTGCTGCACCAGGGGATCGCCGTAAGCGGACTCCACGCCCCACAGCGCCAGCAGCGTGCCGCGCTCGACGCCGAAATCGCGCTCGATGCGCGCGAACAGCGCCTCGTTGTTCTTCAGCGCGATCTTGCCGTTGATGATGCGCCAGTCGGAGACCCGGCGGTTGATGTATTGCCAGACCTGCTCGTGGAATTCCGGCTGGTTGCGGATTTCCTTGAATACGCTCATGTCCGGCTCGACCCGCGCCATCGCGCGCTGCCAGGTCGCCGCCGAAATGCCCTTGGCCATGGCGCGTGCGCGAAAACCCTCACGCCATTCGTCGAAGCCCGGAGGCGAGGCGAGAACGCGCGCTGGATATGCCAGCAGGGTCGCTGCGCCAAGCGCCGACCGGAGCAGGGCGCGGCGGGTGTAACGGGCCGAGGAATCAGCTGGTTTCATCGACGCATTGTAGCGGGAAACGCGGCCCCTGTGAGTCGGTTCCTGGAACAGGGGAACAGTCCATCACCCCTGCGTTCCCAGGAACTAAGTGTCGCACTCCCGCATTCCCTCCGCACACAATTGAGGAGGACAACATGCGGAAAGTTCTGTTTGCCGCCGCCATGGTCACGGCCATCGCGGCCCCTGCGTTCGCGGACGAGGTTGGTGTTCACGTCGGTCCGGTCGGCGCCGGCGTGACGGTCGGCGAGTCCCACGAATATCGCGACCGCGATCGCGATCGTGATCGTACCACGGTGATCAAGGAGCGTGCGCCCGCCGACCGCACCACGGTGATCAAGAAGGAAGATGAATACGGCAATCGCAGCAAGACCGTGATCCATCACGACAACGACTGACGGCACAGGGCCCCGGCCGAACCGCCGGGGCCCGCTTGCTTCGAAGACTTTGGGGTGGAATGAAGATACGCGCACATGCGGAAAGCCATATCGTCGAGCTGGACGACGGATCGCACTGGCAGATTTTTCCAGGCGATCTCGCGGCGACACTGAGCTGGAAACCCGAGACGGATTTGCACCTGGAGCCGAGCGGCGACCGGGTGAGTTCGCACGTGCTGGTCAACGCCGCAGACCGAACCCGCGTGCGGGTGATTGCAGCGGGGGAGAGCTGGCCTGCCGGCGAGGTTAAGAAAGTATTGAAGGGCGACTAGCGCGTCGCTTGCACAGCAACAATCCTGAATTTGATGCGACGGCTTTACGGTCGGTTCGTTCCTCCAAGCGCAGACTACGCGCATGCGAGAGCTGTTCCACATTATCAGCGCCAATCCCTGGCCGTTCGGTGCAGGACTGCTGGTCGTGATCATGATGATCATCGCGGAGAACTTCGGCCGCGGCATCCAGGGTGACGGCGACTTCGGCTTTTTCGGCGACTTCGGGGATGGCGACGGGGGCGATGGCGGCGACGGAGGAGGCGACTAGGCCTCGTCCTGGAGATCGATCGCAACGTCGGCGAGCCAGCGGCGGATAGTGGCTTCGGCCCTGCCGTCCAGTCCCGTCACCAGGCGTTTCCTCCAGTTCGAGTACGCGCCCGGGTGAGCGAACGAACACCCGGGGACGGTTGTCGTTGGAATCCCGGATGTCGCGTTGCTGGTCCGGGGCTACGGGCTGTCCTCAGCCCCCGTAAGACGCAGGATCAGGATTGTCCGACGGATGCTCGAACGACTTCTTCAGCGCGGCCGGCATCGGCACGCGGAAGTTCAGCCCGCGCGGCGGCACTGGCTCCATGAACCATTTGTTGTAGATCTTCTCGATCTCCGGGCTCTTGTAGAGCTTTGCGGTCGCCCGATCGACCACAGCCTTGAATGGCGCGTCGTCCTTGCGCAGCATGATGCCATAGGGCTCCGGATCGGAAAATGCGCCAGTGCTGATCGCGTAGAGCGACGGATCCTTGGAGGAGGCGATCATCGAGGCAAGCTGGATGTCGTCCATGACGAATGCCACAGCCCGGTCGGTCTCGACCATCAGGAACGCCTCTGGGACGTCCTTGGCATTCATCACGTTGATGCCGAGCGAGTGAGCAGCATTGGCCTTGTTGAGCTGGGTGATGTTGGTCGTGCCCGAGACCGAGACGACGGCCTTGCCCTTGAGGTCGTCGACCTGATCAAGTTTCAGCGCCTTCTTGGATACAAAGCGGCTGGCCGTGAGGAAATGGGTGTTGGTGAACCACACCTGCTTCTGGCGTTCGGCGTTGTTGGTCGTCGAGCCGCATTCGAGATCGACCGTGCCGTTGGCCATCAGCGGAATGCGGTTGGACGAGGTGACGAGGTTCTCATTGACCTCGAGCTTGTCCATCTTGAGCTCGGCCTTGATCTCCTCGACGATCTTCATGCAGATGTCGATGGCGTAGCCGACGGTCTTCTGCTTCTCGTCGATATAGCTGAAGGGCACTGAACTGTCGCGCACCCCGAGCGTGATCGCACCGGTCTCCTTGATCTTCTTCAACGTCCCGGTCAATTCATCCGCATGAGCCGGCACGGCGAACGCAACGGCCAGAACGGCTACCGTGGTGAGACAACGCATATGCTTCCCTTCATCCTGTTTGCCTGCCGAGAGCCAAGCAATTCTGGGGCCAGAGAGGGATAGGTCGTAGGGAAAGTCTGGAGCGACCCGATCGGGCCTCGCGCGGCGGGGAGCCCGTCATGGGATTGTCATCGACGTGCATCGCCAGGTGAGGCCTGAGCAGCCTCAGTTCTCCTCGCTGCTCGATCCCTCGCGGAGGTCGGGCTTGACCACATCCTCAGGCAGCGCGTGGGCGACCGGCTGCGCGGCGCCCGCGACCTCGGGGCCGGTCTCGCGGCCGCGGGCCCGGATCAGGCGTTCATAGGCCGAGACCAGCGTGGTGTAGGGGCTGACCCAGATCCACCCGTCGCGGGTGAACACCTGGACGTCGAAATGCAGGTGCATGGATGTGCCGGCGGGATGGTCGAGATAGTTGGAGACCATGCCAATCTTCTCGCCCTCGGCGACGAGGCGGCCGTTGAGCAAACCGTCGGCGTTCATGGCTTGCGGGTTCATATGCATGTAGCGGAAGCGGATGTGCTCGGTGCGGCTGTTGACCTCGAGCGTCGCGGCCTGGTCCTTGGAGCCACGGATCACTATGGCGTCGCGCACGGCAACGACGCTGCGCTGCTTGGGGTCGCAGGGTTCGCGCGCCTCGCCCGGCGGCGGGCAGTCGGCGGCGCGGATGTCCTCACCCTGGTGGCCGTAGCCGCCGCTGCATTGCCAGACTTCAAAGCTGCGGGACTCGCAGAAATTATCGCGCCAGGGATAAGCGGTCGGACGTTCATTGTCGCGCTTGGCGTAGGATTGCGAGCGCACGAAGGCGGGCACCTTTTCCAGCGGAAAGCGGATCTGCGCATAGGCCATCACGTCGGGATGGCCGCCCTGCTTGCGGTACCCGGTGTTCGGGATGATGTCACCGCTCGGCCGGTAGCTGAAATCCGCCGAGCGTGCGGCGGGACGATCAATCACGTCGGAGGCGATCTCCATCAACGGCCGCATGCGATGGCCGCCGGCGATGCGTAGCGCCTTCAGGAAGCGCTCGGCGACAGGATAGGCCTCCTTGCAGGCAAGCCGGCGCGGCTTTGCGACGCTGTCCAGGCACTGGATGGAGACGACATAGGCGACGCCGAAACGGGAGAAGGCGTAGCGCACGTAGCCTTCGCGAATGAATTTGCGCAGATCCGGATAGATGGCTGCGAGCGGCTTGACCGGCTCGCCCTTGCCGCCGGCGGGATCGGCGATGTCGTAGACCAGCGCCGAGCCTGTGATCTGCACCTCGACCGGCCTTGCGAAGGTACGTGACGGCATGCCGTCGCCGGCGCCGGGCTCAAGCGAAAAGCTCGCGCTGTAGCCGGCGGGACCGGCATCGAACATGTCGACCGGATTGAAATCGGCCTGGTAGCGCGACAGTGACAGGCTGGACGGTGCGCCGCTCCGCTGCGCGTCGAGATAGGCCGCGGCGTCGAATGGCAGCAGCACGGGCACCGCGCTTCGGGCAATGCCGGTGAAGAATTGCGAGGAAACTGCGTTGAGCTGTACCAGCGCCGGCGTGGCGCGCGCATCGTAGCGCGGCACCGAGCGGCGCGGCACGAAGATGAAATCGCCGGCGACCTGCGGGCGGCTATTGATCTCGGTGCGAAGCTGGTCGAGCGCTGCGCGCCAATCGATGCGCAGGGCTGTGAGTGAGGGGCTGCGGAATTCGTCGGCGGCCAGCGGCGTTGCGAAGGGGAGCGACAGCGACGCCAGAAGAAGCGAGACGAAGCGGAAACTCTTCCTGGCCACTGTCTCGCCCCCCGGCGGCACCTGTCCCTGATCCCTCGCTTAGTCCTTGGCGCGCTCGGAGTAAGAGCCGTCCTCGGTCATCACCACGATGCGGGTGCCGACCGAGATGTGCGGCGGCACCGTGGTGCGGATGCCGTTGGAGAGCACTGCCGGCTTGTAGGAGGAAGAGGCGGTCTGACCCTTGGTCACCGGCTCGGTCTCGACCACTTCCAGCGTCACGCGCTGCGGCAGCGCGAGCGAGACCACGTTGACGTCGTGGGTCGACAGTTTGACAGTCATGTCCGGTTGAAGATACGCGGCCGCGTCGCCGACGACGTCCTTGGAGACCTGGACCTGATCATAGGTCTCGGGGTTCATGAAGTGAAAGCCGTCGCCATCTTCATACAGGAACGTGAAGTTGCGCTCTTCGATCGTGGCCTTTTCGACCTGGTCAGTGGTCTTGTAGCGCTCGGAGATCTTTACCCCGTCCGAGATTCGGCGCATCTCGATCTGGCTGACCGGGGTGCCCTTGCCGGGATGGATGTTCTCGGCGCTCACGACGACATAGAGCTTGCCGTCTTGCTCGATCACGTTGCCCTTGCGAATAGAACTGGCGATGACTCTCAAAGCTGTATTTCCTGCTTGCTTGGCCCGGCTCAGGCCAGGACGTGGTCAAAATGATGGGGGACTGGGGGCCGCAAATCGGACCTCGGCGCCCGTTTCGGGCCGCAACATACTGATTTTGCCGTTGGATGCCAGCTTTTTGCTGACCCGCGGGGCGTTTGGCTGATGGCTGGGGACAAGCCGATTTCGCCGTTCTGGTCGCCGGGACGGCACCTCGACCGGCGGCCTTTCCTCCAGGCCAGGGGGGCCATTACCGGGGCTTTACGGGGCTTTTTCGCCGAGCAGGGCTTCGTCGAGGTCGAAACCTCCGTCCTTCAGGTGTCGCCGGGCAATGAGACCCATTTGCACGCCCCGCGGACCGAGATCACGCGGCCCGACGGCAGCCGGGCCAGCCGCTACTTACGGACCTCCCCCGAATTCGCCTGCAAGAAGCTTTTGGCGGCCGGCGAGACGCGAATCTTCGAGTTTGCCCGGGTGTTCCGCGACCGCGAGCGTGGCGACCTGCATCTGCCCGAATTCACCATGCTGGAATGGTACCGCGCCAGTGCGCCCTATGACGCCATCATGGCCGACACCATCGTCGTCGTCGCCAGCGCGGCCCGGGCGACCGGCATCAGCACGTTCACCTTCCGCGGCCTCACTGCCGATCCCTTTGCCGAGCCCGAGCTCCTGACGGTCGCAGGCGCCTTCGACCGGTTCGCCGGCATCGATCTGCTGTCGACAATCGCGGGCGGCGAGGGTAATCGTGCCGCGCTCGCCGAAGCAGCCGCCGGCAAGGTTCGTGTGGCCGGGGACGACACCTGGTCGGACATCTTCAGCAAGGTCCTGGTCGAGCATGTCGAGCCGCATCTCGGTCAGGGGCGTTTGACCATCCTGTTCGAGTACCCATCTCCAGAGGCGGCGCTGGCGCGGGTGAAGGCGGACGACCCCAGGGTCGCGGAGCGCTTCGAGGTCTATGCCTGCGGCGTCGAGCTCGCCAACGGCTTTGGCGAATTGACCGACGCCGAGGAGCAGCGCCGCCGCTTCACGGACTCGATGGCGGAAAAGCAGCGCCGTTACGGCGAAGCCTACCCGCTGGACGACGATTTTCTTGCCGCGGTCGCTCAAATGCCGGAGGCGAGCGGCGTCGCGCTCGGCTTCGACCGGCTGGTGATGCTGGCGAGCGGCGCAACACGGATTGACCAGGTGGTGTGGACGCCGCCTGCGGGTGAACCATGAACTGAGACATGACGAAGACCAACCTTGCACGCACATTGCGCGAACCGGCCGAGCTCGTTGCCGAGGGCCTTGCGCCGGCCGCTTCGCTGCCCGCGCTCGAGCGCGTCGCCGCCCGCTATGCGGTTGCGATCACGCCGGCGCTGGTCGAGCTGATCGACGCCGCCGATCCCGATGATCCGATCGGGCGCCAGTTCGTTCCCACAGCTGCGGAGCTCGAGATGCAGCCGGGCGAGAGCGCCGATCCGATCGGCGATCATCCGTATTCGCCGGTCCCCGGAATCGTGCATCGCTATCCCGATCGCGTGCTGTTCAAGCTCGTTCACGTCTGTGCGGTCTATTGCCGGTTCTGCTTTCGCCGCGAGATGGTCGGCCCCGGCAAGGAGAACGCGCTGTCCGACAGCGGCTATCGCGCGGCGATCGATTACATCCGTTCGCACAGCGAAATCTGGGAGGTGATCCTGACCGGCGGCGATCCGCTGATGCTGTCGCCGCGACGCATGAGCGAGATCATGGCTGATCTCGCTGGCATTGATCACGTCAAGATCATCCGGCTTCACACCCGCGTGCCCGTAGCGGACCCTGCGCGCATCACCGACGAGATGGTCGCCGCGCTGAGGGCCGAGGGCGCAACCACCTGGGTGGCGCTGCACGCCAACCATGCGCGCGAGCTGACGGGACCGGCGCGCGCGGCCTGCGCGCGGCTCGTCGATGCCGGGATTCCCATGGTCAGCCAGTCCGTGCTTTTGCGCGGCGTCAATGACAACATCACCGCTTTGTCGGATTTGATGCGAGCTTTCGTCGAATGCCGGATCAAGCCTTATTACCTGCACCACGGCGATCTAGCGCCAGGCACGGCGCATCTGCGCACGACCTTGGCGGACGGCCAGGCCTTGATGCGGGAGCTGCGGGGGCGGGTGTCAGGATTGTGTCAGCCTGACTATGTCATCGATATTCCCGGCGGCGCCGGCAAGTCGCCGGTGGGACCGAATTATGTGTTGGCGGCGCAAAATACCGCACCGGATGCGGGTGATGCGGAATTGGAAACGCGCTATCGTATCGTGGATTATTGCGGCGACGTTCATCTCTATCCGCCCGAGACGTGAAGTGGGGCCAGAAGAGACGCCGGCTTGAGGAGTGGAGGAACGACATGAAGAAGATCATCGTGGCCGTGTCGCTCGTGGTCTTGCTCGGCGGTGCTGCGGTCGCGCAGACCGGAACCAAGGGATCGACATCGGGCGGCGGCGCCTCCGGCTCGGTGCCGCAGGCGCCGGTCGGTCATCGCCAGCCGCGCGCCGGCGACGTGCCGAACGAGAAGAATTTGAACGATCCGAACAATCCCGTGAACAAGGAAGACGCTCTGCTCGACAAGAAGATCAAGAGCATCTGCCGCGGCTGCTAGGCGCCACTGCGAGGTAGCGGGCAGGGCGCGAACAGCATCGCCCGGCCCGCCTTTGGCTGGCTTACGCGGAGCGCTCGTGCAGTCCGGCGCGCGCGGTGTTGCGGCGGATTTCGACCGCATCGGCAAGCTGCTCGAGCACGGTCGCCGTGGTCGCCCAATCAATGCATCCGTCGGTGATGCTCTGACCGTACGTCAACGGCTTGCCCGGCACCACGTCCTGGCGACCGGCAACGAGATTGCTCTCGATCATCACGCCCATGATGCGGTTCTCGCCGCCGGAGATCTGGCCGGCAATGTCGGCCGTGACCAGCGGCTGGTTTTCCGGCTTCTTGCTCGAATTGGCGTGGCTCGCATCGACCATCACCAGCGGCGCGACGCCGGACTTTGCCAGCTCGTTGCAGGCCGCCGCGACGCTCGCGGCGTCGTAATTCGGCTTGCTGCCGCCGCGCAGGATGATGTGGCAATCGTCGTTGCCCGCGGTGGACGCGATCGCCGAGCGGCCGCGCTTGGTCACCGCCATGAAATGGTGCGGATGCGAGGCCGACTTCACGGCGTCCGCCGCGATGCGAACATTGCCGTCGGTACCGTTCTTGAAGCCGACCGGGCACGATAGTCCCGAAGCCAGCTCGCGATGGATCTGGCTTTCGGTCGTGCGTGCGCCGATTGCAGCCCACGACACCAGGTCGGCGATATATTGCGGCGTTGTCATGTCGAGGAATTCGGCGCCGGCGGGCAAGCCGAGATTGCTCACGGCGGAGAGCACGTTGCGCGCCAGGCGCAGGCCCTTGTTGATGTCGAAGCTGCCGTCGAGATCGGGATCGTTGATCAGGCCCTTCCAGCCCACCGTGGTGCGCGGTTTCTCGAAATAGACCCGCATCACGATCTCAAGCTGGTCGGCGAGGTCCTCGCGCAAGGCGGCAAGACGCTCGGCATAGTCAAGCGCGGCCTTGGGATCATGCACCGAGCAGGGGCCGACCACGACCAGCAGGCGGTCGTCCTGGCCGTTGAGGATGGCATGGATGGCGTTGCGCGATGCCATGACCACACGGGTTGCCGTGAGCGTGCGCGGGACTTCCCGCATCACCTCTTCCGGCGTGCTCAGCTCTTTCAGTTCGCGGATTCGAAGATCGTCGGTCGTGCTCAGCACGGCGGGCTCCTGTTTGTTTCAGAACCTGCCGGCCAATAAAAAAGCCGCCAGGTCTGGCGGCTGTTCGGACGTTTGCTTCAATATTCAGATTGAGCGCGATCCTCCTGCCGCCAGCGAGCTGTCGTAGCTAAAGTACCAAAAATAGCTGGTGGCGACGGTGATCATCGGGGCCATATAGCGCGCCCTTGGTGCGTTGTCACCCCCCCCATCGGGCTTGGCAGGCGACGAGACCCCTCAGGTGTTGCTGTTGCGTGCCGCCAGCGCCATGCCAATCAAGGTGGCGCCGCCGAACAAGAGGTTGATGCCGACAAGGACGCCGATGGCCCACTCGGCCGAGCTCGGCAGCCCCGTGATCACCATGAACGCGATGGCGATATCGACAAGGCCGGAGATCAGGAGCCACGACCAGCGGCCGCTCAGCTCGCGGCGGTGCTCCAGCGCGTACATGATGGTGGTGACGCCCTCGGCGAGGAAATAGGCGCCGAGCACGATGGTCAGCGTCAGCACGGCTTGCATTGGCCGCGCCAGCAGCAGCATCCCGGCAAGCACGGCCAGCGCCGCCGAGATCAGCGACCACCAGAAGCCTGGCGTGGCGCGCGCCCAATAGGTCACGATCAATCCGCCGATGCCGCTGATCAGGAACATCCAGCCGAGGAAGATCGCGATCGCAAGGCTCGCCAGCGGCGGCAGGATCAGCGCGGCAATGCCGAGAACGGCGAGCAGGATGCCTTCGAACAGAAATGCCTTCCAGTGCGCCTTCACCGCCTGGCCCATGACGGATTGCAGCCGTGAAAAGTCTTCGGGCGATGTCATGATGGCCTCTCACGTCGCGGAGATTGATGCGGCTTAATCTAATACGCACAAGCCGCGGTTGCTATCCCGCGGCTCAACCGCCGCCGTGCGCTGACGAAAAACCTTCGCCGCTGGTGCGGATCCGGTTGCGGCCGAGAACGTAGATCGCGGTCGTGACGATCAGAAGCGCGATGCCGAGCAGGATCGAGGTGAGGCCGATCGGGATCAGCGCCAGCGTCAGATTGCGCTCGGGATTGATCAGCCAATGATGGATCGAGGTCAGCACGAAGGCGAGGCCGAGGAAGCCGACGCCGCCGCCTGCGAGCCACAGCGCCCACATCCGGCGCAGCTGGCTGAGCCGTTCCCGTGCGATATCGGTCCGCGGTGCATGATGGCGCGCGACACGCCGCACCAGACGCATCGCGAAGGCAATCGAGCTGAAGCCGATTAGAAGGCTCGCGGCTCCCAGCCACATCCGAATGGTCGGATCGAGATCGGGCATACGCTGAAGCGTAAGCAGCGGGAAGTCGAACGCCGAATGCAGCGCCAGCGGGCCGGCCAGCATCAGCAGGCGGCTGGACAGGCGGGACCAGTCGCGATGATGGCGGTTCGCACCCAGCGCCGTGCCCGCGCGCGCGATTGTGAGATAAGCGCCGGCGATGATGCCGAGCGCACCGTGGAATGGCACGGTGAGCACGCTGCGCAAGGCGGCCAGCGAGCGCCACATCTCGGCATGCTGGACCAGATAAGCGAGGTTTTCGTAAGCCGCGAAGCCGAGGCCGACCGCGGCACCATAGACCACGGTGTCCATCGGATTGGCGAAGGTCCGCCGCTTGGTCGAGGAGACCAGGACGATGGCGATCACCTTCACGGCTTCCTCGGGCAGCGCGACCCCGAAGATCGAATGCATGGCAAGCGCCGCCCAGGGATTGTCGGGTGCCGCAACCATCTTGGCGAAGGGCGCGCGGGCAAGGCCCAGAAGCGAAATGCTGGCCGCGCCGAGCAGGAACGCGGTCCAGACCTGGGCCGGGGGGCCAGGACGCTCCTCGGCCGCAATGACGAGCCACAGCATCAGCAGCGCCGGCGCGATTGCGGCCGTTCCGATCACAGTGGGTAACGCTTCAATCAGGTACATCGGCGTCGAAAATAGGTTCCCTGGGCCTGCTTATCCACTTCCGCCAATGCGACCATGTGTCATGCGTCGGCCGTCGGCTCGCTTAACACCCGCGACAGATTCCGTTCATCCGCGCCGTCACCAGGGCATCCTCGGCACCCAGCGGATTCGTGTCCTTATCGGAATCGGCCTGCGACTTCGGCGCGGGGGCCGACTTCGGTGACGTCGCCGCGGCAAGCGGCGGGTTGGCCTTATCATAACAGGCGAGCCGCGCCGCGGGCTCGGCGATCGTCCGGCAGTCCAGAGGTTGGGCCAACGCGCCCCCGTTCATGGCGGAGGCCAGAACTATGAATGCAGTCAATCGCATGACAGGACCTGTTCGATATCAATGGCAGGCAATCGCGTGCCCCATATCAGGTCGCGATTGATGAGCTAGATCAAAGGAATAAGAAGGTTTCTTCGATTCACGATGCACGTCTCTTGCGGCCAAGTCCAGTGGCCGCAAGAGACGGTACAATGACAATCCGCGGGCTGCGAGACCGGCCTAGTCACGCTTCGTTGTCTGCCGGCCAGGCCAAGGGGCGCGGCGCCGGGCGCGGGCCTGTTCCAGCTCCCAGAAGGCGCGGATCAGGCACGAGCCCAGGCAGAAGACGATCACCAGCAGCAGGAAGGCTTGGTCGACAGGAGCGAGATGGGTCATGCGGTTGACTAAGCAACGCCCGTGCCATGCGTTCCCGCGCGGTTCTGCGCCCTGCGCAATCGGTCCTTACGGAAAACACGCGTTGCCTCGACTCGAATCGGCGAGTGCGCTCAATGGGTGGTGAAGGGCGGCCGTCCGTCGGGCGCGACGTCGAAGGCGCCGAGATGGAATTCCTTGCCTACGGCCTCATGGGGCTCGGCGTACTGTCCGAGCAACGTGAATGCGGCCTGCGGATATTGTTGCCAGATCGCGAGATCGCCGGCGGTGATGGTGAGCCAGCCGAACGTGTACATGTAGCGTCCGGGCTCGGTGACCCGGCCAACTCGGTCCCAAGTGATCTTATCAACCCTGATCTTGTCGACTGCCATTCGGTCCCCCGATCGCAAGTCTGCAAATGACGTCCGGCACGAGGCACAGACTTCAAACGCTGATCCCGCAATGGGGCCGAGATAGGGCGGGGTGCGGAGGCAGGGCGGCCTGATCAGGCCGACTGCTGCAACGGCGAGCGGACGATCAGCCGGACGAGGTCATCCCGCTGCTGCTTTTCGGCGAATTTCACCGCAAAGCCGTTGTCGAACTTCCGGATGACGCGTCCGACGCAGGCGCCGACCGCAAGCGGCGTTCCGACCGGCGGGTCGTATTCGCAGGAGATCGCGACACCTGCCGTAGACACATCGATAATGAAGCAGGGATGGATGCTGCCGTCGGCGAGCGTCAGGAAGGTATGCGAGGCCTGCGGCACGAAACGGGCGTCGCGCCGCAGCTCCTGGATGCTGGCGTCTCTCTGCTTTTTCTCGAGCCAAGTCAGCTTTTCCGACATCCAGGCGCGCCGCGCCCGGGTCATGTCGAGTTCCATCAGGAAGCCTGACTTCAACGTCGCGCTGATCGTGCACTGGAATTCGCCGAAATCCTGGAAATAGGAGGTCACGCGTTCGCCGACCTTGCCGACGACCGGCACGTCCACGATCATGCGGAAGGGCGAGACGCGCTTGGTGCGGCAGGCGAAGGTCCGGAGCTTGCCCTCGCAATCGTACCAGCGCGGCAGCGAGTAGCTGCCGTTCACAGTGACTTCCACTGCACGTTGCCTGAGGAATTCTGCGACGGACATGGGCGCCAATCGTGGTTTCGGATGATTTCCGTAATTCCACGGTAGCAATCAAATTCTAAGCAAATGATACCGGCGCTCATGAGCAGGGGTAAATTTCCGGTAAACGCGGGGGCCGGTAGTAAGCCGGAGTGAGCGGCAAAAAGTCCCGATTGTCACCTGTGCAATTCACAACCGCGTCATTAAGAGTCAGCGCGGAGACCTGACAGTGCTTCGGTTCAAAGACCTGCGAGCCAGCGCGTGATCGTGGACGTCGAATAATCGAAAAGGATCAGGGGAGCGAGGAGGCCCACGAAAACGAGGAACTGGATCGGTGTCCATGCCAGGCTGTCCCGCCCGATCTTGAGCCCGAACCAGGGCAATGCGCGCCGCATGATCGTCGCCGCGACGGCGTCGACAATGGCGAGCAGGAGAGAGCTGACGGCGATGAACGACCAGGACGTGCCCGGCGGCATCCACGACATCAGCCATTGAGGCGCGGAGGATTTCCAGGACGCGAGCAGGGTGCCCCATCCGAACCAGGAGACGAAGCATCTGACGATGTCGGGGCCGATTGCGTCGGGTTCGAACCGGATACCGCTTTTCCGCAGCACCCATTCAATGAATTCGCCGTCGGTGAAGAAGAAAAACAGCCCGAGGCACAGCGGGAAGCGTGACTGGAAGACGAGGCCGATGAGGCCGAACAGGATCATGCGGAAGGCGAAGTCGACCACATATTCCATGACGCTCTTGTCCGCCGGCTCTGACGGCGACGTCGCGGCCTGGGACTGCGGCTGGGATCTGGCGCGCGCCATATGCTCCAGCATCCTGGCGCGCCGGTCCGGCGCATACGGCGTCGTACGGCGTATCCAGGGTGGGGGTGCCGTTGCGGCCGAGGAGATGCCGAGCTGGCCGTCCGATTTGCTGTGCTCGATGGCCATGGACTTGGTCCTTCACGCGCGTCGCGGTTTCCTTCGGACATTGGTCGAAGGTGAGGGGCTGTCAGGTTCATGCAGGAAATCGCCATTCCAAATCTGAACGTCGGTGCTTGGTCCCTCGCCAAGGGATGTTTTTGTTGATCTCGCCCGTCACTTGCGCTTGAGTAGTCTGCGGTCTGGGGGGACTGTTTTTATGTGTGTTTTTGTGTCTGCGGCGCCTCACGCCGTCGCGTTTGATATCTCGGTACGTTTTCATGCGAGCGGGCAAGGCAGAGCCCGTACCGGGTCATGGACCTGATTGCCAATTCGGGTTGCCTGTCCCCGCGGAAGGCAGGCATCCTCGATCACGTCGACCGGGCCGCTGCCGATCGCGTGGCCTGGCGCGAGAAGAACGGTTTTTTCCACCACGAGGATGAACGCTATCTCCGGTTTTTGATCCCGCCCGGGAGCCGCGTCCTCGATATCGGATGCGGCGTCGGCGATACGCTCGCAAGCCTCGCCCCGTCCCATGGCGTCGGGATCGATTTTTGCAGCAGGCAAATCGCGATCGCGCGGCAACGCCACCCCGATCTCGCGTTCGTCGAGGGCGATGCCGAAGACCCCGCAACGCTTGGCGCGCTGCAAGGCCCGTTCGATTTCATCCTCGTGCTCGATACGATCGGCTCGCTGGAGGATTGCCAGAAGTTCATTGCCCAGCTTCATCCGCTGTGCACGCGGGATACGCGGGTGGTGATCGGCTATTTCTCGCATCTCTGGTATCCGGTGCTGAAGCTGGCCGAGCTCGTGGGCCTGCGGATGCCGCAACCGGATCAGAACGTGCTGTCGCCGTCCGACCTTCGCAGCCTTGCCGAGCTTGCGGATTTCGATCCCGTGAAATCGGAGCAGCGCGTACTTTCACCGGTCCGGATGTTCGGGCTCGGGCGTTTTCTCAATCGCTTCGTCAGCGTGCTGCCCGGAATCCGTCAGCTGTCGCTCCGGCACTATCTGGTCGCACGTTCCAGCCGCAGGGCGAGCGAAGAGTTTTCCTCGGCCACGGTTGTCGTTCCGGCCCGCAACGAGCGCGGTAATATCGAGCAGGCCGTGCTGAGAATTCCCGACTTCTGCAACGACATCGAGATCATCTTCATCGAAGGCCATAGCAGGGACGGCACCTTCGAGGAGATGGAGCGGGTCAGGCAGGCGCATCCCCAAAAGGACATCAAGGTGATGCGCCAGCCCGGCAAGGGCAAGGCGGACGCCGTGTTCACGGCGTTCGACGCGGCGCGCGGCGATGTCCTGATCATCCTGGATGCCGACCTGACCATGCCGCCGGAGCAGATTCCGAAATTCGCCGAGGCGCTCTCGTCGGGCAAGGGCGAGTTCGTCAACGGATCGCGTCTCGTCTATCCCATGGACGACGGCGCCATGCGCTTCCTGAACCTGATCGCCAACAAGATCTTCTCCTATCTGTTCTCCTGGCTGCTCAATCAGCGCTACACCGACACGCTGTGCGGCACCAAGGTGCTGCGGCGCAGTGACTATCAGCGCCTGAAGGCCGGCAAGGCCTATTTCGGCGATTTCGATCCGTTCGGCGATTTCGATCTGATCTTCGGGGCGTCGAAGCTCAATCTGAAATCGGTGGATCTTCCGATCCGCTACGCTGCGCGCACCTATGGCGAGACGCAGATCTCCCGCTTCCGCCACGGCTGGATGCTGCTGAAGATGGTGGCTTTCGCCTTCCTCAAGATCAAGGCGATCTAGGTGCGAGCGCCTTGCTCTGGCGTTGCGGCCACGGTTCGACGACGATGAGATCAGACGATTCCTGCTTTCCTGACGCACGCCTGAGCGGGAGGGTGAGAAGCCTCCTGATCCTTCTCGTCCCTTCACTGTATCTGGCGGCGACTTTGCTCTATTCGGCCCACCAGGCCGTCTGGGGCCTCCAGGTCGATCCTGAATCGGCCTACACGATGAACGGACTGGTCGCTGCGGCCGGATATGGGTCGCTGAAATTCGACCATCCGGGAACGACGACGACGCTCCTTGTCGAGCTGATCATCCGGGGCTGGGCCGCGTTTGCCCGGCCGGCGGATATCGTCGCGTTCGGGCTGCGGCATTATGATACGATCACGATCGCGGCGCGGACCTGCGAGGCGCTGGTGCTGACCGGCGCGCTGGCTGTCGGCGGGATCATCGTCGGCCGGGCCACGCGCAGTGCCATCGCCGCGATGCTGTTTCAGGCCGGCGCATTCGTTCATCCCGATGCGTTTCACTTTCAGACGGTGCTGGCGCCGGAAAGCCTGATGGCCTCGATCGGCCTGTTCGGCATGGCGATCGTGATCAAGGCCGCGCTCGGCGAGGAGCCGCCGACGACGCGCCTGGGCGTCGTCTCCGGATTGATCTTCGCGCTCGGGTTCTCGACGAAATACCTCTATTTGCCGCAGGCTCTGTTTGCGGTGTGTCTGCTCAGGAACAGGCAGGCTTTTGTCGCCGCGCTGGCGGTCGGCGTGGGTGCCTTCGCCGCCTTCAATCTGATCTTCAATCCGGGCACGATCACGCGCGGCTTTGGATGGCTTGTGAGTATCGCCACGCACAAGGGGCATTACGGCGAGGGCGAGTCCGGGTTCATCGACTTCGGCTCGTTCTGGTCCAACATGGGCGAGATCGTTGCAGCCGAGCCGTTCGTGCTGGCGATCTACGTCGCAGCCGCCGGCGCGGCGCTGGTCTGGTGCATCAGCAACCGCAGCTGGCGCGATCCGGTCAACCTGACGCTCGGCGCGGCCGCATCGATTTTCGCGGCCCACCTCGTGGCGACGTCGAAGCATTTCGCGCTTCATTACATGATGGCGCCGTGGGTCATTGCCGGCGGCGTCCTCGTCCTTGTCGTGATCCAGATACGACGTCTTGCGCCTTCCATTCCCGCAACCACGCTGGCGCTGGTTGCAGGCAGCCTGTGCGCCGTCGTGAGCGCGAAAACGCTGGTCGATGCGCGGCGTGCCGCACTGGCGCAGTCTGCCTCGAATGCAATCGGGGCCAGGCTGTCGAAGGCCGTCGTCGATGCCGGTCCCGCCTGCGCCAACGTCTCCGGCATGTTCGTGCGCGCGCCGGAGAACGACAAGAACCATGGCTGGGACATGACCCTCCAGCTCTGGGGCGACCAGGCCATGAGGGAACGGTTTTCGCAGGCCTATGCTGGCGTCTTCGCGGTTCCGCTGTTGGACCACAACACCTACACGCACATCCTGAAGGACAATTTTCGCCCCTCGAGCTATGCCAGGCTCGCAGCCGCATATCCCTGCATCATCGTCCGCGCACCATGGGAGCTCGACGAGGACAAGGCGATCGGATTGCTGGCGCTCAATCCGGACCATTGCCTGATTGAGGACATCCACGTCTACACGGTCGGGATTGCCTGCGCGAAGGTGCGCAACAGCTTCCAGGGCGAGCAATGACAGGCAGCCGTCTTGATGGCGCTCCCTAGCGAAGGGGCAGAAGTAAGCAAAATCAGATCGTTGCCCCGAAGTTTGGGGAATTATTCGATCATTGTTTTGCAAGGCGTTTTAAGCGCGCTCCCCAAACCATCAACGGGCACAGTGGGCGCCCTCCACCCCCAAGGGGACGAGGTCGCGCGCGCGCGTTTGCGCGGACCCAGCGGCTGAGAAAAAACGACCAAGCGCGGTAGCGCGTGCTTGAGCTTGAGAGGCATGTTGGGTTCCTCGTTGAACGAAAGCGGCAAACCAGATCTTCTTCGAGCGGAGGCCGGAGAGCCGCGACGCCCCGATCGGGGGCGGCGCATTTTTGGTCCAGTGATGGATTGGAGCGAGAATTCAAGTTTTTCAATGCGTTAGAAGGCGACGTGTGCGCGATGTGTGCACCGAGAGATCAAGAATAATCTTGCGACAGCCAATGTGAGCGAGCCTTTTGAAGAGGGATGGAGCTGCCTCCGGGCGTACGTGCGCACCAAAATCTCGAGGGCAGGGAAGACGGGCGAGTACCTGACGACTAGTCTCAGTTGTCGGGCGCAGCACCGCTGATCCGACTGAGAACGAAAAGCTCCTGCGGTGTGGGTTGGTAGCGCTCTCCCGCTGCCAATCGTACGATTTTGTACGCCAACCTACGATTTGCTGCGATCCAGCGCGCGAGCTGATCATGCAGCGTCGCGACCGGCGATCGCTTCCTGTCGAAAATCTGCAGCCGACAAAAAGAGGGACGGCCGGCCCCAGGGAGAGACCAGCCGTCGTTGCGAACCCGAACAGATGGTTCTGCGTCACTGGCTTTTGCGAGAATTGCTTCCGCGAGAGTTTCAGGATTGCGCCGATGATGGATTGGAGCGAGAGTTCCATTGTTTCAAGCGGTTAGAAGGCGGTGTGCGCAGTGTGTGCACCGGAGATCAAGAAAAATCTTGCGACAGCCGACGTGAGCAAGTTTTCTTAAGCGCGGGTTGGTCGCCGAAAGCGCCACTTCTTCGGCGCGCATCCGCGTGGTTCCACCTGCGACTTATTCGATCAACGACGCGGCGTCTTGGGTCGGGCCAACTGACTCTCAATCAGCGGGTCCCAGGTTCGAGCCCCTGGTGCGCCCACCATATCAATGAATTGGCGCGGGACACCGTTTGAGCATCCGATTTTTGAAACGGGCCTTTACAAGAGGTGGCCAACCAATATTTGACCTTGCCTGCACCATAGGAGGAGAGGGCGTCGCGCATGTCCAATAGGGGAGTGGCCCGGGACATCAGGGAATCAGGCTTTTGGTTATTTTGTGCATCATGCCGGGGGTCTACTTCCTAGATTTTCACGACGCTGTGTTTGGAACGAAGACCGAGTAGGCCAATCCGGAAGCGGGGAGCAAAGACGGAAGCCCTCGAATTTCCTCGGATAAATGAGTGGGACTGGCACCACCAGCGCCGTAGCGCTTTTTATTACGCGCTAGGCTAGGATTTTGCCGTCGCAAGGGCTGGAGACGACGGCGGCGATAGCGCGCGACCGAGAGCGCCAGCTTCTCGGTCTCACACCGGATGATGCGGCCAAGCGCGTCGCATGCGACGCTCCAGCCCCCATCGCGGTTGATGTAGCACGCGGCCCAATAGCCGACGCAAGGCGTCGCTCGGGTCAACACTTGCCGCTCCGCGAGTGCCGTCAGCCGATCTCTCTCGACATCTTGCGAGGATCGCCTTTGCTGCTTCACGTCGGCGGTGAATGACACTACGTGCTCCTTCCTTGACTGCTGGACCCGATCGTCTAACTGAACACGCGAATTAATCGAAGTATTGCCTTTCCAGACTGAGAGCCGGGGCCTTGCAGTCCCCGCCGCTAAACACGATCACTCATATCCCGCTTCTGAACGGACCTTGCCGCGGAACACCCAATACGACCAGCTGGAATAGGTCAGGATAACAGGGAGCAGGAATAATGTTCCGACCAGGAGGAACGACTGGGTGCGCGGTGACGAGGCGGCCTCCCACAGTGTCAGCTGGTAAGGCACGATCATCGGATACAGGCTAATGGCCATACCGATGTAGGTCAGAACGAAGAGTACAACGGCACCAAAGAAGGGCGTCGCGTCGGCCTTGCTGCCGAGCGAGCGCCAAGTCCACAGTGCAATCGCGCCGGACAGCACGGGTACGGGCACGAACAGCGCGAAGTTGGGCCAGGCAAACCAGCGCGCTGCCACTGCGGAGCTCATGATCGGTGTCCAGATGCTCACGACCGCGATAGCGGCGACGACGCCGATGAGGCAGATGCGGCCCAGGCGACGTGCCGCGGTCTGAATCTCACCATCGGTTTTCAGAATGAGCCAGCCGGCCCCAAGAAGGCCGTAGCCGAACATCAATGCGATACCGGTCAGAACGGAGAAGGGCGTGAGGAACGCAAAGGACGTTCCCGCGAACTGGCCATCGCGGACCGGGAAGCCCTGAACGAATGCGCCAAGCACGACGCCTTGCGCGAACGTAGCTATGGCCGATCCGAGACAGAACGCATGATCCCAGAACGACTTATTTTCAGCGTCGCGAAATCGGAATTCGAAGGCAACGCCCCGGAACACCAGCCCAAGCAGCATGACCATGATAGGGAAATACACCGCCGGAATGATCACGGCGAAGGCGGTCGGGAAGGCCGCGAGTAGGCCAAGGCTGCCAAGTACCAGCCAGGTTTCGTTGCCATCCCAAATCGGGGCAATCGAGTTCATGATGGTATTACGCGAGCGCGCGTCCGGTGCAAACCCGTAGAGCATGCCGACCCCGAGATCGAAGCCATCAAGCAGCACGTAGAAGAACACTGCCAGTGCCAGGATCACCGTCCAGATCGGAACCAAATCGAGCACTTGGGTCATTTCACTTCTCCACGACGTTGATTGCAGAGGCGAGAATGGGCGCAGCGGATCTGCCAGCTTCGATTGTCGCAACCGATTCGCTGATCTCGAGTGGACCTTTGCGAACGAGCCGAAACAGAAGGATAAGGCCCGAGGGATAGATCAGCAGATAGGCAGCCATGTAGGCCAGAAGCGAGAGTGTAACGTCTTGGCTTGTCAGAGACGGCGTAACCGAGGCTGCCGTGCGCAACAGTCCGTAGACCGTCCAGGGCTGCCGGCCGACTTCGGTCACGAACCATCCGGCGACGACTGCGATAAAGCCAATGGGAGTCGCACACTGACACGCCAGTAGGTAGAGCCGCGTGTTGTAGAGCTGGCCACGCCATCGCAACCACCCGCCCAAAAGCACGAGTGCCAGCATCAGCCCCGCGCATCCGACCATTGCGCGGAAGGCAAAGAAGGGGATTGCGACCGGCGGACGCTGATCGGCGGGAAAGTCCTTCAGACCCTTCACTTCTCCTTGGAGACTGTGCGTGAGGATCAAGCTGCCAAGCCAGGGAATTTCGATAGCAAACTTGTTTTGCTCGGCCTTGTCATCCGGGATCGCAAAAACCGTTAGCGGCACACCCTTGGCGGTATCCCAACGCGACTCAATGGCTGCCAGTTTTGCAGGCTGATATTTGCGGGTGTTGAGGCCGTGCATGTCGCCAATCACCATCTGCAGAGGCACCAAAAACGTCAGCAGCCATAGGGCCATCGACATCATCACGCGCGCTTCTTGCGGAGATCGATTGCGCCGCAACAGGTAAGCGCCAACACCGAGAACCACGAAGCCGGTCGTCGTAAAAAATGCGACCGTCGTGTGCGCCAGTCGATAGGGAAAGGACGGATTGAAAATCACCTCGATCCAGTCTTTCGGAATGAACTGGCCATTGACGATCTCGTAGCCGGCCGGCGTCTGCATCCAGCTGTTGGCTGACAAGATCCAGAACGTAGAAAATAGCGTTCCAACTGCTACCATCAGGGCGGCGAAGAAGTGCGCCCATGGCGGCACCAGCTTGCGACCGAATAGCAAGACACCAAGGAAGCCGGCTTCCAGGAAGAAAGCCGTAAGACCCTCATATGCAAATAGCGGCGAGAGGACGTTACCGGCTGCGGACGCGTAGCGGCTCCAGTTGGTGCCTAACTGGAATGGCATGATTAGACCCGTGACGACACCCATGCCGAATGCGATGGCGAAGATCTTGGTCCAGAATGTCGAGATGCGGACATAGACGCGGCGTCCCGTCGCGAGGCTCATGCCTTCGACGACCGCGATGAAGGACGCAGCGCCGACGGTGAACGCAGGCATCAGGATGTGCCAGGCGATGACCCAGGCGAACTGGATGCGTGATAACAGGACTGGATCGAAGTGCATCGCTGAACCTCTTGTGTTTCGATAATGTAGAGAGAGAACCAAAAGGGGCCCTCAAAACCGTCTGCAAAGCTAATGCAGGCTTCTTTGAAGATAGCCCGTGCAGGTCAGAGCCATCAGTAAACGCTGTCAAATCCCGGCAAATTCTTCAAAGGCCGCCAATCGACTCCGTTGAGCACACGTTCAGCGGTCGTTCAGGGCATGCAACTCGACTCGGCATTCCTCGCCGAACGCCCGCAGTGGATTGTCGGCGTGGCTGCTCATCAGATCGCGTAAATCCGAAAAGGTCTTGTTGGGTATGGAATAGGTATCGAGGATCAAAAGGATGACGGCCTCGGCTTTCTCGATCACAGCAGGACTCGATACGACACGCATCCGGCTGACGAGAGCGTAGACGCTGACCAGTGCGGAGATTTCCGCCTTGTCGTGGACCAACGCGTCGGCGTAGAGCTTCGATGCCTCGTCGATGAATTGCTTGTATAACTCTTGCCGCCTGGCCTTTTCCCCCGATAGCCGATTGGCACGGTCCTGATGGTACTGGGTGAGCCAAGCTGATGCGAACGACGTTAGGCCGCCAATCGCTGACCCTGCCAACGCCGCGATCGCAGGAAGGTAGGCGGCATTCATGTCATGAGCTTCCTCAATATGAGGCTGGCAACGTCACTCACTTTTTCGACGCGAGTGCCGCGAGCACGGCAGCTGGCCGAATTGGAAGATCGCGCAAGCGAATCCCAGCGGCGGCAAAAATGGCATTGCCGATGGCGGGCGCCACGACCGTCGTGCCCGGCTCGCCGAGGCCGACCGGAGCCTCGGTGCTCTCGATGAATTCGATGTCGAGCTCCGGCACGTCACCAATTCGCAGCGGCGTGTAGCTGTGGAAATTCGTGTCCTTCACTTGGCCTTTGTGGAATTCGGTTCCCTCATGAAGCGCCATGCTCAGGCCCCACAGAGCGCTGCCTTCGACCTGCGCGAGCGCACCGTCTGGATGAATGAGTGTGCCCGCATCGACGACGATGGTGAGCTTCTCGACCGAAACAGCGCCGTTGCTGCGATCGACACGAACGCGCGCGACGCAGGCGGTCCATGTCGGCATCGCACGTGCCTGACCAAACGTGGTGGAGACGCCAAGCCCGGTGCCGACGGGCATGGCAGCGCCCCATCCGGCCTTTTCAGCCGCCCGCCTGAGTACCGCTGCCTGACGCTTCGCTCCGCCTGTTGCGCTGGGCGCCGTCCCGGCATTGCGGCCGGCGCCGTCCAATAATCCGATGCGGAACGCGACAGCGTCGACGCCAGCCATCCGCGCCGCCTCATCCATGAAGCTCTCGATCGCCCAGTTGGTCCATCCAGGGCTCACCGCTCGCAGATAGCCGGGACGAAACGCGCTGTTGGCGAGATCATTCGACAGCGCGCGGACGCGTTGCGCGCCTACGCTATACCAATGGTTGGCGCCGTCGATGGCAAATGGATCGTAGGGGGTTCCGTCAGCTGTCTTCGGCATGTTGGCTGGCGCCATGTAGACGCCGGTCGGCCAGCCGGCTGACGCATGATGCTCCATCGCCGCCACTTTGCCCTGTGTATCGAATGCCAGCCGCAATTTCTGGATCGACGGCGATCGAAACGAATCGAAGCGCATGTCGTCCGGACGTGTCAGCACCAGCTTTACGGGCTTGCCAAGTATCTTGGCGGCAAGCGCAGCGGGGACCGCATAATCGGTATTGAGCCTTCGCCCGAACGCTCCGCCCATCGGATAGGTGCGCATGATAATGCGCTCCTGTGGCAGGTCGAGCGCCTGCGCGAGTACGGGCAGTATCGTGCTCTGCGCTTGACTGCCGGTGTGGATCTCGAATCGGCCGTCCTTCTCGAAGGCGAGAGCGTTCACCGGTTCGAGCTGGGCATGAAGAACGCTGCTGGTTGTGTATGTCCGCTCGAGCGTGGACGCGGCGGCGCGAAAGGCCGAATCGACCCCAGGGTCGTCAACCACAAGCGCTCCCCCTTGTGGCGCAGCGATCTGCTTTGCGCCGTAGTCGAGGATGTCTTGTTCCGACACATGTCCAGCATCGCCGGCGGTCCAGTTGACCTTGACAAGGTCGGCGGCGCGGATCGCCGCCGGATAGGACGTTGCGCACACGACAACCCAACCGGGCACCGTGTTGGAGGGATCCTCCAGCACCAGGCTCGTCAGATATCCCTTGATTCGCTTCGCCGCTGAGTCGTCGACGGCGCGGACCACTGAACCGTACCGCGTCGGTGGAATTTTCGGCCGGGCATAGACCATGCCCGCGACCGCAGCGTCAATGCCGTAACGCGCCGTGCCATTGACCTTCGCCGGGATGTCCAGCGCATCGGCCTTTTTCCCGATCAGCTCCCGCTTCGAGGCCGGCTTGATCGGCAACTTCGCGAGTTCTTCCGGCGTGAATTTGCGCGTCGGCTCGCCGCGGCTAATGATCTCGCCGTAGGAGATGGATCGATTTGCGGCGAACACCACGCCCTGGCGCGCTACGCATTGCGGTGGGCTCACTCCAAGCAGCTTTGCGCCGGCTTCAACAAGAGCAGTGCGGCCCGCGGCGCCCGCGCGGCTGTAGACCGGGAAATCGAGCCACACCGAGTTGCTGCCGCCCGTAACCATGACGCCCCACTTCGGATCGGCGTCGACCATCGAGATGCGCACGTTGCTCCATTCGACCTCGAGTTCGTCGGCGAGGATGCGCGCGATGGCCGTGCCGATATGCTGGCCCATTTCGGCGCGGGTGATGTTCACGATCACGATGCCATCGCGGTCGATGCTGTACCAAATGGTGGGCTCGAACGGGGCGGACTCGAGCGCCGTCGCTTTTTGCGACGCGAAAGCGAAGGTGGCGGCCGTGCCGGCCAGGCCGATCAAAAACATGCGTCGCGAAAGCGCGCTCTGATTGTCTGGCTTAGTCATCTCTGGCAACCTTCCGTGATTGAGCGGCGGCCTGTTTGACCGCGTCGCGGATGCGGACATAGGTCATGCACCGGCACAGGTTCCCGGCCATGACCGCATCGATGTCCTGATCGGTCGGAGACGGAAAGTCTTTGATGAGCGACGCCGCCTGCATGATTTGGCCCGACTGGCAGTAACCGCATTGAGGTACCTGAAGGTCGGCCCACGCCTCTTGCACTGGATGCCGGCTCTCGGGATCGAGGCCTTCAATGGTGGTGACCTCGGCGCCGGCGACGCTGGCAAGCGGCGTGATGCACGAGCGCGTGGGCCGGCCGCCGACATGGACCGTGCAGGCGCCGCACATCCCAATTCCGCAGCCGAACTTCGTGCCGGTGAGACCGATGTCGTCGCGGATCACCCACAACAAGGGCGTGTCCTCCTCGGCGTCGATCGTCACCGCGCGGCCATTGATGTGAAATGCGGTCATGTTCGATCTCCCATGGATTAATTGGCTGCGCTGTTGTGACGACGGATCTCTGCGATTTTCGTCGCGAGATCCGGCCAAGGCGGCAAGCTCGTGCGCGTCCGTCGCAGGTAGGCGGCGATGCGGGCAATGTCGGCATCGCTGAGTGCGCCGGCGAAAGCAGGCATGACGACACCTGGAGTTCCCGCTTCGGAGCTGATGCCTTGCAGGATCACCTGGATCAGATTGCTTGGGTCGGAAAGATGCGCGGCGCTGTTGAGCCCCAGATCGGGCCGCGCGGCGAGCGGTGCGTTGGATGCGTTGTAGTGACAGGACGCGCAAGCCGCGGTGTAAAGCCGCGCGTCGGGATCGAACCGCGCGCCCTGCTTGACCAATGCGCTGGACATCGCAAGGCTCACCGCGCCGGAGACGTATGGGAGTCGATCCGTCGCCTTGTCGAGATCCGCGAAATAAGTGGCGAGCGCGCGGATGTCAGAGTCCGGCAGCGCCCCGAGCCCCCGTACAACGGGGAACATCGGTCCGGCGGCGGTTCCATGCAGTTTGCTCGTGCCCGTGCGCAGATAGTTGTAGAGTTCTTCGTGTGTCCAGGGTGCCGGTGCGGGATTGGCCGCCGTTAACGGCGGCGCGACCCAGTTGTCGATCACAGCGCCACCGTAAGCGTTGCTGGATATCTCTGCTCCCAGCAGGTTGCGCGGTGTATGGCAGGCGCCGCAGTGGCTTAAGCCGAGCGCGAGGTAGGCGCCGCGATTCCACTCTGCGCTCTTCTGGGCATCCGGCTCGAAACGGCCCGGCCTGAAGAACAGCAATTTCCATCCGGCCTGCATGTAGCGAATGTTGAACGGAAACGGGATGCCGTTCGCCTTCCGCGCGGCATGAACCAAAGGTCGGGTCATGAAGTAAGCGTAGAGAGCATGCACATCATCGTCGGTGAGTTTTGTGAAATGGTCGTAGGAGAACACTGGAAGGAGATGCGAGCCGTCGCGCGAGACGCCTTCATGCATGGCGCGTCTGAAGGCCGCTTCCGACCAGCTGCCGATGCCGGTCTCCGGATCGGGTGTGATGTTGGTCGAATAGATTGCTCCGAACGGCGTTTCCATCGCATAGCCGCCGGCGAATTTCTCGCCGCCTTTTGCGGTGTGACACGCCGCGCAATAGCCTCCGCCTGCAAGGGCTTCGCCCCTGGCGATCAGTTCCGGTGCAAAGCTGCTCGCAGCCGGCCGCGCGACCGGAGCAATGGCCGGCCGCCACGCCAACGCGCCAAATCCCGCAAGCCCGAGACATCCGAGTGCAACGATCGCGATCAGCAGCTTCTTCAGCACGACGACCTCCCAGGGCCTTCCAGCGTTCAGGGCGCTCGCCCAGCGGAGTTCTCGACCACCACCTCGCTGATCTGGATGATCGGCGTCACGTCGGTGAAATTGCGTATGTCCCCGTCGATCTCTTGGGCATGCGGTGCAAACGCCGACTTGTACTCGTCGAGCGAGTCACACAGCAGATGGCACATGGCGACATATTCGCCCGGAGATTTCCCATTCCTGTCCGCGAGCCCCTTGTCGATGGCGTAGTACTTCAAGGTGGCGCCCATCCTGCTCTTGATGAGCGGCAGGTGCTTCGTGCGGTAATAGTCGTGGTCGAACCGCACATTCGGTTTGTATGAATACATCACGCTGACCTTGATCAATGCTTCCTCCTGCAAATTGTGATGCGGTAACGTCGTGGTGCACGGTTGTGCAACTCGCCTGCGACTGACGCATCATCGCGGGATGAGTGATGACACGAGCTGCGTCTATTGCGTGAGTGAAGACTTCAAAAGACCAGCAAATCGATGCGAAGCGACACGGACCCGCGCCAACGCAAGGGATGGCTTGCGACCAATTGTTAGGTCGGCATTGCCGCGCCGGACGCGTCGTCAAGACTGCTTGCGGATGCGGCTCCATCGGCCATCGCCGCGATGGCATGCGCCTGCTTGACAGCACGGCGTGTGGGACGATTGGCTACATTGATACGCACGAGTTCGAGCGCTCGCCGGCAATTGTTGCCGCTGCCGGCATAGAACTCCGCGGCATGGTCGGCGAAGGCGAGTAGGTGCTTGCCAAGAAGCTGATCGAAGCCATAGCGAGCGGCATCGAGCTGCCTTTCGGCCTCTTCGCGCCTGCCTTGCGCAATCAGCACATCAGCAAGACGCCAACGGACCTCCGGATCGCGGCTCGAAAGCGCTGGCAAGAGCAAAGCCTCTGCGTCGCCGGCGCGGCCCTCGCTCGCGTAGATCTCCGCTAAGTGAACGCGCGCCTTCACGTAGCCCGGCAAGTAAGCTATCGCGCGTCGATACCAGAGCGCCGCTAACTTCGGGTCCGGTAAGGGCGCGAGCTCCCCCCATAGCATGCCAAGCTGAAAGCAGGTCCACGCCAGTGGGTATGGTGAAACATCATCATACGAGGAGATTGCCTGCCGATAGACGGCGTCGGCTTCGGTGAAGCGCTCGAGATCGGCAAGCACGGCGCCGAGAGGTACGAGGTCTTCGAGCCGGTTGCTCGCCGTGGCGAACCCGCGGCGGGCCGCGAGTACCGCATTAGGCTTCACGCCACAGGCCTGATCGATCGCCAGGGCCTGGCGTTCGATCGCCCCGCGAGGGGCGCCCATCTGCGCGGCACGCGCGAGGTGGCCGCGAGCATCGTCGAAGCGATGCGCTGTCGAAGCGACCTCGGCTTGAACGAGGGGCGCGCGAGACGAGTCGTCCGCACGGACGAATTGCACGGCAAGCGCATCCAGACGATCGAGCACATCCGGATCGCCCAAAATTTGCAGTGCCAGCCGCTCAGTATCGACAATTGCTTCGGCCACGCCCGGCAGGCGCGGATCCTGCGCAAAACGTGCCCATGCACCACGGCGCGCACTCTCCAGGTTGATCGCGGCGATGTCTCCGTCGGTTGCCGGTGGAACGAGATGGTCAAGCTCCTCCAACGCGGTCATTTGGCAGCTCCGAAACGTGACTTCAGGCTTTCGAGGCCGGTCTTGAGCAAGGTCGACACCTTGACCTTCATGGCCCTGTCGGTGGCATTGGCGGCTACGAATTGCGCGCGCCAATCGACTATGCTGCCGCTGCCCTTCGGCTTCACCTCAAGTGTGCCCGTATAGTGGGAGACGGCCATCCCGGCGATGTTCGTATAGCGGAGCAACCGCGTGGCGTCGTCGATCGCCTCGAGCCGTTCGATAGTTTGCTGGCCATCGAGCGTCTGGATGGTGCGGAGCTGGCCGATGCCCGCGCCGGTCAAGTTGACTCTTGCGGTCAGGGGATGCCACGTGCCGCCGAACTGTCCGATCAGCGACCATACGTCGGCGGGCGCCGCGGCGAGCTCAACGGATTCAGCAACGGTCTGCAGTTCCGTGTTGGGCGTCGCGAAGTATGGAAAAATGCTCAGGCCAGGCTTCGTCGCCCCGGTTGCACCGCCCAGCAGGAACTCGCGATCGCGATTGACGAGCCAGGTGAGCAGGATATCGATCGAATTCGCGTCGACCGTGCGACCTCCTCCCGTCTGGTAAGGGCGACCGGAAAGCGTGCTCTTCTCGATTTCGAGATGACTTTGGTCGGTGATCGGCTTGGCCGCATCGAACAATAGAAAATCATCGAGAAAGACATTGGCGGTGGCGGCAATCGCTTCCGGTGTCCAATCCGCGTTGCCGTCGAGCATGTCCCAGGTGGCGATGCTGTCCTTCAGTCGCTGAAGAAAAAGTGGCTGCAACTGCTTCGAGATCGCAAAGGGCGCCTGCTGATTCCACAGGTCGCGCAAATCGTCGATTGCCGACATCGCCGGGTTGTTGAGCCGCATGTTTGTCTGCTCGGGGCGTCCGATCCAGTCGATGCGGGCGATTGCAGGACCAAGAAGGCCCCGCTGTTGCGGAGGAACGGTCTCGGCGATAGCGCCGAACAATGAGCCTTTCGCGAGATCGAGGACGCGGCGCGTATCGCACTCGACGACAATGCTGAGCACGTTAGTGTGTTGCAGCAGATTCGGAAGCGTCTTGAGTATGGCGATATCCCAGGCGAGGTAGAAAGGGTCGGAGCGCAGCCCGGCGAACACGCGGATATCACCTTCCGGTGTCGACGCCCCTGTCTCATCGTTCACAGTGAGAGACAGCGCGCGACCGTCGGGTAGCGTGCAGACGCCGCGCTGGATCGCTTTCCCTGCGGCATCCGGTATCAGGACGTCGAACCGGAAACTGAAGCGGATCTCGTCGTCAGCGGGTTGAAACTTCGCGCTGTTGCCAATACCTGCAACGCTCACGTGGCGCACCGCGATCGAGTAGGTGATGATGTTGGAGAACATTGCGTCCTCGCCGGCGGAGGGGAAGACGTTCGCGGCGAGGACGGTGCGCGCCGGATTCTCCGGACTGGTAAACACAAAGAGGTCGGTGAGGTCGGCAGCAGGGTCGCCGATCGACCGCGGACCGTCAACGTGATCGGACATCGTTAGCCTCCTTCACTGGCTCAAGTTTGCGATCCATCGCAGCGCACGTAGTCCCGGCATGAAGCAGTATTCGCCGCCACGGACGGAAACGAAGCTTGGCAATCCGTGTAGGCGCCGCCGAACGGGAGTTCTCGGAATCGTGAAGACGCCATCGCCATCGTTGTTGCCGATGATCGGATCCTGCTCGGTTCCGTGGCTGATAAAATTGCCGTCGGTCACCCACTGCGACTGGATGAACTCGAACTGCCGATGCAGATGCGCGCCGATCAGCAGGAAGACGCCGCCACGCTCGGCGCCGTCATCGTCCAGCACGCCCTCCGGCAAAGGTTGTCCGTAGTTGGTGCCCCGGCGCAGGAAGTGGTGGAGATTGACAGCGACAACCTCGTCCTTCAGGGCATCGCGCGGATTGACGCGACGGATGTGCGCGCTGAACGGGCATTTCAACCCCTTCATGTCGTCTGTGTAGCCGAAATCATTGTTGCGATTTCCGTCCGCGCCCAGCGCCGGATCGTCGCGGTCCGGTGCCAGCACCAGGGGCGCGCCGCTGCGCCATCGGCCCACCATTTTTGCGGCAATCAGCTCCTCTTCCTCCGGCGTCGACGCCTGGGCCCGCAGGTATCGACGGAACGCGGCAACATCCGTGTGAAATTTGCGGATCGCGACGAACGTGCCGTTGCGGCGCAGCTCCAAGGGAATCGGGACATCGGCGGTTTCCCCCCGCTCGTCGGCATAGCCCATGACGAACTCGCCGGCCTTGATCGATGTTTCCGCGCCGGCTCGCGCTGGACCGCTTCCTTCGACGAGAGGATTGTGCAGGCCGTCCCTGAAGCCGAACGGATTGCGTCCTTCCGGCAGTTCGCCGAACTGCATACGGTACACGACCGAAATTTGCTGGAGGTCGTGATGGCTCTTGCGCGCGAGATCCAGGACCTTCTCCAGGTCTTGATCGCTTTTGGCATATATCGCCAGGGCGACGTGCGCGTCCGGTGTGCCGAACGGATGCTCCCAGTTGGCCGGCGCGTTGACACCGAAATCATGCAGGGTCTCGGCGCGCGCCGCCATGCCCTGTCGGAATTCGATCGGAAAACTGTCTAACGACGCCTGCGGTACGCCCAGCGCCTTCATACCCTCGAAGGTGAACGCAATCCCCAGCCAGCCGGGCAGGGATGGCACCCACCATTCGTCAGCCGGCGCGACGTGGGGAAGGATGCGGCGCAGCATTTCCCTTCCTTGCTCTGGGTCGCCGATGCGGAGAATGACGTATTCTCCGCAGTAAGGTTTGGGGCGCGGGCGCAGGACGGTTGCCTGTATGTCGCTCGTTTCGAGCGCCGGCGAGGGCGTCGAAACCGTGTCGCCGACAGGTTTCTCGATGGACAACATGTGAACATCCTTATCTGGGGGGCCGGGTCCATTCCGGACCGGCCCCCGAGCAATCGCCGAGCGTCGGCTATCCAATCTTGTCGAGGAATTCTTCAGCGGCCTTGCCAACGCGCTTCACGCGGTGGACGTCCCGTACCGTCAGATCCGGATGGGCGACGTACCAGGCCTCTGCGGGAATCTGGTACTTAGCGATCCAGTCTTTCACGGAGGGGTCGCGAAACCCGGGAAACTCCTCGAGTTCGGAGAACAGCAGATCCAGCTCGTCGGGAATCTTGGCTGCGAACTCGTCGAGATAGGCGTCCCACGAATCGCCATCGTAGGCGGTGGCGAAGAGCAGCTTGGTGTCATTGTCCAGGAACACATAACGCATATCGTGGACGGTGGGTACCTTCTCCGCGCTGAAGTTGGCTTGCAGCGCCTGCAGCAGGCCGCGAAGTCGCTTCGCTCCGCCTGGCACGAACTTAAAGATCAGGGTGAGCTCCGAGACCTTACCCTGACGAAGGCCGACCCGGCCGGCGCTCTCATATCGCAATCCCCCCGCTAACTGCACCCTCAGCGTTGAGATCGAGTTCTCCAGCGCGGCTTTCCCCACCGGAGAGTCGGCGTAAAGCTGCCGGAGCGTTTGAATCTTCTGGTCGACGGTCTGGTCCTGTTGCGGTTTGCTCAGTGTTTGCGTAGCCATATCAGTTCTCCTTTTCGTGTGTTTGGTTTGGTGTTGCGGTTCGCCTCAACCGATCTTGTCGAGGAATTCCTCAGCGGCCTTGCCGACGCGCTTCACGCGTTGGACGTCCCGTACCGTCAGATCGGGATGGGCGACGTACCAGCCCTCTGCCGTGATTTGGTGATCGGCGATAAAGTCTTTCACCTTCGGGTTGTGAATGCCCGGCCAGCCTTCCCAGCACGAAAAGAGGACGTCCATCTCGTTGGGAATCTTCGCCACGAAGTCCTCAATGTAGACGTCCCAGTCGCCGTCGTAGGCAGTGGCGAAGAGCAGCTTGGTGTCGTTGTCCAGAAACACGAAACGCATGTCGTGGACGGTACCAACCCGGTCCGTGTCGTCGAAGTTGCCGTTGCGCAACTGCAGCAAGGCGCGCAGTCGCGCGGCGCCGCCACTCGCGAAGGGAGCGATCACGGTCAACTCCGAGACCGTGCCCTGGCGCACGCCGGTCCGGCCGGCGCTTTCCATCCGCGATCGCGGCTGCGACGCCGTCGCGGCCAAGTCCTTGAGCGTGTTCTCGAGGGCCGTTTGTGCGAACTGCGGCGCGTCGGTGTAAAGCTGCCGTAGCTGCTGGATCTTGTCTTCGACGGTCTGGTTCTGTTTCGGCGGTGTCAGTGTTTGGGTTGCCATGGTTGTATTGTCCTTTCGATGCTGTTCGGTTCGTGCGTTCCGGAAATACTGCTGGCCTGACCGGCCGATTGACGCACGGCTACGGGTTGAGTTGCGATCGTGGGATGTCTTGCCCGCGATCGGCTTCTAGTTGGCCCGTATGGATTTCCGACGCCAGTGAAGCCCGGCGAATCGCGCCAAATTGACGCGAATAGAAGCGAGCCGGCTGGCATTTCTTGGCCGATCGGGTACGGTTTTGGGGCGGCCAAAAGGAGGCCGCGCTCAAGGCGCACGTCAGGCTTGGCTAGTCGAGCTCAATTTGGAGCTTGAATGCTGGAGGCTCGTAAATGGTGTTGCATTCGCCGAACGTTGCGTACTCGGACGGCGAATCTCATGCCTTGTGGCAGGATGGCGAACGCACCTTTCGCCGCGGCTGGCGAGTGGACGATGAAGGCAAGCGACGCGCCGTGCTGCTCGTTGCTCCTGCCGACCACCACCCATCCCGTGAATGCCTCGATCGCTTTGCTCACGAATACGAGCTCAAGGACGAGCTGGACGCGGCCTGGGCGGCGCGACCGCTGGAACTCGTTCGCGACACCGGTCGGACGATGCTGGTGCTCGACGATGAGGGCGGCGAGCCGATCGAAGGCCTGCTCGGCGCGCCGATGGAGATGGGACAATTCCTGCACATCGCCATCGATGTTGCCATCGCTCTTGGAAGCCTTCACGAGCGTGGGATCATCCATAAGGACATCAAGCCGGCCAACATCCTGCTCAATGGGACAACCGGCGAGGTGCGTCTGACCGGGTTCGGCATCGCCTCACGTTTGTCGCGCGAACGCCAGTCACCTCATCCTCCCGAAATGATCGCCGGCACGTTAGCCTACATGGCGCCGGAGCAGACCGGGCGAATCAATAGGTCAATCGATTCCCGAAGCGATCTCTACGCGCTCGGCGTCACGTTCTACCAAATGCTGACCGGTGCTTTGCCATTCTCGGCCACGGAGCCGATGGAGTGGGTGCACTGCCATCTAGCCAGGCGACCAGTGGCACCTAGCGAGCGGCTCACGGAAATTCCCCGCGCGGTATCGGCAATCACCATGAAGCTGCTCGCGAAGAGGGCGGAAGACCGCTATCAAACAGCGCGTGGCCTCGAACACGACCTTGGTAGCTGCTTGATCGAATGGGAGGCGCAAGGCCGGATTGACGATTTTCCACTCGGTGAACACGACAGGCCCGACTGGCTCGTGATTCCCGAGAAACTCTACGGGCGGCAACGCGAGATTGAGACCTTGCTCGCCGCCTTCGATCGCGTCGTGAATGGCGGCGCCCCGGAACTGGTACTCATTTACGGCTATTCCGGTGTTGGAAAATCGTCGGTTGTCGATGAGTTGCAGCCGATGCTGGGGCGCGGCCTGTTCGCTTCCGGCAAATTCGATCAACTCAAACGCGATATTCCCTACGCGACGCTCGCGCAGGCGCTTCGCAGCCTAATGCGGCCGCTGCTCGGCAAGAACGACGCCGAGCTTGCGCCATGGCGCGGCGCCTTGCAGGAGGCCCTGGCATCAAATGCAGGGCTGATGGTGGAGCTCGTTCCCGAACTGAAGCTTCTCATCGGCGAGCCCCCGCCGGTCGTTGAGGTTCCACCGCAGGACGCCCAACGGCGCTTCCAAATGACGCTTCGGCAGTTGATCGGGGTCTTTGCTCGCGCGGAACATCCCCTAGCGCTGTTCCTCGATGACTTGCAATGGCTCGACGCGGCAACACTCGACTTTTTGGAAGACCTGTTCGACCGGTCCGAACTCCGCAATCTCCTCCTCATCGGTGCCTTCCGCGACAACGAGGTCACGTCAGCTCATCCCCTCAGGCGCAGGCTGGAGGCGATGCGCTCAACCGGAAGGGTGCAGGACGTCAAGCTGGCGCCCTTGACGACCACTGACATCGGAAATCTTGTAGCGGACACGCTCCGCTGCGACGCAGGGCAGGTCGAGCCGCTCGCAGCGTTGGTGCACACGAAGACGGGCGGCAATCCGTTCTTCGTGATTCAATTTCTTCGGGTGCTCGCCGAAGAAGGTCTGCTGATCTTCGACTATGTGCGGGCTCGGTGGTCCTGGGATATGGCAGGTATCCACGCCAAACGATACACAGACAACGTCGTGGAACTGCTGGCTGGAAGGTTGACGCGGTTACCGGTCGGAACGCAAAACGCATTGCGACAGCTCGCTTGCCTCGGCAGTGTGACGGACGTCGCAATCCTCGCGCTAGTTCTTGAAATGCGGGAAGATCAGGCGCACGCCGAATTGGTGGATGCCCTGGATCAGCAATTGATCGTCCGTATCGGGCGCTCCTACAAGTTCGTTCACGACCAGGTGCAGGAAGCGGCTTACGCGCTGAATACGGAAGCGTCGCGCGCCGAGGCGCATTTGAGGATCGGCCGGCGGCTCGTGGCAGAGACGCCTCTAGAAACGCGCAACGAAGCGATCTTCGAAATCGTCAACCAGTTCAACCGCGCCGTGCCGTTGATCACGTCACAGGAGGAACGCGAGCAGCTTGCTGAGCTGAACCTGGCGGCTGGTACGCGTGCGAAAGGGTCGTCGGCCCATGTCTCCGCGCTCACCTATTTCGCCACCGGAGCCGCGCTGTTGCCGGAAAACACGTGGGACCGCCGGCAGGAACTGGCCTTCGAGCTGGAACTGCACACCGCCGAATGTGAAGCGTGTACGGGTGCTTTGCAGGCCGCTGAGGAGAGGTTGGCAGCGCTCGCGGCGCGCACCATCGGCACAGTCCAGCAATGCTTTGTGGCCCGTCGGCGGTTGGGCCTGTACACGATGCTCGGGCAGGGCGAGCGCGCGATTGCGGTGGCGCTCGAATGCTTGCGACGCGTGGGCATCGATTGGCCAGCGCATCCCAGCGAGGTGGTGGCGCGCGGCGAGTACGAGCGCATCTGGTCGCTGCTCGGTGATCGCGCGATCGAGAGTCTCGTTGAGATGCCGTTGATGCACGATCCAGAGGCGCGGGCGACTATGGACTTGCTTGCAGACCTAATGATACCAGCCCTGTACACGGACACCAATCTGGCCGCACTTGGCGTCTGCAGGGCCGCCAGTCTCAGCCTACAACTTGGCAACACCGAGACAGCTCCGGGGAACTATCAATCACTGGCCCTAATAGCCAGCGCTCGCTACGGTGACCACGAGAAGGGCTATCGATTCGGGGAGATGGCGTGCGATCTTCTCGAACGTCGCAGATGGACTCACTTCGGGGCCGGCACGTATTTCGGCTTCGCGACCATAGTCCCGTGGACACGACCGGTCATCGAAGGGATCGATTCGGCCCGTCGCGCCTTCGAGATGGCGAAAGGGCACGGCGACCCGACAATTTCCGCACTCGCTTCCCGAACAGTGACTTCTATTCTTCTTGCCTCGGGTCGTCCGCTCGATCAGGTCGAGATCGAGGCCGACGATGCCTTGGAGTTCTTGCGTCCCTTCGGCTTGTTTCTGGACAGGGTCTCTGCGCCGCTTGCGCTTGTTCGCATGTTGCGAGGAAGGACCGCGAAGTTCGGCTCCCTCGACGATGGCCAGTTCGCCGAGCGCGGTTTCGAGGAGCGCGCGACAGGTCAGCCCGTTAAAGCCTTCCTTGAATGTTATTACTGGCTCCGAAAGCTTCAGGCCCGCTTCTTCGCGGGCGATTTCACGTCTGCGATCGACGCCGCCGACAAGGTTGCGACATGGTACGCGACCTCCCCGTCGCTGTCGCTCTTCATGTTAGAAGAGGAGGAGTACCACTTCTATGCCGCACTGGCTCGCGCCGCGGCGTACGAGCCTTCGGGCTCGCAGTCGTACGCCACGGTTCGAGATACCCTTGCTGGTCACGAGCGATACCTTCGGGCTAGGGTCGCGAATTGTCCGCAGAATTTCGAGGACCGAGCGGCGCTGGTCGGCGCCGAGATTGCCCGTATCGAGGGACACCCGCTCGAAGCTATGGATCTCTACGAGCGCGCAATCGCCTCGGCAAGGGTAAACGGCTTTATTCACAACGAAGCGCTCGCCTACGAACTGGCTGCTCGTTTTTACGCCGCGCGCGGCTTCGACGAAGTAGGGGGTCTGTATCTCGAGAACGCAAGAGATCGCTATTCACGATGGGGAGCTGACGGAAAGGTATGGCAGCTGGAACAACTCCACCCGTGGCTAAGGCAAGGTGAGCGTGCGGCTACTGCAATGGGCACGATCGAAGCCCCGGTCGAACATCTCGATCTCGCGGCGGTCATCGAAGTTTCCCAAGCACTCTCCGGCGAGATCGTCGTGGAGAAGCTCATCGACCGATTTATGCGAGCGGCCATCGAGCAGGCCGGCGCCGAGCGAGCCCTCTTGGTTACCGTACAAGGTGAGGAGCTGCGAACTTCCGCGGAGGCAGTCGTGCTCGGGGACGACGTAACCGTGCAACTGCGACAGCATCCTGCGTGCGATGCAGTAGCATTGCCTGATTCACTCATTCGCTACTCAATACGTACGCGAGATCCCGTGGTGCTCGCTGATGCAATGGCCCAGAACCCGTTTTCTGCCGACCCCTACATCATGGCGCGCCGCGTCCGTTCCATCTTGTGTCTGCCATTGATCAATCAAGGAAGGCTCATCGGCATTCTCTATCTTGAAAATAGCCTGACAACGCACGCCTTTACGCCTGATCGCGTTACGGTGATGAAGGTGCTGGCGTCGCAGGCGGCGATTTCGCTGGAGAATACGCAAGCCGTACGAGCGCTCAAGCAAAGTGAGACGCGCTATCAGAATCTTTTCCAAGCGATGGCGGTGTCGTTCTTCGAACTAGATTACACCGACGGCAGGCAAATATTGCGCGCGTTGAGAGATGCGGGAGTCCACGATTTCAGGGCCCACCTCAAGGAAAACCCACATCTGGCCCGTGAGATCAAGCGCGCGACGCGTATCGTCGATGTCAATGACCAGGCGGTCGCGTTGTTCGGGAGAGGAAACAAGGAGGAATTGCTCACGAGCGTCGGGGTGTTCTGGCCGGACGAAAGCCTCGATGATTATGTAGAAGCGGTCGTAGCTACCGTTGAGCGCAACGATAAGTTCTCGACCGAGACACGCGTGCGCAGGCTCGATGGCACCCTCTTCGATGCGCAGGTCACGCTGCGGTATGCAACCGAAGACAAGACCAGGGGCCTTGCCGGCATCATTGACATCACCGAGCGCAAGCGCGCCGAGAACGCATTGCGCCAGAGCGAGGAACGGTTCCGCGACTTCGCCGAGGCCGCGTCCGACTGGCTTTGGGAGATGGGGCCGGACCACAAATTGACGATGCTGAGCCCGAATGCATTCGGCTCCAGCCCTTCGGCTCGGCTTGGCACCGCAGCCTGGGAGCGCGCGCTCGATCTTGAAACCGAACCGGAGAAGTGGCTGAAGATCCAGGCCACGATGGATTCACACGAGCCGTTCCGCGACTTCGTTTATCTCGCCGCTGGCTTTGACGGTTCCCCGATGTATGTGAGGGCCAATGGCAAACCGGTGTTTGGCGCCGACGGCGAATTCCTCGGCTATCGCGGCGTCGGTACGGACGCGACAGCAATCATTCGCGCGCAGGACGCGCTGCGTGAAAGTGAGCTCCGTTTGCGCTCGGCCATCGACGGGATACCTGGTCTCGTTGGAGTCTTGGCCCCGAACGGCGAAGTCGAGGCCGTTAATCGCCAAATTCTCGAGTATTGCGGGCAGTCGCTGGAAGAGCTGAGGAACTGGGGTACCAATGGAACGGTCCATCATGAAGACCTTCCACACGTCGCCGAAGTATTCACGAAATCGATCGTTTCCGGGATTCCTTACCGGATCGAGCAGCGCCTGCGTCGCTTCGACGGCCAGTATCGGTGGTTCGACAACCGCGGCATCCCGGTTCGCGACGACTCCGGGCTTATCGTCCGCTGGTACGTGCTGCTGACGGACATTGAAGATCGCAACCAGGCGTTGGCACGATTGCAGCAGATGCAGGCGGATTTCGCCCGCATGAACCGTGTGAGCGTCATGGGAGAATTGGCCGCCTCGCTGTCGCACGAGATCACGCAACCGATCGCCAGCGCGCGCAACAACGCTCGGGCGGCCCAGAACTTCATGCAAATGCAGCCGCCGGATTTGGACGAGGTGAGGGAGGCGCTCGCCTGCGTCGTCGGCGATACCGACCGGGCCCGAGATATCATCGACCGCATTCGTGATCACATTAAAAAAGCGCCGCCGCGAAAGGAGCATTTCGACCTTAGCGCGGCAATCCATGAGGTCATCGTGTTGGCGCGAAGCCTGACCAACCGGAATGGCGTTTCTGTCCAGACCCGGCTGTCGGATCGACTGGCTCCGGTTCTGGGAGATCGCGTTCAGTTGCAACAAGTCTTGCTGAACCTTATCCTGAACGCGGCCGAGGCAATGAGTTTGGTTGAGGACGGCGCGAGAGATCTGTTGATCAGCACCGAGCAAGACCAGGCGGGCGTGCGCGTGACCGTGCGCGATACTGGTCCTGGCATTGATTCGGCGAAGCTCGATCGGGTCTTCGACGCCTTCTACACAACGAAGTCCAGTGGAACCGGCATGGGGCTGTCGATCTGCCGCTCGATCATCGATGCTCATGGCGGCAAGCTGTGGGCGGAAGCCAATGAGCCTCACGGCGCTGTCTTTCACTTCACCTTGCCCGCGGTCGAAGCAGAGTTCACGACTCCTCTTCGGGCGAACCCGCCGACTTGAGAGCATCGCGCACACATTGCGTGAGATGCGCCTCATCCACGGGCTTCCGCAGGTAGCACACGACTCCATCGTTTAAGGCGCGAGCCCGATCGATGTCATTGGGAAAGGCAGTCACAAGGATTGTCGGAATCGCCTGGTCCGTATCGATAAGCCGTCGGTGAAGTTCGTATCCGGTCATGGCAGGCATTTGGACATCGGTGATCAGGCAGGCGGTTTCGGCAAGTCGCGGCGAGGCAAGAAAATCGGCTGCAGACGGGAAAATGTCGGCCGTGTAGCCCAGCGATCTCATGAGCCTGCACATGGACTCACGAAAGAACCGATCATCATCGACGACCGAAACCAGTAACTTTTTCATCATGCCCGCCTATGGCCATTAGCAGGACCCGTGCGGACAGCCTATGCCGACGCACCGCCTGGAATTGCTCAATTGAACGAGAATGCCACCGCTGCGCCACCTGTGCCCCGTAAATTTTGGCTTATATCGATCGGCAGTTTCCCGCTCTCCGAGCCTCAGCTTTGACCGCCACGAAACGCAGACAGTGGATCATTGCCAGCCGACCTCAGGCACTAGGTGCCGGGGCGCTATAAACTTTCTTATCATCTGCACGCACCTTTTGGATGCTAGACGTCGACCTGCGCTCCATTGAGCCGGTGATCGCGATCGTCTTTGATGCACGCATCGGAATTCTCACGCTCACGTGAGCCAACGAGCAGCTACGATAAGTCACAAGGAGGCAACCGTGCCCCACAGCTCTGACGGTCTAGGCAAAACGACGCGATGCGCAATCTGTGACGGCAAATTTGGCCTGGTCAGGCACTATTCGTGGCGGACGCCGCTTTGTTCTAAGAAGTGCGTCAATCGCTTCCGGACTCGCCGCCAAAGTGACCGCATTTGGCTGAATTGGTTCCAAATCCCCGTCGACCAGCTGCCAGAGAATCGCGCGAGGGTTTCATGACGTTTCAGATCTCGCAACGAGGCAAGCAATATTTGAAGACGGCGCAGACTTTGTTCTCTGCCGCCAAAACCATGAGCGACCGAGCGGTTGCGGGTCAACTCAAAGCCCTTGCCAACGACTACGAACGGCGAGCCGAGAAGGCTTCGCGCGATGATGCGGCCAAGGCATTTGCTCGATCGGTTGCTAAAATTGAACGCGAGTTGAGTGCATGAGCTGACCAGTAGTATTCGGCGGCGATCGAGCGAGTCCGCGGATGGAACTTCAACCGAAAGTCGACCAGCCCCACTGAGGGGCGGGCGGTGCCAGCGTGCGTAAACTTTGGTGTACCCGCCCCCAACCTCCGGAAAATGGGCTGTTCAGGTTCCGGAATTCGGCCTAGAAATGTATGGTCTTGCCGAGCTGCAAGCCGAGACACAAGCTAATTTGGCGATTTCTTCCGAGTAGCAGCGATGTCTGACGCAACCCCGACCGTGCTGGTCATCGACGACGATCCGGACGTCCGCGCATCTGTCGGACGTCTGCTGCGATCGCTCGGCATCAATGTTCAGCTATTTGCGTCCATTTCCGAGTTTCTCAAGTCCGATCCACCGGACTGCCCCACCTGCCTGGTGCTCGATATTAGAATGCCGGGCCAAAGCGGCCTCGACCTTCAGCATGAGCTCGCTGCGGCCAACAGCGAGATCCCTATCATCTTTATCACGGGACACGGTGACATACCGATGTCCGTTCAGGCCATGAAAAGGGGCGCGATCGAGTTCCTGACCAAGCCGTTCCGCGATCAGGATCTCCTCGACGCCATCCAACTCGGGCTGTCTCGCGATCGTGCAAGGCGCGAAAATGACAAGGATCTAGCCGCTCTCAGGGAGCGCTTCGGGTCGTTGAGCCCCAGGGAGCGCGAGATTGTGATTCAGGTCGCTCGCGGCCGCCTGAGCAAACAGATTGCCCACGATATCGGGATCGCCGAGGCTACAGTGAAGGTGCATCGTAGCAGGGCGATGCAAAAGATGCAGGCCGGTTCGCTTCCCGAGCTGGGCCGAATAGCCGACAAGCTCAAGCTGGTGCTCGACCCGCCGCGACGTTCCTAGGCTGCCCACCTTGCGTGACGTTCTATTCGCGCTGTCAGATCGGTCAGGCTGCTCCGTCGTTGCACTCGCCGAGCATTGGCCCCCGGGGAATCCGTCACGTCCAAATCTGGGTTACGATGACGCGGCTGGAGCGGTCATTGCACGCCGCTCGTGTGTGATAGCTGGCCTTATCAAAAGCCCTGGCGATTTCAGAGCCGCAACTAGTCGCCGACTCCGAGTATCCAGTTGCGCAATTCCAAGCTGACCAAGAGAAAGGCCGGCGGGCGTTACGCCGCCGGCCTTGTCTTGCAGCTGCCGGCTCGCGGGTCCGGTTCCGCTGCGTTTCTCGGCACTGCGTGCCGGAGCAAACGAAGAGCAGGTCACTGTGCACTTAGCGATCCGCATGGGCTGAAGTTACCGCGGAGAGGCGGCTGCTTCTATCGTACGCCGGAATGGCGCTTGTAAATCTAGGTTTAGGGAGCGCAAACAAATCTGTCATTGCGCGCCCCCAGCGTGGAATAGCTGGCGGCACTCCAAATCCTCAGACTGCGTGTCACTGGAATGTTTACGGGGAATAATCCCTGCCAAAGCACGCGAGGTCACAATGCGATCGACTTTAGCTTTCGGACGCCTGGAGCAATTTCACCCCGAACCGAGCCTCGATGTCGGACACGCCGTTGAGAGTCGACATGTGGTCAGACCTATCTTCGAGAAGCAAACGGCATCGGCCGGCGTCGCTCCAGCCGACGTTTCGTTCGGACCGTTTCGCTTGCTTGCGACGCAGTTTCTTCTGCTGGAAGGCGATAAGCCCGTAGGGATCGGAAGCCGGGCGCTGGAAATCCTGACCGTTTTGCTTGAGCGGCGCGGTGAGCTCGTCAGCAAGCAGGACCTGATGGCTCGGGTTTGGCCCAATGTCCATGTAGGGGCCGCCAACCTCACGGTCCATATGTCTGCATTGCGTCGCGCGCTGCGTGACGGACGCGACGGGAATCGATTCATCGTCAATATCCCCGGACGGGGCTACTGCTTCGTCGCCTCAGTCGATGTCTCTCGACACGGAAACTGAACACGAGTGGCAAGGCATCTACAATTTGGTGAGGGATCCGACGTGTTCGCGACAACAGCAGAGCAGCCGTTCACCGTAGCGAAGATTCCCATCGCTTCCTGGAGCTTCGCCATTCGCATCTGGCTGGCTACAGTCCTTGCGCTGTTCATAAGCTTTTGGTTGCAGCTGGAATCTCCGACGACGGCAGCGCTCACGATTGGAGTTCTTGCCGAATCGACCCGCGGTCAGGCGCTAGACAAGGCGGGGTTTCGACTGCTCGCCACTGTTGTGGGCGTGGTAGCATCAATCGCAATCACCGGGTTCTTCTCCCAGGCGAGAGATCTCGTGTTGGCGGCGTTCGCGGTGTGGCTCGGTATTTGCGTCTTTGCGGCGAAGCTCCTGGACGGCTACCGGGCCTATGCAGCGGTGCTGTCCGGCTACACCGTCGCATTGATTGCGACACAGCAGATCGACAACCCACAGCGCGTGTTTGAATTCGGTATGGCGCGCGGAGCCGCGATCACCGTCGGCATTCTATCGATGTTAGTGGTCAACAGTTTGATGTTCGCTCCTGACCGTCAACCGCGCCTGCTCACGCAGCTGACGGCGATCCATCGCCGCGTTCGCGACTATGCAAGCGCAGCCTGCCGCGGCGAACCGGACAATCTGACCACATTCCTGACGCTACTGCAGGAAATCGTGGCGCTGCGGCCAGATATCGCAAGCGTGGCCTTGGAGTCGAGCAGCGGCTCAGTCAGGAGCACTGCCGCTCGCAGCGCTGCGGTCGCGCTGGTCAGCGAGTTGCAGGCTGGGCGGACCAAAAGTGATCCTGCGAGCGGGGCTTCGGCATGGGCAGCCAGAGAGTTGCTGCGCCGGGATGAGGAGGTTCGTCAGGATCTGTCGGACCTGAGGTCGGCGAGGTGGCCACTGCGGGGTTGGCGGGCGCCCTTGCACCGATCGTGGAAAACGGCTGCCGAAAGTGGTGTCCGTGCCGCCGCATGGTTTGCAATCGCCTCGATGTTCTACATTTGGGCGGGGTGGCCCGCCGCGAGCATTTCGCTGTCTTTCGTGGCGCTCATTGCCGCATTGGGAGCCACAACTCCGAATCCGCGTGCCTTCACCGCTATCGCCCTTGTTGCTGCGCCGATCGCAGCTGTCCTGACCGGCATACTCGAGTTCGTCGTCCTCAATGGCGCCGACGCCTTTCCTCTGCTGGCCATCGGCCTTGGTCCTTTTGTGGTCGGCTCAGCACTCCTCGCGACCTCCAAAAATCTTCTGTGGTCGTCACTGGGCCGCGTCAATCTGAGTTTTCCCCTGCTCATGCTGGCGCCGAGTAATCCGCAGACCTACAATCCACAGGCCTTTCTCTTCACCTGCCTATTCATCATCGCGGCAGCGGCGCTCCTCTTTGCGGCACAGACGCTGATTCCGCCAGTCTCCGACGAGAAGCGCAGGATGCGGCTGCTCGCAGAGGCTCGTGGCGGGCTGCAGGAACTGGACCAGACGAATCGGGAAGCTCCCGAGGAGGCGATGTTCCGGGACGCATCGCGTATCGGGAAATTTCTTGCTGCCGGCGGGGCCCAGGACAGTCGTGCTCTCGCTGATATGCTCTCATGCTTCGATCAGTCGGCAATACTTCGGATTTGCGATGCGAAGCTGATGCAATTCACTGATGGGTCTCTTGAAGCATTAGCAGACGAGGCACGCGAGGCGATCGCCAAGCGAGATACGTTCACGCTGCGCGCCATTGCACACAGGTTGAGTGAGCGGACTCCGCAGCAAGACTCGATTGAAGGCGATGCTGCTGCGTGCCTGACCATGACAAGCAACGTCGTTGCCCGGGGCAGCGGCGTCGGGTCCCCCGGGGAGGCACATTGATGGCACACATCTTCCCAGAGCTGGTCGTCGGGGGTGTCCTGTTGGCGCCGTTTGTAACCTATTTGATGATGGTTCTCGTCGTCATCATTATCCTCCGACCGCTTCTGCATGTCATCGGCTTCGCGAACATGTTCAGTCACGCCCCAGTTGCCGAGCTCAGTCTGTACGTGACTGTTCTGGGCTTATTGATGCTGTTATTCTAGAGGAGGTGGTTATGGATGCGGCCGTTCATGATGAGGCTATTCAGCAAGACAAAATGCAGGCGTCAGTCACGCGCCCGTCGCCGAGCATCGGTGACGCTTCGGCTCGCCAAGCCAGTGAGCTCGACGACATTGGGCGAAGGTTATCGGAAGCTCATCCGGGCACCAAACTGTCCGTCTCGGCCTCCGGAAAGTCCATCGCGCGGAGGCGAGGCGGGGCGTTGCGAACGGCGCGGTTTCTGCTGCGCAAGGTAGCGACAGCCGGGATTGCAGCCGTTGCGGTGCTGGTCTCTCTCGTGACCTGGGACCGGTACAACGCCGGGCCCTGGACACGAAACGGGCGCGTGCGAGTTCAGGTCGCTAGTGTGGCGCCACAGATTTCTGGTCAAATCAAGGAGCTGCGCATTGTCGACAATCAGTTCGTCCACAAGGGCGACATTTTGTACGTGATCGATCCCTTCGATTTCGACGTCGCGCTGCGTGCGCATAAGGCGGCTCTGCAACAAAAGATTGCCGATCTGAATGTGAAGGAATTGCAGTCCGATCGACGCAACCGCTTGTCCGAGTTATCTACGTCCGTCGAACAGAAGCAAGTCTATGAGGGAAATGCGCTGCAGGCGAAAGCCGCCGTAGACGCGGCTCGCGAGCAAGTGGCACAGGCTGAGGTCAACCTGCAGCGCACCGAGGTGCGTAGCACGGTGAATGGGATCGTTACCAACGTCTTGCTGCGAGAGGGAGACTACGCGCATCAAGGTGCCACCAACGTGTCGATCATCGACACAGATAGCTATTGGGTCGATGGCTACTTCGAGGAAACGAAACTGGCGAGGCTGTGCGTGGGTGACCGCGTCGAGGCAAAACTGATGGGCTACTCGGCGCCTATCACGGGGCATATCGCAACAGTGACGCGCGGTATCAGCGTGTCCAACGCAGCGGCTTCCACGCAAGGGTTGCCTAACGTCGATCCGGTTTACACCTGGGTACGTTTAGCGCAGCGAGTGCCGGTCCGGATTGCGATCGACGATGTACCAGCCGGCGTGCCTCTGGTGTCGGGTTTGACAGCAACCGTCACGATCCGGAACGGCAGGGGCGGCGAGAGCGGAACGCTTTTGCAAAACGTTCGATCCGAACTCGAGACGAGCTTCTTCGGACTGATCGGCAAAACTTCGGCCCGGCCAGGCTGCATTCCCAGCCCTTCGTGAGAAGCGGTTATTCGCTGAAAGTGCAGGCCACAGCTTCCCTGTCGACTGAGTTTGTACCCGCCGCGCGGTAAGAGGTGTGGCCCCAATGCAGCATACGAGACCGTCGCTCGTCGCTTCTAACAAGGTTTATGTTGCCGCAACGACAGCTGCATTCAGAACAACTCGCGTGCAATAGAAGATAGAACCCGCAAACTGTAACTCTCCTCGAAACAACTCGCTCTGTGGAGTTCGATCATGAGGAGAATACTCGTTTTCATCGCTTCTGCTGCGATCAACGCGTCCACGATTCCTGCGCTCGCCGCCGAGTGTACGTCGATCAAAAACCTCGATGCCTCTCGCTCGCGTTGGGAGACGCTGCGCAGCCAACCTGACAAAGCAGCCGATAAGGAGAAGATGTGTCGCGCCTATGCCGCGTCGTTCTACGAATCGGTGACATTGCGGCACGCCGCGGCAAAATGCATCGACGGCGAAAGGGCTCAGGTTACGCTCGATTCCGAGATCAACGCCTTCAACGATCTGTTGGCGTCAAAGTGCGGCGGTTGAGCCTGACGACAGTGACGATCCACAAGGCGCGCAGATGATCCTCTTACCTCTCATGGCAACCTGGTTGTGGTGCCAAATCCTCACTGCATCACCGCTTCCAGCTGTCGCACTGTCCCCTCGCGAACGTCTGCCACGCCAGCATCACGCGCTGCGTCTTGTTCCGTTTGAAGGAGGTTGAAAATGACCCAGGTATTTTTCCACTGCTCCAACACGAAGAAGGTGTTCCTCGATTACCGGGGCGCCGTGGTGAACGACCTCGCTGAGGCGCGCGATCATGCGACCCGCCTCGTGCAATCCTTCACCAACGAGCGCAGCCTCGAGGACTGGCGTGACTGGGCCTTGCACGTCAGCGACGATCGGGGCGATGAACTCTTCATCGTGCCCTTCACGTTCGTACTCGGCAGGTCGCATTGATGAGAGTGTCGGTCGACATCAGCTACTTCGCCTGCTGCTGGGCTGCTCGCAGGCAAGGTCGCATAGCCACTGCGCTCAATGCGCTGGGATACGCATTAGCTACGATTTTCCGGGATTTGGACTGCTTCACTCGCCCCGAGATTGCTTGTCGAATACCAGTTTGCCTCGCGGAGGCAGACACCTTTGCAAGTGCTCGGCGCCCGGCGCTCGGTCCCTCCGCCGTGCATCGCCTGCGGCGGGTCCATTCCCCGAGGACTGGCCGCCCCCTTTGGAGCCCGACGGGCGACGGCGCGGAATCGGATGGGCTCGGCGGCTCTTTGGATCGGCGAACTCCCAATCGTTAAGCATAATCCGGGTGGAGCTTTTGCGATGACTTATGATCACTACTTTTCCGCGGCGCTTGCTCGCCTGCACGCCGAACAGCGCTACCGTATGTTTGCGGATCTCGAGCGCATCGCGGGACGTTTCCCGCACGCAATATGGCATTCCCCAAGCGGCCCACGGCCGGTCGTGATCTGGTGCTCGAACGACTATCTTGGCATGGGCCAGCATCCAAAGGTGATCGGCGCCATGGTCGAGACCGCGACCCGCATGGGCGCTGGCGCGGGAGGCACCCGTAACATTTCTGGGACCAACCATCCGCTGGTCGAGTTGGAGCGCGAGCTCGCAGACCTGCACGGCAAGGAGGCCGCGCTGGTGTTCACCTCAGGATACGTGTCCAACGACGCCGGCATCGCGACTATCGCGAATCTGCTGCCGAACTGCGTGATCTTCTCCGATGCCTGGAACCACAATTCGATGATTTCGGGCGTGCGGCGCGCCGGCGTGGAAAAGAAGATCTGGCATCATAACGACGTCGGTCACCTCGAGGAATTGCTGGCGGCGGAGGCTCCCGAGCGGCCGAAACTGATCGTATTCGAGGCGCTCTACTCGATGGACGGCGACGTCGCGCCGGTGAACCGCATCTGCGACCTCGCCGAGCGCTACGGCGCCATGACCTACATCGACGAGGTCCATTCGGCCGGCATGTATGGTCGGCGCGGTGCCGGCATCGCCGCGCGGGAAGGTGCGTTGCACCGGATCGACGTCGTCGAGGGCACGCTGGCGAAGGCATTCGGCTGCCTAGGCGGCTACATCGCGGCGAATGCCGATATCATCGATGCGGTGCGCTCTTACGCGCCGGGATTTATCTTCACCACCGCGCTGCCGCCGGCTGTCTGCGCCGCCGCTACCGCGGCGATCCGGCACCTCAAGTCTTCGCAATGGGAGCGCGACCGCCATCAGGAGCGGGCGGCTCGGGTCAAGTCCGTGCTCAATGCAGCAGGCCTGCCGGTCATGTCCAGTGAGACCCATATTGTGCCCTTGATGGTGGGTAATCCCGAGACATGCAAGCAAGCGAGCGATCTCCTGCTCGCCAAGCACGGCATCTATGTCCAGCCGATCAACTATCCGACCGTCCCGCGCGGCACCGAGCGGCTGCGCATCACGCCGACGCCCTATCACGATGACGAACTGATTGACGGGCTCGCCGAAGCGCTGGTCAATGTATGGGGCCGAGTCAAATTGCCGCTCCAACATCACGCGGTCGCGGCAGAGTGATCAGCAATGCATGCCGGCACATTTTCAACGAAGCGAATGACCAAAACCTTTTGGAAGCACACAATGAAAAAACTTCTCACATGTGCCATAGCCGCGAGTTGCCTGGCTGCCTGCGCATCGGTCGCACAAGCCCGCTCGCCGTACGACGGATCTTGGGAGCTGCTCTTCGTGACCCAAAGAGGCGCGTGCGATCCGACCTATAATTTCTCCGTCAACATTACTAACGGCATCGTCACGCATCCCAACCTTGTGAAGTTCACGGGCCATGTAGCGCGCTCGGGCGTCGTCCGCGCCTCGGTGACCGTTCCGGACAAACATGCGTCCGGCTCAGGTCGACTCGCGAGCAATTCCGGTCGCGGAACATGGAGCGGCTATTCGGGAGGCGCACGTTGCTCAGGGTACTGGACCGCCCAGCGGAGCTGAAAGACTTCCTCCCGACTGCCTCTTGCCCGACAGAGCCGGAGTTCGGCCCGCGGGCGCATATCGCGTTGAAAAAGTAAATTTTGGCGCACCCGACACGATTCGAACGTGTGACCTTTGCCTTCGGAGGGCAACGCTACGCGGCCGCCTCGAATAGCAATCTGAGATGGTTGCAGGTCCAGGATTTGGACCTGCTCGGTAGCTCCCGAAGCCGTAGTTAAATCGCGCACAACAGGCGGCATTTGGCGGCCCTATCAAAGTGCCGCTAGGCCAGTTACGCTGCGCGCCGATAAGAAAACAGGGCCTCCGAAATAGTGGGTTTAGCAATGTAGCGGTCTCCCGCTACCAATCGTACGATTTTGTCCGCCAACCTACGATTTGCTGCGATCCAGTGCGCGAGCTGATCATGCAACGTCGCGACCGGCGATCGCTTCCTGTCAAAAATCTGCAGCCGACAAAAGAGGGACGGCCGGCCCCAGGGAGAGACCAGCCGTCGTTGCGAACCCGAACAGAAGGGTCGCATTACCCTGCGTCACTGGCGTTCGCGAGAATTGCTTCTGCGAAAGTTTCAGGATTGCGCCCATGATGGATTAGACCGGGGCATCTCAAAAAGCTAAGCGCAATCAGCACTCAAGCCTGGTCGCTATATGTCGTGCTGTACCAAATGCTGTACCGACCGATTTTGAAGAGGCACAGGCGAGCAATTTCGCGGTCTCGCTTTTTCTCTGCCGTCGCGGCCCACACCCTCGCGTTCTCGATTTACCGCATGCAATCGTCAGCTCGAGTCTCTGAGCTCCGCCTACTGCACTTTACTTGTGCGCGAGGCTGCTTTGGATTCGTTTACATCCTGAGCGGTTACGAAATTCAGAAGGATGCATTATCGGCATAGCCGCAAGCCCAGCCTTTTGGTGGCGGTGGTAGAACGTCTGCAAATAAATTGTAAAGCGGACACGGCCGCCCGGGCCTTGGCCGCCTCGTTCATTGAGACGAGTGCGGGAGCTGTCCGCCACCACTCGGTGCAGCGTCAAGATCCATTCGGTGATTTTATCGTGGCGGCATCAAAAGCCATTCGACAGCACTTAAGAGCAACGAGCCGCAAGTTGAGGAACTGATCGCGCGCTCCGCAGTGATCGGCAGAATGCAGGCCGGCGCACTTTGACGCAAACCGAGGCCGCACTCACTGACGGGCATCAGCCATCAAACCCCCGTGATACCATATTGACCAAATAGTCGGAATGACCTACGTGATCAGAATTGGCGCGAGACCCTTCGCGCACAAAACCTGTCGCCTGGTTGGAAGCCGCGCGACGATCACCGCTGGAGACAAGACAATGAAGCTCAGCAAGCGTGTCGCGATCGCAATTTTGGTCCTCGCACCTGGTTTTGCGGCGCCGGCGTCGGCGCAGGGAACGGCACAACAGCGTGCCGCATGCACGCCCGATGTGTTCAGGCTTTGCAGCGAGTTCATTCCAGACCCGGACCGCATTACTGCCTGCCTCGTCTCGCGGCAGCAAGAGCTCAGTGATACCTGTGCGAGCGTGTTCAGTCCGCCGCGTTCTGCCACGTCCGGAACTTATCCCGAACCGACGCGGTATCCCCGCTAGTACAGCACTGTTGTTTCAACATCAGTTCGCGGCGGAAGCGCAAGCACTCTAACGGTGCTGATCGCAATCGACGACGTGGTCGGGTCTGCATTAGAGCCGACCGGCGCGGACGGTTCGCTCAATCCGCTATCGCTCACCACCACTCTGCGTCCAAGTCGTGGTCAATGGAGAAGAAAACATGGAAGCAACTACCTTGCCCGCACTGGCAGCCCTGATTGGCTCTGCCGCCGGGGCGCTGTCGTCATTTGCGGCGAACTGGACCACGCACTGGGTTCATTTGAATGGTGGTCGCTCCGCCACCGAGATCGCCAAGCGCGAAGCCCTGTACGACAAGTTCATCGACGAAGCGTCGCGGGCATTTGCACACGCGCAATCCTGCCAGGAAGACAACCCATCGATGGTGGTCCCGCTATTCGCGCTCGTCTCTCGCATGCGTCTCATTTCGCCGCCGGAGGTGATTTCAGCAGCCGAAGTTGTCATGGTTGCGGTGGTGGACGCGTATGCGGCTCCGAACAGGAGCTTTCGAGAAATTCGCGAGGAGGTCGCCGCAGGTGTCGCCGACCCCCTCCGGCCCTTCGGTGAAATCTGTCGTCAAGATATCGAGGGTTCGAAACGCTAGGTTGGGCACTCCGTCAGACCCATTCGCCAACCTGGTCGCGCCTGGTGTTGATCAGCCCCCAATGCCAGGCTCGTTGCGGCCGTCCTTCCCCCAAAGGACGGCCGCTCTTCTTGCATCAATCAGATGAAGCCCCGCAGGTTCCCAGCGAACAAGCGCCGAGGCGCCATGGCAGACAAGGGTGCAGTCGTGAGGCGAATTGTATTGGCGGTAAGCCCTGTCCTCTTGCTGTTGTCCGGTACAGCCGCAATGGCTGAGTCGCGATGCGCCTATGCGTCGGCAAGCGTTTCCTCTTTCGGTCGCGAGCCACGTCATCCGCAGCAGAGCAGGCTCGATGTTGCGGGAGGCGGCGACACTTGCCGCGTCTACATCAAACAGTTCGTCGAGGCGGTGACGGCTCGCAAAGATGCGGCGTCTTGCCAGGATGGCGTCGCGCGTCGACGCACGCTTGAGGTTCTCGACGCTGAAATTGAGGCCTTCAACGATCGTATCGCCGAGAACTCCTGCCAGTAGCAGCGTTGCGCTGTTTCTGCGGGGCTTGCTCCGCGCTCCGAGCAAGGGCGTGGGGGATCGGGAGAGACTCCGATCCCCCCGGCGCTACTTACCGCAGGTGAGGCGGGCCGCCTTCAACGCCGCGCGGGCCTCCCCCGAAGCCACGCCCGGCCAAGGCAGCCCCGCGGAGTCCGCCCGCAGCACCTACGCCGCCTGCGCTTCCTACGACTCCGCCACGTCCACCAACGGCGCCGACTGCTCCAACGGTGCCGCCAGCGCCCTCGACAGCGCCGCCACTCCCCTGAACGACAACGCCGTTTCCGGTCTGATAGCCGGAGCTGTAGCCACCAGAAGACTGGCAGCTGTTGTTGCTATTGCAGTCATTGGTCGTAGAGCCGTAGCTGGCGGTCGGATACTGATAGGTGTAGCCGCTGTCCGAGGATCCACTCGTTCCGGAGCTGTAACCGCTACTTCCGGAGCTGCTGGCGCCGGCTGCGTAACCAGCCGCGGTGCCGTAGGCGTAGCCGGCGGCCGCGGCACCGTTGCCGTAACCGCCATCCGTGGAGCCGCCACCGTAAGCACCGGCCGCAATGCCACTGGCGCCATTGGCGTAGCTCGTCGCTGCGCCGTTGGCGGTTGCCGCGGCTCCACTGGCCGCCGCGCCGTTCGCGCCCTCGGCGGCTATAGCTCCGGCAGAGCCGGGGGTAGCTTGAGCAGCACCCAGATTGGCCGGCTCGACCCCAGGACCGCCCGGGTGAACCGCGGCAAGGTTGCCTGGATGGGGCTCGGCCGAGTTCGGGGCGCCGTGGAAAGGCGCGCCGCCGGCAAAGTTGGGCAAGCCGCCGTGGGGCATGGGCGGACCGCCGGCGAAGTGAGGCAGGCCGCCATGGGGGGAGGGCAAGCCGCCGCCGAGGTGCGGGAGCCCACCATGGGGAGCTGGCGGACCGCCGTGGGGAAGCGGCGGCCCGAACGCGAATGCGGACGTCAAAAGTGCACCACTGCAGACGGCAGTGGTGGTCGCCAGTACGAGGATTGATTTACGCAGCATGACAAGCTCCATTTCCAGGCGTGAAACGACTGCGGGTCGTTTCTTCAGGTGATGCCGGAAGGGTGTGATCCACTGTGCGGTTTCCGGCCGCCCACAAGTTTCTCAGCGCGCAAGGCGAAGCCCGTTGCACTGATGATGACCAAATAGTCATTACGACTTTGTGGTCAACATAAATCACAGGAGTTTGATGCAGCATTGAGCCCTGGGGGCGGCGGTTAGCGCCGGCGCCTGTCTGGCCGGGCCTCAGCCGAGAGCTGCGTGGGCGTCAATTGAAGTCGGATCGGATGAGCTTACGCCTATTGCCTTGCAGCGGATGGGCTTGCTGCTAGGGGACCTGCAACGACAAGAGCTTTTGTCACGGCATTGCCACCTAGACGTCTTTGTCAAATTGACTTAATGCTTTGTAAGTTATTGTGGAATCTCACCCATGGCCAACGTCAATTCAGTCCGTCGCGCCGAAATCGGACGCGAGAAGCGAGCGAGAACCCGCGCCCAGCTCGTTGCCGCAGCCGGTTCGCTGTTCGCCAGGCAGGCGGTGGAATCGGTCACCGTCGACGATGTCGTCAAGGAGGCGGGGGTCGCGAAGGGGACCTTCTACGTCCATTTCGAGGACCTTCGTGCTCTCGGTGCCGCCGTGGCTTTAGATCTCGTCCAGTCTTTTGACGAGTTGCTTCAGCCTGGGCGGCTTGCGATCAGCGAACCGGAGCTGCGCATGGCATTTGGTTGCAGCTGCTTTATCGACAAGGCTCTCAGTGACCCGGCCTGGGCTCGTGTTGTGGCGCGAATGGCCACGGCGAGCCCGAGCGGTCTTGAGGCGGCGCGCAGCCGCTTTCTGGAAGACATGAGGCGGTTTTCCAAGGGCGTGCCGCAGGGCGGTGTCCCTCCCGAGCTCAGCCTGGAAATCGTAAGTGGAATGCTGCTGCAACTGCTGTCCGCGTTTGGCGAGGGGCGGCTGTCGCGGCGGCACCGCGAAGACGCGCTCGCGGCCATCCTGCGTGCGATCGGGCTCGATGCAAAGCAGATTAAATCCGTGCTTGGCCGTCTGCCGCCATCGAAGGACGCCGCGCTTGCTCTCGCGCCTGGCAAGAGTCCGAAGCCGAGACGACGGACGTCGGCCGGCAAAGGGGGCTGATGTCGTCGTCTCGCGAGACCGATAACTATTCGGCAGCTCCGCGGGATGCGTCCCGTCTTCCCGAGCGATATGAAAGTGACTTAAACGTCAATATGACGTTGCATCGTTACGATAACAATTCATCTATTTCGCATCTATGGCTCTCATCTTGACTTTTTAGTCATTTATGACTACAAAGTTCTCATGGCCAAGATTGATCCAATTCGTCGCGCCGAAATCGGACGCGAGAAGCGGGCGAGGACCCGCGCCCAGCTGGTTGTCGCCGCGAACTCGCTATTCGCCGGGCAAGCCGTGGAGTCAGTCACCGTTGACGACGTGGTCAAGGAGGCGGGGGTCGCGAAAGGTACGTTCTACGTCCATTTCCAGGATCTTCAGGCTCTCGCTGTCGCCGTCGCCCAGGATCTGGTGCGGTCATTTGACGAGTTGCTGCAGCCGGCACGGCTCTCCATCAGCGAACCGGAACTGCGCATCGCGTTGGGCTGCAGTCGTTTACTCGACAAGGCTCTTGATGACCCGCACTGGGCCCGGGTTGTGGCGCGGATGGCGACGGCGGCCCCAAACGGCCTCGCAGCTGTGCGCGGCCACTTTCTCGAGGACATGAGACGGTTTTCGAGGGGCTTGCCGCAGGGAGGTGTCTCTCTGGAGGTCAGCCTGGAGATCGTTGTTGGAATGATGCTGCAATTACTGAGCGCTTTCAGTGAGGGGCGGCTGTCGCGGCGGCACCGCGAGGACGCGGTCGCGGCCATCCTCCGTGCGATCGGCCTCGCTGCAGAGCAGATTAAATCCGTCATTGCGCGTCTGCCAGCTTCCAAGAACGGCGCACGCACCCTCGCGCGCGCCAAAACTGCGCGCCGGCATCCTTCGACCGGCAGCGCCACCTAATCCCGACATCGGCAGTGAACTACGCGACGATGCGATGATCGCGTCGCCGACATCTATCGCCTTTGTTTCCGCCTTGCGACTGAAGTTGGTCGGGTGCCGTCCCACCGGCAGAATCCTTGATCGCATCAATGCGGCGCTTGGCCGGTCGCTGATCTGTCATCAAGCGGCTTTCCCATGCGATCAAGTCGCGCTCACCGATGAGTGATCCGAGTAGCGCCAGCCGCCGCTTTCCCGAGCGCTTTCGCTCCATCCGCTTGAAAGCACGGAAAAGTTTTTACCGCCATTCACCCGCCGCTGTTGTGCCTGTGTTCCGTCCATCCGTAATTGATCATAAATTCATATTGACGTTTTCGTCGTTTTGACCAATTGGAAGGTCAGATGCCGGTGAGACAAAGATAAAGCTCAATTCAAGGAAGCTCTGGCGATGCGTCGCATTTGGGATTTTTCGGATATTCGCCTCGACATACCCATGCTGCTCCGTGCCCGCGCACCGGTGCCGATTATGCTTCTGGTGCTCACGGTTCTCGGCGGCTGCGACGATCGCGCGACGAAGGCGGTCAAGCCGCCGGCGTTCGTGCGCACCGAGATCGTGCGGCTGCAAGACCGAGGGAGTTCTGCAACGCTGACCGGCGACGTCGAGGCTCGGATTCAGACCGAGTTGTCGTTCCGCGTCAGCGGCCGCGTGGTCGTCCGGCTGGCGGATGTCGGCGCGCATGTTGATGCCGGTGACGTGCTGGCGCGGCTTGATCCAAAACAGCAGCAGGCCGATTTCGATGCCGCGACGGCCAATTTGGCGGCGGCGGAGCTGCAACTGCAGGTCGCCGCATCGACATTCCAACGTCAAAAGACGCTCATAGCCAACGGCTTCACGACGCGTGTGGCGTTCGATACGGCCGAAGAAGGATTACGAACCGCGGAAGGTTCGCTCGACTCCGCAAAAGCGCGGCTTGGCAGATCGAAAGAGGCATTGGCCGACACCGTATTGCGGGCCAGCGCCGCCGGGGTGGTCACCGCGCGCAATGTCGAGGTCGGCCAGGTCATGCAGCCGGCCCAGTCGGCCTTTACCCTGGCGCAAGACGGAGATCGGGACGCCGTTTTCGACGTGTCCGAATCGGTCTTCTTTCGAGAGCCGGAAGACAAGATCACTATCACGCTGCTTTCGAATCGCGACGTGACGGCTGTCGGCCGCGTGCGCGAGGTGTCGCCTGCCATCGACGCGAAGAGCTCGACGGTGCGGGTCAAGGTTGCGATCGAAAATCCGCCGGCAGCGATGACGCTCGGCAGCGCCATTGCGGGCACCGCCCGGTGGAAGCCGATGAACCAGATCGTCGTGCCATGGAACGCTTTGATGGCGACAGGTGCGACGCCCGCGGTCTGGGTCGTCGATCCCCAAACCAGAACCGTGTCGTTGAAGCCAGTGACGGTCGACACCTATGAAACCGGCGTCGTCGTCGTCCATGACGGGCTGCAGCCTGGCGAACGCGTCGTCATCGATGGCGGCAAGCTGCTCAGCGTTGGCCAGTCCGTCTCATACGAAGGGGGTGCGTCATGACGAACCGCTGGATCACACTTGGCGCTCTCGTGGCGGCATGCGCTGCGACCGCCGGCTGCACGGAAAAAGCGCAGGTCCTGAAGCGATTGCGGCCGGTCCTGTCAACGGTGCTCGAACCGACGCAGTCGGGCAATACCACTGCCAGCGGCACGATAGAACCGCGATACCAGACGGATCTTGGCTTCAGGGTCTTGGGACGTCTCACGGCGCGCCCGGCCAAGGTCGGAGACCTCGTCGCGGCCGGGCAAATGGTTGCCGCAATCGACCCGGCGACTCTCGAACTGGACCTCAACTCCGCCATCGCCGACGTTTCAAAAAGTCAGGCTCAACTCACGAACGCAAGCGCAGCGGAGCAAAGGCAGCGGACGCTCATCGCGACCGATGACACCACCAAGGCAAACCTCGAAAACGCCGAAGGGACACGTGCCGCCGCAGAAGCCACGGTGGCCAGCATGCAGGCCGATCTCGCCAAGGCGCACGAACAACTTGGCTACGCGCAGCTGAAGGCGGAGTTCGCGGGCGTTGTCACAGCCGTGGGCGCTGAAGTGGGTCAGGTGGTGTCCGCCGGCCAGAGTGTCGTCACCGTCGCGCGTCCCGATATCAGGGAGGCGGTGCTCGATCTCGGCCCCGATTTCCCGGTGCCGCTGCGGACCGGCCTGCCATTTACGGTCAGTCTGCTGCTCAATCCCGCGATCCACGTCGAGGGCCAGATCCGTGAGGTCGCGCCGGAAGCCGATTCGGCAACGCGCAGCCGTCGCGTCCGCATCACCTTGAACAACCCGCCCGAAACCTTCCGGCTTGGGAGCACTGTGACGGCAAGGCTTGCCGCCGGCGAGAACGCAGTCCTGCGCCTGCCTGCGTCGGCGATCCTCACCGAGAACGGCAAAACGTTTGTTTGGATCGTAGATCCTTCCACCAGCATGGTCTCACTGCACCGCATCGAGATTGCCCACGACGAGGGGGGCATCCGCGTGACGGGTGGCCTCGGCGCCGGAGCCAGGGTCGTGACTGCCGGTGTCCATAGTCTCAAGGATGGACAGCAGGTCCGTATCGAACGGGAGACGACGCGATGAAGTCCTTCAATCTTTCCGACTGGGCGTTGGCGCATCGCTCGCTCGTCTGGTACTTCATGATCGCATTTGCGGCAGCGGGCCTGTTCTCCTACCTGCAGCTCGGGCGCGAAGAAGATCCCGCCTTCACCATCAAGACGATGGTGATCCAGGCGCAATGGCCGGGTGCCTCCGCAGAGGAGGTCACACGTCAAGTCACCGACCGGATCGAGAAGAAGCTCGAAGAGCTCGAGTCGCTCGACTACACCAAGAGCCTCACGGTCGACGGACAAACCACGATCTTTGTAAACCTCCGGGACACCACAAAGGCCCGCGATGTGGCCCCCACCTGGGTCCGGGTTCGCAACATGATCGCCGACATTCAGCAGGACTTTCCGCAAGGGGTGGTCGGACCAGCCTTTAATGATCGCTTCGGGGATGTCTTCGGCAATATCTACGCGTTCACCAGCGACGGACTAAGTCAGCGCCAGCTGCGCGATCGGGTCGAGACCGCCAGGGCCAGGATCTTGACCGTGCCCGATGTCGGCAAGGTCGACATTCTCGGCGCACAGGACGAAGTAATTTACCTGGAGTTCTCCACCCGGAAAATTGCCGCGCTCGGTCTAGATACCAATTCGATCATCGATTCCTTGGAGAAGCAAAACGCGGTCACTCCGTCAGGCGAGCTTCAAGCCGGGCCTGAGCAGGTCAGCGTGCGTGTGAGTGGCCAGTTTGCGTCCGAGGCCAGCCTGCGGGCGGTCAATCTCCGCGTCAATAACCGCTTTTTCCCCCTGACGGACGTCGCGACCATCACGCGCGGCTATACCGATCCGCCTACCACGCTGTTCCGTGTCGACGGCCAGCCGGCGATTGCGGTCGCTATCGGGATGAAAAGCGGGGCCAACCTTTTGAAATTTGGCGAAGCCTTGAAGCAGAAGATGTCCGATATTACGGACGACCTGCCGATCGGCGTGGGCGTCCACCTCGTATCGGATCAGCCCGCGATCGTCGACCATGCCGTGTCGGGCTTCACCGAGGCATTGTTCGAGGCGGTCGTGATTGTGCTCGCGATCAGCTTTATCAGCCTCGGTCTTCGCGCCGGGCTCGTGGTTGCGATCGCAATTCCGCTGGTGCTGGCGATCACTTTCGTCGTGATGGCCTACACCGGCGTTACGCTGCAACGCATTTCACTCGGTGCTCTGATCATCGCTCTCGGTCTTCTGGTCGACGACGCGATGATCGCAGTGGAGATGATGGTGGCGCGCCTGGAGATGGGAGATGCGTTGCATAAGGCGGCAACCTTCGTCTATACTTCGACGGCCTTTCCCATGCTGACGGGAACGCTGGTCACCGTTTCCGGCTTCATTCCGGTCGGGCTCAACAGCAGCAGCGCCGGCGAATACACCTATACATTGTTCGTCGTCATTGCAGTCTCCCTGCTGGTGTCGTGGATCGTTGCGGTGTTGTTCACGCCTTTGCTTGGCGTGACCATACTGCCCGCGACCATGAAAGCGCACCACGGGGAGAAGGGCCGGTTGGCGAAGGTTTTTTCTCGCGCACTTGCCATCTGCATGCGCCGGCGCTGGATCACGATCGGAGTGACGGCGGCTGCTTTCGCGCTTGCGATATTCGGCATGACGTTCGTGCAACAGCAGTTCTTTCCATCGTCGGATCGCAACGAATTGGTCGTCGACTGGAATTTGCCGCAGAACGGCTCGATTGCGGAAACCAACGCACAGATGGCGCGCTTCGAGCAGGAGGCGCTGCGGGGGAATGACGGCATCGATCACTGGTCGACCTATGTCGGGACCGGGGCTCCCCGTTTCATCTTGTCCTTCGATGTGCAAACCCCGAACGCCTCATTCGGTCAGACCGTTATCGTCACCAAGGGAATCGGGGTGCGCGATCGCGTCAAGGCCGAGCTGGAAGCTTATCTTAAAAAGACCTTTCCGGGCACAGACACCTACGTCAAGCTCCTCGAGGTCGGCCCCCCCGTCGGACGGCCGGTTCAGTATCGCCTGAGCGGCCCCGTCATCGCCGACGTCCGGGACCTTTCGCAGCAGCTTGCCAGCGTGCTGCGCGCCAATCCACACCTCGGAGGCGTCGTCTTCAACTGGATGGAGCCCGCGCGCGTCGTCAAAGTCGATGTGCTTCAGGACAAAGCGCGCGAACTCGGAGTTTCCTCCGAGGACATTGCGACTACCCTGAATGGGGTGCTCAACGGCACAAACGTAACCCAGGTGCGCGACGATATCTATCTCATCAAGGTGCTTGGACGTGCGACTGCTGCCGAGCGCGGATCAATCGAGACATTGAGAGATCTGCAACTGACTGGTTCTGGCGGCCAGGCGGTACCGTTGGCTGCCGTCGCCACGCTGCGCTACCAAATCGAGCAACCGACGATATGGCGCCGCTCGCGGCTCCCCACCATCACGCTCCAGGCGGGCATTGTGGATGCCACGCAGCCGAAGACCGTAGTGGATCAACTCGCTCCGGAGGTGAGGAAATTTTCGGAAAAGCTGCCCCCGGGCTATTCGCTGGCGATCGGCGGCAGTGTGGAGGAAAGCGCCAAAGGTCAGGCGCCGATCGCTGCCGTGGTGCCGCTGATGCTGTTCATCATGGCGACGATCCTGATGATCCAGTTGCAAAGCTTCCATCGGCTCTTCCTGGTATTCGCGGTCGCGCCGCTTGCCGTGATCGGTGTCGTCGCAGCGCTGCTGCCAAGCGGCGCACCGCTCGGTTTCGTCGCCATTCTCGGCGTGCTGGCATTGATCGGCATTCTGATCCGCAATTCGGTGATTCTGATCGTGCAGATCGAACAGCTGAAGAGTGAAGGCCGCCCGGCGTGGGACGCCGTCGTCGAAGCAACCGAGCATCGCATGCGTCCGATCATGTTGACGGCGGCGGCCGCGAGCCTTGCGCTGATTCCGATCGCGCGCGAGGTGTTCTGGGGCCCGATGGCCTACGCGATGATGGGCGGCATCATCGTCGGCACGGTGCTCACGCTTCTGTTCTTGCCCGCGCTTTACGTGGCTTGGTTCCGGATCAAGGAGCCCGCGCATGACAGCACCCCCGAGCGATGCGCGGATCGCGGCGGAACAGCCGACCTCGCGTTCAGCGATGACGCGAGCACGTTCTGATTCGGTGGGTCGCACGAACCTTCATTCCGAAGGGTCGCGGAGAAATTGAACGTTTATTTAGTCAGGAGATAAAAATGTTTACCACGAGATGTGCAGGATTTCTTCTGTTGCTGGCGCTCGCGGCCATTCCAGCGTCGACGCCGGCTCGAGCCTCGATCGACACCGGCAGTCCCAACTCGGCGCCGACCTTCAGCGACCAGGAATGGGCCGCGATCCTCCGGGAGATCAAGGTTTTTGCGAACGCGAAGATTTCTGTTCGCGACGCGATTGAAATCGCGGAAACCCGCTCGCACGGCGCCAGGGCCGTGGACGTCAGCTTCGATGGTCAGGCCGATCGATTGGCTTACAGAGTGAAGACCTGGCGGAATGATGAGCTATGGCAAGGCACCATCGATGCGTCGACAGGAAAAATTTTCGGCGAGGAAGTCGTAACATCCGTTTCAACGCTGGACGCCAAGGACAAGGACGAACTTGCCGGCTTTAGAACGGCAGGAGTCAATCTCTACGACGTCTTGTCAATCGCCGAGAGATTCGGAAAAGGCAAGGCGGTCAGCGCGGGATTGGAGGAAGACGAAGGGAGACTGATCTTCCTGGTGGTCCTTGTCACCGCCGATGGCTCGTTGAAGCAGATGTCGGTTACTCCCGGCTCCGAAGGCAACGCCCCATGACGTCGGAACCAAATGCTACGGCTTGGGTCGCTGCGCCTGGCGGTCGTCTGATACACATCGACCTGCTACGTCACGCTTGGCGTGCTGCGCCAGGGTCGCCACCGCCGGTCCCTCTCAATGACAATCTGCAAGGATTTCGCGCAAGCTGCCGGCGTCGGTGTCTGACGCCGCTGCTCGCCAGTCATTGGTACCTGGTCGAAAGCCGGCTCGAATGCCGGTGGCTAATCCCGGCCAATGATGAGACGCCAACGGATGGCTCCAAGAGCAGGGAAAACTTCAATGATCGCATCGATTGATCAGACAGCCATCAATTTGAGTTTTGCGGCCTTGTTGGGAGCGGGCATCGGCTTCGAACGACAATGGCGTCAGCGAATGGCCGGCTTGCGCACCAATACGCTCGTGGCGATCGGAGCAGCCAGTTTTGTGATCTTCGCAAGTCTCATTCCGGGGGAGGGGAGCCCAACCCGCGTTGCCGCGCAGGTGGTCTCGGGGATCGGGTTTCTGGGCGCCGGGATCATCTTTCGCGAGGGCCTGCAGGTCAGCGGGCTCAACACCGCGGCGACCCTGTGGTGTTCGGCGGCGGTGGGGTTGCTGGCTGGCTCGGGTCATCCGCTGCATGCCGTCGTGGCAGCCAGCTTTGTCATCCTGATCAATCTGCTGCTGCGGCCGTTGGTAAGGCTGATCAATCAACAGCCGATCGCCCATACTGAAAGCGACTTCCACTACCACGTTTGCGTCGTTTGCCGCAGCCCTGAAGAGGCACATGTCCGAGCTCTACTGTTGCAGGGCACCAACAGCGGACAATTGAGTCTTCGTCAATTGGAAAGCACCGATATCGAAGGCAACGGTCGCGTCAAGGTCGATGCCCACCTGAACGCCCACTCGAAGAGCGACGCAGTTCTCGAACAGGTCGTTGGACGTCTCAGCCTCGAACCAACGGTCTCGGCCGCAAGCTGGCGGGTCGAGCTGCTAATGGAATGAGCAACGACCGGCACCAGAACCAACCCAATCGTCGAATCCCCAGGCATCACGTCAAGTGCGTGCAAAATAAAGTCTAGTCGAACAGGAGATCACTGTGATGCATTCCGTCCCCCGTCCGCTCGCGCTGAATGAACGAACCCGTCTGTCATCGGATCAGCAAGCGGGTTCACCCCAGTCATCCACCCGGTCTCTTTCCTGGCTGTGTGAGATGACAATGAAAGGTCTGATCGGGGCGGCTATGATAGCAATGATATCTACCGTCCCAGCTAGCGCTCAAATGCCCCCGGAAATGCCTCCTCCGGACGGAGCCATGCTGGATATGGTCACGGGAATGGTCATCCAAAAATACAAATCGTCAAGCTGCGAGGATCTGAAAGCAAAGAAGGGAGAGCCACCGGCAGAGATCGTCGCAGCAGCAGTTGGTTTCTTGAGGAGCAACCCTCCCTTGCGGGTCAAGTTCATCAACAAGGTCGCCCCCTCGGTCGCGAACAAGATGTTTGATTGCGGCATGATCCCCTGAGCGGCCTGGGCTCGTTTTCCTTTGGCCAGGGTTGCATTTGCAACCCTGGCCCTTGCTTACGCAGTAGCGCTCAGAGCGGACGCTGATGAAGCAGCAAGCCGTATTCCTCATTCAAAGGAGTTCTCAAGTGTCGCGAGATGTCGTTTCCGTTGAGGTCGACGATCCCAGCGGTCCTGTGCCGCAATGGGATGCCGCGCTGAGCAGGTACATTGGCGGGATTTCGCCGGATCTCCGCGATCAGGAGATCTCGCAATGTGTTCCGATCGCCGGGCAAACCTTTCGAGCGAGGCTCGAATATGGCGCTTTGGGCGATGCGATTCTCTTCAAGGCGTCAGCTACGCCGCACTATTATGCGCGTTCGCTTCGCAGCCCGAATGCGAAGCTCCCGTCCCCGATCGTGCTGGCATTTCAGTCGGCCGGCAGTGCGCGCGTCCGTCACAGCGACAGGTCGGACATTCTTCATCCCGGTGATTGGTGCTTCTGGGATACGATGATGCCGGTCGAATCCTGGGCGATGACCAGATCGATCGAGATCCTGTCTGTCACGCTCGCGCGTCCCACTGATCTCGAGTTGCAGCGCCTTTTGAGGGAGGGGACTGCTATTCGCTTCGACGGGAAGATTGGCGTTTCGCGGATATTGCAAAGAAATCTGCTCGAAATCTTTGATCAGCTGAATCGCATCTCGCCAACAAGCGGAAATGCTTTGTGCGCGGCGGTCACGACAATGGCCTGGGACGCTTTGCGCGAGCAGTTGACGGGACCTGTTGCCACTCTGATCAGCCGCGATGTGCTGTGCTCCCGAGTCAAGACGTACATCGAAGCTCATCTTGGTGATCCATGCCTTGCGATCGCAGGGATTGCCGACGCTTGCGGGGTCTCTGTGCGCAGCATTCATCGCGCCTTCGCGTCGGATCCGGCGGGCTCGGTGTCACGATACATCTGGGAGCGGCGCGTCAGGCGTTGCGCAGACGCTCTTCTGGATGACAAGGACGCGTGTCATCGAATTACAGAAATCTGCCTCTCCTGGGGCTTCAACAGTACATCCCATTTCAGCCGGCTATTCAAGGAGGAGTTCGGTGTATGCCCTCGGACCTATCGCGCAAATCTCGGTCAGGGTGGCGCCATAACTCAGAGCTGACATTTTGTTTGTGGCTGGCAGGCCGCACCTGAGTCGATGAAGACATCAATGTCCATGCGAACGCTTGGAACTGCCGTTGCGTCTTTGACAAAGCACGATCAAGGCGCAAGCTGCATGGCGAGCCGCAACCGTGCGCGATGCATGCGACTCTTGATTGTTCCGACGGCGCAACGACAGGCGGCGGCGGCCTCCTCGTAAGTGGCGCCGCTCGCACCAACGAGAATGACGGCGTGTCGGATATCGCTCGGGAGCTCCGACACGGCCTTCCACAGCCCTTCGTTTTCCAGGCGCACCGATTGATCTGCCTCACATGCAAGTGCGCTGGCGTAAGCTCCGTCCACATCCTCCACCTCTCTCGCGCGCTTTCGGCACTCGCTATAGTACCGGTTTCGCAGAATGACGGTGAGCCACGCCGCCATATTGGTACCTGGTCGAAATTTATCCAGGTTTGCGAGCGCTCGAACGTACGTCTCCTGCACCAGATCGTTCGCTCGATCAGCATTGCCGCAGAGCGACAGGGCGAATGCACGCAAGGCCGGTGCTGCAGCCAACATGGAGCTGCGGAGAGAGGAGTCTGTCTTCATCGATGGTTGTCCGCTTCGGTATGTCCGTGGTCACCCGCACTGCCGTTTGCGATCAGCACTGAGGGTGCGCGAATTGCGTCGAAACAAGCTGGCTTCGGAGGGATCCGGCTGGGTGCAAGCACCACCCCGGTTATGGGAGAACCGGGGTGGTGCAGGGTCGCAAGCCTCAGTCGGTCGCTGGCAGACCGAAACATGCACGATCGCTTTCACGCGTCATTGAGAGCAACCGTTCGTCGAGTACGAGTAGCGCCGGCCGCTGCCACCACCGCTCGAGTATGAGTAACCCTGACTGTAGGGATAGGAGTAGCCAGAGTCGGAGCCGGAGTCGTAGTAACCACTCGAATTCGAACCGCTCGATGCGACGGCCGCGCCGGTCGTCGCGCCAGCCGCGTACGCTCCCAAGTAGCCGTATCCGGAGCCATAGCCGCCGTAGCCGGAGCCATAGCCACCGTACCCGCCACCCCCGCCGCCGTAGTAAGCGCCCGCATAGGTGTTGCCGCCGCGGTTAACGGCGACGTTGCCGGAGCCGATGACGTTCCCGTTTCCGAGAGGGCCACGAGTCGAGACATTTGCCAGTCCTGCGGGAGCACGCATTCCACCGCCGCGGAAGCCGGGCGGGCGGCCACCCATCGGTGGTCCTCCTGCGAAGCGGCCCATCGGCAGCCGCGGCATGCCCCCCATCGGCAGATGCGGCATGCCGCCCATCGGCAGATGTGGCATGCCGCCCATCGGCGGATGCGGCAAGCCGCCCATCGGCGGCGGACCGAATGCGTTGGCCGCATCCGAGGCAGCGGCGGTTACGGCAAGTACTGTCGCGAAAGTTAGTGCGAGACGCTTCATTACGGCCTCCCTTGCTGTGCCGGCGCGCTGGCCGGGGCCAGATCGATCTGTTTCGCCGCCGCGGGCGCCTGGAAAGCGAATACCGAGTCGGACGGATGAGCACGGCTGTCCCAGTCGGTGAATTCCGCCGTGAAATTCGGTTGACCGGGCAGCAGACGGTAGGTGACGATCAAGCGATGGGGGATCGCCGAGCCATTGTTCTCGACCCACAGTTCCAAATCGATGCCGCCGCGCTTGTAGAAAAACAGATGCCGGCACTCGACGCCGTCAATCCTGGACGTTCCGACTTGCCAGCCGCCGACGACTCCTTGCAGGAGCGATTGGTCGGTTGAAACGGCAAAGAAGTTGACCAATGGAAAGTCGATGTTGAGCTTGTCCATGACCTCGTTGGCCGCCGACGCGATTCCTCCCGGTGCGGCAAGCACCGCGTACGAATTGCTGTCGGACGAGAAGATCGAAACCGACTTTCCGTCGTAGAAGAGGTCGTGAGAGCCGTCATCTCCGGCAACTTCGATCTTGAGCCGGTCAGGGCGATGCATGACGACATTCATCGTTTGGAAGATGTGAAGCGGCTGGCCGGTTTCGTCCAGGTAGACCCTTTCGGTTCTTGCGGTGAACGATGATTCCGGAGCCGACAGAGACTTGTCCATCTGCGCGATAGCGGCGCCGGCATCCTCGCTGATTGCCGGCTTGACCGCTTCTTCCGCGCGCGCAGTTGGCAATCCACCGAGTCCCGCGCAGGCGCTCAGCGACGTCAGCAGAACGGCATGCCTCGCTCGCGCCGCGAAGGAAGCAAAGTTGATCGGAGCGGCACGCTCGTTGGCCGTTCGATGAACTGGCTCGGACAGGTGGATCCGGCCCTCAAGGTCTTTGAAGTGCACGATGTTCTTCACGACATTCTCCTGTTTTGCATCAATCTCAGGCTGCCCGACATCCGATCGGGCAGTGCAGCAGCCTGGTGACGCCGGAGGGCATCTGCTGGAGAGATGCCGGCTTCCGCGCATTTCACCTTGCGGCTCGCGATCGTGGATACGGCTTCAGACGGTTTACAGCGCGCCTGAGCGCGACAAGTGACGCCCGTGGATGCCACCGCTTTTGACAAGCGCGTGACTGATGCGTTATCTGCCGCGGTTCGACCTGAGGCATCGGTGGTCCAATCCGATGTCGGCAAGCAGACCTGTTCCTGCGGCCGCCGTGTGTGCCGGACAGTGGTTTCCGCGTGATGAACTCGATCGAGAGAGTTACGCTTTTGATAGGTTGTTCGGTTCAAGCGAACGGAGGCTCGACCCTTTAAGGGCTCGACCAGCGCCCCATATCACTGTTAGAGGAGCAAAAATGCGATTTGGCCGGTAAGGCGCCTCTGCCTCTTGGCGCAAAGCGGACTATAGTTGATCGGCGTTGATCGTGTTGTTCGATGCTAGCTCAACCTTCCCCATGATGGATTGGAACGAGAGTTAAAGTCTTTCAATGCGTTAGAAGTCGGCGTGTGCACGACGTATGCACCGAGAGATCAAGAAAAAACCATCAATGGTAAGCGTGCGCGATGGTTCTTCGAGGGGCATCGCCATGAATTTTAGGTCCATGTCGGCCTGCTCGCATCAATGTCGGTAGCGGCTGAATCTCGGCATACGACGACTGCATCGGACATTCGCCTTCATCAACTTGTTAGTGTTTAGGCAGTCATGCGAGCACGCCCGACCATTGCGTGCGGAGATCACAGGTCCGCGATGCGTTGCACCGAGCCTGTGCGAGGTGGTCGGCCGATCTGGTCCTGCGTTGGCGTCCCGCCGCGATGCTTCTCGAATCCTTGCCCCAGGACATTAGTTTCATCCACACGCCTACGATCGTGTGATCACTCCGGCGTCGCTATACTCCAAGCTTGACACGCTGTCGGCAAGAGTGCATAAAAATATACTATACGGTGTAGTATCGTTGAAGAGGAGATCGCAGTAATGGATTCCATCCCCGGTGCACCCGCGCCAAATGCACGAATGCTTCGTGATGAACTGGCTCATCGGATCAAGAATGACCGCGCATCAATCATCAATCTCGTCTCATTTTCGGGTGTGTGAGATGACAATGAAAGGCCTGATTGCGGTAGCTATGATGTCGTTGATGTCTATTCCGCCAGCCGTGGCTCAAATGCCGCCGGACATGCCTCCAGACGGACCCATGCTGGAGATGGTTGCTGGAATGGTCATCCAAAAATACAAATCGTCCGGCTGCGATGACCTGAAGGCAAAAAAGGGCGAGCCGCCGGCGGAGATCGTTGCCGCAGCGGTCGGCTTCCTGAGGAGCAATCCTTCCCTGCGAGTCAAGTTCATCAACAAGGTTGCGGCCCCGGTCGCCAACAAGATGTTTGACTGCGGGATGATCCCCTGAACGATCCCGGTCGGATAGCTTCTCGGCCGGGTTGCCCCTATAACCCCAGGCGCAGCGGCGTTCGTCGCCACTTACGGGACGAAAACCAGGAACAGAAACACAGCAAAGACCATCATGTGAACCAGCCCAAACAGGATGTTGGTTCGCCCCGTACCGAAGGTCAGTGCGCTCAGCGCAAAAGTCAGAACCAGCTCCACGATGTTCTGCTGCGGCAGTCCGAGGATAAGCTGCTTGTCGAGTACGCAGGCCGCGATCGCGACCGCAGGAACGGTCAATCCGATGGTTGCGAGCGAGGAGCCCAGCGCGAGATTAATGCTCTTCTGCAGATTATCCTTGCGGGCTGCCGATATCGCCGCGACGCTTTCGGGAAGCAGAATCAGCAGCGCGACGGCCACGCCGGCGAATGCCGGCGGGGCGCCGATCGCGGCACTGGTCGCCTCGACCACGAGTGAGAACTTTTTGGACAGCAGCACGACGGCGAGGAGAGACACCAGCAGAAGCGCACCGCTCAACGCCAGCATACCGCTCGAAAGCGATGCACTGTCAACGCCTCCATCGGCTCTGTTCACGAAGTAGTCCCGATGCCGGACGGTCTGGGTGTAGACGAAGACGCCATAAAGCAGAAGGGTGACCACGCTCGCGAATTCGAGCTGAGCCTCTGAAAAGACTGGACCCGGCGCGGTCAGTGTGTAATTCGGCAGAATGAGCGTGATCGTCGCGATCGTGAACAGCACGCTGAGATAGAGACTGGCGCCGGAGACCTGGACGTCCTGTTCCTTATAGTGCAGGCCGCCAACGAAGATGCAGAGGCCGACCAAGCCGTTGCAAACGATCATCACCACGGCAAACACGGTATCGCGCGCCAGCGTCGGCACTTCACGATGTCCCAGCATCATGTTTGCGATCAGTGCCACCTCGATGATGGTCACCGCCAGCGTGAGCAGAAGCGTGCCGTAGGGTTCGCCAATCCGGTGCGCGATCACTTCCGCGTGGTGCACGGCGGCGAACACGGTTCCGAACAGGATGACCAGGAGCACCAGCGCGAACAGAATGGCGATCGAGGATGCCGCATATTCATAATGCGTGGCGACGATCGCTGCGTAGAGCAGGGCAGCAAGCGCGGGAAATATCCACGTCGATCTCGGAATTGATTCGTGCGCGCTCATGAACTGGCAAGCCCGATGAAACGTGCGTCCGCCTGAGCAAACATCCAGCACCCTCAAATCATTCACTGCGAGAATCCATTGAGCGAGCGTGCGACGCAATAGCTGCGGGGGAGAGCGTTCTAAGCGTTGGCTTAGTGCGGCGCGTCGGCGGTGGCATTTGTTTCGCCGGCAACTCCGCTACAGTCTCACAAGCGCTGATGCGCGCAATCGACACGATCTCAAGGCCGCAGGAGCAGTCGGGATGCAGACGAGCGAGGACCACGAACGCGATGCGAGTGCGACCATGCCGCGTCGTCAGGCACTCAAGCTGTTGACCGGCCTGGCGTTGTGTCCGCTGTGTGCCACCACCGGGTTCGCGGCGGAAAGTAGTTGGAGCTACGAAGAAGCAACAGGCCCCGGGAAATGGGGCGGCCTCGACCCGGCGTCTGCGGTGTGCTCGGCTGGCGACCAGCAGTCTCCCATTGATATTATCGCTCCGGTCATGAGCCGAAAGGAATCATTGAAGATCAGCTGGAGCCAGCGGCCCGTCGCGATCGTCAATAACGGCCACACCATTCAGCTCAACTACACGGCAGGCGACACGCTTCACCTGGGCGACGACGAATACGCGCTGAAGCAGCTCCACTTTCATCATCCAAGCGAGCATCTCGTCGACGGCAAGCGGTTTGCCATGGAAGCGCATTTCGTTCATGCCGGTAGCGACGGGCTCGCCGTGATCGGGGTGCTCCTAGTTCCCGGTAAGGCAAACGATACTTTCACGAAAATCGTCTCGACGATGCCGCTGGAAAAAGGTTCCCCAATCGCAATTGATCCTGCGATTGATCCCCTACGCCTAATGCCGGCTAGGCGCGCGTTTTATCATTACAAGGGATCGCTAACGACGCCGCCGTGCAGTGAGACTGTGGACTGGATCGTACTTAGGGATCCGGTCGAGGTGGACCAACGCGATATTGCACGCTTCGCGAAGCTGTACCCGATGAACGCTCGTCCAGTACAGAGCCGGGACCGGCGATTCATCCTCTCATCCGAGTGAGGCTGAGGAAACTTGCGTCGCCGGGCGGTCGCGAACTGCTTATTGCCGATGCGACCTTCAACCAATTTGAGGCTGAGGCTTGAATCGCAAACAAAGGGCCTGTGGTCATGATCAAGATCATTGCCGTTCTGTGCAATCTCGCCTCTCCGAAGAACTGCCACGAGCAGATCGTCACCACCTCGGACTTCGCCGATATTTCGATGCAGTCCTGCCTGATGGGAGCACCCCAACTCGCCGATTGGATGAAGCAACATCCGGCCGAGCGCCTCGCAGCCTGGCGCTGCGTGCTCGGCAGCCAGGACAAAAGGGGAGCTTAGGCCGCAAGGAAAGGAGCCTATACCAAGCCTCCGCAGTAGCGGCCGCTCAAGCGGCGGCATGTGCATGGGACGTTGACGTCGCGACGGGAGGGTCTTGCCTCGACTGCGTCTGCTTTCGACTGCGCGGCGGGCAGCCCATGTCTGGCGCGGAGTAGAACTCGCGCGGCTCACGCAGGCGGGCGTCGCGCGGCAACACATCCTCGTTGAACGTGTCCTCGCACCGGCGCAGAGCGTTGGCTAGGTTTTGGTCTCCGCCGAGATCGAGCGGCTTTGCCGCAGACCCGCGCGGCGCACGACCGTGCTCGCCAAGGCCGGCACTCCGGCGGTCGGAAGAGGTTTCGATGAACGACATGATATGCAATCCGTGTTGTGAGCCCCTGCGATGATTCCACCTTCCGGCGCAAGAAAGACCTGAGAGCGACCGCGCCTAAGCCGCCGTCCAGCCTCCGTCGATCGGGAGATTGGCGCCGGTGATCTGCGCGGCATCGTCACTGCACAGGAACAGTGCGAGCGCGGCCACCTGCTCCGAGGTGACGAACTCCTTGGTGGGCTGGGCCGCGAGCAGGACCTCGCTGATGACCTGATCCCGCCTCATGTGCCGCGCTGCCATCGTATTCGGGATCTGCTTCTCCACCAGCGGCGTCCAGACGTAGCCCGGGCTGATGCAGTTGCAGGTGATCTTCGACCTGGCGAATTCCAACGCCACCGTCTTGGTGAGGCCCGCAATGCCGTGCTTGGCTGCAACGTAGGCCGATTTGAACGGGGAGGCGACCAGGGAATGCGCCGAGGCTGTCATGATGATTCGGCCCCAGCCGCGTCGCTTCATGCCAGGCGCGGCCGCACGAATGGCATGGAAGGCGGAGGAGAGGTTGATCGCGATGATCGCATCCCATTTCTCGACCGGGAATTCCTCGATTGGCGACACGTGCTGGATGCCGGCGTTGTTGACGAGGACGTCGACGCTGCTGAAGGTCTTCTCGCCGAGTGCGATGAGCTCGGCAATTTCGTTCGGCTTGGCCATATCGGCGGGCGAGTAGACGGCCTTCACGCCGAAGTCGCTCTCGATCGAGGCGCGCTCGTTTTCGACTTCCCCCGGCGCACCCATTCCGTTGAGCACGATGTTGGCGCCTGCGCCCGCAAACGCACGCGCACACGCAAGGCCTATGCCGCTGGTCGAGCCGGTTACGACGGCCGTCTTACCGTTCAAAATACCCATTATGTTCACCTGTTTGATTTCTCACGTACGAGATCGATCACGTCACCAGGGTTCTCTCGGTGGCCCTGAGCGAACGTCTGAGCGGCTGTTGCAGATAGTCGTGGACCACCCGGCCGAGACCGAGCGTCAGGTCTGTCCGGATATGGATCGCGGAGACAATCTCCAGAACCGGCAGCTCGGCGACGGGCGCCAAGGCGTGGGGGGTTAAGGACAGTGCCGCGGGTCCGCTCCACGCGCCCTTCAGCACGATGTCCTCGAGGCGGTATTCGACCAGCTCGCAGATCCGCGGACTCCCATCGACGTGCGGAATGATCTTGAGCAGGAAGTTCGGTTCCTTGAGAGCAGCATCGACCTCTCCGAGGTCGGCCTCGCGGTGCTTGTAGCCCATCGTGCCCGTTGCAACCCGCAGCGGACCGTAATCAAGAGTGCCGATGAGCGTGTCGATCTCGGTTCGCAATGCCGGCTGACCGAACTTTTTCGGGAAGCCCCAGAGCTCGCGGCCGCCGGCAATGGGCCCGTCGTCGTTAAGGAACATGCAGTGGTTGTAGCCGCCCCGGCGGCCGTGGAAGGTCACCGGGATGACCTGGCCGCTCTCGGTGTAGTCGCCAAAGCCACTGGAGTCCGGCATGCGAATGAATTCGTACTTCACGAATGCCTCGCGCTCGTCGATCTCCAGCGGTTCAGGCACCACGGCGCGCAGCTTTGCCGGATCGGTGCGATACGTGATGATCAGATACTCGCGGTTCACGAACCGATACGGTCCCGGCGGATAGGCCGGGCTGGTAAGCGGCATTGCAAACGCCTGCTTGACGACGTCACTCTCACGCATTCGCCTTCTCCATCCGGTCCGCAATCATGTGCCTGGTCACTCGCGACCATCCTGTTCAAGATCGAACGTGAAGACGCCGTCCGGCGTGGTGGGGCGAGCGAGCACCTCGGGGTGGCGCAGCGTGCGCAGGGCATCGTGATAGCCGGCCCGCCAGTGGTCCTGCATCGAGGGACGAGAAAATTCGTAGTCCTTTGAGGGACCTTCGTGGCTGCTAGCGCGATAAATCAGCTGAACGATATTATAGGTGCTGTGAGAAGCGGCCGTGGTCAGGAGCTTCACATCTTCATGCTGGCTGAGGTCTTCGGGGAGACGGTTGAGCAGAGCGGCGAGCGCATGACGCAGACGCTGGACGTGCTTGAACTGATCGGTATTTGCGCGCGTGCGGCTCGAAAATTGGATCTCCTTTTGGCGCGTTGCGACCTCGGCGATGTTGCGCGGAAGCTGACCGCGCGCATTCCAGAGGTCGACCTGAAACGCGAGCATGTCCTGGGGAGTCCCCCCCTCGAGCACCCACTGGAGCGGCGTATTGGACACTAGGCCGCCGTCCCAGTAGTACTCGCCGTCGATCTCCACGGCGGCAAAGCCCGGCGGCAGCGCGCCGCTCGCCATGACATGCTCCGGCTGGATCCTGTGCGTGGTATTGTCGAAATAGACGAAATTGCCGGTTCTCACATTGACCGCACCCGCGCTGAATCGCGTCATGCCGGCGTTAAGGCGATCGAAATCGACCAGACGCTCCAGCGTGCTCTTCAACGCGCGGGTGTCGTAGAAGCTGGTGGCCTCGATCTTGCCGCCAGCTTGCAGCCAGGGCAGCGTCGGGCGTACCGAGAAAAATCCGGTTGCGCCGTAGGCTAGCGCGAAGCCCGCGCTGAGCTGGTTGAGGAAATTGCGGGTCTCGTCGCCTTGAACCGAATCCAGCAGGGAAGCGCCGGGCCAATGCCACGGCCCGTTCGAGGTCACCTCGCTCCAAAAATCCCGCAGCCGGTCGACCCGCGCCTCAGGCGGATTGCCTGCGATGATGGCCGCGTTGATCGCGCCGATCGAGATGCCGGCGACCCAATCCGGATGAATGTCGGCTTCGGCCAGAGCCTGGTAGACGCCGGCCTGGTAAGCGCCCAGTGCGCCACCGCCCTGCAGGAGCAAGGCGATGCAATCGAATGGTAGCCGTCGTTGCGCGGTGCTGAGGTCTGGTCGAGGCTGGAAGTTCATGAGTTGGCCTGCTGTTGGATTGCGGTGACTTGAGACGGATGTTCTAGGCTGATCGGCGCGTAGAGGGTGGATGGCCTGTCGAGCGAAGCGAGAGCGGACGGCGCCCGTCGACCAGATTGGTGCGAGTCACCGCGTGCGGCGCCGCGCTCTGCGGCTGCTTTTTGCCGTCTGCGCTATCCGCTGCTCTGCTGTGATGCTGCGGCTGCCGAACCACCGAGTTGCGACTAGGATTGCCATGATGCGTGCGGTGAGCGGTGAGGCCGTGCAGCCCATGGCCGTGGCTCGTGCCCGGAAGCAAGCTCACACCGGCGAGCGCAGCCGCCAGCACGAAAGTGATGCATGCGATCCGCGGCTCGGGTCTGAGTCCATATCGACGGGCAGTCATCGCTTGTCCATTAAAGAAACTAATCAGTGTAGTTTTGATCTATGGAAGTCCGCATGGTCACGCAACTCACAAGATCGTGCCCCCGAGCCAGCGACAGTGAGGCCGGCTAGTGATGGATCGTCTCCTCAGTGGCGAGCTTGGGCGGCTCGAACATGACCTCTTTCAAGCGGTCGCCGTTGGCGATAACGACCACGAAATTGAGTTTGCCGTCCTGCTTCATCAGACCGCCGGCAAGCGCGCTTCCCGCCGCGGCCTTCTCGGCAACGCGCACTGCATCAGACAATCGTTGCTTGATCCATTTCAGGGCGATGATGTTGGCCAGGTCTTCTCGATCGAGCTCCTTCAGCGACGACGTCATTTCTTTCTGAATCATGCGCCCGGTGTTCGCATCGATGACGTTTTCCCAGATTCGTTCATTCTTCACCGTCCGTACGCGATAGACGGGCGGGCCCGAGGTCTCGAAGCTGATATCCGCAGTGCGAGAACCGTCGTGTAGACGTTCGGCAGCGGCCATCGCCTCGGTCAGCGATATCTGTATGGCGCGAAATTGCTCGAGCATGCGCCGAAGCGCGGCATCCTCGGCATCACGCTGTTCGGCTGCGCCTCGACTTGCGGCGTCCAAAGGCGGCGGAGTGGCGGCAGCGACCTCGGCGGCAGCAAGCGTGGCGGAGCAAAGCATGATGGCAAATAGTCGCATCTTCTTCGTCATCGGGTTAATCCTGCGCTTCTCTGAAGGGGAGCTTCGTTCGCCGGGACGGCACAAACGCGTATCGACAAGAACTCTGCTGGCGGCGCGAGGAATCGCACCACTTCCAGCTCCGGGCCCGAGCGAACTTGCGCTGCGGTTCAGACTTGGCCACGCGGCGGCTTTTGGCCGGACCGGTTTGATCGCGAACGACCGGTTCAAGCTGTGCCAAGCTCTCGCGAGCAGGGGAGAGGGTCAGAGGCGATGTTACGAGGCTGCTCTCACTCTCATCGAGTTGCTCCGAGACCGGACGCGGCTGATGCGCAGCACTTGCCACATCGGAGCTGGTCAGCTGCGAGGTGGTCAAGGCGATCTCGTCCGGCGTCAGGGACGGGGCGGCCCGGTTGGTGTCGATGATAACCATTTCCGGCCGCTTCATCTCGGACAGGATCCGGATCGGCGGGCGCACAGAGTGCGATTCATCAGATCGGACTGGCGCAGGCGCGGGCAGCACCCAGTCGGCGGCGAACAGCAGCAAGAGCAACGCTCCCCCGACTGACACAAAATAGCCGCGCAGGGGAATTGCAGATTCGACCAAGCTGCTCGCGCGCATTGATAGAGCGGAGTTCCTGCTCACGGCACCCGGCTCCTGAGAATGAAATCATTTCGTCTCATCGTCAGATGCCCCAAGGGCGCGGATGCGCGCGCGCGAGTTCACTGTCGAGATAGCCGCGCTCGTCGAGCCATTCGCCTGGGCAATATGCCGGCCGCTTCGGATCGATCTCGAACCCGTCGCGCTTGAGAGCTGTTCGCGTGCCCGTGAGACCGGTCCACACGACGTGTCCGGTAGGCAGATCCAAGCGCATCGCGTCGAATACTTCGATCAAGTTCAGCATGTCAGGTCTCTTGCCATGTTGGTCAGGCGTTCAGCACGATGACGTCGGTGATGCAATCGGAGGCGAGCCAGGGTCATCGGGCGGCGCTCCTGCCGGTTCGAGGTCCGGCCGGCACCGCCTCTCTGTCGACGAGTGCGTGGAGCCAGGCGAGCAGCGAAACCGTGACGCCGAGCACCAATCCGACGCCCACGAGAGACAGGGCCACGACAAGGTTGAGCGAGGCGAGCGCAAGCGCCGGCCACGGGTTTTCCCTCGCGAGCGATAGCAACAGGGCTGACATTGTCGTTCTCCGAAATAAACTACACCGTATAGTACATATAAATCGTGAACCGTCGGATCTGTCAAGCCGAGACATCAAGCTTTGTTTGGCGCTTCGAACACTGGGCTTCGAGCGCGACGACGCGTCCTGCGCCAAGACCGAGACATGGCTACGAGTTCGCCAATTGTCCCGCTCGGAAGTTCCAGCAAATTATCGCTTCGGATGGCCGCGATTTCCCTGAAATCGTCGGGTCGAACGGCATTGCACAGGGCTTGTCGCGACTGCTTCTGCGAGCGCAATCTCGATTGAGCCAGGTCTTCACCACGGCAGACCTGTAGCTGAAATGCGCGTGGCGGAGAAGTAAGCGAAAGCTCATTGCGGGCAACCAGAGCGGTACGCCGCGGCACGAACATCCAGTGGAGCGCAGGAGATGAAAAGGCTCTCGCGGCAACTTTCTGATGTGAACTTTCGGGCCAGCCGAACGACCGCCCCCTTATGGCGATCGTACTCACTGGTGATCATACTCGGCCCGCGAACACATCTTTTCGCGGGTAGCGGTATTTAGGTATACCTCGCGTGGCGGAGGGGGTACCTTGGGGTTCTCACCGGCTTGCAGCCCAGCGCCTTCAAACATGCCGCCGGACCGGTACTTTGGCTTAGGTTGCGCCACCTATTGCTGCACGGCATAATCTCACGTTGCCGCGAGGAGTCCGGCGTTTGAACCTACGCTTTCAACACGACGCTGGTGAGATAGCTGATCTCCAGGTCTTGTGGGAGGACTCCCAGTATGCCCTCTACCGTGGGCGGCGCCTCAAGCAAGGCGGCACCAGCCTGGAGTCGGTTCTGATTGCCGTCCCCGCCGCGGAGCAGGCCTCGCCTGCTATCCTCGACCGTCTCGTCCACGAATACGGTCTAAAGGATGAGCTTGATGCGACCTGGGCTGTCCGGCCGCTCGATCTCGTGCGCCAAGGCGGCCGGACCTTGCTCCTTCTGGATGATCCCGGTGGCGAGCCGCTCGAGCAGCTGATCGGCGAGCCCATGGACATCGAGGCTTTCCTGCGCCTCGCAATCGATATCGCCAAGGTCCTGTCGAAGACTCATTCGCTCGGTCTGATCCACAAGGACGTCAAGCCCGCCAATATCTTTGTGAACTGCGCGAACGGGCCGGTGCGGTTGGCGGGATTTGGGCTGGCATCGAGACTGCCGCGCGAACGGCGCACGCCCGAGCCGCCAGACATCATCGCGGGCACACTCGCCTATATGGCGCCCGAACAAACCGGGCGAATGAACCGGTCGATCGATTCCCGCGCCGATCTCTACGCGCTTGGCGTGTCGTTCTATCGAATGTTGACAGGCGTGCTGCCGTTCAACGCTGCCGACCCGATGGAATGGGTCCACTGTCATATCGCGCGAAAGCCGGTCGCGGCGAGCGAGCGATGCGCAAGCATTCCGGTGCCGGTCTCCGACATCGTGGCAAAACTCCTCGCCAAGACGGCGGAGGAGCGATACCAGACAGCTGCCGGTCTCGGTCACGATCTCAGGCATTGCCTCAACGAATGGATACGGCAGAGCCACATCGCGCGTTTTTTGCTCGGTGAGCGTGACGCGCCGGATCGGCTGTTGATCCCCGAGAAGCTGTATGGCCGAGAGCACGAGGTCGAAAGCCTGCTTGGCGCCTTCGATCGCGTTGTCGCGGGTGGAGGGCCTGAGCTCGTCGTGGTCGCCGGTCAGGGCGGCGTGGGCAAGTCGGTGCTGGTGGCCGAACTGCACCGCGCGCTGGTGCCCTCACGCGGCCTGTTTGCGTCCGGCAAATTCGATCAGCTCAAGCGTGACATCCCCTATGCCAGTCTGGCGCAAGCGCTTCAGGGCCTGATCCGGCCTCTGTTGGGGAAAAGCGAAGCCGATCTCGCCCCGTGGCGCGCGGCGCTGGTCGCAGCGCTTGGTCCTAACGGCGCACTGATGGCGACACTCGTACCCGAACTCGAAATCCTCATCGGTCCGCAGCCGCCGGCGCCGGAGCTGTCGCCGAAAGATGCCCAGCGCCGTTTTCAACTTGCGCTGCGTCGTCTGCTCGCTGCGTTCGCCCGACCGGAGCACCCGCTGGCGCTCTTCCTCGACGACCTGCAATGGCTTGATGCAGCCACGCTCGATGTTCTTGAGGATCTCTTGACCCAGCCGGAACTGCAGCACCTGCTTGTTGTTGGCGCTTATCGCGATGACGAGGTCACGCCTGCGCATCCTCTGATGCGACGACTGGCGGCGATCGGCGGAGCCGGCGGACGCGTGCGGGAGATCACGTTGAAGCCGCTCGGGCTCGAGGACGTGAGCCGGATGGTTGCCGACGCGCTACGTTCACGCCCCATCCAGGCCCTGGCCCGGCTGGTACATGCAAAGACTGCCGGGAATCCGTTCTTCGCCATCCAGTTTCTGACGGCCCTCGCCGAGGAGGGGCTGCTGGCCTTTGATCGCGGCACTGCGTCCTGGCGATGGGACCTCAAGCAGATACGTGCCAAGGACTATACCGACAACGTCGCGGACTTCATGTTGCGCAAGCTGCGCCGCCTACCGGTCGCGACCCGTACGGCTCTCCAGCAACTCGCCTGTCTTGGCAGCGCCACGCCCGTTGCGACCTTCGCGCTGGTGCGCGGTGATACCGAGGATGCGGTGAACGCGACGGTCGGGCCGGCGATCCGGGCGAGAATTCTGTTTCGGGAAGGCGGCGCCTATCGATTTCTGCATGATCGTGTTCGGGAAGCGGCCTATGCGTTGATCCCCGACGGCGAGCGCCAGGCCGTCCACCTCGCTATTGGCCGACGACTCCTCGCTGACGGGCTGCCGACATCGGTTGAGGACGGCATTTTCGAGATTGTCGGACAGCTCAACCGCGGAAGCAACTTGATCAACGCGGACGATGAGCGCGAGCGGCTCGCCGGGCTGAACCTGATTGCGGGCCAGCGCGCAAAGTTCTCAACGGCCTATTCTTCCGCCCTGACTTATCTTGTCGCCGGCACGGCGCTGCTGCCGGCAGATGCATGGCGGCGCCGGCATGATCTCGCCTTCGCTTTGGAGGTGCAACGAGCCGAATGCGAGTTTCTCACGGGTGCGCTGGCTGAAGCGGAAGCGCGCCTCGCCGGACTGGCAGACCGGGCCGCTAGCCCACCTGAGCTCGCAACCGTTACGCGTTTGCGCGTCGACCTGTTCATGACGCTTGACCAAAGCGATCGCGCCATTGCGGTCGGGCTCGAGTGCCTGCGACGTTTCGGCATCGGCTGGTCGGCGCATCCGACGATAAAGGACGTAGAGGATGAATATTCGGAGTTGAGCCGGCAGCTCGGGGGCCGCCCGGTCGAAGCACTGCTCAATTTGCCCAGCATGGCGGATCCGATCGCATGCGCGGCGATCGATGTCCTCACCTCGCTCGTAACTCCAGCCCTGTTCACGGACGAGAAGCTGCGGTGCCGGATCATCTGTCGCATGGGAAATCTTTGTCTGACGCACGGCAATAGCGACGCCTCCTGCTATGTTTACGCCGCCGTCGGCAACGTCGTGAGCCTCTATTTCGGCAATTACGAGCTGGGATTCCGATTCGGTGAGCTCGGTGTGGAGCTGGCGGCGTCGCCTGGAATGGAACGGCTGAGGGCCCGCGTCTACCTGGCCTTCAGCAATCTCGCCAAACCGTCCCCGCGCCACTTTCGGAACGGGTGCCCCGTTGCCCAGTATACCTTCGAGGCCGCGCAGCAGGCCGGCGACGTCACCTATGCTGTGATTAGCCGGAACAATCTCGTGACCCAGCTTCTCGCTGCCGGCGCTCCCCTCTCTGATGTGGAGCGTGAGGCCGAGGCCGGGCTCAAATTTGCCCGTGGCGCTGGGTTCGGTCTTGTCGAGGCTCTCATTACGGCACAGATCCGGTTCATCCGGACTCTACGCGGTCTGTCGTCCTCGTTCGGCTGCTTCAACGAGAATGGGTTCGACGAGCGGCAGTTTGAGTCGCAGCTAGAGGCTCAGCCAAGTCGCGGGATAGCAGCTTGCACGTACTGGATCCGCAAGCTGCAGGCACGTGTCCTTGCCAACGATGATGCGATCGCACTTGCTGCCGCGACAAGCGCGGAACGACTACTGTGGATGTCGCCGGTGATCTTCGAGCGGGCCGACTACCACTTATTTGCTGCGCTGGCACTGATCGGGCTGTGGGACTTCGCATCTGTCGACCAACGTAGCCATTATCGGGAGAAGCTGGCTGCTCACCAGCGCCAGCTCCGGGTCTGGGCCGAGCATTGCCCGGAAAATTTTGCGAGCCGCGCCGCACTGCTCGATGCCGAGATCGCACATTTGCAGGACCGGGAAATCGAAGCCGAACGCTTGTTCGAACAGGCCATACGTTCGGCTCGTATCAATGACCTCGTGCAAGAAGAAGCGCTCGCGTACGAACGGGCCGCGCGCTTCTATGCGGCACGCGACTTCGGGGACATCGCGCATCTGTATCTGCGCAAAGCCCGCTCCTGCTATTTGCGTTGGGGCGCCGAAGGCAAAGCCAGGCAGCTCGACGATATGCACCCGCAGCTCAGCGAGCAGGAGAGGGCACCGGGGCCGACAAGCACGATCGGAACGCGGGTCGAACAGCTCGATCTTGCGACTATCACGAAGGTGTCGCAGGCCGTCTCAGGCGAGATGAATCTGGAAAGGCTCATCGATACGCTGTTGCGGACCGCTATTGAACAGGCGGGCGCGGAGCGGGGCCTGCTCATTTTTTCGCAACAGGATGGACCGCAGCTAAAGGCATCGGCCAGAACAATCGGCCATTCGATCATCGTTGAGCAACGTGAGGAACCGGTCAGCGCTTCCATGCTGCCGCTCTCGATGCTCAATCACGTGGTGCGAACCTCGGAGTTCATCGTTCTGGATGACGCAGAGAGAGAGGCGCCGTTTTCTGCCGATCCCTATATCGTGGAGCGCCGGGCACGATCTATCCTGTGCGTGCCCCTGCTCAACAGGGCCAGCTTCACTGGTGTGCTCTATCTCGAGAACAACCTCAGCCCTGGTGTCTTTTCGCCCAGGCACACGGCCGTGCTGAAGCTGTTGGCATCTCAGGCCGCGATCGCCTTGGAAAATGCCGTTCTGTATCGCGATCTCGAGCAACGCGAAGCGAAGATCAGGCGGCTGGTCGACGCGAACATCATCGGCATCTTCACCTGGCGTCTTCCGCAGCAGGATTCGCAGGACTTTCTTCTTGAGGCCAATGACGCATTCCTCCAGATGCTCGGATATGACCGGGACGAGTTCGTGTCGGGCCGCATGCGGCGATACGGGCTGACCCCGCCTGAGTGGCGCGAGAGAGACACGCAGACGCTGGCCGAATTGCGCCAATTCGGCGTTTGCCGACCGTTTGAGAAAGAATACTTCCGCAAGGACGGAAGCCGTGTGCCGGTGCTGATCGGCGCCGCGTCTTTCGACGCTACAAGAACCGAGGGCGTCGCCTTCGTCGTCGACCTGACCGAGCGCAAGCGGAAGGAGCACGAATTGCGGGCCAGTGAGGAGCGCTTTCGCACACTCGTTCGGTTCTCTTTCGACATCTACTGGGAGATCGACGCGCAGTATCGCTATGTCCGTCGGGAGTTTCCCGAGGGCGTCGCTGGCGAGCAGCCGCCGATCGGCACGATGCCGTGGGAAACGCCTTACCTCGAGCCTGACGCCGAGGCCTGGCGCAAGCTCCGTGAAGCACTCGATGCCCGCCTGCCCGTCCGAGACTTCGAGGTGGCGCGGCTGACGCCGGGCGGCGTCAAACGTTGCATATCCGTCTCCGGGCTGCCGGCATTTGACGAGACCGGACACTTTATCGGTTACCGGGGTGTCGGGCGGGACATCACCGAGCGCAAAAGAGCGGAAGAGGCGCTTCGGCGCAGCGAAGCTTATCTTGCCGAAGCGCAGAGGCTGAGCAATACCGGCGCGTATTCTTTCAACGCAACGGGGTCGCTGTATTGGTCCGAAGAGCTTTATCGGATCTGGGGATTTGACCCGCTGCAGGGCATTCCAAGCCGCGAAATCTGGCAGCAACGGCTTCACCCGGATGATCGCAATAGATTCCTGGAAAAGCACCAGGGGGGATCGCGCCAGAACGGCGGATATGCGATCGACTACAGGATCGTCCTACCGGACGGCACGATCAAGCATCTGCGGTCGATCGGTCACCCCTCGTACTCGGCGGCAGGAGAACTCATTGAAGTTGTCGGTACGACAATCGACATAACGGAACGCAAACGGGCTGAAGCTGAGCGGGAGCGGGTACGGCAGCTCGAAACGGACCTCGCGCATCTCAACCGGCTGGGTGTCATGGGAGAGCTGACCGCCTCTCTGGCGCACGAGATTCTTCATCCGATTGCCACTGCGCGGAATAACGCTCGTGCCGGCATGCGCTTCCTGGAAATGAAGCGGCCAAACCTTGGCGAGGTCATGGAGGCGCTGGCATGCGTGGTGCGGGATGCCGACCGAGCCAAAGACATTGTCGGCCGCATCCGGGATCACATCAAGAAATCACCTCCGAGAAAAGAGACATTCGATCTCAACGAGGCCATCGATGAGGTGATCGTGATGGTGCGGCATGCAATCGATAGAAACAGCGTTGCAGTCCACACCCGCCTGAAGGAAGGTCTGATGTCCGTTGACGGCGATCGTGTTCAACTGCAGCAGGTCGTGCTCAATCTGATCCTGAACGCCGTGGAGGCCATGAGCGCTGCAGGGGAGGGGCCGCGCGAACTCTCGATCAGCACCGGGCCAGGCGACCGCGGCGGCATCCTCGTCGCAGTTGCCGATTCCGGGCCGGGCATCGATCCGCAGCATCTCGACCAAGTCTTCAAGCCGTTCCATACCACCAAGCCCAGCGGAATGGGGATGGGGCTCTCGATCTGTCAGTCCATCATTGCAGCTCATGGTGGCCGCTTGTGGGCCGAGGCCAATCGACCCCGGGGTGCAATTTTTCAGTTCACTCTGCTCGCCGGGCCGGACAGCCCATGAGTAACCTTCACCCGGCGTAGTCCATGAGGGAGCCGTCGTGAGCATCGTCCAGGATCTGCTTCGCATCAACACCGCGCGCAACCGCAGGGCCCGGCTGCCCGCGGTTGCTGCCCAGTTCGCGCTTGGCATCGTCGGGCTGATATTGATCGCCCTGGTCTGTGTTCAGCTCGGCTTTGGGCTTGCGCGCACCGGCTTTGCCTATGTGATCTTGCTCGCTCTCGTTTCGCTTTTCGGCAGCTTCGGCGCCTCCGTGGTTCTGTCGATCCTCGCCGCAGCCTGCCTCAATTACTTCTTCGCGCCTCCACTGTTTCAGCTCAGCATCGATCTTCCGCATGATCTTGAGAGAACCGCGGTGTTCTTGACGACGTCGTTGGTCGTAACCGCGCTCACGACAAGACTCGGGCGCGCGGCGGACGAACTCCGCGGAGTGCAAGCGAAGTGGGAGAAGGCGGAGCGGGTCGCGCATTTTGGATGGTGGGAACGAGACTTCACCACCAACCACGTGACTCTTTCGGATGAGGTTTCGCGGATTTTCGGCGTTAAGCCGGTCGATTTGCCGGACTGGCATGGGCGATGGCTGGAATTGATCCATCCGGAAGACCGGGCGACGGCAGCCGAAGCCGCCTCGGCTGCCCTACATCCCGGCGGGCCACGCTACGAATTGGAATATCGGGTCATACGTCCTGACGGAGCGGGGCGAGTCATCCGCAGCCACGGCGATGTCACTTGGGACGAGACGGGGAGGCCGCTACGGCAGTTTGGCGTCCTGCACGACATCACGGAGCTGAGAAGTACCGAGCAGGAGCTCCGCGCGAGCGAGCGGCGATTCCGCACCTTCGTGGACTATGCAGCTGACGGTTTTTTCCTGTTCGATGATCATGCCATGGTTCTCGACGTTAATCGCCACGCCTGCGAGAGCTTAGGGTACAGCCGCGAAGAACTGATCGGGAAACATCCACGCGATTTTGACCTTGCCCTTGACGAGGAGGCGATCGAGCGCCTGAGACAGCGAATGCTCTCGGGCGAGACGGTCACTTTCGAGACCCGCCACAAGCGCAAGGACGGCACGTCCTTCCCGGTGGAGGTTCGCGGCGGCCTGATCGAGCAAGGCGGCCGCCGGTATTTGAGCCTGGTACGTGACGTCACCGCGCGCAAGCGGGCGGAGGAGGCGCTCCAGCGCAGCGAAGCCTATCTGGCTGAAGCGCAGAGGCTTAGCCACACCGGCACGTCGGTCTATGGCGCCGGAGGGAATCTCTACTGGTCGGAAGAATGCTACCGCCTTTGGGACTTTGACCCTTTGCAAGGCTTGCCTGATGCGGAAAGTGTTTTGCAACGGATCCATTCGGACGATCGCGACAGAGTGCGCAAGGAGATTCGGAAAGCGCTGCGCGAAAAGGGGGAGCATTCGATCGAGTTCAGAATCGTGTGTTGTGGGACAGTCAAGCACATCGAAGCGACCTCCCATCCATTGCTTTCCGCGCATGGCGATATCGACCAGATCGTCACGACACATGTCGATGTCACCGAACGCAGGCGCGCGCAGGCGCAAGCCGAGCGACTGCTCCAGCTCGAGTCGGATCTGGCGCACATGAATCGTTTGAGTATCATGGGAGAGTTGACGGCGTCGCTGGCGCACGAGATCCTGCATCCGATCGGCACCGCGCGCAACAACGCGCGCGCGGGGATGCGCTTGCTGGAAATGAGCCCGCCAAATCTGAGCGAAGTCAAGGAAGCGCTCGGCTGCGTCGTCAGGGACGCCGACCGGGCCAAGGACGTCGTCGGCCGCGTTCGCGATCACATCAGGAAAGCGCCTCCGCAAAGGGACGTATTTGACCTCAACGAAGCGATTCATGAGGTGATTGTGATGGTGCGAACGGCACTGCACAGGAACAAAGTGTCGGTCCACACTGGACTTATGGCCCATATGGCGTCCGTTCGGGGCGACCGCGTTCAACTTCAACAGGTCATGCTGAACTTGATCCTGAACGCTGTGGAGGCGATGAGCTCGGATAAGGAGGGAATGCGAGAGTTATCGATTAGCACCGAGCCAAGTCAGACGGGCGGCATCCTCGTAGGGGTTCGCGATTCAGGATATGGAATTGAATCCGAACATCTCGATCAAATTTTCGAACCCTTCTACACGACCAAATCCGGCGGAATCGGTATGGGACTCTCGATCTGCCGATCCATCGTTGATGCCCATGGCGGCCGTCTGTGGACGGAGGCTAATCGACCGCGAGGCGCTGTGTTTCAGTTCACCCTCCCGGCAGTCAATGAAAGCACAGAGATTCCTAGCTCAACATGCTTTGAAACGGTCCAGATGACGCCAGCTGCCCGCGAAGCCGAAGGTTCGGATAGCAGGAACCCTGGCCTCAAGTCGGCAACACAAGAACCGTCGGCTTTGAAGTGATTGGGAGAGTTATAATGAACAGGATGAAAATTGGACAGAATGGTCGAGTAGTCTCCGCATTCGCCGTCGTGTTCCTTGCCGCGGCGAGCGCATTCACGCTGGTCTGGCCGGCGGCGCCGGCGCGCGCCGAGGTGCGCGACAAATGGTGCAAAGGCGTGCATCTTCGTTTCTTCGTCGGCGGTGCAGAAGGGGACTCGTTCGGCACTGTCGTCTACAAGGGTGCCAAACAGGCCGAACGTGACCTTGGGCCGACGGTCGACTACATTTTCTCCGGCTGGGATGTCGAGCGGATGATCCAGCAGTTGCGTGAGGCGGTCGCGGTCAAGCCTGACGGCATCGCCATGATGGGCCACCCCGGCGACGCCGCCATCATGCCTCTTGCCGAGGAGGCCGCGAGCGCTGGCATCAAGATGATGTATCAGAACGTGCCCGTGCCGAAGGTCATCGCCAGGTTCGGCGGCGGATATGTCGGCGCCCAGGTGGCGCAACTCGGGCGCGCGCTTGGCGCGGAGGTGGTCAAGCGCGCAGGGCTGAAGGCCGGCGATGTCGCGTTTATGCAAGGTCCGTTCGAGAACGAGAACCGCGGCGCGCGCGAACGCGCGACCATCGCGGCGATGGAGGAGGCGGGTGTCAAGGTCATCAAGATCAATTCGTACCCGGGGTGGGCGGCCGATCCGAATCTTGCGCTGCCGGTAATCACCGCTGCCCTCGCCAGGTACCCCGAGGTCAAGGCGGTCGGCTATGGGGGCGGCCAGATGCTCGGCAATGTGCCTGCTTTCATGCAGGCCGCGGGCAAGAAGCCCGGCGAGGTGTTCAATTTCGGCGTCGATACGAGCCCGCAGGTGGTGGAAGGCTTTAAGGGCGGTTGGGTGCAGCTTGCCGCCGATCAGCAGCCCTTCCTGCAGGGCTATTTGCCGATCCTCAGCCTTTGCCAGCAGATCGTTTACCGTTTCACGCCGATCAGCGTGGATACGGGCGCCGGATTCGTAACTCCCGACAATTACAAGGAGATAGCCAAGCTCGCCACCGAAGGTGTGCGGTGAGGAAGGCAATATGACCGAACGGCTCGTGGAGCTTCGGAACGTCAGCAAGTTCTTCGGACGGATCTGCGCGTTGAGCGGCGTGAATATCCGCATCGGCAAGGGCGAGGTGGTTGGCCTCGTCGGGGACAACGGTGCAGGAAAGTCCACCTTGATCAAGATCCTCGCCGGCGTCGTTGAGCCGACCTCGGGCGAAATCCTGCTTCGCGGACGATTGGCGGCCGGCTGGAGCGCGTTACGGTCACGTCAAGCCGGCATCGAGACCGTGTTCCAGGATCGCGCCCTCGCCATGCAGCAGTCGGTCGTCCGCAACATCTTCATGGGGCGCGAGCTGACCGGTCGTTTCGGGTGGTTGAAACTCGGCAAGGAGATCCGCGAGGCCGAGTGGTTGATGCGGGAGATCGGATTCACCTCGAGCCTGCTCTCGCCGCGCTCGATCGTCGGGCAGCTTTCCGGCGGAGAGCGGCAAGGTGTTGCCATGGCCCGTGCCATCTACAATCAGGCCGAGTTGATCATCCTCGACGAGCCGACAGCCGCGCTGTCGCTCGTTGAGACCGCCAAGGTGCTCCGCTTCGTGCATCAGGTCAAAGCCTCAGGACGCTCGGTCCTTTTCATCGGACACAACATCCACCACGTCTACGATGTTGCGGACAGGTTCATTGTTCTCGATCGCGGCACGGTCGTGCTCGAAGCCGACCGGGCCACGTTGCCTTCGGCCGACGCGCTCGTCGCCTTCATGGAGGACGTGGCGCGGCCGCCGACCGCCATGGCTCAGTCCGTGGCCGACGCGGGGGCGAACCGGTGACCGAACTGCTCGGCCCCCATACGGGCGAGGCAAGCGCAGCCGCCGCCATCCTCAATCATCCAATACGGCGCTTCATCGACGCCAATCGCGCGCCACTCGGAACATTTGCAGTCTTCGTCGTGATGATGACCGTCTTCCTTGCTGCGAACCCGCGGGTCTTTTCCGAGTGGAACATCTACCGTTCGGTGCTGACGACGCTGCCGGTCGCGCTGTTTCTCGTCGTGCCGCTCGTGTTCGTCGTGACGGCCGGAGAAATCGACCTCTCGTTTCCAGCGACGATGGGTTTTGCTGCCTGGATATTCGCGCTAGTCGTCCACGCCGGATTTACGCCCTATCTCGGCGTCGCAGTCGGGATCGCCGCCGGCATGATGCTTGGGCTCATCGTGGGGTCGATCGTGGTGTACTTCAACCTGTCCTCGCTCGTCGCCACGCTGGGCATGAATTTCGTGCTGCGGGGCTTGGTCCAGATTGCCAACGAGGGCATGCCAATCGCGTTGACGTCACTGAGCGAGAGCTCGCTCAGGAGAATGTTTTCCAGCATCGTCTTCGGCATACCGGCGCAGGCGGTCTGGGCGCTCGGCTTCGTTATCTTCGCTGCGCTGCTCTTCAACCGGCACCGCTTCGGCGTCCAGGTGAAGATCGTCGGCGACAATCCGGACAGCGCCCGACAAATGGGGATCGACGTTGATTGGGTCAGGGTCAAGACCTTCATCTTCGTCGGTCTGGGGGCAGCGCTCGCAGGAATTTTCTCAACCCTCATCAATTTCACCTGGTGGCCGACCGCAGGCGAAGGTTATTTTCTGCCGGTGCTTGCCTCGGTGTTCGTCGGCGGCACCCCGACCTGGGGCGGGGTCGGCACGGTTGCCGGCGGGGCGATCGGTGCCCTGATCGTCTCTTTCATTCAAACCGGAGTGGTCGGTGCCGGGCTCTCGGGCTTCTACGTCCAGTTCTTCGATGGCGTCATCATCATCCTTGCCCTGATCGGCCATCGCTGGAATCAGCCGCGCTACCGCTAGGTCGCGGCAGAGGGGCGTGAGCGGATGGTGATGCTGGACACAAGGCTGGCCGACGTGGCGGCCGCGGCCCCCCGCATCCCGGGAGCGGCTCGGGGGCAGGTTTGCGCTTCCAGGCCACGGTGAGCGCGGCCGCCACGCGGTTTCGGTCGACGGGCTGGCTATCACCTCCTTGTTAGGTCATCAACGCGTGCGCCGACAGAAACGCCGGGGTGAGTGACCGCGACCGCAAAGCTGCCGTCGCGCGCGCCCATTGTCCGGGCTTCGAGTTCGCGATGGCGCGCATAGCATTCATAGTCGCAGTAGGGCAGGCGCAGCCTCAGCTCACGCAGATAGCTGCCGCTGATCTTTTCACAGCATTGCAGGCAGAACGTCGTGCGGAGCGGAGTTCTGCCATTGACCAGGACGAACCTCATGTCGCGCCTCCCAATGCGAAGCAGTAGGCTGTATCGGCCGGAGAGAGGGCTGGCGGCGGCGCGCAAAGGTGATTTGATAAGAGACCTCTGCAAGGACGCTTCAAGGCGCAACCTACCGCATCAGAATTGTTGCGGGCCCATGCTCGATGCGTCCACGCTTGCTGCGGCATATGCGCGAAACAACCACTGCCGGTCGCGTTCGCGACGCGCTATCGAGCGCGCGAGGCATTGCTTGGAACAGAGAGCGGTCCGGCAGGAATAATACCGGATCAGGCCAAACTTTCCGCCGCAGAGAGCGCAGGCCTTGCTTGGCTCACGGTGTTCAGGGCGTTCGTCGCTGTTGCACATTGTGCCTCTCCATTGGACGTCATGAGAATGGTGAGCTCTGCTGCCGCTGCTTTACCGTCGCACCGAACGCAGAGATGAAAGCTGGAGCTCGCGTCGTAGAAGTCCGCCAAATCTTGCGGCGAATAGGGGCAGCGGGCGCAGAGCTTGACTCTCATATGCAGCCTCACACGAAGGATGGACGAGCCAACCCAGGCTTTCCTTGTTCGCCTCCCACGCACGCAACTCCCCGCCGATGGCAACGTGGTTTGCGCTCGCTCGACCCATCGCAATCGGTCAATACTCTCTGCTTCGTCTTGATCTGACCCTGGTTTCAGCCGTGCGGTCAGCCTGATCGAAGACCGCTCCGCAGGCACCGCTCAGCTCAGAGCGCCGCTGCCGCAGGCAGCTTGCGACGTTAGTCGGGTCGGGAATGTAGTTGCTGCACAGTCGAAAGGCATCGGGCGCGCAGGCCCCCTGCTGGTCGGCCGTACCCTGATTTTGCTGCGCGAAGACGCTCGTGCTGCAAACCAGCACGACCGCCGCAAAGAACAAGCCAGACCTGTATCTGAATGTCATGGTCGGACGGCTCCTCTAGGGTGAATTGTTCGAGCTGCTCGCAGTCAAGTGCCAAGCGCAAGCAGTGCACCCCGCCAGCATCGCGGGGGCTGGCGCGGCGGTCCATTGGACCGAAGTGGCGCCAGGTTCGCTTGTGGGTTGGCCGAGCTAAGCCAACGCTTAGGAAGATGGAGGCGAGGGGAGCTTCCACTGGGCCGGATGAAGGCGCGGCCCGAGCTGGCAAACAAGGTTCAAAAGCTGGTAATTCGACGGTTCGTCAGGAGTGCTGCGGCTTCCCCGGCGCAAGCCCGAGCGCATCCGCCATTCGGCTGAGCTCGGGAAGGGAGCGCGCTTTCATTTTTCGCATCAGATTGGTCCGATGCACCTTTACCGTCGATTCGGCGATGCCGACATCGTTGGCAATCTGCTTGTTGAGGCGCCCGGCCGTTGCCTGAATCATGATCTCGCGTTCGCGTGGACTGAGCGTCTCGAAACGTCGTTTAAGTTCTTCGAGAGCCTTCTCACTCTCCCGACGCGCTCGATCGCGCGCGAGCCCCGCCGCTATAGCATCGAGAAGATCCTGGTCACGAAACGGCTTTGTCAGAAACTCAATGGCTCCCCCCTTCATCGCGCGCACCGTCATCGGAATGTCGCCATGCGCGGTGATGAAGATGATCGGGAGATTTCTGTGAGCTGCGGCAAGCTCACTTTGAAGATCGAGGCCGCTTCGCCCCGGCATTCTCACATCGACCAGGAGGCAGGTCGGGACGTCCGAAATGTGATCGGCACTCAGGAAATCAGATACACATGAAAATTGCTGCGTCTTCAGTCCGACGGTGCGCAACAGCCGCCCCACCGAGTCGCGAAACTCCGCATCGTCATCGATGATCAGGACATTGGGAGTAGCATCCAGCATCCCTGCACCTGAATTTCTCAGGACACCTCTTGTCCCTTTCGGGTTGATCTTACTTACAGTTCGGCGTCAAGAACAGGGCTTCTCGCCTGTGGGAACGAGGGGAGCATAAGCCATGGCTTAGGGGCCGCGGCATTGCATTCTCCCGGCCCCGGACGGAGACTGCAAGTTGCATGCAGGCGCGGAATGTGCCGGCGGGCAACTGCCTGGAAGCCGCAATGCCGAAACAGAAGCAGAAGTTGATCGCGATCGTCGAGGATAACCAACCCTTTCGCGAGTCCATGCAAAAGTTGATAGCGCTGCTCGGCTATACGGCCGAGTCGTTTCCATCGGCGGCGAGTTTCTTGGCTTCGCCCTTTGTTGCCAAGACGGCGTGCCTGGTCGCTGACGTCAACATGCCTGGAATGACAGGACCTGAACTCCACAGGCATCTTCGCGATGCGGGCTACAAGATCCCGACAATTCTGGTGACGGCATACCCAGACGACGTGGTCCGGGACCGCGCCTTGAAGGATGGCGTCGTCTGCTACCTCAGCAAACCGGTGGACGACGACCATCTTGAACGATGCCTAGGTTCAGCCGTCCGATCCGGCGAATCTCCAGAGCAGGCGTCATAGACGCCCCTTCACCTCATTTGGTTCGAGTATCGGTAATCCAATGCGCGAGCTGCCGGTGCTTTGGCTTAGTTGTGCGCATCGCCCTCCAGAATATCATTGTTCTATTCAGGGTTGCCAAGCCGAACATGTCTGGGCCGTGATTGAGCTGTGAGCTTCGCGTCGAGCCGAACATTGGTCAGATCAGAAGGAAGCGTGTGATGATGCCGATTCTGGACGATAGGAGCCGTGCGCACAGTCTGGACAGGTTCGCCATCAACCAGCAAATGGCTCCGCGGGGTCTGCCCGGCCGGAATTCCAGAAATGGCGCCGAAGGCGGCGCGATCGCATCGATGGTCCCCGCGCGCGGTGGCTTGGCGCCGAGCGTCGTACGAAGGATACGTGACTATATCGAGGGACACATTGGACAGCGGATCACCGTCAAGCTGCTGGCAAAGCTCGCGAACCTCTCGGTTTGCTACTTCGTGCGGGCATTCAAGCGTTCGCTCGGAGTGACGCCGCACGACTATCTGATCCGGCGACGCGTCGAACTGACCATGGCACTGTTGTCCGGCACCGCTATGGCGTTATCGGAGATCGCTGCTGCGGCGGGATTTGCCGATCAGAGTCATTGCGCCCGGCGTTTTCGTCAGCATGTCGGGATGTCGCCATGCGACTATCGCCGCTCGCGCAAGCTCTCCGTCGAGTGAAAGGTTTCCGACGCGGTTGGTTGCGAACAAGTTAACGACAATTTCGGACAAGAAGTGAGCCTCCAGCTTTGTTACCTTAATCCCGTCGAAGTTGCCCGCGCTGTTCCGCCGATCGGCGCTGGTTCGACGCAAGGCCCGAAAAGCGCCTCTCCTCCCGAGACGCTCCGGCGTTCGTGCCGCGAATGGACGCAACACCGACGGGCCGCTTGGGCCGACAGCGTTTCGCTGTCGGCCTTTTTTCTGAGCGAATGCAGCGATCGTTTCGCGACTGCAAGGGAGCCCGCATTAAGCCAACGCTTAGCCGTTCATACCGGCGTCCAGTAGAATTCCGGTCCCGAGAGACAGGACAATCGCTCAGCCTAATTGATCCCAATAAATGCACCGGCGTTCCGGATTCATTCAAAGCCGCAGGAGAGTGGCGATGGTCATGTTCTGGGTTGCAACGTTCGCGATCCACCTTCTGCTTTACGTTTTCCAGAACGGTTCAGTTCTCGGCGTGGGGATATTGCTTGGATTGGGCCCGAACGAGAGGTCCCGCCGCCTCATGCTTGGTACCGTTACTCCGGTCCAGGCTGGTAGTGAACTGTGGCTGATCACCGCCGGTGTTTCGCTGTGGGCCGGTTTCCCGATCGCTTGTGCGGTGCTGTACTCGGCCTTCTATGTCCCCGCACTTCTGGTGTTGGCCAGCTTCATCCTGCGCGCCGTAGCATTCGATCTCCGTCAGAGGGCCGTACGCTTTAGGTTGATCTGGGATCTGGTGCTTTGCGGTGGATGCCTGATGGCGGCTTTCATGCAAGGATCGATGGTCGGCGCTCTCGTCGAGGGCATCTCCGTGGCGAGAGGCCACTACATGGGCGGCGCGGTCGGCTGGTTGAGCCCCTTCGCTCTGCTCTCTGGCGTCGGTCTCTGTTTCGGCTATGGGCTGCTCGGTGCGTGCTTGATCTTTCAAAAATGCGGAGGACCCGTCCAGGAGCAAGCACGCCAAATGCTGCCAGGTCTCGCAGGAGGTCTGTTCGCTTTCTTCATCTTCCTGTTCTTCTACGCGCTTGTGGACCTTGAGGTGATGAGCCGATGGTTGGAGCGGCCCTATCTGTTTGTGATCCCCGCAACAGGTGGCGTCACAGCCTTCCTGTTAGCGGTAACCGCTCGCCATGAACGGCGCCGGCTGCCGCTGTACATGACGGTGGCAATTTTTGTAGCCGGCTTCGGAACGCTTGCCGTCTCGTTCTGGCCGTACATCATCCCGTTCACGTTGAGCGTTGAGGACGCCGCGGCCCCGCCCAACAGGCTCGCCCTCATCTTCCTGATCGGCCTGAACGTGCTGCCGGCTCTTCTCGCTTTTGCCGCGGCCGATCGTAACGTCCTAAATCTTGCCCGTTGCGGCCTCTTCCCCAGCAAACGAGCCGCGGCATTACCTGCCATCGCGGAGAAAAGAAATGAATTGCCGTCAGAAGATACTTTCCGCGCCTCCGGCCGATAACGAAAGGGCTGAGCTGCCTCTTGCAGCAGTGCCGCTGTTCGACGAGATCTGGCGTGCTGCGATGCTCGCTGTCTTCAAACAGAGCCTCGAGCGCATGGGAGGAGTTCTCATCGAGCCGCCGGACGGCGAGGATGTATTCCAGCCTGTTCGCGGCAGGATTGCTCGCGCGAAAGTGGTGTGCTCGTCGGTGCCGGAAATTACCGGCAATCGCGGTATTGCGGATGCAAGCTCGTTCGCGACGCTTGACGATGTCCACCTCGTGATCGCGCGCGCATTGCTCGTGGTTGCGGCAACGGGCTCGATTCTTCTGAACTACGAGGGTCGGCGCGTCAATGCGCTCGCTCGACTCGCGAGGCACGTGATCGTGCTGCTCGATCCTGAGGACATCGCCCTGAATCTCCAGCACGCGTCTCGTCTGGCCGAGCATCGTCTCGCTCATGACGCACAATTCCGGCCGAGTCCGTCCAGCTGCGTGCAAATCGCAGGCATGCTGATCCATCCCGCCCGCGACGTGCGGGGGCTATCTGTCTTGCCGGTTCCCAGCCGCGCGAACATCCCGGCGCGCTTTTCGAATATGCGCCAGCGCACGAGCTAAGGACCGATGCAGTGGATCGAATGTATGTTCCGGCTTTGGCCGCTTTCGGAGGATCAACCATCGGAGCGATATCAACCATGCTGACCGGATGGCTCAGCAAGCGGCGCAAAGCCCGGCGGCGTGGCCATGCGCGGGCGTATTCCCTGCGCGAAAAGCTCTACCGAAGTTTCATTGAGGAGGCATCACGGCTCTATGCTGATGCGCTCGTCAACGACAAGTCCGAAATATCACAGCTCGTCAATCTGTATGCGCTGGTTGGCCGTATGAGGATAGTCTCGAGCGACGACGTGGTTCACGCCGCGGAGAACGCGGGCCGCCTGATCCTTGAAGCTTACTTGTCGCCCAACCGGTCGCTTGTCGATCTTCCGAGGCTGATCGACGAGATGGATCCGCTGCGACAGTTCGGTGAAGCCTGTCGCCGCGAATTGCAAGCTGTTCCGTCGCGTTGAGGATCGAAAGACGATGCCAGAACAGACCACCGAGCGAGGCAGAGCGTCCTTCAGCCGTGCTCGAATCATAGAGGCAGCGATTCGGCTATATCGCGACATCGGTTACAAGAAAACCACGGTTGCCGACATCGCTCGCCGCGCCTCGATGTCTTCCACAAACGTGTATCGTTTCTTTTCATCGAGGCAGGCGATCGAAGAAGCGGTTGTGGGGACATTGTTAGAAAAAGTGTCTGAGGCTGCCGCACATGCGGCTCGCAGCAGCGGCTCGGCGCTGCAGCGTCTGAGTGCGGCGTTGAAGGCAATTTCCGATCTGCATGCAGACAGGGCGGCGAACGATAGCAAGCTGCACGAATTGGTGGGCGTGGCGGTGCGCGAGAGCTGGCCAATTACGTTGTCCCACGCGGACCGGATCCGGGGAATCGTGCGGCCGGTTATCGCGGCTGGACAGGCAGCGAGTGAGGTTAGACAGGGCAGCCCGATGACGCTTGCCTGTTGCTTGCTTGAAGCCATGGACGCGTATCTCAGCCCGTTGCGGATCACCGCATGCACCGTTCGGCCAACGTTCAATGAGATGATGGATTACTCGGCTCGATCATTGTGCTCCGCAGCTCGCGGAGAGGCTATCGAACTACAGCCGGCGGAAGAGAGTTTGCAATTGCCTAACGGGCTACAGCCGGCGGCAGTCGCTACAGGCCCCGATCTGGTTTCCAATGCGAAGGAGGGGAGGTGATTGGCAGGTCAGGCGCGGCTCGAATTCGGAGGACTTGGCGACGCTCTTGTGTTCAAGACATCTGCGATGCCGCATTCTCTGGCGCGCGCGATCTGCTGCAAGAACGCAACTCTCCCTTCACCGATCGTGCTTAGCTTTCAATTGGCCGGCAGTGCGCGCGTCCGTCAAGACGGAAGGTCGTACGTTCTTCATCCCGGAGATTGGTGCCTCTGGGATACGCTTGTGCCCGTCGAAACCTGGGCCATCACAGGCGCGGTCGAATTCCTCTCTGTCGCCCTGTCCCGTCCCTCCGATCCCGACCTTCAGCGCTTGCTCGTCGCGGGAACGGCTACTCGTCTTGACGGAAAGATCGGGATCGCGCGGGTTCTGCAAAAGACTCTGACCGAAATCTTCGGTCAACTCGGCCACATCCCGCCGGCAAGCGGAGAGGCGCTGCGGATAGCGGTCACGATGATGGCGTGGGAGGCCTTGCGCGAGCAGGTGGGAGCGCCGGCTTCAGCGTCGACCTGCCGCGACGTCCTGATGTCCCGGGCCAAGGCCTATATCGAGGCCCATCTCGCCGACCCCGGTCTTGCCGTGGCCGCGATTGCCGATAGCTGTGGGATCTCGGCTCGCAGTATTCACCGCGCATTCGCACGCGATCCGGCGGGCTCGGTGTCACGATACATTTGGGGGCGGCGCCTGAGCCGCTGCGCAGATGCGCTCCGCGACGGAGGGGACGCAAGCCACGGGATTACCGAGATTTGCCTGTCCTGGGGTTTCAACAGCAGCTCGCATTTCAGCCGACTGTTCAAGGAGCAGTTCGGTGTGTCACCGCGGCTCTATCGGTCGAGCCTCGGGCTCGATCCGGTCGCCCAGCGCTGACCTGAGCCTCGCTCGCGGCCGCCAATCACTCTGAGCATCGGGTTGGCGACCACCCCGGTTCTGTGCGAACCGGGGTGGCTATCGTGGTGTCACTGACAATCGTTCGAGTAATACGAGCGTCGGCTGCCGCGCGCATAATATGAGCGCGAGTTTCCGCTCGAGTCGTAGGTGCGCTGATCATAACCGTAGCCCGAACCGGAACTGGAGCCATAGTCGTAATTAGAGCCATAGCCCGAGTTCGAGTAGCTTGATGCGGCCGCGGCACCGGTCGCGGCACCTGCCGCATAAGCACCCCAGCCGCGGTTGTAGTAGCCAGAGCCGTAGCCTCCGTAACCACCACCATCACCACCACCATAGGATCCGCGACCGCCGCCATAATACGCGCCGGCATAAACGTTACCGCCGCGATTCATCGCGATGTTGCCGGAGCCGACGACGTTCCCGTTGCCCATGGGACCCCGGACAGCGATGTTGCCGTTCCCGATCGGACCGCCCGCCCTGATGTTCGCGGGTCCCGGACCGCGCGGTCCACCGGCTGCCAATCCGGGCGGCCGACCGCCGGGCATGCCGCCCATGGGCCCACGCGGCGGTCCGCCCATCGGTGGGCGGGGCGGCCCGCCCATGGGTGGGCGTGGGGGACCGCCGCCGCCCATTGGCGGGCCGCCCGGCGGCGGACCAAATTGCGCAAACGCCAGATCAGGAGCTGCTGCAACGGCAACGAGAACATACGCTAGCGTCAGTGCCAGCCGCTTCATCATGGCCTCCCTTGCTGGGCCGAGGCATTGACCGGCGTGAGTTCAACCTGTTTCGCTCCGGCAGGTGCCTGGAAGGCGAATACCGCATCGGCCGTACGAACCCGGCTGTCCCAGTTGGTGAACTCCGCCGTGAAACTCGGTTGGCCGGGAAGCAGGCGGTACGTCACGATGAGACGATGCGGCACCGCCGCGGCGTTGTTCTCGATCCACAATTCCAGATCAGTCCCGCCTCTCTTGTTGAAGAACAGGTGCCGGCACTCGACCCCGTCAATCCTGTCCATTCCGACCTGCCAGCCACCGACAATTCCATTCAAGAGCGACTGTTCGGTTCCGGCCGCAAAGAAGTTGACCAGGGGAAAGTCGACCTTGAGCTTGTCGAGGACTTCGTTCGCGGCCGCTGCGATACCGCCCGGTGCGGGCAGCAAAGCGTAAGTATTGGCCTCGGGGGTGGAGATGGCGACCGACTTGCCATCATAGAACAAGTCTTGCGCGCCGTCGTCGCCGCTGACCTGGATCTTGATCCGATCAGGGCGGCGCATCGTCACTTTCATCGTATGAAAAATGTGAAGCGGCTGTCCGAACTCGTCCAGGTAGACACGGATGGTTCTTGCCGTGAACGTCAGCTCCGGTGCCGCAAGGGTATCGTCGAGCTGCGCGAGCGCCGCGTCGGCTTCCTGGCTCCACGGCGGCTTGGCCGGCGGTGCCATCTCCTGGGCGCACGCTGTCGATGCTGCGGCGAAGCTTGCGAAAGCGCCAACTGAAGCCAGCAGAACGGCGTGTTTCGTCCGCATGGTCAGGGCGGCGACTCCCTTGCTTGCAACGGCGGGCTCGCCAGGTGCCCGGTGGCCGGCCCCGGATGCAGCGAGCTGACCATCAGGTCGGTTGCGGGATGTGACATTCTTCACGAAGCTTCTCCTGTTGTTGCTTTAGATTCGGATGCTCGACTTGTTTGGAGCAGTTCAGTCGCTTGAGACGAGGAGAGGGCGCTCTTTGAAAGTGCCCGCGCGTCTCGTCCGCGATGGCGCTCACGGATACATCGTCAGAGAATCCGTGGCGTGTCTGAGCGCGACAGTTGCGCTTGGGCGCGACACCCGAGTTTGACAAGCCCGTGATCTCGGCTCTGCCGGGACCTGCTCTGCAGCAACCACCCCGGGGATTGTCGCGCGGAAGCGCGATTGCGTTGACACGAGCGATCCTTTATTATATACACTATACCGTATAGTTTATACCGTCCATCAACGCAATGAGTGGGGTAATCACATGAGCACAATGTACGTTCCCGCCCTGGCGGCGTTCGGAGGTTCGGCCTTTGGCGCGGTCTCCAGCATCGTGAGCGGATGGGCCGCGCAGCGCCGCAAGAGGCGTGAGCGTCATCACCATCGGTCGTTCTCCAGCCGCGAAAGCCTCTACCGAAGCTTCGTCGAAGAAGCATCCCGGCTCTACGCCGACGCGCTGGTCAGGAACGAATCCGAGATTTCCGAACTGGTTAGGCTGCATGCACTTATTGGGCGAATGAGGATTGTTTCGAGCAATGACGTGATATCGGCCGCGGAGAGAACCGGGCGCCTGATCATCGAGACCTACTTGGCGCCCAACCCGACATTTGCCGAACTGGCCGCGTCCCTGGACAAGGAAATCGACCCTTTGCGCGACTTCGGTGAGGCCTGCCGTCGGGAATTGCTGAGCCTTTCGTCGCGGTGACGAGCTCTCGCGGCCGACAACATTGCTTTGATATTGCTTTGGAAGCCGCCGGGTGGCGCTTCGAGCGCCACCCCAAAGAATACCGAGGCCGCTAGTGCGGCCAGTCCGCCTCGCAGGCCGCCAGGAAGAAGCCGACCCGTTCACGCATGAATGTCGGCAACTCCTTTTTCAGATCTTTCGGCGTCTCCCCGAGCAGGGATCGAAACAGCATCGGCAGCAGGATCAGATCCAGGAAGATCTGAGCGGTTGCCAGGCTTCGTTTGTCGCCAAACGGTCCCCTGGGCGTGCGCGCCAGCTTCTGAGTCGCCTCACTCAAAAGCCGGGAGACGGCCTTCACTGAACGATCGCGCCCTGCATCCCCGACATTCCGGCTCAACTCCGGAAACCGGTCCGCCTCGGCAATCGTCGCGCGCACCATGCCCAGGGACTCCTCGATGAAGTTTTCAACGATCGTCGACCCAAGGCTCATCAGCTTGTCCTGGATCGTGCGGCCCTCGGGTGTGAACCCCTCGAACCGCGTCAATCCGTTGATCTTGCGCGAGACCACGGCCGCGAACAAGGCCTCCTTGCCGGGGAAGTGGGCATAGATGGTGGGCTTGCTTGCCGGCGCCATCTCGGAAATTTCGTCGATGCTTGCGCTCCGGTAGCCCCTCTGAAGAAACAGGTGCTCGGCCGCATCGAGGATCCGCGTTTGGACATCTCCGGCCAGATCCTTAGTCGGTCTGCCCCGTTTCGGGCTCTTCTTCTTCATCATCGTCGATCTCCGATCACGAGTCTGTGCGTATTCAATTCCTGCTTGACACGCCTCTCCAGGAAAGGCAAGAAAAAGAAAATATACGTTATAGTGTAATTTGTTGGTCGATGATGGACAAAGCTGTACTCGACCGTCGCCCGCCAGACGTCTACCCGCAGGGCCAAAGGCGCGAGAAAGCCGCAATCGCCGGCCGAAACCGCGCGCAGCCGGCCCCGCTATCCGCACCAGTTCAGGAGGTTGTCGTGACTATGTCGAGCCCGGATTCGCCGCCAGTCGAGCAAGGCGTGCTGCTGCGCGAGCTGCACCACAGGGTCAATAACGGCGTGGCCGCGGCGATCAACCTGGTCTCGGCTGCGGCCGTCCGGGTGGAGGGAACGGAGGCCAAGGCGGCCCTGAGCGACGTGGTCGAGCTGCTGCATGGACAGGCTGAGCTGCATCGAGCGCTGGCCATGCCGGAGGGCAAGACCCTCATCGACGCCGCAACCTATCTCCGCAAGTTGGGCTCCGGCATGCGCCGTTCATGGCTGGATCGAATGAACATCCGGCTGGCATTCGCCACGGAATCAATCCCGCTTCAGTCGCAACGCTGCTGGCGGCTCGGTTTGATCGCCCACGAACTCGTCACCAGCGCCGCCAAGCACGCCTGTTTCGATACGCGGGCCGGCGCGATCAGGATCAAGCTGTCGCGCATCGGCGCGGTTGTGAACTGCGTCGTGCTGGACAACGGTTCGCGCGCGGCACGGGACGTCTCGGCGCGCGAGCTGCGCATCAGAAATGATCTTGCCAAGGCGCTTGGCGGCCGCGTCGAGCACGGTTTTGGCGCGGAGTTCACCTCCGTCGTGCTGTCGTTTCCGCTGACCGAACGCGAGAGGCAGGCGAACTGGGCGATGGCGACGCGCCGGCTGCGGTCGCCGCGCCGGCCGAAGCTCCCTGCCATGCACCAGGCCGAATTGCACCCCCGCCATCAGGGCGGCGCGGACGTTTTGGGCGAGCTGTTGTCCCCCTCCCACCGCATGGATGCGCAATGAAACCCTCTTTGAACCAGTTTCGAACCAAGCGCCCGCGCAAAGCTTTCGCTGGAATCGCGATTTTGCTTGCCGCGGCTGCGCTCAGCGGCTGCAACGATCACACCGCCGCCCCGGCGGCGCGCGCCGCGTTCGTGCGCACGGAGGTCGTGCAGGCGCGGGATCGGCAGGCCTCCGTCACGCTGACTGGGGAAGTCCAGGCCCGCTTCAGCGCCAATCTCTCGTTCCGTGTCACCGGTCGCGTGATCGCCCGCAAGGTGGAAGTGGGCGATCACGTCAATGCCGGCGACGTCCTAGCGCTGCTCGATCCTGCCGAGCAGCAGGCTGATGTCGATGCTGGAACCGCGGCGGTGGCGTCCGCGGAAGCGCAGCTACGCGTGGCGCAGGCAACCTATGACCGGCAGAAGTCGCTGATGACGAGCGGCTTCACCACCCGGACGGTCTACGACCAGGCCCAGGAAGGGCTGCGAACCGCTGAAGGGGTGCTTGAGGCAGCAAGAGCTCAGCTCGGAACTGCGAAGGATGCCCTTGGCTACACGAAGTTGCGTGCCGAGGCGGCCGGCGTTGTCACCGCGCGCAACGTCGAAGCCGGACAGGTCGTGCAGGCTGCGCAGTCCGTGTTCTCGCTGGCCCAGGACGGCGAGCGCGACGCCGTCTTCTACGTCTACGAGTCCATCTTCTTCGGCAATACAGATCCTGACCGCGTCTCGCTGACGCTGGTCTCCGACCCCAGGGTGACGGCGATTGGACGTGTCAGGGAAGTGTCGCCGGTGGTCGATCCGAAGAGCTCGACCATCCGCGTGAAAGTCGCGATCGAGAATCCGCCGGCTGCAATGACGCTTGGCAGCGCCGTCTCGGGAACGGTCAAAGCGAAGGGCCAGGAGGAGATCGCCTTGCCGTGGGGTGCCTTGATGGCGGCGGGCAACAAGCCCGCGGTCTGGACTGTTGATCCGGCGACCAGGACCGTATCGCTGAGACCGGTCACGGTCTCCGCCTATGAAGCCCGAGAAGTGCTGGTCAAGGCAGGCATTCAGCCCGGCGAGCGCGTCGTGATCGACGGCGGCAAGCTTCTGAGCATCGGCCAGCCCGTCACGTATGAAGGAGACCGATCATGACCAAGCGCGCTTTGATCGCAGCCGGCGCGCTCGCCTCGGCGCTCATTCTCGCTGGCTGTGAGAAGAAGGAGACGAAGGCACCGGAGCCTGTAAGGCCCGTGCTGTCGATGGTGCTCGAACCGAACCAGTCGCACGGTGGCCTCATGGTTGGCGTTATCGAGCCCCGCTACAAGACCGATCTCGCCTTCCGCGTCCTGGGCCGCCTGACCTCGCGTCCGTTCTATGTCGGAGACCTCGTCGGTGCAGGGCAGATCGTCGCCACGACCGATGCCACAGCTCTCGAACTGGCCGTGCGCGCCGCCAAGGCGAGCCTCGCGCAGGCCGAGGCGCAGCTTGCCACCACGCAATCGACCGAGGAGCGGCAGCGAAAGCTCATTGTCACCGATGCGACCACAAAGCAGACCGTGGACAATGCCGAACAGGCGCGCGCTGGATCGGAGGCGTCAGTCGCGAGCGCGCAGGCGAACCTGACCAAGGCCAAGGAGCAACTGAGCTACGCCCAGCTCAAGACCGATTTCGCCGGCGTGGTCACGGCGGTGAGCGCCGACGTCGGCCAGGTGGTCTCGCCTGGCCAGAACGTCCTGACGGTCGCAAGGCCGGATATCAGGGAGGCGGTCGTCGACATCGGTGAGGATTTTCCCCTTCCGCTGCAAGTCGGCATGCCATTCACGGTCGCTTTGCAACTGCTTCCCTCGGTTCAAGTCGAAGGCAAGCTGCGCGAGATCGCGCCTCAAGCCGATTCGGTGACCCGCTTGCGGCGCGTCCGCATCGCGCTCACGAACCCGCCTGAAGGGTTTCGCCTCGGCTCGACCGTCACGGTGAAGCCAAGCAGCGCGCTGGCCTTCAATCTGCACGTGCCCGCCTCGGCGGTGCTCACCCAGGACGGCGCGAACTTCGTGTGGGTCGTCGATCAGCCGGCCGACACCGTGTCGCTGCACAAGGTCGATCTCGCCGTCGATCCGGCAGGCGCCCGCATTGTCGACGGAGTTGATCCCGGCGCGCGCATCGTCACAGCCGGCGTCCACAGCCTCAAGCAGGGCCAAAAGGTCCGCATCGAACAGGATCAGCAGCCATGAAGTCGTTCAACCTTTCCGACTGGGCGCTCCACCATCGCTCGCTCGTCTGGTATTTCATGATCGCCTTCATGGCGGCGGGCCTGTTTTCCTACCTTCAGCTCGGCCGGCAGGAAGATCCCGACTTCACCATCAAGACCATGGTGATTGCGGCGCAATGGCCGGGCGCATCGCCCGAGGAGATGACGCGTCAGGTCACCGACCGGATCGAGAAGAAGCTCGAGGAGCTGGAATCGCTCGACTACACCAAGAGCGTGACGGTCGCGGGTCAGACCACCGTCTATGTCTATCTGCGCGACAGCACCAAGGCCGCTGACGTGAAGCCGACCTGGATTCGCGTCCGCAACATGATCGCGGATATCAAGGGCGATTTCCCGCAAGGCGTGCTCGGGCCTGTCTTCAACGATCGCTTCGGCGACGTCTTCGGCAACATCTATGCCTTCACCAGCGACGGCTTGAGCCAACGGCAGTTGCGCGATGAGGTCGAGGACATCCGCGCCAGGGTGTTGACCGTCCCGGGTGCCGGCAAGGTCGACATTCTCGGCGCGCAGGACGAGGTGATCTATCTCGAATTCTCCACCCGCAAGGTTGCTGCCCTTGGCCTCGATGTTCACGCGATCATGTCTTCGCTGCAGGGGCAGAACGCGGTCGCGGCTTCCGGCGTGTTCCAGGAGGGTCCCGAGCGGATCAGCGTGCGCGTCAGTGGCCAGTTCACGTCGGAGGCTAGTCTGAAGGCGGTCAATCTTCGCATCAACGACCGCTTTTTCCCGCTGACCGACGTCGCCACCGTCACGCGCGGTTACGTCGACCCGCCCCAATCGCTGTTCAGGTATAACGGCCAGCCCGCGATCGCGCTCGCCATCGGCATGAAGACGGGCGCAAACCTGCTGCACTTCGGCGAGGGGCTCGAGCAGGAAATGAGAAAGATCACGGCCGATCTGCCGATCGGCGTGGGGGTCCATAAGGTCGCCGACCAGCCGGTCGTCGTCGAGGAAGCGGTCCACGGCTTCACCAAGGCGTTGTTCGAAGCCGTGGTGATCGTTCTCGCTATCAGCTTTATCAGCCTGGGCGTGCGCGCGGGGCTCGTCGTGGCGATCGCCATCCCGCTGGTGCTGGCCATCACCTTCGTCGTGATGGAGTATGCCGGGATTTCGCTGCAACGCATCTCGCTCGGCGCCTTGATCATCGCGCTGGGTCTCCTGGTCGACGACGCCATGATCGCGGTCGAAATGATGGTGGCGCGGCTCGAGGTCGGCGATCCCCTGGAGAAGGCAGCAACCTACGTCTATACATCGACCGCCTTCCCGATGCTCACCGGCACGCTGGTCACCGTTGCCGGCTTCATCCCGATCGGGCTCAACAGCAGCAATGCTGGCGAGTTCACCTTCACTCTCTTCGTGGTGATCGCGGTCTCCCTGATCGTGTCGTGGGTCGTTGCGGTGGTGTTCACGCCGCTGCTCGGCGTTACCATGTTGCCCGCAAAGATGAAGGGGCATCACGAGCAGAAGGGTCGCGTTGGGCAGATGTTTGCACGCCTGCTCCTGTTCTGCATGAATCACCGCTGGAGCACGATCTCGGTCACGGTTGCGGCGTTCCTGCTGGCCTTGTTCGGCATGCAGTTCGTGCAGCAGCAGTTCTTCCCGTCATCTGACCGCGCCGAACTGGTGATCGACTGGAGCCTGCCGCAGAACGCATCGATTACCGATACCGACGCGCAGATAGCGCGCTTCGAACGCGAGCAGCTCCAGGGCAATGATTCGGTCGAGCACTGGTCGAGCTATGTCGGCACCGCCGCGCCGCGCTTCGTCCTGTCATTCGACGTGCAGCCGTCCAACACATGGTTCGGCGAGCAGGTGATCGTGACCAAGGGCGGCATTGCGGCACGCGACAAGGTCAAGGCGCAATTCGAGGACTATCTGAAGAAGACGTTCCCTGGAACGGACACCTACGTCAAGCTGCTTGAGGTCGGGCCGCCAGTCGGACGTCCCGTGCAATACCGCTTGAGCGGTCCCGACCTCGCCAAGGTCAGGGAGCTCTCCCAGAAGCTCGCCGGCGTTCTGCGCAGCAGCCCCGATCTCGGCAACGTGGTGTTCGACTGGATGGAGCCTGCGCGCGTCGTCAAGGTCGACGTGCTCCAGGACAAGGCGCGCCAGCTCGGCGTGACCTCGGAAGACATCGCCACCGCCTTGAATTCGGTGCTCGCCGGCTCGTCAATCACCCAGGTCCGCGACAGCATCTATCTCGTCAATGTCACGGCACGCGCCATGGCGGCCGAGCGCGCCTCGATCGATACGCTACGCGATCTCCAATTGCCTGCGGCCAGCGGTCAGTCGGTGCCGCTCGGGGCCGTAGCCAACCTGCACTACGAGCTCGAGCAGCCGACGATTTGGCGGCGCGCGCGCATCCCGACCGTCACGCTGAAAACTGCCGTCGTTGGCAATGCGCAGCCAAAAACGGTCGTCGATCACCTTGCGCCTAAGGTGGCCGAGTTCACCAAGGACCTTCCTGCGGGATACACGCTGAAGATCGGCGGCTCCGTCGAGGAGAGCGCCAAGAGCCAGGCGCCGATCGTGGCCGTCGTTCCGCTGATGCTGTTCGTGATGGCGACCGTGCTGATGCTCCAGCTGCAGAGCTTCTCCAAGCTGTTCCTGGTGTTTGCGGTCGCGCCGCTTGCCGTGATCGGTGTGGTCATGGCGATGCTCCCGAGCGGCGCGCCGATGGGCTTCGTCGCCATTCTCGGCGTGCTGGCGCTGATCGGCATCCTGGTCCGTAACTCCGTGATCCTCATCGTCCAGATCGAGGAATTGGAGCAGGAAGGGCGGCCGCCCTGGGAAGCTGTGTTAGAGGCGACCGAGCATCGTATGCGGCCGATCCTGTTGACCGCAGCTGCCGCGAGTCTCGCGCTGATCCCGATCGCGCGCGAGATTTTCTGGGGCCCGATGGCCTACGCCATGATGGGCGGCATCATCGTGGGCACGCTGCTGACGCTGCTATTCCTGCCGGCGCTCTATGTAACGTGGTTCCGAATCTACCCTGGTCCGAATGATCAGCAAACCGCGCACGGGACGGCGGTCCCCGACAATCCCTCGGCGGAGCGGAGCCCAGCACACAATGCGCCGGCGCAAGTCCCCGAACCGCAATTCTAGCAAGGAAAACACCATGTCCCGAAAGACATTTTTGGCGCTGTCCGTCAGCGTGACCCTCGCAACGCTCTCGTTGCTGGCAGGCGCGGCGTTCGCGCAGTTTCCCGGGCCTCCCCCGATGGGCGGGCCCCCTCCAATGGCCGGCGGGCCTCCGCCGATGGCGGGCGGAGGTCCTCCGGCGTTCGCGGGTCGTCCTCCGCTGGGGCCTGGTGGTGGGCCGCGCGCCGGCTTCGGCGGTCCGGGTCCTCGGGGCGCGGGCGCCGGCCCGCGCGGCAATCCCAGGGCGTTTGCCGGTGTGCGCGGTGGTGGTCGCGGAGTGGCAAGTTCGGCTCGCTCTGCGTCCGTCAGCTACAGCCGTTCCGGCAGCTACTCCGGAAGCTCTGGCTCTGGCTCCGGCTATGGCCGGTCGCGCTATCGCTATGGCGCCTATGCCGCCGGGGCCTACGCCGCCGGAGCCTATACCGGTTACGCGTATGGCAGCTCGCGCTATGGATATTCTTCCAATAGCGACTGCTATTACGTCTACCGGCGCAACAGGCGCGTTCTGGTTTGTGAATAGCCTCTGCGATCTCGCTCCTTCTCATTTCACTCTGAACACCGCGAACCGAAAGCGTCACAGGAGTAGACGTTTTGGTCATCTGTCCTAACGAACGATTGAACGTCGAGCGCAGGGCATGTCTAACATCGATCCGAATCGTCGCGCGAAAATCGGCCACGAGAAACGGGCCAGGACCGCGCCCAACTCGTTGCCCCTGTGAATGCGCTGTTGTCGCGTCGAGCGGTGGAATCGGTCACGGTCGACGACGTCGTCCGGGAAGTGGGGTCGGGCATGATCAGGCTACCGCCTGAAGAAGCAATTTGAGATGGTTGCAGGTCCCGTGCGCCTGCAAGGCGGCGCTTTCCAGTGGGTGCAAATCCCACCCGGCATCCGCTCCAACCGGAGCAGGCATGGAGGTGACGAAATGTCTGAAGCCTCTGGATAGCAGTCGCGACTTGGCGACCATGCGCGTGTGCTGGCCGCCACGTCAGTGAACGCCGAGCAAACTCCGAAAAAACCGATGTGCAGGCTGACCCGACAGGGATATCGGGGACTCTGCGATCGTGGGGTAGGGCGTAGAGTGCGGGCGAGCTTGCTCCCATCGACGACCGAACGCCATTGTTGGCAAGATCTCGTTGGACCTTGGTTGCTGGAGCTAGATCAAACTTGCCCATGATGGATTACAGCGAGAGTTCAAGTTTTTCAAATGGTTCGGGGGCGCCGTGTGCACCAGGAGATCAAGAAAAATCTATCGACCCCAAATCTGAGCAGTCGATCTGAGGAATGCCATTCGCGAATCGCACGCTTCTTGAAACAAAGGCGTGTAGTTGTCACTCGACGATCACCGACCTTTACGGATTCCGGCTCTAATCGCATGGACGGAGCCCAGACGGCTCGGACGTCCCGAACCAGTCCCGGCCTCGACCGCGCTGGCGACACAATCCGGCACGGCCATGCCGCGGGCGCGTCCGAGCGTGGGAGCGTCTTCTAAGGCGCCAAACGAAATCGTCTCGATTGGTGGCGTGCAAAGCATTGCGCTTAAAGGGGACATCAGACACAATTTGGACGTTCGCTACGCATTCTTTCCAAGCAATCTTCCCGACTGAGCCTGTTACGCGCGATAGCGTGAGGTCAACAACCCTCTTCCCAAGGCCCTCCTGCGTGTTGCAACAGCCTTTCAACGAGCTCGACACCCTTCCTAAGGCGGTCGACGCGTAATCTCCAGCGGGCCCTAAAAACATTTCAAATGCGACAAGCGCTCATGCTTGACGCTTACAAATGTTGGCTTATATCTCCAACACGTCGATTTTGTTTTTTCAAAAACGCTTCGCTTTTGTGGGGCCCCTTTCGACAAACGCACAGCGCTACTAGTCAAGTATTGTGATGACACCTGAAACTCCTTCAGCCTGTCTAAGAGATTCCCTAGAGTGTTTTCGAACTTGTCCAGCGGACTCAGCCTTTCTTCGCGGCTACGAGTATGCGCATAGGCTTTGGTTGGAGATGATCGAAGAGGCCCGTTGCGAGAACGTACTGATTGAAGGTCGCATCGCTGAAATTCGAAGACTTTATAGTCCCGCTTTCTTTAGCGGCTTCGAGTCAGGCATCGAGGATGTCTACGAATATCTCTAACCCGCTTAGATCAGTTCTTTCATTGCTTAGGGGTGCGAGTTTCTCCGGCTTGCAGCCATTCCTTTTGTGTAGAAAACAGTACGCGGTAAGCGCGACTCGACGAGAGTTAGAGGCCTTGCCAAGAGGGGGAAGGGCTTTGCCAAAGGGGCGAAGAGATCGCCTGTTTCATCTAGCGTTCCTGACGTCGCATCGAGAGCGACCAAGGAGAAAATTATGATTAACAGGGGTGCGCGCGCTCCTGCGCGCGATGTCGGTTCTACAAAATCTCAAGGCACAAGCAGATATTCTAGAAGTGCAGAGGGGGCTTACGCCATTTATTTTCCATTGGCTGAGGCGTCTCAGACCGCATAATCAGAGTGCATCGCTCAGCTGGTTGATCGTGAGCATCTGCGTATCGATCGTCGCGGCCGAAACCAGTCATCGATCTACGAAGGATTTCTGCTGAACAGTCTGATGTCGCCGGCGGATCGGGACGGGATGGCAGGTCTTTGGGGTAAATCCGGGAAAGAACCCTGCAGGCATTCCACATTCCACGGATGGGCCTTAAGATGGGTTGGGCCAATGCGGGGATTGCTGACGTCTGACGCGAATATGAGTTTGAGGCCGGCGCGGTCGATCCGCGCCATCGAAGACATCGCTGACCAAATCCGAGAACAGCTTCGGTCCGGCCATCTGCGTCCGGGTCAACGGCTGCCGCCGGAGCGAGAACTGGCTAAGCAGTTGGGGGTCGGGCGCAACACCGTGCGGGAAGCGATGACGATGCTTGAAGTCGCGGGTCTGGTCGAGCGACGACTCGGCAGCGCGGGCGGGGCATTCATTACGAACTCCAACAGCAAAGCAGTCGCTGAGCGCATTTCGGACGGCATGATGCTGGGACGGATTTCGTTGAAGGCAAACGACTTGCCTCTGTCGGAAGCCAAATGGAGGCCACTCGCGAGCCGAGCGGCGAAGGCTACTATGTGCGGTTGGTGTTTAGCCACGGCGTTCGAAAGAGTTTCCTTCAACGCCCGCTTGACAAGTTCAAGGGTGCCTGATGACTCGGCACCGCTATAGCAGACGCTACCACGGCCGACATGTGGACATCGGTCACGAACGAGCGCGTCAGCACATCGAGGACGCGAGACGGCTAAGCGCCGAGCTAGGCGGAACCGATAAAGACGTGAAGGAGTACTTCTTCTCGTTACCGCCGCACTCTCTGAGGCTCATCCTTGATGCCTACGAGCGCTGAGATGGAGCGCAGGCACGCGCGTATGCGGAAAGGACGTTTGACCGGCGGCGCAGCGGAGCCGTTCAGATGAGCGGTACAGTCGCGGAACGACTATTTCGTCTTCTGCCGCCAAGAATGCCTCTGCAGGAGAAGTATCGCCTTATAGAAAATCTATGGACCCATGTCGGCCCCAAATCTCGCAAAGCTCTACGGGTTGGTTTAGATGCGGACGTTGAGCAGATTGTAGAGTAGTGCGCAATCACATGGACGATGTGGTGATCCGCTAGCCTAGGCGCTCCGGATCAGTGGGACCGGGCCATGCAACATCGGCGTCTATCCCTTTGTTGCGCCCCCAAACGGTACCATCTGTATAGGGTTGGTATGACCAAATGTCTTGCAGTGGCACACCGTCGCGTTCGCCCAAGTAGCGAACCATGATCGGCCATTCATTATCCGAGTTAATCTCGCGCGAGTGCTGGTTCTCCGAATCCCGAGACCTGCGTGCCGGAGTTCGCGCTGTTCGATGGTGCCGTATGGGTATTGGCCGCGGTCAAGGCCGTTCCGGGGTCGAGCGGCGGATGCATGCGTTGCTTTGTTTGCTGCAGCCTGCGGATGGGAAGCTTCGGTGGTTTCGAGTCAATGGCTGAAGAGGACGCGTTTATTCTCCGACGACCTTGCTGAGCTCTTCGTGCGTAGGCAACTCCACGAGGCCATTTTCGATGGCAACGATCTTGGCAACCCACGCAATTCGGACGTCATTGATCGGATCCTGGTAGCGCGAGTTTAAGTGATAAAGATTTGACCGGGCAGCTGGCGTGATGTGACGCCACCAAGTCGTTCCGTCCTCAAGGCACGCAATGAATTTCTCGTCCGACCCCTGGCGTTCTAGAACGTCCTTGGTCATCGGTTCGGATGACTCGGGACGATACACGAGGAGCCAGCCCCGCATCTTGCCCTGCTGGATGTCCAGCGCCACCGAGTCGTCTGGCAAGTGTGAGCTGCCGGCGAGGCGTCGGCTGGATAGATCGCTGTCTTTGATCTCATCGTTGGCGGCGACGTATCCCACGACGCTCAGCGACTTCGCCGCCCAAGTGTAGGCGTCCGGAGCGGTGGAGAAGCCGATAGCCTCCTTAGGCAGGCTGAGCGCCCGGCCGATCTCTGTAGCGCGCTCTGCGTCAAGCCAGGTGTCGCGCTCCTCGATGCGGCGGATAGTTTCACGTGTGACTCCGACCAGTTTGCCAAGGTCTTGAAGGGATAAACCGGCCCGACGACGAAAGAACCGGATCAGGTTTGGGGGTGGGGCGCTATTAAGGCGGCTCCGCTCGATGCGCCGTGCTGGCCTTCCAGCCCGCAGCCGCGCTCTGGATGGGATTGGGCTGTCGTGGGAGCGGGTTTCTAAGATCGCCTTGACGGGGTCGGTCTCCGGCGGATCGACCGCGATACACTCTGTGCTGGGCATTCCTGCTTTCCTCGATAGTGACGAGCAATTGTAGACGATAGTCATCATTAATCAATCAAAAAATGGGACTTATAGTCCGTAGACCAAAAGTCATCACGCCGGCTTGCTTCCGCGGATGGAGGACGAGACTGGCATTATCGACGTCGTGGCAGCAGCCGTGCGGAAAGCCCGCAAGGGCTTAGGGCTTTCCCAGGAGGACCTGGCCTTGGAGGCGGGGGTTGACAGAACCTATGTCAGCCAGGTCGAGCGCGGTACGCGCAATTGCACAATAGTGATCGTGGCTCGCTTGGCTCGTGCGTTGAAGACAAGCCCCGATCAACTGCTCGTCCCCCAACGGAAGGGCCGCAGCTCATTCTGAATTGTCCGGTGTCTGGCAAGGCTCGCGGAGGCGGGCTTGCTATGCGCTCGCAGGTTGGCCGTTGAGTCGACTAGCCGCAAGTGCCATTGACGGCGAAGTTGCGAAGCTTCTATCGAATAAGCTTTTAGGACTTAGAGCTCGTCCGCTTCGCGAGCGACGGCGGTGGCTTATTGTTCAGCGCTCGCATCATACCAATTCGGGCAAGCATCGTGGGGCCATCGCGCTCAACCACAAGGAGTAGGGCTTCCATTGCGGTGCGCCAGTCTGGTCGATCGTGGGTCTTTTTCGGCAGGTCCACGATGTACTCGCCGGCGTCGCGCAGCGTCACCAGCTTGCGTCCGTCGACCTCAATTGGGTCCTCGAAAGGCTGCCCCCAGCCGTTGGTCATCTTGTGTTTCGATACCCCATCGCTGCGATCTGCGGCTTGCCCCCACTCGAAGTCTGGCCTAACATCGGCGCCGCGGTACCCGCACCAAGACCTACATCGCAAGCTAGACCACCTCTATGCCGCAGGCGGCGACGCCGCCGTGAGCTCGCCCGCGTTATCGCGCGGCCAGCAGCGAAGCGATGGCGCTCGAACCCCGCATCATCGTCACGCGCGCGGCCACCAAGACCGAGGCCGCCGCCAAGAAGCGGCTCATCAAGACCTTGGACGACGGCGCTGTCGACCTGCGCCGGCTCATCGCTGCCATCCTCGAATTGGACGATGAGGTCGTTTCCGCAACCGCTTAGACCGACTACTGTCCTTCAGGGCCCGCCGCAAGGCGGGCCTTTTTGCGTATTGAAATGGCTCTCTCACTGCATCGTGAGCGACTTATTTTGGCGCGATGCAAAGAGGTCACACCCTTGGCAAGGGGTGAACAAATTCATCAACAAAATCAAAGGTCAGGCGCTCTTTCGGCGCCCCCCTTGGCAAGGGTGCATTTGCATTCCGGCGCAAATCGAAGCACCAATTGGTCCATCGAAAATCTGTTTCATGGATTGACGCTTGAACCGCTCCGGCGCAGCCAAAACGACCCTCGCTATTCCAGCTGACGTCCGTGAAGCGCTGGAGCGGTGGGCGCAACAGAATCTTACGTCGATGACCGCAGAGATCGCGCGCGCTGTGCGCGAGCGCGCGCAGCGCGAGAAGGCGGCTGATTAGTGCCCAAGCAGGCGGCCCTTCCACCGACGTTGCCTCCGCGCCTGATTGGGCGTGAAGCGGCGGCAGCCTACTTCAACCTTTCGCCCAACACTTTTGATTTGCACATGGCGAACGGCATAATCCCAAAGCCGCGGATCGTGCCCGGCAGCCGGCGTCGCATGTGGGACGTCCGAGAGCTTGACTCTGCGATTGATGCGTTGCCCCATGACGGCGAGGACCTTGTCGAAGCAGATGAAGGCTGGACGTAGAAATGCCGCGCAAATGGCCGCCGCACGTCGACCGCAATCACGTCAAGGGCCGCACCTACCTGAGTTTTCGGATCGGGAAAGGCCCGCGGGTCAAGTTGCCGGATGACCCGACCTCGCAGGAGTTTCGCGATGCATACGCGGCTGCCATGGCAGGAGGAGCAGGACCAAAGCCTGCGGTGAAGAAGGATGCGGCTGGCACGATCGGTGCGTTGATCGCAGCCTATAAGTCGAGCGGCCAGTACGGCGGTCTAAGCGAGACGAGCAAGAGCGGCTACGCGTCACGACTCGAGCAGATTAGAGTCGATCACGGCCATCGTGCTGTAGCCGGTCTCAACAAGGACCGCATCACCAGCTTCATCCTTGATCCGCTGACGGACCGTCCAGGCGCCGCGCTCGATACCTTGAAGAAGCTCCGCATCCTGATCCAGTTCGCAATCAGCAAGGAATGGCTGAAGCACGACCCATCCCAAGGCATCAAGCGGCCGAAGGGCAACGAGGTTCGGTCTTGGACCGACGCCGAGCTGGCGGCATTCGAGAGGCGATGGCCGATCGGCACTAAGCAGCGCACAGCGTACGCGCTCATGCTGAACATGGGCACGGCTCGCGTCGACACGCACGTGCTCACGTGGCCCCAGGTCGACGACGGCGCCTGCTACAGGCGCCATAAGACCGGCGTGCAGGTCGACATGGCGATCAGCGAGGACCTTCAGAGAGCGCTCACAGCGACGCCGCGAAAGCACGTATGTGTGCTGATCACCGAATGGGGGAAGCCCTTCACCGTCGACGGCTTCTCCGGTTGGATGCGCGACGCCATCACCGCTGCCGGCATCTCCGATCTGACTTGCCGGCCGCACGGGCTTCGGAAGACTCTGGGCCGGCTCCTGGCTGACGCAGGATGTAGTGCCCATGACATTATGGCTGCGCTCGGTCACACGACACTGGCGGAGGCCGAGCGATATACCCGTGAGGCTGATCGCCGGCGAGGCGGTAAGCGGGCTGTCGCGAGCCTCGATGCACATAGAGCGAACAAATCTCCCCAAACCACAGCAAACAGTTTGGGGAAAATCGTGAAAACTGAAGGAAAAACAAGGCCATGAGGATGCGGGTGGCGCTCCCTAGCGGAATCGAACCGCTCTCTCCACCGTGAAAGGGTGGCGTCCTAACCGATAGACGAAGGGAGCAAACGCAAGGCCCCGCCGCTTTTCGCGGCACGGCCGCCAGCTGCCCGAACAGTGCCCGGCGGCCGACGCGGGCGAACGTATAGTGGCCTTTGAGCCGGCGGGCAAGGGTTCGGGAACGGACTTTTGGCCCCGGTGGATAGCTGGCCCCGGGATCATTCGGAGGGCGATTTCAACCGTTTCTTAGGGTTCCCTGAGGTAGCGCTGGAGCGGGAGATTTTAAGCCAATGCCACAGCCCAAGAAGCGCGCAGCCCGCAAGCTGCTGTCGCGGCATGCCTGGATCACGCTCGAGGGCGGGTTCGCGGCACGGCATTGCCTGGTCCAGGACATTTCGAGCTCGGGCGCCAGGATCACGATGGACGAGGACGCGAGCCAGCTGCCGGGCGTGATCCGGATGGCCTTCGCCCGCGATGCCCGGACCGGACGGAGCTGCCAGGTGGTCTGGCGCCGTGGCAAGTCGGCCGGCATCCGGTTCCTCTGACACCTCTCCACGCGGCCCGGATGGCGCCTGGCGCGGGTCCGGGCTACAAGGCGGGCATGCGCGCCCTCGTGCTCATCCTGATCGCTCTCGCAGCCGCGTCCGCTGGCCACGGCGAGACCTTGCGCCTGCCGCCTGCCGAGCCGCCACAGGCCGGCAAGACGCTGCCGCTGAAGGGCACGACCGGGTCGGCCAAGGCAGGCTCCTGCGCCGCCTATGGACGCGGCTTCACCATGGTGGAGGCGACCGGGACCTGCGTGAAGATCGGCGGCGCGATCAGCGTCGACGCCGCGGTCCGGCGCTAGCCGCCGATGCCGCCGGACCTGCTGCGGCTCGATCTCCTCGTTCCCGCTCTGATGTATTGCGCGCTGCTGTGGTGGGTCGGCCGCGGGCTGAGCTGGACGGCGCGGCTTGCGACCGCTGTCGTCACGCTGGTGCTGATCATCTGCGTGGTCGCGGTCGAGCGCGGCTGGCGCTAAGGCGCCTCCACAACAAAAAAGTCGAAAACAACCCCATGCACAGTAGCCGTCAAGGGCTGGCGCGATGCGTGAGGTTTGCGCCGGCACAACGATTCATCGCGATCTCACCGCACGTTAAGCCGCGCCAGCGGCTCACGACATCGGCGGTGCGACGAATTGGGCAAATCCCGGCCGCTTGCCGAGCTCGGCGAGCCAGCGCGTCAGGTTTGGCTGCGCCGGCCGGCTGATGCCTTCGACGCCGAGCCAGCGCCGCGCATAGGCGCCGATCGCGATGTCGGCGAGCGTGAACGCGTCGCCCTCCATGAAGCGGCGCGACGCCAAAAGACGATCCGCGATCGCCCAGACCTCGGCGGCGGCATCGGCATCCTGCTGGATCTTGACCATGTCGCGCTCGGCGGCCGGCGTGCGCACGAGGCCCCAGAACACCGGGCGGTCGACCGGCTGCACCATCGACAGCGTCCAGTCGAGCCAGCGGTCGACGCCGGCGCGGGCCTTCGGCGCCTCCGGATAGATCGGCGTGCCGCGCCCATGCGCCATGCAGAGATAGCGCATGATGGAGTTGGATTCCCACAAGCTGAAGTCGCCCTCGACCAGCGTGGGGACGCGCGCATTGGGGTTCATCGCGAGATAGTCGGCCTCGCGGGTCTTGCCGAACGCCATGCCGGCGTCGATGCGCTCATAGGGCAGCGCGAGCTCGGCGAGGCACCACAGCACCTTCTGCACATTGACCGAGTTGGCGCGGCCCCAGATTGTGAGCTTGTGGTCCGGCATGAAACTCCTCCCGCGGCGTTTTTTAGGTCGTAGCCCGGATGGAGCGAAGCGCAATCCGGGGTGCTTCGGCGACAGATCCCGGTTTTCGCTTCGCTCCATCCGGGCTACGAGTCTGCCCCGCGCGGGTGATAGCGGAATCTCGCGCGAACCGCGACGGCGATTGCCGCGAGCCCCTCATGCAAAAAGCTCCGCCCCGGGGGCGAAGCTTTCATTGCAACACAGACCGGATGATCAATGGCCGAAGAACAGCCACAACAGAATGATCACCGGGATCGGCACGCCCAATAGCCACAACAAAATTCCGCGTCCCATCGCGTCCTCCTTCAATCATGTCGTTGAGGAGAGAACGCGAGGGCGTGCGGCTTGTTCCTGCGGGAAAACGCTACCAGTGGCCGGTGTTTGGCATCGACGACCACGGTTCGGCCGGCGCCTTCGGCTCGCCCTTCTGGAGCAGCTCGATCGAGTGCAGATCGGGCGAGCGGACGAACGCCATGTTGCCGTCGCGCGGCGGCCGGTTGATGGTGACGCCCGCCTTCATCAGCTTCTCGCAAGTCGCGTAGATGTCGTCGACCTCATAGGCGAGATGGCCGAAGAAGCGGTCCTCGCCATATTTCTCCTCGTCCCAATTGTAGGTGAGCTCGACCAGCGGCGCGCCGCGCGTCTTGGGCTGGTCGCTCAGCGCGTCGAGGTCGTCCGACGCGCACAGGAACACCAGCGTGAACCGCCCCTTGTCGTTCTCGATCCGCCGCACCTCCTTCAGCCCCAGCGCATCCTGGTAAAACGTCAGCGCGACATCGAGATTGCGCACGCGCAGCATGGTGTGGAGGTATCGCATGGTTGTTGCTCCCTGGGATGGAGCTGAGGGCGATGCGTCCTTGAAATTTAGATATGGATAATACCGCAGCGCCCGCGGTGCGGCAGCCAATGAATGTCGCTTTCGGTCGCTGAATCCTAACGGAGGTGGGCCCAACTAATCGATATGTTTCACGTCTGGAGACTCTGACGCTCTCGCTTCGGAAGCAGAGTCCGTTCCTAGTTGAAAGGCTTGCAATTATCAGCCCTTCCGTGTGCTATGGCAAGGCGTTGGACCCATCGTGGGGCTCCCTCATGACCGTTATCGATGACGATAAATTTCTGTCCCAGGAAGTTCGCAAGAAGGTCAGAAAAACTTGGCAGCACAGATACGTGGTAGCGAACAAGATCGCCTCTCATCTGGTGGGGGCGATTATTATCATTCTGGGTATGGAAATACTGGAGCTATTGCTCAAATTCCTGAAGATAGGAGATGCGTTCGAAGGACTACCGTTTGCATTCCCATTCCGATGGATCATGAATGCTTCTGATGTAGCTATCCTTATCGGCTTTCTTGGTCGAGGAGTTTACGAGGCATGGAAGGCGGAGGGAGAGGAGTGATATTCCTTCGTGAGTTACCCAAAGCGATCCGATTTAATGCCCTGCTGGCGGTTAGCGGAGCTTGCGTTTTTATTGTCGGCTACGAAGCTACAATGCTTGCTCGATCGTACGGCGCTTTTTCATTGATTGTAGGGTGCGCTCTGATCGGCTCTCTGACGCATGCACTTGTGATCATCTGCCGAATCTGGAAGCCAAATGGGCTCGGCTACGGTTCGGAAGCGATGATAATGACACTTGCATACATGGCTCCGCTGCCGCGGTTCTACTGGGGGCGTCGGTTCGCTGAAGTTTATCTTAGAATTGCGCCCGGTTGGACGGTCTGTACATTCCTGGTCTTGTTAGGTTTCTATCGAGGAGACATCGGATCGCTTCCGGTTCTCGTCTTCGGCATAGGGACGCTTCTGACAGTCATCGTTGCGATGATTGTTAGTTATTCGAGTTTTCGTCGTCGCAGGCGTGAGTTGGCCGCGCTAAGTAGGCTCGTGGAGACGTTTCGAGAGACATCGCCAAAAGACCTTTAGAATTACAGTGACAGTGCACTTAACTGGACTGCACCCCTGAAGTGAGACACGATAATTGCAGTGACAGTGGGCGGTCCGGGCTTGCGGGCGCGGAGCCGGCGGGTCGGTCCTGCCGAACGAATTGAGTGCACCGTCACCGCAATTCTGTCGATCGGGTCGATCTAGCGCTGGCGTGGCGTGTCTGAAACGCCTAAACTACCGTAGGTGCTTGGAGTGCGAGAAGTGCTCAACGATCATGACTTTTGGCCCGTCACCTGCTGCGAATGCGGTCACGTTCACCACGCCGAGATCGGCATCCTGCAAGTAACCCATTTTGTCACGTGCCCGCGATGCGATCGGGACTTGGAGTTTTTCGCGGAGGCCTTTCATAGCCAACTCCAAGCATCGAGAGTTGCCGTCAAGCACGTCACTCGTGAAGCATTCAAGCCCGGCTGGAGCCATCTTTATCAAAGAGAAATCCCGCTCGACTCTGAGCAAGTTGAGCATGCTTACGCGGTCGTGGCCCAAGCTCAACAGACGGCCAAGGCCCTTGGAGCTAGCAGTATTTTGACACGGAAAATACCAGGAGGTTCTCGCCGGATGCCGCCAATTTCTGTTGATCGTTAGAATTGACCTTGGCGGCCTTACGCCGCCGCTGGGCTGTCCTCGACGATCACGACTTCGCACCGGGGGAAGGCATGACAAAACACGGTCCGATAATTGAAGAATTGGAGCGCGAACTCGCCAACGTCACGACGCTCTCGATGGCGCTCAACCTTCGTCAAGTCCGCGTCGCGCAACACGCGCCGGGTGCTGCGCCGGTTGATGTCACAGATCAACATGAGGCCAGCCTGAGAAAGGCGTCGAACGCCCTATTTAAGGCGGTTACCGCCCTAAAGAACGCGGACGCCTGAACGCGCCCCACAGTGACTGGCAGCTCGCAACTGGGCTGCTAAGTCCGCGTATTTAAGAATGGCTTGATCCAGATTGGCAGCCCAATCCTCCGGGCAGCGCCATCTAAACGCGATAAGGCGAGCGACGCCTTTCTCAATCTCAATGACGTATTTGTCCATCCGAGATTTCCTTATTGCCTGCACGCCCAATTTAGCACACGGCAACGGCATCACAACTGGAGTTACGGTGACAGTGCCGGACTGCCTCCTAAAGTGACGCACGGTAATTTCGGTGACAGTTGAGTGCACTGGCACCGCAATTCGTATTACCCTAAACGAGATGCCTCATTTTCTCGACGTTGACTCGCGTTTGTCCGTCCAACTCCCGACATCGCACGCAGTACAGAAGCGAAAACGAACCAACAACGATGGCAAAGAACATTCGCAGTACGGCTTCCCATCTTTCGTTAGTTGAAAGAGTGTCCCAAGTTTGCACGAAGGTAAGAGACCCCTTGTAGGGGAAGAACAATGTGTAACAGTCGCTAAGAACGTTCAGCAATGGTATCCAAGCAGGCATAAAAAATAGGATGCTTAAAGCTACGGTTGCGCCGGCTCGTTGCTTATTCAGAGTTACGTCGTCGAAATATCTCGTGGTGAAAACAAAATAGTGGGCTACGCCATGGTAGAGGTATCCTCTACACTCCTTGTCGCTCTCAGCTTTTTCAGCCTCTTTGGTAATTACGTCAATGACGTGATTCTCTCTACGAACGCAGTAGTACTGCCAGATGGCGATCACCAACAATGCGCTGGACCCAATCACGCTTAGGTCATCCACGGACACTTTTACGCCAAGTAGCGGAACGCTCAATGTCCAGAGATCTTCATACAAAACCTTTTGAAGATGGGTTAGGTGAGGTGGCTGAGGCGACATAGTCACAGCTCGATCAATTGCGTTCCTTAGCCATGGGAAGGTTGAGTTGAACAAGCCGGCTAAAATTAGAATGCCGGCGACATTCGAGGTAAGAAATACGTAGCGGGCTCGACTAATTGCATGTGAGGCGGCTTGCAATAGTGAGGCTAACTTCTCTTTCCTCCAGTCTGTCGCGGAAGCCATGGGTTCAAACCTTTCGAAATCGAAATTGTATTATGTAATGTCATAAACCTAAGCGGTAGTCCGCAGGTGGTCAAGACAGGGCTTCGGCCGCTCATTCATATTTGTCAGGAGGGAGGCTCTAGCGGAATTGCGGTGACAGGGAATTACTTTGACAGTGCGCTCTATTGATGCAGCTCGATGGGTGGCGCGAGCCTCACCTGCGCGACGATGATTGAACGGCGACAGCTGGAGGCGAAACCCATGGCCGATGACAAGCGCAGAATTACGTTGACAGCGCACTCAACTGGACTGCACCCCTGAAGTGAGACACGATAATTGTGGTGACAGTTGAGTGCACTGTCACCGTAATTCGAGCGGTGCGCCAGCTACCTGCAACAGTCGTCGTCCCATAGCCACGGCTAATGTCGCGGAGGATGTTACCCCTTTGCCGCGAACACGTAGCCGTTGCCATCCTTGGCCAGCGTGCCGACGTTCGGCATCAACCAATGTGTACCCGAAATGGTGAGCCTGTCGGCGACCGCGCGATCGAAGATCTTCCGTCGCGTTTCCACCGCCATTTGCGGATCCTGGTCGATCGCGAGCTGCCACTCGGGATGCGTTGCAATGTGGGGCGCAAGATTGACCACGTCAGCGCTGATCAGGAACTGCTCGCCGCCGGAGGCGACCAGATGCGCGACCATTCCCGGGCTATGACCGGGCACCTCAATGGCGTGCACGCCCGGCAGGAGTTCGGGTTCTCCCTCAAAGGTCCTGACGTTTTTCCAAGTCGCCACCGTCGCCTGAATGCGCCGGGCAAGGCCCTTGCGTGACGGCCCGAGATCGAGCGACTCGACCCCCGGGCGCGTCCACCATTTCAATTCCGCAGCGGGCACCACGATGTCGGCATCCGGGAAGACCTGCGCATCGCTCTCATTGTTCATGAGCCCATAAATATGGTCGCCATGAAGATGGGAAATGAGGATCGTCTTGACGGCCTTGGGGTCGAGACCCGCCGCTGCCATGCTCTCGAACAGCCGGCCGTTTCCCTCGCCATAAATCGGATGACCGCCCGTACCGGAGTCGATCAGGACCACTTGATCGCGCAGCTTGAGCGCCATGACGATAAACCGCAGGGGCGCCTGATTGTCGGGAAAACCGGCGCCACACAACGCGGTCTTGACCTGTTCGACGCTGACATTCCTGACCATACCGTCCCGCAGCGGAACGTCACGCATGCCATCAATCAGAGAGAAGACCTCAATGTCGCCGACCTTGTATTTGCGGAATGGCTGCGCGACGGACTGCTGATCGTAAGCCGCGTCGACGAACGTGATCGGCTTGTCCAGTCCAAACGCGGCGCAAGCATCGGCTGCGCCAAGTGTCAGGTCGCGACGCGAGACATCGAACATCGTTCGGCACTCCCCGCTGAATAATCCAGCATATCAACGAGAACGGGCTCTGCGCAAGGTCGGCTTCCGTGCGCAGCCTTCCTCTGCGGCAAGATCTAGGAGAATTACGGTGACAGTGCACTCAACTGGACTGCACCCCTGAAGTGAGACACGATAATTACGGTGACAGTTGAGTGCACTGTCACCGTAATTGTAATTCTAGTGCATTGTCATGTAATCGGGGGCATGGGCGACGCGATCTCTTGGGCTCTCGCGCCAGACTCAATCGCGTTTGTCGCTTCCTTCTTGCGGCCGAAAACCTTCCTATTTCGAAAGCGTCCATAGCGTTGGATCAGAACGCGCACCAACTTGCCAACGGCTTCCGGAGTCAGGACGCCGCGCCTGAAGCCATCCTGAATGTTCACCAGCCCACGCACGATGATGTAGACGCCGGCCAGGAAACCAATAACGGCCTGCCAGATCTCACTCGGTGTCAGCCTGTCCGCGTTGCCCGATATTGGGGCCATCACGACTGTGAACACTGAAAAGCAAATCGACGCCAGACCGAAGCTTAGCTCGACGACGCCATAGCCAATTTGTCCGAATGAACGGGCCAGATATGACAGATACGAACAAATCGAAGCGATGATGACTAGCGCAATGACGACGGGAATTCCCAGTCGGTAGTGATCAATGAAGTCGCGGACGACCGGGCCGCAGTAAGCAATCAGGAATCCGACCAGTCCAACTACACCCATCGCGAAGGTTGCCATGTAAGGCACGCTGAAGACGAGCATTCCAGCGAATATGGACCAATGTATTTCTCGGCGCTTCTGTTCGAGGTAGGAGATCAAAAAGCCGAATGGCGCGATGACGAGCATAGTTGCAAAGAAATAGATGATGTTCGCCGAGACGAAATGCTGATCGATGAAATCGGAAATGCGCGCGCTGCCAGTGAAGCGGCCAACGTACTCGACCATGAATGTATTGCCGAAGTACAGAATGGCGAACGAAGCGGGAATCACCATCACCCCGAATGCGAGCTGGCTATAGCTGAGACTGTCTGGGCGCTTGTCGTTCATTGCTGCATCCCTTGAATGCGACGCATGGCGAATACAACTAGACGAATTATGACCGATCCTCCAGTCTTTAGAATGGGCACCAGGGGAGGGGATGATCCGCAGCGCGGCGTCGTGGCTCTCAACGCCACCCGAATGCATCTGCTTGCTGCAATGCGTGACGAAGAATAACGATGACACTGTTGGACCGTCATCGTAGCGCCACCCACTCGGCGACGATTGAACGTGCAGCTGGAGGCGAAACTCATGGCGGATGACAAACGCAGCCTCCTCTGGCACGGCACGGCCTTATTCCTGATCGGATTGCTCACCGGTCTGGCCGAGCAGCATTTCACCAATGTGAGGATGGGGTTGGCCGCCCATCTGGAGGGCGTGATGAACGGCACGTTTGTGCTTGCCGTCGGCGCCATCTGGAACGAGGTCTGGCTGTCGCCACGAACCAAGGCGGTGGCCTATTGGACGCTGCTCGTTGGAACGTACGGCAATTGGATCGTCACAACCTTGGCCGCCGTGCTTGGGACAGCCGCGCTCTCGCCGATCACGGCGGTGGGGCACGAAGCGGAGCCCTGGAAGGAGGCGGTGATCACCGCCGGATTCGCATTCATCGGCTTGGCCATCATCGCAGCCGTCGTCTTGCTGATGTTCGGGTTGCGGAGCACCGCAAAGCCGCAGTGAGGCGACAACTCCTGCGCGACAGAACCGCCTAGATGCTGGTGCTCCACGGCACCAAGATCTCGCGATAGCCGTTCGCGGTCCGCTCGACATGGGCGAGGGCCGGGAAGGGGTAATGAAAGCCCTGAACCAGCATCTTCTCCGCCACCAGCATGTCGTAGATCTTGCGACGGGTGGCTTCGGCCATGACCGGGTCTTGATCGATCGCGGCGTGCCAGGTGGGGTTTTCGACAAACAGCACCGGGATATGGGCGACGTCGCCCTGGACGAACACGCTTCTGTTGCCCGAGGACAGGACGAACGAGGTGTGGCCGACGGAGTGCCCCGGCGTTGCGACGGCGGTGAGCCCCGGCACGACGTCTTTGCCGGCCCCGAATGGCGTCACCTTGCCGCCGAGCGCTGCGATGATCCGTCTTGTGTTCTTGAACAGCCCTTCGATCCGCCCCTTCGGCGCGCGGCTCATCTCGCCGTCGTCCATCCAGAACACGAGCTCGGCAGCCGGCACGAAAATCTCGGCGTTCGGAAACGCCGGCTCGTTGTCCGCGGTCAGCAGGCCGTCGACATGGTCGACGTGGAAATGCGATATGACGACGGCGTCGATATCCCTGCGATCGAGGCCCGCAGCCGTCAGGTTGGACGCGAACTGGCCGGCGCTGCCCTTGGTGCGCTCGACCGCGGCATCACCGAGACCGGTGTCGATCAGGATCAGCTTCGCGCCCGTGTTGACGACGATCGGCGTGAACGGGACGGTCAAACCCTCCGTGCTGCGAAACGCCGCCGTGAGAGCGGCCTTGACCTGATCGGTCGAGGCATTGGTCACGAAGCCTTCGACCGGAAACCTGACCGCGCCATCCGAAATGACGCTGACCTCGAAATCCCCCAACTGGTAGCGATAGAAGCCCGGAGCCTGCTTTCCGGCGAGTGGGGCGGCCGCCCGGGTCGGCCCGGCAGATGGCAAAATGGTTGCAGCAGCCAGTGCCGCGCCACCAGCCAACATGTCACGGCGGGATGCGACGGTCATGATATCTCCGGCATTTGCGAGGGCTGGGCGAACTGGCAATAGTGTAGATCAGCCCATTGGACTTGCAACGGTTCGACGGCGAGCCTTCACCTTGCGCTGGGCCTTGGCTCGACTCTATCTCCGGTTCGATCAGGGTGCTAGCTTGCGGCAACGGGGAGCTGAGTTGAAATGAACCGGCGAGAATTCGTCACGATTGTCGGCAGCGCGGCTCTTGCGCTGCCGGGCCGCGGACATGCGCAAGTCCATGCGAAGGTTCCCAAAGTCGGCATGCTCTGGCACGCAGGAAGCGCTGAAGAGGAGGGCGCTTACTTCTCGTCTCTCACCGAAGGCTTCAAGAGCCTGGGTTACGTCGAGGGACGGACCATCCTGTTCGAGCACCGATATGCCCATGAGCAATACGACAGGTTTCCGGCGTTGGCGCAGGAGCTTGTCGATCTGAAGGTCGATGTTGTCATGGCATCCATCCTTCCGGCGGCGCGTGCGGCCGAGCTTGCGACCAAGACGATCCCGATCGTCTTTGTGATCGTAGCCGATCCGGTCGGCAGCGGGCTTGCCGAGAGCCTGGCCCATCCGGGCGGCAACCTGACAGGCATGTCGAATGTCACGGAGGATCTCACCGCCAAACGGGTTCAGATTTTCAGGGATGCCGTGCCCGAGCTGAAGCGGATGGGTCTGATCGTGCATCCCGGCGGGCAAAGTCCGCAACGGGTGTTCGACGAATATCGCGCCGCCGCAAAGGGCCTCGGGATCGAGACCGTCGTGCTCGAAGCGCGAACGCCGGCCGATCTTGATGCTGCCATGGAGAGGGCAGGCACCCAGCGCCTCGACGCCGTCGCGACAGCCCCGGACTCGATGATCTTCAATTCACGATCCCGGCTCGCCGACCTGGCGCTGAGATATCGCCTGCCGTACATGGGCGCCAATCTCGACGCCGCGACAGCGGGGGCGCTGCTTGCCTACGGACCGAACCACGCAGATATTTTCCGCCGTTCGGCGGCGGTGGTGGACAAGATCCTGAAAGGAGAAAAGCCGGGCGATATTCCCGTCCAGCTACCTGTCACGTTCAATTTGCGGCTCAACCTTCAGACCGCAAAAAAGCTCGGGCTCAGTATCCCGCCTCTTCTCCTTGCCCGTGCCGACGAACTGATCGAATAACGGCGTGGCTGCGCCACTGGCCTATTCGCGTCGTTCGCTCCGTACGCCGAGCTAGGCGGCTATCCGTTGCTCGGCGGGGGCGGTGAGATATTTGAGCACTTCGGCATGCTCGAGGTCCGGAACCGCGATCGCGGTGTGGCTGTAGATCGCATGCGTCCGCGATGTCGCAATCTTGTCCAGGATCGCTTTGCCCTTGATGACGTGGAGGCCCATGCCGTCGCCGGACGGGAAGATCGCCAGCACCACGTCGTAAGCCGCGATCACCGCTCTGAGCGCCTCGGCCTTGTCTTCGGCAACATCGACGAAAACGCGAACATCGGCTGCGAGTTCACGCAGCTCGTCAAAATCCAGCACTTTTGGGGTACTCCAACGCAACGATACTGATGATGAGAGTGGCGGCGTTGGGTTACTGAAGTCTGAACAATGCAGGGCCAGCCACAAGTTTAAAGATGAGGTGCCGCCTTCATCGGCTAGGATGAGGTCGGCTCTAGCCTGCCGGCGGCCGGATGTGCTTTGATGGAGTTGCGTTGAAATTTTTGAGCTGAAGATACTTTGGTGGAACGGCGTCCGCGAGATGCGCCGGTTATTGGGGGAGAAATCCGATGCGGAAGCTTATTGCAGTTCTCGTTATTCTCATGGCCTTGGCCTCGCCCGAGATCGCGAAGGCCGGACCGAGCGAAGACGCGGCCGCGGTCCGCGCGCAGTGGGAGCAGGTTTACAATTCCGGCGACGCCGACAAGTTCGTCGCTCTCTATACCAAGGATGCAGCGCTGTTCGGTTCGACGGCCCAGCTGTTCACCGGTTCGGACGGCGTGCGCACTTACTTCAGCAAGCTGCCGCCGGGCATCCAGGTCAAGATGGGCGATCAGCAGGCCATCGCGGTCGGCTCGAACGTTCTGCTCAGCTCCGGCTTCGCGAGCTTTACGCTGAAGGATGGCACGGTCATCCCGTATCGGTTGACGCTTGCTTTGGTGAAGGTCGACGGTCACTGGCTGATCGCTCAGCATCACGGCTCGCCGGCCCCGAAATGAGTTAGCGTTTCGTTTGTTGTTCGTGCCTGATCTCCGCGCAAACGCTGTTCGCGTTTGTCGCGCGGGGAAGCGGCTCGCGCACTTTGCGCTCACGCGGCCCTTCGGATCCGATCATGCATCGGCAGAACTCTCTGGGGATATTGCTGAATTCGATTTGCCGTAGCACGGCAGGCACTTGCGACGAAAAGATACGGAACTGACCGCGAACTGCGGCTTGCCTTTTTGACCTTAATAGGCTCTAAGCCCGGTCGCTTCATGGCCGTAAGCATGAACCAGGCGCGCTGCGTAGTTTTACCGCTTCTCAGGGCAGAGCTGCATCGCGGCTCGCGCGCACCAGATTCAAACAACTCCAGACATCCCAAAGGACTCCCGACATGGCGAAGATGACCAAGACTCAATTGATCGATGCGATTGCCGAGGGCACGCAGCTTGCGAAGAACGACGTGAAGTCGGTCATCGAGTACATGGCGACCGTCGGCTACAAGGAGCTCAACGAGTCCGGCGAGTTCGTCATTCCCGGCTTCGTGAAGATGTCGGTGGTGAACAAGCCGGCGACCGAAGCGCGCATGGGCGTCAATCCCTTCACCAAGGAGCCGATGCAGTTCGCGGCGAAGCCCGCCAGCAAGTCGGTCAAGGCCTCGCCGCTGAAGGTCGCCAAGGACTCGGTCTGATTCAAGCCTTCGCGTGCCGGATGCAGCACGCAGACGGGCGACGCGAGGTCGGCAAAAAGCGAAAACCCCGCTGGGGGAAGCGGGGCTTTCTGATGGGGGGGAAGCCTGGGGGAAGCTTCATCGATAAGACGCGCCGGCGCTGAAAAGGTTCAAGCGCTTCCGGATTTCCTTGTCGCAAGCTTCGCGAGTCATCGCCCGCTCTCTGAAAAGAAAAACCCCGCGCTTGCGCACGGGGCTCTCTCGCCGACGGCGATGGGATTTCAGCGCCTGGCCGTCAGCGTGCCCCTAACTTAAGGTTGAGAATCCAAAAAGCAACAGCGCCGCGGTGACGGAATATGTTCGTCCATCGCGGCGCTGCCATGTGACTGGGCGCTGAAATCCCCAGCCTTGATAGGTCCTTGCGTCGTCGAAAAGGTTCGAGGCGACGTGACCGGGAAATCTCGCGGAAAGCGCTGGACTTTTTGTTCTCAGTTTGTTCTAGTGAGTCACTTCAGGAGGTGACCCATGACAGTCGAGAAACAGCGCGAAGTGATCAGGCTCTGGAACGCGCTCAGGAAGGTCGAGGGCCCGGCCGCGGAAGAACTCCGCATTCAGATCCTCGAATGCTTTTCCGAGAAGGGCAAGGAACAGGGCAGGGCGAAGAAGGCGGCCTGACGAAAATTGGACATTCGGGAATGGCCAATGTGAGCGAGCTCTATTCGCCTTCGTAGCGCTCGCAACGGGCGTCGCCTCGCTTGACGTCGGAGTCGATTTCATCGAGCGGCGGGTTACAGCGCAACAACGAATATTTGTCGTTGTAGGGGGCGGGCTGTCGGCGGCAAATTCTGGCGCCGATCGAAAGGGTGATCGACTGGCCCCCGACCGTGTAGAAGCAGTTGTTCGGCTTCTCATCCGCCTTCTTGGCAGGCTCCTCTGCGGACGCCATTCCCGATCCAAGCAGTGCGACGGCAACAAAGGCGAGCCTGTGCATGGCTTTCTCCCTTCATGATCACACGATCAATCTAGGATCGATTGGCACGGCGTTCAATCGCCGCGCTTCGGGAATGCACGACGATCTCAGCCAGTAATGTCTTCACGCCTCGTTAGGAAACGCTTCGCGCTGATTTTCGCGACTCCGATTCGTTCCTTGCGAACGAAATGGAGTCGAACGCAGAACATCTCGTGGCTGCCTGGATTGCGAGCAGAAGCTGTGTCAAAACGAGCCAGCGTGACGGTTCGCGCACGTCCAGTCGCGGTCGCGCGCAACCTCGACCGCGATGATGTCGTCAGGCGTTCGCAAGGCGTGACGCAAACCAATTGTTAGGAGTTGCTGCGCGCTGATTTCGTCGATTCCGATTCGTTCTTCGAGAACGAAATGGCATAGAAGCTGGAACAAAATGGGTCGGCGATCGGGTCCAACCGTCTGCCGCCATCTCGACGCTCTCCCGCTCCGGCGCTATCGTCTTCGAACGGCGGGCGCATCCATGAAGAACGGGCTGTACTCCATCCACATTCACATGCTCGACGGCGTGAAGGGCCGCGACAGCGGCGTGCTGGTGCTGCGCGACGGCGTGCTGCTCGGCGGCGGGCCGTATTTCTGGTCGCGCGGCTCCTACATGGTCGGCGACGGCACCTGGAAGGGCGAGCTCGCCACCAACCAGCATTCGCCGTTCGCCGATCCGTTCGTGCGGCCGCTGTTCGGCGGCGAGGAGGTCACGAGCGGCTTTTCCGGAACGTTCAACGAGGACGGCGCCGAAGTGTTCGGCACCGTGCTGGTCGCCGGCCATCGCAGCCTGTCGTTTCGCGCCACGCTGAAGCGGCTCGCCGAGATCTGAGGCGCGGTCTCGTCCTAACGATACCTTGTGGCGGTGCCGAATTAAGTCTCGTCGCCGTCGATCCCATCGTCGGCGCCCGCAGGGCTGCAGGCGGCGCCGCGGGTCGCAAGCGCCACGAAGCCGGCATAGCCGGATAGGTTGAGCAGGATTTCGAGCCAGGCGGGCATGACGGACCTCTTGTCCTGATGGCACGGTCAACGTGCACGCCACGCGCATGTTCCGGGGGCTCGCCGAGAAGAAACGCCGCTCAGAGCGGCGAGGAAGGGTCGAGCCGCCGGCCCAGCGCTGCGACCGTTTCCGACGACGGTGCCTGCTTCAGGAAGTCGGCGATGGCGCATGCGAGCTCGCCGTCGCTCATCGGTGAGGGTGGCGGGCGCAGCGCGCCGACGCTGAAGTTGCGGACGATCTCGTCGTAGTGCCGTTCGTTGCTTTTGGGCACGAGCCTGCGGATGCGGGCGAGCAGGGCGGGTATCGGCAATTTTCCTCCTCGAAGTTTTTCGCGCGTTGGCGAAACCAAAAACCCCGCCAGCACCGCGGAGGATACTGACGGGGTCTTCATGCGCGCCTCGAACCCGGATGGCGGAGGCTCTCGCACTTACAGGGTCCAATCCAGGGAACGCGATGTCGTTCCCGACTTTTTGAAATTTTTTCTGCGGGACCAGGTTCCAATCCGCGCGAACCATCGGGAGCGGTCTGCGTTGTCTCGCCAGATGCGAAGGAGAAGAGTCATGAAGAAGACATTGGCAGTTCTCGCGACCGTTGCGGCCCTCGGCGTGACCGCGATTGCGGCGCCGGCGCCCGCCGAGGCGCGCGGCATCGGCCCGGGCCTCGCGTTTGGTCTGGCGGCCGGTGCGATCACCGCGGGCGCGATCGCGGCGTCCCATCCGTACGGCTATTATGGTCCGGGCTACGGCTATTATGACGGCCCGGCCTATTACAGCCCCGGCCCGTACGGCTATTACGGCGGCCCCTACTATCACCGCCACTATTACCGCCATTGGTAATGGTTGAAACGAAATCCCGTAACGTGAAAAGCCCGGAGCGATGCTCCGGGCTTTTTTCATGCGCGATGATTTCGCGATAGCTCAAGGCCAGAGCGAAGGCCGCTCGACCTTACGTGCGTTCTCGAGTGTGGAGACGAAATATTCCTCGCGCTCGCGCTTGAATTTCTCCTGCGTTGCGCGGAAGGCGGCGACACGTGCGGCGATCTCTTCGCGCTCGCGGGTTTTGCGTTGTTCGTCTTCGGTCATGTGTCCATCCCCTATCTACACTTGGACAGTGCTACTTGAATTGCGTTGCTTGGACTGTATTCACTATTGAACCCAGGCGCGGCCGCCGCATCGCGCGTTGAGTCGCATTCGAGACATGCATTGGCGCTTATGATTGGGGCGTCAATGGGGAGGAGGCATTGCAGGATTGAGATAAGCGAAGGTCGGAAAAAATTGCCGAGCGTGATTTGCGTCGTGTGATCTTCTGCGGTGGATAACAGCGTCAACAATCTTGTCGCTTGCGCATGTTGCAGCTAGCCGAAAACAGGATTGCAACACGCTATAGAGCCGTGCCCGGGAACGGATAACCTGTCGATGATTGCACCAGATCTCCAAAGCGGCGTTGAACGGCTCGGCGACATGATCGCCGAAGCGAACACCATCGTGCCGTTCACCGGCGCCGGTATCTCGACCGAATGCGGCATCCCGGACTTCCGCTCGCCCGGCGGCCTCTGGACCCGCAACCGCCCGATCCCGTTCGACGAGTTCGTCGCCAGCCAGGACGCGCGGGACGAATCCTGGCGCCGCCGCTTCGCGATGGAGGACACCTTCGCCGCGGCAAAGCCCGGCCGCGGCCATCGCGCGCTTGCCTCGCTCCACCGTGCCGGCAAGGTTCCCGCGGTCATCACCCAGAACATCGACAATCTGCACCAGGCCTCGGGCTTCGCGTCCGACTGCGTGATTGAACTTCACGGAAATACCACTTATGCGCGCTGCATCGGATGTGGGCAGGCCTATCAGCTCGACTGGGTAAAGCGGCGTTTCGACAAAGATGGCGCCGCACCGAACTGCACCGTGTGTGATGAGCCGGTGAAAACCGCAACCATTTCATTCGGTCAGGCGATGCCGGAGGACGAAATGCAGCGTGCGACCGAGCTGTCGCAGCATTGCGACCTCTTCATCGCGATCGGTTCCTCGCTCGTGGTATGGCCGGCCGCGGGCTTTCCGATGATGGCGAAGAACGCCGGTGCACGTTTGGTGATCATCAATCGCGAGCCAACCGAGCAGGACGACATCGCCGACCTCGTCATTCGCCACGACATCGGCGAAACGCTCGGGCCGTTCGTCCGTAATTGAACGGTCGTTTTTGATTCGCGCCTGTGCAAGCTGTTCATAGGTTCCGGCGAATCTCTTTTTTGTCTATGCCTCTCAACCGGGAGTGTTATCTTTTGATTCGAAAGATTCGCGTCGCGTCCAGTTGAGAAGATTCTCTGAAGGTTCTCGAAAGACGCGTGATTCGACGCCGCCATCGAGGCGGGTCGCATGACATGTGTGGGGTCCGGGGTTATGGGGTCGTCGGACGGATTTGAGTCCAAAAAGGTCGGAGTTCCCGCGCCTGGCGCGACGTCGGGGCGGCTCACGCCAGGCGAGCATGGCAGCGTCGGTCGCGACAGCGCGCTCAGCCCCTTCACCGGATTGGGTGAGGCCGGCGCCAACCTCGTCGAGGTCACCGGCGTCATCAAATGGTTCGACGCCTCAAAGGGCTACGGCTTCATCGTTCCCGACAATGGCTGGCCCGACGTACTCCTGCACGTCACCGTGCTTAGGCGCGACGGCTTCCAGACCGCCTACGAGGGCGCCCGCATCGTCGTCGAGTGCATCCAGCGCGCCAAGGGCTACCAGGCCTTCCGCGTGGTCTCGATGGACGAGTCGACCGCGATCCATCCCGCGCAGATGCTGCCGCCGCGCACCCATGTCACGGTCACCGCGACCAGCGGGCTGGAGCGGGCCCAGGTCAAATGGTTCAACCGGCTGCGCGGCTTCGGTTTCCTGACCTGCGGGGAGGGCACTCCCGACATTTTCGTGCACATGGAGACGCTGCGCCGTTTCGGCATGACCGAATTGCGGCCGGGCCAGTATGTGCTGGTCCGCTTCGGGCCCGGCTCCAAGGGCATGATGGCGGCCGAGATCCATCCCGAGACCGGATCGCCGGGATTGCAGTCGCACTAGCGGATCCAATGTTCCCGCATTCGTGAGCAGAGGCGCGCGGCCGGACTAGCGCGCTTCTGGCTTTTCCGGCGGTCGCCGCGTATGGATGGCGCCAGTCCCACGCCTGCCGTCCCGAGCGCCCTCTCATGAATGTCAATCGTAAGTCTGTCTGGTCCGTTGCCAAGGACTGGCTTTCCAAGGGCTGGCTTGTGGCCATCCTCGTCGTCGCCGGTCTTGCCGCCGCAGGCGGGTCTGTCCGCGCTGCGAGCTTCCAGCCGCTCGAGATCGTCACCAAGAACGGCGTGCAGGCGTTCTCGGTCGAGATGGCGACGACGGACGAGGAGAAGCAGACCGGGCTGATGTACCGCAAGGAATTGGCGGACGGCAAAGGCATGCTGTTCGACTTCAATCCCGAGCAGGAAGTCTCGATGTGGATGAAGAACACCTACGTCTCGCTCGACATGATCTTCATCCGCGCCGACGGCCGCATCCTGCGCATCGCTGAAAACACCGAGCCGCTGTCGACCCGGATCATCTCGTCCCAGGGCCTTGCCCGGGCTGTGCTGGAGGTGCCGGCGGGAACGGCGCAGAAATACGGCATCCGCCCCGGCGACCGTGTCGGCCACCCCCTGTTCGGCGGCAAATAAGCCCGGTTCGGGACCCTGGCTGGCGGGTTTTGGAAGCTTGCTGGCGCGTTGGGAAGCGTGTATCGACGGGGCTCGCCGGACATTCGGGGTATAGCGCAGCCTGGTAGCGCGGCAGTTTTGGGTACTGCAGGTCGTTGGTTCGAATCCAGCTGCCCCGACCAGCAATTTCAAACATTTGCGGCAGCCGCTCCGCCCCGTCGTCGCGGTAGCCCTCCGGTTGTCGACCGCCAGTTGCCGACCCAGGCGCCGCGTGATCTCGGCGACGATGTGCCGATCCTCCCAACCTTGATCGGCAGCATCGATCCCTGTAGCCAAGACGGTCATGGCGCAGGAACACAAGCTTGAGGGACTACAGGCCGCCCGCGCGATCGCCGCGCTGTCGGTGGCCTACTTCCATTCGTATGTCGCCGTGCGCGGCGCATTTCCGGAGAGCGCTTGGCTGCCGGTTCCGGTGCTTGCCAAATGGGGCTTTCTCGGCGTGAACTTCTTCTTCGCGATCTCGGGCTATGTAATCTGCCTCGTTGCGTCAAAATCATCCTTCACCGTAGCCGGCTTCGCGATCAAGCGGGTGTTCCGTCTCTACCCGATGTACTGGGTTGCGCTGGTTGCCGTTGTCGGTCTGATCGCTTGGGGCAAGTACGCGCCCCAGCCATTGGGGCATTTCCTCTACTCGATGACGCTGCTGCCGCAGCAGGGCGCGCCCGCCTACGACCTCAGCTGGACGCTCGAGCGCGAACTCGTGTTCTATGCCCTCGCTGCGATTTGCGTGCCGCTTGCCGGCATCCCGGGCCTCGCCGTCGCGCTGGTCGCACTCGCGCTCGCGGGCTGGGTCCTCGGCAATCCCTGGTCGTTCCATCTGCTGTCCACGACGCAAACTGATTTTCTGGCAGGCGTGCTGGTGTTCCTGGCGCGCAAGCCATTCGCGCGGATCGGCAGCGCGATACCGATCGCCGCAGGCGTGGCGCTCCTTGCCTGGACGCGAAGCCACGATTTTCCGTTCTCGGTGCCGGCATCGATGGCGCTGATCCTAGCCGGCATGGTCAGCCTTGAGCTCCCTTGGCAGCGACGGCCATTCCGCTGGCTCGTGGCGGCAGGAGACGCCTCCTATTCGATCTACCTGATGCACTACATCGTATTTCTGGTGGCCTCGATCATCGGAGGCCAATGGCTGCCTTTCGCGTTGCCGCTATGGGCCTGCGAGATCTGGCGTATTGCGGCGCTGTTCGCTTGCTGCCTGATTTCCTACGCCACGTGGATCGCGATTGAGCGACCAATGATCCGCCTAAGTGAGCGCTTGAGCCGGCCGCCGGTTTTGACGGAGCAGCTCGCATAGCTTTGCGAGGCGCAACGGCATCTGCGGCAAGCTCACCCGGTTTTTGGCGGCGGCGGAGGATTGGTCGTGCTTTCCGGCCGGAAATATCGACGCGCGCCGACGCCTGATTTCGACGCGTGCCGCGTTGAAAGGGAAGGCAGGGCACGCAGACGGTGCCGGCGTCTCCTTCAGGTGAGGTCTTCATGTCGATCAGTGCGATTGCTTCTTCCAGCGCAGCCGTGACGGCAACCCCGTCGACCACCGCGAAATCGTCCTCGGCGACCTCGTCCTCGACGTCAGCCACCTCATCCACGTCTGCCACCTCGTCGACATCTACGACTTCGTCCTCGCAATCGGCGGGCGGTAGCTCGGGATCGGGAGGCAGCGGCAGCTCGTCCAAGACCGTGGTCAGCCAGGTCTCCACCACCGTCAACGGGATCACGACGACGACGATCACCTATTCCGACGGGACGACCGAGGTCGAGACCTCCGCCGCCAGCGCCCAGGCCGGTCAAGGCAATCAGTCTGGCAGCCAGCCAGGGCAGACCTACAATTCGCAAGGCGCGCTCAGCGGCGCGTCGGCCGCGGCCAGCGGGGTCTAAGCGGCGCGAAGCGCTTGACGGTACCCTTGACGATACTCTTGACGATACTCTTGACGATACTCTTGACGATACTCTTGGCGTTTGTTGGCCGCGCGGCGCGACTTCTGAGCGATTTTTCCAGGGATTGAAACGGGTTACCGGCGCAGAATTACCGAAGATTCATCGAACCTTTGGGCGTCGCCATAGACATATGGGTGTTGGGGATTTCAGCGCCCAATGCCTAAACGGACGCCGCCAAGCGATGATACTCCGCTTGCGCGGCGTTGCGCTTTTGGGGCGCTCAATTCGAGGCGTACCAGCCGGACGGAAACGGGATCAGCGGCCAGACCGGATAATTGTCGTTGGCGACTTTCGGCGCACCGTCTGCGGCCGGTTTGGTGCGAGGCGCTTGCGGCGGCGATACGATTGCGAGCTGCAAACGGGCATATTGCAAATTCATGATCATCAACCTGCGCAGTTCAAAAATTCGAAGTTCGAAATCGGCACGAACGCGATTTTGAATCGCGCGCTCATTCTCAAATCGTGCATGTATCTTAGGAAAGATAGGCGGGCGTTTCAACCGGCAACGCGACCTGTCTGCATCAATGCAAGTAAGGTTGATCGGTTAGGTTAAGCGCGAGCGGTTGTTGCGGCCGCATTGATGACTGTTATCAAGGCAGTCGAGCTGCGCGACGAGAGGCCATCAGCAACCTCACACGAGATCACATTCGTCGCGGCGTTTCGTTTCGCGCGAGTTGTCCGTCATGGCTTTCGATCTCACCTCCCAAACTCTCCGTCCGCGATCGAACTGGACCGAAATCTGGCATCTCTGGACGGTGATCGTGCCGCGCCGGTCAATCAACGGGCAGCTCGTCTACGGCAAGGTCTGGCGCCGCCACGACGGGCGCGACTGGATCTACAAGAAGTTCACCGAGTACGACGGCGAAGAGGCGGCCTGAGCGACAGCTCAGGCGGCTTTCGCGACGGGCGCTGCCGCAGGCTTCGCCGGCGGCGGCTTCAGCGGCTTGTCCTGCCGCTTCGACCAGGAAATGTAATAGGCCACCGTCGTCATGATCGCGATGCCGGCGATGGAGACGAAGAGCTGCGCGAACAGCGAGCCCGAGCTCATCGAGAGCTCGAAATGGCCGACGAAGGACAGGAACACGCCAACGCAGAACACGGCGAGCGACTGCTGGCCGCACACGATCACGGGATCGAAGACCTTCCACTCCAGGCCCGGCCATTCCTTCGGCACAAAGCGGATCACCAGAATCACGATCACGACGAAGTGGATGAAGCGGTAGGGCGCGAGGTTGGTCTTGTCGTTCGGGTTGAACGCCGAATAGAGCCATTGCGGGAACATGCCGCCCAGCGTCGGGAAGCGGCCGGCCATGGTCATGAGCAGCGCGAAGGCCAGATAACCGAAGCAGAGATAGAGCGCGATGCGCGAGTTGATCAACCAGCCCGAACGCTTTGCGCCGCCCATCGCGCACCAGGCGCCGAACACGAACAGCACCTGCCAGCAATACGGGTTGAAGTACCACTGCCCGGCCGGATAGGCGGTCAGATTCCAGCCGAAGTGCCGCGCCGAGAGCCACAGGATGATGGACACCGCCATCGTCAGGTCCGGCTTGCGCAGCATGAACCACAGGATCGGCGGAAACAGGCCCATCAGCACGATGTAGAGCGGCAGCACGTCGAGATTGAGCGGCTTGAAGCGCAGGAACAGACCTTGGCGCAGCGTCTCGGTGGCGTTGTCGACGAGGCCGGCGACGTTGAACTCGTTGATCATCTCGGAATCGCCGAAGCGCAGAGCCAGATAGCTGATCGAGGCGATGTAGATCACGAACAGGATGATGTGGGCGACGTAGAGCTGCCAGACCCGCTTGGTGAGCCGGGTCGCGCCGACGATGAAGCCGCGCTCCAGCATCATCCGCGCATAGACGAAGGAGGCCGTGTAACCGGAGATGAAAACGAACAGGTCGGCGGCGTCGGAAAAGCCATAGTTGCGCGTCGTGACCCAGTTCACGATGTTGTCGGGGATATGGTCGAGGAAGATCGCCCAGTTGGCGACACCGCGAAACAGGTCGAGCCTGAGATCGCGGCCTTTCTCGGGGAGCGTTGCGCTGACGTTCAAAAAGGCCATGCGACGGGAGCTTTCGAAGCGGACAGAAGCGCAAACGCCGGGGCGGCGGCGCCGCCGGGCGGGACCCCGGGGCGAAGGGCGGGTACGCAATTGTCACAGTGCAGCATAATGATTATACCCGTCGGTGAGGCACCCGGGGGCGCCGGAATCACCGATCAGTTCCCGAAAGGTGTCTCTATACTATGCCCGCGGTTTGCACCAACTGCTACCGTGACGCATCGAAATCGAACGAAAAGACAAGAGGGCCGGACAGCCAAATGACCGCACGCATTTTCAAGCCCGCCAAGAACGCGATGCAATCCGGCCGGTCCAAGACCAAGCAATGGCAGCTCGATTACGAGCCGGAGCAGCCCCGCGCGGTCGAGCCGCTGATGGGCTGGACCTCGTCCGGCGACATGAAGCAGCAGATCACGCTGCACTTCCACACCAAGGAGGAGGCGGTCGCCTATTGCGAGCGCAAAGGCATCGCCTATCAGGTGATCGAGCCGAAGGATTCGCTGCACCGGCAAGTCGCCTATGCCGACAATTTCTCCTTCCGCCGCGGCGAGCCCTGGACGCACTGAACCGGCCCCACTAGACCGTCCCCTGCGCCGCCGAGGGCCCTTGGCAGCGATTTCGCCGCGTGCTTCGCTACCTCGCATGACGGGTTCATGACGAGGTGGGTATGGCCGGGCGTCACCAGCTCGACGGCGTCGATTTAAGGATATTGTCCGAGCTCCAGCAGGACGGCCGCGTCCGCAACAACGAGCTCGCGCATCGCGTCGGCGTCTCGGCGCCGAACTGCCTGCGGCGGCTGAAATCGCTGTTCAGCCGTGGTGTGATCCGGGCGGTACGTGCGGTGATCGACGAGCGGCTGATCGGCTATGAGGTGGTGTCGTTCGTCTCGATCCAGCTCGGCAGCCAGGCCCAGCCGGTGCTCGAGGCGTTCGAGAGCTCGATTGGCGCCATTCCGCGGATCCAGCAGTGCTGGCGGATTTCGGGCGACACCGACTATCTCCTGAAATGTGTGGCGCCGAGCGTCGAGAGCATGCGCCAGCAGCTCCTGCATTTTGCCGCAATGCCGAACGTGAAGAACGTCCGCAGCTTCCCGGTCCTCGGCGTGGCCAAGGACGTGCCGCTGCCAGTTCAGGAGGTCACGGCGGCTGCGCCGACGGGATAGGCTGACGGGTCTTCTCACTGAAATTCCGAAAGAACCGAGGCCGGACAAGCCGCCTCCGCTGATTCGGATAATGTCACAAAAGCTTAGTAACTCACCTATTTGTGAAAGGTGATTTTGGAATAGTTGCAATGCGCTGAGGCGTGATTGCGGGATGCCGCGAGGGGCTTAAATGCGCTGGGCGAACCTCAGTGTGCGCTGCGCACGGAGGGATCTTTTGTGGGACCCCTTAAGCAGGAAAAGACACTATGACCTCGATCTCCAAGACGTTCGTCGCCTCCGCTGCGACGCTGTTTGCATCCGCGTTTTTCGTGATGTCCGCGCCGGCTGCCAAGGCTGACGACTTCTGCATCACCAATGGTGCCCAGGCCGCTCACGGCTGCGGCTACCCGACCATGGAAGCCTGCCGCCAGGCGGCCGGCGGCATCGGCGGTTCGTGCTCGCAGGCCGGTGGCTCGAAGAGCACCAACGACGCGCTTGCGTTCCAGCCGAAGCAGACCAAGCAGCAGCCCAAGGCTCGTTCGAACGCGAACTAACGCTCAGCGTTGGAATCGGTTTCGATCTTGCGGCCTCCGGGATTGATCTCGGGGGCCGTAAAATTATGACAGTCGCGCGACGCCGAGCGCGGCTGCGCGTCAGCGATATCGGCCGCGAAATTCGCGTGGCGAAGCGCCGGTCCAGCTGCGAAAAGCACGGGAAAAGCTCTTCTCGTTGCGGAAGCCCGCGATTTCCGCGATCCGCTTGATCGGAGTGCGGCCGCGCATCAGTTCCTGCTTGGCAAGCTCGAGTTTTGCTTCCTCCTTGAGATCGCGCAGCGAGGTGGCTTCGTCGCGCAGGCGGCGGTGCATGGTGCGGGTGGAGAGTGCGAGCTCGCTTGCGATATCCTCCGCGCCGAGAATGCGGCCGCGCGCCTCGCGCAGCACGCGCCGGACGCGCTCGACCAGGAGCCGGTCGCGGCGATAGGGCCGATAGGGCAGCACGGTCAGTCGCAGCGCGCCTTTCAGCATATTGTCGAGATCGGCGGCGCTGCGGGTGAGCGGCAGCGAGAGATAGTGCTTGTCGAAGACGATGCGGGCTCCGGCCGCATCGAAGCGGATCGTCTTGCAGAAGATCGTCGGATAGACCGAGACGTGGCCTGGCTCGGCATAGGGAAACTCCGCCGCGCGCAGCGCGATCGCGGAATCGACGGCCCAGCAGGAAAAGCCGAGGACATAGCGGAGCAGGGTGACGAGACAGAACTCGCGCAAGGCGCCGAGGTCGCCCAGCTCGCGAATGGAGATCGCCGCCGTTTCGCCATCGATCGAAAGCTCGAACAGCACATCCTCGGTCAGGAGGCGATGATGCCGGCACCAGCGCTTCAACGCGACCTCGAGCGTCGGTGCGGTGATCGAGGCGCGGCACAGCATGCCATAGGTGCCCCAGGGCAGCCTTCGCGAGAACCAGCCGAGCGCCTCGTCGTCGAGCTCGCGCATGGCGTGGCCGGCGAGCGCCTCGAACTGGGCCGCCGTGACCCGGCCATCGGTCGAGCTGACGAGGTCCCCGGTGACCTGTCCCTTGGCCAGCGCCTCGGCCGGATCCCGGCCGTAGCGGCCATAGGCGGCGACCACGCCGCGGACAAAGGCGGCGGGGGTCATGGCGCGGCGGGGCGTTGCGGTCGCGGTTTGAAACGGCATCGAAAGTCCTTTGGAAAATCCTCGCCAAACTTGGCGGAAAATGCAACCTTTTCGACCGAAGCGGCGCCCGGGCGGGGGTAAGTTCGGGGTCGATAAGAAATTCGGAGGACTCGCCTTGAACATCCCGAGCATCGACTTCGATCTGGGCGAAGACATCGGCATGCTGCGCGACACCGTGCGCGCCTTCGTCGAGGCGGAGGTCGCCCCGCGCGCCGCCGAGGTCGAGAAGGCCAATCTGTTCCCCGCCGACCTCTGGAAGCGCTTTGGCGATCTCGGCCTGCTCGGCATGACGGCGCCGGAGCAATATGGTGGCTCCAACATGGGCTATCTCGCCCATGTCGTTGCCTTGGAGGAGATTTCGCGCGGCTCGGCGGCGATCGGGCTGTCCTACGGCGCCCATTCCAACCTTTGCGTCAATCAGATCCGCCGCAACGGCAGCGACGCGCAGCGCCAGCGCTATCTGCCAAAGCTGATCTCCGGCGAATATGTCGGCGCGCTCGCGATGTCCGAGCCCGGCGCCGGCTCCGATGTGGTCTCGATGAAGCTGCGCGCCGACAAGCGCGGCGACCGTTACGTGCTCAACGGCTCCAAGATGTGGATCACCAATGGCGGCGATGCCGACGTGCTGGTCGTTTATGCCAAGACCGATCCGGAGGCTGGTCCGCGCGGCATGACCGCCTTCCTTATCGAGAAAGGATTTGGGGGGTTCACCCACGGCCAGCACCTCGACAAGCTCGGCATGCGCGGCTCCAACACCTATCCGCTGTTCTTCGACGAGTGCGAGGTGCCGGCCGAGAACGTGCTCGGCAATGTCGGCGACGGCGTCAAGGTGCTGATGTCCGGCCTCGACTATGAGCGTGCCGTGCTCTCCGGCGGACCGCTCGGGATCATGGCGGCCTGCATGGACGCGGTGGTGCCCTACATGCATGAGCGAAAACAGTTCGGCCAGCCGATCGGCGATTTCCAGCTGATGCAGGGCAAGCTCGCCGACATGTATTCGACCTGGCAGGCCACGCGCGCCTATGTCTATGCCGTGGGAAAGGCCTGCGACCGCGCCAACCACGCCCGCACGCTGCGCAAGGACGCCGCGGCTGCGATCCTTTATTCTGCCGAGAAGGCGACGTGGATGGCGGGCGAGGCGATCCAGGCGCTCGGCGGCGTCGGCTATACATCCGAGTTTCCGGTCGGCCGGCTCTGGCGCGACGCAAAACTCTACGAGATCGGCGCGGGCACGTCCGAAGTTCGCCGCATGCTGATCGGCCGCGAGTTGATGTCGGAAACGGCCTAAGCTCTCCCCACCATTGGAATTGCCGCGATCTGTCCGTGGCCTCTCACCAAATCACCAGACACGCGGGACCACATGCCGCTTCATTCCAGCATCGATCCATCGTCCTCCGATTTCGGCCGCAACGCCGAGGCCATGCGCGGCCTCGTCTCCGATTTGCGTGAAAAGCTCAGCCAGGTGGCCGGTGGCGGCGGCGAGGCCTCGCGCAACCGCCACACCTCGCGCGGCAAGATGCTGGCGCGCCAGCGCGTCGACCTGCTGGTCGATCCCGGGACCTCGTTCCTGGAATTGTCGCCGCTCGCGGCCTACGGCCTCTATGGCGGCGACGTGCATTCGGCGAGCGTGGTGACCGGGGTGGGGCGCATTTCGGGCCGGGAATGCGTCATCGTCGCCAACGATGCCACCATCAAGGGCGGCACTTATTATCCGATGACCGTGAAGAAGCATCTGCGCGCGCAGGATATTGCGCGGCAGAACAATCTGCCCTGTGTCTACATGGTGGATTCGGGCGGCGCCTTCCTGCCGCTCCAGGACGAGATCTTTCCGGACGAGCGCCATTTCGGTCGCATCTTCTACAACCAGGCGCAGATGTCCTCGCAGGGCATTCCGCAGATCGCGATCGTGATGGGCTCCTGCACGGCGGGCGGCGCTTATGTGCCGGCGATGTCGGACGAGAGCATCATCGTGCGCAATCAGGGCACCATCTTCCTCGGCGGGCCACCGCTGGTGAAGGCCGCGACCGGCGAGGTCGTCAGCGCGGAGGAGTTAGGTGGCGCCGACGTGCATTCGCGCCAGTCCGGCGTGACCGATCACTACGCCCAGAACGATGCGCACGCGATCGGCATCGCCCGGCGCATCGTCGGCACGCTCAAGCCGTCTACGCGGCCGAACCTCAACATGCACAAGCCGCGCGAGCCGTTGTTCGCGGCGGAGGAGATTTACGGCGTGGTGCCGGTCGATGGCCGCAAGCCGTTCGATGTGCGCGACATCATCGCGCGCGTCGTCGACGGCTCGGAGTTCGACGAGTTCAAGAAGCTCTACGGCGCGACGCTGGTCTGCGGCTTCGCGCACATCTGGGGCTATCCGGTCGGCATCATCGCCAACAACGGAATTCTCTTCAGTGAAAGTTCGCTCAAGGGCGCCCATTTCATCGAGCTGTGCTGCCAGCGCGGCATTCCGCTGGTGTTCTTGCAGAACATCACCGGCTTCATGGTCGGCAAGAAATACGAGGCCGGCGGCATCGCGCGCGATGGCGCCAAGCTCGTGACGGCGGTCGCAACTGCCTCCGTGCCAAAGTTCACCGTCGTGATCGGCGGCTCCTACGGGGCCGGCAATTACGGCATGTGCGGCCGCGCCTACGCGCCGCGCTTCCTCTGGATGTGGCCGAACGCGCGCATTTCCGTGATGGGCGGCGAGCAGGCCTCGATGGTGCTGAGCCAGGTCCGGCGCGACAATATCGAGGCCAAGGGCGATAGCTGGTCGAAGGACGCGGAAGATAAATTCCGCGAGCCTATCCGCGCGCAATATGAGAGCCAGGGGCATCCATATTACGCGACCGCGCGTCTGTGGGACGACGGCGTGATCGATCCGGCCGACACGCGGCTCGTGCTCGGTCTCGGCCTCTCGGCGGCGTCGAATGCGCCGATCGAGCCGACGAAATTCGGCCTGTTCAGGATGTGATGCGATGGACCGCTTAAAGCTCTACCGGCGTTTTCGCACCCTTCTGATTGCCAACCGCGGCGAGATCGCAGCCCGCGTCATCCGCACCGCGCGTGCCATGGGCCTGCGCACGGTCGCGGTCTATTCCGAGGCCGACCGCGACGCGATGCATGTCGCGCTCGCGGACGAAGCGGTGCTGCTCGGGCCCGCACGGGCCCGCGACAGCTATCTTAGTGTCGACAAGCTGATCGAGGCCGCGCGCAAGACCGGCGCCGAGGCCGTGCATCCCGGCTATGGCTTCCTGTCCGAGAATGCCGAATTCGCGCAGGCCTGCTTCGATGCCGGCCTGGTCTTCGTCGGCCCGACCGCGGGGATGATGACGGCGATGGGCTCGAAATCCGGCTCGAAAGCACTGATGGAAAAGGCCGGCGTGCCGCTGGTGCCCGGCTATCACGGCGAGGCCCAGGACGATGCGACGCTGGCGAAGGCGGCCGAGAAGGTCGGCTTCCCCGTGCTGGTGAAGGCCTCAGCCGGCGGCGGCGGTCGCGGCATGCGCATCGTGCGTTCGGCGGCCGAGCTTGGGCCTGCGATCGTCAGCGCCAAGCGCGAAGCCAAGGCGGCGTTCGGCGACGACCGGATGCTGATCGAGAAATACGTTGACAATCCCCGGCACATTGAAGTGCAGGTGATCGGCGACAGTCATGGCAATCTGCTCTCGCTGTTCGAGCGCGAATGCACGCTCCAGCGCCGGCACCAGAAGGTGATCGAGGAGGCGCCGTCGCCGACGCTGAGCCCCGCGCAGCGCGAGACGGTCTGCGCCGCCGCGCGAAAGGCGGCGGGTGCGGTGAACTATGTCGGTGCCGGCACGATCGAGTTCGTCTCCGACGGCAAGGACGTGTTCTTCATCGAGATGAACACGCGCCTCCAGGTCGAGCATCCCGTGACCGAGTTGATCACTGGCATCGATTTGGTCGAGTGGCAGTTGCGTGTCGCCTTCGGCGAGGCGTTGCCGCTGAAGCAGGACGAGATCCACCTCAACGGCCACGCGATCGAGGCGCGCGTCTATGCCGAGAATCCGACCAAGAATTTCATGCCGTCGGTCGGAAGGATCTCGACCTGGCGATTGCCGGCGGAGACGGGCGGCCTGCGCATCGATGCCGGCTATCGCGAGGGCGACAGCGTGTCGCCCCATTACGACGCGATGCTGGCGAAAATGATCACCTGGGCGCCGACGCGCGACGTCGCGATCGACCGGCTGAACCGCGGGCTGGAAGAGTCCGACGTCCGCGGCATCGTCACCAACATCCCGTTCCTGTCTGCGCTGATCACGCATCCAAAGGTGCAGGCCAATGCGATCGACACCGGCTTCATCGAACGCGAGCTCGCCGCGCTGACCGCAGCGGCGCCCGCACCGGGTGAACTCGAGCTCTGCGCCGCCGTTGCCGCGATCGTCAATGACGAGCGGCAGGCCGCGCAAGTGGATGCGGCTTCGCCCTGGCGGACATTTGGCTGGCAGCCGGTCGGCCGCCGCCAGCGCAGCTTTGCCTTCCGCGTCGGCCACGGGCCGGAGCAGACAGTCACGCTGAACTACGGCAGCGGGCCGTCAACGCTGCTGATCGGCGAGCGCGAGCTGGCGTTCGCAATGGCGCCGCGTGAGGGCGGCTTCGATCTGACGCTCGATGGCGTCAAATCCGCAGTCGCAGCTGTCATTGACGGTCACGAGCTTTATCTGCGCACGCGCAACGGCCGTTTCGACCTGCATTGGGTCGATCCGTTTGGCGGCGAGACCGAGGAGCAGACTGGTGCGGACAAGATCGCGGCGCCCCTGCCGGGCACGGTTGTCGCCGTGCTGGCCGAGGAGGGCGCTAAGCTTGAGAAGGGCGCGCCGATCCTGACGCTGGAGGTGATGAAGATGGAGCAGACGCTGCGCGCGCCCTATGCCGGCGTGCTGAAGTCCATTAAATGCAAGGTCGGTGACATCGTGCAGGAAGGCATCGAGCTCGCGGTGGTCGAGGCTTCCGGGGAGTGACATGAGCGATCCCGTCCGCATCATCGAGATGGGGCCGCGCGACGGCCTCCAGAACGAGAAGACGCCCGTCAGCGTCGAGGCCCGCATCGCCTTCATCGAGGCGCTGGTCGGCGCCGGATTGCACACCGTTGAGGTCGGAGCGTTCGTCTCGCCGAAGGCGATCCCGCAGATGGCGAGTTCGGATGCCGTGCTGCGCGGGGTCGCCCCTATGACGAACGCCGAATTCCACGTGCTGGTGCCGAACGAGAAGGGCTACGACGCTGCCCGCGTGGCGGGCGCGAGGGTCGTCTCCGTGTTCGCCGCGGCATCCGAAGGCTTTTCGCGCGCCAACATCAATTGCACGGTCGCGGAGTCCATCGAGCGCTTCAGGCCGGTGCTGGCGCGCGCCAGGGCCGACGGCGTCAAGGTGCGCGGCTATATCTCCTGCGTGCTCGGCTGTCCCTTCGACGGCGACATCAAGCCGAAGGCCGTCGCCGGTCTCGCGAGCACGCTGTGGGAGCTCGGCTGCTACGAGATCTCGCTCGGCGACACCATCGGTGTCGGCACGCCGGCCAAGGCCAAGGAGATGTTGCGTGCCGTCGCCGCCAACATTCCCGCCGCCAAGCTAGCGATGCACTTTCACGACACCTATGGCCAGGCGCTCGCCAATCTCTATGCCGGGCTGGAGGAGGGTGTCCGCGTCATCGATGCCGCCGCCGGCGGTCTCGGCGGCTGCCCCTATGCGCCCGGCGCGACCGGCAACGTCGCCACCGAGGATGTCGTCTACATGCTCGAGGGCATGGGCGTGAAGACGGGCGTCGATATGGAGAAGCTGTTGGCGGCGACGAACGCGATGAGCGGCATGCTCGGCAAGCCGCCGGTGAGCCGTGTTGCATCGGCGCTGAATGCGAAGAAGAAGCGGGCTTCGTCGTAAGTGCCGTAGAGTGGGCAAAGCGAAGCGTGCCCACCATTCAGAAGTGGTGGGCACGGCGCTGTGCGCCTTTGCCCACCCTACGGCACCTGTTCTGCCGCTACCTGCTCCCGTCCGGCCCCATCACCAGGTCCGGCAGCCAGGTCGAGATCTCCGGCACGAGGCAGAGCAGCAGCACGGCGCCCATCATCAGCAGCACGAAGGGCAGCGTGCCCCAGATCACATCGCTCAAGGGGATGTCGGGCGCGACGTTGCGGATGACGAAGATATTCAATCCCACCGGTGGATGGATCAGCCCCATCTCCATCACGATGGTCATGACCACGCCGAACCAGATGATGTCGAAATTCGCCGCGCGTAAGGGCGGCAGGATGATCGGTGCGGTCATCAGGATGATCGAGACCGGCGGCAGGAAGAAGCCGAGCACGACCACCATGACGAGGATCGCGAACAACAGGCCCCAGCGCGGCAGGTGCATCGCCACGACGGATTCGGCGGCCGATTGCGAGATGTGGAGATAGCTCATCACATAAGAATAGAGCAGCGACATGCCGATGATCATCATCAGCATGGTCGATTCCCGGATCGTCGACGTCATGATCGGGCCGAGATCGCCGGGCCGCCAGACGCCGTAGATGGCCGCGATCAGCGCCAGCGCCAAAAGGCCGCCGAGGCCGGCGGTCTCCGACGGCGTGGCATAGCCGCCATAGAGTGCGGCCATCACGCCGGTGAGCAGCAGGACGAACGGGAGCACGCGCGGCAGCACGCTGAAGCGCTCGGCGAGCGTATATTCGTCGCGGGCGAGGATGGCGGCTTCGGGGCCGCCGTTGTTGTAGGCCGCTTCAGCCGCCGCATATTCCTGGCGGAAACGGATCACGGCGTAACCGCCAAACAGCGTGACCAGCAGCAGTCCGGGTCCGATGCCGGCGAGGAACAGCCGGCCCAGCGATTTCTCAGCGGCCACCGCAAACAGGATCATGGTGATCGAGGGCGGCAGCAGAATGCCGAGGGTGCCGCCGGCGGCGATGATGCCGGCGGCGAAACCGCCGGAATAGCCGCGCTTGCGCATCTCGGGGATGCCGGCCGAGCCGATCGCCGAGCAGGTGGCGGGCGAGGAGCCGGCCATCGCCGCAAACAGCGCGCAGGCGAACACGTTGGCAACGCCGAGGCCTCCCGGCACGCGGTGCAGCCAGGCATGCAGTGCGGAATAGAGATCCTGGCCGGCGCGCGACTTGCCGATCGCCGCGCCCTTCAGGATGAAGAGCGGGATCGACAACAGCGTGATCGAGGCCATCTCCTCGTAGACGTTCTGCGTCACCGTATCGAGGGAAGCTGCGGGCATGTAGATGCCCATGAACACGACCGCGACCGCGCCGAGCGCGAACGCAATGGGCATGCCCGAGAACATCACGAGCAGCGTGGCAAGCCCGTAGGACAATCCAATGCCGAACACGCTCATGGCCGCCGGCCTCCCGCGAGCGGCAGCGCCAGTTGCACAAGGATCTGGAGACAAAGCAGGCTCATTCCGAGCGCCATCAGCGAATACGGAATCGCGAGCGGCGGCGACCACATCGAGTTCGAGACCTGGCCGTCGGCGTAAGCCTCATGTGCCAGCGTCCAGGATTTCCAGGTGAAGAAGCCGCAGAACAGAAGCGTCGCGACATCGACCAGCCAGAGCCGGATCTTGTTGGCGAGCGGCGACAACAGGCCGACGAAGGCCTCGATGCCGATATGGCCGCGGTTCTGCTGCACATAGGCCGCCGTCATGAAGGTGGCGCCGACCAGCAGGAACACGGCGGCCTCGTCCTGCCAGTAGTTGGCGGCCTTGAACAGAGCGCGGCTGATCACGCTGTAGCTCAGCACGGCGCAGGCCGCGACCAGTGCAAGCGCGGCGAGCGCGACGATGATGCGGTTGAGGATGGTGAGGCCGCGATCGAGCGCCACCGCAAGGCTCTTGCTTGCGGCAGCGTTCGCGAGGCCGTCACGATCCGGCAGCGGACCGTGCATCATGCTGCGACGTCGGAGGCGAGCCTGAGCAGGTTCGCTGCCGTCGCGGTCTTGGCGCCATAGTCCTTCCAGGCGGTGTCGCGGGCGATGTCGCGCCACTTGCCGACGGTCGCGGCATCGAGCGCCGAGACCTTGGCGCCGGCTTTCTCATAGACCTTGGCGACCTCGATGTCGTCGTCCTGCGCGCCCTTGCGGCCGAAGGCCTCGAGTTCCTCGCCGACCGCAAGCAGCACGTCCTGCTGAGCCTTCGGCAGCTTGTCGAAGATCGCCTTCGACATCATCAGCGGCTCGAGCATGAACCAGTAGGAGGCACCGGCACCGGAGGTCAGCGATTTCGCGACCTCTTCGAGGCGGAACGAGATCAGGCTGGTCGAGGAGGTGATGCCGGCATCGCAGGCGCCGGTCTGCATCGCCGCGTAGATCTCGTTCGACGGCACCGACAGCACCGAGGCGCCGGCGGTCTGCAGCACCATGTCCATTTCGCGCGATCCGCCGCGCACCTTCAGGCCCTTGGCATCTTCCGGGGCGACGATCGCCTTGGAGCGGCTGGCGACGCCGCCGGCCTGCCAGACCCAGCTCAACAGGATGATGCCCTTGTCGGCAAGGAAGTCGGACAGCGCCTTGCCGACCGGCTCCTTCTTCCAGCGCATGCCCTGGTCGTAGGTGGTGACGAGGCCCGGCATCAGGCCGATATTGGTTTCCGGCAATTCGCCGCCGGCATAGGGCATCGGATAGAGCGAGATGTCGAGCGCGCCCTTGCGCATCGCCGAGAACTGCGCGTTGGTCTTGATCAGCGAGGAGTTCGGATAGATCTCGGCGGCGATATCGCCATTGCTGCGCTTGCTGACTTCGGCGGCGAACATGCGGCAGAGCCGGTCGCGGAAATCGCCCTTGTCGATGGTGCCGCCCGGGAATTGGTGGGAGATTTTCAGCGTGGTTGCGGCATGCGCGGTGCCGATGCCGAAGCGGAGAATGGCGGGTGCCGCGACGGCGGTCGCGAGCAGATGGCGGCGGGTAAGCATGACGTGATCCCCTTGGACTGTTTCTTGTTGGCACGATCGGGTTTTGAGGCCGGCCTCCGGGCCCATCCTAGCCGGTCTCTCGCCCGATATTCTCTAGTCTGATAGTTCGAGATCGAAGGCGGGGCTGCAAGCCGCGACAATTGCTGCGCCGCAAACCCGCCCTTGACCGGTTCCGGGCGTTAACGCTGCCGGCGGGCGACAATGGGGCAGGGGCCGGCCGCTCGCGAAAAAATCCGCAGGCCCGAGTGTAACAAGCCGGCGCGTCGATCCGTCGAGCATAGGTAGCGGCATCCGTCGCTGGCCATTTCAACTCGAAGGAAGATGAACCATGACCACTCGCTCCCGCATCGTGCTCGGCCTCTCGGCTGCCGCTCTCTCCCTCAGCCTGGCGTTCGCGCCGGCCGCGTTTGCCCAGGACAAGATGGGCAAGGATGACGGCATGAAGAAGGACACGATGGCCAAGGACGGCATGAAGAAGGATACCATGTCCAAGGACGACGGCATGAAGAAGGACGACCACATGTCGAAGGACGGCATGAAGAAAGACGACGGAATGAAGAAGAACTGATCTCGCGCCGTCATGCCGGGCGTCTCGACGAGGCGCGCCGGCATTCTAGATTTTCGGTTTCGGCCTGGGGCCAGTCGTCGTGCCTATGCCTGGGCGAGGACTGGCTAGCCGTGCCGTGAAGATTGGCCTGGAGCGCGCGCGCTTCAGGTCAAATTTTATTGAACGTTACTTCCGCTTGGCCTTGCGAGCGGCGTAACGGGCGTCGCGCTTGGCCTTCTGCTCGGCCTCGAGTGCCGCCGCCTTTTCGGCGGCATCCTCAGCCTCGCGCGCGATCCGTGCGGCTTCGAGCGCTGCGGCTTCTTCGTCGCGGCGCTTTTGCTCGGCCTTTTCCACCTCGCGCACAGCCTTTGCCTCGGCGCGCTTGGCCGCGAGCGCTTCACGCTCGGCGCGCTTCGCCGCGACAGCAGGATCGTCAGGTCCCGGCTGCGACTTGAATTTGTTCAAAAGATTTTTGCGCGCGTCCTGCGCCGCTTTTTGCCGGTCTGCGAAGCCGGGTTCCCTGAATCCACTCATGGACGAGCCTTGTCTTCCTCGCTTTCAGTCTTACATCACTACGTATTGGTACGTCGGCTGGGCATAGCAGGCGCCACGCGACGCAGAAGCGTGTACATCGCGGCGCGTCGCAACGCCACCCATAATCGCAGCCGATCAGGTCAACGAAAATCGCCGAACCAGCCGATCCTTCGTAGCCCGGAAAAACTGCCGAATTGTGATGTCCTTCATAAGGGCGCAACGAGGCGGCGCCTAGCGTCCGCCCCGATACGAGACGGAGCACGGGCATGTCCATTTTCCAGCTGAGCCTGAAGGCCCTGGCAATCACGGTTGCCGCAGCCATGGTGGCGGGCGCCGTGCTGCTGCTCGCCCGTCCGCAGCCGATCGAGAGCACCGTCCTGGGGGCTGCCTGGGAGTGCACGCAGACCGCATTCGTGCTGACCACCTGCGCGCCGCGCGTGCAGGAGGCGATTCCAGCGGTCGAAACCTCGCGCAAGGACGCGCTGAGAGCCACCCGCGGCTGACCAGGATGTGACGCGACGTCGCAGAGGTGATAAAGCCGCCTCTCGAAAGCGACAGGGTTGTCATGTCCGAGCCCGAATCCAAGCCCGAACCGGCGGCAAAGCTCCCGACAAAACCACAATCAGGCGACAACCGCCGCGGCGCCATCGCCGGATTGATCATTGCCGCTGTCATTCTCGCGGTCGGCCTGTGGCTGGCCCGCGACCTCACCGCCGCCAGCAAGATGCAGGATTGCCTGATGTCGGGGCGCAGCAACTGCAATGTGATCGAGCCGGCCCGCTAGAGCATGATCCGGAAAAGTCTGCGGCGGTTTTCCGGAAAGATCATGCTCAAACAACAACCTGAAGCGCGATGACGGTTCGTCCCGATCTCATCGCGCTTTAGAGACATTCCAGCGAACGGCCGGACGAAAAATTGCCGTGATCTTAATCATTTGTAACGGGACATAGCCGGTCCGGCAGGTCAGCTATGATGGCCGGCATCAGCCAGGTGCGATCCGAATCGTCTATCGCGCGTGGACCACGGCAATCGAGACAGCAGGGGGGGTAAGGCACCTATGAGTGCGTCCAGCCGCATGAAGATCATCATTCCCATGGTTTCGGCCATGTCATTGCTGGCGTTATCAGCGCAAGCGCAGGACGCAGGCCCGCCAAAGGGCGCCGGCCAGCCGCCGGGGCAGGGCGCAGGCAGCCCACCCCAGAACAACCAGAACATGCGCAAGGGCCCACCGCCACAGCAGGCGGCGCGTCCCGCGCCGCCGCAGGGCGGTCAGGCACAGATGGCTCCCCATCCGCACGGGGCCGGCGGTCCGCCGCCTGGACGCTACATGGCGCGCGGCCCCGCGCCGGCGCGCGACTGGGGCGGCCACGCCTATCGCGGCAACCTCGCCTGGGACGGCGGGCGCTGGCGCCACGAGGTCCATAACGGCCGCTCGGGCTGGTGGTGGGACGTCGGCGGGGTCTGGTATTATTACCCGCAGCGGATGGATGGTCCGCCTGTCTACATCTCCGAGGAATATTACGACGACGTGCCGGTGGCCTATGCGCCGCCGGGACCGCCAGTCGCCTATGAACCGCCGCCGCCTCCACCGCCGCCCGCTGACCCCGGCGCGAGCGCGCTTGGCGGCGCCATCGTCGGCGGCGTGCTCGGCGGTCTGATTTCCGGCAATGCGTCGGGTGCAGCCGCAGGCGCCGTGATCGGCGGCGCCACCGGTGCGATCGCAGGCGCCACCGCCGCGTCGCGTCCGGGCTACTATTTCGCTCAAGGCAATTGCTACTACCGCTATCCGAGCGGTCAATATGTGCAGGCCGATCCGCGCGCGTGCTACTGAGCGATTAGTATAATCCGAATCGTGCGATCTGAGTGAAATGAGGCGGGCATGGTGCCCGCCTCATTTGTTTCTATGTATCAAAAACTCCGTGTTTTCCCGGCTGAATCGTTGCGGCGACGCACAACAAGTGCCTGAAATTTCCGCTGGCATTCGCTGCCACTTCACGCGATTGATCAAAGAAAAAATCAGAACATGAGTCGCGGGGACAGAAACATGCTGGATGCAATCCAGATCAGCTTGGCGTTATGGGCCATGATCGTTTGCGGGGGGATCAAGGCGGTGCAATTCATGCACTTCCTGTTCTAGCGCGCGATCCAAAAAAGATCTGCGTAGCGGTCTTCCGAATCGCAAGGCGCGCGCGACTTTGCGATGCTGTTGCGCCTATGAGACGACCCAGTTCAGGAAGGCAATCGCTGCCCAGACCAGGCCGCAGATCCAGGCCGTCATCACGACGGCAATGGTTGCGAGAAAAGCGAGGCCGTGCGGGTCGGACTTGAGGTCGGCCTTGCGTGGCGACGCTACTGCGTCGATCTGTGTTGCGGCTTCGGCTTCTTGGATCATGACGGCCATCCAGCATCGTGTTCGGGGGAAGCATGAACGGCTGTTTAGCTGAACGGTCGCGTCGCCAGTGTGATGCACTTCACAGAGGGACCCACGTGACATCCGGCTCACAGTTTCGTGCGTGAGGCGTTCGAGTGGCCGGGGCCCATCGCAACCGGTAACGGGTCCAGGCTCGATGACGGGCCGCTGAGCCCATCTTGAAGGAAATGAGGAAAATACGAAGACCGGCAATGCGCTCGTCTGCCGTGATTTCGGGACGGTAACATGCTGCGGAATCGCTGGAATCGGTGAGACTTTCGTCTTCCGCAATCATACGGACGAAATTGCCACGCACTTGTCTTGATCGACCGGTTAGAGTCGATCGTATGTGTACGAAGTACGATCCACAGCACGAGGCCGAGGCGGCGATGAAGCGCGCGGCAGCGTCCGAAGGTGCCGACCGACAAAGACTCATCGAACTCGCCATAGCCTGGCATCAGCTCGCCCGCGATCGTCGCGAGGACGAGCGGGACTGATCATTTTCCGGCGCTCGTTTCTCCGCCTTCATCGAATACGATTATGTCGACATGGGCACGCGCGACGTCATCTTGACCGATGCGAGGGCTCCGGTGACTTTCACCACGCAATCGATCCGCGAGCGCAAGGATGTCGTGAAGGTCGGGCTGAACGATCGCTTCAACCTGGCCCAACCCGTCGTCGCAAGGTAGTGACGGTCGGGGGTCGGGCAGGTGCGATCGACGCCGGGTTAGCGGACCATGTCGGGAAGGTCGGGGATCTTGATTTCGGTCCGCGGCGGTTCGACGGTCCTGTAGTCGAAGCATTTATGACCGGGGACCGGCAACGTGACCGTAGTCCGGAAGCGCTGCGCCAGTCGTTCACACTCATTCTCCGATGCAATTCCCGGAACGGTGATCGTCTGAGTTACCGAGATTGCGATCACCAACACCCACGCAGTCATTCCAAATTACCTCACAGAAACGCGAGCGTATACTAGTGCACACAACTAATCCGAGCAAGTCGGTGCGATGGACTTGGTTAAGCCCGGTCATTGGGCACTTGCCGTATTAACGGCGGCCATGGTTGCCGGCTTCTATCCGGTGACCCGAACTAAGCTGGTGCTTATCGCCCCGTTCTGGCTTGCGTCCCTCGACTGGATGCATTCTGGCCTCGCGTCGAGGGCACTAATCGAGATGTCTGCCAGGGCAGTCGCCGTTTCGTCTTCTCGCCTTGGAGTTGCGGGCAGTGGTTAGATCAGTTGCTCCACCGTCTTGGCGATCTTGGTGCGACGGGCAATCTCACTTTGTATATTGGCGGGCTTCTCAATGAATCGTACAAAAGCTGTCACCGCGTCTTCCAGGGAATTGGCCGCGGTGAACTCCGGGACCTTCTTCGCCTGTTGCACGACGATCCCGATGTTCGTCTCGGGATCAGCGAGCTGTTCGATGGTGAAACCTGTGCCCAATCCGCCGCGACTATTCAGCAGGAACAGTCCGACGGCGTTTTCGGCGGGGGTATTCAATCTCATATTCGGATCAAGATTCGATTCAGCGATGGCGTTCGCGACTGCTGCGATCTGCTGATTGCGGCCGAAACCGGCATCCCCGAATTTCGCTGCGATCAGTTTTGCCATGCGAAGCTTCTCCGGGGGGAGCGCGCTCGGAAGGAGTGAGGGCCCATTGTCCTGGGGTTTGGCTGTAAGATCGCGCATCATTTGCACCCGCTGCGCAGCGTAGTTCGGATCCGTCAGGAACTGGCCGAGAGAAACTGAGAGCCCATGCTGCTCGAGCCACCTTGTTGCCTTGGCCTGATTGTCGAGCCTGGTTGAGGCAGCGGAGCCCGTCCCCAATACCGCTTGCAAAATCGCATCGACGAATTTCTCTTCATTCTGCCTGTTGATCTCCGCCCGCGCCTGGTCTGACGAACTTGCCTGAGGCGAAAAGTGCGCAACGAGATCGGTCAGGCTTTTCCTTGCAAGTCCGGTCGATGCCACGAGCGCGATCAGGACGGCCACAAGGATCAGCTTGATGGGGAGTTCAAACAGCCCGAACCACTTGGGCGATTCGATCTTGTCGGAGTCCTCGACGAGCACCACGTCGGACCTGTCCACGAACGGCTTCCAGTATTTGTCAACGAAATCCTTCTGGAAAAATTCACTGTGCCGGATCGGATGGAAGCGGTCGATCACGCCATTTTTTCTGATGCCGTATGTCCCGGTCGAATCGAAGCCCCATGTGGCGACGCGCGCCATCACGGGCCAGATATCGAGTGAACCGCAATCATTTACGAGGAGTCCCTTGCCCCGTTCGCGAGCTCTGTTCTGTGTCTGGTTACGGATCTTGGTCCAGTCTTGGCTGTCGGGAGCGACCGACCCGCAGAGCAGCAAGTCTCCAATAATGAGATAGGAGTTTTCCTGAAGGATGCGGGTCACGAGATAAGTGCCGAAGCTGTGCGCAATGATCGACATATGGCACTCGTTGGCGGGGTATTCCGCTCTGATTTCATTGAGCTGCTTCAGGACATTTTCGGCCTTGCGTCGCCGGCCAAGAACCGGGTTCAAGAAGCCAACTACGCCCACATAGCCGTAGCTCACTGGAACGACGTCCAACTTGCCCTTGATTGCCAGCCAGCCGGGGACGGTTCGCTGCCAGTGCGCCCTCGTGCGAATCCCGTGAACGAGAACGACAACGTCGGGCTTCTTTGCTGTGGGCTCGCTCACCAACGGATGTCCCCATCTCCGGCAGTGGCCGAATGACGTTTAACATTCTGCCGCGAGACAGGGGATCTTTGCTAGCTCTCGTTGCGGCCGCGCGCTCTGGTCTGGCGATCGATCATCAATGGATCTGGACAGTCGAGGAGCCCGCGCGATGATTCCAGTGAAGAATCAACGTGCCACAAGAGTTGGCGATCCCGGCAGGAATCGAACCTGCAACCCTCAGAGTAGAAATCTGATGCTCTATCCAGTTGAGCTACGGGACCGTCTTGGGCCGCCCCGGTTTGAGGGCTGGCCGTTCATCTACCATGCCAATATGAAAAATCTGGTGTTTCGCCAAGCCTGAACCGAACCGTTTTCCTCCTGAAAGCGACAAAGCGAAACGGTGGAGTGTCAGGGTGCCGGGTTGAGCGGCAGCGGACTGGACGATGGATCACATCGCCGGGAACGCTGATCAGCTTCCGGGACACGGTCGCCGGACGATTGGTCAGGTGTGGCTGCGCCTTCAGGACGGCGTGCGCGGCGATATCTCGATCGGTCTCCTCTGGGCTTGCCTTGTCATGGCGCATGCGACGTTTTGCACCTTTGGTTCCATCGCCATCAGTCCGTCACCTTTCCGAGCATTTCATGCTGCCCGCGGGCGTTCGTCCGCGATTTCCGGGAGTCCATTCATGATTGGTCTGGTTCGCGCCGTCACCATCTGCGCAACGCTTTGGCTTGCGCTGGTTTCCGGGCTGGTTTCAGCCCAAGCAGCCGACAAGGCCTTCAAGCGCGACGACCTTGCCGATTCCGCGATCAAGCTGGAGGCGCAGATCAAGGCGGAGGCAGGGCCCGTTGCCAAGACCGGCGTGACGCTGCGCACCGACGCGGACGCGGCTTTCAGGCGCAACGATTTCCGCAGCGGCCTGTCGATCCTCGGCCAGATTGCCGCGACCACGCCGGAGGACGCAGGCAACTGGCTGCGGCTGGCCAAAGTCATCTTCCAGATCACGCCGAAGAGCTCGAGCGAACAGACCTTCCTGCTGGAGCGCGCCTCGACCGCCGCCTACATCGCCTATCAGCGCGCCGGCAATCCGGGCGAGGAGGCCGACGCGCTTGCCGTGCTCGGCAAGTCGCTGGCCGAGCGCAAGCTGTGGCGGCCGGCGCTGGATGCGCTACGGCTGTCGCTCGACATGCGCGAGGTCGCCGACGTCCGCGGCAGTTACGAGAAGCTGCGCGACGAGCACGGCTTCCGGCTGCTCGACTATACCGTGGACTCGGATTCGGCGAGCCCGCGCGCCTGCTTCCAGTTCTCGGAGGAGCTCGCCAAGCGCACCGACTTCGCGCCGTACCTCGCGTTGGCAGGCCAAGACAAGCCGGCCCTGTCGGCCGAAGGCAAGCAGCTGTGCGTCGACGGGCTGAAGCATGGCGAGCGTTACAACATCAATCTGCGCGCCGGCCTGCCGTCCACGGTGAGGGAAGGCCTGCCCAAATCGGCCGAGTTCAACGTCTATGTGCGTGACCGCAAGCCGTTCGTGCGCTTCACCAGCCGCGCCTATGTGCTGCCGAGGACTGGCCAGCGCGGCATTCCCGTGGTCAGCGTCAATACGCCGGCGGTCACCGTCAATGTGTTCCGGATCGGCGATCGCAATCTGATCAATACGGTGGTCGACAGCGACTTCCAGAAGACATTGTCGAAATATCAGCTCGGTGATCTCGGCGATGAGCGCGGCGTCAAGGTCTGGTCCGGCGAGCTCGCGACCGCGATGACGCTGAACCAGGACGTCACCACCGCCTTCCCGGTCGAAGAGGCGCTCGGCGAGCTCCAGCCCGGCGTCTATGTGATGACCGCGGCGGCCAGGGGCCCGGGCTCCGACGACGACTACCAGCTTGCAACCCAATGGTTCATCGTCTCCGATCTCGGCGTCTCGGCCTATTCCGGCAACGACGGCATCCATGTGTTCGTCAATTCGCTGGCGTCGACCGATCCGGTCGGCAAAGCCGAGGTGCGGCTGGTCGCGCGCAACAACGAGATATTGGCGACCCGCAAGACCGACGATTCCGGTCATGTGCTGTTCGAGGCGGGCCTTGCGCGCGGCGAGGGCGGTCTGTCGCCGGCGATGCTGACAGTCACAAGCGAGAAGGCCGACTATGCCTTCCTCAGCCTCAAGACCTCGGCCTTCGACCTCAGCGACCGCGGCGTCGCGGGCCGCGTGGTGCCGTCTGGCGCTGACGCCTTCGTCTATGCCGAGCGCGGCGTCTACCGCTCCAGCGAGACCGTCTATCTCACCGCGCTCTTGCGCGACGGGCAGGGCAATGCCGTCACCGGCGGGCCGCTGACCCTGGTGATCGAGCGCCCCGACGGCGTCGAATTCCGCCGCGCCGTGCTGTCCGATCAGGGCGCCGGCGGACGTATGCTCGCTGTCCCCCTCAACTCGGCCGTCCCGACCGGTACCTGGCGGGTGCGCGCCTTTACCGATCCGAAGGGGTCTTCGGTTGGCGAGACCACCTTCATGGTCGAGGATTACGTTCCCGACAGAATCGAATTCGACTTGTCTGCCAAGGACAAGCTGATCAAAGCTAACGCTCCTGTGGAGCTTAAGGCCGACGGTCATTTCCTCTATGGCGCGCCGGCCTCCGGCCTCCAGCTCGAAGGCGACATGCTGATTGCGCCCGCTGCCGAGCGTCCGGGCTTTGCCGGCTACCAGTTTGGCGTTGACGACGAGCAGACCACGTCGAACGAGCGCACGCCGCTGGAGAACCTGCCCGAGGCCGACGCCAATGGCGTCGCGACCTTCCCGGTGACGCTGGAGAAGCAGCCGGCTTCGACCCGTCCGCAAGAAGCGCAAATCTTCGTCCGCATGGTCGAGACCGGCGGCCGCGCCGTCGAGCGCAAGCTGGTGCTGCCGGTCGCGCCCGCGACCGCCCTGATCGGCATCAAGCCGCTATTTGCTGACAAGAACGTCGCGGAAGGCGACAAGGCCGAGTTCGAAATCGTGTTCGTCTCGCCCGAGGGCAAGACCTTAGCCCGCGACGGCCTGCGCTACGAGCTCCTGAAGATGGAGTCGCGCTATCAATGGTATCGCCAGAACAATTACTGGGAGTACGAGCCGGTCAAGTCGACCTCGCGCGTCGCCGATGGTGACGTCACGATCGCGGCCGACAAGCCGTTGCGGATTTCGCTCGCGCCCCGGCCAGGCCGCTACCGGCTCGATGTGAAGTCGAACGACGCGGACGGCCCGGTGACTTCGGTGCAGTTCGACGTCGGCTGGTATTCCGACGGCAGCGCCGACACGCCGGACCTGCTGGAGACCTCGATCGACAAGCCGCAATATGCCTCCGGCGACACCATGACGGTGTCGGTCAACGTCCGCTCGGCCGGCAAGCTGACCGTCAACGTGCTCGGCGACAGGCTCCTGACCACGCAGACCATCGACGTCAAGGAAGGCACCGCGCAGGTCAAACTCGCGGTTGGCAAGGACTGGGGCACCGGTGCCTATGTGGTGGCGACGCTGCGCCGTCCGCTGGATGCGGCTGCGCAACGTATGCCCGGGCGTGCGATCGGGCTAAAGTGGTTCGGGATCGACAAGCAGACCCGCACGCTCCAGGTGAAGCTGACACCGCCGGCGCTGATCCGGCCGAATGCGACGCTGAAAATCCCGGTCAAGCTCGACGGGCTCAACCCGGGCGAAGACGCCAAGGTTGTCATCGCCGCGGTCGATGTCGGCATCCTCAATCTCACCAATTACAAGCCGCCGGCGCCCGACGATTATTATCTCGGACAGCGCCGCCTCAGCGCGGAGATCCGCGATCTCTACGGGCAGCTGATCGACGGCATGTCGGGCACGCGAGGCCAGATCAAATCCGGCGGCGACGCAGGAGCTGCCGAGCTTCAGGGCTCGCCGCCTGCGCAGAAGCCGCTCGCGCTCTATTCGGGCATCGTTACGGTCGGCGCCGACGGCAGCGCGGAAGTCAGCTTCGACATTCCGGAGTTCGCCGGCACCGCGCGCGTGATGGCGGTGGCGTGGACCGCGACCAAACTCGGCCGTGCCAACACCGATGTCGTGATCCGCGACCCCGTGGTGCTGACCACGACCCTGCCGCGCTTCCTGCTCAGTGGCGACCACGGCACGGTCAATCTGGAGATCGACAATGTCGAGGGACAGGCCGGCGACTACGTCATCAACGTCAAGACCGGCGGCCCGGTGAAGATGACCGGCAATCCCGCAACCACGGTCAAGCTCGCCGCCAAGCAGCGCAACTCGTTCTCGCTCGCGATCGATGCGACCGCGGCGGGACCGGCGACGCTCGACGTCGACATCAAGGGGCCGAACGGCCTTGCGCTGGCGCGCCACTATGCGCTCGACGTGAAGGCTGCGACACAGGTGCTGGCACGCCGCTCGATCCGGACGTTGGCGAAGGGCGAGAGCCTGACGCTGACCTCGGACATGTTCTCCGACCTCGTGCCGGGCACCGGCAGCGTCTCGATCTCGGCGAGCCTGTCGACTGCGCTCGATGCGGCGACCATCCTCAAAGCGCTCGACCGTTATCCCTATGGCTGCTCGGAGCAGATCACGAGCCGTGCCATGCCGCTGCTCTATGTCAACGACCTCGCGGCCGGCGCGCATCTGGCCATGGACACCGAAGTCGACCAGCGCATCCGCGACGCCATCGAGCGTCTCCTTGCGCGTCAGGGCTCGAACGGCTCGTTCGGCCTGTGGTCGGCCGGCGGCGACGATGCCTGGCTCGACGCCTATGTCACGGACTTCCTCACCCGCGCCCGGGAAAAGGGTTTTGCGGTGCCGGACGTTCTGTTCAAGAACGCGCTCGACCGTATCAGAAACTCCGTCGTCAACGGCAACGAGCCGGAGAAGGACGGCGGCCGTGATCTTGCATATGGCCTCTACGTGCTCGCCCGCAACGGCGCGGCACCGATCGGCGATCTCCGCTATCTCGCCGACACCAAGCTGAACAATCTGGCGACGCCGATCGCCAAATCTCAGCTCGCGGCCGCGCTCGCTCTGGTCGGCGACCGCAACCGCGCGGAACGGGTCTATGGCGCAGCGCTGGACTCGCTCGCGCCAAAGCCGGTGCTGGAGTTTGGCCGCACCGATTACGGCTCGCAGCTCCGCGATGCCGCGGCGCTGGTGTCGCTTGCGAGCGAAGGCAACGCGCCGAAGGCGACGCTGACGCAGGCGGTGTCGCGGGTCGAAGTCGCGCGCGGGCTCACGCCTTACACCTCCACACAGGAGAATGCGTGGCTGGTGCTGGCGGCGCGGGCGCTGGCGAAGGAGAACCTGTCCATCGATGTCGACGGCCAGCCGGTCAAGACGGCACTCTACCGCAGCTACAAGGCGGCGACGCTGGATGGCAAGCCGCTGAAGATCACCAACACCGGCGATGCGCCGGTGCAGGCGGTGGTCTCGGTGTCTGGCTCGCCGGTGACGCCGGAGCCGGCGGCGTCCGCCGGCTTCAAGATCGAGCGCAATTACTTCACGCTCGACGGCAAGCCAGCCGACATCAGCAAGGTCAAGCAGAACGACCGCTTTGCGGTGGTGCTGAAGATCACCGAGGCCAAGCCTGAGTTCGGCCACCTCATGGTGTCCGACTATCTGCCGGCGGGGCTGGAGATCGACAATCCGAACCTGGTGTCGTCGGGCGACAGCGGCAAGCTCGACTGGATCGAGGATGGCGAGGAGCCGGAGAACACTGAATTCCGCGACGATCGCTTCACCGCGGCCGTCGATCGCGCCGCGGACTCCAAGGCGGTGTTTACCGTCGCCTACGTCGTGCGCGCGGTTTCGCCCGGCAAATACGTGCTGCCGCAGGCCTATGTCGAGGACATGTACAATCCCTCGCGCTACGGCCGCACCGGCACGGGTAGTGTCGAGGTGCGGGCGGCGAAGTGAGCAGCAAGATGAGTGAGGCGAGCAAGGGCAGCGGCGGGGCAGGGCGCGGTGTTGGACGCATGCTTTCGGCCGCCGCCTTCACACTCATCCTCGCCATCACCGGCTTCGTCGGCTGGGTCTATTCGCTCGGTCCTCTCCCGCTCGACGAAGCGCGTCAGGTCTCCACCTCCGTCGTCGACCGCAACGGCAAGCTGCTGCGCGCCTACGCGATGGCGGACGGACGCTGGCGGCTGCCGGTCGAGACCAAAGCCAATGTCGATCCGACCTATCTGAAACTGCTGCTCGCCTATGAGGACCGGCGCTTCTATGCCCATGACGGCATCGATCCGCTGGCGCTCGGACGCGCCGCGCTGCAGCTCACAACAAGGGGCCACATCGTCTCCGGCGGCTCGACCATCACCATGCAGCTGGCGCGGTTGATGGAGCCGCGGCGGCAGCGCTCGCTCTATGCAAAGCTGCGGCAGATCGTGCGCGCGATCGAGATCGAGCGAACGCTGAGCAAGGACCAGATCCTCGATCTCTATCTCGCGCTCGCGCCTTACGGCGGCAATCTCGAAGGCATCCGCTCAGCCTCCATCGCCTATCTCGGCAAGGAGCCGAAGCGGTTGTCGCTGGCCGAAGCCGCGCTGCTGGTCGCGCTGCCGCAATCGCCGGAGACGCGCCGGCTCGACCGCTATCCCGAGGCCGCCCGCATCGCGCGCGACCGCGTGCTCGACCGCATGGTCGAGGAGCAGGCGGTCAGCGCTGAGGACGCCAAGCAGGCCAAGGCCGTGGCGGTGCCGAGACTGCGCAAGCCGATGCCGATCCTGGCGCCGCACGCCTCCGACAGCGCGCTTGCGACCGTCAAGGACGTGCCGGTCATCAAGCTGACGCTGGATGCGAACTTGCAGAAGGTGCTGGAGCCCTTGGCGCGCGACCGCGCCATCGCGCTCGGCCCGAATATCTCGGTCGGCATCATCGTGGTCGACAATGACAGCGGTGACGTGCTCGCGCGCGTCGGCTCCGCCGACTATTTCGACGAGAGCCGGGCCGGGCAGGTCGACATGACCCGTGCCATCCGCTCGCCGGGCTCGACGCTGAAGCCGTTCATCTATGGGCTCGCTTTCGAGGACGGGTTTGTCCATCCGGACAGTTTGATCGACGACCGTCCCGTCCGCTTCGGCTCCTACGCGCCGGAAAATTTCGACATGACGTTTCAGGGCACGGTGCGGGTCAAGAAGGCGCTGCAATTGTCGCTGAACGTGCCGGCCATCGTGCTGCTCGATCGCGTCGGCGCGAGCCGGCTCTCGTCGCGACTGCGGCAGGCCGGCGGCAATCTCATCTTGCCGAAAGACGAGGCGCCTGGGCTCGCCATGGGCCTCGGCGGCGTCGGCGTGACGCTCCAGGATCTCGCCCAGCTCTATGCGGGTTTCGCCCGGCTCGGGACCACCAAGCAGCTGCGCGAGATCATAGCGGCCACAGACAACCGCGAGCCGATGCGGCTGCTCGATCCCGTTGCGGCCTGGCAGGTCGGCAATGTGCTGCTCGGAACACCGCCGCCCGAGAACGCCGCGCACAACCGCATCGCTTTCAAGACCGGCACGTCCTACGGCTACCGCGATGCCTGGTCGGTCGGCTTCGACGGCCGCATGACCATCGGCGTCTGGGTCGGCCGGCCCGACGGCGCACCGGTTCCCGGCCTGATCGGCCGTGTCGCCGCCGCGCCGATCCTGTTTGACGCGTTCGCCCGCACCGGCAAGATGCCGGCTCCGCTGCCGAAGCCGCCGAAGGGAACCTTGATGGCCAGCAACGCCAAGCTGCCGCTGCCGCTAAAGCGGTTCCGCCCGGTCGGGGAACTGGTCCGAACCGGTAGCGAGCAGGCCCTGCACATCCAGTTCCCCCTCAACGGGTCCCGGATCGACGTGGATCGTTCCAATGGGCCGGAGGCCGCCGCCATGCCGGTGAAGGTCGCCGGCGGGGTCCTCCCGATGACTGTCATGGTCAACGGGTTGGCGCTCGGCGAGATCGACGGCCGGCGCCAGCGGCTGATCGATCCACCCGGTCCGGGCTTTGCACGGCTCACCGTGATCGATGCCACGGGCGCCGCGGACACAGTTGTCATTCGAATTCAATGACCCTGCCTTAAGCGGTTGTGGCGATGGCGGTTTCAGCGTAAGCGGAACCAATGGCCGAGACCTATCCAAGCCCTCGTTTTGGCGCGCCGCGTGAACCGAAATTGCCTGTGAATCCGGGCAGCCGGCTCGTGCTGATGCTCGACTTCGTCACCGCCAGCCACGCCCGCGCCGTGAGCTTCCTGGTGCTGTGCGCGCTGCTGATCTTCCTGCCGGGCTTCTTCACCATTCCGCCGGTCGACCGTGACGAGGCGCGCTTTGCGCAGGCGACCAAGCAGATGGTCGAGAGTGGCGACTATGTCGACATCCGCTTCCAGGAGGATGTCCGCTACAAGAAGCCGGTCGGCATCTATTGGTTGCAATCTGTGGCAGTTGAAGCCGCAACGGCACTCAAGCTGCCGAAGGCCGAGTTGAGGATCTGGGTCTATCGGTTGCCGTCGCTGATCGGGGCGATCGGCGCGGTGCTGATGACCTATTGGGCGGCGCTCGGCTTCGTCACGCGGCGCGCCGCGGTGCTCGCCGCGCTCCTGATGTGCGCTTCCGTGCTGCTCGGCGTCGAGGCGCGGCTGGCGAAAACCGACGCGATGCTGCTGTTCACCGTGGTCGCTGCGATGGGGGCGATGTCGCGCGCCTATCTGTCCTGGCAGCGCGCCGAGGACGAGACCCATCCGCCCTGGAGCTGGCCCGCGATCTTCTGGACCGCGCTGGCCGTCGGCATCCTGATCAAGGGGCCGCTGATCCTGATGTTTGCAGGGCTCACCGTGATCGCGCTCGCGATCCAGGACCGCGACGCCTCCTGGCTGTGGCGGCTGCGCCCGGTCTGGGGCCTGATGTGGATGCTGGTGCTGGTGCTGCCCTGGTTCATCGCGATCTTCTGGCGCGCGGGCGATGCCTTCTTTGCGGACTCCGTCGGCGGCGACATGCTGAGCAAGATCGGCGCTCAGGAATCCCATGGCGCGCCGCCCGGTGTTTACCTCGCGTTGTTCTGGATCACGTTCTGGCCGGGAGCGCCACTTGCGGCGATGGCGGCGCCGGCGGTGTGGCGGGCGCGGCGGGAGCCCGGCGCGCAGTTTCTGCTGGCCTGGCTGATCCCGTCCTGGATCGTGTTCGAGGCCGTTCTGACCAAGCTGCCGCATTACGTGCTGCCGCTCTATCCCGCGATTGCGATCCTCACCGCCGGGGCGGTGGAGCGGCGTGTGCTGTCGCGCTCCTGGTTGATGCGCGGCTCGGCCTGGTGGTTTGCGATCCCTGCGGCCGCCTCGATCATCGCGGTGGTCGGCGCGGTGATGCTGACCCGGCAGCCGGCCTTCGTGGCCTGGCCGTTCATCGCGGCCTCGCTGATCTTCGGCCTGTTCGCCTGGTGGCTGTTCGACACCAACCGCGCCGAGCGCTCGGTGCTCAACGCGCTGGTCGCAGCCCTGATGCTGGCGGTCACGGTCTACGGCATCGTGCTGCCGTCGCTGACGCCGCTGTTTCCGAGCATCGAGATCGCGCGCGCCTTGCGCAACGTCACCTGCGTCGGGCCGAAGGCGGCGTCGGCCGGCTACGCCGAGCCGAGCCTTGTCTTCCTGACGGGCACCCAGACGCTGCTCACCGACGGCTCGGGTGCTGCGGATTTCCTCAGGCAGGGCAGCTGCCGCTTCGCGCTGATCGAGCAGCGCTCGGAGCGCAGCTTCGTGCAGCGTGCCGAGGCGATCGGGCTGCGTTATAAGGTCGGCGCGCGCATCGACGGCTATAATTTCTCGCAAGGACGCGCGATCTCGATCTCGATCTTCCGCTCCGAAGGCACCGAATAGGATGCCTGTTACGACCACCATCGCGCCGCACGCGAGCTACCCCGCGCAATTGCTCGCGCTGTCGTGGCGTTCGCTGGCGCAGCTCGTGCGCATGCCCTCGCATTCGCGCCGCGCTAATGCCGCACGAAAACTGGCACGGCATTCGCTGTGGCTTAGCATGGCGGGTGCGGCGGTCGTCATCGTGCTCATGGTTGCGTTCGATCAGACTGAGATCCAGCTGATGCCGGCGCGCGGCACGGCATGGCTGTGGCCGATCCGCATCCTCACTGATCTGGGCAAGGACGAGTATGTGCTTTCGGTGCTGGCGGCGGTGCTCGTCGTGATCGCGCTCGTTGCGGCCGGCCTGCATGGCACGCGCCGTGCGCTGCTGCTCGGCCTCGGCACCAGGCTGCAATATCTGTTTCTGTCTGTTGCCCTGTCGGTGTTCATCGCCGAAATCCTGAAGTTCATCATCGGGCGCGGCAGGCCGTTCGTCGGCGGCAAGGCCAATCCTTTCAACTTTGTCCCGTTCCAGGGATCGGAGGCCTATTTCAGCCTGCCGTCGGCGCACGCGGTCACGGCGTTCGCGCTGGCCTTTGCGGTCTCCGCGCTCTGGCCGCGGCTGCGCGCGGTCATGTTCACCTACGCGATTGTGATCCTGCTGACGCGGCTGGTGCTGCTCGCGCATCATCCGAGCGACGTCGTGGCCGGCGCCCTGGTCGGCATGATCGGCGCCATGGCGGTGCGCTACTGGTTTGCGGCCCGCAGGCTCGGCTTTGCGATCCGTGCCGACGGCACCATCGTGCCGCTTTCCGGGCCCCTTGGCGGACGCCTCAAAAGGGTTGCCCGCGGCCCGTCCGCCCCATAAAAGCGGCTGCTTGCGGGGCCGAGGGTTCCCCGAACCAGGCCCATCCAACCACGAGCTTTCGATTTGTCGTCGTCCCAGCCTTCGGTTTCCATCGTCGTCCCCGTACGCAACGAAGCCGACAACATTGCGCCCCTGATCGAGGAGATCACAGCCGCGCTCGATGGCCGCTGGGCCTATGAGATCATCTATGTCAACGACGGCTCGACCGACGCAACCGGCGAGCGGCTCGCATCGATCATGGCGCAGCGGGACAATCTTCGGCAGTTGCGTCATGCCAAATCGGGCGGCCAGTCGGCGGCGGTCCGCAGCGGCGTGCGCGCGGCCCGCGGCGCGATCGTGGCGACGCTTGACGGCGACGGCCAGAACAATCCCGCCTTCCTGCCGGACCTGATCGCGGCGGTCGAGCAGGGCGCCAATGTCGGGTTAGCCGCCGGACAACGCGTCGGCCGCAAGGACACCGGTTTCAAGAAATTCCAGTCGCGCATCGCCAATGGCGTGCGGGGCTCGATCCTGAACGACGGTACGCGCGACACCGGTTGCGGGCTGAAGGCATTCCGCCGTGAGGTCTTCCTGATGATGCCCTATTTCGACGGGCTGCATCGCTTCCTGCCGGCGCTGGTACGACGCGAAGGTTTCGACATCGCCTATGTCGATGTGATCGACCGGCCGCGCCGTTCCGGCGTGTCCAACTACGGATTTTTCGACCGGCTGTGGATCGGGATCATGGATCTCGCCGGCGTGTGGTGGCTGATCCGGCGCAAGAAGCCGACGCCGGAAGTGACTGAGGTGAAGGCATGATCATCCAATACGGCCAGGCGCTGAGCAACTATCTCTACGACGTCTTCGTCGCCAAGTTCGATTTCTGGCTGGCCTTCGGCCTGGTCGCGCAATTGTTCTTCACCGCGCGCTTCCTGGTGCAGTGGATCGCGAGCGAGCGCGCCGGCAACAGCGTGGTGCCGATGGCGTTCTGGTTCTGCTCGATGGGCGGCGGCCTGATGACCCTGGTCTACGGCGTCGTCAAGCGCGAGCCCGTCATCATCCTCGGCCAGGCGCTCGCGACCATCATCTATGTCCGCAACATCATGCTGATCTGGAAGAACCGCGGCAGCGCCTCGAGGACGGTGGATCGCTGACGCCGACGGACCAGCGCGGCAGCCGTGCCGGCTATGACGGCAGACCCGTCAGACGCAGGCCTTGTTCGAAGGCGGCAAGGTCCGCGGCACGGCGCAAGGGCCATACGTTGGCAAAATTGGCGACCCGGACCTGCGGGTCGAGCGCGCGCAGACGGTCTACAGCCTTGTCGCGGTCCTCGTTGCGTCCGGTGAGCGCGGCGCTGACCGCAGCCATGATCAGCGCGGCGGCGTAGTTCGGGTTTTGTCTCAGGGCGCGCTGGGCCCAGTCCAGCGCTTCGTCGTAGCGGCCGGCAAAGAAATGAGCCAGCACGATCCCGTTCTGGACGATGAAGATCAAGGGGTCGAGCGGGCTCAGTCGGATCGCCCGCTGCAGATGCTCGATGGCGAGTTCGGGGTCGCCGAGAAACGCGCGGACATATCCGCTGAAGCGCCAGGCCGCCGCCAGATTGGGGTTGAGGTTCAGCGCCCGATCGATCAGCGCCGCCCCATCGTCCAGATTGGCGGCGACGAACGCCAGTGCGAAGCCAGCCTGGGCAAGTGCTATCGCGTCGTCGAAGCCGAGTTTGGCGGCCTTTCTGGCCGCCGATTCCGCAGCCGCCGTTTCCTGCCCGGGATCGGCGATCCAGCCATTGGCTTTGCGCCATACATAACAGTAGGCGCTCATGCCGTGGGCAGTCGCGAAGTTGGGATCGATTTGCGTGGCGCGCTGGAAATTCTGAAGGGCCTGGACATTGGCGTCCCTCGTGCCCTGATAGATGTTCGCCATGCCATGCAAATAATAGTCATAGGCGGCGAGCTTGTCGGTTGGCTTGTGCCTGGCGCGCTCGATCTCGGCCTGCTCGAGCTTCGGCGCGATCGCGCCGATCACGCTGGTCGTCACCTCATCCTGGAGCTCGAACACGTCCTCCAGCGCGCCGTCGAAGCGGTCCGCCCAGAGATGCGCGCCATTTGAAGTGTCGATCAACTGCCCGGTGATGCGCACCTTGCTGCCGGCTTTACGGACGCTGCCTTCCAGCACGTAGCGGACACCGAGCTCGCGACCGACCTGTTTGATGTCGACCGCCTTACCCTTGTAGGTGAAGCTCGAGTTGCGGGCGATCACGAATAGCCAGGTCATGCGGGACAGCGCCGTGATGATGTCCTCGACCATGCCGTCGGCAAAATACTCCTGCTCTGGGTCGCCGCTCATGTTGGTGAACGGCAGCACGGCGATCGAGGGCTTGTCCGGCAAGGCGAGGGCGGTCGCCGGTCGGTCGGCCGAAATCATAGAGGCCATTGATCCCGCCACCGGGCGTGCGCGCCACGCCCGCATAGGTTCGGAGATGTTCTTGAGCGACTGGTGCCCCATATCGTCATAGGCGATCTCGGTCTTGCCTCTGATCTGGCGATAGGCATCGTCCGAGACGCAAATGCCGCCGGGCTCGGCGATCCCCTCCAGGCGCGCCGCGATGTTGACGCCGTCGCCGAAGATGTCATCGCTGTCGATGATGATGTCGCCGACGTGAATGCCGATCCGGAACTGGATGCGCTTCTCGACCGGCATGTCGACGAAGCCGCCGGCCATGGCCCGCTGCACCTCGACCGCGCAGCGAACGGCGTCGACGGCGCTGCCGAACTCGACCAGCATGCCGTCCCCGGTCGTCTTCACGATCCGTCCGCGGTGTTCGGCGATCTTGGGATCGACGAGCGTCTTGCGGCAGCTTTTCAGCCGCGCGAGGGTGCCCTCTTCGTCCTCGCCCATCAGGCGGCTGTAGCCCGCGACGTCGGCCGCAAGGATGGCTGCCAGACGGCGGTCGACGCGGACGTTCATGCTTTCAAATCCATCGACCGAACAACTTATACGGGCAACACGCAATAGCTACCTATATGTCACACCCGGCGAGCCGTCGATAGAAACCGGATCAGTGCGGACGGGTCCGTTTCAGGAACTCGCCTTCAGCACCGTAAGGCCGCGATCGAGATCGGCCTTGAGATCGTCGGTGCTCTCGAGGCCGATATGCAGTCGCAGCGTCGGGCCGCCCGGCGCCCACTTCGTCGCCGTGCGGTAGGCGTTGCAATCGAAGGGAATCGCGAGGCTCTCGAAGCCGCCCCAGGAAAAACCCATGCCGAACAGCTTGAGCGTGTTGAGCATGGCGTCGACCGCCGTCTGCGGCGCGGGCTTCAGCACGATGCTGAACAGGCCCGAGGCCCCGGTGAAATCGCGTTTCCAGATCGCGTGGCCCGGATCGGTCTCCAGCCCCGGATGCAGCACGCGCGCGACCTCGGGACGGCTCGCGAGCCAGCGCGCCATCTCGAGGCCGGAGCGATGATGCTGCGCCAGCCGCACCGACAGCGTGCGCAGGCCGCGCAGCGCGAGGAAGACGTCATCCGGACCGGCGCAGACGCCGAGCAGACGGATGCCTTCGACGATTTGCGGCCACGCCTTGGCATTGGCCGAGATGGTGCCGAACATGATGTCGGAATGGCCGCCGATATATTTGGTGGCGGCCTGCATGCTGATGTCGACGCCCTGCTCGAGCGAGCGGTGAAAGAGCGGCGTCGCCCAGGTGTTGTCGTCGATGACCAGCGCGCCGCGCGCATGTGCGACCTCGGCGATGGCGCGGATGTCAGGCATCTCGAACGATTGCGAGCCCGGCGCCTCGACCAGCACCGCGCGGGTGTTGGGCTTGAACAGCTTGTCGATGCCGGCGCCGATCATCGGATCGAAATAGCTGGTCTCGACGCCGTAGCGGGCGAGCATGCCGTTGCAGAAATTGCGCGAGGGCCGGTAGACGTTGTCGCAAACCAGGATGTGGTCGCCGGTCTTCAGCACCGAGAGCAGGGTGGTCGAGATCGCCGACAGGCCCGACGGGACGATGCCGACGCCGGCGCATTGCGGCCCCTCCAGCGCCATCAGCGTGTCCTGGAACGCCCGGGTCGTCGGAGTGCCGTGGCGGCCATAGGTGAACTCGCCGCGATGGGCATGCAGGTCCTCGGCGGTCGGATAGAGCACGGTCGAGCCGTGGAACACCGGCGGATTGACGAACCCCTTCTGCGCCTTGGTGTCGCGGCCGGAGGTGACCAGCCGGGTCTCGGCGTGCTGCTCGGAGGGGTGCGAGGAATCCATGCGTCTGCTTTCAAAACCGCGTTTCCGCCGGGCGCGCATTGCGCCCTGCGGGCCGGCCGGAGGCCGCGGACGTTAATAACAGAATACAGAAGAGTCCCGTCAACCCCTTGACCCGGCTCGCCAGTCGTTCTGTGATGCGCAGGTGCTATTCAGTCGCCGCATGTTGAGGGGCCTGCCGCGACCTTCGATCCATCGTCTGACTGGACTTTGCGTCACAGCCGTCAAGGCGGGCGCATGCGGCGGGGATTAAGGTATGGCCTCCAGGCATCGGCGGGTGTGCGGCAAGGTTTCCAGCATGACTCTTGCAAGGCAATCTTCCTGGCAGAGACGATCCTGAGACAATGTTCCCGACCTTGAGACGACTTTGAAAGGCCTTCAGCCCATGAAACGCGTAACCCTGGCTCTCACTCTCGCTCTCGCCGCCGGCTTCACCGCCCAAGCCGCCGATGCGCAAACGCTCAAGACCGTCAAGGACCGCGGCATGCTGTCCTGCGGCGTCAGCCAGGGCCTGCCTGGCTTCTCGGCACCCGACGACAAGGGCAACTGGACCGGCCTCGATGTCGACGTCTGCCGCGCCATCGCGGCCGCCATCTTCAACGATCCGACCAAGGTCAAATTCGTGCCGACCTCGGCCAAGGATCGCTTCACCGCGCTGCAATCCGGCGAGATCGACGTGCTCTCGCGCAACACCACCTGGACCATCTCGCGCGATACCGGGCTCGGCGCCAATTTCACCGGCGTGACCTATTATGACGGGCAGGGCTTCATGGTGAAGAAGTCGCTCAAGGTGAACTCCGCGCTCGAGCTCAACAGCGCCTCGGTCTGCGTGCAGACCGGCACCACCACCGAGCAGAACCTCGCCGACTACTTCAAGGCCAACAACATGAAGTATGAGGTGATCGCGTTCGGCACCAACGACGAAACCGTCAAGGCCTATGAGGCCGGACGCTGCGACGTCTTCACCACCGACCAGTCGGGCCTCTACGCCAACCGCTTGAAGCTCGCCAATCCCAACGACCACATGGTTCTCCCCGAGATCATCTCGAAGGAGCCGCTCGGCCCTATGGTGCGCCACGGTGATGACCAGTGGTTCGACCTCGTGAAATGGACGCTGTACGCGATGGTCACCGCCGAGGAGCTCGGCATCACCTCGAAGAACGTGGACGAGAAGGCCAAGATGGAAAATCCGGAGCTCAAACGCGTCCTCGGCTCCGACGGCAATTTCGGCGAACAGCTCGGCGTGACCAAGGACTGGGTGGTCCGGATCGTGAAGGCGGAAGGCAATTACGGCGAGATGTTCGACCGCAATGTCGGCGCCGGCTCGCCGCTCGCGATCAGCCGCGGTCTCAACAATCTCTGGAACAAGGGTGGTCTTCAGTACGCGCCGCCGATCCGCTGATCCCGCGCGATCCGCAGGCTGACGGCAATGAGCATCGAGGCTCGTAAACCGCCGCTCCAGCTCACGCTGAAGATCAGGCGTGTTCTGGGTGGCAAGGCAGGCTGGAACGGCGTCGCCGTCCAGTTTGCCTTTGCAGCGGTGCTGGGCTGGATCGCCTACGAGATCATCTCCAACGCCCGCGCCAACCTCGAGAACCAGCACATTGCCGCTGGCTTCGGTTTCTTGCGGAACAATGCCGGATTCGACGTCAACCAGACGCTGATCCCCTACACCGGCTCCGATACCTTCTTCCGGGTGTTCGTGGTGGGGCTCCTCAACACGCTCGTGGTCTCGGTGGTGGGCATCGTGTTCGCCACCGTGATCGGATTCATCATCGCGTTGTGCAGGCTGTCGCCCAACTGGCTGCTGGCGCGCGTCGGCGAGATCTATGTCGAGCTCATCCGCAACCTGCCGCTACTGTTCCAGATCCTGTTCTGGTACCTCGCGGTGCTTGCGGCGCTCCCTAATCCGCGGCAGAGCATTTCGCTGCTCGGCATCGCCTTCATCAGCAATCGCGGACTGGTCATTCCGCAGCCGATCGGCCAGGCCGGGCTCGAGCCGTTCCTGGTGGTGCTGGCGATCGGAATCGTCGCCGCGCTGGCGTTGCGCGTCTATGCGCGGCGGGCGCTGTTCCTGTACGGTCGGATGATCCGCATCTGGCCTTATGTGCTGGGCCTCGTTGTCGGGCTGCCGCTCGTCACGATACTGGCGTTCGGTCTGCCCTTCACCTTCGAGCTGCCGCAGCTCAAGGGTTTCAATTTCGCCGGCGGCTCGCGGATCATCCCGGAATTCGTGGCGCTGACGTTGGCGCTTTCGACCTATACGGCCTCCTTCATTGCCGAAATCGTGCGCGCCGGCATCCTGTCGGTCCACAAGGGGCAGATGGAGGCGGGATCCTCGCTCGGCCTGAGCCGCGGCACCACGTTGCGGCTCATTGTGGTGCCGCAGGCGATGCGCGTGATCGTGCCGCCGCTAACCAACCAGTACCTCAACCTCACCAAGAATTCCTCGTTGGCGGTCGCGATCGGTTATCCTGACCTGGTCTCGGTGTTTGCCGGCACCTCGCTGAGCCAGACCGGGCAGGCGATCGAGATCATCGCCATGACGATGGGCGTCTACCTCCTCATCTCGCTGATCACCAGCGGCGTCATGAGCATCTACGGTTGGCGCCTCAGCCGGAGTCTTGGAGCATGAAAAGGCTTGGCGCATGACCGACATCACTGCGTCATCCTTCGTCCGTCAGGATCTGGTCGCCGAGCGTCCGGCGCCGGTGAAGACCACGGGATTCATCGGCCTGTTGCGCACCCGCCTGTTCAATTCGCCGACCAACATTCTGCTGACGATCGTCGGCGCCTTGCTGCTCTGGTTCACGATCATTCCGTCCGTCAGGTTCCTGATTGTCGATGCGGTCTGGCGCGGCAGCGACCGCACCGCCTGCCTCGCCGAGAACGCCGGATTTGCGGTGGGGGCCTGCTGGCCCTATATCCAGGCCAAGCTGCCGCAGCTGATTTACGGCTTCTATCCCGAGGCCGAGCGCTGGCGGGTCGACCTGTCACTCATCCTTGCGGCGGTTCTGCTGCTGCCGCTCCTGATCCCGCGCCTGCCGGCGAAGGGACTGAACGCCGGGCTGTTTTTCTTCGCCTTTCCGGTGGTCGCATTCTTCCTGCTGCATGGCGGCGGCATCACCGGCTTCGGCCTGAGCTGGACCGCCGGCCTGCTGCAATTATTCGACGAGAGTATCGGCAGCGCTGGCCAGGTCCTGCTCAGTCTCAGCAAGAATTCGGCCGTTGCGCCATTGCTCTGGGTCGTCGGCAACCTCATCCTGCTGCTCGGCACCGCGATCCATTGGCTGATCTTCCCGCTGACCTGGCTGCGCGACCAGATCCAGGTGACGGGCCAGCCGGTTTGGGTCGATTTCGCCATCACCGCCGCGGTTGTTTCCCTGATCGCCTTCGTTCTCGGCGGCGGCGTCCGCAGCGGCGGACGCGCGCTCGCAGCGACCATCGCTACCTTCGTCGCCATTGCCATCGTCATCAAGCTGATGGGGCTCGACCATGGCGGGCTGCCGATCGTCGCCACGAATTTGTGGGGTGGCCTCTTGGTGACGCTGGTGGTTTCCGTGACCGGGATCGTCACCTCGCTGCCGATCGGCATTGCGCTCGCGCTTGGCCGCCGCGCCTCGATCCCGCTGATCCGGATCTTCTCGATCGCCTTCATCGAATTCTGGCGCGGCGTGCCGCTGATCACCGTGCTGTTCTTCGCCACCTACATGCTGCCCCTGTTCCTGCCCGGCAATTTCTCGGTCGACGGTCTGGTGCGCGCGCTGATCGGCATCGCGCTGTTCACCGGCGCTTATCAGGCCGAGAACGTCCGCGGCGGCTTGGCTGCGATACCGCGCGGGCAGGGGGAGGCAGCTGCGGCGCTTGGGCTGTCCTGGTGGAAGACGACGTCGCTGATCGTGCTGCCGCAGGCGCTCCGCCACGTCATTCCGAACCTCGTCAACAGCTTCATCTCGCTGTTCAAGGACACTTCGCTGGTCTCGATCGTGGCGCTGTTCGACCTCCTGGGCTCGTTACGTGCGTCATTCTCCGACCCGAAATGGTCGACGCCGTCGACCGCGTTCACCGGATTCGCCTTCGCCGGCATCATCTACTTCCTGTTCTGCTTTGGAATGTCGCGCTACTCGTTGTTCGTCGAGCGCCGTCTCAACGCCCACCGCCGCAACTGATCGAGCTCACCATGTCCAATAGTCCCATCGTCAACATTTCCGGCCTCAACAAATGGTACGGCGAATTTCACGTGCTGCGGGACATCGACCTCGAGGTCGAGAAAGGCGAGCGCATCGTGATCTGCGGCCCCTCGGGCTCGGGCAAGTCGACCCTGATCCGCTGCATCAATGCGCTGGAGGAATTCCAGGAGGGCGAGATCGTCGTTGACGGCATCGAGCTCGGCCCGAACCTCAAGCATGTCGACGCGGTGCGCCGCGAGGTCGGCATGGTGTTCCAGAGCTTCAACCTGTTCCCGCATCTGACGGTGCTGGACAATTGCACGCTGGCGCCGATCTGGGTACGCAACATCCCCAAGAAGGACGCCGAAGCGACCGCGATGAAATTTCTGGAGCGGGTCAAGATTCCGCACCAGGCCAACAAGTTTCCGGGGCAGATGTCGGGCGGCCAGCAGCAGCGCGTCGCGATCGCCCGCGCGCTGACCATGAACCCGAAGGTGATGCTGTTCGACGAGCCGACCTCGGCACTCGACCCCGAGATGGTCAAGGAGGTGCTCGACACCATGGTCGACCTCGCCGAAGAGGGCATGACGATGCTGGTGGTCACCCACGAGATGGGCTTTGCCAAGGAAGTCGCCAACCGCGTGGTCTTCATGGACGCCGGCCAGATCATCGAGGCCAACACGCCGAGCGAATTCTTTGCCAACCCGCAGCACGCGCGCTCGAAGCTGTTCCTGAGCCAGATCCTGCGATGATCCGGACAAAGGCGCCCTTGCGCCGTGCCCACCACCTTTCGGCGACCTCGATAGGCATGGTGGGGCACGCTTTCGCTTTGCCCATCCTACGACGGTCTGCAAGTCCGGGCCGATACCTAAAATTTTAGGCAATTCCGCCGCGAGCATGAAACCATGCCGCCAGCGACGCCCCGCCGCTTCACGCGTCCGAAAGCTATTGCCGCGCATATGGCCGAAAAAGGGTGCGTCAATGCTCGGTTTTCTGTTCGGCTTCAATGCCCGCCTCGGGCGCTTGCAGTTCTTTCTCGCCTCGGTCGCGCTGGCGATTGTGATGACCGCGATTTGCTTTGCGATCGCGATGGCCTCGCTGCGCACCAGCTCACCCGCTGCGGTGCGGCCGGAAGACCTCATGAAGAACTGGGCCATCATCGCCGCGATCGTCTTCTTCGGGCTCGCGACGTTCACGCTGCAATCCATGCGCATCCGCGACATCGGCTGGGACCCGGTCTGCGTGATCCCGGCCTGGTTCGCGCTCATGATCGTCGATCACGTCGCCGCGGGGCGGTTTCCGGCCTGGGCGATCGGCCAGGAGCATCAGGGCACGATGGTCGGCGGGATCGTCAATCTCGGACTGATGCTCGCGCTCACGTTCTGGCCGAGTGCCGGCAGCGAGGGCTCTTACAACAATCCGTTCCAGCCGCCTGCGCGCGCCGCCAACAAGCCGTCGATGTCGAGTGAACGCCTCGCGCGCGTGTCGCAGGGCGCGCCGCGGCCGACCTGGAGCTAGTACGCCCCGCGGCGACTAGACGAACGGCGGCTTGATGTTGCTGCGCTTCTCCAGCCATTCCGGCACTGGAAGATTCTTGGCGCGCATGAAATCCGCGTTGAACAGCTTTGACTGATAGCGGCTGCCGGAATCGCAGAGCACGGTGACGATCGTCCTGCCCGGCCCGAGCTGCTTTGCCAGCCGCATCGCGCCCACGATGTTGATGCCGGTCGAGCCGCCGAGGCAGAGGCCCTCGTGCTGGAGCAATTCGTAGATCACCGTCACCGCTTCGGCGTCGGGAATGAGATAGGCGTCGTCGACCTTGGCGCTCTCGACGATCGCGGTTGCCCGGTTGAGGCCGATGCCTTCGGTAATCGAGCCGCCGGGCGTGGCCTTGGGGTCGCCGGTCCTGAAATATTCGAACATGCCGGCGCCGTGCGGGTCCGCACAGGCGATCCGGATGTTCTTGTTCTTCTCTTTCAGATAGCGGCTGGTGCCGGCCAGCGTGCCGCCGCTGCCGACCGAGCAGACGAAGCCGTCGACCTTGCCGCCGGTCTGCTCCCAGATCTCCGGCCCGGTGGAGTCGTAATGCGCCTTGGCGTTGTCGAGATTGTTCCACTGGTCGGCGAACAGCACGCCGCTGGGCTCGGTCTTGCGCAGCTCGTCAGCGAGGCGGCGGCCGACGTGCTGGTAGTTGTTGGGATTGGCGTAAGGCAGCGCCGGCACCTCGATCAGCTCGGCGCCGCACAGCTTCAGAAAATCCTTCTTCTCCTGGCTCTGCGTCTCCGGGATCACGATCAGCGTGCGGTAGCCGCGCGCGCTTGCGACGACCGCAAGGCCAATGCCGGTGTTGCCGGCGGTCGCTTCCACGACGAGACCGCCGGGCTTGAGCTCACCGCGCTTCTCGGCCTCCAGGATCATCCATTTGCCGGCGCGGTCCTTGACCGACTGGCCGGGATTCATGAACTCGGCCTTGCCGAGAATGGTGCAGCCGGTCAATTCCGACGCGCGCTTCAGCTTGATGAGCGGGGTGTTGCCGATGGCTTCGACAACGTCGTTTTTGATGGTCATGTCAGGCAATTACCGGCTGGTTATGTCGTGGGCGCCGACCCTAAAGTAGGGTGGCGGACCACACAAGCCGAGGGCGCAAACTCTTATTGCTGCTTTGCGAAGATGACTTGCCGGACGTCGATATTGCCGGACAGGAATCCGGCCTCGCAGTAGGAAAGATAGTATTCCCACAGCCGCCGGAATCGGTCGTCGAATCCGAGCGGAACGAGACCTGGCCAGGCCGCGCGAAAATTATTTCGCCAGGTCGCAAGCGTCTTGGCATAATCTTGCCCGAAGATGCGCTCGCGGATGACGGGCACACCGAACCTCTCGCCGAGCGACTTGAGCACGGCAGGCGAGGGCAGCATGCCGCCTGGAAAGACGTAGCGCTGGATGAAGTCGACCTCGCGCCGATAGCTCTGGAAGTGCTTGTCCTGGATGGTGATGGCCTGGATGCCGGCAAGCCCGCCAGGCAGCAGCCGGTCACGCAATTGTGCGAAATAGCGCGGCCAGAACTGCTCGCCGACCGCCTCGATCATCTCGATCGAGGCGATGCGGTCGTAGCGGTCGCGCTCGTCGCGATAATCCTGGAGGCGGATCTCGACCTTGTCGGCGAGGCCTGCCTCATGGATGCGCCTCTGTGCAAAGTCGCGCTGCTCGGTCGAGATCGTCAATCCGACCACGCGCGTGCCGAACGTCTTTGCGGCAAATTCCGCAAAGCCGCCCCAGCCACAGCCGATCTCGAGCAGCTTCTGACCCGGCTTCAAATCGAGCGCCTCGGCGAGGCGGCGATATTTGTTGGTCTGGGCTGACGTGAGATCGGTGGTCGTCTCCTCGAACAGAGCCGAGGAATAGGTCATGCTGGGATCGAGCCAGGCCGAGTAGAACGCATTGCCGATGTCGTAATGGGCGTGGATGTTACGCCGCGCCTGGCGGCGGGTGTTGCGGTTGAACCAGTGCCGCACCATCTGCACGAACCGCATCAGCGGCTTGTCGCGCAGCATGGCCTGGATCAGATCGTGGTTGACGCAAAACAGGTAGAGAAACTGCGTGAGGTCCGGCGTATCCCAGTCGCCGGCGAGATAGGCTTCCGCGATCCCGATATCGCCACCGTTGATCAGGCGCGCGGCAAAACCGTAATTGTGCAGCCGCATGATCGCGGCCGGGCCGGGCTCTTGCCCGCCAAGGCGGACCACGCGCGCATCCGGCAGAATGACGTCGAGCGTGCCGCGCCGCAGCCTGGAGCCGAAAGTAAGCGCAAGGCGGACGAGGCGCGGCAGGTCAGCGAGCGCTGTCTCCACATTATCGGGCGTCACCGAAATGGCATTCGACATCGGCGGATCCATTGACTGAACGGATACTGTCCGACCGCGTGCCAGGCGCGCCCATCCCGCCTCATATCGCTGGACCACGGCGCGCCCCGCAAACCGGTCAGCGACGAATAATATAGGCGCGCGATTTGCCCGACGCCAAGGTGGTTTCGCTCGCAGGCTGCGCTGCGGCATTCGGTCGTGGCACCGGCCGCGCACCCTTCAGCCAGAGCCGCAACGCCTCCCAGTGGATCGCCGCCATCACCTTGAGGCTCACGAGCGGCAGTGCGAAGAACGATCGCAGCAGGGCCCGGGAGGTGAGCGCCCGGCGGCGGCCGTTGAAGGTCGCCGCCAGCAACGGACCGTCGCGGTCGGTCTCCAGGATGCGCAGCCTGACCGTGCCGGATGGCGGCTGGACGCGGAAATGATAGCGCATCGCCATCGGCAGGAAGGGTGAGACATAGAACAGCTTGTCCTGCTGCTGCCGGAGGCCCGCATCGCTCCATTCCCCCGGTCGCACCGGCAGGATGTAAGGGTGAAATTCGCCAAAGGTGTTGCGCACCTCGTAGATCGCCAGCGCCAGCTCGCCGTTGTCGCGATGGCAAAAATAGACCGAGAGCGGATTGAAGCCGTAGCCGAGCAGGCGAGGATAGCAGAGCAGCTCGACCCGGCCGCCGGCGAGGTCGATACCGTGCGCCGCAGCGCAGCGTAGCGCATAGGCCTTCAGCGAAGAGCCGTCGCGCGGGCCATGGTCCTTCTCGTGGAAGCTGTAGAGCGCGGTGCGGTTGACGCCGAACAGCGCCGATTGCCGGTCGGCCTCGTTGAGCCGGTCGAGATCAATCAGGAGACTCATGACGCGATAGCGGAAGCGATGGCCGATCGGCTTCAGCCGCGCATGCATGACGTCGCCGAAATAGAGGGCGGCAGCGTCGGTTATGGGCAAAGCTGTCGTCGCCATTGCGCTACTCCGCGGCCTCCGCCAGCGCGACCGGTGCCTCGCGCCACGGCGCGGTGGCGCCGAGCGCCTCGGCGACCGCAAGACCGGAGCACAGGCCGTCCTCGTGAAAGCCGTAGCCGGTCCAGGCGCCGCAGAACCAAGTGCGGCGCGCGCCCTGGATTTCGCCCAGCCGCTTTTGCGCGGCAAAGGCCGCCGCATTGTACTGCGGATGCTCGCAGAGATATTGGCCGAATGTCAGCTCGGGCGCGGGCTCGAACGGTGGATTGAGGCTGACGAACAGCGGCTTGTCGGCATCGATGCCCTGGAGCCGGTTCATCCAGTAGGTGACGGCAACGTCGTTGAGCGCCGAGCCCTCGCGCTGCCAGCGCAGGAAATTCCAGCACGCCCAGGCGCGGCGCCGCTTCGGCATCAGCCTGATATCGCGATGCAGGTAGACCCTGTTCGGGGCATAACCGATGGCGCCGAGGATGTCGCGTTCGCGCTTGTCCGCGTCGGACAGCATGGCAAGCGCCTGGTCGCTGTGGGCCGCGATCACCACATGATCAAAGCTCTCGTGGCGGCCGTGACTGTCATGGACCACGACGCCGTGTGCGGTTCGCTCCACCGACGTCACTGCACAGCCGAGCCGGATGCGATCCTTGAACGCGGCCTGGAGCCGCTCGACATAGCGCTGGCTGCCGCCCTTGACCGTACGCCAGACCGGTCGGTCGTAATGCAGCAGGCGATGGTTGTCGAAGAAGGCGATGAAATTCTCGGCCGGGAAGTCGAGCATCTCGCTCGCAGGTGCCGACCAGATCGCAGCCCCCATCGGCGCGAGATAGTCGGTGAGCAGCCGTTTCGCGAAACCTCGTTGCTGAAAATAGTCTCCCAGCGTTAGTCCGGCGAGGCGGCCGCTGCGCAAATCGTCGACGCTTTGCCGGCCGAACCTGGGGATGTCCGTGAGCATGCGGATGTAGGACGGCGAGAGCAGGTTGCTGGCCTGCGCAAACAGGCCTGCGCCTGTCGCCCACCATTCACTGTCGCCACCGCGCCATTCGAACCGGCCGCCATCGGCGGAGACGGAGAAGCTCATGCAGCTCGCCAAAGTCTCGACGCCGAGATGGGCGAACATCGCCGTGAGATCGGGATAGTTGAGCTCGTTATAGACGATGAAGCCGATGTCGACGGCGACCGGCGTGCCCAGATAGTCGATGCTGACGGTGTGGCTGTGGCCGCCGGGGCGCAGCTCGCGGTCATAGACCGTCACCGGATAGCGCTGTGAAAGCGTCCAGGCCGCCGCGTTGCCGGCGATGCCCGTTCCGATGACCGCAATGCGCATGTGTAAGCGTCCCTGCCTTGTGTGGGAGAAGCTACGGTGCGTTGCGGCGCAGGTTTCAGGGGAGCGCGTGGCGGGCCGGCTGGCTCTGGCGCGACTGTGGCGACAATATCACATGAAATCTTGGTAAGCTTGCCCCGGTTTCCGGACGTTTCGAGAAGGAGAGAAACCCTTGCAAGACAGTCATTTCTCGTATTTTCAGGGTCGGGATATCGGCGCTTTCGAGGGTGCCTTTCGCAGGTGCGGGACTGTCCCGCAGTTCCGCGCCCGGCTAGGATGAATGTCAGGCTCCGCAGAAAGCATCACCGCTGTGAACGAGTTCGACAAAGCCACCCAACTGCCACGCCGCGAATCGGATAATCCGGGCGCGCGGTGGCGGTTCGGCCTGTCCGGCAGGGGGTGGATGTGACAGAGCCGGTTCCGGCGGTCGCCACGGGGCGATCCCATGGTTCTACGTCCCGGAAGCCGGGCGTCGCACGCTGGCTCGCGGTGCTCTGCCTTGCGACGAGCTCGGGCGCCTGTGTGCTGACCCAAGACCTTCCCGATCCGGCGCTCGATGTCCCCACGCAGTATAAATATGTCGGCAAGGCCGACGCGCCGCCGTCGCTGGATTGGTGGCGCGGCTTCCGCTCTGCGGAGTTGACGCAATTGATGGAAGAAGCGCAGACCGTCAATCTCGACATCGCCGCCGCCGTCTCGCGCATCGTCGAGGCCGACGCCCAGGCGCGGCAGGCGGGCGCCGCCCTGCTGCCGAGCCTGTCGGGCGGCGGGCAGGAGACCTATTCGCGCACCTCCGGCTCCTCATCCTCCGGCCTCACCAATGGCGGCCGTGAGGTCGTCAACTACCAGGCCTCGCTGAGCGCGAGCTACCAGCTCGACTTCTGGGGCCAGAACCGCGATGCGCTGCAAACGGCGGAGGAAACAGCGAATGCCAACCGCTTCGACCGCGACACGGTCGCGCTGACGACCCTCGCCAGTGTCGCCAATGCCTATTTCCAGGTGCTGGCGTCACAGGATCGGATCAGGACCTCACAGCGCAACATTGCGAGCGCGCAGCGTATCCTCGATGCGGTCCGCGAGCGCCGCAAGGCGGGGACGGGCACCGATCTCGACGTCGCCCAGCAGGAGAGCGTGCTGGCGAACCAGAAAGCCCTGGTGCCGCCGCTGCGCCAGACGCTCGACCAGAACGTCAACGCGCTCGCCGTGCTGGTGTCGCGGCCGCCGGAAAGCGTGCGCGTGCTCGGCGGCTCGCTGAACGGCATCGCGATCCCCCGGGTGACGCCCGGCCTGCCGTCGGAGCTTTTGACCCAGCGGCCTGACATCCGCCGGCAGGAGGCGCAGCTCGCCTCCGCCACGGCGAACATCGGCAATGCCCGGGCGCAATTCTTCCCGACCATCCAGCTGACCGGCAACGGCGGCTACCAGAGCTCGGCGCTGATCTCGCTGTTCCAGCCGCATGCGGCGTTCTTCCAGCTCGTCGGCAGCGCGACCCAGCCGATCTTCGACGGCGGCAAGATCCTTGGCAATTTTGAATATGCCAAGGCGCGCCAGGACGAATTGCTCCAGACCTACCGCAAGACCATCGTCCAGGCCTTCACCGACGTCGACAATGCGCTGTTCTCGATCAGGCAGACCACGATCAAGCTGCAATTGCAGCGTGATGTCGTCGCCGCCTCGCGGCGCGCCTTCGATCTGTCGGAGCAGCAATTGCGCGCCGGCACCGCGGACATCGTGACCGTGCTCAACACCCAACTGACCCTGTTTACGGCGGAAGATGCGCTGTCGCAGGCGCAACTCGCTCGCCTTCTTGCCATCGTCAGCCTGTATCAGGCGCTCGGCGGCGGCTGGGAGCCGCGCATGGAGAAACCGGTCAATGCTCTTTAAGCCGGACAAGAAAGATGATGCGAAGCAGGTGACCGCGAAAAAATCGCGCGGGCGCGGCTTCGTCATGACCCTGATCACGCTCGCGATCCTCGGCGGCCTCGGCTACATCGGCTGGATCGTCATGCATCAGCAGCCGCAGGCGAACAATCGCAACCAGCGCCCCGATCTGCCGGTGCCGGTGCTCGCGGCAACGCCCCGCATCCAGGACGTGCCGGTCTATCTCGACGGCGTCGGCGCGATCCGCGCGCTCAATACCGTGACCGTGCGCTCGCAGGTCGACGGCAAGCTGATCGCGGTCAATTTCACCGAAGGCCAGGACGTCAAGAAGGGCGACGTGCTCGGCGAGATCGATCCCGCGCTCTATCAGGCGACCTATGACCAGGCCGTCGCCAAGAAAGCGCAGGACCAGGCCCAGCTCGCCAACCAGCGCATTGATCTCACGCGCTACGAGCAGCTCGCCGCCTCCAATGCCGGCTCCAAGCAGCAGGCCGATACCCAGCGCGCGGCGGTCGCGCAGACCGAGGCGCTGGTCAAAGCCGACCAGGCCGCGATCGACAATGCAGCGGCGACGCTGAGCTACACTAAGATCGTGGCGCCGCTCACAGGCCGCGTCGGCCTGCGTCAGGTCGACCAGGGCAACATCATCCACGCCTCCGACACCACCGGCCTCGTGGTAATCACGCAATTGCAGCCGATCGCTGTGTGGTTCAGCCTGCCGCAGCAGCAGATCATGCGGGTCAACGCGGCCGCCGCCAAAGGCGCGCTGGCGGTCGACGTGTTCGGTAATGACGGCGTCACCGTGATCGACACCGGCAAGCTGACCGGCATCGACAACCAGGTCGACCAGACCACCGGCACGCTCAAGCTCAAGGCGGAATTCCCCAACGCCCACTACCAGCTCTGGCCCGGCCAGTTCGTCAATGTCCGCCTCAAGGTTGAGACGCTGATGCAGGCGCTGGTGGTGCCGACGTCGGCCGTGCAGCGCGGACCGATCGGCACCTTCAGCTATGTGATCGGCGCTGACAATGTCGCCTCGGCCAAGCCCGTGACCGTGACGCAGCAGAACGAGCATGACGCCGTGATCGCCAGCGGCCTGTCACCGGACGACCGGGTCGTGACGACCGGCTTCGCCAACCTGTCCGACGGCTCCAAGGTCATCGTCGGCCGCGACGAGCAGACGCCGTCGGCCGACCTCGCCCCGCGCAAGCGGACGCGCGCGCCGCAGGGCGACGGCCAGAAGGGCGGCCAGGCCAAGGACGGCCAGAAGGATGGGCAAAAGGACGGCGGCAAGGACGGCCAGGAGCGCCGCGCCAAGCGCATCGACGGCGAGGGCGACCAGAAGGGCCAGACCGGACCGGCACCGGCACAGGGGGCTAACTCATCGGGAAGTGGAGCGAAGCAGCCATGATCCCGACAACAGCCGTCTGAAACGGCAGGCCAACTCCCATGGGTGTCTCCGAACCCTTCATCCGCCGTCCCATTGCGACCTCGTTGCTCGGCATCGCATTGCTGATCGGCGGCGCGCTCGGCTATTTCGCGTTGCCGGTTTCGGCGCTGCCGCAGGTCGACTTTCCGACCGTGCAGGTGACGACGCAGCTGCCCGGCGCGAGCCCCGACGTGATCGCCTCGCTGATCACCGCGCCCCTGGAGCGCCAGCTTGGGCAGATCCCGTCGCTGTCGGCGATGAACTCGACGAGCTCGTTCGGCGTCAGCCAGATCTCGCTTCAGTTCGACCTCAACCGCGACATCGACGGCGCCACCCAGGATGTCCAGGCCGCGATCAACGCCGCCGCCGGCGTTCTGCCCAAGACGCTGCCTTATCCGCCGACCTACGCCAAGGTGAACCCGGCCGACGCACCGGTGATGACACTGGCGCTGCGCTCGGACACCATCTCGCTGCGGGCGATGAGCGACATCGCAGACACGCTATTGGCGCAGCGGCTGAGCCAGATCTCGGGCGTCGGGCGGGTCTCCGTGCTCGGCGGGCTGAAGCCGGCCGTGCGCGTGCAGGCGGACCTGGCACGGCTCGCGGCCTACGGCATCGCGATGGAGGATCTGCGCGCCGCCATCTCCAACGCCAACGTCTCCGGACCGAAGGGGTCGCTCGACGGCGCCCAGCAATCCTACATCATCGCAGCCAACGACCAGATCGCCGCAGCCGACGCCTACCGGCCCATCATCATCGCCTACCGCAACGGCTCGCCGGTCACGATCGGCGATGTCGCCCAGATCGTCGACGGTCTCGAGAACGACCGCACCGGCGGCTGGTACCAGGGCACACCGGCCGTCATCCTCGACATCCAGCGCCAGCCCGGCGCCAATGTGATCGACGTCGTCAGCCAGATCCGGGCCGAGATTCCCAAGGTCCAGCGCGCGATTCCGGCGGGCGTGCACCTGACCATCGTCTCCGACCGCACCGTCACCATTCGTGCTTCGGTCCACGATGTGCAGTTCACGCTGATCCTGAGCGTCGTGCTGGTGACACTCGTCGTGCTGTTGTTCCTGCGCTCGCTGCGCGCCACGCTGATCGCGGGCGTGGCGCTGCCGCTGTCGCTGATCACGAGCTTCGGCATCATGTATTTTGCCGGCTTCAGCCTCGACAATCTGTCGCTGATGGCGCTGACCATCGGCACCGGCTTCGTCGTCGACGACGCCATCGTGATGATCGAGAACATCGTCCGCCATATGGAGAATGGCGACAGCGCGATGCAGGCCTCGTTGAAGGGCGCAAGCGAAATCGGCTTCACCGTGATCTCGCTGACGGTGTCGCTGATCGCGGTGTTCATCCCGCTGCTGTTCATGTCGGGCCTGGTCGGCCGCATGTTCCGAGAATTCGCGCTGACGCTGACCATCGCGGTCGTGACCTCGGCCGTGGTGTCGCTGACGCTGACGCCGATGATGTGCTCGCGTCTGCTCAAGCACGCCCATGAAGAGTTGGCCGTGCCGGGGCTTGCAGCCATCAGCCGCTTCATCGACCGTACCGTCGCGTTCTACCACCGGACGCTGCTCGTGGTCCTGGAGCACCAGCGCGCCACGCTGGTCGTCACCTTTGCCACGCTCATTGCCACCCTCGCTCTCTACGTCGTCGCGCCAAAGGGTTTTCTGCCGCTCCAGGACACCGCCTCGATCACGGCGGTGACCGAGGCGGGACCGGACGTGTCGTTCGCCGAGATGCAGAAACGTCAGGCTGAGGCTGCCGACGCCATCAAGGCCGACCCTGACGTAACCGGCGTGGTCTCCGTGATCGGCGCAGGCTCAGTCAACCCGACCACCAATGTCGGCCGTCTCGTCATGACGCTGAAGCCGCGCGGCGAGCGGCGCGATGATGTCAGCGTGGTCATCAGCCGGCTGAAGGAGAAGGTGGCGAGCATTCCCGGCATGACCGTCTACTTCCAGCCGGTGCAGGACGTGCAGATCTCGACCCAGTCGAGCCGCTCGCAGTACCAGTACACGCTGACCGGCACCGATGCGGCGATGGTCTCGGAATGGGCGCGCAAGCTGGTTGCGGAAATGCGGAACGATCCATTGTTCCGTGACGTCTCCTCAGAGGCGCAGGAAGGCGGCCTGCGCGCGCAGCTCGAGGTCGACCGCACCCGCGCCGGCCAGCTCGGCGTTAGCCTCCAGGCCATCACCGACACGCTCAACGACGCCTTTGCCCAGAGGCAGATCTCGACCATCTACGGCCAGGCCAACCAGTACCGCGTGGTGCTGGAAGCGCTGCCGATGTACCAGCGCGATCCCTCGATCCTGTCAAAGCTCTATCTGCCGGGCGGGGCGAGTGCGACCGCCGGCGCGCCGAACGCCCAGGTGCCGCTCGACGCGGTGGCGACGCTGAAACGCACCACGGCGCCGCTGGCGATCTCGCATCAGGCGCAATTCCCCGCGATCTCGCTCAGCTTCAACCTCGCGAAGGGCGCAGCGCTCGGCGACGCTGTCGAGGCGGTGAAGGCGATCGAGACCCGCATCGAGATGCCCAACAGCATCGTCGGCGTCTATGCAGGCGATGCCGCCGAGTTCGCCAAGGCGCTCGCCGGCCAGCCCTGGCTGCTGCTTGCGGCCGTGATCACGATCTACATCGTGCTCGGCGTGCTCTATGAGAGCTACATCCACCCGATCACCATCTTGTCGACGCTGCCCTCGGCCGGCGTCGGCGCGATCGTGGCGCTGATCCTGTGCGGGCAAGATCTGTCCGTCATCGGCCTGATCGGCATCATCCTCTTAATGGGCATCGTCAAGAAGAACGCGATCATGATGATCGACTTCGCGCTGGAAGCCGAGCGCGGGCAGGGCATGCCGGCGCATGAGGCGATCGTGCAGGCCTGTCTGTTGCGCTTCCGTCCGATCATGATGACGACGCTGGCGGCGTTGTTCGGCGCGCTGCCGCTCGCGATCGAGAGCGGCACCGGCGCCGAGCTGCGCTTCCCGCTCGGCATCTCCATCATCGGCGGCCTGCTGCTCAGCCAGCTGTTGACGCTCTACACCACGCCCGTGATCTACCTCGCGCTCGACCGCATCAACCGCCGCCTCGAGCAGGCGCTGCCGCCGCCGACGCCCGAGGCGCCGCCCGCGGCCGGCGCAACCGAGGGGATGCAGTGATGGCATCGATCTCGGAGCCCTTCATCCGCCGTCCGGTCGCGACCACGCTGCTGTCGATCGGTCTGTTTTTGCTGGGCGGCGTCGCCTACGAGTTCCTGCCCGTCGCCTCGGTCCCGAACGTCGACTTCCCCGCCATCTTCGTCTCGGCCAGCCGTCCCGGCGCCGATCCGTCGGTGATGGCGGCGACTGTCGCCGCACCGCTGGAGCGGCGGCTCGGCGAGATCGCGGGCATCAACCAGATCACCTCGACGTCGTCGCTCGGCGTCGCCAACATCCAGCTCCAGTTCGACATCGGCCGAAACATCGACAAGGCCGCGCGCGACGTGCAGGCCGCGATCAACGCCGCCCTGGTCGACCTGCCGAGCGACCTGCCGGCGCTGCCGCGCTTCCGCAAGGCCAACACGGCCGGCGCGCCGGTCTTCGTGCTGGCGCTGACCTCGAAGACGCTGTCGGCAAGCGCCATCTATGACGTCGCCGATACCGTGCTCGCCCAGCGCATCTCGCAGGTGCCGGGTGTCGGCGACGTAACGGTGTCGGGTGCCGACCAGCCGGCGGTGCGGATCCAGCTCAATCCGGTGGCGCTGTCGAATGCGGGGATCGCGACCGACGACGTCCGCACCGCGATCATCAACGCCAACCCGCTCGGCCCCGTCGGCATCTTCAACGGCGAGCGGCAGAGCGAGACGCTGTCGCTGAACAAGCAGATGCGCACGGCCAAGGAATTCCGCGACATCGTCATCAAGAGCTCGAACGGCAATTTCGTCCGGCTCTCCGATGTCGCCGATATCGAGGATTCCGTCCGCAACGCCCGCTCGATCGCCTGGTTCAACAAGCAACCGGCCGTGCTGATCCAGATCACCAAGCAGGGCGATGCCAACGTCATCGACACCGTCGACCGGGTCAAGGCGCTGATCCCCGAGCTGAAGCAGTGGATTCCCGCCGGCGTCGACGTCTCCACCCTGGTCGATCGCACCAGCACGATCCGCGCCAGCGTGATGGACATGCAATGGACCTTGCTCGCGACCGCCGTCCTGGTGATGGTGGTGGTGTTCGTGTTCCTGCGCCGCGTGACGCCGACGATCGCGGCCGGCATCTCGGTGCCGTTGGCGCTGGCCGGCACCTGTGCCGGGATGTGGGTCGCGGGCTTCTCGATCGACAATCTGTCGCTGATGGCGCTCGCGATCTCCGTCGGCTTCGTGGTCGACGACGCCATCGTCATGATCGAGAACATGTTCCGCAATCTCGAGCATGGCATGCGGCCGATGCAGGCGGCGCTGGAGGGCGCCAGGCAGATCGGCTTCACGGTCGTTTCGATCAGCCTGTCGCTGATCGCGGCGTTCACGCCGCTGATCTTCATGGACGGCATCGTCGGCCGCCTCTTGCGCGAATTCTCGCTGACGCTGACCTTCGCGATCGTGGTCTCGACGCTGGTGTCGCTGACGGTCACGCCGATGATTTGCGCGCACTACATCCGGCAGACGACCTCTGGGTCGGCCACGCTGTTCGACCGCATTATCGAAGGCTCGCTGTCGCGCATCGTCGCGTTCTATGCCCGCACCTTGAGCGCGGCGCTGGAGTTTCCGCTGCTGACGCTTTTGGTGTTCTTCGCCACCATCGGGCTGACGGTGATGCTCTACATCAAGGTGCCCAAGGGCTATTTCCCGACCGACGATTCCGGTTTCGTTATCGGCGCGACGCGCGCCTCGGCCGACATCTCGTTCCAGTCGATGCTGAACCTCCAGCAACGGCTTGCGGACATCGTGATGCAGGATCCGGCCGTTGCCGGCATCGGCTCGACGGTCGGCAGCGGCGGCGGGGGCCCGGGCGCTGCGACCTCGAACCGCGGCACCATGTTCATCAGCCTGAAGCCGCCGGAGGAGCGCGACCACGTCTCGACCCAGGTCGTGATCGACCGTCTCAGGCGCGCGCTGTTCCCGGTGCCTGGCATCCGGCTCTTCATGTTCGCCGCCCAGGACGTGCGCGCCGGCGGCCGGCAGAGCGATTCCGACTACCAGTACACGCTCGCCTCGACCGATCTCGGGCTGTTACAGCAATGGGCACCGATCGTGGCCAAGCGCATGGAGACGGTCGAGGGCATCACCGACATCTCCAGCGATCGCGATCCCGGCGGGCTTCAGCTGACGCTGAACATCGACCGCCAGAAGGCGGCGATGCTCGGCGTCCGGGTCCAGGACATCGACAATGCGCTGAACAACGCCTTCTCGCAGCGGCAGATCTCGATCATCTACACCCAGCGCAACCAGTACATGATCGTGCTGGAGATCGACCCGAAATTCCAGGTCGATCCGTCCAATCTCGAGCGCATCTATGTCGCCGGCGCCAACGACACCCAGGTGCCGCTGTCGGCTGTGGTGCATGCGACGCGCGGGCTCGCAGCACTCGCGGTGTTTCATTCGCAGTCGGTGCCCTCGACCACGGTGTCGTTCAACCTGCTGCCGGACGTGCCGCTCCAGGCCGCCACCCAAAACATCCAGCGCGCGGTGGACGAGCTGCACATGCCCGAGGGAATCCGCGGCTCTTTCGACGGCAATGCCGGCGATTTTGCCAAAACCAGCGGGCGGCAGCCGCTGTTGATCCTCGGTGCGCTGGTGGCGATGTATATCGTGCTCGGCGTACTCTATGAGAGCCTTGCGCACCCGCTCACCATCATTTCGACATTGCCCTCGGCCGGGCTCGGCGCGCTGCTGGCGCTGCAAATCACCAACACGCCGCTGACGGTGATCGCCTTTGTCGGCATCATCCTGCTGATCGGCATCGTCAAGAAGAACGGCATCATGATGGTCGACTTCGCGCTCGATGCCGAGCGCCAGCGCGGCCTGTCCTCGGCCGAGGCGATCTTCGAGGCCTGCCAGGCGCGCTTCCGCCCGATCCTGATGACGACCATGGCGGCGCTGTTCGCCGGTATTCCGCTGGTGATCGCAACCGGGCCGGGCACGGAGCTGCGGCGCCCGCTCGGCATCACCATCATCGGCGGCCTGTTCGTCTCGCAGATCCTGACATTGTACACGACACCCGTGATCTACCTCCTGATCGATCGCCTGCGGCGGCGCTCAGAGCCGCAGCCACTGCCGGCACCTGCGGAATAGGTTGTTGAAGCGCCGCGCGGGGCGTATAGCGGCGACCATGTCGAACCCAGCTGAACCGACGGCCGCCGCGCCCGAACCTATTCCCGAATGCCCGCATTGCCAGAAGCCGATGCCGCTGTGCATCTGCGACAGCGTCACGCCGATCGAGAACCGCTTGTCGCTCCTGGTCCTCCAGCATCCGCAGGAGCAGGACAGGGCGCTCGGCACAGCGCGGCTGCTGGCCAAGCACTTCGCCGATGCGACGGTGCGGGTCGGCCTGTCCTGGCCGAGCCTGTCCAAGGCGCTCGGCCGTCCGATCGAGAACGCCGCACGCTGGGCCGTGCTCTATCTCGGTTCGGCGCGTGCGGCTGATCTCGACGCCGAGGGCGAGATCGTCGCGCTCAACCGCAAGGGCGAGATCGCCGAGAACCAGCGCGCGATCCTCGGCAAGCTCGAAGGCGTGGTGCTGCTCGACGGCACCTGGAGCCAGGCCAAGGCGCTGTGGTGGCGCAATCCCTGGATGCTGAAATGCCAGCGCGTGATCCTCAACCCGGCGCATCCGTCGCGCTATGGGCGGTTGCGCCGCGAGCCGCGCAAGGACGGCCTCTCGACCATCGAGGCGGCCGCGACGATTCTCGCCGGCCTCGAACGGCGGCCCGATATCGCCGAGACGCTGCATGCGAGTTTTGAACGGCTGTTAACACGCTACCGCGAGGTTCAGGCCGAGATGCCGGAACTGGCGCCCAAACCGGCGCCCAAGGGCCGCCGCCGCGATTTCCGCCGCGGCAAAAAGGCCTGACGGCGGCCGACCTCGTCCGTCCGGTTGATTGCCGGGCAAGGAGCAGGCAGATACAGACGGTCGGCCGGCAGCATCTGTCTCGGCGTCGGAAAACCGGAAGCGGAAGGGGCAGTCGAATTCAGAGCGCAGCGAAGGAGATCCTTGCCCAGGCGGAGCAGTTCGATCGTTGGGGCACGCTCGCCCTGATGGACATCTCGCTGCGCTACCGGCGCACCGTGATCGGGCCGCTCTGGATCACGCTGACGTTAGCTGCGACGATCGTGAGTGTCGGCACGGTCTATGCGGCTCTGTTCAAGCAGGACATCGCCGGCTTCCTGCCGCCGTTCGCGGTCGGCCTGATCGTCTGGACCCTGATCGCCACGACGCTCCAGGAGGGTTCCAACATCTTCGTGGCCTCGGGCCATCTGATCAAAGCGGTGCCGGCGCCGCTGATCGTGCATGTCTTGCAGATGATCGCGCGCAACGTCCTCATCTTCGTGCATCATCTCGTGATCGTCGTGCTGCTCTATCTCGTGATGCCCTGGCCACTGCACTGGAACATGCTGCTGGTGGTGCCCGGCTTCGCGATCCTGCTCGTCGTGCTGCTCGGCGGCTCGGTCGCGCTCGGCCTGCTCTGCGCGCGCTTTCGCGACATCGGCTCGGCCATCGTCAGCGGTTTGCAATTCATCTTCTTCCTGACGCCGATCATCTGGACCGAGGACAGCGTGCGCGGAACCGCGTTCCACTGGCTGACGCGGGCCAATCCGTTCGCGACTCTGCTTGATCTGGTGCGCCGGCCGCTGCTGTCGCAACCGGCCGATCTCGAGCAGTGGCTGCTCGGGCTCGTCTACGCGATCGCCATGACCGTCATCGGCCTCGGCTGCTACGCAAAATACCGCTGCCGCGTGGCGTATTGGCTGTGAGGCCGGAGATGAGCCCTGAAGCCCATATCGTGCTGCGCAACGTCTCGGTGACGTTTCCGGTGCTGTCGTTCCGCGACCGTTCGCTGCGCAGTCGCTTCGTCGGTGCCGTGGCGCTGCGCCGGCAGGCACCGCGTCCGCACATCGTCGCCGCGCTGAACGACGTCAATCTCGATATCCGCGCCGGCGACCGTGTCGCCATCGTGGGCGCCAACGGCGCCGGCAAGACCACGCTGCTGCGGGTTCTCGCCGGGATCTATCATCCGACCGCGGGAAGCGTCGACGTGCTCGGCCGCTGCCTGTCGCTGTTCGACCTTCAGGCCGGTTTCGACGAAGAGGCGACCGGTTACGAGAACATCATGCGCCGTGGGCTGGTGATCGGCGCACGGCGCACCGAGATCGAGGCGCGGCGGGCGGAGATCGCCGAATTCACCGAGCTCGGCGATCGCCTCGACCTGCCGCTGCGCACCTATTCCAGCGGCATGATGCTGCGCCTGGTCTTTGCGGTCGCAACCGCCGTCGAGGGCGAGATCGTGCTGCTGGACGAATGGATCGGCGTCGGCGACCAGCAGTTCCGCCGGAAGGCGCGGCAGCGGCTTGATGAGATCGTGGCGCGCGCCGGCATCCTGGTGTTGGCCTCGCACGACATCGGCCTGATCCAGAGCACCTGCAACCGCGCGATCCTGCTGGAGCAGGGACGGATCACCGCCGCCGGCACGACCGAGGAGATTCTCGCGCGCTACCTCGGGGCTGCGAAGGCATAACCGCCCGGTCGGGGTTGCCTATGCCTTTGATCCCCTATATTGGTCCGCCCTTACGGGGCCACGTGGCGGAGTGGTTACGCAACGGTCTGCAAAACCGTGTACACCAGTTCAATTCTGGTCGTGGCCTCCATCTCAAGCTCCTGATCTTTCAGCGCAAATTCTGATATCTCCGGGTTCCGCAGGTCGCACGGACAGCGCGTGCCGCAGCCACAGCCACCGGGTTTGCCCGGGGCTTGCCGGAAACCCTCGATTCAGGCCCGATGGCATAGACTTCGCATCTGCGAAGGATGCGATCCCCAACAACGAGCGCTGGAGCACCCGTGGGCGACATCGTCCAATTTGTCCCGAAGTCTGAGCTGGAGCGGGCTCGCCTCATTCGCGAGGCCCGTGCGATCTATGACAGCATCTTCCCGCCGGCCGTACCCGACCGGGCGCCGCAGGACGGCGAGGAGAGCGTCAAGAATTGATCTCAGCGCACGGGGGAGGCGCGTTGCGCGTCCGTTCGTGCGGTCCGGCTATTCGTGAGGTCTGGCTAGCCTCTCAGCAGGCGGCGTACCAGCCGTCCGGAAAGGGCAGGAGGGGCCAAGCACCCTCGTTGTCGTTGGCGGCCATTGGAGTTTTCCTGGGCGTCGCGTCGAAGCTCCACGAGTGGGGCACGAATTCCTCCTCCGGCGCGGGCGCGAAATTGTCATGGATCATGGCGTCGCACACGGCATCCAGCAGCAAGTTGAATTCGGCTTCGCTCATCACACCCTCCGGAACGCGGATGGCGCACTGTCGCAAAGCCGGTTTGTTGCCCGATTGACCCGATCGTTCGCATTTTAACGATCCGGCGATCGGGCCCCGTTTGGTTAGCGATTTCTGAAAAATCCCCGGCGCAAGCTTAGGTTCCTACGGCATGTGGAGAGTGTGAAGGAGATCACATTCCCGGCGATTTATTCCTCCTACCTCTTTGCCCACACCGGCCAGCGGCGGTCGGGTTTAGGCAGGACAGGAGACGGTCATGAAGGCGAGGTTCTTGCGGTTGGCAGGTGTAAAGAGCCGGGCGCGTCGCGCCTCGACCGTCGGGCTGTTCCTGACGCTGTTCGCCACCGTCGCCCACGCGGAGCCGGGAACCCCCGAGCAGCGACGTGCCTGCAGCCCCGACGTCTATCGGCTTTGCGCCGGCGACATCCCCAATGTCCGCGCCATCACCGCCTGCCTGCGGCGCAATCGGGCCAATTTGAGCGAGGCATGCCGCACCGTCTTCGACCAGGCTGGCGGCTAAACCCGGCCTGTGGGTTTGTGCGCAGCAAGTATCTCGCAGGAGCTCGCGAATCCGGCATAGTCGGCCTGTGGATATGCTGCGGACAGGCTGTGGAGAACGGTGGCGATGCTGCGGACTCGGAAGCAACTAGGCCGTCCAACCGTCATATCTGCGTCAAATCATCTTACCGAATGATTCGCAGTTCGCGCGGATCGCCGCGCAGCACGAGATGATTTGGTTCTCCCGAATTCGGAATTGCGCACGGCTGGGCATCGCACCTCACGAACAGTTTTTGTGCAGCCGTTTGCCCAAATCGCGGGCCGCTTCATCCAATTTTTTGTACGCCCGCGGACAAGCTTTTCCGCTCGCATCCCACCTAGGCTCGCTCCCGAGATCTGGAACATGGCCGATGCCATGACAATTCGAAGGAGCTGGAGATGGACAGACGGGTTTTGCCCCAGGCGCGGGGGATCGCGCGTGCATCATTGCCATGGCGCAGGGTCGCGCTCGGCGCCGCCATCGCTTTTGGCCTCGTCGCCGCCGCGCCGCTGAGTGCGCAGGCGGCAGCGCCCGCCGCCTGCGCCGCGCTCCAGGAAAAATATCCGGACTGGAAGGGCAAGACCCTCGTCAACGCCATCAACCCGCACACGCCGGGCTATGAGACGATCGACCCGAAGGATCCCAGCAAATATATCGGCTTCGACGTCGATCTCGGCGAGGCCATCGGCGAATGCCTCGGCTTCAAGCTGACCTACAAGCCCGTGGTGTTCGCAGCGCTGTTGACCACGCTGTCCGCAGGGCAGGCCGACATCGTGATCTCCGACATCTACGCCACCAAGGAGCGCGCCAAGGCCGCCGACTTCATCACCTATTCAAAGGTGTTCGACGGCGTGCTGGTCGCCAAGGGCAATCCGAAGGGCATCAACGGCATCAATATGTCGATGTGCGGCGCAGCCGCGGCGGAAAACACCGGTTATGTCGAGGTGCCGCTGGTCCAGGCCCTGGCGCCGGAATGCAAGAAAGCCGGCAAGGCGGAGCCGACCGTCCAGCTCTATGACAACAACGCCAACTGCATCCAGGCGATCCTCGCCGGCCGTGCCGACACCTATGTCAACGACGTCAACACCGTCGACAGCGCGGTCAAGGCCTATCCGGACAAGCTGGAGAAGGCGATCGCGGTGACGATCCCGTATTCGGTCGGCATCGCCGTGCCGAAGGACAAGCCGAAATTCCGCGACGCCGTGCTCGCCGCGCTGATCGAGGTGCAGAAGGCCGGCACGCATATGGAGCTTTTGAAGAAGCATGGGCTCGACGTGAACAACTTCAAGGAGCCGGACATTCTGACGGCTGACTGATGTCGCTGTTCCTCCATTACCTGAGCATGCCGTATCTGCTCGAGGGCATCGAGCTCACCCTTCAGGTGACTGCCCTCGGGCTCGGCGGCGGATTGATCCTCGGATTGATCCTCGCCGGCATGCAGCTCTCGCGCTTCTGGGCGCTGGCGGCGATCGCCCGGGGCTACACCGTGATCTTCCGCGGCACGCCGCTGATCCTCCAGATGGTGTTCGCCTACGACGCGCTGCCGCATATCGGCATCAAGCTGCCGGCGGTGCTGGCGGCCGGCCTCGCGCTCGCCTGCAACGAGGCGCCGTTCATCGCCGAGATGCTGCGTGCCGGCGTGCTCGGCGTCGACCGCGGCCAGGTGACGGCAGGCCAGGCGCTCGGCATGACGCCATCGGTCCTGATGCGCCGCGTGATCGCGCCGCAGGCGATCCGCACCATGATCCCCGCTTTCGGCAACGAGGCGGTCAGCGCGCTGAAGAACTCTTCGCTCGCCTCCGTCGTCGCGGTGCAGGAGCTGACGCTGCGCTCGACGCAACTTGCGTCCTCGACCTTCGACTTCTTCTCGATCTTCTTCGCCTCGGGCCTTCTGTATCTCGTGCTGACCGCGACCATCAGCGCCATCCAGCTGTTCGTCGAGTGGCTGCTCGATCTCGATCGTGCCAAGGACCTTACAAAGGGGCGCGAGCGAAAATTGGCCGATTACCTGCCGTGGCGCCGCGTCGATCTCACCACCAGGCTCACGCTTGCCGACGCGACTGCCGCCGATCCCGAACCGGCGCCGGCAGAGCTCACCGACACGCCCCCGCTGGCGCTGACCCGCGAGGAGCGCGCCCGTCGCGCCGCGACGATCGCGCGCAACAACATCGCGGTCGAGGCCAGGGACCTCATCAAGAGCTATGGCAAGCAGAAGGTGCTCGACGGCCTCGACCTCACGGTGCGCGTCGGCGAGGTCGTTGCGCTGCTCGGGCCGAGCGGCTCGGGCAAGAGCACGCTGCTCCGCTGCGTCAACCACCTCGAAAACTGGGATGCCGGCACCGTGCGGGTCGGCGGCCGGCGGCTCGGCTTTGCCGAGGATGGCAAGCCGCTGTCGCCGCGCGCCATCGCCAACGAGCGCGCCAGCGTTGGCGTCGGCATGGTGTTCCAGCAATTCAACCTGTTTGCTCATCTGTCGGCGCGAGAGAACGTCGCGGGGCCGCTGCGCTGGGTCCACGGCATGACCCGCATCGATGCCGACCGGCGTGCGACCGAGCTGCTCGATCGCGTCGGCCTGTCGCATCGCGCCGATGCGCTGCCGCGGCATCTCTCCGGCGGCCAGCAGCAACGCGTCGCCATTGCGCGTGCGCTGGCACCGAACCCGAGCGTGCTGCTTTTGGACGAGCCGACCTCCGCACTCGATCCCGAGCTCGTCAACGAGGTGCTGGAGGTGATCCGGCGGCTCGCCATCGACGACGGTCTCACCATGATCATCTCGACCCATCAGATCCGCTTCGCCGATGAAGTCGCCGACCGCGTCGCGTTCCTGAACGGCGGCAAGATCATCGAGGAGGGGCCGGCGCACGAGGTGCTCTCCAATCCCCGCAATCCGCTGACCGCGCGTTTCCTCAGCGTGATGGAAGCCGACAAGACCCCGGAGGCGGTGCGATGAATGCCGCATCCGCGACGTGCAAGACCGCGTTTCCGAAAGAGGCCACCTCATGAAGCATTTCACGCTGCCGGTTTCGCCCAAGACCGTCCATTGGGGCTACTTCTCCAAGAAGGTGACCCCGGCTCTGACGCTGCGCTCCGGCGATCGCGCCACCATCGAGACGCTGACCCATCACGCCAATGACGATTACGAGCGGATGATTGCGGGCGATCCCGGCGCCGAGAGCGTGTTCCAGTGGACCCGCGAGCACAAGGCTGTGGCGCGCCGCGGCTCGGGCCCGGTCGAAGGACCGTTCATCCGCGGCGCAGGCGAGGGGATCGGCGTGCACCTCCTCACAGGTCCCGTCGCGATCGAAGGCGCCGAGCCCGGCGACATTCTCGAAGTGCGCATCCTCGACGTGCGGCCGCGGCCGAGCTGCAGCGCCTGCCATGCCGGCCGCTGCTTCGGCTCCAACGTCGCCGCCAATTGGGGCTTTCACTATCACGATTTGATCGAAGAGCCGAAGCCGCGCGAGGTCGTCACCATCTTCGAGCTCGACACTTCGGGCGAGCCCTACGCAAAAGCCGTCTACAATTACGTCTGGACGCCGCAGACCGATCCCGACGGCATCGTGCATCCGACCATCGACTATCCCGGCGTCCGCGTCGACCACGCCACCATCAGGAAACGCGAAAACATCCTCGCAAGCGTCAAGGTGCCGGCGCGGCTGCATTTCGGCACCATGGGCCTCGCGCCATCGGAAGCCGATTTCGTCAGCTCGATCCCGCCGAGCTATACCGGCGGCAACATCGACGACTGGCGCATCGGCAAGGGCGCGCGGATGTTCTATCCGGTCGCGGTGCCCGGTGCCTATTTCTCGGTCGGCGATCCCCATGCAGCCCAAGGCGACAGTGAGCTCGGCGGCACCGCGATCGAGACATCGCTCACGGGCGATTTCGAGTTCATCCTGCACAAGAAGGCCGACCTCGCCGGCACCCATCTCGAAGGCCTCGACCATCCCATGCTCGAGACCGATCAGGCCTGGTCGTTCTACGGCTTCACCTATCCGAACTATCTCGCAGCCCTCGGCGCCGATGCGCAAACCGAGATTGCCAATCACAGCAGTCTCGACCGTGCGATGCGCGATGCGTTTCGCAAGCTGCGTCGGTTCCTGATGACCGTGCACGGCCTCAGCGAGGACGAGGCGATCTCGCTGATGTCGGTTGGTGCCGATTTCGGCGTCACCCAGGTGGTCGATGCCAATTGGGGTGTTCATGGCACGATCCGCAAAAACATGTTCCGGTGTGACTAATGCATTGAAGGGTATTCCGTTTTCGAGATGAACAAGTGAAGAGCGGAGATCATTTGCGCCCCGTCGCTGCGACGGAAGATCGCGTGCGTCTGGCACAGAGGTTGCTTCGATCGACTGCAATCTGGGTCGATCCGATGAGTTTTCGCCCGTTCACGAGCGAGTCCTACGCACAAGACGACCGCCCCGAGGCCTGGCGGGACGTGCTGGCCGCGGTCGGCCTGCAACCGGCAACGAACAATTCCTTCTATGACGGACACGCGACCGCCTCGCATCGTCATGCCGCAGGCGTGGCGCTGACGCGCATGGCCGCCGGCGCACAGAGTGTCGCGCCACTCGCGCAGGCAAACGACGAGCTGCCGATCGCGCTGATGCCGGTCGAGGACGGCATGGTGCTGAAGAGCGCGGCCGGCCATCGCATCGTTCCCGTCGGCCATCTCGTGCTGCTGCCGCGCAGCGGCGACTGGAGCATCGTATTCCAGCGCGACATGCGCGCCATCGTGCTGTCGGTGACCTCGGAGGCGCTGCACGGACGCCTGTCGGGCAAGCCGCGGCTGCCCGAGCCCCGCGTCGTTCCGCCCAGCGGCTTTGCGGACGTGTTCGCGCGCCTCTTGGACGCGACCGCGCGCACGCTCGACACGTTGAGCGACGCGGAATGGAATGCGGTCGCGCAATCGCTCGTGGATCTCCTGCTGACACTCGCCCATCATCTCGCGGCCTCGACATCCGACGCCGGATCGAGCGCGACGCAGGCGGCGCTGCTGCACCGGATCTGCCAGACCATCGAGCGCCGGCTCGACGATCCCGAGCTGGTGCCGGCGCGTGTCGCGCAGGCAGAGGGCATCTCCGAGCGTTATCTGCAAAAGCTGTTCGAGACGGTCGGCGACAATTTCACCCATTACGTCCGCGAGCGCCGGCTCCAGCGCGCCTGGGCCGATCTCTCCAATCCGGCCGAGGCGCATCGCTCGATCTCGGAAATCGCCTATGCCTATGGCTTTGGCGATTCCGCGCATTTCAGCCGCGCCTTTCGTCATCGCTTCGGCTTGCCGCCGCGTGAATTCCGCCAGCAGGAGGCGGAGCGGGCGACCGCGCAGCACGGCGCCGCCGGCCAGCGCGGTTGGCCGCAGCAAGCGCTGGCGCGCGCGCATCAGAGTGGCGCAGAGGCACGCAGCAATATCACCCGCGCCGGCACGGTCGAGACCAGAACCGCCGAGCGCAGGCACCACCATCTTCCGGTCGAGGCCAGCCGCGTTCATTGGGGCTATTTCAGCCGCTCGCTGCCGCCGCAGATCGAGATCACATCCGGCGACACCATCACCATCGAGACGCTGACCCAGCACGCTTCCGACGATCCGGAGGCGATGATCGTGGGTGATGACGCCGCCGAAAGCGTGTTCGGCTGGACGGCGGACCGGAAGAACGTCGATCGCCGCGGCGCCGGCCCGATGGACGCCAGCGTGTTCGGCCGCGGCGCCGGCGAGGGATTTGGCGTACACATCTGCACGGGACCCGTGGCCGTGAAGGACGCGCAGCCCGGCGACGTGCTCGAGGTGCGGATCCTCGACATCGTGCCGCGCGCGAGCCGCAATCCCGCCCATGCCGGCCGCGTGTTCGGCTCCTCCGTCGCGGCCTGGTGGGGCTACCATTACAACGAGTTTCTCGCAGGTCCCAAGCCGCGCGAGGTTGTGACCATCTATGAGATCTTCGACAGCGGCGCGGCGTCCCACGCCCGCGCGCTCTACTCCTACCGCTGGGAGCCACAGACCGATCCCTCCGGCGTGGTCCACACGACCTACGATTATCCCGGCATTCCCGTGTTGCCGGGCACCGTGAAGCGTCGCCACGCGGTGCTCGATGGCATCCGCATTCCGCTCCGTCCGCATTTCGGCGTGATCGCGGTTGCACCGCGCGAGGTCGACTTCATCGATTCCGTGCCGCCATCCTATTTCGGCGGCAATCTCGACAATTGGCGGCTGGGGAAGGGGTCTGCCGTCTATCTGCCCGTCTCGGTCCCGGGAGCGTTACTGTCGGTGGGCGATCCCCATGCGGTCCAGGGCGACGGCGAACTGAGCGGAACGGCAATCGAGTGCTCGATGACCGGCACGTTCGAGGTGATCCTGCACAAGAAGGCCGATCTCGCCGGCCAACCCTTTGCCGATCTCTCCTATCCCCTGATCGAGACCGAGACCGACTGGGTGCTGACCGGCTTCAGCCATCCCAACTACCTCGCCGAGTTCGGCGCCCAGGGCCAGAGCGAGGTCTACGCAAAGTCCTCGCTCGACCTCGCGATGAAGGACGCCTTTCGCAAGATGCGGCGCTTCCTGATGAATGTGAAGGGCCTGAGCGAGGACGAGGCGATCGCGCTGATGTCGGCCGCGGTCGATTTCGGCGTCACCCAGGTCGTCGACGGCAATTGGGGCGTGCACGCCATCCTCAGCAAGCGTCTGTTCCAGAACGCGCCCTAAAACCAAGGACAGCTCAAGTGAAATTCCACATGATCAGCGGCGGCCCGAAGCCGGTCGCGCCCTTCAGCCACGCCGTCGAGACCGACGGTTTTGTCTTTGTCACCGGCCAGATGCCGGATACGCCCGAGACACCGGGCGTCCTGCCTGACGGCATCGTCGCACAGACCAGTGCGGTGATGGAGAATTTGAAGGTGGTTCTCGCCGGCCTCGATCTCGCCCTTGAGCACGTGGTAATGGCGCGCGTGTATCTCACGCGCTTCAAGGACGACTACGCCGCGATGAACGAGACCTACCGCACGTACTTCGCGCCCGGCCGCCTGCCGGCCCGCACCTGCGTCGGCGTCACCGGTCTTGCCTATGACGCGCTGATCGAGATCGATCTGGTCTGCCGGCGGCCGTGAGGCGGCCGGCTTCGAGCTACAATCCCTTGTGCGGCTCGTCGGGCAAAACACACAAATGGCGGGTCAATCGCACGCGGCGAAAATATTCCGCTTTACCGAATTTCTGATTTGCAGTAGATCATCGCCACCTCATCCCGGTCAGAGGGGCGTATCGCGATCGTCACGAAACGCGGGGTGAGCGGCGGTGGACGCATGTCACATCGGCGCGAAAGGCATCGCAGGGCGGGGCAACCGTGAGCGAGAACCGGCGCGCACACGACCGGTGTGATTTAGCGTACGGCAAAACCGTGTCGTCCTGGCGCCCGAGGTCTGTGCGCCAAGTCTTGTGGTGATGTGGCGGCCCGACCGGGCGCGCGCATCAGTCATCTGCAAGGCGACGGGGGCAATAGTGCATCGCTCCCCGGGGAGAACTCGGCATAAGCCGTCAAACCACTGCGCAGGGAAGGCCGTGTGTTGGGCTTCACCTGTATGCCGCTGTGCAGCCTCTTGTAGCGCAACTTCGCACAGTGGACCGCGGGTGCCAGCCGGCACCCGGCCTTCCCTGCGCCCTCTGACAAAAGAGGGTGCCGCAACGAAGCAAAGCTCGGGCGAGACAGGCCGCGAGGATGCGGATCTGTGTCTGCTGTAGAGAAATGGCGTGCCGAAGTTTTCTGTCATCGTCATCCCCGCGTAACCGCGAAGCGGTTGTCGCTGGAGGTGCCGGAGCGTAGCGGGAGCCTCGAAGGGTGAACGGCCCGGCTGCCTCTCGGCCGTTCATCCTTCGAGGCTCCCGATGGGGCGCACAGCGCCCCATCGCTCGCACCTCAGGATGACGGGGGGAGAGTGGCGGCCGGGCAGCCAAACGCTCCTTCCACTTCGTCTCAAATTGCAACCCGCGGGTGCAAGAAGTCTTGATCGGCGGTGATTTAGAGGTGATGGCCCGCCTTGAACGCGGCCCCGGGCGACAGCGACTAACCTCCAGAGTGCATCAGGATCAGTGGAACGTGATCGAGCTCCCCCCTTGTAAAGCACCAAAATGGTGCTTTAGTGCTTTCCATGAGCCAGTCGCCCCGAAACGCGCCGTCTGCGCTGCGTTACAGGCTTGCCCCTGATCCGGCCGCCAAGGCCGCGATGGAGGCGACGTTCCAGGCCTATGACCGCATGATGGAGATCCTGGACGAGGTCGCGCGGACCCATAATGTCGGGTCCAACGTCGTGCTGCTGCACGCTCACGCCTACGAGCCGATCCGCAAACAGACCGCGCTGCCGTCGCGGCTGGTGACGTTGGGCCTGCGCGATCGCGCCGACTATCGCGCGGCGCAGGGACGACGCCTGCCGCTCGACGACAAGCTCGCCAAGATCAAGGGGCCGGCCACCATTTCGATTGCGACCGTGCAAGGGCGCTTCAGTGTGCCCTTCGACTACGCCGGTTATGCCGAGGGCTGGGGGCAGAGCGTGCCCGCGCACCTCATCCGCACCGACGACGGCTTTGAAGTTCACTACGGCGTCACGCCGAACAGTCTGCCAGAGGAGGAGAACGCCATGGATACCATCGCAGCCGCTCCCGAGAACTTCCTGTCGCGGGTCGGACGTCTGATCGCCGGGATCGCCTATGACGCGATCGAGCAGGCGGAAGGCAAGAACAAGCTTGGGGTGGTCGGACAGGCCATCCGCGAGATCGAGCGTGCGGAAGCCGAGGCGCGCGACGCGCTCGCAGCCGCCCGCGCCGAGGAATACCGGCTCAACGCCCGGCGCACCGAGATCGAGCGCGAGATGACCGATCTCGCCGCCAAGATCGAAGGCGCGATCGCCGACAGCCGCGACGATCTCGCGCGCGCCGGCATCGCGCGGCAGATGGACCTCGAGGCGCAGTTCGAGGTGCTCTCCCGCGCCATCGACGAGAACAACGAGAAGATCGAGCAGTGCGTCACCTCGCTGCGTGCGGTGCTGTCGGCGCTCCAGGATGCCGAGCAGCGCCGCGCCGATCTCGAGAAGAGCGAAGCGGCCGCAAGCCACCAGGCGTCGACCTCGCCGCGGAAGCCCGGCGGTGCTTCGGCGGCGGCGAAGGCGCTGCGTGCGGGCAAGGCGGTGGCACGGGCCACCGGCGTGCCGCAGGGCATCCCGTATTCGAGCGACATCGACGAGCTCAGCGCTTTGCATCGCAACAAGGAGATTGCGGCGAGGCTCGCGCGGTTGAAGTCGCGCTCCTGAGGTTCGTGTCATGAGCACATTGCTCGAACACGTCATGGCGCCGGAGGTCAGGCCGTTCGCGATCGCGGCGGCCATGATCCTCATCGTCGGGTCGCTCGAGGTGGTCACGATGCTGGTCGGGGCCTCGCTCAGCGAGATGCTCGGCACCAGCATCGATTTCAGCCATCCCAGCGATAACGGCGTCATCAACGCCATCTCCTGGATCAATGTCGGCGGCGTGCCGCTCTTGATCTTCCTGTTGCTGGTGCTCGGCGCCTTCTCGATCACCGGCTTCCTGATCCAGGACGTCGCACGGTTGGTCGCCGGTCCCTTGCCGGCGACAATTGCCTCGGTCGGGGCCGTTGCCGTGTCGGTCCCGCTGGTCCGCGCCGCCAGCGGCGCCATCGCGCGGATCATTCCGAAGGATGAAAGCTACGCGGTCGGCCTCGGCGATCTCGTCGGCCGCGTCGGCGAGGTCGTGGTCGGCCCGCTCGACCAGGGCCCGCCCGGCCGCGTCAGCGTCGCCGACATCCACGGCAACAGGCACTTCGTCCTGGCGGTCGCGGCGCCGTCGTCATCGCCCCTTCCGCAGGGAACCCTGGTCCTCCTGGTCGATCGCGTCGACACCCGCTTCGTGGCGGTCAAGGCCGACGATGAACTCAAGCCGTCCAAACCTACTCTAAGCAGCTAGCAAGCCAGCTCATTAGCGGAGAAAGTCATGTTCGACATCGCAGTCCCGGCCATGATCGGCGTCGCGCTGATCGTCGTTATCGGGATCGTCTTCACCATTCTCTACAAGCGCGCCACCCGCGACGAAGCCTTCGTGCGCACCGGCCTCGGCGGCAAGAAAGTCGTGCTCGACGGCGGCGCCATGATCCTGCCGATCTTCCATTCCTATGCCAGCGTCAATCTGAAGACGCTGCGGCTCACGGTCGAGCGCAAGGAGCGGGAATCCCTCATCACCAAGGACCGGCTCCGCGTCGACATCGTCGCCGAGTTCTACGTCCGTGTCCGCCCCGACGATGAGAGCATTGCGCTGGCGAGCCAGACTTTGGGCGCGCTGACCAACGATGCGGAAGCCCTGCGCAACCAGGTCGAAGCAAAGTTCGTCGACGGTCTGCGGTCGGTGGCGGCCACCATGACGATCCTGGAGCTCCAGGAAAAGCGCTCGGATTTCGTCAAGCACGTGCAGGCGACCGTGGAGTCCGACGTGAAATCGAACGGTCTCGAGCTGGAGTCGGTGTCGCTGACCAAGCTCGACCAGACCGACGTCAAATTCTTCAACCCAGAAAACTTCTTCGACGCCGAAGGTCTGACCCAGCTCAAGACCATCACCGAAACCCGCCGGCGCGACCGCAACGCCATTGTGCGCGACAACGAGGTCGCGATCGCGCAGAAGGACCTCGAGGCACGGCAGCAGACCCTGACGATCGAGCGGACCAAGAAGGAGGCGGAACTGTCGCAGGAGCGCGACATCGCCAATAAGACGGCCAGCACCCGCGCCGAGGTCGCAACCGCGACCCAAACGGCGCGCCTGACCGAGGAGAACGCCCGTATCGATACCGATCGGGCGGTCGCCGAGAAGGAGGCGGGCGCCAAGCAGGTCAAGGAGACCGCGGTGATCGAGTCTGATCTCGCCATCAACAAGCGCAAGACCGACGCCCAGCGCGAAATCCAGATCGCCACTCAGGAGAACGAGATCCAGATCGCAGCCAAGAGCAAGACGACGTCGGAAGCCGTCGCCGAAGCCAAGGCGGCGGAGGCGCTCGCCGTCTCCGCGGAGGAAAAGGTTGTCACCGCGCGTGCGGTCGAGGTCGCCGATCGCGCCCGTCTCACCCAGGTGCTTGCGGCACGCACCGAGGCCGAGCGCAAATCGACCGAGCTGATCGTCGCGGCCGAGGCCGATAAGAAGGCCTCGCTCGACCGCGCCGAGGCCGTCAAGACGCTGGCCACCGCGGAAGCCGAGTCCAACAAGATCAAGGCGGTCGGCGTCCGCAACATCGGTGAAGCCGAGGCCGCCGTCATCACCATGAAGAATGAGGCGCAGAACAAGCTCGGCAGCAACGTCATCGATTTCGAGATCGCCAAGAGGCGGATCGAGATCATGCCGTCGGCGCTGGCCGAGATGGTCAGGCCGATCGCCAATCTCAAAGACGTCCGCATCCTCCATACCGGCGGCGCCTTCGGCGGCAACGGGGCTGCGGGCAACGGCGGCGTCGGCTTCGGCGAAGGGCTCGCCGGCGAGCTCCTCAAGGTGCATGCGCTACGTCCGATGATCGACGAGATCCTGCGCCAGAGCGGCTTTGCGCCGGGTGACGATCCCGTCAAGACGCTGGTCGGCGCCGTGACGGGCGGCAAGGCCAACGGCGCCGCGGTGCCGGCGCCTGCGCCGGAGACATCAAACACCGCCGATCTATGAATGCCCGTTCATTGCTGCGGAGAATTCGAATCGATAGAAACGGGCTCGTTGCGCGTCTCGCGTCGCGCAACGAGCCGGGGTGCTGATCGAGGCGTGTTGAACCTTTCGATCGCACTCCGGACGAATCTCTCAAGGCAACGCCGTTGGTTGCCGCGGCGCCTGCGCCGATCGACGTCAGGCGCCGAAGCCGCTTTCGATCGGGGGATTTTCATATGAAGTATTTTCTCTCCGGACTGCTCGCCATCGGTCTTTCGCTCGCCGCCACCGCCTCCTTTGCCGCTGACGCCCGCAACGTCTCCGTCGTCAACGAGACCGGCTATGCCATCAAGTTCCTGGGCTTCAATGCCCCGGACGACGGCATGGACGAATGGGACAATGAGCTCGACAAGGTCCTGCAGAACCAGGCCTCGACCTATGTCGAGTTCGACGACGACGACGAGGGCTGCGTCTGGAACATCCGCGTCGACTGGCAGAACTACGACGAGTCCGTGCTGTGGAAGAACGTCAACCTTTGCAAGTTCAACGTGCTGCGGCTGCGCTACGACCCCGGCACCAAGACCACGTCTTTCGTCGCCGAATAGGCACGCGTTGCGGAAGATGACGAATTCGTCCTTTGCAAGCGCAAGCGGCTTTGTTATACGCAGCCGCGCGCGAACGAACGGTTCGCCTTTTTCCTCGGTAGCTCAGCGGTAGAGCATCCGACTGTTAATCGGATGGTCGCTGGTTCGAATCCAGCCCGGGGAGCCAAATTCCGCTTTATATTCAATAGATTGCAAAGAGACTCTGAGCTGACGCGCGACGTCGTTGCAGCGGATTCTCAAGCGGATGTGTACGCCGCGGCGGGCGTCGTCCCGCCATCGACGCCAAATCGACTCAATTCAAATCGAGCTTCCCAAGGCCGGGCCTTTACGGAGCTGATTCCCATGCGAGACGTTCAGGTCAACCGTTCCCAATTGGCCCCCTCTATTCTGCCGGCCGACATTCCCGAGCTCAGCGACGACGAATGCCTCGCGCGACTGGCGCGCGCAGTCGAGACGCCCGATTCGGCGCGGCTAGACGAGGTCGCAGCCCTGATCGGCCGGCTGGCCGTCGCGATCGAATAGCTCTCCGCACCTCGATGCCCTGAGTTGCGCAAGGCTCGGCCCGTCCGGGCCAACGCACGTGTTGCGTTTTCGCGGAGCCTGCTCCAAAGATGCCGCCAACTTCCGTCGACGGTCAGTGTTTTCGGCCGTCAATCTCGACCAGGCACCACGAGCCCGACATGCCGCAGAATGATACTCGTCCAAAGGCCGAACCAATCTATCGGATGGATGGCTCGGAACGGAATCGAGCGGCGCAGCTCAAAGAACAACGCGAAAAACGCGAAAAACAAGAAAAGGCCTTTGCGACCGCGCGCCAAAAAATGGTCGATGGCCAGGTGCGCACCAATGATGTCACCGATCGCCGCATTCTCGATGCCATGCTCACGGTTCCCCGTGAGGTCTTTGTGCCGGCGAGCCGGCAGGCCCTGGCCTATCTCGACCTCGACCTCGATGTGAGCGAAGGCACCGCCAAGCGGTTCCTGCTCAAGGCGGCACTGACCGCAAGGCTGCTTCAGGCGGCCGAGATCGGTGAGGGGGACAACGTGCTGGTCGTCGGCTGTGCCACCGGCTATCTCGCGGCTCTGACCGCGAAGCTCGCACGCCAGGTCACCGCAACGGAATGCGATTCGGCGCTGGCCGCGAAGGCCAAGGACGCCTTCGCCGCGATCGGTCTCACCAACGTGACCTGCAAGGCCGCCGCCTGTGCCGACGGGGATCCGGCGGCTGCTCCCTATGATGTGATCGTCCTCAATGGTGCGACCGAGGTGACGCCGGAAGGCCTGTTCGGCCAGCTCAAGGAAGGCGGCCGCTTGGTGGGGGTCTCTGCCGAATCGAGGCCGTCGCGGGCCATGATCGTCACCCGTTCCCATGGCGAATTCGGCTATCGGCCGCTGTTCGATGCCGCAGCCCCGCTGCTTCCCGGGCTGGAACGGACCGCCGCCTTCGTCTTCTGACGGCCCCGGCCCCTGTTAAAATACCATTCTGAATCAGAAGTGTGGCCGGGATGCTGCACGTGAAGAGTTTCCACTGGGAACTGCCTGGAGGTAGTTCCGTCGCGCTTGACCGCGTCCTATGTTGCTGCGGGGCAACGACTCCACTCGGATACGGTAACCAGGCTCGCGGGCACGAGCCTGACGTGAGAATGAACGGATTTTCAGGGATGCATGGGGTGAAGCTCTTCACCGGAGCTGCGGTTTCGGTCCTCCTGATGGCGCTTGCAGGGCCTGCGCCTGTCTTGGCGGACACGATTGAGGCTGCGCTGGTGCGCGCCTATCAGAACAATCCGCAGCTCAACGCGCAGCGGGCCCAGGTGCGCTCGACCGACGAAAACGTACCGCAGGCTTTGTCGGGTTACCGCCCCAAGGTCAATGTGACCCTCGGCACCGGGTATCAGTATCAGGATATCCAACAGGTGCAGCATGGTGCGCCGCTTCATGCCGACCCTCTTCAGCCCAACAGCGCCAGCCTGACGGTCAGCCAGACGCTCTACAACGGCAATCAGACCGCCAACAAGACGCGCGCGGCGGAGAGCCAGGTCTCCGGCGCTCGCGAAGCGTTGCGTGTGCTCGAGCAGACGGTCCTTCTGCAGGCTGCCACCAGCTACATGGACTACCTGCGCGATGCGGCAACTCTCGAAGTCCAGCGCAGCAACGTGCGCGTGCTCGAACAGACGCTCAAGCAAACGCGCGATCGCTTCAATGTCGGCGAGGTCACGCGCACCGACGTCGCGCAATCGGAAGCGCAGCTGGCTGCGGGCAAGACTCAAGCGCTGACCGCCGAATCGAATCTCACGACGACGCGTGCGAACTTCCGCCGGATCATCGGCAACGAGCCGACGAACCTTGCCCCGGGCTCGCCCGTCGATCGCTTCCTGCCCGCGACCATCGCCTCCGCGGTCAATCTCAGCCTGGTGGAGAACCCCAACGTTACGGCTTCGATGTACGGCATCGACGTCAACTATCTCCAGGTCAAGGTCAACGAGGGCGCGCTGCTGCCGACGGTCTCGGTCGCGGCTGCCGTCAGCACGTCCTACCAGCAGACCCTGACGGTCTTCCGCACGAACACCGCTTCCGCCCTCGCAACAGTCGCCGTGCCGATCTATCAAGGCGGCGCCGAGTATTCGCTGATCCGCCAGTCCAAGGAAAACCTGGCGCAGCAGCGTCTCAATCTCGAGACGACCCGCGACCAGACTCGCGCGACCGTCGTGCAGGCCTGGGGCCAGTTGGAAGCCGGCAAGGCGCAGGTGCAGTCCGCACAGGCCCAGGTCACGGCCTCCGAGATCGCGCTGAATGGCGTGCGTGAGGAAGCCAAGGCCGGCCAGCGCACCACGCTCGACGTGCTCAACGCGCAGCAGGCACTGGTAAACGCGCGCGTTGCTCTCGTTACTGCGCAGCATGACCGCGTGGTGGCATCCTATTCGGTGCTCAGCGCAATCGGTCGTCTCGCGCCAACGGTCCTCGGCCTCAACACCACGGTCTATGATCCCAGCGTGCACTACCAGCAGGTTCGCGACAGCTGGGCGGGCGTGCGCATCCCTGACGGACGCTGATTGCCGTAGTTGTCCGGTCGACCTCGCAAACAGCCGAGGTCGACCGGCGCTTTGCTTGCAATCGTCAAAATCCCTGACATAGCCTTGCCAAGAAGATGCGGGTCGATTCGGCCCGCACCCGGTGTCGTGTGCGTAAGCTTGAGTGCCGCGGGCAGGGGCGCACCGCCGCACGTTGAGCCGTGATCTGGGGACAAGTCCGGCTGTCCACGACGAAAATGTCGGGCCACCGATCCGGAACCGGCCAATCCTGTCGTGCTTGGTGTAAAACAACGCATGCGAGGGCGTTGATGATGTGGAGTCGGAGATGACGCAGCCTGCAAAGGTCACAGAACCCTCCATGGAGGAGATTCTGGCCTCGATCCGGCGCATCATTGCCGACGACGAGGCCAAGCCGCCGCCGGCCGAGGCCGCCAAGCCCGCACCCGCTGCTGCGCCTGCGCCGAAGCCGCAGGCCATGAACGACATTCCGCCATCCAAGGTTGCGCCGGCAAAGCCTGCCGCCGAGAAGCCTGCGCCGCCGCCGGTCGCCAGGCCCGCTGCGCCGCCGCCCGCGCCGGCGCCGGCGGCAGATGCCGGACCGAACAACCAGGACGATATCGATGCGCTGCTGGCTGGGCTCGACGAGGCAACGCCTGCGCCTGTGGCACGCGCGCCTGAGCCCGAGCCCGAGCCCGAGCCTGAACCCGACGTCCTTGAGCTGACCGACGAGATGGCGATGGACCCGGAGCCGACGGCGCCTCCGCCGCCGCCGAGCTTCCGCAGGGTCGAGCCGCGTGACGATCTCGAATTCGCCGAATCGGGGCCAGCTCCGCGTCCGGTGCCGCCGCCGTCATACGCGCCGGTGGACTTCGACGCGCCGCCGCTGCCGTCACAGCAGCCGATCCTGGCGCAGTCGACGGTCTCTGCCGTCGAGTCTGCCTTCAACTCCCTGGCCCATACGGTGCTCAGCAGCAATGCGCGGACGCTGGAGGACCTGGTCAAGGAGATGCTGCGCCCGATGCTGAAATCCTGGCTCGATGACAATCTGCCGGGCCTTGTTGAACGCATCGTGAAGGCCGAAATCGAGCGGGTCTCGCGCGGCGGCAGGTGAGGCATGGGCCGCATGGCCCTGATAAAGCCCTGCTCTGGCGTCATATTCGGCCCGCCGCCGGGGCCGGGAAGCCGTGTTGCCGCTGAGCTTTCCGTTGACTTGAGCCCCGCGCGCGGCTTTCTAGCAGCCCCATGATCGAGAAAACCTACCAGCCCGCCGATATCGAAGCCCGCATGTCCGTCGTGTGGGAGGACAGCCTTGCCTTCAAGGCCGGCCGCCCCGACCGCCGCGACGCCGCGCCCTTTACCATCGTGATCCCGCCGCCGAACGTGACGGGCTCGCTGCACATGGGCCACGCCCTCAACAACACGCTCCAGGACATCCTGTGCCGGTTCGAGCGCATGCGCGGGCGCGACGTGTTGTGGCAGCCAGGGACCGATCATGCCGGCATCGCCACCCAAATGGTGGTCGAGCGGCAGTTGATGGAGCGCCAGCAACCCGGCCGTCGCGAGATGGGCCGCGAGAAGTTTCTGGAGCGGGTCTGGCAGTGGAAGGCCGAAAGCGGCGACACCATCATCAACCAGCTCAAGCGCCTCGGCGCCTCCTGCGACTGGTCGCGCGAGCGCTTCACCATGGACGAGGGCCTGTCCAAGGCCGTCGTCAAGGTGTTCGTCGAGCTGCATCGCGACGGCCTGATCTACAAGGACAAGCGGCTGGTGAACTGGGACACCAAGCTGCTCACTGCGATCTCTGATCTCGAGGTGCAGCAGACCGAGGTCAGGGGCAGCCTCTGGTATCTGCGCTATCCGATCGAGGGCAAGACATTCAGCCCTGAGGATCCCGCGAGCTTCATCGTCGTTGCCACGACGCGGCCCGAGACCATGCTCGGCGATACCGGCGTCGCCGTGCATCCCGACGACGAGCGCTATCGGAAGCTCGTCGGCAAGAACATCATCCTGCCGCTGGTCGGCCGCAAGATTAAGATCGTCGCCGACGAATACTCCGATCCGGAGAAGGGCTCCGGCGCGGTCAAGGTGACGCCGGCGCACGATTTCAACGATTTCGAGGTCGGCAATCGCCACGGCCTGCGCCGGATCAGCGTGCTCGACAAGGAAGGCTGCCTCGATCTCCTCGACAACGAGGACTACCTGCGCGACCTGCCCGAAGGCGCCGCGCGATTTGCTGAGGAATTCCACAACGTCGATCGCTTCGCTGCGCGCAAGCGTATCGTCGAACGGCTGGAGAATTTCGGCTTCGTCGAGCGGGTCGAGCCGCACACCCACATGGTGCCGCACGGCGACCGCTCGAACACCGTCATCGAGCCGTATCTCACCGACCAGTGGTACGTCGACGCCAAGACACTCGCGAAGCCCGCGATCGCGGCGGTGCGTTTGGGCGACACGAATTTCGTGCCGAAGAACTGGGAAAAGACCTATTTCGAGTGGATGGAGAACATCCAGCCCTGGTGCATCTCCCGCCAGCTCTGGTGGGGCCATCAGATCCCGGCCTGGTACGGGCCCGACGGCAAGGTGTTCGTCGCCGAGACCGAGGAGGAGGCTGTCAGCCACGCGCTCGGCTATTACGTCGAGCAGGAAGTGATCACGGTCGAGCAGGGCCGCGAGATGGCGCTCGACCGCAACAAGCGCGAGGGCTTCATCACGCGTGATGAAGACGTTCTCGACACCTGGTTCTCCTCGGCGCTGTGGCCGTTCTCCACGCTCGGCTGGCCCGACCACACGCCCGAGGTGAAGCGCTACTACCCGACCAACGTGCTGGTCACGGGCTGGGACATCATCTTCTTCTGGGTCGCGCGCATGATGATGATGGGCCTTCACTTCATGAAGGAGGCGCCGTTTTCGACCGTCTATATTCACCGTCTCGTTCGCGACGAGAAGGGCGCCAAGATGTCGAAGTCGAAAGGCAACGTCATCGATCCGCTCAACCTCATCGACGAATTCGGTGCTGACGCTCTCCGCTTTGCCTTGGCGCGCGAGGCGGCTCACACGCACGACATCAAGCTGTCGTCGCAACTTGTCGAAATCAATCGCAATTTCGCGACCAAGCTCTGGAATTCCTGCCGCTTCGCGGAGATGAACGATTGCGTCGTGCCCGAAGGCTTCGAGCCGGCGAAGGCGAAGGAGCCGTTGAACCGCTGGATCGCGCACAAGACCGCGGAGGCGACGCGCGAGGTGACGGAGGCACTTGAGGCTCACAGCTTCAACGATGCGGCCGGCGCGATGTATCGGTTCGTCCTGAACGTCTATTGCGATTGGTATGTCGAACTTGCAAAGCCTGCGCTCGGTGGCGCCGACGGTCCGCTGCGGGCCGAGACCCGCGCCATGGTCGCCTGGGCGCGCGACGAGAGCCTGAAGTTGCTGCACCCGTTCATGCCCTTCATCACCGAAGAGCTGTGGGAGGTGACGGCCAAACGCGATGGCCTGCTCGCCCTCGCGCCGTGGCCGCTGAAGCCGGAGGGGCCGACGCCCGAGCAACTCGCGATGCTGGCCGCAGCGGCGGGGCCAACCGATCCGCTGATCTCGCCGGCACTGGTGATGCCGATCTTCGACCATGCCGATTTCACGGATCCCAAGGCGGAAGCCGAGATCGGCTGGGTGATCGACCTGATCACGCAGATCCGCTCGGTGCGCGCCGAGATGAACATTGCGCCGGCGACCCTGACGGCGCTGGTGCTCGCCGGCGCCTCGGCCGAGACGAAGGAGCGCGCGCCGCGCTGGACCGACGTCATCAAGCGCATGGCGCGGCTGTCGGACATCTCCTTTGCCGACCGCTCGCCCGACGGCGCGGTTCAGCTGCTCGTTCGCGGCGAGGTCGCCGCGCTGCCGCTGAAGGGCGTGGTCGATTTCGCCGCCGAGCGCACGCGTCTCGACAAGGAGATCACGAAGGCCGACGCCGACATCAAGCGCGCCGAGTCCAAGCTCGCGAACGAGAAGTTCGTCGCCAACGCGGCCGAGGAGGTCGTCGAGGAGGAGCGCGAGAAGCGCGAGGCGGCGCTGGCGCGCAAGGCCAAGCTGCTGGAGGCGCTGGAGCGGCTGAAACAGGCGTCGTAAGCCTATTTCGGAAACGGCTTGCTCAGAAATTTCGAGCCCCTGACGCCATAGCGCCAGGGCAGCTCGACCGCCTTGGTGATGCCGATGCGGATGCCAGTTGCGACCTCGACATCCTCCGTCCGCGCATGCAGCGCGAACGGCGCGCGATCGAGCGGCAGGGTGTTGTGCGCGATGGTGATGCCGAGCGCTTCCGTCAGCTTGCCGGGGCCCGAGCACAGCGCGTGCACATCGACCGCGTGGCGGCGTCGGCGCATCGCGGCCAAGCTGTGGGTCGGCTCCAGCGCGCGGATCAGCACGGCGGCTGCCGAGCCTTCCTCCTCGCAGACGAAATTGATGCACCAGTGGATGCCGTAGGAGCGGTAGACATAGACGTAACCGGGCGGGCCAAACATGATCTGGTTCCGCGGCGTCGGGCCATTGTAGGAGTGCGCCGCCGGCTCGGTATGATGATAGGCCTCGACCTCGACGATGATCCCGCCGACGCCGTCGACCAGCATGGTCGCACCAATCAGGTCGGGAGCGACCTCGCGGACGCCGCGGCCGAAAAAGTCGCGCTTGAGCCGTTTGCCAAGCCGCGGTGTGGAAGTCTTCGAAGCTGGAGCCATTCGAGGTGAGAATCGCCTGAGAACAGAGCAGGATATTGCCCATATCTGCCATGTTCCCTGAAGCGGGGCGAGCCGGGTTGCGGCAGGCAGCCAGACCGACTAGGTAGGACCTGAACAGACCGGACAGATCATGGTCGTTATTGTCGATACCATCACGAACCCGTTGCGCCCGCGCCACCCCGAAAAGGTGAATCGGCCCGATTCCGCTTCGCCGCCGAAGCCGGACTGGATCCGCGTGCGCGCGCCCAACACCCGCGGCTATGCCGACACCCGCAACATCGTGCGCGCCAACGGCCTGCACACGGTGTGCGAGGAGGCGGGCTGCCCGAATATCGGCGAGTGCTGGGACAAGAAGCACGCGACCTTCATGATCATGGGTGACACCTGCACCCGCGCCTGCGCCTTTTGCAACGTCAAGACCGGGCTGCCCAACGCGCTGGACGCGGCCGAGCCGCAGAACGTCGCCGAGGCCGTCGCCAAGCTCGGTCTCGCCCACGTCGTCATCACCTCGGTCGACCGCGACGATCTCGCCGACGGCGGCGCCGAGCATTTTGCAGAGACCATCCGCGCGATCCGCGCCGCGTGCCCGTCGACCACGATCGAGATCCTGACGCCGGACTTTTTGCGCAAGGAGGGGGCGCTGGAGGTGGTCGTCGCGGCAAAGCCCGACGTCTTCAACCACAACCTCGAGACCGTGCCGTCGCGCTATCTGACCGTGCGGCCGGGCGCGCGCTACTTCCACTCGATCCGGCTGTTGCAGCGGGTCAAGGAGCTCGATCCCACCATCTTCACCAAGTCGGGCATCATGGTGGGCCTCGGCGAGGAGCGCCACGAGGTGCTCCAGGTGATGGACGATCTGCGTTCGGGCGACGTCGATTTCCTGACCATCGGCCAATACCTCCAGCCGACCCGCAAGCATCACGCCGTGATGCGCTACGTGCCGCCGGACGAGTTTTCGTCCTACGAAAAGGTCGCCTACACCAAGGGATTTTTGATGGTGTCGGCGAGCCCGCTGACTCGCTCGTCGCATCATGCCGGCGAGGATTTTGCCAGACTGAAGGCCGCGCGGGCCGCGACCGCGCGCTGAACCGATATGCCTAAATTTTCGAGCAAGCGCCGTGTCACTCACAGCGCATCCGAGATGTTTGATCTGGTCGCTGATGTCGAGCGCTATCCGGAATTCGTACCGCTGTGCAGTGCGCTCAGGATCCGCCAGCGCGTGGCGAAGCCCGATGGCACCGAGGTACTGGTCGCCGACATGACGGTGTCGTTCAAGCTGGTCAGGGAAACCTTCACCAGCCGGGTGACGCTCGACCGCGCCAATCTGAAAATCCTGGTCGAATATCTGCAAGGCCCGTTCAGCAATCTGGAAAATCGCTGGACGTTCGAGCCCAAAGGCGAGCAAGAGGGTAACGACGTCTGCGATGTCGGTTTCTTCCTCGCCTATGAATTCAAGAGCCGCATGCTGGCGATGCTGATGGGCTCGATGTTCGATGCAGCCTTCGCGCGCTTCTCCGCCGCGTTCGAGAAGCGGGCAGATGCGATTTACGGCCGGCCGAAGCTGGCGTCGTCGTAATCAATCCACTGCCTTCACCACGTCCGGCGGCTGCGAGGCGTATTCTGCTGCGTGCAATTTGAAAAGCGAGCATGACGCCGCATCCTCGCGGCGCATTTCGCCCGAGCTTTGCTTGGTCGTGCCGCCCTCTTTTGTCAGAGGGCGCAGGGAAGGCCGGGTGCCGGCTGGCACCCGCGGTCCACTGTGCGAAGTTGCGCTACAAGAGGCTGCACAGCGGCATACAGGTGAAGCCCAACACACGGCCTTCCCTGCGCAGTGGTTTGACGGCTTATGCCGAGTTCTCCCCGGGGAGCGATGCACTATTGCCCCCGTCGCCTTGCAGATGACTGATGCGCGCGCCCGGTCGGGCCGCCGACATCACCACAAGACTTGGCGCACAGACCCCGGGCGCCAGGACGACACGGTTTTGCCGTACGCAATCACACCGGTCGTGTGCGCGCCGGTTCTCGCTCACGGTTGCCCGCCCTGCGATGCCTTTCGCGCCGATGTGACATGCGTCCACCGCCGCTCACCCCGCGTTTCGTGACGATCGCGATACGCCCCTCTGACCGGGATGAGGTGGTGACGTTCTACTGCAAATCAGAAATTCGGTAAAGTGGAATATCTTTGCGCGCGCGAATTGACCCGCCAATTGGGTGTTTTGCCCGACGGCAATGCAACGGATTGTGGCTGCCGATCCTGGCAACTCGGCCCACGAAACCATAATTCGAGCTCGGCATCTCAAGTCATAACAAGTGCAGTTTGTGCCAAAAAGCGCCGGACTGACGGAACACCCCTTGCCGTGTGCGCGACACCTGACGCGGCCGCATGTCGTCGCCGCTCGACTACAGTACGAGCCGGGTGCGGGGCGTGTTGAGCGGGACCAGGGATCATGGCGCGCTGGAAGCAATCATGGAGCGAGGAAGACCTTACCAGGCTCAAGAAGCTCGCAGGAACCAAGCCGATTGCGGTGATCGCGAAGGAGCTTGGTCGGACCACAGGGACGGTGCTTGCCAAGGCGATTGAGCAAAAGCTCCCCGTCATGCGCCGGATCGAGCGGGCGGGACAGTAGTTGGCGCTTTATGCCCGCGGCGAGCGCGGCGGGCGGCGCTTCACCGCATGCCGGCGCGGCGAGCGCGTCACGCGCGGGCGCAGGCGGCTTGCCGCGGCGCGGCGCGGCTTGGTCGCGACTTGCGGGCCGCGGGCGAGCTCCATCAGCATGCGCAGCGCTTCGACCACGGAGCGCGCGCGCACGGCGCTGCGGCCGATCGCGCCAAAACGCTGCTCACGATGGATGATGCGGCCGTCGCGCGCGGCGGCGGCAAAATGGACGAGGCCGACCGGCTTGCCCGGCGTGGCGCCGCCGGGGCCGGCGATGCCGGTGATGGCAACCGCGAGATCGACGCCGGCGCGCTCGAGCGCACCGACCGCCATGGCGGTCGCGGTCTCCTTGCTGACGGCGCCGAAATTGGTGAGCGTTGAGGCCTCGACCCCGAGCATCGCGCGCTTGGCGTCGTTGGAATAGGTGACGAAGCCGCGATCAATCACATCGGACGAGCCGGGGATGTCGGTCAGCGCGCCGGCGACGAGGCCGCCGGTGCAGGATTCGGCCGTCGCGATCGTCAGCTTGCGCATCCGGCACAGGTCGAGCAGCGAGCGGGAGAGGGCGCGTGCGTCGCTGCCGCCCATGACCTAGATGCTCCAGGGGAGACGGATGGTGGCGCTCGCGGTGGCCGCGATGCCTTCCTCGCGGCCGGTGAAGCCGAGCCGCTCGCTGGTCGTGGCCTTCACCGCGACGCGCGAGATGTCGACGCCGGAGATCTCGGCGATGCGCGCGCGCATGGTGTCGCGCAACGGGCCGATCTTCGGCCGCTCGCAGATCATGGTCACTTCCAGATTGGCGACGCGGCCGCCACGCTGGGTGACGCGGTCGATGGCATACTTCAAGAACTGGTCGGAGGAGGCGCCCTTCCACTTCGCATCGCTTGGCGGGAAGTGTGAACCGATGTCGCCGTCGGCGAGCGCGCCGAGGATGGCATCCACCAGTGCATGCAGGCCGACATCGCCGTCGGAATGCGCCAGGAAGCCCTTGCTGTGCGGCACGCGCACGCCGCAGATCATGACGTGGTCGCCCTCGCCGAAGGCATGCACGTCATAGCCGGTGCCGGTCCTGATGTCGCCGAGCAGGCTCGCAAGCCGCGCTTCCTCGCGCACGAAATCTTCGGGAGTGGTGAGCTTCATATTGGCAACATCGCCTTCAAAGGTCGCAACCGTCAATCCCGCCCATTCAGCGATCGCGGCATCATCGGTGAAATCGCTGCGTCCGTCCTTTGCGGCGCGACGATGCGCTTCGAGGATGACATCGAAACGAAACGATTGCGGCGTCTGCGCGATTCGCAGGCGGGTGCGGTCCGGCGTGCCTTCGACGTCGCCATTCTCGCCGGTGATCTTGATGGTATCGGTGACAGCAACGGCCGGGATCGCGGCACCGGTACGGCCTGCCGCTTCGATCGCGCGCGAGATCACGCCCGCCGAGACGAAGGGCCGCGCGGCATCGTGGATCAGCACGATGTCCGGCTCGTGCTTCGCAAGCGCTTCGAGACCCGCGAGCACCGAAGCCTGCCGCGTCGCGCCGCCGCTCGTCGGCGGCTCGTGCTTGAGGCCTGCGACCGCGGCCGTGAACATGGCGCTGTCGTCGGGGTTCACGACGGGCTGTATGGCTGATACCTCCGGATGACGACTGAAGGCCTCCATGGCGCGGAAGATCACAGGCACGCCGCCGATCGTCCGATACTGCTTCGGCCCACCGGCGCCCGCGCGCAGGCCGCGTCCGGCTGCGACGAGGACAACTCCGGTGCGTTGTGATTTCGCCATAGGACTCAAATACTCAGTTGTCAGGAGAGAGTCGGGGAGTGGGGTGATTGCCGGCATGCCTCTAGCACGGCAGGCCCGCAAAAAAAGGGGGTTTCCCCGGATTGTGGGAAACAGCAATTTGCTGCACTGCACTTGAAAGATTTGCAGAACTGGTTAAACTGTAGGCATGACGCTTGACTGCACAAGAATTGTGCGCAAGATAGGTCGTGGCAGGCGCGATGAGGCCCTGCCTTGTAACGAGACCACTGTGACCGGCCCGGCAGGATCAGGCTCTAAGCCTTTGAAAATAGGCGATATTGAAATCGCTACCCCGGTCTTCCTGGCGCCAATGTCGGGAGTGACCGACTCGCCCGTTCGCCGGCTGGCCGCCGAGCTCGGCGCCGGTCTGGTCGTGTCCGAAATGACCGCGAGCGATGAGCTCGCCAATGGCCACCGGATGTCGCGGTTGCGCTGCGAAGCGACCGGCGTCGGTCCGCATGTGGTGCAGCTCGCCGGCTGCGAGGCGCATTGGATGGCCGAAGGCGCGCGCATCGCCGAAGCCGAAGGCGCCGATATCATCGACATCAACATGGGCTGTCCGGCGCGTCACGTCACCGGCGGCCAGTCCGGCTCGGCGCTGATGCGCGATCTCGATCATGCCGTAAGCCTGATCGAGGCGACGATCGGAGCGGTGAAAGTGCCGGTGACGCTGAAGATGCGGCTCGGCTGGGACGATCGCACCCGCAACGCGCCGGAGCTGGCGCGGCGCGCGGAAGCGGCCGGCATCAAGCTCGTCACCGTGCATGGCCGCACCCGCTGCCAGTTCTACAAGGGCGAGGCTGATTGGGATGCGATCCGCGCGGTGCGCGAAGCCATCTCCATTCCGCTCGTCGTCAATGGCGACATCACATCCTATGAGAAGGCGGTCGCCGCGCTGGACGCCTCCGGCGCCGATGCCGTGATGATCGGTCGCGGCGCGAACGGCCAGCCCTGGCTGCCCGGCCAGATCGGCCGCCGCCTGAAGGGCGGGGCGGCCGAAGCGCTGCCTTCGCTCGAGACGCAGCTGCATTATGTCCGCACGCTCTATGAGGGCGTCTGTGCGCTTTACGGCCTGCGCGTCGGCCTCAGGCATGCGCGCAAGCATCTCGGCTGGGCGCTCGATGTCGCAGCACTTGCGAGCCGCGCGCCGGCTGAAAAGCTGAAAGCCTGGCGCCAGAAGATTCTCACCTCCGAAGACCCGCGCCTCGTTCACCGTTCACTGCAAGATGCCTTCGACGACTTTGCATGGAGCGCTGCTGCATGAGCTCAGCCGCTGAACATCGTCGGCCGATTTTGTCCGACAGCGATGCGATCCTGGACGCTTTGCCGAATCCGGTGCTGCTGATCGGGCCGGACGGCAAGATCGTCGGCGCCAATATCGCGACCGAAGCCTTCTTCGAGATCTCGACGCAATTTTTGAAGCGGCAGTCGCTGAAGGAGCTGGTGCCGTTCGGCAGCCCGTTGCTGGCGCTGATCGACCAGGTGCGTTCCTCGAACTCGCCGGTCAACGAATACAAGGTCGATCTCGGCACGCCGCGGATGGGCGGCGACCGCCAGGTCGATCTGCATGTCGCTCCGCTGACCGAGCGGCCCGGCCATATCGTGGTGATGCTCCAGGAGCGCACCATCGCCGACAAGATGGATCGCCAGCTCACTCATCGCAGCGCTGCGCGCTCGGTGATAGCGCTAGCAGCGATGCTCGCGCATGAGATCAAGAATCCGCTCTCCGGCATCCGCGGCGCGGCGCAGCTCTTGGAGCAGCAGGCCTCGTCCGAAGACCGCATGCTGACACGACTGATCTGCGACGAGGCCGACCGCATCGTGACGCTGGTCGACCGCATGGAGGTGTTTGGCGACGAACGGCCCGTGGTGCGCGGGCCCGTCAATATTCACTCGGTGCTCGATCACGTGAAGCGGCTGGCGCAGTCGGGATTCGCGCGCAACATCCGCTTCATCGAGGATTACGATCCGTCGCTGCCGCCGGTGCTGGCCAACCAGGACCAGCTGATCCAGGTCTTCCTCAATCTGGTGAAGAACGCCGCCGAAGCGTTGATCGACGTGCCCGACGCCGAGATCCAGCTCACCACCGCATTCCGCCCCGGCGTGCGCCTGTCAGTCCCCGGTCAAAAATCCCGGGTATCCCTGCCGCTCGAATTCTGCGTGAGGGACAATGGACCAGGCGTGCCGGACGACCTTCTGCCCAACCTGTTCGACCCCTTCGTGACCACCAAGCAGACCGGCTCAGGCCTCGGTCTGGCGCTGGTCGCAAAGATCGTCGGCGATCACGGGGGTATCATCGAATGCGAGTCTCAGCCGCGCAAGACCACCTTCCGCGTGCTGATGCCGATGTACTCGACATCGGTCAAACACGCAGATCACAGCAGTCGCGACGGCTCTGCCGGGAAGTCGTCGTCTGCGTCACATGGGGCAAAATGAGGATCAACAATGCCCGCAGGTAGTATTCTCGTTGCTGATGACGACACCGCCATCCGCACGGTTCTCAATCAGGCACTGTCCCGCGCCGGCTATGAGGTCAGGCTCACCGGCAATGCCGCGACGCTGTGGCGCTGGGTCAGCCAGGGCGAGGGCGATCTCGTTATCACCGACGTGGTGATGCCGGACGAAAACGCCTTCGATCTGCTGCCGCGGATCAAGAAGATGCGGCCGAATTTGCCGGTCATCGTCATGAGCGCGCAAAACACCTTCATGACGGCGATCCGCGCCTCCGAGCGCGGGGCGTATGAATATCTGCCAAAGCCCTTCGACCTGAAGGAGCTGATCGCCATCGTCGGCCGCGCGCTCGCCGAGCCGAAGGAGCGGGTCGCAGCGCCCGACGACGACGCCGAGATGGAGGCGATCCCGCTGGTCGGCCGGTCGCCTGCGATGCAGGAAATCTACCGCGTGCTGGCGCGCCTGATGCAGACCGACCTCACCGTGATGATCACGGGCGAGTCCGGCACCGGCAAGGAGCTGGTGGCGCGCGCGCTGCACGATTACGGCAAGCGCCGCAACGGCCCGTTCGTCGCGGTCAACATGGCCGCGATCCCGCGCGACCTGATCGAATCCGAGCTGTTCGGCCATGAGCGCGGCGCCTTCACCGGCGCCAACACCCGCGCCTCGGGCCGGTTCGAGCAGGCCGAGGGCGGCACGCTGTTCCTCGACGAAATCGGCGACATGCCGATGGAGGCGCAGACGCGCCTGCTGCGCGTGCTTCAGCAGGGCGAATACACCACCGTCGGCGGCCGCACCCCGATCAAGACCGACGTGCGGATCGTCGCGGCCTCCAACAAGGATCTGCGCGTGCTGATCCAGCAGGGCCTGTTCCGCGAAGACCTGTTCTTCCGCCTCAACGTCGTGCCGCTGCGGCTGCCGCCGTTGCGCGAGCGTATCGAGGATCTGCCCGATCTCGTGCGTCACTTCTTCGCGCTTGCCGAGAAGGACGGGCTGCCGCCGAAGAAGCTCGATGCGCTGGCGCTGGAGCGGCTGAAGCAGCATCGCTGGCCCGGCAACGTGCGCGAGCTGGAAAACCTCGCCCGGCGCCTTGCGGCTCTGTATCCGCAGGACGTGATCACGGCCTCCGTCATCGACGGCGAGCTCGCGCCGCCCTCGGTCAGTCCGGGTGCGGCAGTGCAGCAGGGCGTCGACAATCTCGGTGGCGCGGTCGAGGCCTATCTCTCCTCGCACTTCCAGGGCTTCCCGAATGGCGTGCCGCCGCCGGGCCTCTATCACCGCATTCTCAAGGAGATCGAGGTGCCGCTGCTCACGGCAGCCCTCGCCGCCACCCGCGGCAACCAGATCCGCGCCGCCGATCTCCTCGGCCTCAACCGCAACACGCTGCGGAAGAAGATCCGGGATCTCGATATCCAGGTGTATCGGAGCGGGGGCTAGTTCTTGCGACAAACGCTAAACGCGTTTGCGCGAACGTGGCTCAGCTCCCCCTACCAAAGCGGAGCTGAGCCTGTCCGGATCGCGCTGGCCTGTGTGACTGGCGCGATGCGCAGAAGTCCGAATCGGACCGAAATGTTCCGCTGGAACGTCGCAATGGCCATCCCGCGGGACGCGGCTCCTATCTGATCAATCGGCCTGATACCGGCACGGCGTTGGCGATGTCCGCCGCCGGCGGCTGCATGCTCGGGCTGTTGACCAGAAGGTCGGCGGCCACGATCAGCAGCAGAACGGCCGAGACCATCATCGCGAGAAAGAACCTGTCCATGCCGGGTCAAGCCGGAATGGCAGGAATCCGTTCCCAGTCGCGCGGCGCTGATCCGCAGACCCCTGTGGATGCGATGGTCCCATCGCGGGGCGGGCGCCGCGGAATTGTCGCAATTTGGCAACAATGTGGTACGAATACATCAGTACCCGCCCATCGCGGACCCGTTTTCAGCACCCCATTGCCGGAATGACCAGCGCAGATACCTCGGCCGCATCCTTTGACACGGCCCCAGCCGAAGAGCCCCGACGCTGGTCGGCGCGGCGCTGGCTGGCGCCGTTTGCGGTGGCGCTGGCGCTGGCGTCGGCCTTCCTGACCTTCCTGGTCCTGACCGGCCTGACCAAGATCGAGCCGACGCCGGAGATTGTCCGTTCGTTTTACCTGATCAATGCAGGAACGATCCTGCTGCTGGTCGGGATCATCATTCGCGAGCTCTGGCAGCTGATCCTGGCGCGCCGGCGGGGAAGGGCGGCGGCACGCCTCCATGTCCAGATCGTCAGCCTGTTCTCGATCGTTGCCGTGCTGCCGGCGGTGCTGGTTGCCGTCGTCGCCAACGTCACCATCGAGCGCGGCCTCGACCGGCTGTTCTCCGGCCCGACCAAGGAAGTGATCCAGAACTCGCTGACGATTGCGCGGGCCTACATGCAGGACCATGCGCAGCTGATCCGCGGCGACATTCTCGGCATGGCCAATGACATCGCCCATGCCAGGCCGCTCTACGACCAGGACCGCCGCTCGTTCCGCGAGCTGCTGGCCGCGAGCGCAAGCTCCCGCAATCTGCCGGGCGCGATGATCATCGACAAGAACACCAACATCCTGGAAGCGGCCGACACCGGGATGCGGCTGGCCTACTCGCCGCCGGCGCCGGACTTCCTCAGCAACGTCAACGAATCCGAGCCCGAGATCGCGGTGCTGCCGGATGCGAGCTTCGTCGCGGCGGTGATCCGCTTGCGCGCCTTCAACGACACCTTCCTCTATGTCGCCCGGCCTCTTGATCCGAATGTGGTCAATCAGCTCAAGCAGACCGAGGTCAGCGTCGCCGAATACGCCCAGATCGAGTCACGGCGGCTCGGCATCCAGGTCGCCTTCGCGCTGATGTTCGCGGTGATCGCGCTGACCATTTTGATGGCCTCGGTGCTGATCGGACTGAACTTCGCCAATTCGCTGGTGGCGCCGATCCGGCGGCTGATGAACGCGGCGCATACGGTCTCGACCGGCGATCTCCATGTCAAAGTGCCCGTGCACCAGTCGGAGGGCGACCTCGCCCAGCTCGGTGAGACCTTCAACAAGATGACGCAGGAATTGCGCAGCCAGCGCGACGAGCTCGTCAGCGCCAGCGACCTCATCGACAGCCGCCGCCGCTTCATCGAGGCGGTGCTGTCCTCGGCCAGCGCCGGCATCATTGGCGTCGATACGTCGGGCAGCGTCGGCATTCTCAACCGCTCTGCCGAGAAGCTGATCGGGCATTCCGAGGCCGAGACGCTCGGCCATCCGCTCTCCGACGTCCTGCCCGAGCTCGACGAGATGATGAAGACGGCGCGGGAAGGGACCCAGCGCCTGGTGCAGGGCCAGATCACGATTACGCGCGACGGCCAGGAGCGCAACCTCTCGGTCCGCGTCAGCGCCGAGAAGAACCAGCCGCACGACAGCTACATCATCACGCTCGACGACATCACCGAGCTGGTCTCGGCACAGCGCACCTCGGCCTGGGGCGACGTTGCCCGCCGCATCGCCCACGAGATCAAGAACCCGCTGACGCCGATCCAGCTCTCGGCCGAGCGCATCCGCCGCAAGTTCGGCAAGGACATCACCGAGACCAAGGACAAGCAGATCTTCGAGCAGTGCACCGACACCATCGTGCGCCAGGTCGACGATATCCGCCGGATGGTCGACGAGTTCTCGCGCTTTGCGCGGATGCCCAAGCCGGTAATGGAGGGCGAGGATGTCGCCGACACCGTGCGGCAGGCGGTGTTCCTGATGAAGGTTGCCCATCCCGAGCTCGATATCGAGGCCGAGTTCAGGGAAGATCCGCTGCGCGCCCAGTTCGACCGGCGGCTGATCTCACAGGCGGTCACCAACATCGTCAAGAACGCCACCGAGGCGATCGAGCAGGTCCCGCCCGAGGAGCTTGGCAAGGACGGTGGCAAGGGCCGCATCGACGTCGTGGTGTCGCGCGAGGGCGAGGACGTGCTGATCGACGTCATCGACAACGGCATCGGCCTGCCCAAGGTGGCGCGCTCGCGACTGCTTGAACCGTACGTCACAACGCGCGCCAAGGGCACCGGCCTGGGCCTGGCGATCGTCGGCCGCGTGCTCGAAGACCATGGCGGCCGCATCGAATTGAAGGACGCCTCCGATTTCCGGGACGGCCAGCGCGGCGCCTGGATGCGGATGCGCTTTGCCGTCTCCGGCCAGGCCAAGAAGGCCGAGGGCGCCGAGGCGGCGGCGCCTGCTGGTGAAATCGTGAAGGAAACGGCCAAGGAAATGGCCAAGGAAACGGTGACGGCGCCGGAAACAAAAGAGCCGGCGGCCGAAACCAAAGAGCCGGCTAAAATGACTAATGATTCAACGAAAATCGAAGCCTCGACAGGCAGCTGACAAGACAGGCGCGACCCATGGCAAGTGAAATTCTGATTGTCGATGACGAGGCCGATATTCGAGATCTCGTCGCGGGCATTCTCGAAGACGAGGGTTTCGTCACAAGGACCGCGCGCGACAGCGATACGGCGTTGGCCGAGATCGCCAACCGCCGGCCGCATCTGGTGTTCCTCGACATCTGGCTGCAGGGCTCCAAGCTCGACGGCTTGCAGCTTTTGGAGCAGGTCAAGAAGGACAATGCCGATCTGCCGGTGGTGATGATCTCCGGCCACGGCAACATCGAGACCGCGGTCGCCGCGATCAAGCGCGGCGCCTACGACTTCATCGAAAAGCCGTTCAAGGCCGACCGGCTGATCCTGGTCGCCACCCGCGCGCTGGAGAACTCGCGGCTCAAGCGCGAGGTCAAGGAGCTGAAGCAGCTTGCGCCGAGCGCAAGCCAGCTCGTCGGCCGCTCGCCGAGCATGAACCAGCTGCGCCAGACCATCGAGCGCGCGGCGAAAGCCAACAGCCGGATCCTGATCGTCGGCCCCGCCGGCGCCGGCAAGGAATTGACCGCGCGCACGCTGCATACGGCCTCGGGTCGCGCCGATGGCCCGTTCGTCGTCATCAACGCGGCCGCGATCACACCGGAGCGCATGGAGCACGAGCTGTTCGGCATCGAGCAGTCCAACGGCGAGCAGCCGCGCAAGTCCGGCGCGCTCGAGGAAGCCCATGGCGGCACGCTGTTCATCGACGAGATCGCGGACATGCCGCGCGAGACCCAGAACAAGATCCTGCGCGTGCTGGTCGAGCAATCGTTCCAGCGCGTCGGCGGCACCGCCAAGGTGCAGGTCGACGTGCGCATCATCTCCTCGACCGCGCGCAATCTCGAGGAGGAGATCGCGGCCGGTCATTTCCGCGAAGATCTCTATCATCGCCTCTCGGTGGTGCCGATCCGCGTGCCGGCGCTGTCGGAACGGCGCGAGGACATTCCGGAGCTGATCGACTATTTCATGGAGCAGATCTCGGCCGGCAGCGGCCTGCCGAAGCGGCAGATCGGCCAGGACGCGATGGCGGTGCTGCAATCGCATGTCTGGCCGGGCAATGTGCGCCAGCTCCGCAACAACGTTGAAAGAGTCATGATTCTGGCGGCAGGCGGGCCGGAGGTGATCATCACCGCCGACATGCTGCCGCAGGACGTCGGCTCGATGGTGCCGGCGATGCCGACCAGCAACAACGGCGAGCACATCATGGGCCTGCCGCTGCGCGAGGCGCGCGAAGTGTTCGAGCGCGACTATTTGATTGCGCAGATCAGCCGCTTTTCAGGAAATATTTCTCGCACGGCGGAGTTCGTTGGCATGGAACGTTCGGCGCTCCATCGCAAATTGAAGGCGCTTGGCGTCGGCTAGCACCAAGGCGCATCTGGGATAAGCGAGGAAAATCATCTATTTCCGTAGTTTTTCGGGGCAAATCTGCATGGCCTGCCGCGTGAAGCGGCTTGCCTAATAAGCCGTCCTGCCCTCTAATTGAACCGCTGTTCCTCCGAGGGGGATCTCATGAGGAGCGGCAACCGGAAGAAGGCCCAAATTTCAGAACAGGGTCGCTACCGGCGCAATAAAAAGAAACTCAAAGCGAGAAAAAAACAATGGCGGCAGACCGCGCACAAAACCTACAGGACACCTTCCTTAATCACGTTCGCAAAACCAAGACGCCACTGACGATCTTTCTGGTCAACGGAGTGAAGCTCCAGGGCATCGTGACCTGGTTCGACAATTTCTGCTTGCTGCTTCGGCGCGACGGTCACTCGCAGCTTGTCTACAAGCACGCGATCTCGACCATCATGCCGGGCGCTCCGATCCAGTTGTTCGAAGGCGGCGAGGATCAGCCGGCTTGAAAGTGATCTGATTGGAACCCCGGAATTTCGACGGGGATGCCGACCGTCCGCGGTCGGCTGGGGCTCAGCAAACGGGGCGGGTGCTTGTCATCGGCCCCTATTTGCGAATGCGCGCAGGCGGTGCCGACGCGCAATCGGAGAACCATGTCCTTCCTAATCATGTCCAGCGCGACGCCGAGGCCCGGATCGAGGAAGCCGCGGGGCTTGCGCGCGCCATCGATCTCGTCATTGCCGATGCCATCATCGCGCCGATCAGCCAGATCCGGCCGGCGACCTATATCGGCAAGGGCAAGGTCGAGGAGATCGCCGGGCTGATCAAGAGCCTGGACGCCGAGCTCGTGGTGATGGATTGCGCGCTGTCGCCGATCCAGCAGCGCAACCTCGAGAAGGAATGGAACGCCAAGGTGCTCGACCGCACCGGGCTCATCCTGGAGATCTTCGGCCGCCGCGCCAAGACCAAGGAAGGCTCGCTCCAGGTCGAGCTCGCCCATCTCAACTACCAGCGCTCGCGCCTGGTGCGCTCATGGACCCATCTCGAACGCCAGCGCGGCGGCTTTGGATTCATGGGCGGTCCCGGCGAAACGCAGATCGAAGCCGATCGCCGCCTGATCCAGGAGCGCATCTCCAAGCTCGAGAGCGAACTGAAAAAGGTGCAGGCGACGCGACGGCTGCATCGCGCCGGCCGCCAGCGCGTGCCGTATCGCGTCGTCGCGCTGGTCGGCTACACCAACGCCGGCAAGTCGACGCTGTTCAACCGCCTGACCCGCGCCGACGTGCAGGCCGCCGACATGCTGTTCGCAACGCTCGATCCGACGCTGCGCGCGCTCAGCCTGCCGCATGGCGGCAAGGCGATGCTGTCGGACACGGTCGGCTTCATCTCCAACCTGCCGACACAGCTCGTCGCCGCCTTCCGCGCTACGCTGGAAGAGGTGCTGGAGGCCGACGTCATCCTCCATGTCCGCGACATCTCGCACGAGGACGCAGAAGCGCAGCAGAGCGACGTCGACGCCGTGCTGCGCCAACTCGGCATCAACCCCGACGATAGCGGCCGCATCATCGAGGTCTGGAACAAGATCGACCGTTACGATTCCGAGCAGCGCGAGGAGCTTTTGAACATCGCCGCGCGCCGGCCGGAGGATCATCCGGCGATGCTGGTCTCGGCCGTGTCAGGCGAGGGGATCGACGCGCTGCTGGCCGCGATCGAGGAACGGCTCGCCGCCAAACGCACCACGCTCGATCTCTCCATCGACGCCGCAGATGGCGCCGGCATCTCGTGGCTGCATCGCAATGCCGAAGTGCTGGCCAAGGAACTGCATGAGGGCCGCTTCGACATGACCGTGCGGGTCGACGAGACCAAGCGCGATATCGTGGTCAACCGGTTCGATGCGGTGCCGCGCGTAGCCTGACCGGCCCGACGGGAACGATCCAGATGGAATTGGTGTCAATTCTCACGTGCCCGGAATGCGGCCATCAGTCGGCCGAAGCCATGCCGACAGACGCCTGCCAATATTTCTACGATTGCAACGGCTGCGGCACGCGCCTGCGGCCGAAGACTGGCGATTGCTGCGTGTTCTGTTCCTATGGGACAGTGCCGTGCCCGCCGAAGCAGGGCGAGGGTTCGTGCTGCGCTTAGCGATGCGGCGCTTTCTGCTTCGCCTCGTTCCACAACGCATCCATCTCCGCCAGTGACGCCTGCTCCAGCGACCGTCCCTGCGCCTCCAGCGCACGCTCGATGAAGGCAAAGCGCCGTTCGAATTTTGCGTTGGTCGCGCGCAGCGCGGCTTCCGGATCGGCATCGACGTGACGGGCAAGGTTGACCAGAGCAAACATCAGATCGCCGGTTTCCTCCGCGATCTCTTGCTTGTCGTTGCGATCCAGTGCCGCTTCGATCTCATCGGCTTCCTCGCGGATCTTTTGCAGCACCGCGCGCGGATCGTTCCAGTCGAAGCCGACCGTTGAGGCCTTGCGCTGGAGCTCCATGGCGCGGGTCAGCGCGGGCTGACCGGCCTTTATGCCAGACAGCAGCGATCTGTGCGTCGGCGTTGCTTCCGGCGGCCGGCGCGCGGCGCGCTCGGCCTTCTCCTCGGCCTTGATGCGGTCCCAGACTTCCTTGACGTGGGAGGAGGCGAGATTGCCCTCCTTGTCGGCGAAGACATGGGGATGGCGCCGGATCATTTTTCGCGTGATGGCCTCGACGACGTCGCCGAATGCAAAGGCCTTCTGCTCGGAAGCCATCTGGGCGTGGAACACCACCTGCAACAAGAGGTCGCCGAGCTCCTCGCGGAGATCATCGAGATCGCCGCGGTCGATGGCATCCACCACCTCATAGGCCTCCTCGATCGTGTAAGGCGCGATCGTCGTGAAATTCTGCTCGAGGTCCCAGGGGCAGCCGGTCACCGGCGTGCGCAGCGCCGCCATGATCTCGATCAGGCGGGAAATGTCGCGGGAAGGGGTCATTGCGGGGCAGTCTCCTGGGTCCAAAACCTTATGCCAAAAGCGCGCCGCCGTTCCCAGCACAAGCCGGCGGAACAGGCCGATTTCCACCGATTGGCGGGCACGGCGCGCGGTGCTAAAGCGCGGGCCATGAGTGACGCATTTTCATCACAAACCGCGCTGGTGCTGTTTTCCGGCGGCCAGGATTCCACCACCTGCCTCGCCTGGGCGCTCAGCCGCTTTGCGCGGGTGGAGACGCTGGGGTTCGATTACGGCCAGCGCCATGCCGTCGAGTTGGCCTGCCGCGACCGGCTGGTCGACGGCATCAAGGCCCTGCGCGCGGATTGGGCCGCCAGGCTCGGTGAGAGCCACACTCTGTCGATCCCGACGCTGGCTGCGATCTCGGACACCGCGCTGACGCGCGACGTCGCGATTGCGATGGGCGCCGACGGTTTGCCCAACACCTTTGTGCCCGGCCGCAATCTGGTGTTCTTGACCTTTGCCGCGGCGCTGGCCTACCGGCGCGGCATCGCCCACATCGTCGGCGGCATGTGCGAGACGGACTATTCCGGCTATCCCGATTGCCGCGACGACACCATCCGCGCCATGCAGGCCGCGCTCTCGCTGGGCATGGCCCGCAAGTTCGAGCTGCATACGCCGTTGATGTGGATCGACAAGGCCGCCACGTGGAAGCTTGCGTATGAGCTCGGCGGCGACGGGCTCGTCGACCTCATCCGCGAGCAGTCGCACACCTGCTATCTCGGCGAACGCGGCGCGCAGCACGATTGGGGCTATGGCTGCGGCGAGTGTCCGGCGTGCAGCCTGCGCGCGAAGGGGTGGCGGGAGTTTGTGGCGGGGAGGTAGCTGCGTCGCCATACTCCTCTCGTGCCCCGGACGCGGCGCAGCGCTTCTTCAGCGGTGCGCCGCAGAGCCGGGGCCCATGTCTCAGTATGGTGCTGTGTGGCTTTCTGGGTCCCGGCTCTGCGCAGCAGCGTTACACGCTGCAGCGCGTCCGGAACACGAGAGTGAGGCGCGAGCTAGCCAAAATCCTCCGGCCGCAATTCAATGGGCTTGCCATGCGGCGTACGATCCGCCGCGTGGTCCCAGGCGTCGCGGTAGCGGTGCAAGGTTTCCGTCGACGCGACGCCTTTGCTCGCAACGAGCCCTTCCAGTGTGGCGAGCCAGTGCAGATAGTAGGTCTCGCCCGTATCGGGATCGCCGGCGGCCTGCGCGCGCTTGATTTCGGAGGCCAGGGCTGCGGCCCACTCAGGCCAGGTGAACACGCCGCGCTCGTGCAGCGTCAGCGCCATCGCAAACGCATGCGCCTCCCAAGGCGCGCGGAACACCGGGCCGTCGTCATCGCGGGGAATGCTCGGGATCGCCGCCGTTGCGGCCGCAGCGGCACTGCTGCTCATTACGCCGGGTCCAGATAGGGCTCGAATGCGTCGATCGACACCTTCAGGGTCGGGTCACCGTCCGCGCCCCAGAGATCGCGGCCTGCGAACACGACCGTGTAGAGCCATTGCGGGTTTTCGCCGAGCTCCATCGCCGCCGAATCCGGAAACACGTGGCAGCCATGATTCAGCTCGACCACGCCGACATGGCCGCGCACATAGCGCGGCAGCCGCGTATGCGTGGTCGGATGGATGTTCTTCGCGCGCACGCGATCGCCGATGTTGAATTTGGCCGGCGCGGCAGCAGGGCGGGCGAACTTGCCGCGCACCATGATGCGCTCGACCTGTGTGAGGTCGAACTTGCCGTGCTTGAGCGCCTTTGGGGCTTGCATCGCGTGGCCGGCAGCGACTTCCTCGCGACTGAGGTAGCCCTTCTCGATCAGCATCTCCTCGAGGCCGAGGAACCATTTCTTGTAGTAGGAGCTCGAGAGATACACGTGCGGCGGCAGCGTCTCGCGATAGAATCGCGAGGTGTCGATGTTGAAGGCACCGGCCGCACCCATCGCGCGTACCATGGCGAGAACGCGCGACTCCCAATCGGCATGAAACATCGGCTCGTTCGGCTCGGGCTCGACCTTGCCGAACCCGTCCATGCCGCCCATGTCGTGCACGCCGTTCACGATGGCGCTCCGGGCGTCTTGGGAAATCCGGTGCCGATCATGGAGTCGCGCGTGACGAGATCGGCGAGCTGCTCCTCGCTCCAGCCCTCCGTGCCCGCGGGCCGCATCGGCAGCACCAGGAAGCGCGTCTCGGCGGTCGAATCCCACACCCGGATTTCGATGTCCTTTGGCAGCGTCACGTCAAAATCGGCGAGCACGCCGCGCGGATCCTTGACCGCGCGCGAGCGGTAGGGCGAGGCCTTGTACCAGACCGGCGGCAGCCCGAGCATTTCCCAGGGGTAGCAGGAGCACAGCGTGCACACGACCATGTTGTGCCGGTCTGGCGTGTTCTCGACCACGACGAGGTGGTCGCCGACGCGGCTGACATGGCCGAGCGTGCCGATCGCCTTGCTGCCATCCTCCAGCAGCGCCTGTTTGAAGGCCGGGTCGGTCCAGGCCTTGGCGACGACGCGCGCGCCGTTATGCGGGCCGATCTTGGTCTCGTAGGCCTGGATGATGGCATCGAGCGCGGCCGGCTCGACATAGCCCTTTTCGGTCAGGATCGTCTCGAGCGCGCGCACGCGCAGCTCGGTCTCGGACAACTCCGAATGATCGTGATCGTGGTGATGATGATGGTCGCTCATCCGCAGAGGATAGGCGCAGTCCGCGGCCCATGTCGAGCGGTTCTCGAGGGGGCGCTGGACCTCGGGTTGGCCCACCCGCTTGATTGTATGTGCCTCAAGCTCGGTGTTGCGAATGATGACAATTTCTTGAAGGACAATCACATGTTGTGCGAGGGCGCGGTTCGTCCTATTGCATCGGCATGGAGCCAGCCATCGAATCATCTTGGGTCAGGCGAATTCGCGACAACGCCTTCCGGCTGCTCGCGGCGATGAAATCAGAGAATATCGGCGGCCTGGTATCGATGGCCGGCAGTTCTCTTTTCCTGTTCGGTGGCGACAGCGCCGGCATTGTGATTTCGTTGAGCTTCCTCGTCGCCGAGATTATCCTTACGCGGTATGGCCACACACGGGCCGGCTACTCCGCGGGGGGCTTGCTGTTTTCCTTCGGAGATGCGCTTGCGGTGATATCCACCGTCGCATCCGGCAATGCAGGTTTTCAGATCGCGCTCGCGTTGATGGCCGGAACTTGGCTCATCGGCGCAGCGCGCGCCCCAGTCGCCTGGTTTGGTGAGCGCCGCGGCAGCGCCGCCCTGGTGCGGGCCGCGGATGCGCTGCAGCCGATCGTGGGGGTTGCCATCCTGGCCCTACGCATTCCGGGCATCGTGACAGGTCTAGCCGGCGGCAACTACATCGGCGCCGCAGCTATCGCCTGCTGGGGCGCGGCGGATGTTCTCGTGGGTCGCTTGCAGGACGTCGGGCGAAAGCTCTTTGCCCGGCGCCGGCTGGCCGCGAGCCAGGACTGATGACGGCCTAGTCGGTGTCAGCGATGATGAAGTCGTGGGCGGTTTCGAACAACGGATTGTAGAAGCCCCACGTCGCGTACAAATCGGCGACACAGTTTGCCAGCATGACTGCTCCGGCCATTGCGAACAGCACGTACTGCGACGGCACGAACCACAAGAGGTTCGTAGAGACGGAAGGAAAATAAAACGGAACTCCGAGGATCGCCAAAAGTCCAAAGCAGATAGCGTTGATGCGGGTCCACCACTTGATCGCGCGCGACGGAAAAATCGTTATGAGCTCTCGTTCGCGTTTCTGGGGAGCGCGCGGTTCGCGCTCTTTGCCAACCGGTTCTGGATTCTGAACCGCCCGGGTGAGACCTAGCCAGTAGAAGTAGTTGTAGACAAAAAATGGATTTCCGGACAAAGGCGTTTTCAGATCAGCCTCAGGGAATTTTTCGTCTCCCTCGGAGGTCTGACTTGCGTAAAACCGCTTGCGCAAGGAGTCGATTAGGTTACTCACCTGCATCCAGCCGAGGTCGAACAATAGGACGAGCGCATAGATCGTGATGAAGACCGGAGGATTGTTGATCTCCAACGTCAAACCGACAATCGTGAGCGTCTTGATCATAAGCAAGAGACTGTCGACGATGCGCTTTTGCTTATTGTTGTAGTCGAAGAAGTCCCTGTAGAGCTGATCCCTCTGCGCATTCGCGGTCTTCATCAGTTCGGCGGCCTTGCTCTCCGTGGTCTTGCCAGCGCGCTTCTCGGAACACGTTGGTGTTTCTGCGGATTTTTTTGCCGCCGCCTCCAATTTCTCGCTGAGCAGCGCCACGAACCTTCCGATCTCGATGTAACGCATGTCGAACACGCGGATATTGCCGACGTAGAAGCGGTAGAAAGTTAGTACATAGATCAGGTAAAAAGCGAGCAAGAGCCCGATCTCTGACCAGGGAACGGCCGGGGTCTTGGTCATATACTGGTGAAGGTAGCTTATCTCGCAGACTTCCTTGATGTTCTTTGCCTGTGCGATATCGCTCGGAGTGACGCGCGTGCAACTAATGAAATTGTCGAACGACCTGATGAGTTGATACGTGCCCCCCGCAAATATGGCGACCCAGGTCTGCTTGAGTGCAGCGTGGGAGTTTTCGATCGCCGTGCCCGCGACCTTGCGGAATACTTCCTTTCTCGCCTCATGGTTCAGGGCGACTTCAGAATCCAGGCGTGAGACAAATTGGTCAGGCATGGCCTTTGCCGTCGCTTGAAAATGCACAAACTATCTAAAGTAGAGAATGTTATTAACATATTCATTTGTTAGACGCGGGACAAGGCCATTATGATGGCATCGCTGTTTTGCTCCATCCATCACGACGGCCTAGAGCGATTTCCGCGCGCTGGCGGCAGGGCGCCGTTACTGGCTCAAACTTGGTCTCGTAGGCCTCCGCAATCGCTTCGAGCATCGCCGGCTCGGCATAGTCTTTTCTAGTCAAAATCGTCTCGAGCGCGCACGCGGCTCTGTCTCCAGCAATTCCAAGTGACTGTGATCGCGATGGCTTATCGGGCATATAGTTCAACCAGATGGTCCGTGCCTGTCGATGGTTCGTTGCAGCGCAATCGAGCCACGTCTGCGTGACACCGTTTGCACATTAGCAAGCTGCGACAGCCGCTGCGGCAGCGCTCTTGATCGGACGCATTGAATCGTGTTTCGAACTGTGACGTATAGGATGATGATCCGGCAACGGACCGGGCGATTGGGGGAGGTTTGATGACGCGCCGCTGGAAGCTGATCGCGCCGCTCGTGGTGTGGCTCGCGATCTACCTGTTGCCGGTGCCGGCGGGGCTCAACGTCAACCAGTGGCATTATTTTGCAGTGTTCGCCGCCGTCATTACCGGGCTCATCCTGGAGTCGATGCCGGTCGGCGCGGTCGGTCTGATCGGGCTCACGGTCGCCGGCGTCGGCGGCTATATCGACCCAGATCCCGGCAAGTCGCTGCGCTGGATGCTGGCGGGCTTTGCCGAGAGCACGGTCTGGCTGATCGTCGGCGCCTTCGTATTCTCGATCGGCTATCGCAAGAGCCAGCTTGGCCGGCGCATTGCGCTGGTGCTGGTGCGGCGGCTCGGCCGCAACACGCTCGGCCTCGGCTATGCGGTGGCGATGTCGGACTTTTTGCTCGCGCCGGCGACGCCCTCCAACACCGCGCGCAGCGGCGGCATCGTCTATCCCATCATCAGCAACATTCCGCGCATCTATGGCTCCGAGCCCGGACCGACCGCCGGCAAGATCGGCACCTATGTGATGTGGACGGCCTTTGCGGCGACTGCGATCACCAGCTCGTTGTTCTTCACCGCACTGGCGCCGAACGCGGCGGCGCTCGTGATCGCCAAGAAGACGGTCGGGGTCGATGTGAGCTGGGGCCAATGGTTCATCGGCTTCGCGCCGCTCGGCCTCCTCCTGATGATCGTCGTGCCGCTGCTCAGCTATGCGATCTGCCGGCCGGAGGTGAAGCACAGCCCGGAGATCTCCGAATGGGCGGCGAAGGAGCTCAGCGAGATGGGCCCGATGTCGCGCAACGAGTGGATCATGCTGGTCCTGATCCTGCTTGCGATGTTTTTGTGGATCGCGGGCTCGAGCCCGGACATCCACGTGCCGCTGCTCGGTGCGAACTTCGTCAATGCCACCACCGTCGTGTTCATCGTGATCTCGCTGATGCTGGTCACGGGCGTGATCGAATTCGCCGACATCGTCGGCGAGAAGAGCGCCTGGGAGGTGTTTTTCTATTTCACCTCGCTGCTGACGCTGGCCTCGGGGCTGAACGAGATCGGCTTCATCAAATGGCTTGCCAACGAATTCGCACAACCGCTCTCAGGGCTGACGCCGTCGACCGCGATGATCCTGCTGGTCGCGCTGTTCTTCTGGATCCATTATTTCTTCTCGAGCATCACTTCGCATGCGGCGGCCGTGCTGCCGGTCGTGCTCGCAGTTGGCTCCGGCATTCCCGATCTGCCCGTGACCACGCTGGCGATGCTCTGCATGTATTCGCTCGGCCTGATGGGCGTGATCTCGCCCTACGCAACGGGGCCTGCGCCGATGTATTACGGCAGCGGCTATATCGGGAAAGGCCAGTTCTGGGGCTTTGGCCTGATCTTCGGGCTGCTCTATTTCGCAGGCCTGCTCGTGATCGTAATGCCGTGGTTGCAGATGGTCCGGTGAACCGGGGCTGATACCTCCGGCAGATGATTTTTCTTCACAGGGCAGGGACTGGAGAAACTTCGTCCAACGTCGCGTAAATATCTGATATTGCAACAGAGACCTTGGTGGGCGATGGTCTGTGCTGCAGTGCACGCGCCCGTGGGCGAACCGTTCCTGCGATCCTGTCGCTTCGATAGCGGCTTGGTTCTCGTGCGCCTTTGGGGCGGGCGAGCTAAACATCGTGCATGAAAGCCGCTTCCATGAACGCGCACCCATCGCTTGTGGTCGGAGATCCGATCGAAACCCTTGACGTGCCGGCCGCCGAGCCGGAGGCGATGGTCCGTTTCGAACGCATCTCCAAGACCTATCCGGCCTATCGCGGCAAGCCCGGCGTCAACGCGCTTCAGGACATCGATTTCGCCATCCCGCGCGGCTCGATCACCGGCGTGATCGGGCGCTCCGGCGCCGGCAAGTCGAGCCTGGTCCGCCTCATCAACGGGCTGGAGAAGCCGACCACGGGCCGCGTCGTCGTCGACAACAGCGACATCTCGGCGCTCGCAGGCCGCGAGCTGCGGCTGGCGCAGCGGTCGATCGGGATGATCTTCCAGCATTTTAATCTGTTGTCGTCACGGACCGCCGCCGACAACATCGCGCTGCCGCTGGAAATCGCGGGCTGGTCGAGGACCGACATCCGCGCGCGCGTTTCTGAGCTGCTCGCGCTCGTCGGTATCGCCGACAAGCACGACCGCTATCCGTCAGAGCTCTCCGGCGGCCAGAAGCAGCGCGTCGGTATCGCGCGGGCGCTGGCGACGCGGCCGGACGTGCTGCTGTCGGACGAGGCGACCTCGGCGCTCGATCCGCAGACCACGCGTGCGATCCTCGATCTGCTCGCCAACATCAACCGCGAGCTTGGCGTGACCATCGTGCTGATCACGCATGAAATGTCCGTGGTGCGCCAGCTCGCCAAGGAGGTCGTCGTGCTCGACGCCGGCCATGTCGTCGAGAGCGGCCATGTCGCCGACATCTTCACCCACCCAAAACATCCGATCACGCAGTCCTTCCTGGCCGAGGTGACCGGCGACAGCCTGCCGGTCTCGCTGGCGAGCCGGATCGTGCCGGAGCCGGGCAGCCACGCCGTGATCCGCGTCCAGGTGCGCGGGGCAGGGGCCGGCGACACGCTGCTCGCGCGGCTCGCGCGCGAGCTCGGTCTCGATGTCGCGCTGCTGTCCGCTCGGATCGACGAGATCGGCGGCCAGCAGGTTGGCTCGCTGGTCCTCGGCATCCCTCTAAGTATTTCTTGCGGCGAAAGCGCCACAGCGCGCACGCTCGCCTGGCTCTCTCAACATCAATTCCCGGCGGAGCGTCTCGGCTATGTCGCCTGAACTCATCAACCTGATCGTCCAGGCCACCGGCGAAACCCTGTTCATGGTCGGGGTCGCAGCCGCGCTTGGCACCGTGTTCGGCCTGCCGATCGGCGTGTTCCTGGCGACCAGCCGCAAGGGCGAGCTGTTCGCGGCCCCTGCCGTCAACGCGGCGCTCGGCATGGTCGTGAATGCGACCCGCTCCACACCGTTCATCATCCTGGTCGTCGCCATCATCCCGTTCACGCGCCTCATCGCAGGCACCTCGATCGGCTCGACGGCGGCGATCGTGCCGCTCACGATCGCTTCGACCCCCTTCATCGCGCGCCTGGTCGAAGCCGCGATCCGCGAGGTCGATGGCGGCCTGATCGAGACTGCGTCGTCGTTCGGCGCCTCGCCGCTTCAGATCGTGTTCAAGGTGCTGATCCCCGAGGCGCTGCCGGGCCTCCTGCTGGCGCTGACGCTCGCGGTGGTCAGCCTGCTCGGCTACTCCGCCATGGTCGGTGCCGTCGGCGGCGGCGGGCTCGGCGATCTCGGCATCCGCTACGGCTATCAGCGCTTCATGCCGGAGATGATGCTCGCCGTCGTCGTCGTGCTGATCGCGCTGGTGCAGCTCGTGCAAAGCGCCGGCGACTATCTGGCGCGCCGGGTCAATCGCCGGCTGCGGCACCGCTGAGACAGGTCAGGCAGCACACCTCGCGCAGCCGATCGAACCTGACTTGATCACGCTCCAGGCGCGCCGCTACGCCGCCGGCGGGTAATAGAGAAATTCGATCATCAGGCAGCCGTCGCGGGTGAAGAACGGTCCATGTTCGACATGGGCCGGCCGCACGGCATAGGTGCCAGCCTCCAGCAGCCGCGTTTCCTGCGACGGCGTGCCGATCGACAACGTGCCCGATATCAAAAAGACCTCTTCGCACCAATCATGCGAGACGGGATGGTCCACGGACGCGCCGGCGGCCCAGCGCGACAGCCGCGTCACGGCGCCCGCGCGCGCCGGGTGATCGAAACCGCCGGACAGGATCTTCTCCTCGACCCCGACATAGCCGGGGACGGGGCGCCATCCATCCTCCGCAAGCGCGTTGAAGAATTCCCGGTGGTCCTTCTTGAACCGACCGAAGCCAGGCTCCGCCATGTGGTCATCTCCCGCGCCGACACCGACGCGGGTCGAACTTACAGCAGGGCGATGGACTTTCCCACACGAGCCGGGGGAGCAAGGCCGTCCTGCATGTCATTCCGCGGGTTCGACCTCGCTCGACGCCGGCCCTGCGACGAGGCTGTCGAGGCTGACCAGCATGAGATCGGCCATGTGGGTTGCTGGTGCAGGGGGATGCTGATCTCGCCGCGCTCGGCCCGTGACACGAACTCGGGCGAGACGCCAATCAGGTTCGCGATCTGGCTCTCGGTATAGCCTCGCGCCTCGCGTGCGCTTTTGACCTGGGCGCCGATATGCCGCCGGTGCAGCGCCTGCTCTTCCTCGGTCATCATCAGCGCCTGCTCGTCCAGGCTCGCTAACCCATCGACGAAGGCGACGCCGACGAGCCTGCGCTTCTGCCACGCGACGCGACAGGCCTTTTGCAAGCCGTCAGCAAAGACCAGCGTGGCCTGTTTGGGAAACGACAGCGACCAGTCGAGCTTGAGCCGTGCGCCCGTGCCGGAGACGTCGGAGATCGTGCAGGGGATGCTCACGGCGCCTCTCGCACCGTCAAACTCGATGATCCCGGTCCTTGCCGTGGATTGCCTGGTCGCAGCGCGCAATTCGCTCATGGACATCCAAACTCAACGAAAAAATCTGCCGCCAATTTTACCTCCATGAGGCGCCAGCCTCAATCGAACCCCGCGGGCATGGTGAAGGCTTCGTTCCTGGCGCCGGACCAGCAGCTTGCGCCGGTGGAGGAGGGCTCCAACTACGGCCGCCGGGGATGAACCTTCCCATCCGGCAACGGCACCAAGACATCAGATCGCTCCCAGTCCACGGACATCGAATGAGACCGCCTGCCTTGCTCTGCCTGCTCTTGTTCGGCACCTGCGCCCATGCGGCCACGCCCGAGCAGCACTATCTCGACCTGCGCGATCGCTACATCGCAAAGTTCTCGAAAGCTGCGGAGAACGACGCGACCTACAAGCAGCACGACAAGGCGATCGAGGAGCTCACGGGCGTGCTGCGCGGTCTGGTCGGGCCGGTCACGATCAAGGGGTTGCCGGCAGAGGGCAAGTCGAACGTCGACACGCTGTTCAAGGGCGACATCGGCTTCGGCCATCTCGACGGGCTCTGCTTCGCCACCGAAGGCGACAAGATCCAAGCCGTGGTGACCACGACGGCGCTGCTCAAGCACTGGCTTGCCGAGCACCGCAAGGATCCCATGCCGCAGGAGCCCGACGCGGCCTTCAAGTCCGACAGCTTCTACTACGCCGCCATCCAGGACTCGGCCTTCGCCAAATATGCCGAGCTTCCGATCGCCAGGCCCGCCACCGCGAGCGCCGCGGTCGCCGTGCTCGGCGTGCGCGGCAATGGCGACCTCAAGGGCCCGCCGCACGAGATCGACGTGGTCGCGATCCAGGGCGAGAAGGTCTTCTTCCTCGCCGCAACCGACGCCGTGAAGACGGCGGAGATCCCGGCCTGCGAAAAGGTCTGGAAGCAGATGATGGCCAAAAAGACCCCGCAGGACTCCATGGCCAGGGAAGACCAGGCGATGGCGGCCTACACGGCCTGTTTCGCCAGGGAAGCGCCAAGCCAGGGTTGGTACGCGGCAGCGGTGAAGAAGGCGCAGGGCCAGCTGGAGCTGCTGCTGGCGCGGTAGCAACGCCGGCATGATTATCCCAGATGGCAGGCCGCCGAACTGGTCCGATCTCGGACAACCCATATCCGCAATTCGCATAAGGTATATTATGGAATATATTTATATTCAATTAGATCAGATATTTGGGGCAAATTGCTGCCACAGCGCCTTCGCTCCAGCGTCGTTTTCGGACCGACCACCGACCATCGCCGCGGGTCTTGACGGCTACTGTGCATGGGGTTGTTTTTCACATTTTGAGTCCGGTTATGTGCCGAAAGCCGATATTGCCGCGATGGTGTCCGGCTGCAATAAGCGTGGCTCCGCGAGATCGCAGATGACGTTCTGACCGTCCGTCCGTATAGGTTTGCGTCTCACAACAAAAACAAACCTTCCGAGGAAGCAGACCCATGGTCTTTTCAACGCGCTTTTCCCGACGCACGCTTCTCAAGGCCTCCGCCGCGACCGCGGTCCTGGGCGGCATCGGCGCGCCCCATGTGGCGCGCGCAGAGAGCGCCGAGTTCACCTACAAATACGCCAACAACCTGCCGGACACCCATCCGCTCAACGTGCGCGCCAGGGAGATGGCCGCGGCGATCAAGAGCGAGACGAACGGCAAGTTCGACCTCCAGATCTTCCCGAACAACCAGCTCGGCTCCGACACCGACATGCTGAGCCAGATCCGCTCCGGCGGCGTCGAGTTCTTCACGCTGTCGGGCCTGATCCTGGCGACCCTGGTGCCGGCGGCCTCCATCAACGGCATCGGCTTCGCCTTCCCGGACTACGGCACGGTCTGGAAGGCGATGGACGGCGACCTCGGCGCCTATGTCCGCGGCGAGATCAAGAAAGCCGGCCTCGAGGTCATGGACAAGATCTGGGACAACGGCTTCCGCCAGACCACGTCCTCGAGCAAGCCGATCACCGGGCCGGACGACTTCAAGGGCTTCAAGATCCGCGTGCCGGTGTCGCCGCTATGGACCTCGATGTTCAAGGCGTTCGATGCGGCACCCGCCTCGATCAATTTCAGCGAGGTCTATTCCGCGCTCCAGACCAGGATCGTCGAGGGCCAGGAGAATCCGCTGGCGATCATCTCGACCGCCAAGCTGTACGAGGTGCAGAAATTCTGCTCGCTGACCAACCACATGTGGGACGGCTTCTGGTTCCTGGCCAACCGCCGCGCCTGGAGCGCGTTGCCTGAGGACGTGCGCGCCATCGTCGCCAAGAACATCAACGCCGCCGCCGTCAAGGAGCGTGAGGATACCGCCAAGCTCAACGCGAATCTCCAGCAGGAGCTCGCGGCCAAGGGCTTGACCTTCAACCAGCCGACGGTCGCACCGTTCCGCGACAAGCTGCGCGCCGCCGGCTTCTATTCCGAGTGGAAAGGCAAATACGGCGATCAGGCCTGGGACCTCCTGGAAAAGGCCGTCGGCAAGCTGTCCTAACGCATTGGGGCCGTCATGGCTCATATCGAGGCCGAGGTGAGCGAAGTGGCGGGCGAGGTGACTGTTCAGTCCCCTCGCCGATCCTCGCTGCTGGCTTCGCTGGAGCGCATGCTCGGCTTCGCGGTCGAAATCCCGGCGGCGATCCTCGTGGTCGCCGAGATCGTGATCCTGTTTGCCGGCGTGGTCGCGCGCTACGGCTTGCACCGGCCGCTGATCTGGTCCGACGAACTCGCTTCGATCCTGTTCCTGTGGCTGGCCATGCTGGGCGCGGCGGTCGCATTCCGCCGCTCCGAGCACATGCGCATGACCGCGATTGTCGCGAGCGCAAGGCCGGCCACGCGCGCTTATCTCGATCTGGTCGCAACCTGTGCAGCGCTGGCGTTCCTGGTGCTGATCGTCTGGCCGTCCTGGGATTATGCCTTCGAGGAAAGCTTCATCACCACGCCGGCGCTCCAGATCTCGAACATGTGGCGCGCCGCGGCGCTGCCGGCCGGCATCTGCCTGATGGCTGTGTTCGCGCTGCTGCGGCTGCTGCGTGCCGCGGATTATCGCATGGTGCTGACGGCCGTGATGTCCGTTGCCGTCGTCGTTGGCTTGTTCTGGCTTGCGCAGCCTTATCTGCGGCCGCTCGGCAATCTCAATCTCGTGATCTTCTTCGTCGGCGTGGCCGGCTTCTGCGTCTTTGCCGGCGTTCCCATTGCGTTCGGCTTTGGACTGGCGATCTTCGGCTATCTGGCGCTGACCACGCGGACGCCTGTCATGGTGCTGGTCGGGCGCATGGACGAGGGCATGAGCCACCTCATCCTGCTCTCGGTGCCGCTGTTTGTGTTCCTGGGGCTCTTGATCGAGATGACCGGCATGGCGCGGGCCATGGTCGCGTTCCTGGCGAGCCTGCTCGGCCACGTCCGGGGCGGCCTGCATTACGTGCTGGTCGGCGCCATGTACCTGGTCTCCGGCATCTCCGGCGCCAAGGCGGCCGACATGGCGGCGGTCGCGCCGGTGCTGTTCCCGGAGATGAAGCAGCGCGGCGCCCGCCCCGGCGATCTCGTTGCGCTGCTTGCGGCGACGGGTGCCCAGACCGAAACCATTCCGCCGAGCCTCGTGCTGATCACCATCGGCTCGGTGACGGGCGTCTCGATCGCGGCGCTCTTCACCGGCGGCTTACTGCCCGGCGTCGTGCTCGCGCTCACGCTCTGCATGCTGGTGTGGTGGCGCTATCGCCACGAGGACATGAGCCATGTCCGCCGCGCCACGGCATCCGAGATCGGCAAGACCTTCATCATCGCCCTGCCCGCGCTCGCGCTGCCCTTCGTGATCCGCTACGCCGTGGTCGAGGGTGTTGCCACCGCCACTGAAGTCTCCACCATCGGCATCGTCTACGGCGTCCTTGTCGGCCTCCTCGTCTACCGGCGCTTCGACTGGCGGCGGTTGTTTCCGATGCTGGTCGAGACCGCGGCGCTGTCGGGCGCGATCCTTTTGATCATCGGCACGGCGACCGGCATGGCCTGGGGCCTGACCCAGTCCGGCTTTTCGCGCTCACTGGCCGCGGCCATGACCGGATTGCCCGGCGGCTCTGCAGCCTTCATCGCCGTCTCGATCCTGGCCTTCACCATCCTCGGCAGCGTGCTGGAGGGTATCCCGGCGATCGTGCTGTTCGGGCCGCTGTTGTTTCCGATCGCGCGCGCCGTCGGCGTGCACGAGGTGCATTATGCCATGGTGATCATCCTGGCGATGGGTATCGGGCTATTCGCCCCGCCGTTCGGCGTCGGCTATTATGCCGCCTGCGCCATCGGCCGCGTCGATCCGGCCGAAGGCATCAGGCCGATCTGGGGCTATCTGCTGGCGCTGCTGGTGGGATTGATCATCGTCGCGATTTTCCCGTGGATCTCGATCGGATTCCTGTAGGCTCGAAGGAGGATGTCGATGAGTGGGCGGCAGAACCAGTACAATATCGGCCTCGACAAGACCCCCGCCAACTACGTGCCGCTGTCGCCGCTGAGCTTTCTCGCGCGCAGCGCCGCGGTCTATCCCGATCACGTCAGTACCGTCTATGAAGGCCGCAGCTTCAGCTGGGCGCAGACCTACGAGCGCTGTAGGCGCTTTGCGTCCTATCTCGCCGGCAAGGGCATTGGCGTCGGCGACACGGTGGCGGCGATGCTGCCGAACATCCCGGCGATGAACGAGGTGCATTTTGCGGTGCCGATGACCGGCGGTGTGCTCAATGCGCTCAACATCCGCCTCGATGCGCCCTCGATCGCATTTCAGCTCGATCACGGCGGCGCCAGGATCATCCTGGTCGATCCCGAGTTTTCCGGCGTCATCACCGATGCGCTCGCGCAGATGAGCGGGCCAAGGCCGTTCGTGATCGACGTCGACGATGCCGCCTTCAAGGGGGGAATGCGCATCGGCGAGATCGAATATGAGGCGGCCGTCGCGCAGGGCGATCCCGGCTTCACCGCGATTCCACTGAGCGACGAATGGGACGCGATCGCGCTGAGCTATACCTCGGGCACCACGGGCAATCCCAAGGGCGTCGTCACCCATCATCGCGGCGCGTATCTGAACGCCGTCAGCAATATCCTTGCAGGCCAACTCGGCCAGCATCCGGTCTATCTCTGGACGCTGCCGATGTTCCACTGCAACGGTTGGTGCTTTCCGTGGACCATTGCGGCGGCCGCCGGCATCAATGTCTGCCTGCGCAAGGTCGAGCCGACGAAGATCTTCGAGCTGATCAGGACGCATGGCGTCACCCACATGTGCGGCGCGCCGATCGTCTACAACACGCTGATCAACGCACCCGATGCGCCGAAGGACGGCGGCGCTCGCCGCGTCGTCGGCCTGATCGCCGGCGCCGCCCCGCCTGTCGCCGTGCTCGAAGGCGCGGAAAATATCGGCATCAAGCTCACGCATGTCTACGGCCTGACCGAGGTCTACGGCCCCGCCTCCGTCTGCGCCGAACAGCCTGGCTGGGACGATCTTCCGGCCGCCGACCGCGCACGGATGAAGCGACGGCAGGGCGTGCCCTACCCGCTCGAGGAAGGCGTCACCGTCATCAATCCGCAGACCATGAGGCAAGTCCCGCGCGACGGCGAGACCATCGGCGAGGTCATGGTCCGCGGTAACATCGTGATGAAGGGCTATCTCAACAACGAGAAGGCGACCAGGGAAGCCTTCGAAGGCGGCTGGTTTCACACCGGCGACCTCGGCGTGCTCGACGAGCATGGCTACGTCATCATCAAGGACCGCTCCAAGGACATCATCATCTCCGGCGGTGAGAATATTTCCTCCGTCGAGGTCGAGGACATCCTCTACAAGCATCCGGCCGTGCTGTTTGCGGCGGTCGTCGCAAAGCCCGATCCGAAATGGGGTGAAGTGCCCTGCGCCTTTGTCGAGTTGAAGGACGGCGCCAGCACGACGGAGGCCGACATCATCGCCTTCTGCCGCGGCCATATGAGTGGCTTCAAGACGCCGAAGGCCGTCGTGTTCGGGCCGATCCCAAAGACCTCGACCGGCAAGATCCAGAAATTCCTGCTCCGCAACGAGGTCGGATCGGCGAAGGCGATCTCGGCCTGATCTCACTTCGTGGTCCCGTAGAAGTGCGTATTGACCCTGTGTCAGCGCAGCAATCGTGATTCGTCCTGAAACTGATCGTGTATGTTTGACGACATCAGGACACACCAAGAAAAGATTGGAAAACGTTAGAGACGCATTTACGATTCTCTCCCGTCGGATTCGCCGTCTCCACCTGATTCGCCGCGCGAGCTGCGCGGCTGGCGGACGGCGCGGTTGGGGCGCTTCATGCGGTTGGTGTCGTGAGCGCAGACGCCTGTGTGCGTCTGGCGCTGCTGCTATTGACAGCCGGATTGCTGCTGCCGCGCTCGGCGGACGCGCAGGTCATGCGCGAGTTTGGCGCGTTCGGAGGCGCCGAGAGTTTTGGCGCTCCGGGCCCGGGCTCGAATGCCCCCGCCGGCCTCAACAATTTCGGTGGTGGCCCGGGTGGTCCGATGTTTGGCGGGCCGGCAGGGTCTGGAATCGGCGGCGCGCCGTTCGGCAACGGCGGTGGCCCTGGCGGCATGCAGCCGAACTATGGCTGGAACGGCGAGCCGCCAGGTCCTCCAGGAGGTCTTGCCGGCGCGGGGCGCTTTGGCATGCGGCAGGCGTTTGGCGGTGGTGCCGATAGCCGTGGCGCGCAGACCGAGACGGCGCAGGCCACGTTCCTGGCAATGACACAGTTCACCCAGACCCTGCTCGATCCCGCCGTCGACGGGCGCGGCATCGGACGGGCCGAATTCGACGCGGAGCTCGCGGCCTATGCCGATCTGGGCAACGACCGCACCCATGGCGGCGTCGGACGCGAGGCCTATGAGGCGATCTACGGCAAGCCGTCGCTCGCAGCGCCGCACTGGAGCATCTGGGCCTCGGGCTTCGGCGGTTCGCAAATGTCGACCAGCGGCAGCGGTTCGACCAGCCGCAGTTTTGCCACTGCGGTGGGTGCCGACTATTCGCTCTCGCCACAGACGCGCATCGGTTTTGCGCTCGCCGGCGGCGGCACCGGCTTCGCCAACAACTTTTCCAGCGGCCGCTCCGATCTGTTCCAGGCCGGGACCTTCGTCAGGCATACGATCGGATCGGCCTATGTCGCGACCGCGCTGGCCTATGGCTGGCAGGCCATCACCAGCGATCATGCGGCGACGCCGGCCGGGAGCGACCAGCTCAACGCCGCGGTCAATGCCAACGCCTATTCCGGCCGCATCGAGAGCGGCTATCGCATCGGGACGCCATGGCTCGGCATCACGCCCTACGCAGCCGGCCAGATCACGATGTTCCGCCTCGCCGCGAATTCCGGCCAGCCGGCTTACGCGGCCGATCAATTCGCGGCGACCTCCAGCAGCAACAGCTTCACCGACCGTCGCAGCGAGCTCGGCCTGCGCGCCAGCACGACGTTTCTGATGGCCGGCAGTCTCTTCGATCTGCGCGGACGTCTCGCCTGGGCGCATGATTTCAGCGCGACGCAGTCAGTGCCCGCAGTGTTTCAGGCCGTGTCCGGCCAAGGCTTCGCGATCGGCACCACAGCGATCGCGCCGAACTCGGCGCTCTCAGGCATTGCGCTCGAGCTCCGCGCAATCAATGGCTGGTCCGCTTCGACGAGCTTCGACAGCGAGATTTCGAGCCTGATGCGCTCCTATACCGGCAAGGCTGTGCTGCGCTACACTTGGTGAGCAGACGCCCTCACCCGCGCACGCTCCTCACATCTTCTTATAGGCGTCAACCACGGCCTGTCCGTCAGCGCCAGCCTTCTTGAGCCAGTCGGCCGTGAGCTGCTCGCCGACCTTCTGGAATCCGGCCTTCAACGCCGGACTCGGCGCCTCGACCGTCATGCCCTTGGCCTTGAGCTGATCGATGTACCAATTGGCCTTCTCCTCCCAGGCCTTCCAGCCGCGCGTCTCTGCGGTCGCAGCGGCCTTCAGGATCGCTTCCTGGGTCGGCTTGTCGAGCGCCTCGAACGCCGCCTTGTTGACGAAAGTGTAGTCCTTCGGGATCCAGGCCTGCACGTCATAGAAATATTTCAGCGACTCCCAGGCCTTGGAATCGTAGCCGGTACCGCCCGACGACATGAAGGAATTCACCACGCCCGTCGCGAGCGCCTGCGGCAGCTCGGCCGCCTGGATCGTCACCGACTGGGCACCGACCAGTTCGCCGATGCGCGCGGTCCCGACATTATAGGCGCGCCATTTCAGCCCCTTCATGTCTTCGATCGTGGCGAGCGGCTTGTTGACATAGACGCCCTGCGGCGCCCAGGGAACGACGAACAGCAGTTTGAGACCCTGCGCGTCCAGCTTCTTTTCGATCATCGGCTTGGACGCCTGATACAGTTTCATCGCCTGAGGGAAGCTCGTGGCGAGGAACGGCACGACGTCGATGCCGAACATCGGGTCCTCGTTCTCGTGGATCGACAGCAGCAGTTCGCCCATTTGGGCTTGCCCGGTGACGACCGCGCGCTTGATGTCAGGCGCCTTGAATAGCGATGCGTTCGGATGAACCGTGATCAGGAGCTTGCCGGATGTCGCAGCTTCGACGTCCTTGGCGAAGGCGACCAGATTCTCCGAGTGCGGATTGTCGGCAGGGTATGCTGCCGGCAGATTCCATTTGGTCTGGGCCAAAGCGGGCGCTGCGGCGAGCAGGACGCCGGCAATCAGGCCGGCGCGAATGAGACGAGACTTCATCGGACTTCTCCTCACGGTCGAATTGAGATCAGTCGGGGAAAGCGAGTTTTGGCAACAGCAACACGATCTGCGGATATTCGGTGATGATGAATACGGCGGCCAGCAGCAGGACGAAGAATGGGAACGCTGCGCGCGCGACGGTAAAAGTATCGCGGCCGCTCATGTTCTGGAGCACGAACAGATTGAAGCCGACCGGCGGCGTGATCTGCGCCATCTCGACGTGAATGATGAGATAGACGCCGAACCAGACCAGATCGAGCCCGGCCTGTTTCACCATCGGTAGCACGATGACCGCGGTCAGCACGATCATGGAGATGCCGTCGATCAGGCATCCGAGAATGATGTACATGATGCTCAGATAGAGCGCGAGCATGCCGGGCGTGAGCTGCTGCCCCTGGACCCAGGTGGCAAGCGCTGCGGGAATCCCGGTATAGGCCATCGCCGCCGTGGTGTAGGCGGCACCCGCCAGGATCAGCATGATCATGCAAGTGAGACGCGTCGCACTCATGACGCTATCGGCGAAGGTCTTGCGCGTGAGCGTGCCGCTCCACCATGCGAGCAGCAGCGCGCCCGCGACACCCCAGGCGGCACATTCGGTCGCGGTCGCAAAGCCCAGCACCAGCGAGAGAAAGACGGCCAGGATCAACAGCAGGCACGGAACGAGCTTGGCGGATTCCTGCAGCTTCCGGCGAAACGGCATCGGCGGATCGCGCGGCGGAATCTTGCTCGGGTTCAAGAGCGACCAGATGATGATGTAGCCGGAATAGAGCGCCATCACGAGTGCGCCCGGCAGGAAGCCGCCGAGGAACACCTGGAGCACGGAGACGTTCGCCGTGACCGCATAAACCACCATCGGAATCGAGGGTGGAATCAGAAGGCCAAGCGTGCCGGAGCCCGCGAGCGAGCCGAGGCTCAGGCCCTTGTCGTAGCCGCGTTTGTCGAGCTCGGGCAGCGCGATCTTGCCGATGGTCGCACAGGTCGCAGCCGAAGAGCCCGACACCGCCGCGAAGATGCCGCAGCCGATCACGTTGACATGGGTCAGGCGCCCGGGCAGCCACTGAACCCAGGGCGACAGGCCGCGGAACATTTCCTCCGACAATTTGGTGCGGAAGAGAATCTCGCCCATCCAGATGAACAGCGGCAACGCGGCCAGCGTCCAGGACGAGCTCGCGCTCCAGGTGGTGGTTGCAAGCACCGAGCCGAGCGGCAGGCTCGTGGTCAGCGCCATCGCCACGAAGCCGACGAGCCCGAGCGAGACCGCGATCCAGATGCCGCTGCCGAGCAGCAGGATCATGACGCCGAGCAGGACGAACGACAGCTCGATCATGCCGAGATTGGCCATGGTCAACCTCCGCCGCCCTGCGAGATGCGTTCGATGAATTCGTCCGGCGTTTCGTCCGGGGAGCCCTTGTCGTAGCTCGGCCGGTTGCCGCCGATGACATTGACCATCTCGTCAATCAGCGCGATCGACAGGATCACGAGACCGCCGGAAAAGCCAAGCTGCGGAATCCAGAGCGGAAGCGCGACGACGCCTTGCGCCACGTCGTTGAAACGCCAGGAATCGTAGGTCATCTGCACTGCGTGTCGGGTGAAGTAGACCACGAAGGCCGTCGCGATGCCGAGCGCCACGATCTCCGCGACCTGCTTGGTGCGCCCGTGCAAGCGCTCCAGCAGCAAGCCGACGCGGATCATTTCGCCGCGCTTGAAAGTGTGGGCAAGACCGAGAAACGCCATCGCGGCCATGCACCAGGATGCAAAATCATCGCCGGCCGGGATGTTGAGCGCGAACTGCCGCCCGACCGACATCACCATCATGATTGCGAAGATCGCGACCAGGAAGACACCGGCAGCAATGCCCGAGCCGAGATAAAGCAGATCCAGAGCACGTCGGACCGGTCCAACAGAATTTACGTCGTCGCTGTGCCCTGCCACGCGGCCCCATCCTCGTCCTGCGGCGCAATCAAATCCGGCGATCGGCTCGCCTCGCCTGATTATCGCCACCTGCCAACGCCTGTCCTTCAGACGTTAGACCAACACGATGAGCCCTGCGAAAGCAAGGAGCATGCCGCCCTGCGGCAAATTCCCACTGGATAGGTTCAGTGCGTCTCCAGCAGCATACCGTCGTGTGCGGGCACCACGCCCGCGGGTAGCGATTGCCGGATCACCTCGTAGTCGACATCGGCGGTCATGTTGGTGATGACAGCACGCTTCGGCTTGAAGCGCTCGACCCAGGACAGCGCGTCGTTGATGCTGAAATGGCTGGAATGCTGGGTGTAGCGCAGACCGTCGACGATCCAGAGATCGAGGTTTTCCAAGGCCCCCCAGCTCTCGCGCGGGATGTCGTTGAGATCGGGCGTGTAGGCGGCATTGCCGATGCGATAGCCGAGTGCGGGGATCTGGCCGTGCTGGACCAGGAAGGCGGTCATCTTCACCGCGCCGCCCTTCCCCAAGATGGTCTGGGTTTCACCCGCCTCGATCGAATGTCGCGTCAGGATCGGCGGATAATCGCTGCCCTCTGGCGAGATGAAGCAATAGGAGAACCGCGCCATGATGTCCTTGGCGGTCGACTGATTGAAATACGTCGGAATGCGCTTGCGCATATGGAGTACGACCGAGCGCAGATCATCCATGCCGTGGGTCTGGTCGGCATGCTCGTGAGTTAGAAACACCGCATCAATGTGATCGACGTCGGCATCGATGAGCTGCTCGCGCAGGTCGGGCGACGTGTCGATAACGATTCGCGTCGTGCCGTGCTCGCCAGTCTGCTCGACCAGCAGCGAGCAGCGGCGGCGGCGGTTCTTGGGATTGTTGGGATCGCAGGCACCCCAGCCGAGCGCCGGGCGCGGCACGCCGGCGGAGGAGCCGCAACCCAGGATCGTCAGCGTCAGTGTCATGAGGCTCCCAAATTCAGGCTTTCACCTTCGAGAACAGGCGAAAGAAGTTGTCACTGGTCTGGCGCGAGATCTCCTCGAACGACACGCCGCGCGTTTCGGCGAGCACTTTTGCGACCTCGACCACATAGGCGGGCTCGTTACGTTTGCCCCGGAACTTGCCCGGCGCAAGATAGGGGGAGTCTGTTTCAACCAGAATACGGTCGGACGGCAGTTCGGCCGCAAGCGCGCGCAGGGTTTCCGACTTCTTGAAGGTCAGGATGCCCGTGAAGCCGATATAGAGCCCAAGCGACACCGCCTTCAGCGCCAACTCGCGCCCGCCCGTGAAGCAATGCAGCACGGCGTTAAACGATCCCTTCGCCGCCTCCTCCTCGAGGATGCGACCGCAATCCTCATCGGCTTCGCGGGTGTGGATCACGAGCGGCAGCCCGGTGGCGCGGGCAGCAGCGATGTGGGCGCGAAAGCCCCTCGCCTGCGCCTCCGGCGAACCGTTGTCGTAGAAATAGTCGAGCCCCGCTTCGCCGAGGGCAACCACCTTCGGATGCTCTGCCAGCGCGATCAGCTCGTCCGGCGAAATGCCGTCCTCCTCATCCGCATTGTGCGGATGGGTGCCAACCGTGCAATAGACGTCGTCATAGCGTTCCGCGATGGCCAGAAGCTGATTCAGTCTTCGCACCCGGGTCGAGATCGTGACCATGCGGCCAAGGCCGGCCGCACGTGCACGCGAGACGATCCCGTCAAGATCCTCCGCGAAGTCCGGAAAATCCAGATGGCAGTGACTGTCGACCAGCATTTTGCGAACGCCTCTAGGCCGCCGGCTCGATGTAGCGCGGGAACGCCGGCGTCGGCGCCGGCAGCGTCGAGCCCGGCGCGATCCGCTTGGCGCCGCCGAGCATCGCAAAACTGCGCTCGCCCGCGGGGATACCGAGGCTGTCGAGCAGTAGGCCCGAGGCGGTCGGCATCGCCGGCTGCGCCAGGATCGCGATCTGGCGCACGACTTCGGCGGTGACGTAAAGCACCGTCCTCTGGCGTGCCGGATCGGTCTTGGCCAGCGCCCACGGCGCCTCGCCCGCGAAATAGCGGTTGGCTTCAGCCACCACGGCCCACACGGCGTTGAGCCAATGATGGATCTGCTGCGTCGCCATCGCTTCGCGCGACGCGGCAATCATGCCGTCGGCCATCGCCAGGATCGCCTTATCGTTGTCGCTGAACTCGCCGGGCTGCGGCAGCACGCCGCCGAGTTGTTTTGCGATCATCGACAGCGAGCGCTGCGCGAGGTTGCCGAGATCATTGGCGAGATCGGCGTTGATGCGCGCGACGATGGCCTCGTGATTGTAATTGCCGTCCTGCCCGAACGGCACCTCGCGCAGGAAGAAATAGCGCATCTGGTCGACGCCATACTGGTCGGCGAGATTGAAGGGGTCGACGACGTTGCCAACCGACTTCGACATCTTCTCGCCCCTGTTGAACAGGAAGCCGTGGGCATAGACCCGCTTCGGCAACGGAATGCCGGCTGACATCAGGAACGCCGGCCAGTGCACGGCGTGGAAACGGATAATGTCTTTGCCGATGACGTGCACGTCGGCCGGCCAATAGCGCCAGTTCTTGTCGCCACCGTCGGGAAATCCGACACCTGTGATATAATTGGTCAGTGCATCGACCCAGACATACATCACGTGCTCGTTATCGCCGGGCACCCTGACGCCCCAGTCGAAGGTGGTCCGCGAAATCGATAGATCGCGCAGGCCGCTCCTGACGAAGCTCACCACTTCGTTGCGGCGCGCATCCGGGCCGATGAAATCCGGATGTTGCTCGTAGTGCTTCAGCAGCTTGTCCTGATAGGCCGAGAGGCGGAAGAAATAGCTCTTCTCCTCGACCCACTCGACCGGCGTGCCCTGCGGTCCCAAGCGCGCGCCGTCGTCATTCAGCCGTGTCTCTTCCTCGGCGTAATAGGCTTCGTCGCGGACCGAGTACCACCCCGCATAGCTGTCGAGATAGACGTCGCCGTTCTCCGCCATGCGCCGCCAGATCTCCCGGCTGGAACGATGGTGCTGCTCTTCGGTGGTGCGGATGAAGCGGTCGAACGACACGTTCAAACGTTCGTCCATCGCCTTGAAGCGGCCGGCGTTGCGGGTGGCGAGCGCAGCCGGGGTCAGGCCCTCGTTCTGCGCGGTCTGCACCATCTTCAATCCGTGCTCGTCGGTGCCGGTGAGGAAGAACACATCCTTGCCGTCGAGCCGCGCGAAGCGCGCCAGCACGTCGGTTGCAATCGCCTCATAGGCGTGACCGATATGGGGGCTGCCGTTGGGATAGGCGATCGCGGTCGTGATGTAGAAGACGTTTTCGCGGGCATATATAGACTCGGCAGGCCGCCGCTCGAGTTCTGGCTCTTGCGTGTCTTCGACCGGTTCCTTTTCGACAATCTTCTCTTTGGGGCTTCGCCTCTTTCTTGTCCTCCCTTCGGGAGTCTTCCGTTCGCGTTCCTTCTCAACTGCCTTCTTCTTGCGGTCACGTTTTTTCTTTGCTGCTGCCTTTTCGGCTTCTTCCTTCTTCCGTTTGAGCTCTCTCTCGGCGGCAGCTTTCTCCTCTGCCTTCCGTTTACGCTCGCGCTCCTTCGCAGCAGCTTTCTTCCTGCGTTCGTGCTCTCTCTTTGCCGCCGCCCGCTTGGCGGCTTTCCTCTTCCGCTCGCGCTGCTTCTCGGCGGCAGCTCTTTCCGCTGCCTTCCGCTTACGTTCCCGTTCTTTCGCTGCTGCTTTCTTCTTGCGCTCGCGTTCTTTCCTTGCTGCTGCCTTTTCAGCCGCTTGCTTTTTTCGCTCACGCTCCTTATCGGCAGCTGCCTTCTGCTCCGCGATAGAGGAGCGCTGGATCTTCTTCGTAGCTTTTTTCACAGACTTCTTGGCAGCCTTCTTGCCGCTATTGTTCTTGACTGTTTTCTTAGTTCGCGCTGCCACGACGAATTCCCTTACCGGCCAATCAAAATTTGGAAACGACTTGCGCCTAGCGCGTTGCGTCCGCCAGCCAGCCGAACACCGAGAAAACCAAGGGCTTTCGCTCCAGATTGTAGGTTTCGGTGTCGCGCGCGGCGCGGACGATCTTTTCCCATACCTCGCCAAGGCGCGCAAGGCGCGGCAGGTTCTGGTTGGCATTGGCTCCGTCCGCGTGCAGGCGGTCCGCGATCCAGCGATCGATGCCGTCAATGAAGGCCGCAAGCGCGACGCGGTCGCTGGTGCCAAGCGAATCGCCGAGCGTGTGCAATTCGCGCGGATCGACCTCAGGCAGGCGCGCCAAGAGCGCAGCCGTGCGCTGCTGGAGTTTCAGCGCATCGCCCCCAAGCAGCGTCAGCGCCCGCGCAACACTGCCTTCCGACGCCTCGGCTGCATCGCGCAGCGCCGGATCATTCGGATCGAGCTCGGCGGCCACGGCGGCCGCGCCGATCACCTCGTCCGTTGCCAGCGGCCGCAGGCGCAGCTTGCGGCAGCGTGACTGGATGGTGGCGAGAACCCGCGCAGGCGCGTGGCTGACCAGGAGAAACAGCGATTGCTGCGGCGGTTCCTCGAGGATCTTCAGGAGCGCATTGGCCGCATTCGGATTGAGTTCGTCGACGGTGTCGACGATGCAGACACGCCAACCCTCGGCCGCCGCGGTCGAGCCGAAGAAGCCGATCGTCTCGCGGGTCTCGTCCACCGTGATGACCGTGCGCATCACGCCGCGATCGTTGGCCGTGCGCTCCAGCGTCAACAGCCCGCCATGCGAGCTTGCGGCGACCTGCCGCGCCACGGCGTCATCAGGATTGATCGCGAGGCTCTCGAAGCGCTGCACGGCGCCCGACAGCGGCTGGCCGTGGGTGAGCACGAAGCGCGCCATGCGATAAGCGAGCGTCGCCTTGCCGATCCCCTGCGGTCCGCCGATCAGCCAGGCATGCGGAATCCGCCCGCTGCGATAGGCCGCAAGCAACGCGGTCTCGGCCTCGCGATGGCCGAACAGCAGGCTGGTCTCGCGCGGATGCGGAATGGCGCTTTCGCGCTCGGCCTGACGCGGGCTCATGCCGACACCACCGAGGCCGGCGTCGGCAGCAGACGTTCGCGCAACGCGGTCCAGACCCGGCCGGCGACCGTATCCGGATCGGAATTGGCGTCGATCAGCACGCAGCGCGCCGGATCGTCTGCGGCGATCTTGCGATAGGCCTCGCGCAGGCCCTGGTGAAAGCCGAGCTGCTCGCTCTCGAACCGGTCAGGTGTGTCGTTGCCCCGCCGTGCGGCGGCGCGTTGCAGGCCGATCTCGACCGGCAGGTCGAGGATGATGGTGAGGTCCGGCTTCAAATCGCCGATCGTGACACGCTGCATCGCGTTGATCAGCCCGGCCGGCACGCTGCCGAGGCTGCCCTGATAGGCCCGCGTCGAATCGGCGAAGCGATCGCACAGCACCCAGGTGCCCTGGTTGAGCGCGGGTGCGATCACGGTGCGGACATGATCGTCGCGCGCGGCGGCAAACAGCAGCGTCTCGGCCTCGGGGCCGAGCAGCTTGCCCATCCCGGACAACACCAGATGGCGCATGATCTCGGCACCCGGCGACCCGCCCGGCTCGCGTGTGACGAGCGTGCGCAGCTTGGCCGCATTGAGCCGGTCGGCGAGCTTCTTGATCTGGGTCGACTTGCCCGCCCCCTCGCCGCCTTCAAAGGTGATGAAGCGTCCGCGTCCGGACGGCCGCTGCCCTGCGCTCTCGATCATGATCAGAGCTTCTCGGCGCCTGCGCGGAACATGCCGATCACGAGCTCGCTGGCGCCGTCGATGGCGCGCCGCATCGTCGAGCCGGTGCCGATCGCTTCGGCCGCATAAACCGGCGTCTCCACCGCGATGTTGCCGCTGCGCCAGACCCTGACGACGCCGACCTGCTGCCCCTCCTGGACAGGTGCGCGCACCGGGCCGTTATAGACGACGCGCGCGATCAGCTTGTCGTTGCCGTTCTTGTGCACCATCACCTTCACCGGCGTCTTGGCGACGAGCTTGACCGAACGGCTGTCGCCGCCAAACACTTTGGCGTAGCCGACCTGCTGGTCGGCCGCGATCAGCGTACGGGTCTCGAAATTGCGAAAACCCCATTCCAGCATCTTCTTGGCTTCAGTGGCGCGGTCCTCGGGGTCTTCGAGACCGTTGACCACGACGATCAGCCGCGTGCCGTTCTGCACGGCCGAGCCGACCATCCCGTAGCCGCCTTCCTTGGTGTAGCCCGTCTTCAAGCCGTCAGCGCCTTCCATCGAGTTGAGCAGCGGATTGCGGTTGGGTTGGCGGATCTTGTTCCAGGTGAACTCCTTCTCGCCGAACAGCTTATAGAATTCCGGGAAGTCCAGGATGATGTGGCGGGCGAGGATGCCGAGCTCGCGTACCGTCATCTTGTTGCCGGGGTCGGGCAAGCCGTTGGAATTGCCGAAGGTCGATTTGGTCATGCCGAGCTCGCGGGCGCGCTTGGTCATGAAATCGGCGGCAAAGATCCGCTCGCTGCCGGCGATGCCTTCGGCAAGCGCAATGCAGGCATCGTTGCCGCTCTGGATGATGGCGCCGTGCAGGAGGTCGTCGACCGAGACCTTGCTGTTGATGGCGGCGAACATGGTCGAGCCGCCCGAGGGCGCGCCGCCCTTGCGCCAGGCGTTCTCGCTGATCCGATATTCGTCGGTCAGCTTGACGTCGCCCTTCTTGATCGCGTTGAACACGACCTCGGCGGTCACGAGCTTCATCATGCTGGAGGGCGCGCGCAGCTCGTCGGCGTTCTTCTCGAACAGGACGCTGCCACTGGAGGCCTCGATCAGGATCGCGGTCGGAGCGTCACCGTCGAAGCCGGCATCTTCCGCCTTCTTGGCGCCCTGGACGCTCTGGTTGGCGGCATAGAGCACCCCGCCCCAGCTGAGGCTCATCGCGATGGCCGTCGCGATCAGCCCGCGCGCCAACGCGCCGGCTGTGAAGCGGGTGCGACCGAGCGGAATGAGACGAAATGCCATGGCGAAGCCCTGAGAGCGGCGTTCTAACAGTTGGAACCGGTGCGAACAACGAGGATCGGCGCTTGCCCCGAGATTGCACGATTCTCCTCGCGTCCCTATCGTGGCACCTCATGTTCCCCGAACAGACCCCTGAAACAAGGCGGAAAAGCGATGTCCTCCACGCGGATGATCAAGGCCAATGGGATCGACCTCTTCATCCGCGAGGCGGGCCAGGGACCGCTGGTGGTGCTCTGCCATGGCTGGCCGGAACTGTCGTACTCCTGGCGGCACCAGATCCCGGCAATCGCCGCCGCCGGCTTTCATGTTGTCGCGCCCGACATGCGCGGCTACGGCCAGAGTGCGGCACCGCCTGACGTGGCCGCCTACTCGATCTTCGATCTGGTCGGCGACATCGTCGGCCTGGTTAAGGCACTCGGCGAGACCAGGGCGACGGTGATCGGCCATGATTGGGGCGCGCCGGTCGCCTGGCACGCGGCGCTGTTTCGCCCCGACATCTTCACGGCGGTCGCAGGCCTGAGCGTGCCGCCGCCGTTCCGTGGCCGCGGCAGGCCGCTCGATCTGCTGCGCCAGAACGGCGTGACCAATTTCTACTGGCAGTATTTCCAGACCCCAGGCGTCGCCGAGGCCGAGTTCGAGCATGACGTCGCCCGCACCATGCGCGTCGTGCTCGGTGGACGCGGACTGGCCGATCCGTCGGCCGCGATGTTCGTGCCGGAGGGCAAGGGCTTTCTCGCCCACGCGACGGGAGAGGAGCCGTTGCCGGCGTGGCTGAGCGAAGCCGATCTTGCCCATTTCACCGAAGCCTTCCGCAAGTCCGGCTTCCGCGGCGGGTTGAACTGGTATCGCAACCTCGACCGCAATTGGGAGCTGACGGCGCCCTGGCAGGATGCGCAGATCGACCAGCCTTCCCTCTTCATTGCCGGCGCGAAGGATGCCGTCATCACCGGCCTGATCGGCGCCAAGCGCATCAACGAGCTCGAGCGCGTGCTGCCCAATCTCACGCGGAAACTGATCATCGAGGGGGCCGGCCATTGGGTGCAGCAGGAGCGGCCCGACGAGGTCAACGCCGCGCTGATCCGATTCCTGAGGGAAAGCAGTGCGGCCTAGTACAGGCCGCGGCCGGTCAGGATGCTGCGGGCCTCGGCTGCACCGCTATCGGAGACATAGGCCGCCGACGGGCCGTTGTCCGAGCTGTAGCGGCCGTCCCTGTCATAGGACACTTGGCGGGCGTTCTGGAGCGCCCGGCCCCGGCTGCGGCTCGAGGCCGACATCTCCGAGGTGGCATTGATCGAGGCGACATCAGCGGAGGTGTTGCCGAGGCTATAGGGCCGGCCCTCCGGCATCGGCACCTCGCCACGGATGGCGCCGCGGCTCGATGTCGGCAGCTCCGGCACGAAGGGCCTCGCCGAGGCGACCCGGACCATCGAGGGCGACGGCGCCGGAACGCCAGTGCGCAAGGTCGCGATCAGCTGGCGGTCGTCGGAGCCTTCGAGCGGCGCCCGGCCGACATATTCGACGCGCACCCTGGCGACGCCATTGCCTTTGAATTCAAGCAGTTCGGCAGCCTTGTTCGAGACGTCGATGAGCCGGTTGCCATGATACGGCCCACGGTCATTGACGCGCACGATCAGCGACTTGCCGTTGGAGAGGTTGGTTACCCGTGCATAGCACGGCATCGGCAGGGTCGGATGCGCCGCCGTCAGCGAGCCCATGTCGAACACTTCGCCATTGGCGGTCTGGCGGCCGTGGAAATCGTCGCCGTACCAGGACGCCATGCCCTCGGCACGGTAGTTGACGTCCTCTTCCGGCACGTACGTCCGCCCGGCCACCATATAGGGCTTGCCGACGCGGTAGGTGCCGCCGCCCTTGGGAACGGGATCGCCCCAGGCCACGACCCGAGGGCTCGACGAGACGCCGTATTTCGGATCGACGCGGCTGGCGAACTTGTTGGACGAGGCGCAATTGGCGAGCGCGAGGCAGGTGGCGACCGCCGCAACGCACCGCGCGGCCCGCACCACCGAATCTGACCGTCGGATCCCCATTCGCCCCAAATACCATTTCGCCGGAGACGAACCCAACCCGCTTTAGCTACGGGAAGCGCCTTCCGGTCCTTCAGCTCCGAGGCGGCCCACCACCGCTTTCGGAAGTCGTGACGATAACGCAACCCGAACACGGCGGAAATGGGGAGCCCACAGCGTTCGCGCCGGGATGGTAAACAGGACGTTCGCCTCTCCCCCGTTGATCTACGGATCAGCGGCGGCTTTCTCTGTGCCAGTCCTGAACAAGCTGTTGCGCCAAATCCTCACTCCACCCCCATTGTCGCTGGCTTCACCGGAATTCTTTTGACTGTGCAAGGCCGCCCGCGTTTTCTCGCGTGCAGGGGCGGGATTGGAATTTAACGATGATCGAGACGGTTTCAGCACTGATGGGTCTGGTTAGCGCGGGGATCTTCCTGGCCCATGCGTTTGAAGGCTACCGTACGAGGGCCTGAAGGCACTCGCGCGGGTGACATTGCATTACCTCTTTGAAGACGGCGCGTTCGGACAATTTTAATCAATCCGATCGAGCATCGAAGACGAGAGCAGCAGGTGTCCCATGCACAGCAACCATGACCTCGTATCCCATGATCTTGTGTCCGGTGGCTTCCTGGCTTTGACTGCTGGCGGCTTCGTGCTGCTCTGCTCGAGCCTGATGGCGCTGGCCTTCGCCTGACCCTCACCCGTTGGCGATGTCAGACCGCTGCGCTATTGCGACGCAGCATGCGTACTGATCCGGGATTGCCCTGCTCCCGTTTAGTTGATTGAATTTCCGCGTCGGCGCCTCGACTCATTTGAAGAGGCCATCACCAACGAGGGTGACGCACATGTTAGCCGAAAAATTCTTCCTGGTCCTGGAATCGCTGATCCGCGGCGACCGCACCTATTCCGACGGAAGCTCCCGGGTCGTCAGCACCGCCCCGCACGTGCCGGTGACGCTGCCGAGCCAGAAATAGCCGGGCATCCCGCAGAAGCTCAGGCCCGTGCCGTTCAGCGCACACCCAATAGCGATCGGCGGTAGAGACTGTCGCGGGCTTCATTCAAGCAGACAAAGCTGCCATCAAAACCCTGGCCGTAGCGCCGCTGTCCCTTGCGGTAATAGACGCCCTTCCTGAAATCCAGCCACACCACCTTGTCGCCCGGGCAATACCGCTGCGCCTGCGCCTCGTCGCGAAATGGCGTCAGCGGCGTCGCCGATACCTCGGTCGCGCCGGCGCTGAGCATCGAGGCGGCCGCGATTGCAATCTTGCCGAACGTCCTGCCAAAGCTGCGAGACACTGCCAACCTCCCGATCCGCGCCGACTGAGCGGCGGCCGCGTGGCACGATAGCATGCCGCCAAAGCCCGCTGGCGCCGCCAACGTCTTCCGCCGGCCATCTGGCCGGGTTAAGGGAGTGCGAGATGATCCAGACGCGCGGATGCTGCCGCAATGTCGGTTGAGCCTGAAACCGGGGCCGGACCCCGCCCTCCCGTGCCGCGCCTCGGCGTGCTGCCGATGATCATCTTCGGCTCGCGCTGGCTGCAGCTGCCGCTCTATCTCGGGCTGATCGTGGCGCAGTGCGTCTACATCGTGCTGTTTCTCAAGGAGCTCTGGCACCTCTCCTGGCACGCCATCGATCTCACCGAGCAGCAGATCATGATGAGCGTGCTTGCGCTGATCGACGTCGTGATGATCTCGAACCTGCTGGTGATGGTGATCGTCGGCGGCTACGAGACCTTCGTCTCGCGGCTCGACCTTAAGGGCCATCCCGACGAGCCGGAATGGCTCGGCCACGTCAATGCCAGCGTGCTCAAGATCAAGCTTGCGATGGCGATCATCGGCATCTCCTCGATCGCGCTGCTGCGTACCTTCATCGAGGCCGGCAATCTCGGCTCTGACCGCGCCGGCTTCACCGAGACCGGCGTGATGTGGCAGGTAGCGATCCACCTCACCTTCATCGTCTCGGCGATCGGGATCGCCTACGTCGACAGGCTCAGCGACTCCACCATGCGCAAGCAGGCCGAGTGACAGGGCGATCGCCCTATCCGCTGCTGTCGAGCTGCTGCATGGCCTGATACAGGCACTCCCGGAGCTTCTCGGCGACCTGCGCCCGCGAGACGCCCTTGCTGGCAAGATCGCCCGCGACCCGGCTCAGGATCTCGTCGCTCGTCTGGCTCTCCAGATTGTCCGTCACCAGCGCCGTCGCATAGCCCGCCGCAGCCTCCCCGCTCAGCCCGAGCTGGCTCGCGACCCACATGCCGAGCAGCTTGTTGGACCGGGCCGTGGCCTTGAACATGAATTCCTCGTCGTGGGCGAATTTGGCCTCAAAGCCCTGCTCGCGCTTGTCGAACGTGGTCATGGTCAGCTCCATTGCGTTTTCGCTTGATGAGGGTCTGGACTGGGAGCGAACGTCTCCGTGGTTCTCGTCAATTGAGGATCATTTGAATCTTCCGGCGGAAGCCACACGCCGTCAAGCCTCCCGGCGCACCGGCCCCGAGCCCCCTTGGCAAGGGTCAGCTTCGCACCAGCCTGATCGGTTAAGTGGTGATGTTTACTGTTTGTTAAGCAGACTCACGGCCGCATAGTCCGCAGGGATGACGAGAGCCGACGCATGAACAGAGAGCTGCGGGAATTTCGACGCCTCGAGCGCGTGTGCCTGGAGCAGGCCGCGCTTTCGACCATGGACCTGGCACGAACCGGGCTGCTGAAAGTCGCCGACGACTGCCGCGTCGCAGCGGAAGCCATCGAAGCCCAGTCATCGCATCGCGGTGCACTCGCTGGCGCCGTCCAGGCCCTCAAGATCGTCCTGAGCGCGGCGCGCCCACCCAGCCGGCACTAGGCCAGGAGGCCTGATCAGCCCTTGGCCGCGGCCGCCTCACGGGCGAGCCGCTCGGCCCTCAGCCGTTCGCGATTGGCATGAAACGCCCGCTGCGCCTCCTGGTGGTCGCGCATGGCCTGCTCGGCCTCGATCCGGCGAGCCGCATCGCGCGCCTGGCGCTGTTCCGGTGTCAGGGGTTTGCGTCGGAAGGAAAGATCTTCAGCCATGGTCAAACAACGCGGCGGCGAGGAAAAAGTTCCACCGGAAACAGCTGCGTTTTCAGTCCTTTAGAAGCCAAGTGCCGGCCCGCCAACAAAAATCGTGAAAACAACCCCATGTAGCCCGACCCGTGCCGGAGCGAGGGTTTGCGCGTCCCGCAACGCGATTTTGACTCGTCGGGCAAAACAGGAGTAAACTACCATTATTCCGAAATCCATCGCACGCGTCGAAGCGCCGATCGGATGGATCGAGTCAAAGCGACACGCCACTCATCCCACACAGGATTCGGCCTCTGCGTTGGTGCGCGTCCGGCCTGTCCATCTGCGGCAACTTGCGCCGGCCACGCGCGAACATTGGCACAAACTGCACAGGCACAAAGCGCATAGGCAGGCTATTCAACCTGCGGCGGATGGCGCGTGACGCCTACAATGCGGGTCCGGGTCATCTCAAGCGCTTTCCGCGACTACGCAGCCAAGCATGGCTTCGATTCGACGATCTGGTTCGGCAATGTCGAGAACGGCGCGGCCGCGATCGTCGGACAGGAGACGGTCCAGGACGTCGTCCGCTCGCCCGCTCCAGCGAGCGCCACCGCCGATTCACCGAAGAAACCAGTCGCGTGTCATGGCAGAAACGTCCTCCGTTCAGGCAGTCTGGCAAGGTTTTGACCGCCTGACCTTTGCCGCGGGGGAAACGATCTTCGCCGAAGGGGATCTTGGCGCGGCCGCCTTTATCCTGTTGCAGGGCGACGTGACGCTTCGCGCTGCGAGCGGAGGCGGCACGCCGCGCGCGGTGATCGCGCTGAAGCCCGGACAGATGTTCGGCATGCACACGCTGATGGCCGACGCAAGGCGCGGCGCGACCGCCGCCACGATTCGGGGATGCGAGGTGATCCGCGTGAGCGAGGAGACGCTGCGGCGGAAGCTGGAGGAGTCCGATCCGTTCATCCGCTACTGGGTCGACTATCTGTCCAAGCGGATCGTCGACCTGTCCCAACCTTGAGGGCGATCATGGAGGGATCAGTTCGCACGAATTCCTCTTCGACACGCGACCCGCGGATCACGCTGTTCGCGACCATCCTGACGATGTTCCTGTGTGCCGCCCTGCTGGTGGGCGCAGGCGTCACCATCGCGGACTACATTCAGAACCGCAGGAACGCGCTCAGTGTCGCCAGCGAGACGTTCAAGGAGAAGATCGCCCGGATCAATGAGCGCCGCCTGGCCTTCTTTGCGGCACCGTTTCTGATCGCGCAGCAATTGGGCGACACCCCTCTCCTGCGCGACCCGCGCGGATCCAAGGATCCGATCCTGAAAATGATCCTGTCCAGCCTGGCGATAAATCCGCAGATCTCCGCGGTGTATGCGGGCTACGAGAACGGCAACTTCTTTCACGTTCTGTCGATCACGGATGCCGAGAAATCCTTTGTCGAGAGAATGGGTGCTTCTGCGGCGACACGGTTCGCGGTTCGCGAGATTCGTTCCGACAGCGGCAATCGCATGGAGACCTGGAGATTTCTCGATGGCGAGGGCCGGCAGATCGCGGCGCCCGGCGATCAGGCGGCGACTTTCGATCCGCGGCTCCGCGCCTGGTATCGCGATGCGCGCGCGCAGCAGGAACGGGTGGTTCGCACCCCACCCTATCTGTTCGCCGCGACCGACCAGATCGGAATGACCCTGTCACGCGCCTTCGAGGGCGGCGCCATCGGTGTCGACATCACGCTCGACCGGCTGATGGCCTATGTCCGCTCGGTCAGATCGAACGACAAGCAACGCTTCGTCGGATTCGACGAGCAGAACCGCCTGCTCGCCCATTTCGATCCCGACCGGATGTTCAAGGTCACCATCAGCCACGAGATGCGCACGGTCGAACTGGCAACGACGGCCGATCTCAGCGATCCTGTCGTGCGTGAAGCGATGCAGGTGTTCAAGCGCGAGGGTCCCTACGAGCTGGCGCATCTCGATGTCGACGGCGCGGAATATCTGTCGACCGTGGTGCAGCAGGTCGGCCGCGATGGAACCAGCTTCTACGTGCTCTATGCGGCGCCCTTCTCGGACTTTGTCGGACCGCTGGCCCATGCCGCCGCGCGAAGCATTTTAGCCGCACTGCTGGTGTTCATCCTGGCGCTGCCGGCCATCATCTATTTCGCGCATTCGATCTCCAAGCCGCTCAGGCGGCTGTCCAAGGAAGCCGAGTTGATCCAGGCGTTCCAGCTTGCCGACCCCATCCAGCTCGGCTCGCGGGTCCGCGAGGTCAACAAGCTGATCAAATCGATGGCGGGCATGAAGGGCGCCATTCGCGAGGTGACGAAATTCGTGCCCAAGGCGCTGGTCCGGGAGCTCGTGCAAAGGGGCGGCTCGCTCGAGGTCGGCGGCGCGACGCGACGCGTCAGCATCCTGTTCAGCGACATCAGGGATTTCACGCAATTCTCCGGCGAAATGCCGGCGGAAACGCTGATGATCAAGCTCTCCGAGTATTTCGAGGAGCTGGCGTCCCTGATCATCAGGGAGGGCGGCACGGTCGACAAGTACATCGGCGATGCCGTGTTCGCGTTCTGGAATGCGCCGCAATCGGTGCCGCGCTACGAGCACTTGGCCTGCGCTACGGCCCTCAAATGTCGCGTCGCGTTGCGGCGCCTGAACGCGCGCTGGACCGAACAGGGCATGACGGCCTGGCAGACCCGCTTCGGGGTTCACGTCGGCGAGGCGGTGCTGGGCAATGTCGGATCGTCGGACCGGATCGACTACACGGCGATCGGCAACACCGTGAACATCGCCTCGCGCCTGGAAGGGCTGAACAAGCATTACGGCACCGGCATCCTGGCGAGCGGCGACATCGCGGACGTCTGCTCGGACCAATTCCTGTTCCGTCGGGTCGACCGCAGCCAGCCCAAAGGTGCCGTCAGGCCGCTGGACGTGTTCGAGCTGCTCGGCATGCACGAAGGTCCGGAAGACCTGCGCGCGACGCCGGACATGGTGCGGCTCGTCGAGGACTGGAATCGTGTCTACGAGGTCTACGCCCACAAAAATTGGCTCGGCACGCTGGACGCACTGGAAGCGTTTGCCGCGGATCATCCCGATGACGTGGTGGCCGGACTCTATCTGTCGCGGGTGATCGGCTTCGTGCTGGAGCCCCCGCCGGAGGATTGGGAAGGCGTTGTGCACTTCAGCCAGAAGTGAGGGTGTCTCCGGCAATTGCGATGGTGGAACGCAGCTTGAGAGCGCCCGCCAATCATCTGATTTTGCGGTGAATTTCCGATAGGGGCTGGCGGATAGAGTGTCCTGCTCCGCCAACTGGCGGCAGATGCGCTCCATGCGCGCGAGCTCGTCGATGTCCTGCCGATGCCCATGGCCGCGGATCAGACTCCCGATCGTAGGCGGTCGTCAACGGCTGGTCGCCGCTGCGCCGCAACTAAAATCGCAAATTGAGTTCTCCCCCCTTGAGGGATAGCCTTGTTTCGAGGGGTTACTCTCGATGAATTTTGATGACGCGCATTTTTTTATTCGGTGTTTGCGTTACAGGTTTCACACCGAAAGGCTGGCTCTGAAGACCTTGGCGTCGCTCGATCTCCGAGGGGCGACCGTGGTCGATGTCGGCGCAAACAAGGGCATCTATTCTTTTTGGCTATCCCGTGCGGTCGGGCGATCCGGGAGAGTGCACGCCTTCGAACCTCAGCCCGAGATGGTCAGATATATCCAATCCCGAAAACAGAGCTTCGACCTGGCCAACGTCGCAACCTGGGAGACCGCCCTGTCCGATCACTACGGCGACGCCCAACTCACACGGCAGGGCATTGGCGTCGGAAGCGCCTCATTGTGCCAGGAGCGGAGCCATCCCGGCGATCAACTGATCTCCGTCCCGCTCGCCGTTCTCGATGATTTCGAATTGCCGAATCTCAGGTTCATCAAATGCGACGTGGAAGGGCACGAGCTCAGCGTCCTCGAAGGCGCGAGGCGTTCGATCGAAACCCATCGTCCTCTCGTCCAGTTCGAGAGCGTCTCTGCGGACGCCGGCCGGCTGTTCTCGTTTTTCGAAGAGCTCGGCTATCGCGGCACCATGTATCTCGACGACCAGTACCTTCCGTACTCGGCCGGCTGGCAGATCCCACATCCAAAGTTTGGATTGGGCGGGCACAGGGATTTTCTATTTTTTCCGGAGACCGCAATCGGATCGACGATCCCCGACTCTCTCTATCGACGGATGACATCGTCAGCGCAATGGGCAGACGCGATCACCGCACCAAGAGTGCGAGCCGCCAGCTAAAGCGCGATGAGATCAGGATGAATCGTCATCGCGCTTCAGGCTATTGTTTAAGCATGATCTTTTCGGAGAACCGCTGCGCACTTTTCCGGATCATGCTCTAGATCCCCAGATACGCCGCCTGCACCTGCTTGTTGTTGGCAAGCTCGGCGCTGCTGCCGTGCATGATCACGGTGCCGCTTTCCAGCACGTAGGCGCGCTGGACCAGCGACAACGCGCGACTGACATTCTGCTCGACCAGCAGGATCGCGGTGCCCATTTTGTGGATCTCGCCGATCTTTTCGAAGGTCACATCGGTCATCACGGGCGCCAGGCCCAGCGAGGGCTCATCGAGCATCAGCAGCCGTGGCTTGAGCATCAAGCCGCGGCCGACCGCCAGCATCTGCTGCTCGCCCCCGCTCATGGTCCCGGCGAGCTGCTTCTTGCGATCGGCCAATCGCGGGAAAATGCCGTAAACCAGATCGAGCGTGCGGGCACGTTCTGCCTTTGCTTTCGGGACGTAGGCGCCGATTTCGAGATTCTCCTGCACGGTCATGTCCGGAAAGACCTGTCGCCCCTCCGGGACATGGGCAATTCCCAATTCCGGAATCCGGTGCGGCGGCAGCGACGCAAGATCGATTCCGTCAAATCTGACATGGCCGGCGGACAGCTTCACCAGGCCCGAGACAGCGCGCAGTGTCGTGCTCTTGCCCGCGCCGTTGGCGCCCAACAGGCCGACGGCTTCGCCCTCGCCCATCGTAAGGCTGATATTGTTGATCGCGGGCACCGAACCGTAGCTGGCGCTGACGCCTGAGAGGTCAAGCATGCGCGCCTCCTGTGGCCGGCGCATGTACATAGCCAGAACCAAGATAGGCGCGGATCACTTCCGGATTCTCCACGATCTCTTTCGGTGCCCCCTCGGCGATCTTCTGGCCGTGGTCGAGCACGACGATGTGACGGGCGACCGCCATGATGGCGCGCATCACGTGCTCGACGATCACGATGGTCAGGCCGCGCTGCGACAGCTTTCTGACCAGGGCGACCGCCTGGTCGATCTCGGCCGGGTTGAGCCCGGCCATCACCTCGTCCAGCAGCAAGATCCGCGGTTCGGTCGCCAACGCGCGCGCCATCTCCAGCCGGCGCTGGTCGATGGTGGTGAGGTCCTTGGCCGCGGTCTGTTCCCTGGCCCCGAGACCAACGAACTCGATCGCCTCCAGCGCCTTCTCGCGCGCCGCAGCGACATGCCGATCGCGCAGGAAGGCTCCGGTCATCACGTTCGCCAGCACCGTCATCGCGCCAAACGGCTTGGCGACCTGAAACGTGCGGGCAAGACCGAACGCGCAGATGTCGTGCGGCCTCAGGCCAACGATCTCCTTCCCGAAAGCCAGCACCGAACCGGCGTCGGGCCGATGGAAACCCGTGATCAGATGAAAGCTCGTGGTCTTGCCGGCGCCGTTCGGCCCGATCAGCGCGACGGTCTCGTTCTCCTGCACGGAAAAGCTGACGTCCTGGACCGCGCGCAGGCCGCCGAACCGCTTGCTGAGACCTTTGATAACCAGCGCTTCCGCCATCGGCTTGTGTCCTCACGCGCGCGCCGGCAGGCGCCGGAGATAGCGCTGGTACGCTTCGGTCGCGACCCCGATCAGCCCGGTCGGCCGCCACAGGATGACGGCCATCAGGATCAGGCTGTACACGGTGAGCTGGACGCCGCCGATCGAATTGCCGAGCCAGCTTTGCAGCAGGGTCGACGTCGTTTCCAGCAGGATGGTGCCGATCACCGGGCCCCACAGCGTTCCAATGCCGCCGACGATCGACACCAGGGCAGCCTCGATCGAGATGCTGAAGCTGAAGGCGGTCGCGGGATCGATGAAGTAGATGTACTGGGTATAGAACGTGCCGGCCAGCGCGGTGAGGAACGCGCTGATCAAATAGATGTCGCGCTTGATTTTCGGCGCATTGACGCCGATCGCCTCGGCGGCGTCTTCGTCCTCGCCGATGGCGACGAGGTAATATCCCATCCAGGATCTTTCGATCAGGGAGGTGATCGCAAGCCCGAGCGCGAGCAGGCCGAGCACGACATAGTAATAGGAGGCCTTGGTCTCGAACTGCATCATCCAGGGCGATGAGCCGAGGTTTGGAATCGTGGTGCCCTCGGCGCCCCAGGCGAGATCGCGGAACTTCAGGAAGATCAGCATCAGCGCCTGCGCCGTTGCGATGGTCGCGATGGTGAAATAAGGGCCGCGCAGCCGAAAGCACAGCCAGCCGATCGGCAGGCTCGCCAGCATGGCCACCACGCCGCCGGCAACCATGCCGATCCAGGGCGAGATGCCGAAGTCGATCTGGAGGATGGTCGAGGTATAGGCACCGAGCCCGAAATAGGCGGCGTGCCCAAGCGACAGCTGCTTGGCGTATCCGCCCATCAGATTCCAGGCCACACCGATGAACGAGAACAGCAGGATGCGGATGAAGATATCGACCGCGAACGAGCTCCTGACGACCTGCGGCAGGGCGATGAGGACGACCGCAGCCAGCGCCAGCCAAAGCAGATTTCGCGTTGATATCATCGTGCCCTCCCCCCGAGCCCATTGGGTTTGAAGGCGAGCGTCAAGAGCAGCATCGCGAACACCACAAGCAATCCGGAATCGGCGCCGACGAACTGAATGCCGAGCGATTCCGCTACCCCCATCATCAGGCTGGCGATCAGCGCGCCGATCACGTTGCCGAGCGTCCCAAGCACGACGGCGACAAAAGCCATCAGCACAAAAACCTGCCCGACAAAGGGATAGGCGGAATAGAACGGCATCAGCAGCGAACCGGCGGCACCGGCGAGTGCCAGCGCCACGCCGAGCGCAACGCAAAACACGCGATTGGGGTTGATGCCCATCAGCATCGCGACATCGCGGTTCTGCGACGCCGCACGCATGGCCTTGCCCAGATCAGTGGTGTGCAAGAAAACCCAGAGCAGGCCGCTGAGCGCCATCGCCACGACAAAGGCGATCAATTTTGCCACCGGCACATAGAGCCCGCCGATATGAAAGGCTTCGTCCGAGTAGGAGGTGTGGACCGTGCGGTAGTTCGCGGTAAACAACATCAGCGCAAGATTGAGCAGCAGCAGCGACAGCGCAAACGTCAGGAAGATCTGCGGCATGTCGTTCGGCCCCAGCACCCTGCGGATCAGGAAATGCTGGATCAGGACGCCGATCACGAACAGCGCCGGCATCGATATGACCAGCGATACCAGCGGATCGATGCCGAACTGGTTGGCGAGAAAGAACGAGATATACATTCCGATCATCACGAATTCGCCCTGGGCGAAATTGACGATCTTGACCACGCCGAAAATCAGCGTGACGCCGATGCTGACGAGTGCGTAGATTCCGCCGATGAGCAGGCCGTTGATGACGGCCTGGGCCAGTGTCTCCCACATCGGGACTTACCTGCGTTCAGGTTTTCAGCAGCGGCGCGCGCTTGTCTTCATCGGGGAAGACGCTCGCGAGATCGCCGTTCTGCCACTGCACACCGACCGGATGCCCATAGACGTTCCTTCCGTCCGGACCGAATTTGACCTTTCCGCCGGGTGCCATCGCTGCAAACCCCTTGGAGACGTCGAGCGTCGTCAGCGCTTCGCGAACCTTTTGCGGGTCGGCGGAGCCCGCGCGCTCCAGCGCGTCGGCCAGCATGAAAGTCTGCGCCACGAGCCCGCCGGCATATTCGAACAGGAATTCGCCGGTGCGCTTCCTGTATTCGGCGTTCACCTTCTGCGCGTCGTCGCTCATGTCGTGGTTCCAGTGCGCGACGCCTTGCAGGCCCTCCGCGAGCGTGCCCACATTCTTGTAGAAATCCGGAATGACGAAGCCGCCCGAGCCGCCGTTGATCGCGACGTTGAGGCCGACCTGCTTGACGGTCCGAACGATCAGGATGAGATCGTTCAGGTACGAGACCGAGAATAACGCATTGGCGCCGGACGCCTTGACCTTGTTGATCAGCGGCGAGGCATCGGTGAACCCGGCCGAGTAGGGTTCGAACATCACGATCTCAACCCCCTCGCCGGGCGCCAGCTCCTTCAGGCCGTTCGACGTCGAGGTGCCGAACGCGGTATTCTCGAAGATCACTGCGACCTTCGGCTTGTCGCCGAGGAGCTTCGACATCTGCAATTGCGCTTTGGCGAATTGCGAGGCACGGGCAAACGGCGTGAAAGTGTAGCTGCGGCCCTTGTTGAGCTGGTCGGAGCTCGAGCCGGTGATGATCGGCACTTTCGCGCGCTCGCACACCTCACTTGCGATCAGCGTCAGCGCGCTGGCAAAGCAGCCGTGGATCGCCGACAGCTTGTTGCCGGTGATCAGCCGGTCGGTCTCCGTGCGCGTCACCGTCGTGTCGCTCTGCACGTCGGAAATGATGAGGTTGAGCTTGGCGCCGCCAAGCGACTTGATGCCGCCGGCTTCATTGACCATTTCGACCGCGAGCTTGGCGGCGGCGATGCAGCCGACGCCAATCTGCGCCATGCTGCCGGTGGTCGGATAGAGCGCGCCGATATTGACGGGCTCGGCGGCCCAGCCGCGTAGCGGCACCGCGCCGAAGGCGCCGGCTGCCAGCACGCCGCCGGTCTTGAGCAGAAACTGGCGGCGGTTTTGCCGCTTCGAAAGGGACTGATTTCGAGCAGCCGTCAGCTTGAGGGCAGAATCCTTGCGGTCTCTTTCCATGCCGTTCCTCCCCGCGCGATCTCAGTGCAGCTGGCTGCCTGTTCGCTCTGTTTTGTAGCTCGATCGTAACGCGGCTGAAAATTGTTTACAATACTGTTTGCGATATTATCATCATAATTGAAAACGAAGGTCTGTGGGCCTCTTCGAAGCGGAAGCGGGATCTGTCATGGCCGGAAAACCACGCAAACGAGCGAGCGCCCGAACGGCGAAATCACCTTCGATTTCACCGGCGCCGGCGCGCGACGTGGCGCCGGCGATCGTCATCGCCAAGGGTATCGAGGAGGATATCGTCCTGGGGCGGCGGCAGCCGCGGGAGCGCCTGGTCGAGCAGGATCTTTGCGACCTGTTCGGGACTCACCGTGGTGACGTGAGACTTGCGCTGTTCGAGCTCGAGAAAAAGGGCCTGGTCGAACGCATCCCAAATCGCGGCGCGATGGTGCGCGGGCTCACGCCGCTCGAAGTGAGGGAAATATACGCGGTTCGCGAGGAGCTGGAGGTGATGGCGGTCCGCATCATCCCGTTTCCGGTGGCGCGAAAGGATATCGAGCGGCTGGAGGAATTACAGCGCCAGCATACCGCGGCCATTGCCGCGGGCGACCTGCTCACCGTGTTCTACAGCAACCTCAGCTTTCACCAGATCCTGTTCGGTCTTTGCGGCAATGCCTGTCTGATCGAGACCATCGATCTGCTGGCCCAGAAAGTCTACGGCATCAGGTCGTTTGCCAACGCGTTTCCGGAATCGCTCGATCGCGCCCGCCGCGATCATCTCGATATGATCAAGGCGCTTCGCGGCTCGCGTCGGGACGAACTGGTGGCCCTGACCCGCCGCCATCTGGAGCCCTCGCCCGAAGCCTATATCCGGGACTATGAACGGCGTTTTGGCAAAGCCGAGGCTGTGGCTGCGCATTAGAGTTGAGTGCGATGGCGGTAGCGTTGCGCGCAGCAGCGTTCGGGGCGGCGCGAACATCGGCGAATTGCCAAGTCCAGCACTTCTGGCCAACAACCTGATCTTGCTGCCAATTCCGAACAACGGCGAATTGGGAGAACCGGATACTGGCGGAAGGGGTGGGATTCGAACCCACGGTACCCTTGCGGGCACGCCGGTTTTCAAGACCGGTGCCTTAAACCGCTCGGCCACCCTTCCTTCGCAGTGAGATCAGGCACTTAACGGATAGCTCGTCCGAGCGCAACGCGAACTTGGACCCACCTGGCCCCGAATACAGCATTTCTCCACGAACACCCCTGGCGCTGGCAATAGCGCGCCTCGAAAACGTGCGGACTATGTCACCCCGGGTTCGACCGTACTCGAATGCTATCGAGATTGACCGTGTATTGGACTTGTCGAGGCAGCCTCTGCCTGCGCCGAGTCCTTTGCGTTGGACGGCGCCTGCCGCGTCGAGGCACGGATGATTGACGGATGCGTCCAGCACGAAACGTGAATTGACTAAGGTCGGGCGCGGTCAAATACTTCCCGCAACTTTAGCGGGTTTTTTATGACGGACCATTTTTTATGACGGACCATTGGAAAAATCCTCTTCGAGAAATTCGACACCATTTCACCACCGCGCTTCTCATTGCCTCCATGTTGGTCTTGGACTTTGCACCGGTGGTGGTGCTGTTCGGGTTGATGATGGCCTCCGAGTGGTTGGTACGCGATCAGCACTGGTTTGTGCTTGGAACGCCTTTCGAAGAGATCGTGAACCACATCGAGGTCTTTCTCTGGATCGCGTTCATGGGATTGGGCGCGGTCAAGATCCTTGTCAGACTGGGCTATTCGGTCCTGGAGATGGGCAAGCTGAAGAACATGCCATGATGAGCGGATCTGCTCCGACTCTCCTCTGGAGAGAGCTCAAACTGATCGGTCTGGTCTATCCCGCGGCGATCGCCCTGGGGATCTGCTCTGCGTTCGTCAGCACGCACACCAGCTTGAGGATCGTCACCCGGGGGCCACCAAAATCCACCGAAGCCATTCAGCAACAGCCTGCTCGGCCTCCGGAACAAATGATCTGGGAGTACGGGTTCCAGGAAATTGCACGGCCGCCCGAGCCGGAAAAGCCTGCCGCGACCCCGATTATCGCAGTCGAGCCGGCGGTCGTCGCCACGGATTCGCGTTCTGACGATAAGCCGTCGAACTCGACAGATCTCGCGCCTCCCCGCACCACAAGGCGGGTTGCCTTTGTCGCCGGAAATGGCGCCTACAAGAACGCCGCACAGCTTGAGGATACGCTTTTCGATGCCAGGGCGACCGCATCGGCGTTGCGCGACATCGGCTTTGACGTGGTCGAGGGCACCAATCTCACGCGCGACGCGATGGCGGGAAAGTTGGATGAATTTGGCAAGAAAGCCCAAGGCGCTGATGTGGCCGTGTTCTTCTATGCCGGCCACGGCATGGCCGTCGACGGCGTCAACTACCTTCTGCCCGTCGATGCCGACATCAAGTCCGTGCGAGATGTTACCTCTGGCACCGCTCTCAACGTCAACTTGGCGCTGGATCAGACGATGGGCGACGCCAAGGTCAAGCTGGTCTTCCTCGATGCCAGCCGCGACAATCCGTTTGCCGCCAAGATCAAATCGACCGCGACCCGAAGTGCATCGGTCGAATCCGGTCTGGCCGAGATGAAATCGAGCGAAGGTGAACTCATCGCGCTCGCGACCGCTCCAGGACAGATCGCATTCGACGGTCCAGGCAACACCAGCAGCCCATTCACGCGTGCACTGATTGAGCACATCACCAAACCTGGCGTGGAGATTAGCCAGGCCATGACCGAGGTTCGTGCTCAGGTCAGCGCCGAGACCAACAGGAACCAGCTTCCCTGGGTTCACGCCAACCTGATCGGTTCGCTGTATCTCAATCCGGCAGGCTCAGGGATGACCACGGCCTTGACCTCCGCCCAGGCCGAACTCGAGTTCTGGCGCTCGATCAGGAACAGCGACAAGGCCGAGGAGCTCAACGCTTATCTTTCTGCCTACCCGAATGGACAGTTCAAGGGGCTGGCGCAGGCGCGGCTCGCGGCAATCCAGAACGGTCCGCCGACGACGTCCAGCGACGTCAATGCCAGCATCGATCCCGCCACCTTCACGGATGACGCCAGCCAGCTCACCGAGGACCAAATCGGCCTCGACAAGGGTCAGCGCCGCGACGTGCAGCGCCGCCTGAATGGGCTCGGCTTCGACACCAAGCCTAACGGCACGTTCAACGACGAGTTCCGCTCCGCCCTCAAACGCTGGCAGACCGCGCGCGGTTATCCGTCGTCGGGCTACTTCAACAGGTTGCAGTACAAGGCGTTGCTTGCCGAAATCGTCGCCTCAACCTCGCCGAGCGCCAGCAATAGCTCCGACAAAGGTCCGACACGGGGGGCCACTGGTGGTGGCGGCGGTCATCGCGGCGCTGGCGCTGGTTCTTCCGGAACCTTTTTGGGCGGTGCCACGGGCGGCATGTTCCGCCATTGAAACGCCGGTCGTATTTCCGGGCCTCGTTCGGCCCGCCGCAAAAGAAAATGCGGCGCCCCCTGAGGAGCGCCGCGCGAAGATTCCTTGGTTGCCTGGCTTAGTAGCCGCAGTTGCCGCAGCTCGGCTGCACCGGCGCGTAATAGGAATAGCCGGGCGAGACCATCTCGACGCGCTGGCGGGTGGCGTATTGCGGCGGGATGCGCTCGTACTGGACGCCCGGCGGCGCCACCATCACGGTCTGCGGCACCATCACGGTGCGATACTGTGCCGGCGTGCGATGGGCGACGGTCGCACCGGGCGAGACCATCACGGTCTCGTCGACGGTGCGATACTGCGGCGCGACGTATTGCTGCTGATAGCAGGTCTGGCAGGGCGGCGGCGCGTAGCAATTGTAGCAGCCGGCGGAGGCCGCGCCCGTCATCGAGATCGCAGCGACGGCCGTTGAGAAAACGACAGCAAGAGTACGAGACATTGTGGTGGCGCCCCAGTTGCCCGAATGGATTTGCGAAGGTCGCGCGCAGTATACGCCGCAAAATCCGGAGCTGCCGAAGTTCGTTGGGGCATCCTTAATGCGAACGGCGAGCCGATCGCTAAGAACTTGTTGACCATGCACGAGGCGTGACCGCGGCAATCGCGATCACGCCTGCGCAAGACGTGCCTACTTCGCGCGCCGCTTCACCTCTCGCACCGCGCCACGCGCGGCGCTGGTGGTGAGCGCGGCGTAAGCCTGGAGCGCGGTCGAGACATTGCGCTTGCGGCTTTGCGGCTGCCAGGCGGCATCGCCCTTCGCCTCTTCCGCGGCGCGGCGCTTGGCGAGCTCTTCGTCGGAGACATCGAGGGTGATGCTGCGGTTCGGAATGTCGATGGCGATGCGGTCGCCGGTGCGCACGAGGCCGATGTTGCCGCCTTCCGCCGCTTCCGGCGACAGATGTCCGATCGACAGGCCGGACGAGCCGCCGGAGAAACGGCCGTCGGTGACGAGCGCGCAGGCCTTACCGAGGCCCATCGATTTCAGATAGCTGGTCGGATAAAGCATCTCCTGCATGCCCGGGCCGCCGCGCGGGCCTTCGTAGATGATGACAACGATCTCGCCGGCCGTGACCTTGCCACCCAGAATGCCTTCGACGGCGGCGTCCTGGCTTTCGAACACGCGCGCGGGGCCGGAGAATGTCAGGATCGAGGCGTCGACCCCGGCGGTCTTCACGATGCAGCCGTCCTGCGCGAGGTTGCCGTAGAGCACCGCGAGGCCGCCGTCCTTGCTGAAGGCGTGCGCGAGGTTGCGCACCACGCCCTTCTCGCGATCAGTGTCGAGCTCGTCGTAGCGGCGCTCCTGGCTGAAGGCGACCTGCGTCGGGATCCCGCCGGGCGAAGCGCGGAAGAAGGTCCGCACGGACTCGCTCTTCGAGCGCTTGATGTCCCAGCGCTCCAGCGCCTCGTTCATGGTCGGCGCATGCACGGTCGACACTGACGTGTCGATCAGGCCGGCGCGGTCGAGCTCGCCGAGAATGCCCATGATGCCGCCGGCGCGGTGTACGTCCTCGACGTGGACGTCGGCGACCGACGGCGCGACCTTGCACAACACAGGGACGCGGCGCGACAGCCGGTCGATGTCCTGCATGGTGAAGGCGACCTGCCCTTCATGGGCGGCAGCGAGCAGATGCAGCACCGTGTTGGTCGAGCCGCCCATCGCGATGTCCAGCGTCATCGCGTTCTCGAACGCCTTGAAGTTCGCGACGTTGCGCGGGAGTACGCTGGCGTCCTCCTGCTCGTAATAGCGGCGGACGAGATCGACGATGGTGTGGCCGGCCTCGACGAACAGGCGCTTGCGGTCGGCATGGGTTGCGACCACGGTACCGTTGCCGGGCAGCGCGAGCCCCAGGGCTTCCGTGAGGCAGTTCATCGAATTCGCCGTGAACATGCCCGAGCAGGAGCCGCAGGTCGGGCACGCCGAGCGCTCGATCACCTTGACGTCCTCGTCGCTGACCTTGGAGTCGGCGGCGGCGACCATGGCGTCGATGAGGTCGACGGCCTTGGTCTTGCCTTGCAGCTTGACCTTGCCGGCCTCCATCGGGCCGCCCGAGACGAACACCGCGGGGATGTTGAGCCGCAGCGCGGCCATCAGCATGCCGGGCGTGATCTTGTCGCAGTTGGAGATGCAGACGAGGCCGTCGGCGCAATGCGCGTTGGCCATGTACTCGACGCTGTCGGCGATCAGCTCGCGCGACGGCAGGCTGTAAAGCATGCCGTCATGGCCCATGGCGATGCCGTCGTCGACAGCGATGGTATTGAATTCCTTGGCGACGCCGCCGGCCTGCTCGATCTCGCGGGCGACAAGCTGGCCGAGGTCCTTCAGGTGCACGTGGCCGGGCACGAATTGGGTGAAGGAGTTGACGACCGCGATGATCGGCTTGCCGAAATCCGCATCCTTCATCCCCGTCGCGCGCCAGAGGCCGCGCGCGCCCGCCATGTTACGGCCGTGGGTGGTAGTGCGGGAGCGATAGGCTGGCATGGCGGTTTCCGTCCTCGGGTTGGGCAGCCGGGCGGAAAAATGGAAGCCGCCTCAGGCCTTTCCGGGCCGGATAGCGCACGGGCTGGGCGGGCGCAACGGGAACTTGGGCTGGACAGGGCTCCCCTGCTCCCGGCGCGGCTCTTGGTAGCCCTTCGTGGCCCGGATGGAGCGCAGCGCAATCCGGGCTGCAAGCTCGGCCTATTGCAAGGTCGGATCGAGCCGGTCGCGCAGCCAGTCGCCGATGACGGAGACCGCCAGTGTCGTGATCACGATGGTGGTCGCCGGCGCCAGCATGATCCACGGTGCCCGGGTCAAATATTCGCGGCCGTAGCCGACCATGTTGCCGAGGCTGGTCATCGGCGGCTGCACGCCGAGGCCGAGGAAGGACAGGCCGGATTCCATCAGGATGACCTCGGGGAAGACCAGCGTGGTCGAGACGATCAGGGTCGAGGCGATGTTGGGCAGGATGTGGCGCAGGTAGATCCGGGTTGGCGTCGCGCCGAGCTGACGAACGGCTGCGGCATAGCCCTGCGCGTTGGCGGAGATGGCGAGGCCGCGCGCGATGCGCGCATAGCGCTCCCAGCCGAACAGGCCCATCAAACCAATCAGCAGCGGCAGCGAGTTGCCGAAGAAGGCGAGCACGGCGAGCGCCATGATCAGGAAGGGCATGCTGGCCTGGAAGTCGGAGAGCATCAGGACGAGCTGCTCGACCGTCCCGCGGAAATGCGCGGCGAGGAAGCCGAGCGTGGTGCCGACGACCGCCGAGATCGCGGTTGCGCCGAAGGCGATCAGGAGCGAGATGCGGATCGAGACGAGCAGCCGCGACAGCACGTCGCGGCCGAGCTCGTCGGTGCCGAGCCAGTGCGCGAGATTGCCCGGCGCGGACAGGCGATCGCGCAGGTCGAGCTGGGTGTAGCCATAGGGCGCGATCTTCTCGGCGAGCGCGGCGATCAGCAGCATGGCGATGATCCAGGCGACCGCGAGCGCCACCGAGATCGGGATCGCCGGCAGGCTGACGCGCCTCCGAACGGCGCTGTCCTTCAGGGTCGCGTCGGTCATGCATGCGCTCCCTTCATGCATGGGCCCCTTTGGCGCGCAGCCGCGGATCGAGGAAGCCATAGAGGAAATCAACGACCAGGTTCGACGTCACCATGGTCGCCGCGACCAGCAGCAGGATGCACTGCACGACCGCGAGGTCGCGGTTGGCGACGGCTACGACCAGCAGCCGCCCCACCCCCGGCCAGGAAAATACGCTCTCGACCACGACCGCGCCCGCGATCAGCGTGCCCACCATGAAGCCGAGAATGGTGACGGTCGGGATCGCCGCGTTCGGCAGCGCATGCGACGTCACGACCTTGCGCCACGGCACGCCCTTGGCGGACGCCGTGCGGATATAGGGCTGGCCCAGCACCTCCAGCATCGCGCTGCGGGTGAAGCGCGCCAGCACCGCGGCGCCGCCGAGGCTCAATGTCACGATTGGGAGGATGGCGTGGCGCCAACTGTCCTGTCCGCCCGAGGGCAGCCAGCCGAGCTGCACAGCGAACACGAGCACGAGGAGAAGCGCGAGCACGAAGCTCGGCACAGTGAAGCCAGCGACCGCGGCCATCATCACGGCGCGATCGATCGCCGAGCCCCGATGCAGCGCGGCGTAGATGCCGGCGGGAATGCCGAGCGCCACCTTGAACGCGAAGGCCGGCAACGTCAGCGCGAGCGTCGCCGGGATCCGCTCCAGCACGAGCTGGATCGCGGGCCGGCCATCGCGCATGGAGCGGCCGAGCTCGCCCTTGGCGATGGCGCCGAAGTAATCGAGATATTGAAACCAGATGGGATCATCGAGGCCCCAGGCCTTGCGGAAGGCCGCGATGACCTCGGGCGGCGCCTCCGGTCCAAGGATCATCAGCGCGGGATCGCCCGACAGCCGCAGCACGACGAAGGCGAAGGTGACGACGAGCACGATCGTCAACGCCGCGCGTCCGATGCGAATGGCGAAATAGCGTCCCATCAGGCCGCGTCTCGCGTTTCGGCCTGCGGGCCCGTCACGAGATGGCAGGCGACCTGGCGATCGCCGCCGACGGCCGAGAGAACCGGCGTCTCGCCCGCACAGCGCGCGATCGCGCGGGGGCACCGCGGATGGAAGGCACAGCCTTGGGGGCGTGCGGCCGGGTTCGGCGGATCGCCGGTGAGCACGATACGGCCCGCGCTGCGGCGTCCCGGCGCGGGCGAGGCCGAGACCAGCGCCTGCGTGTAAGGGTGTTCTGGCCGCGCAAAGAGATCGTCGGCGCTGCCGATCTCGACGATGCGGCCGAGATACATGACCGCGACGATGTTGCTGATCTGGCGGACGACGCGCAGATCATGGCTGATGAACAGCAGCGTCAGCCCTAGCTGCGCCTGGAGATCGGCGAGCAAATTCACCACCTGCGCCTGGATCGAGACGTCGAGTGCGCTGACCGGTTCGTCACAGACCAGGAAATCGGGCTTTGTCGCTAGCGCGCGCGCCAGCACGATGCGCTGACGCTGTCCGCCCGAGAGCGCGCCCGGATAACGCCCGCCATGGGCCGGCGTCAGCTCGACTGCGCGCAGCAATTCGCGGACGCGTTCTTCGCGCTCGGCAGGCGTGCCGACGCCGTGGATGTCCAGCGGCTCGCGGATTTGAGCCGCGACCGGCAAACGCCGGTCCAGTGCGCCGAGCGGATCCTGAAAAATCATCTGCATGCGCGCCCTTTGCGCGCGCCACGCGGGCGTGCCGGGCGCGCCCATCGGCCTGCCGTCGAACCGCACCTCGCCGCGATCCGGCGGCTCGAGGCCGAGCACGATGCGGCCGGTGGTCGACTTGCCCGAGCCGGACTCGCCGACGAGGCCGAGCGTCTCACCTTTGGGAATCGTCAGCGACACGCCGTCGACGGCATGGACGGCCGTGCTGCGGCCGAACATCCCGGCGCGCATGGAATAGCTGCGCGAGATCGAGGACACCTCGACGAGCGGCGCACTCATTCGGCGGCGATCCCGAGCAACGCGCGGCGCGACGCCTCGGCACGGATGCAGGCGACGGTGCGGCCCTCGGCGATCGGCGCAAGCGGCGGCGCGGCGAGACCGCACGGCTCTGCCGCCAGCGCACAACGCGGCGCGAAGGCACAGCCGGTCGGCATGTTCGCGGGATCGGGCACGGTGCCGGGAATGGCGGTGAGGCGCCGGCGCGGTCCGTCGAGCGGCGGCAGCGCGCCGATCAGGCCCTGCGCATAAGGGTGCACGGGATCGACGAAGAGCTGGTTGGCTGGCGCCTCCTCGACGATACGGCCGGCATACATCACCGCGACGCGGTCGCAGTTCTCGGCGACGACGCCGAGATCGTGGCTGATCAGCACCATCGCCATGCTCATCTCGCGACGGATGGTGGAGAGCAGCTCAAGTATCTGCGCCTGGATGGTGGCATCGAGCGCGGTGGTCGGCTCGTCCGCGATCAGCAGATCGGGATTTCCGGCAAGCGCCATCGCGATCATGATGCGCTGGACCTGGCCGCCCGAAAATTCGTGCGGATAGGCGGAGAGCCGCCGCGCCGCATCGGGAATGCCGACAAGATCGAGCAGCCGTCGTGCTTCGGCTTTCACAGCCTCGCCCGAGAGATCGCGGTGCAGCGCCAGCGCCTCGCAGAGCTGCTTGCGGATGGTCAGCACGGGGTTGAGCGCGCTGGCCGGATCCTGGAAGATCATGGCGACGCGCCCGCCCCGCACCTGGTCGAGCTCCGCCGACGGCGCGCCGAGGATCTCGCGCCCGTCGAGACGGACCGAGCCGGACACGCGCGCCTGGTGCGGCAAAAGGCTGAGCGCAGCAAGCCAGGTCACCGATTTGCCGGAGCCGGATTCGCCGACAAGGCCAAGGGCCTCGCCTTTCTGCAAGGCCAGATCGACGCCGCGCAGCACCGGTACGCCGTTGAAGGCGACGCTCAGGCCTTCGATGCGGACCAGCGGCGTCACCGATCAGGCCTCGAAATTGCCGGCGCGGAAATCCATCGCGAACGCCGGAGCGGCCTTCCACTTGATCGACTTCGGCTTGGCCGTGAACGTGGCGTTCTGGTGCAGCACCGTGTAGGCGGGATCCTCGCGCTCGGCGATCTCCAGCATGCGGTGGAATGCCTTCTTGCGGGCGGCGCGGTCGGTCGAGGTTTCCAGGAATTCGGAGAGCTTGTTCAGCTCCACGTTGGTCCATTCGCCGATCTGCTGCTGCTGGCCGTTCGGCCCGTGCTGGGCGACCAACGAGGACACGGGATCGTTGAAGGCCGCCGAATTCGACCAATCGCGCACGGCGCGGGTCGGTGCGCGCTCCATGATCTGCGACCAGTTCTCCTTGGTCTCGATCTCGACGTTGAGGCCGACCGACTTCCACATCTCGACCAGCACCTGCGCGGTCGCGACCTGGTTGGTGTAGTAGTTGTTGAGCAGGCGGTACGGGATCGGATCGCCCTTGTAATTGGCCTGCTTCAACAGATCCTGTGCGAGCCTGGGATCATAGGCCGGCACGCTCCAGTCGGCGTTGAACATGTCGCCGTAGAACTCCCATTGCAGGCCCTTCGGCACGCGGGTGCGGCCGGCCCACAGGCTGTCGACGATCGCCTGGCGGTCGATCGCGTGGGTGAAGGCGCGACGCACCAGCGGGTTCGCCAGCTGGGCGTGGTTCTTGTCGAACACGGTCAGGCGGTGATTGAGGATGGTGCCGCCCTGCACTTCGAACGCTGTGTTCTTCTCGATGCCGGCGATCTGGTCCGGCGGGATGTCGCAAGCGAATTGGTATTCGCCCGACAGCAGGCCGTTGATGCGGCTTGCGACTTCGGGCACTTCAAGGAAGCGGATGCGCTTGAGCGGCGGACGGCCGCCCCAATATTCGTCGTGGGCTTCCAGCGTCAGCGACACGTCGGGCCTGAGCTCGACGACCTTGTAGGGGCCCGTCGTGATCGGCTTGCGCGCCCAGTCGAGATAGCTCGCGGATTCGGCCCAGGCACGGCGGCTGGCGATGTCGGATCCATAGCGCGACAGGCGGCCCTCGATGGTGACGTCGGGCGTCGCGTTGTAGAAGCGCACCGTGTACTTGTCGACGGCATCGACGCGCACGAGGTCGGGCCAGATGCGGCGCGCGACCGCCGGCACATCAGGCGGCAGCTCCTTGCCGGGGCGCGGCGTCGGGATCTTCTCAAAAGCCTGAATGGTCGTGCGGCTCTTGGCCTCGGTCTCGCCGAACATGCGCTCGCGGCTGAAGGTGAAGAGGACGTCCTCCGCCGTGAGCTCGTCGCCGTTGTGGAATTTCACGCCCTGGCGCAGCTTCACCTCGACGGTCTGGTCGTCGATACGGCGCCATTCGGTGGCAAGCCCCGGCACGGCTTCGAGATTGCCGCGCCAGTTCTTGGAGATCAGGCCTTCCCAGATCGAGGAGAAGAACACGCGCTCGCCGACATTGGACTGCTCGCGCAGCACGTCGAGCACGTTGGAGTTGGTCACCTTCTGCACGGCGATCGTCACCGACGGACGGCTGTCGGCTTGCGCAATCGCAAAGCGCGGCAACAGCAGCGTGCCTGCGGCCGCGCCGCCGGACTTCAGGATGGAGCGACGGGTGAGCTTGCTCATGATGATGACCCCTGCCCTCTGTGATCGTTTTATTCGGCGAGACCGAGCGCGGCGAGATGCGCGGCGCCCTTGCGGACATCGTCATGGTTGCGCAATTCGAGGATCAGCCGCGGGTTCGAGGTCAGCCGTCCCAACGCGCGGAACACCGCGACCCAGGCGATGTTGCCCTCGCCCGGCGCCCAGTGCCGGTCGGCAAAGCCGTCGGTGTCCTGGAGATGCACATGCGTCAACATGTCACCGGCGGCCTCGACGTAATAATCGACCGGCGGCGCGCCGGTCGAGCCATGCGCGTAGTTGGCATGCCCGGTGTCCAGGGAGACACGGACCTTGCTGCTTTCGAGCGCCTTGGCCAGACGCACGCGATCGCGCGGATCCTTGTCCTCGATGTTCTCGATGACGATCTCGCAGCCGATGGTTTCGGCGCGCGCGATCGCCTCGGCAAGCGTTGCCTTGACGCGCTCGACGAGATTGCCGCGGTTGTCCGGATAGAGATCGAGATTGTTGTGGTCCCAGGTCGTGAACGGCGAATGGATCACCATCTGCGTCGCGCCGAGGAATTCAGCCGCATCCAGGCCCTGAAGCAGGCGTTTTGTCACCGCCTGGCGGATCATCGGATCATGGCTGTCGATCTTGAAGCCCCAGAACGGACCATGGATGCCGAGACGGCCGGTGTGGCCCGAGAGCATCTGCTTGATCTCGCCGGCGGCACTGCGCCAATCGCCGTCGAGCAGATCGGCGCGGAAGAAATCCTGAACTTCGAGATCGCGTTGTCGGTCGAGAAGCCAGTCGCGGTGGGCGGGGATCGATTTGATGGAAAGTGCGGCGCCCAACACCGGCTTCGACATGGCTTGCTCCTTGACCATCAGCGATGACAAGGGCAGCGCTAGACCAGTTCAATGACAGGCCGGTGAAATGCAGGTTCCGCAGCGCCGGGGAGATGTGGACATTCCGGCGCGCGCTTGCATCGATATCGGGCAGCGGCGCGCGCAACTTGTGCAGACGCATGCAACGGCGCGCGGGATCAAGCCCAGGGAGTCCGTAGTGATCCGGAATGGAATCCTATTCCGATCTCACGTACATCGCGCATATCGATCGGCGGCCTTCCAAGGGCATCACCTTCTGATCGCGCACCACGGGGTTGGGGGACCTCTGGGGCGGGGGGATCAAAGGCTGGGGCAAGGTTACGAGGTCCGGACTCCTAGGCACTCCGGACCTCGTGCTTTTGAGATTGAACGCGATGTCGCGCCGCCGGCCATGTGGGCCGCGCGGCGCGATCTCGTTTCAGGCGGCAGTAAGCCGCCCGCTCGATCACTTCGGCACGTTCCGCTCGAGGTCCTCGAGCCAGGCCGCAGCACTTGAATCCGACGGCGCCCGCCAGTCGCCGCGCGGCGACAGCGAGCCGCCGGCCGAGACCTTCGGTCCGTTCGGCATCGCCGAGCGCTTGAACTGGCTGAAGGCAAAGAAGCGGCGCAGGAACACGTCCAGCCAGCGGCGGATTTCGGGAAGATCATAGGCCCTGCGCTTATCGGCCGGAAACGCCGGCGGCCATTCGCCCTTGGCGACATCCTTCCACGCTTGCCACGCCATGAAGGCGATCTTCGACGGCCGCATGCCGAAGCGCAGCGTGTAGAACAGGTTGAAATCCTGCAGCTCATACGGCCCGACGGAGGCTTCCGTGCTCTGCGGCTTCTCGCCCGGCTTGACCGGAACCAGCTCCGGCGAGATCTCGGCCGACAGGATCGAGGCCAGCGTGCCGTTCACATCGCCGCTGAACTGTTGTGAGGCGATCACCCAGCGGATCAGATGCTGGATCAGCGTCTTCGGCACACCGGCATTGACGTTGTAATGCGCCATCTGGTCGCCGACGCCATAGGTGCACCAGCCGAGCGCGAGCTCGGAAAGATCACCGGTGCCGATGACGATGCCACCGTGATGATTGGCAAGGCGGAACAGATAATCCGTGCGCAGGCCCGCCTGCACATTCTCGAAGGTGACGTCGTAGACCTTCTCGCCCTTGCCGAAGGGGTGGCCGATATCCCTGAGCATCTGCGTGGCCGTGGTGCGGATGTCGAGCTCCTGCCATTTCGTCTGCAACGCCTGCATCAGCGCCAGCGCATTGGTCTTGCTTTCGCTGCCGGTGGCAAAGCCCGGCATGGTGTAGGCCAGGATGTTTTCGCGCGGCAGACCCAGGAGATCGACCGCCTTGGCCGCAACGATCAAGGCGTGGGTGGAATCGAGACCTCCGGAGACGCCAATCACCACGCGCTTGGTGCCGGTCGCGCGCATGCGCTGCACGAGGCCCGCGACCTGGATGTTGTAGGCCTCGTAGCAATCCTGCTCGAGCAGGCTTTCGTCGCTCGGCACGAACGGAAAACGCTCGACCTTGCGCAGGAAGCCGATGTCGACGGACGGCGCCTGCAAGGCGAAGCCGATCTTGCGGAAGACGCCTTCGCGCTGCCGACGGTTGTCGTCGAACGTGCCCATCAAGGCGCGCTCCTGCCTGAGCAGGTCGAGATCGACGTCGGCCAGCGTGATCTGGCCGTCCTGCCGGAACCGCTCGCCTTCGGCCAGCAAAACGCCGTTCTCGTAGATCGAGGTCTGGCCGTCCCAGGCCAGATCAGTGGTGGATTCCCCTGCCCCTGCCGCCGAATAGACATAAGCCGCAAGGCAGCGCGCCGAGGTCGACTGACACAACAGCGCGCGGGCGCGCGCCCGGCCGATCGTGATCGGGCTGCCGGACAGATTGATCAGCACGCTGGCGCCCGCGAGCGCGAGCTCGGAGGCCGGCGTCACCGGAATCCACATGTCCTCGCAGATCTCGACGCCAATGGTGAGGCCCGGGACATCCTCGGCTGCGAACAGGAGATCAACGCCGAAGGGGGCGTTGAGCTTGCCGATGGCGATGGCCTCGCCGACGATGCCGGCGCCAGAGGCGAAATGGCGCCCCTCGTAGAATTCGCGATAGGTCGGCAGGTAGGTCTTGGGCACGACGCCCAAAATGCTGCCGCGATGAACGACGACGGCGCAATTGTAGATGCGCGCCCCAAACCGCAGTGGCGCGCCGACGATCAGCACGGTCATCAGCCCCGCGGAGGCCTCGACGATGGTGGCGAGGCCGCGCTCGACCGCATCGAGCAGCGGGTCCTGCTTGACGAGGTCCTCGATCGCATAGCCGGACAGGCACAGCTCGGGAAACACGGCGACCGCCGCCGATTGGTCGTGGCAGTCCTTGGCCGCCGCCAGGACCGCCTTCGCATTGGCCGAGGGGTCGGCCACATGGGAGGTGGTGACGCAGGCCGCCACGCGCGCAAATCCGTGGGCGTAGATCGAGTGAAAGCTCATCGCGCAAAGGACCTTTGATCTTGTCGCAGCCGGCCTCCGTTGGGCGGCCGTCAGCACGGGCTATATGTAGCCCATCGACATGGCCGCGTGCAGGCCATCCGCCATCATGCATAACGGATTTGCGCCCGCATCAGGCGCTGCGCGCCAGCAGGCCGGCCAAGTCGCTGCGGAGCCACGCGGCGATCCGGGGCCAGGCATGCGCGTGGGTCCGCGCGCCCATGAACAGGCCGAGATGATCGCTGGGCTCGGAAGCGGCCGCGATGGAGGCAGGCGGTGTGCCGAGCAGGCTGGCGGTGGCAAGCGCCTGCGCCGCCGGCACGACGTCGTCGTCGAGCCCGGCCAGCAGGAAAATCGGCACCTGGACGTCCTTCAGGTCAATCTCGCGGCCGAGCGCCGTGAAATGGCCGCGCGCGATCCGGTTCTCCCGGAAAATCCAGTTGACGATCTGAAGGTAGTAGGCGCCAGGCAGGTTGAGCGTCTCACTATTCCAGCGGTCGAAGCGCGCGAGCAGCGCCGCGCCCTCGTCGTCCGAGAGGTCCCTTTGCAAGGCCGCTGCGATGTCATCGCGGCTTGGCGCCTTGGACCAGACCCGCAGCATCTCCCCGCCGCTGACATTGCCGCCGCCGCGTGCGACGAGCTGATCATAGACGATCTCGGGGGCATTGCGGGCAAGCTGCGACAGCCCGGACTCGATCGAGAGGTCAACTGGCGCACCGACCAGCACGAGACGCCGTACCTTGGCGGGAAAGCGCGCCGCATAAAGCAACGACAGCCAGCCGCCCTGGCAAAGACCAACCAGATCGACCGGCGCGCCGATCTCATCGATCGCAACGTTGAGATCGCCGAGATAGCTGTCGATCGAGAGATAGCGCATGCCAGGCGCGGCCGAGCGCCAATCGGTGAGATAGACCCGGTCGACGCCGCCTTTTTGCAGCGACTGCACCACGCTATGGCCCGGCGCGAAATCAGCGATCAAGGCCCTATGCAGCGCATAGGGCGCGCAGACCAGCGCCGGCTGGCCGGCGCCTGTCCGCGTGCAATCACGCAGGCGCATGGTTGCAAGCTCGAGCGCAACAAAGTTGGGGGTCGTCCACGGCAGGTCGCTGTCGTCCGGCTCCGCAGGCGCCCGCTCCAGCCACCAGAACCAGGCGTCCACGGCGAGCCGCGCGGCGGCGAACGGCCATAGCAGCGGGTCATCCGGACGATGCCCCGATCCGCTTTGTGGCTTGCCTGCCTGCTCCGCCATGATCAGTCGACCATCCCTAGAGGAACGCCTCAAGACTCACGACGGAGATGCCGAGCTCGCCAAAACTGCGATGGGTCGCCGCCACCGAGCCGTCGAGGTCGATGCCGCGGCAGGCGTCCGCGATGACGGCAACCTCGAAGCCGGCCTTGCGGGCATCCTCCGCAGAGAAGCGAACGCAGAAGTCGAGCGCGAGGCCGGCGAGGAAGACCGTCTTCAGCTCGCGCTCGCGCAGATATCCGAGCAGGCCCGTCGGGGTCCTGTGGTCATTCTCGAACAGCGCCGAATAGGAATCGATGTCGCGGCGAAAGCCCTTGCGCACGACGAGGCTCGCACTTGCGACGTCGAGATCGCGATGGAATTCGGCGCCCGCCGTGCCCTGCACGCAATGCGTGGGCCAAAGCACCTGGGTGCCGTAATCGAGCTCGATGGTCTGGAACGGCTGCCTGCCCGCATGGTTCGGCGCGAAGGAGACATGGTCGCCCGGATGCCAGTCCTGGGTCAGCACCACATTGGCGAATTTTTGGGCGATGCGGTTGATGGCGGGGACGACCTTCTCGCCGTTGGGAACGGCGAGCGCCCCGCCGGTGCAGAAATCGTTCTGCACGTCGATCACCAGCAGCACGTCGCGGTCGGAAATCTGCATGTCGGTCCCCATTCCATCCGCCCGGCGCGACAGACGCCGGACGCTTTCGCCAGTGTCGATCTTCCCGCCTGGCTACGCAACCACCGGCCGCGTGCACCGACATGCAACGCTTTGGCGTCCTTCGTGTTGACTAGCTGCACCCGAGGGCAGAATCTCATATTTCGGGATTGGATGGAGCGGAGGAAGGGGTTCCCGCAGCTGGCATCGCCGCGGGCCACCGTTTGATGATGAGTATCGGAACAACTGGACAGACAATTCTTCTTGCCGACATCGGCGGCACCAATGCGCGCTTTGCGCTGACGCAGGGCGACCAGATCGGACCGATCGACTATGTCAAGGTCGCCGACCACCCGACGGTCCGCGAAGCCATTTCCGACGTGCTGCGCCGGGCCGGTGGCGAACAACCCGTGAGGGGCGTGCTGGCCGTCGCGGGTCCCGTCACCAACAACCGCTGTGTCATGACCAACAGCCCGTGGGTCATCGACGGCAATGAACTCCAGCCGGCGCTCGGCTTCGACAGCGTCCATGTGCTGAATGATTTCGAGGTGGTGGCCTGGTCCCTGCCCGCTTTGCAACCGGCCGATCTGATCCCGCTCGGCGGGCAGGACGGCATCGCAGGCGAGCCTCTGCTGGTGATTGGACCGGGAACGGGCTTTGGCGTTTCCTGCCTGGTCGAGCGCCATGGCGCCCGGCTCGCCGTTGTCACCGAGGCTGGCCACGCGACGCTCCCGGCGGAGAACGAGCGCGAGGAGCGCGTCATCGCGTGCCTGCGCCGACGTCTCGGCCATGTCTCGATCGAGCGCGGCGCGCTGTCGGGTTCCGGCCTGCAAAGCCTCTACGAGGCGCTGGCCGAGATCGATGGCGCCCAGGTGCCGCAACGCGATGCCGCAGCCATCACCACGGCCGCTCTGGACGGCAGTTGCGCGCTCAGCCGCGCGACACTCGAGATGTTCTGCGCCATCCTCGGCTCGGTCGCCGGCAACCTCGCGGTGACCTTCGGCGCTCGCGGCGGCGTCTATATCGCCGGCGGGATCGCGCCGCGCTTTCCGGAGTTCCTCAAAGCCTCCGCGTTCCGGGCGCGATTTGAGGCCAAGGGGCGTTTCCAGGATTACCTCCGCAACATCCCGACCCGGCTCGTGATGAAGCCCGATGCGAGCTTCGTCGGCCTGAAGATGTTCGCCGACCACAACCCGGACTGACGCGCGACGGCGCCGTCTTGCGCTTTGGGTTAACTAATTCACAGCTGATTGCGTCGCGCGTGCGGTTCCATGCGAGATCGTGCTTGTCGGTTTGTTTCCCTTGGGAAACAATCCGCGCGTGTGTGGCGTAGGTGCGGGGGCGTGACATGCGTAAGCAGGATGTTGGGTTCGACTATCACCGCTATCACCGGCTCCTGGTCGAGGCGGATGACGATACCAAGCGGCAGGCGCTGATCGAGCTGCTGATCGAGGAGAAAGCCAGGGACCGGCTCGCAGCGCAGCGCGCATCCGATCGGGCTGCGATGACGGCTCATACCATCGCCACGGTGCTGAAGGCCGGCCGTAACTGAGGCTTTCCTTACTCCGGATGCGCGCGCGAGCACGCGATCGTTGCCATTCCGTTAAGGATCTCTCGCAAGCCTGTGTCAAACTTTTTGCTCTAAGAGTTCCCTCACCTGATGCAATTCAGGACCAACAAGGGGGGAATGAACATGAGCATGATTTCAATCACCGCGATTCCGGCCTCCGTCGAAACGCAGTCGAGCGACTATTCTTTGAAGGCCATCATCGTGTTCTGCTGCATCGGGCTCGTCGCCTCGTTCAGCCTGATGGCGCACGGCATCGACCTCAGCGCCGGCCTGATGTGAGACGATCCTCACGTGGGAATTAGGGCCTACGCTTGGGAACTAACCCCTGGGAATTAAACCGGCCGCCTTCTCGGCGGCCGTTTTCGTTGCGCTATGGCAGAATGCCTGACCTAACGACGATCAGCGATCACTGCGGAACCTTGGCCGTCGCTTCCGGAAACAGCGAGTCGATCATGGTCTTGAGCTGATCCAACGAAATCGGCTTGCGCAGGATCGGTCGGCGGCGGAGCAAGGACGGCAGCAACTCCGGCCCGTAGCCTGTCGCAAACAGAAACGGCTTGCCGCGGCGCTCGATCAGATCGGCGACAGGGTCGACGTAGACGCCCATCAAATTGATGTCGAGGATGGCGAAGTCGTACTGCGCGGTCATCGCGAAGGCGCTCGCGTCGCGCACATTGTCCGCTTCGGCGACGACATGATGGCCAAGCTCCTCCACCATGTCGGCAATCATCATCCGGATCAACGCCTCGTCTTCGACCAGGAAAACGGAGAGTCCGTCCGCCATTTCAACCTCGCAGCCACCTTGCGAAGCTAAGCATAACCGACGCGCCAAGAATATCACGAATTCGTGGCGGCCGACGTTAATTCAGACGCGCTCGATCCGATTCAAGTTGATCAATCCAGGCCGCGTTCGTGGCTGAGGCGCACCATCTCCTGGATGAAGAGCTGCTTCTGCTTGTCGTCGAGGCTCGAAAACAGCGGCTCGGCGGCATCGGCGACGTTGCGCTGATCGGCGGCGCGATCGATCAGGAATTGCGCCTCGTTGCGCATCTGCTCGATGATGTCGTCGGGCGGATCACGCTTGGCGCGCTCCACCCGCAGATTGAGACGCTCGGCGCCGTTGTGCCCGAGATAGTGCATGGCGCTGGAGAAGCCGAACCAGTGCTTCTCCTGGTCGGGGGTAAGGTTCAGTTCGCCTTTGATGCGATCGATATAGGAATCGCTGTTGGCGACGATCTGATCAGGAGTCAGTTGCGGCGCACCGGTCTGGGTCAGGACCGTGACGTCCTTCTCGTCCTTGTTCTCCTGCGGTGCGTTCTTGGCCTCCTTGGTCGCCTTGGCGCCTTTCGCGGCCTTGGTGTTGTCCTTGGCACTCTCCTTGGCGCTCTTGGCGTCCTTGTCCTTGCCGGCGCCCTTGGCGTCCTGCTGCTTAGCATCCTTGCCAGCGTCTTTGCTCGCATCCTTGCTGGCGTCCTTGGCGGCCGGCGCCTGGCCATTGTTGCCGACGCCGAGCACGCCAGTGAAGACCCCGACCACGCCGCCGATGGCGCCACCAAGGACGCCGCCGACGGGACCAGCTGCCTTGTTGCCGGCCGCAGCTCCGTCCTGGACGCCCTTGACCAAACCTTGGGCATTCGCAACCGCGGCTGCGCCCAGCAGCAGCATAAGCACGGACCCAAGCGCGAGCCATCGTCGCAGGCGAAGCCGCGCAGGCGGCGCCGGGGTGATCATTCTGGTCTCCATGTCGATCTGCTTGCCTTCTACGAACGGCAGGCATCCTGCCGGTTGCAACTCTATCGGTTTCACCGCGCCCAGGTCTAGGCACGGGCAGTCGCCGTCCCCATCCGAAAGGTCATTCGCGCGAAACGGTAATGCAGGCTCATTCGGAACTGCGGCGTAATTGCGCATGGACCGGCGCGAGCCGGTCCGCGCCGAAGTGTGCGTCGCAAAAAGAGCAGGCGCGGGTCGTGACTGACGCCTCTCCGTACGCAACGTTAGTTCTAGAGGCCAAGGCATTCGGCTTTCTCGACAGACGCAATCAATCATGATCTGATCGCGCTACCAATTTGCCGCGCCTTCGCCTGGTTTGCCAGCGGGGACGACGGCTCCAACAAGAAACTGCAAAAACAAAAAAATCAAAGGGACTGAAAGAGGAAACTCCAACAACAAACACCCAAGCGAGGAAACGAGATGTCACGCAAGACACTGACGCGACGTCAATTTGTGGCTGCCACTGCAATGTCCTCCACAGCGCTGATCGCGGCGCCCTATGTCCGAGGCGCTTACGCCGCCGGCAAGCTCTCGATCGGTTTCTGGGACCACTGGGTGCCCGGCGCCAACGACGCCTCCACAGCCCTTGTGAAAGAATGGGGCGAGAAGGAAAAGGTCGAGGTCTCCATCGACTACATCACCAGCAACAACAAGAAGATTGAGCTGACCGCGGCGGCCGAAGCGCAGGCCAAGTCCGGCCATGACATCCTTCAGATGCCGAGCTGGTGGCCACACGCCTATTCCGAGAATCTCGAGCCGCTCAACGACGTCATGGAGCCGCTCATCAAGCAGAACGGCGAGGTCAACGGCACCGTCAAATATCTGGGACAGTTGGACGGCAAATGGCTTGCGGTACCAGCAACGCCGGGAAGCCAGATCAAGGGCCCCTGCTCCCGCATCGATCTCATGAAGAAGCACGCAGGCATCGACGTCCAGGAGATGTACCCGGCCGGCAGCCCGCCGAAAGATGACAGCTGGACGTTGGAGACATTCCTGAAGGCGGCAGAAGCCTGCCAGAAGGCTGGCTTCCCGTTTGGCATCGGCCTCGGTGAGACCACCGACAGCGTCGATACGGCCGGTGCGATCTTCCAATCCTTTGGTGCCGAGCTCGTCAACGCCAAGGGCGATGTCACTGTCAAGACCGACGAGGTGCGACAGGCGCTCGAATTCTACAAGAAGCTGATCGCCGTGTTGCCGGCCGATGCGCCGTCCTGGGACGACGCCTCCAACAACAAATGGCTGATCTCAGGCCGCGGCGCGATGATCATGAACCCACCGAGTGCCTGGGCCGTTGCGAAGCGCGATGCGCCGCAGGTCGCCGAGCAATGCTGGACTCATGGTTTTCCGTCCGGGCCGAAGGGCCGCTTTGCGCCGTTCCTGCCCTATTTCTGGGGCGTCTGGAGCTTCGGCAGGAATAAGGAGGCGGCCAAGAGTCTGCTCGTCCATCTGTCCTCGCCTGCGGCGATTGAAAAGTTCGTCGTGGCGAGCGGCGGATACGATCTCCCGGCCTACGCGAACATGACGAAGTTCAAGACCTGGGCCGAGGAAGGGCCGCCGAAGGGCACGCTGTTCCACTATCCGGATCCCTACCACCGGCAGACCCTGTCGATCGCCGCATCGCCGGCGCCGCCGAAGATCGCGCAGCAGATCTACTTCCAGGCGACGCTGACCAAGATGGCGTTGCGCTTTGCGCAGGGCGAGAAGATGGACACGGCGCTCGCCTGGGCCGAGGGCGAGTGCGAGGGCTTCATGCGGACCTGAGCCGGGTGTGTGCCAAGGCGGTTCATGCCTTCGGGCGTGAGCCGCCCAGGCGCGCTCTCATTCCGTCCGCATGTCCATGAAGCCGACCGGTCGCCGGCCTCACCGTTGAACCTTCCGCAAGAGAGTTTGCCCATGGCCGATGTCGTCGTTGAGCAAGGTAACCTCATTCGCGCCCCGAGCCGACGCAAAGGTACGAGCCTCCGCAATGCAATGGGTCGGAAATCGACCGTGGCGTTCTTCCTGACGCTGCCGCTGATTCTGCTGATCGTGCTGCTGGTGCTCTATCCCGCCTTCTATTCGGTCTACCTGGCGACGCTGAACAAGGCGATGACGAAATTCGTCGGGCTGGGCAATTTCACCTTCCTGTTCAAGCGCGAGACCTTCTGGATGGTGGTGAAGCAGTCCTGCATCTTCGCGATTACCGCCGTGGTCTTCAAGGCGCTGATCGGCTTCATCGTCGCGCATTTCGTCCACAACATTCCCGGCAAGAAACAACGCAAATGGCGCGGCATGCTGCTGGTGCCCTGGGTCATTCCGCCGGCGATGAGCACGCTGGCATGGCTGTGGCTGTTCGATCCGTCCTATAGCGCCTTCAACTACACGCTCTCCTTCTTCGGCGTCGGTCCGATCCCCTGGCTCGGCGACACCTTCTGGGCGCGCTTCTCCGTCATCCTCGTCAACGTCTGGTACGGCGCGCCGTTCTTCCTGATCATGTATCTGGCCGCGCTGAAATCCGTGCCCGACCAGCTCTATGAGGCGGCGTCGATCGACGGCGCCAATTGGTGGCAAAAGATCTGGCATATCACCTTGCCGATGATGCGCAACATCATCGCGATCACCACGCTGTTCTCGCTGATCGTGACCTTCGCCAATTTCGACATCGTGCGCATCCTCACTTCGGGCGGACCGCTCGACCGGACGCATCTGTTCGCCACCTGGGCGTTCCAGGTCGGCATCCAGAGCAGCGACATTCCGCTCGGCGCCTGCGTCTCGCTGTTCATGGTGCCGATCCTCGCCGTCGCCGCGATCTTCATCCTGCGCGATGTCAACAAACGTGGGAACGAAGCCTGATGAGCACGCTCGCAATCGACAAGGCTGGCCCTTCCCGCAAGGTCAAACTCAGCAGCATGAGCCGGGACCGGACCTGGGCGCTGCGCTGGTCCTATTTCTTCCTCGTGCTGTTTGCGATCTTCTTCCTGACGCCGCCTCTCTACATGCTGATCACCTCGCTCAAGAGCAGCGCGGAGATCTCGGCGGCGACCAATCCGTGGTGGGTGTTTCACCCCACCTTGTCGAACTATGTCGAGCTGCTGACCTCGAACCAGTTCCTGCGCTTCTTCTGGAACTCGTCGATCATCTCGATCACGGTCGTGATTGTGACGATGCTGATCAGCATCCCCGCCGCGTTCGCACTGGCGCGGATGAAGTTCTGGGGCTCGGCGACGCTCGCGACCGGCGTCTTCCTCACCTACCTCATTCCGGACAGCCTGTTGTTCATTCCGCTGTTCAAGATGCTGGCGGTGATCCAGGACTTCACCGGCATTACGCTTCTAAACCGCTGGTATGTGCTGGTGTTCATCTATCCGACGCTGACCGTGCCGTTCTGCACCTGGATCATGATCGGCTATTTCGCCTCGATCCCGAAAGAACTCGATGAGGCCGCAATCATCGACGGGGCCTCATGGCTCCAGACCCTGCTGCGGATCTTCATTCCGGTCGCTCTGCCGGGGCTGATCGCCGCGACGATCTTCGCCTTCACGGTGTCCTGGGCCCAGTTCCTCTATCCCCTCGTGTTCACGACATCCATTGACCAGCTCGTGCTGCCGGTCGGCATCACCACGACGCTGATCAAAGGCGACGTCTTCAACTGGGGTCAGATCATGACCGGCGCGCTGCTCGGCGCCGCTCCGCCGCTGATCATCTACGCCTTCCTGATGGACTATTACATTGCCGGTCTCACCGCTGGCGCGACAAAGGGTTGATGTCTCATGGCTGACGTTGCTTTGCGGAAAGTGGTCAAGCGTTACGACGATGTTGAAGCCGTGCGCGGCATCGACCTCGATATTGCCGACCACGAGTTCATCGTGTTGGTTGGCCCCTCCGGCTGCGGCAAATCGACAACGCTGCGCATGATCGCAGGGCTCGAGGACATCAGCGACGGCGACATCATGATCGGCGGCGACGTCGTCAACGACGTCCCACCCAAGGACCGCGACATCGCCATGGTGTTCCAGAACTACGCGCTCTACCCGCATATGACGGTCGCGGAGAACATGTCGTTCGGGCTGCGGCTGAAGCACTATCCCAAGGCCGAGATCAAGGCGCGGGTGACGGAAGCCGCCCGCCTCCTGGACATCACCGACCTGATCGACCGCAAGCCGAAGCAGCTCTCCGGCGGCCAGCGCCAGCGCGTGGCGATGGGGCGCGCCATCGTCCGCAATCCGAAAGTCTTTTTGTTCGACGAGCCGCTGTCCAATCTCGACGCCAAGCTGCGCGTGCAGATGCGGATCGAGATCAAGAAGGTGCATCAGAAGGTGCGCACCACCACCGTCTACGTCACCCACGACCAGGTCGAGGCGATGACGCTGGCCGACCGCGTCGTGGTGATGAACAAGGGCCGCATCGAGCAGATCGGCACGCCGAATGAGCTCTACCACAAGCCGGCGACGCGCTTCGTCGCGGGCTTCATCGGCTCACCAGCGATGAATTTTATTCCGTGCCGACTCGAGGACGTTGCTGGCTCGGTTCAAATTCGTCTCACAGACCGTATCGCCTTCCCGCTGCCGGCGGCCCGCGCCGCCCGCTACAACGCGCTGCCGCGCAGCGAGAAGCTGTTGCTCGGCATCCGCCCGGAGCATCTCGCCGAGTCGCATGCGCACCTCGAGCCGGGCGTCGAGACCTTCGACACCGTGCTCGACGTCACCGAGCCGATGGGAATGGAGACGCTGGTGTATTTCACCCTCGACGGCACGCCGGTCTGCGGCCGCGTCAATCCCAATGCCGGCGCCAAGGACGGAGCTCCCATGCGTTTGGCGATGGACCTCAACAACATGCACCTGCTAAACGAGGCGACCGGCGTCGTGCTGTAACCCGCCGGCCAAGAAACGCAAGCAGGCAGGGAGCAATGGCGACCAACAAGAAGAAGATTTTCGTTACACAAACTTTGTCGCAAGCGGCACGCGCCCTCCTCACCCAGCGGGACGATATCGAGCTCGTCGAATTTCCGAACCTGATCTCGGCCAAGGACTTCGAGGCGATGCTGAAGAGCCATGCGCCGGTCCATGGCGTGGCGTTAGGTGCCACCGCCTTCGGCGAGACCGAGCTCGAGGCGTCAAAAGACATGAAGGTGGTGACCCGCATCGGCGTCGGCTATGACGCCGTCGACGTGCCCGCCCTCTCGCGCCGCAAGGTGCCGCTGATGGTGGCCGGCAGCGCCAACTCGCCCTCGGTCGCCGAGCAGGCGCTGTTCATGATGCTGACGCTGGCCAAGCGCGCAAATGAGATGCATGCCTGCGTCAAGGACGGCAAATGGGCCGACCGGCTCGGCATGCTGCCGTTCGACCTCTACGGCAAGACCGTGCTGATCGTCGGTTTCGGCCGTATCGGCACCCGCACCGCCAAGCGCTGCCAGGCGATGGAAATGAAGGTGCAGGTCTACGACCCCTACAAGGGAGCCGCTGAGATCACGGCTGCCGGCTGCGAGCTGGTCGCCGATCTCGATGCGGCGCTGCCGCACGCCGACTTCGTCACCATCCACTGCCCGAAGACGCCCGAGACCGTCGGCCTGTTCGACGCCGCGCGGATCGGACGGATGAAGCCAAAGTCCTATCTCATCAACACCGCACGCGGCGGCATCGTGAAGGAAGCCGCACTCTACGACGCGCTCGTCTCCGGCAAGCTCGCCGGCGCCGGCATCGACGTGTTCGAGGTGGAGCCGCCGCCCGTCACGAACGCGCTGTTCACGCTGCCCAACGTCATCATGGCGCCGCACGTCGCCGGCGTCACCGTCGAGGCCGTCCAGCGCATGAGCGAGCAAACCGCGCGCAACATCCTGAGTGTGCTGGACGGCGATCCGATTCGGCAGAACATCATCAATCAGGATGTGCTGGGCTGAGGACAATCCGGAGGCGGACGGCCAATCGGTCCGCCTTCGGAAGGCCAGAATGCGTCCCATTTTGGTGCAGATCGAGCCCCAACTCAGCCTTAATCAAACCCGCGTAATAAGTCCGGCCGCGGCGGCAGTGGGACAGACTTGCCGGCCGCGTCGAGCTGGAGGATGGACCCTTGTCAGAGATCGACCCGACCGACCAAGCGCTGGCGACCATCGCCAGCATTTTCGAGCACCCCGAGCCCACCTTCGTCGTCCGGGACACCACCGAGACGGAAGCGGTCGCGGCTGAAGAGCATCCGGTCGTTGCCGAAGAGTCCGCCCTCGACGAGCATGAGCACCCCGTGGTCGAGGAACAGCCGCTGGTGCCTGATCACACCGATGCCGACGGCTACAGCAAGGTCGGCCCCGGGCCGATGGTCGCGATCCGGCTCAAGTGGACCGTTCATCGTGGCGACGACGGCCAGTATTACGTCCACGAGACCATCGGCGAGCAGTCCGCGCCCGTGATCAGCGGCCCGATGACGAGCGAGGCCGCCGTGCATTTCGTCGATACGCACGAGGACGAGGCGCATCGGCGCTTCGAGCTGCTGCGCAGCGAGATCGCCGGCCGCAGCTCGCTCGCCGACTACGAGCGCAAGGGCGAAGCGTAATTACTTGCGCCCCAAGAAGTCCTTCTTCACGAGCTCGACGCCGGCGTGCCGCAGCAGGTCGTAGGCGGTCGTGACGTGAAAGAAGAACTGCGGGACGCTGTTGGTGAGCAGCAGCGTCCGCCCGGTAAAGGGCAGCTCGGTCCCGTTCTTCAGCTTGAAGAAGACTTTGAGCTCAGCGGCCGCATCGATCTCGGCGCGCGGCAGGCTTTCGATGAATTCGATTGACGTGGCGATGCGCGCCTGAAGCCCGGCCATGTCGTGCTCCAGCGGCGGCAGCGCGACCGGTTCGCACTGCGCCAGCAAGGCCGGGGCGACGGTGGCGTGGCGGCAGGCCTCGCCGACCTGCTGCGCCAGATCATACATGTTCGGCGCCATGCGCATCCCGAGCAGGACCGTCGGATTGAACTTCCGGGTCTCGGCATAGGCGACGCCCTTGTCGAGCAGGACGGACAGGTTGCGTAGATATGGCGCGAACAGGCCAACCGAGGCCTCGTACATCGAGATCGTCACTTCATAATTCCCTCTAATTCCGGCCTCGCCAGCGGCGAGCATCTGGTCTAAATCCAAGTCAGGAGAGCTGTATAATGACAGCTCGGGCGCAGGTGGAAAAGAGATGACCGTTCGAATGACCGTTCGAATCCTGGCGGCTTTGGTCGTGATGTTGCTGGCAAACCTCTCAGTGCACGCACAGCAGCCGGTGCCCTCGCGCCTCGACGAGATCATCAAGCGCGGCACGCTGCGCGTCGGCATGACCGGCGACTACAAGCCCTTCACCTATCTGGAGAAGGCCACGCAGCAGTTCTCTGGCTTCGACGTCGATATGGCGGAAGCACTGGGCAAGGCGCTCGGCGTCAAGGTCGAGTTCGTACCGACCGCTTGGCCCAAGCTGATGAAGGATTTCGAGGCCGACGGCGTCTCGGTCACGCTCGACCGGCAGAAGAAGGGCTTCTTCTCGATCCCGATCATGCGCGAGGGCAAGACGCCGATCGCGCGCTGCGCCGATGTCGGCAAGTACCAGTCGATCGCGGACATCGACAAGAAAGGCACCCGGGTCATCGTCAATCCCGGCGGGACCAATGAGCGTTTTGCGCGCGCCAACGTCAGGGATGCCGACATCACCGTCTTCCCCGACAACACCGCGATCTTCGACGAGATCGCCAAGGGCAATGCCGATCTGATGATGACGGACGCCTCCGAGACCCGCTACCAGCAGAAGCAGCATTCCGGCGTGCTCTGCGCGGTGCATCCCGACAAGCCGTTCGACTTCTCGGAAAAGGCCTACTGGCTCCAGCGCGACTTGGCGCTGAAGGCCTTCGTCGACCAGTGGCTGCACATCTCGATGGAAGACGGCAGCTACAAGAAGATCTACGCCGCCTGGTTCGACTAAAGCGCGATGAGATTGGGATAAGTCGTCATCGCGCTTTAGGTTGTTGTTTGAGCATGATCTTCCCGGAAAGCCGCGGCGCACTTTTCCGGATCATGCTCTAGGAACGTTCTCTTCCGGCCAAACTTTGGACGGGTACCGGATGTATTGAACCCGGACCGCCGGGCGCACGACTCATACCGAGAAACAGTGATCTAGATCACTTTTCGCGATCGGGCCGGGGCGTAAGCGTCGGTGCGGGGACCACCTGCTCAGGAGACGGATATGAGGAAGCTGTTGGCCACGGCCGCGTTCCTTCTGGCGAGCACCGCCGCGCAAGCGCAGTACACCTTCGAATATGGCGGGCGCACCATCCGCATCGATCCCGACCGCGGTACGGTGTCGATTCCCGGCGTCTACGACAACACCGGCAAATCCAAGAAGGCCAAGAAGAACGAGGCCAAGCCGGACCAGCAGACGCCGCAACAGGCAAATGTCAATCCGCAACCGCCGGCGGCACCCGCGCCGGCCGCTGCTCCCGTCGCAACGCCGCCAGCGGCCGAACAGGCTCCTGCTGCCGCGGCACCGCCTCCCGCCCCGCTGCCCCCGCCTGCTCCGCCTCCGACCACCACCGCCAACAGCGCTCCGGCTGATACGTCTATGGTGCCGCCGCCCGTGCCGCCGGCGACCCCTGCGCCGACCGCCGCGATCGCGCCCCCGGCACCGCCTCCGCCGCCAGCTCCGACTATTGCGGTTGCACCTCCAGCACCGCCTCCGCCGCCGGCACCGACTGTGGCAGTGGCTCCCCCGGCGCCGCCTCCACCCGCTCCGGCGCCACCGTCAGCCCCGGTTCAATCGGCCGCCGTCGCGCCGGCTCCCGCAGTCGCGCCCGCGCGCGATCTCAACTCACCGCTGGGCGTCTGGCTCACCCAGGAGAAGGAAGGCAAGGTCCGCATCGAGCAATGCGGCAACAATCTCTGCGGCTATTCAGTCGACAGCAAATCGAACCAGAACGGCGAGCAGATTTTGATCAACATGAAGCCCGACAAGGACCAGAAATGGTCCGGCCGCATCCTCGACCCCAACACCGGCTCGACCTACGACTCGACCATCGCGCTGAAAGGCACCGATCGCCTGAGCGTGCAGGGCTGCGCCTTCGGCGGCATGTTCTGCGGCGGCCAGACCTGGACACGGGTGAACTAGGATCGATCGCGATAGTCCGAGAGAGATCAGGGGCCCGTGATCCGGGCCCCTTTGCTTTTGTCCGTCGCGTCATTCCGATGTGCATCACCTCACACAGCGGCCGGCGCGCGTGACAGCCCTCACGTCGCCGGTTCCGCGCTCATGACACAACGCCCGCGTGATCAACAACAGGGGCGTGTCATGAACGGACTTCGTAAAGCTCTCTTCGCCACCATTGTCGCTGTCGCCTTCCCGCTGTCGCAGGCCGGCGCTGCCACCAGCAGCTTCGACGGTACATGGAATGTCCATATCGCATCGTCGAGCGAGACGTGCGGCAATGGTGCGACCGTCGCGATCGGCATCAGCAATGGTCAGATCGCCTCGAGCAACGCAGCTGTCGCGGCCTCGGGCCGCGTGGCCGATGCCGGCAACATCAACGTCACCCTGGGCACCGGCATCAAGCACGCCGTCGGCTTCGGCCGGCTGAGCGGCACGTCCGGCTCCGGCACATGGCATGGCACCATGTGCTCGGGCACCTGGACGGCGCAGCGGGTGTAGTCAGCCCAGCGCCGCGCCGTACTCCGCGTCCGTGACCGGCTCGAGCCACGTCGAATAGACGCCGTCGAGCGATTCCTGCATGGCGATGTGGCACATGCTGTTGTTCGGCGAGGCGCCATGCCAGTGCAATTCGCCCGGCGGAATCCAGACGGTGTCGCCGGGACGGATCTCGCGGATCGGGCCGCCCTTGGCCTGGACGCGGCCGACGCCCGAAATCACGTAGAGCGTCTGCCCGAGCGGATGGTGGTGCCAGTTGGTACGGGCACCCGGCTCGAATGACACGCGCGAGCAGTTCAGCCGTGCCGGCGCGGGCGCCATGATCACGGGGTCCTGCAACACGGTGCCGGTAAAATTCTCCTTGGGCGCGCGGCGGGTCGGCCGCGTGCCTGCGACGGTGATCTCCATAGGGGGGCTCCTCGCTTCCTGTTACTTCTTGGTTGCCGCGTAGCGCGCTTTGGTCTCGGCGTTCATGGGATAGAGGCCCGGGAGCACCGCGCCGTTGTTCACCTCGTTGACGATCCAGGCCTCCATCCGCTCCTGCTCGACGCCCTCGGCCAGCACGTGGTCGAGCATCGCCTGCGGGATCAGCACGCAGCCGTCCTGGTCGGCAACCACGATGTCGTTCGGAAACACGGCGACGCCACCGCAACCGATCGGCTCGCCCCAGCCGACGAAGGTCAGGCCGGCAACCGACGGCGGCGCGGCATAGCCGTCGCACCAGACCGGCAGATTGGTGCCAAGCACGCCCTCGACGTCGCGCACCACGCCGTCGCTGACGAGCGCGGTGACGCCGCGCTTCATCATGCGCGCGCAGAGGATGTCGCCGAAGATGCCGGCATCGGTGATGCCCATGGCGTCGACCACGGCGATGCAGCCTTCCGGCATCGCCTCGATCGCGGTGCGGGTCGAGATCGGCGACGACCAGGATTCCGGCGTCGCCAGATCCTCGCGGGCCGGCACAAAACGCAGCGTGAAGGCAGGTCCCACCAGGCGCGGCAGGCCCGGACGCAGCGGACGCGCACCGCGCATCCACACATTGCGCAGGCCCTTCTTCAGCAGGACCGTGGTGATGGTGGCAGTGGTGATGCCGGCGAGGGTCTTGCGGGCTTCGGGGGATAGCGACATGGACGACAACGAGCTCCGAAAATAGGCGGGAAATGACGCCGCGCATCTTGCGAGCCGCGGCGCGCGCGTCAAGGGCCAAGACGCTACAAGAACGCTGGGCGGCAGGGCAGTTATGCGACGCGATAACAAGGCTTTATCGGACGCCCTTGCATTAATTTATTGGACTTGCGGGCGCATTTACGCGAAGCAGGATAGCGCGGAACTCAAGGACGAGCCCGCGTTTTCCAGAAGCCCGATTTCGACAGCTCTTCGACAGCTCATGGCCGCGACGCTTCCTCCGCCCCGCCTTCTGCCCAGTGGCGACAGCGCCGTCACGGTCGAGTTCAGCCGCACCATCGATGATGCTGCCAACCAGCGTGTGCTCGCGCTCGACAAGGCGCTCGCAGCACACCCCATCGACGGTATCACCGAGACCGTGCCGACCTATCGCTCGCTGCTGGTGCATTACGATCCCGGCAAGGTCGGCTTCGACGCACTCGGCGAGAAGATCCTCCCGATCGCCACCCGGCCGCTGCCGCCGGCCACCAAGGCGCGGCGCTGGCGTATTCCCGTCGCCTATGGCGGCGAGCACGGCATCGACCTCGAGGAGGTCGCGAAGGCGCTGAACACCACACCGGACGACATCGTTGCTCGCCACGCCAGTGGCGACTATCGCGTTGCCATGATCGGCTTCACGCCGGGCTGGTCCTATCTCAGCGGTCTCGACAAGTCCCTGCACATGTCACGGCGGCAGTCGCCCCGGCTGTTCACGCCTGCCGGAACGATCTCGATCGGCGGCATCCAGGCGGGCATCCAGTGCCTGGCCGCACCGAGCGGCTGGCACCTGCTTGGCCGCACGCCGGTGCGGACCTATCAGCTCCACCGGAATCCGACCTTCCTCACCGAACCCGGTGATCGCGTGACGTTTTTCGCCATCGACCACAAGACCTTTGAGGAGCAGGACCGCGCTGCCGAGGCCGGCGAGATCATCGCCGAGCAGGTGGATGCATGAGCCGGCTCGTCGTTGCCAGCATTGGCCCTGCGAGCTCCGTCCAGGACGGCGGCCGCTTCGGCGCGCAGCGCTATGGCCTGACCGTCAGCGGCGCGATGGACCGGCTGTCGCTCGCGGCCGCGAACACGCTCGTCGGCAATGCCCCGCTCGCAGCCGCTGTCGAGATCGGCCCGTTCGGCGCAACCCTCACCGCCCGCGACGGCGCCGTGCGCGTCGCGATTTCCGGCGCACCGCGCAATGCCGACATCGCGGGCCGGCCGGTCGCGATCGACACATCCGTCACGCTGAAGGACGGCGAGACGCTGACGCTCGGCTTTGCCCGCGGCGGCGCCTTCACCTATCTCGCGATCGAAGGCGCCATCAAGGGCGAAGAGGTGTTCGGCAGCCTCGCGGTGAATGCCCGCGCGGGGCTCGGCAGCCCCTATCCGCGCCCGCTCCAGGCCGGCGACGAGTTCGCGGTTGATCCCGCGAGCGGCGCGCCGGAGCTCCGCATCGAGCTGCCCAAGCCCGTGGCCGGTCCGATCCGCGTCCTGCTGGGCCCGCAGGACGACGAGTTCGACGATGCCAACAAGGCACTCTTTCTCGACAGCGAATGGAAGATCTCGGCGACCTCCGACCGCATGGGCTACCGGCTCGATGGCCCCGCGATCAAGCATCTGCACGGCCACAACATCGTCTCCGACGGCACCGTCAACGGCAGCATCCAGGTGCCCGGCAACGGCGCTCCGATCGCGCTGATGATGGACCGCGGCACCTCCGGCGGTTACCCGAAGATCGCAACCGTGATCACGGCCGATGTCGGCCGTCTGGCACAGACTTCGGCGGGCACGGCGTTCCGCTTCAAGCAGGTCACCATGGTGGAAGCGCAGGATGAGGCGAGGAAGTTCGCGCAACTGATCCGCACCCTGCCCGATCGCTTGCGCTCGTCCGACATCGTCGAACTCAATATCGAGGCGCTCAGCGATGCCAATGTCGCCGGCTATGCGGTGAGCGCCGTGGATTCCGGGACGTGGCAGGTGGCGGCAGAGCCATAGACGACAAGACGACCAGAGGCGGAGAGCAACCATGACGACGATCGATCTCAATTGCGACCTCGGCGAAGGTTTTGGCGCGTGGGAAATGGGCAACGACGCGGCGATGATCGAGCTCGCAAGTTCGGTTAATGTCGCCTGCGGCTTCCATGCCGGCGATCCCGACATCATGCGGCGGACTGTGGAACTGGCGAAAGCGCGCGGCGTGTCGGTCGGCGCACACCCCGGCTATCGCGATCTGCATGGCTTTGGCCGGCATCCGATCGCCGGCCTGAAGGCCTCGGAGATCGAGAACCTGGTCGCCTACCAGATCGGCGCATTGCAGGCGATCGCGACCGCGGCCGGCCACAAGGTGACGCATGTGAAGGCGCATGGCGCGCTCTCCAACGTCGCATGCGAGGACGACATGACGGCGAAGGCGATCGCCGCCGGCATCAGGGCGGTCGACCCCAGCCTGATCTTCGTCGTGCTCGCCAATTCGAAGCTGGTGAAGGCCGGCGAAGAAGCCAATCTGCCGATGGTGCACGAGGTGTTCGCCGACCGCGCCTATGAGAACGACGGCAACCTCGTCTCGCGCAAGAAGCCCGGTGCAGTGCTGCACGATGCCAAGGCGATCGCCGACCGCGTGGTGCGCATGGTGCAGGACGGCGCGGTGGTCTCGGTCACCGGCAAGGTCATCAAGATGCGTACGGACACGGTGTGCATCCACGGCGACACGCATGGCGCGGTCGAGATCGCGCGCAGCCTGCGTCAGGCGCTGAAGGATGCGGGCATCGAGGTCGCGCCATTCAAGCGCGGGGCGTGATCAGAACGGGTGCGCCGAGAGCGTGCTGATGACGAGCACTGCGATCAGCGCGCAGGCGCCGTAGAGGCCGATGTGGGGCGCGCTCGCCCCGGTCCTGCGCGAGAGCGATCGCGCATAGAAGTGCAGCCTGGCTTCCGCCGACAATTCCCGGATGGTCGATTTCCAACGCACCATGCGAGGGATTATGAACGAGCAAACGCGACGGCTGTAAGACTGTCGCGCAAATAGCGATGGAAGCCCCTTCAAGGCTCTCTTCGCAGGCTAAAATTCTCGGAACATGCGGGTTCCAGGAATGCTATTCGTTAAAGTCCAAGCCAAATGGAACCGGTTCCATCCAACTCAAACAGCGAAAACAACCCCATGCACAGTAGAACGCTGCTGCCCGCGCCGTGCGCGGCGCCGGCGATTCATCCCGATCGGATAGCGCCTTAGTACACGTCAGCCTGGAATCTGCCGGTCTTCTTCAGCTCCGCGACGAAACTCACGGCCTCATCCGTCGAGCGCGCGCCGAACTGCGCGACAATGTCGACCAGCGCACGCTCGACGTCCTTGGCCATGCGCTTGGCATCGCCGCAGATGTAGAGATGCGCGCCCTCGGCGAGCCAGGTCCACAATTCGCGGCCGACCTCACGCATGCGGTCCTGCACGTAAAACTTCTTCTCGCCATCGCGCGACCAGGCCAGCGACAGCCGCGTCAACTGCCCTGACGTCTTCATCGCGTTGAGTTCGTCCTGGTAGAAGAAATCGCAATCGCTGCGCTGGTGGCCGAAGAACAGCCAGTTCTTGCCGGGCGCGCCGGTCGCCTTGCGATCGAGCAGGAAGGCGCGGAACGGCGCGATGCCGGTGCCGGGGCCGATCATGATGACCGGCGTCTTCGGATCCTGCGGCAGGCCGAAGCCGTGTGCCTTCTGCACATAGACCTTGAGCTTCTCGCCATCATTGATGCGCTCGCCGAGGAAGGTCGAGGCGACGCCGAGCCGCTTGCGCTTGCCGATGACGTAGCGCACGGAATCGACGGTCAACGATAATTTTCCGGGCGTCGCATTGTGCGACGAGGAGATCGAATAGAGCCGCGGCTGGAGCGGCTCCAGCGCCTCGACAAAGGCCTCGGGATGCGGCCGCGTGCCGGAAAACTTCTGAAGCGTCGCCATCACGTCCAGCGTTGCGGCATCACCATCGGGATCCTCGCCCTGCGCCAGCGCCCGTGCCTTCTCGCGCTGCGCGCCACCGGTGATGAAGGAAATCAGCTCGAACAGCGAGTCGGGGGCCGGCGACAGCGAGACGTCGTCGATCAGCACCTCACGCAGCGTCTTGTTGTTGACCTTGGTGGTGTGGGAGGCGCCGAGCAGCGCGATGATCTGGTCGACGAGGCCGAGCTCGTTGCGCGGGAACACGCCAAAGCTGTCACCGACGACGTAATCGAGCTTGCTCTCGGAAAGATCGAACTCGATGTGGTAGGTCTCCTTCTCCGAGGCGCCCTTGTTGAGCAGGCGCCGCGACAGGAAGGTCGCCGCGACCGGATTGTCGCGGGAGCGGCCGGGCTCCGCGATCGTCACCGTCACGGCCGGTGCTGCCACCGCATCCGCCTTGTCAGTTGTTTTGGCCGCCGGTGCCTTGTCGAGCTCCTCGTAGAGCGACTTCAGCATCCGCGCGGTTTCCTTGCCGCCGGGGACGCACAAATTGAGCCGCGCTTCGCTGCGGCCTGCGATGGCCTCGGAATAGTCGTTGCAATTGTAGCCGCACTGGCCGCAATCCTGCTGCGCCATCGCCGCCATCATCTTACGGCGCACCGGGCGTCCCTCCGCAAGCTTCATCCGGTCCGCGATCGGCATGGTCTGGTCGTGCCAAGGCGCCTCACCGTCGTCGCCGTCACCGGCTCCGCCCATGACGGCGGCGCCCTGCTCTGTCGACAAGGGCGTAGCCACGTCAGGCGACAGCAGCCCGGCAAAGAAGCCGTTCAGCCAGGAGCGCTGCGCGTCGGAGAACGGCGCGCTGGCGGGGATGATGTCGAGTTTCGGTGGAGGGGTGATCTGGTTCATGCGGACACCTGTGCATCGGCAAGCTTGCGCAGCGTTTCGCCATCATGGCGGCGCGCGAAGGCGAGGAAGGTTTCGTCGGCGGATGAGCGATGGGCGAGATAGGCCTTAAGCAATCCCTCGACCGTCTTCGGCGCGTCCTCGGCCTTGAGGTCGTGATAGACCTCCTGCCCGACATCGGCGTCGGGTCCGAAGCCGCCGCCGGTGAAGAGGTGATAGCCCTCGACCGTATCCTCCTCATTGACCGGCACGCGCGCGCCGATCAGGCCGATGTCGCTGATGTAGTGCTGCGCGCAGGAATGGTGGCAGCCGGTGACGTGGATGTTGACCGGCTTGTCCATGGCAACGCGCGGTTCGCACCAGTCGCCGATCTCGGCGGCGTTGCGCTTGGTGTTGGAGGCGGCGAAACGGCAGCCGGCATTGCCGGTGCAGGCAATCAGGCCGGCCCGGATATGCGAGGCCTCGACCGCAAGGTCGATCTGCTTGATCGCGGCAACGGCAAGCTCGACGTTCTCGTCGCGCACGCCCGGGATCAAGAGGTTCTGCCAGACGGTCAGCCGGATCTCGCCGTCGCCGAGATCCCGCGCCACCTTGGCAAGGCCGCGCATCTGGTCAGAGGTGATCTTGCCGAGCGTCAGCGACACGCCGAGCCAGTTCAATCCATCCTGCTTCTGCTTGTGCACGCCGATATGCGCCATGCGATCCGACGCGGGCCGCGGCGCGAACGCCTCCTCCGGCACGCGCGTGAACGACGTCTTCAGCCGTTCTTCGACGAGCTTGAGGAATCCGTCATGGCCCATCGTGTCGAGCACGTATTTCAGCCGCGCCTTGTTGCGGTTGGTGCGATCGCCGTGCTCGATGAACGCGCGCACGATGGCGTCGGCGACGGCGGTCGCCTGCTCCGGCTTGACGATGATGCCGGAATATTTCGCAAAATCCCTGTGCCCGGTGATGCCGCCGAGGCCGAGACGGAACCAGACCCCGGGCTCGACTCCGAACCCGTCCTTCACCTCATACGCGGTAAAGGCGATGTCGTTGGTCTCCTCCAGCACCGCGATCTTGCCGGCACCATCGAAGGCGACGTTGAACTTGCGCGGCAGGCCGTAGAGCGAGCGGTCGTTGAGGATGTGATAGTGCCACTCGCGGGCGAACGGCCGCGTGTCGATCAGCTCCTGCGGATCAATGCCGGCGGTCGGCGTTCCCGTGACGTTGCGAATGTTGTCGGCACCGGAGCCGCGCGAGCACAGGCCGAGATCCTGGATGCCCTCGATCAGCTTGATCGCGTTCTTCGGCGGAAGCTCGCGCAGCTGGAGGTTGGCGCGCGTGGTGACGTGGCTGTAGGGACCGCAGAGATCGTCGGCGAGATCGGCAAGGCCCGACAGCTGCCAGTGCTTCATGATGCCGTTCGGGATGCGCAGGCGGCACATGTAGGAATCCTGCGTCGGCGCGACGTAGAAGATGCCGTAATAGCGCCAGCGAAAATTGTCGGCCGGACTCGGCGGCGCGTTGTCGAGCGCCTGCTGGCGTAGCCGCGGATAGGCATCGAAGGGATGCTCGTCGCGCTTGAACTTCTCCTGGTCGGCGAGCTTCTTGCCGGACGCGATGACCCTGTCCTGCGCCTTGATGTGCAGGGCGTCCGGACCGGTCGGCTCGGCACTCGCCTTGCCGCCGCCGCCGCCGCCAAAGCCGCGACCAACCTTGCTGATTTGCAGACCGGTCGTGAAGCCTTCGAGGTAGCGCTTCTGCTCCTCGGTAAAGTCGACTGAAACCGGTTCGATTTTCATGGTCGGTAACGAAGCTCCTGCGGCCACCTGGGGTGGGGAGGGAATGGGATACGACCCGCGGGGAACTCGGCTGGCCCTGGAGCCTGCTCTGCTACCCGACGGTCCAATCAGCTTCGTTGCTGTGGGACTTGGCTCAGCAGGCACCTGTGACAAGCTGGCCGCACTGCAACATACAAGTTGCGTGCCAGCTTCGACGAAATAAAACGTTTTGTAATTTCAACAGATTACATCCGAGCCCGGATAATCCCGGTCCCGGAGTTTTCACGAAATTCGAGCAGTCGGCTCAAAATTTAGACGATGACTCGATACGCCCAAAAACGATGCAGGATCGAATCAAGCCTTCCAGCGGCCGACCTCGAAGGCTTCGAGGTGCCCGCTGATATCGGTGGGATCGAAGGCCGGGCCGGCAAAGGCGCCAAATGGCGCAGGCGCCTCGACGGGCCGTCGATGTCCCAGGGCGGCCTCATAGAGGTCGGGCCTGAACACGGCCATCGCCGTCTTGACGCCATCGGGCGTCAGCGGCGCCTGTCCCCAGCGCACCATCTGCGCATAAAGCCAGGCGGCCTGGACCGGGTCCGGCCGCCCCGCTCCTTCGCGACCCACCAATAAATAGCGGTCGCTCTCGCGGAACGTGCCGTCGGGCGAGATCTTGAGGCGCCCGTCGAGGGTGCGCTGGATGACTTCGGCGTCGACGCCGATCCGCTCGGGCTGTGCCAGGATGCGCGCCGCCTCGGTGCGGTTTTCGGGGTGCTCGATAAAATCGGCGGCCTTCTCGGCTGCGCGCACCAGGGCTGCGACCACGTCCGGGTTCTTGTCGGCCCAGCTCTGGCGGATGGCCAGAACCTTCTCTGCTGCATGCACGAGAATGTCGGAGACGAAATGCAGGATGTGGCCGACGCCGAGATCGACGGCGATCGAGTTCCAGGGCGCGCCGACGCAGAACGCATCGACATGGCCGCTCTTGAGACTGTCGACCATGAAGGGCGGCGGCAGCACGACGAGGCGCACGTCCTCGTCCGGATCGACGCCGGCCGCCGCCATCCAGAACCGCAGCTGGTAATTGTGGGTCGAGAACGGGAAGGTCATGCCGAAGGTCAGCGGCTCGGCACCTGCCTTGCGGCGCTTGGCGACGACGCGCGCCAGCGCTTTTGCCGTCGCCATCGGATCAAAGCGATCGCCGTCGATCTCCTCCATCAGCGCGGACAGCAGCGCCGGCGACACCGTGATGGCGTTGCCGTTGATGCCGAGGTTGAAGGGGGCGACGATCGGCACCTTGACGTGGCCGAGCCCGAGCGAGGACGCAATGGCCACCGGCGCAAGCAGATGCGCGGCGTCGAACAGGCCGATATTGAGCTTGTCGCGGACGTTGGACCACGACACCTCGCGCACCAGCTCGACCTCGAGCCCTTCGGCGGCAGCAAATCCCTTGTCGACGGCAACGATCAGGGCGGCGGCATCGACCAGCGGGATGAACCCGATGCGGAGCGGTCCACTCATTTCAGCATCTCCGACGCGGTGATGATCGACTGGGCGATCTCGCCGATTTTCTTCTTCTCGCGCATGGCGGTGGAGCGCAGCAGCACATAAGCCTCGTCCTCGTTGAGGCCCTTGACCCGCATCAGGATGCCCTTGGCCTTCTCGATGATCTTGCGGTCCTCGAGCTGCGACTTGGTGCGCTCCAGCTCTTCCTGGAGTTTTGCAAAGGCGTTGAAGCGGGACACGCAGAGATCGAGGATCGGCTTGATGCGCTCCTTCTTCAGCCCATCGACGATGTAGGCGGACACGCCGGCCTCGACGGAGGCCTGGATCGAGGCTGAATCGCTCTGGTCGACGAACATCGCGATCGGCCGCTTCACGGCACGGCTGACCTGGAACATCGCCTCCAGCACGTCGCGGCTGGGGTTTTCGAGATCGATCAGGATGATGTCGGGGTCAACGGCGTAAATCCGAGCCAAGAGGCTCTGCATCTCGCGGATGTGGACCACCTGGGTGAAGCCGGCCTCCCGCAGCCCTTCTTCCAGGATTGCGGCCCGGATCGGGCTTTCGTCGACAATCACGATTTTGGGCGACTGTTCGGCGCTCATAGCTCACTCACGTCCGGCGATTCATCCATAGCACGGCGGAAGGCCATGCAAAGGGTTGTAATTATGGGCAATTGGGACTAGCTGCAGCTAATCAATCAGGCAGATCAGAAAAAGATCAGACGGCTGCGCCCAAGGTCAGCTTCATGTCGCTCGGGTGGTCCTGAGACAACGAGTGCAAATCTTTGAGCCGCCCACTCCCAAGAAACGCCCCCAGGGCTGGCGTGTACTCGTTAAACCGAGATTTCGACTTTGGATGCGAAGGAAAACTCAGGTGGTCAATCGGCGCCTTATCGGTCGTGGACCCGGAACGAACATCCGAGCTTATGCGCTCACGGAATCTTCGCGCCAACGATCATCTTGTCGAGAAGTGGCACGGCAGCCAGCACTGCCGTCTCGTTGAGGCCGGAGACCGCCAGCCGCACGACGTAGGAATTGCCGTCCTTGTCGAGATCGGCGTAATGCGCGATCACCTCAATCGGCTGGTCCTTCAGGGACGGACTATCGTAGCGGTTGATAATGACCTTGGGGTTGACCGAGGGAAGCGTGGTGATCTTGGCATTCTTGCCGGATGTCGTCGCCCAATCCCGATCGCTGGCTGCTACCCATTGAACCAATTCGGTCCGATCCTTGTTGTAGCGGCCTTCGGCATAGATGATTGCTTCTGAGCTACCGAATTTTTTCCCGTTGGGCACGAACATCGAGGCGCCGTACTTGAGACTCGCGGCCTCGTCCCTCGCCCACCCATCAGGTGCTTTCACGCGTGGCCTGAATTCCGGACACAATCGTTCTTGCCGATCGCAGACATGAATGATCTTGTCGACTTCTGCCCGCGCCGGAAACATCGCGCCATAGAAAACGATAACGAAAGCCATGCCGGAGATGAAACGGCGCATCACAGGTAAGCTCCGTGGAATCAAGCAACACAGAATGACAACTAAAAAGTGCAAGTTCGAGCAATTCGTCTCGGCTCGTCCAGTTGCTCGAACGGAACGAGCTTCCACGTCACGAGCCCTCGGTTAGTCCATACCCTTCCGAATTGCTGGCCGATCGCCTCAAATACGGGAATACGGCTTTAGCATCGCGCCGCACACGTTAGTCATTGAATTTTGCCATCGGTTCAATTAGTTGAAGCGCATATCCGAACAATTCAGATCCAGGTTCCAGGCGATTACATGGATAAAGCGCCGCGCATATCATTCACGTCACTCGGGTGTCCCAAGGCATTGGTGGATTCCGAGCGCATCATCACGCGCCTGCGCGCGGAGGGCTATGAGCTCGCCCGCAGACATGACGGGGCCGACATCGTCATCGTTAACACGTGTGGCTTCCTCGACAGCGCCAAGCAGGAATCGCTCTCGGCGATCGGCGAGGCCATGGCCGAGAACGGCAAGGTGATCGTGACCGGCTGCATGGGTGCGGAACCCGAGCAAATCGAACAGGCCTATCCCGGCGTGCTTTCCATCACCGGCCCGCAGCAATATGAGAGCGTGCTCGATGCCGTGCATCGCGCGCTGCCGCCGGCGCATAATCCGCATCTCGACCTGGTGCCGCCGCAGGGCATCAAGCTGACGCCGCGGCACTATGCGTATCTGAAGATCTCCGAAGGCTGCAACAATCGCTGCACCTTCTGCATCATCCCGAAGCTGCGCGGCGATCTGGTCTCGCGTCCGGCCAATGACGTGCTGCGCGAAGCCGAGCGCCTGGTCGACGCCGGCGTCAAGGAGCTGCTGGTCATCTCGCAGGACACCTCGGCCTATGGTGTCGATCTCAAATATGCCGAGAGCCCGTGGAAGGATCGCCAGGTCCGCGCCAAGTTTTTGGATCTCGCGCGCGAGCTCGGCGAACTCGGCGCCTGGGTCCGGCTGCAATATGTCTATCCCTACCCGCATGTCGACGAGGTCATCGCGCTGATGAACGAGGGCAAGGTGCTGCCCTATCTCGACATCCCGTTCCAGCATGCAAGCCCCGAGGTGCTGAAGGCGATGAAGCGCCCGGCAGCTCAGGACAAGACGCTGGCGCGGATCAAGCGCTGGCGCGAGGAATGTCCTGACCTCGCTTTGCGTTCGACCTTCATCGTCGGCTTCCCCGGCGAGACCGATGCCGACTTCGCCTATCTGCTCGACTGGCTCGATGAGGCCGAGATCGACCGCCTCGGCTGCTTCAAATACGAGCCCGTCGCCGGCGCGACGTCGAATGCGATCGCAAATCCGGTGCCGGAAGAGATCAAGCAGGAGCGCTATAACGCGCTGATGGCGCGCCAGCAGAAAATCTCGGCGCGCAGGCTGAAGCGCAAGGTCGGCACGCGCCAGCAGATCATCATCGACGAGGTCGGGCCAACCGTCGCCAAGGGCCGCTCAAAGGCCGATGCACCGGAGATCGACGGTGCGGTTTATCTGACGAGCCGCCGCCCGTTGCGCGTCGGCGAGATCGTCGCCGCGAAGATCGAGCGCGCGGATCAATACGATCTGCACGGCAGCGTCGCGGGGTTCTGAGCGGCGCGTGCGTGGTGAATCAAGTCCGGCTGGAGGTGCTCACCTCTCCCCGTCGGGGAGAGGTCGGATTGCGAAGCAATCCGGGTGAGGGGCCGCAGCCGTTCAGTGAGACAGTAACCCCTCACCCGGACCGCATCTCCGATGCGATCCGACCTCTCCCTACGGGAGAGGTGGATGCCGAGTTCTCCGGCTGCAAACGGGAGTTCATCACGCTCTTTCGTTCACGTCAGCCATTTCGGCACCCAACGCTCCGGCCGCGGGGCGCGGGCGAGATCGGCCTTGGCCTCAGCCAGCAGCGCCGGCTCGCCATCGATGGTCGGGCGCGTATTGTAGTCGAAGTTCGGCATGACCCGGCCGTCGGCGTAGAGCCCAAAGCTCATCGCGGACCACAGCCCTAGCTCGCGCTGCGCACGCCACATCTCCTCGCGCAGTTCGCGCAGCAGGGATTCGATCGAGGCAGCCTCCTCGAACGGTTGCGGCCCGCGCGTCAGGACGCGCGCCTGGTACTGGGTGCCGACGATTGCGACCTCGAAGCGGGTCTTGTCCCAGGCGTTCTTGCCCTTGGGGAGATGCGCGGCGAGGCGCCAGCCGAGCTCGGCCATCATGCGGTGATTGGCCCAGAAATCCTCGCGGTCCCGGCTCCATTTCTCGACGAAGCCGCGGAAATCGGGAACCTCCGATGACGCTTCCTCGGGCGCCGGTTTCTCGGCGACCGGCCGTCCAGCGAGCCACTCGGCCAGCGCGACGGTGTGGCACTCGACCTCGTCGTCGGGCAACAGATCGTGCCAGGCCTTGTCGAATTGCTGCGATGTCAGTTTCGAAAGCAGCGCGTCGAGGCTCGGCGCCAGCAGCTCATAGTCGCCTTCCGACCCCAGGCCCACGATCGGAGGATCGTCGCGGTCGAGACCGGCGCCGTACCAGCCACCGACGGCCGAGCCGTCCGGCAGGCGCATGAACAGTGCGAAGCGGTCGCGCAAGGGACTGCCGTCGAAGATCGGGGCCTGATCGGAGAACTGGCCTTGCAGCGAAAAGCAGCCGACGCTGCCCCAGGGGCGCCCGTTCAGCCAGCCGGCAAAATCGAGCAGCAAAGGTGGCGCCTCGATGCCCGGCGGAAACGCGCCGCGAATGCTGTCGAGGTCGATCGGGTAAGGCGTATCGGACAAGGTAAAAGACTGTCTGGTTGGTCCCGCACCCCTTGGGTCTCACCGGTCCAGTGTCCGGTTCGAACCAATCGGCATCTCCCGATCACAAACGCGCTAGAGGCATGATGGTTTCGGTGCGGCAGGATGGAACACAATCGCAAACCAGGTATTTGGGCCGGGATGGGTGCGATCAGCCTTGTCGTGACCCTGCTGACGTTTCCCGCCCTTGCGCAATCCCCGTCGGCTGCGCAGGCACGCCAATGGTGCTTCGGCACTGGCAAGGTCAGTGACGACCAGCGCATGGACGGCTGCACGGCCATCCTGAAGGCCAATCCGTCCAATGCGGCCGCGCTTGCCAACCGCGGCGAAATCTACCGGCGTAAAGGCGACCCTGAACGTGCCGTGGCCGATCTCAACCGCGCCGTCGACCTCGACCCGAACGATGCCAGCGCCTGGTACAATCGCGGCATCGCCTATGACGATCTCGGCGATCGCGACCACGCCATCGCCGACTACACGCGCGCGATCCGGCTCGAGCCGGGCGATGCGCTCTACCACAACAACCGCGGCAACTCCCTCATCGCGAAGAACGACTACGCGCATGCGATGGTGGACTACGACCGGGCGATCAAGCTCGATCCGAAATTTGCACTGGCCTATTTCAACCGCGGCACGGCGCTACGCGAGCATCAAGAGGCCGAGCGCGCGCTCGCCGATCTCGACATGTCGATCAAGCTCGATCCCACTTATGGCCCGGCCTATGGCAACCGCGCCCGCATCTTCCGCGACAAGGGCGACCGCGCCCGTGCGCTGGCCGATTTTGCCAGATCGATCGAGCTCAATCCGAGCAACGACCGCGACGCCTATGCGCGCGCCAACATGTATTTCGACGACCACGATTACGCCCGCGCGCTCGCAGACTACGATCGATCGATCAAGGCCAATGCGAGCTATTCCGGCGTGTTCAACGCGCGTTGCATGACGCATGCGATCCTCGGTCATTTGCCGGAGGCACTGGCCGATTGCGAGCAGGCGCTCAAAATGCGCCCGAACGATCCCTATACGCTGGACAGCCGCGGCCTCGTCCATCTCAAGTTCGGCAATCTCGACGCGGCGATCGCGGATTACGACGCAGCGCTCGGCGCAAAGCCCGAGCTCGACAGCGCGCTCTACGGCCGCGGGCTCGCGAAACGGAAGAAGGGCGATGCAGACGGTGCCGAACGCGACGTCGCGGCGGCGAAAGCGATCAACGCCGGCATCGCCGATACGTTCGCGCCCTATGGCGTTCAGTGAGCGCCCGCTTGACAAGCCCTGCCATTCGGCTGTAGGGACCCGCCCATGATCAACTCTCGGACCCATCTGCGCCAAGCCATGCGTCGTCGCTCCCGCGACGATGATGGGTTGCGCCATGTCCGACGACGCCGCTGATCTCCTGATTTCAGCAGAGTTTTCGAGAAGGCCGCACCCGCAAAGTGCGGCCTTTCTGCTTTTCGCGCGTCTTTTTCACCCGCCTCCAGAGGAGTTCGACATGACCGACGCCACCCATCCGTATGACGCGCTGATGGACATCACCGCACGGCCCAGGGCCGTGTTCGTCCGCGGCGCCGGCTCCTATCTCTGGGACGACAGGCGCAAGCGCTATCTCGATTTCGTGCAGGGCTGGGCCGTCAACTGCCTCGGCCACTCGCCGCCTGCGATCGCCGACGCGTTGTCGGCGCAGGCCAAGCGGCTGCTGACGCCGAGCCCGGCCTTCTACAACGAGCCGAGCCTGAAGCTGGCGCAGTCGCTTGTCGAGAACAGTGCGTTCGACCAGGTGTTCTTTGCCAATTCCGGCGCGGAGGCCAATGAGGGCGCGATCAAGCTCGCGCGCAAATATGGCAGCCTCAACAAGGGCGGCGCGTTCGAGATCATCACGTTCGAGGGCGGCTTCCACGGCCGGACGCTCGCGACCATGTCGGCCTCGGGCAAGAAGGCGTTCGAGCCACTGTTCGAGCCGAAGGTCGCGGGCTTCAAGAAGGCGAAGCTCAACGACATCGTCTCGGTCGAGACGCTGATCAATGACAACACCGTCGCAGTGATGCTCGAGCCGATCCAGGGCGAGTCCGGCGTGTGGCCGGCGACCGATCAGTTCCTGAAGGAGCTGCGCGCGCTGACCCAGGCGCATGGCCTGCTGCTCATGTTCGACGAGATCCAGACCGGCATGGGCCGGACCGGAAAGCTCTTCCACCACGAGCACGCTGGCATCGCGCCGGATATCATGACGCTCGGCAAGGGCATCGGCGGCGGCGTGCCGCTCGCGGCCCTGCTTGCGACCGAACGCGCCTCCTGTTTCGAGCACGGCGACCAGGGCGGCACGTTCAACGGCAACCCGATCATGTGCGCGGCCGGGCTTGCGGTGCTTGAGGAGGTCGGCAAGCCCGACTTCCTGAAGGCGGTCGCCGAGACGGGCCTCCTGCTCGAAAGCGCGCTGCAGAAGATCTCCGCAAGGCATGGCCTCGGCGGCGTGCGCGGCCGCGGCCTGCTGCTGGCGCTCGATCTCAGACTGCCGATCGCGCCCGGCATCGTCGCGCAGGCGTTCGAGGCCGGCGTGCTCTTGAACGCACCGCAACTCGACACGCTGCGCTTCATGCCGGCGCTGAATGTGACGAAGGGAGAGATCGCCGAGATGATCGATTGTCTCGACGGGATCTTGACCAAGGCCGGCGCGGCACGGCGAGTGGCGTGAAGGCTCGTCATTGCGAGGAGCCCTTGCGACGAAGCAATCCAGACTGCTTCCGCGGACGGATTTCTGGATTGCTTCGCTTCGCTCGCAGTGACGGAGGGGCTACGGCTTCAAGATCGACGCCCCCGTCGTATTCCGGCTCTCCAGATCGATATGCGCCTTCGCGGCGTCCTTCAGCGCGTAGGCGTGGTTGATCGGCACGTGCAGCTTGCCGTTGATGACGGCGGCGAACAGCGTATCGGCGCCTTCCAGCAGCTCCGCGCGCGTGCCGATATAGTCGTTCAGTTTCGGCCGCGTCGCAAACAGCGAGCCATGATTGTTGAGCTCGGCGATCGAGAACGGCGGCACGGGACCCGAGGCGTTGCCGAAGGAGACGAACATGCCGCGCGGCTTCAGGCAGGATAGCGAGCCCGGGAAGGTCGCCTTGCCGACGCCGTCATAGACGACGTCGCAGCCCTCGTTGCGGCTGATCTGCTTGACGCGCGCGACGAAGTCTTCCTCATTGTACAGGACGACGTGATCGCAACCGTTCGCTTCCGCAAGCTCGGCCTTGGCGCGCGAGCCGACCGTGCCGATGACATGGGCCCCGAGCGCCCGCGCCCATTGGCAGGCGAGCAGGCCGATGCCGCCGGCGGCGGCGTGGATCAGCACCCGATGATGCGGCTCGACCTTGAAGGTCTTGTGCAGGAGGTACCAGACGGTCAGGCCCTTGAGCATCAGCACGGCGCCCTGCTCGTGGGTGATGTGGTCGGGCAGCTTGACCAGCTTCTCCCAGGGGATGTTGCGCTCGCTCGTGTACGCGCCGAGATTGTGGTAATAGGCGACGCGGTCGCCGGGATGGAAATTCGTCACGCCCGGCCCGACCGCCACGACCTCGCCCGAGGCCTCGTTGCCGGCGATGAAGGGCAGCCCCGGCGCCTTGTAGAGGCCGGTGCGGTAATACACGTCGATGAAGTTGAGCCCGACCGCATGCTGGCGGATGCGCACCTCGCCGGGGCCAGGTGCCGGCACCTCGACGCTCTCATAGACCAGCGCCTCGGGGCCTCCGACCTTGTGCACACGGACGGCTTTGGTCATCGCCTGAGCTCCTCTCGGTCTCTTCGCGGCTGAGCGAAAGACATCGCGCCCGCCTTGTCAACTCAACGCAGATTGGAACGGCTAAACTGACGGCTTGGCGGCTTTCCTGCGGTTGCGCTTGGCCAGCACGTTGAAGAATTCCACCGCCGCTGAGAACGCAATTGCGAAATAGATATAGCCGCGCGGAATGTGGAATTTGAATCCATCCGCAACCAGCGCGACGCCGATCAGCACCAGGAACGCCAGCGCCAGCATTTTGGTGGTCAGATGCTCGGCGACGAATCGCGCCACCGGTCCGGACGAAATGTACATGATCAGGCAGGCGATCACGACGGCCGCGATCATGATCTCGATGTCCTGCGCCATGCCGATCGCGGTGATGATCGAGTCCAGCGAGAACACGATGTCGATGACCACGATCTGGGCGATCACCCAGAAGAAGGCGCCGCGCGCCGACTTGCCATCGCCCGCGTCATCGTCGGCGTCGACCTCGGCATGGATCTCGTGCGTCGCCTTCGCGATCAGGAACAGGCCGCCGCCGATCAGGATCAGGTCGCGCCAGGAGAAGTCGTAGCTCTTGAACGAAAACACCGGCGCGGTCAGGCCGATCAGCCAGACCAGAAGGCTGAGCAGGACGATGCGGAAGACCAGCGCCAGCGCCAACCCGATCTGGCGAGCCCGATGCGCCTGCTTCTCGGGGATGCGCGAGACGATCACCGACAGGAAGATGACGTTGTCGATGCCGAGCACGATCTCGAGCGAGGTCAGGGTGAGAAGCGCGGCCCAGGCCTCGGGGCTGGTCACCAAATGCATCATGCGAAGGATCTGGCAAAGCGGATCAATGCGTCGCTGAAGGCGATCCACAGCGCGATCGCGCAGAGCGCAACCGTCACGCCGGTGCCGACGCGAAAATCCATCTCCAGCGCGTAGAGTGCGAGCACCGCCCCGATTACGATCAGCGACATCGTGAGCCAGCGCAGCCGCACGACGCGGACCGGATGCAGCACATGGAACGGCACGAAGGTCAGCACGACCAGGGCCGCGACCAGCAGCGTCGACGACAGCGGCGGCCAGTGCAGCAGGAACAAATAGAACGCCGCTGCATTCCACAGCGCTGGAAAACCGCGAAAATGATTGTCGTCGGCCTTCATGCGCAGATCGGCGAAATATAATGCGCTGGTGACGATGATGGCGATGCCGAGCAGGGGCGCCGCCACCGGCAGCAGCAGGCCGCTCGCCACGATCGCATAGGCCGGCACGAACACATAGGTGACGAAATCGACCACGAGATCGAGCACGTCGCCCGACCAGTTCGGCTGCACGTTCTTGACGTCGAGCCGGCGCGCGATCGGACCGTCGATCGCATCGATGATCAGGGCGACGCCCAGCCATTGAAACATCGCCGCCCAGTGCTCGCGCACGGCCTCCAGCATCGCGAGCAGTGCGAGCGCGGCACCGAACGCGGTGAAGATGTGCACCGAGAAGGCCGCGGCGCGGATCGCGGGCGTCGGCTTGAGGGAATCCCCTTGGCTGTCCATGGCTTCTGCTACCAGAACGAGGCCGGTTTGCACATCCGCCATTGCGGCGTTAATTGTCGTTCCATGACAGACGCATCGACACTCTTTGACGCAGCCATCATTGGTGGCGGACCGGCAGGCCTTGCGGCGGCCATTGCGCTTGCCCAGGCCGGCGCACGAACCGCGCTGGTGGCGCGACGCCTGCCCTATGCCGACAATCGGACCACCGCGCTGCTCGGGGCCTCCGTCGAGCTCCTGGAAAGCCTCGACGTCTGGCCGCGCTGCAAGGACAAGGCGGCCGCGCTCGAGGTGATGCGCCTCGTCGACGACACCGGCCGGCTGTTCCGCGCGCCGGAGGTCCGCTTCGCCTGCCACGAGATCGGCCTCGAAGCCTTCGGCTACAACATCGACAACCGCTCGCTGATGCTGGCGCTGGAGGCGCGCGCGGCCGACTTCGCCAATCTCGTCCGGTTCGACGACGAGGCCGAGAACGTCGTCGTCGAGGCCGACGATGTCGCGATCCGCACGGCGTCGGGACAGTTTCTGACGGCCCGGCTCGTGGTCGGGGCCGACGGCCGGCATTCGCTGTGCCGGGAGGCCGCCGGCATTGCGGTGACGCGGCGCGAGCTGACGCAGACGGCGCTGACCTTCAATGTCAGCCACGCGCGGCCGCATCGCAACGTCTCGACCGAGTTCCACACGCCACATGGCCCCTGCGTGTTCGTGCCCCTGCCCGGCAATCGCTCCAGCGTCGTCTGGGTTTCGGCGCCCGCGGAGGCCGAGCGGCTCCGCGGCTCGAGCGACGAGGAACTGTCTGCCGCGATCGAGAAACAGTCGCATTCCATTCTTGGACGGATGACGGTCGAGCCCGGCCGCAACCTGTTTCCGCTGGCGATCGAGCGGCCGGCGTCCTTTGCCCGCGACCGCATCGCGCTGGTTGGCGAAGCCGCCCATGTGGTTCCCCCGATTGGCGCCCAGGGCCTCAATCTCGGCCTGCGGGATGCCGCCGATATCGCGAGGCTTGCGGGCGAGGCCATCGCGTCGGGCGAGGATCCCGGCGCGAGCGAGGTGCTGAACCGCTACGACCGGGCGCGGCGTCCGGACATTTTGAGCCGGACCTTTGTGATCGACATCGCCAACCGTTCCCTGCTCAACGATTTCCTGCCGCTCCAGCCGGTCCGCGCCGTCGGCATGCATCTGCTCGGCGCAATCGGCCCGCTCAGGCGTTTGGCGATGCGCGAGGGGCTGACGCCGACCTGGCGGCGCTAGCTTGGCGGAACCTGGAGCGACACAACATCATGTCGCTCCAAGCTATTGTTTAAACATCATTTTCTATCCCATCAGCCGGCCACCCGCAGGATGGAGCGGGCAATGGCGCTGAGTGGCCGGCAACCTGTTTCGGTGACGATGACCGTCTCGCTGACGCCGACGGTGAACTGGCCGAAATCCCGCATTGCGACCGGGAGATGGAACGTCATGCCCGGGCGCAATTCGGTGGTCACGCCCGTGTACAGGCTGAGCACGCCGCCCTCGCCCCAATCGGGCGCGAAGGCGATACCGATGCTGTAGCCGACGCGCTTCTTGAAGTTCTCGGTATAGCCGGCGCGATCGATGATCCGCTGACAGGCCAGGTGCGGCGCCTCGCAGGGCGCACCCGGCTTGATCGCTTCGAGCGCCGCGGAAAGCCCCTCCTGACAGGTCTTCTCCATGTCGATCGCGCGCTGCGGCATGGCGCCAATCCAGGCGCTGCGCATCAGCGCGGCGTGGTAGCGATCGTGGCTCGCGGCCATCTCCAGGAACGCGGGATCGTCGGCTCCGATTCGCCCGCGCCGCCAGGTGCCGTGCGGCACGCCGCTACGGCGGCCGACGGAGACCAGCGGCTCCATGCCGACATATTCGGAGCCCGCGGCGATCGACGTTCCCACCATGGCGGAGACGAGATCGTTTTCGCTCGCACCAGACTTCACCGCCGCAAGGCCTGCGCGCATGCCGGCCTCAACATAGGACGCGGCCGTGGTGATTTTCTCCAGCTCGGCCGCCGACTTGACGATGCGGAGTTGCTCGATGATCCCTGCCCCGTCGTGGACCGTCCCAAGCTTGTCCTGGAGCGCTTCGTAAGTTGCGACCGGTAAGAACCAGCCGCGCTTGTCGATCGCGATGCGCTGCGACGCCCAGCCGCGATCCTTGATGACGTTCACCAGGAAATTCACCGGCTGGTCGCCGTCCTGGTAGACCTGCGCATTGGCAATGAAGGTGTTTGCGATGAAGTTGAAATATTCGAGCTGCCGGACGACGAAGGCCGGCTCGCCGTCGACCGGCAGGACCAGCGCCTGGAAGGTGTAGTAACCCGGCGTCTGCTGTCCGGTGAGGTAGAAGATGTTCTCGGGACCAGTGACGACCATGACGTCGATGCCGGCCTTGGCGAGCAGCGCGCGCGCACGCGCGACCCGTCCATCATACTCATGCTTCGGAAATGCCGATTCAGAGCCCTGCTGCACGCTGGCGCTAGTCATATCTGTAGTCTCCGATAAGCTTGGTGGTGGCGGCGTCGAACTCGACGCCAAGGCCAGGGGCGCGTTCCGCTTGGACTGCCCCGGCGGTGTAGGAGATGCCCGAGGCCGGATCATCGATGAGTCCGTCGGCCCCGTAGAGTTCGGCGAATGCAGGCATGGTCGCGCAGGCGACGTGCAGTGCCGCCGCGGTGGCCGCGGCTCCTTCGTTCATCTGGCCGATCATGAAGGGCACGCCGGCCTGAGACAGCTTCCGTGCGGCCGCGACCGTCGGCGCAATGCCGCCGAGCTTCACCAGCTTGAGATGCGCAAACACCCGCCCCTCATAGGCACATATCCGTGCGACATCGCTCGCGCTGGCGATGCTCTCGTCGAGCATCACCGCAATCGGGCTTCTCCGCGCGAGCTCATCGACGGCAACCCAATCGCCGGCCGGCACCGGCTGCTCGACATAGACGAGATCGTACACAGCGAGCGCGTCGAGCTTTGCCAGCGCCTCGTCGAGGCTCCAGCGTCCGTTCGCATCGGCTGCGATCTTCACTCGCCCGCCGAAACGCTTCCGCAATGCGGCGACGCGGCGCAGATCCTCGGCAAAATCTCCGACGGCGATGCGCACCTTGAGATCCGTGTAGCCGCGATCGACATAGGCCTGCGCCTGGGCGAGGAAGTCTTCGTACGAGGACCAGAACAGGGTCTGGTTGGTCTTGCAGATCACATCCTGCGCGGTGGCGCCGAGCCAGGCGGCAACGGTCTTGCGCTCCCGGCGCGCGACGAGATCGTGCAACGCGCAATCAATCAGCGTACGGACTGGCGCGATGTACGGTGTCTCCCAGAGCGTCATCATCGCGATCAGGTCGAGCGGATCGCGGCGCCAGTCGACGTCGCGAATTGCGGCGATGACGGACTGCACCACGGTGCTCTCGTCATAGCCGTTGAGATAGGCGATGTTGGCCCTGACCTCGCCGATTCCGGCCGTCTCGCCGTCATCGAGCCGCAGGTAAACTTCCTTCAGGGAGGCAATGCTGCCCGACGAGGCGGTGTGCAGGACGAGCCCGCCGCCATAGTGCAGATCGGCCAAGTGCAGTGAAACGCGCAAGCGTGCGGGTCCTAGTTGCGCAGCATGGCTTTCGCCACGTCGCGATAGATCAGGCTGGCGGTGATGAATTCATCGACGGGCACGAACTCGTCGGGCTTGTGGGCGACGGCGAGATCGCCGGGGCCGATCACGGTCCCCTGCGCACCGGCACCAGTGAAATGCACGAGATCGCAGGCGCCCTGGAAGCCGAATGGACCCGGCCTGGCCACACCATGAGCCCCGCTCGCCGCAAGGCTCGCGTGCACGATCGCACTGTCCGGCGCCGTCTCCGTCGCCCCGCCCGTCGTCGCCTTGTAGTCGACGATCTCGGCGCGCAGGCCAAAACGCGCGCGCGCGACCACGAGGAGCTCTCCGATCTCGCGCTTGACCGCATCCTCATCTTCGCCCGGCACCATCCGGCGATCGAGCAGCAGATCGCAGGCGCCGGGCAGCACATTGTCGGCGTGGCCGCCATTGATCCTGGTGACCGTGAGGCTGGCCGCCCCGACCAGCGGATGGTTGCGGTGACGGACCACCTTGTCGTGATGCTCGGCAATGAGCCCGAGCAGTTCGCCGGCGCGGTAGATCGCGTTCTCGCCGAGGTGCGGCGTTCCGGAATGCGCCGACACGCCGTGCACCCGCACGATCGGCCGCAGGCTGCCCTTGTGCGCCGAGAAGACCGCATTCGATGTCGGCTCGCCGATCACGGCCGCGTCGATCCTGGGATGCCCCGCGGCGTAGAACCTGGCGCCCTCGCTGGCGATCTCCTCATCCGCGACGAACACGCCAAGCAGCGTGCCCGACCATGCCGTGCGATCGCCGGCCAGCATGCGCATGGCCTCCAGCATTGCCACCAACGGCCCTTTGCAGTCGCAGGCGCCGCGGCCGTAGAGCCGTCCGTCCTTCTCGGTCAAGCCAAACGGATCGGAGGACCAGCCTTCGCCGGCAGGCACCACATCCATATGAGTGTTGAAGGCGAAAACCGGTCCGGCGCCGTTATCGAGCCGAGCGACGACATTGACGCGTCCCGGCTTGTACTCCTGCTCCAGCACGTCGAAGCCTTCGGACGCGAGCAGCTCATGCAGATAATCCGCGGCCGGCGCCTCGCGACCTGGCGGGTTCTGCGTGTCGATCGCAACGAGCCTTGCGAGCTCGTGCTTCATGCGTGGCACGTCGGGAGAACTGAACATCGGGAGATTCCGGATATCGGGATTTAGTGGAGGATCTGGTCGAGAAAGCGCTGCGTCCGGTCGTTGACCGTGCCGCCGAAGAACCGGTCGCTCGGCGCGCTCTCGATGATCTCTCCATGCTCCATGAACACGATCCTGTCGGCCGCTCGCCGGGCGAATCCCATCTCATGGGTGACCACGATGCTGGTCATGCCTTCGGCACTGAGCGTTGCCATGACGTCGATCACCTCACGGATCATTTCCGGATCGAGCGCGGAGGTCGGCTCGTCGTACAGCATCAGCTTGGGCCGCATCGCGAGCGCGCGCGCAATGGCGACGCGCTGCTGCTGGCCGCCGGACAGCTCGTCCGGGAAGGCGTCCGCCTTCTCGGGGATCTGCACTTTGAGGAGAAGGTCGGCCGCGATGTCGTGGGCGTCGGCGCGGCTGATTCCGAGAATCTTGACCGGTGCGAGCATGACATTCTCGACGGCCGACAGATGGGCGAACAATTCGAAGTTCTGGAACACCATGCCGATCTGCCGGCGCAGCAAATGGGCCGTACGCCGGGCGCGCGTGATGTTCTCGCCTTCGAAGAAGATGTCGCCGCTGTCGACCGTTTCCAGCAGGTTGACGCAGCGCAGCAGCGTCGACTTGCCGGACCCCGACGGACCGATCACGACAACCGTCTCGGACGGATCGACTGCCAGCGTGCAGGTCTTCAGGACCTGCGTCGCGCCAAAACTCTTGGTGATCCCGACGATCTCGAGGAGGTGCTGCATGCCGCTACCGCACCGCCAGAATCTTCGATGTGCCGAGCATCCGCTCGGTCAACGAAAGCCGGCGCATGCCCCGCCGCTTCTTGGGATCGAGAGCGATTTCCATGAGGATCTGGAGACCCATGAAGACCGTGGTCATCGCGAGATAGTAGATGCCGGCCGCGGTCAGCGCCTCGAAGTAGCGGAAGTCGGCGCTCGCCGTCTGGTTCGCGACCAGCAGCAGCTCCTCCACGGCGATCACAGAGACGAGCGCGCTGAGCTTCAGCATGCCGATCATCTGGTTGCCGATCGGCGGCAGCACGATCCGCGCGGCCTGGGGAATCACGACGTGGCGCATCACCTCGGTTCGGGTCATGCCGAGCGCGAGACCGGCGGTGCGCTGCCCCTTCTTCACGGCCTGAAGGCCCGAGCGCAGGATTTCCGCCATATAGGCGCCCTCGTTCAGCGAGAGCGCCAGCACCGCGGATATGAACGCCGAAAGCTTAATGCCGAACGACGGCAGCACGTTGTAGATGAAGATGATCTGGAACAGCACGGGCGTACCACGGAACAGCCAGAGGTAGGCGACCGTCACAACGGTGCCGATCCGCGTCTGGCTCTCCTGGATCAGCGCGAGCACGAGACCGATCAGAACGCCGAAGACCAGCGAGGCGAGCGTGAGCAGCAGCGTCATCTCCGCGCCGCGCAGGAAGTTCGGCGAGGTCAGATATTTCAGGACAAGCTCGATGGACATCGGCCGGTTCCTTTAGTCGAACAGCGACACCGAGGCGGGAAATTTCCAGGTTTCGATCAGCTTCTTGTAGGAGCCGTCGGCGACGATCTCCTTGAGCGCGGCTTCGACCGCCGACTTCATGGCAGTATCGCCCTTGCGCACCGCGATGCCAATCTGCGTATTGGCCTCGAACTCCGAGCCGGCTACGGCGTAGACGCCCGGCACCTTGTCCATCAGCTCAACCACGCCCGGCGTCGAATTGAACACAACATCCGCCCGTCCTTGCCGCAGCGTCAGCGCCGAATCCTGCGCCGTGGGGAGCGTCATCACGTTGACGGCGGCAAGCCCCTTGTCGCGACAGCGCTGGTCGTCCTGGCGCGCGTAGCTCTCCTGGATGCCGCCGAGCGTCACAGCGATGGTCTTGCCGCAGAGGGACTCGTCGCGACCGGTAATCTTGGCGGGATTGCTGGCCTGCACCACCACGAGCGTGCCGATCTTCAGATAGGGAACGAAGTCGACCTGGCCGGCGCGCTGCTCGTTGATGTACATGGCGGAGTTGATGAGATCGAGGCGACCGCCTTGCAGCGCGACGATCAGCCCCTTGAACTCCATGTTCATCGGCTTGGCCTCGACACCGAGCTTCTTGGTCAAAAGACCGATCATGTCGATGTCGAAGCCGGACAGCTTGCCGTCCTTCTGAAATTCAAACGGCGAAAAGGTGCCGGCAACGCCGTAGGTTAGCGCGCCCTTCTCGATCAGCGAGACCGAGGACAGATCCGCGGCCAGCACCGGCCCGGACAGAACAAGCGACAGGACTCCGCAGACAAGGCGCAAACGAGACATCGGTCAGCTCCTGACTTGATTGTTCTATTGTTGGTTATTATACAATCTTTGCCGCCTTTGACGTCAAGCCTGTTCAGCGGGCATTCGCTGACCAACGCTTGGTCAATGGCGCTTTGGCGCGGATCGCGGCCTGCGGCTATTGTATCCGCAACTACAATTTGTACTTCAGGACGGATCCGAGAGCCCCTTTCATGGCGCGGTCAACGCAACAAAGTCGCTTTCGCCTCGCCAATCAGATTCTCGATGTCATCCGGAACGCCAGGCTCGAGCCCGGCCATCATCTGCGCGAGCAGCAGCTTGCGGACCTGATCGGTGTCTCGCGGACGCCGATCAGGTCCGCGCTCGATCTGCTGGCCGACCGCGGTATCGTGGAGACGCGGAAGAACCATGGGTTCTTCCTGCGAAAGCCGTTCGAATCCCTGCACCGGATCGAGATCGAAGTCCCCTCGACGATCGACGAGGAGCTTTACACGAGGCTCGTCCGCGATCGCCTCGCGCATCGCATTCCGAACTCCATTACACAGAGCGAGGTCGCGCGGCGCTACGATGTCGACCGCACGGCGCTGGCGCGCACCCTTGCGCGGCTCGCCGAAGACGGCCTGATCGCGCGCAAGCAGGGGCATGGCTGGAGCTTCCTGCCGACGCTCGACTCCCTCGTCTCGCTTCGCGCCAGTTACGAATTTCGACTGACGCTCGAGCCCTCAGGCCTTCTGCTGCCGACGTTCAAGCCGGACCTCGCCGCGATCGAACGGATGCGGCTGCAACATTTGTATCTCGCCTCGCATCCCGACATCGCCGCGATCTCCAGCACGCAATTGTTCGAAACCGATGCCGCATTCCACGAGATGTGCGCCGAGTTCTGCGGCAACGCCTTTTTTGCGCAGGCCATCCAGTACCAGAACCGGTTGCGGCGCCTGCTCGAGTTCGGCAGCTATTTCGACAGCCGGCGCGTCCGCGAATGGTGCCGCGAGCACCTTGCGATCATCGAGGCCATTGCCGAGGGCAACGCTCAGCTGGCATCGACCCGCATGCGTGCACACCTGAATCAGGCCTTTCTCGCCGCACGGGCCGCAGCACCATGACGCAAGAACGAGCCGCCTCCGTCACGGAAACACCAGCCGACCGGCCTGGAGCAACCACATCACGCTGGTCAGCGTGACCACCGACGCAAACGTCCCGAGCAGCACGGCAACGGAGGCAGGCTCGATCCAGGCATCGTTCTGCCGGGCGATGACGAACACGTTCAGCGCCGGCGGCAGCGAGGCCATCAGCACGGCGGTCGCGGCCCAGGGCTGCGCGAACGGGCCGAACGCCAGCATCAGCGCGAACGAGGCAAGCGGATGGATCAGGAGCTTGACCGCGATCACACCCGGCACCTCCCATGGCACGCGATCAAACGGCCGCAGCGCCACTGTCACGCCGAGCACGAACAGCGCGGTCGGCGCGGCTGCGTTCTGAAGGAAGGTGATGGTGCGGTCGAGCGCGACCGGCAGTTCGATATGCAGTGCCGCGACAGCCGCGCCAAAGCAGGCCGACATGATCAGCGGGTTGAGCACGATCTGCTTCGCCACGACGCCGAAGGCGTGCACGAGCGAGGGATGATCGCGGTCCGAGAGCTCGATCAGAAGCGGCACGATCGAGAACAGGAAGATGCTGTCGCAGCAGAAGATCAGCGCGGTCGGCGCCGCCGCCTTAGGCCCGAGCACCGCGAGCGCAAGCCCCGGTCCCATGTAGCCGATATTGTCGTAGCCGCCGGAGAGGCCCGCAAGCGTCGCCTCGCGCAGCGTCAGCTTGCCGAGAAGCTTGCCGACGACGAGCGCGATGGTGAACGCCGCAATCGTCGACAGCGTGGTGGCGACCAGGAACGGCGGGTTGTTCAGCTCCGAGAACGGCGTCTTCGACATGATTGCGAACAGCAACGCCGGCAACGACACGTAGAGCAGGAAGAAGTTCATCCAGGCGAGGCCCGATTCCGGCAGCGACTTGGCCTTGCCGCAGGCGAAACCGACGAATATCAAGCCGAAATAAGGTAATGCCAGATTGAGGATATCGACCATTGATCAAGTATTTTCTGAAGGCTTGGGGGCTATCTGCCCCTAACGCGCACGTTAATTCCAAATGTCGGCACTAGCATCGGCCACAATCCTGGTCTATCGACGGGGGATGATTAAAGCGCGGACCGCCAAATTCCAGATCGGACAGGTCGTTCGCCACCGGATCTTCTCGTTCCGGGGGGTGATTTTCGACATCGATCCGGAATTCAACAACACCGAGGAGTGGTGGCTGTCGATCCCCGAGGAGGTGCGGCCGCACAAGGACCAGCCGTTCTATCACCTGCTCGCGGAGAACGCGGAGTCCGAGTACGTCGCTTACGTCTCCGAGCAGAACCTGTTGCCTGACGAGTCGGGCGAGCCGATCCGGCATTCGCAGGTGGCCGAGATCTTCATCAAGAACAAGGATGGCGGCTACCGCCCGCGCAATCCGTCGCTGAACTAAGTCGCGACGAGACTCTTGCGATCGCCGCAGCGTTCAGCTCTCTCCGCCGGGGAGAGGTAAACAGATCGCCCAACAAAAAAGGCGCTCGAACCGAGCGCCTTTTTCATTGTCCGGGATGTGAGACCGCTTACTTCGAACCAGTCGGAGCTGCGCCAGGCGCGCCACCCTGCTGCTCGAGCTTCTTGCGCTGCTCGTCCGCCTTCTTCTGAAGCTCTTCCTGGAGCTTCTTCTGGGTTTCCTCGAACACCTTCGGATCGGTCGGCGGACCGTCATAGGCCTTCTGGAATTCGCTGGCGAGCGGCAACGGCAGGGTCAGCGGCGCACCATTGGCGTTGATCGCCTGCACCACGAGGTTCTGACCCTTCTTCATGTTGGCGATGAGTTCGGGCGTCGCCTCGTAGTCGGACATACAGCCGTTCTGGAAGCAAATCACGTACGGGCTCTGCAACGGCGCATTGTTGTCGACGATGATGCGGGTGCCGTGCACGAGCTGCATGCCGAGCGGCAGCGTTACGCGCAGGATCTTCTTGGGCTCGCCTTCCGGCTCGATGATCACGGCCGCGATGACCGGCTGGCCCGATTCGATGCGACCGTCCTTGCCGGTGAAGCAGACCTGCTTGGCATTGGCGTCCTGGCCCTTGAGGCAGAACTTGGTCCAGGGCGCGTAGATCAGCTGGATCTGCTGATCGGCCGGCTGGCCGCCTTGCGCTGCCGGAGCGCCCTGCTGGGCCGGGGCCTGCTGGGCCTGGGGCGCCGGAGCTGCGGCCGGAGCCTTGGGGGCAGCCTTCGGAGCCGCCTTCGGCGCCGCCTTGGGCGCGCCCGGAGCCGGCGCGGGGGTCTGGGCTTCGGCGGCAAACGGAACGGCCAACGCCGTCGCCGTCAACAGGGCGAGAAGTCGCCCGCGCGGCCGGACGGACGCGGCCAAGTAACGGAAATTCATTGCGGAAAACCCTTTCTGAACGGGACGTGCCCCGAACCGCTCCGAAGCGCCGAACCGAGCCGCCTTGGCGCGGCTCTCTCCCCGTCAATTGAGGCAGATAAGTGACGGGCTCGGCGCTCCCGCGCGATTGGGTGCCTTCTTAGCGTGGCCGACGGAAAGATCAATGCCAACAAGCGTGTTTGACTGCATCCCGGCGGGGGCTCAGTGAAATCCCTGTGATAGGATTCAGGCCCCGCCGGTCCTCGAATCAGCGTGTACAGATGTTCATGTTCCTGCGCCTGCTCGAGGGCCCCGGCGTCCATTTTTGCAGCCTCGCCTTGCTCCTCGCCATCGCGCTGTCGGCAGCCGGCGCGCGGGCCGAGGAAGCCCATGCGATCGCGATGCACGGCAAGCCGGCGATGCCGGCCGATTTCACTCACATGCCCTACACAAATCCGGACGCGCCCAAGGGTGGCCGGCTGACCTGGGGTATCCTCGGCACCTTCGACAGCCTCAATCCGTTCATCGTGAAGGGATTGGCGGTACAGCCGATCCGCAACTACGTGGTCGAGAGCCTGCTGGCGCGCGGCCAGGACGAGCCGTTCACGCTCTATGGGCTGCTCGCCAAGACCGTCGAGACCGACGACGCGCGAAGCTATGTCACGTTCCGCATCGATCCGCGCGCCCGCTTCTCCGACGGCAAGCAGGTCGCGGCCGAAGACGTGCTGTTCTCCTGGCAGCTGCTGCGCGACCACGGCCGCCCGAACCTCCGGCAATATTACGCCAAGGCCGCGAAGGCCGAGGCGACGGATCCCCTCACCGTCCGCTTCGACCTCACAGGCGCCAATGATCGCGAGCTGCCGCTGATCCTCGGCCTGATGCCGATCCTGCCGAAGCATGCGGTTGACGTTGCGACCTTCGAGGAGACGACACTGACAGGCCCGGTCGGCTCGGGCCCGTACCGGGTGACCGCGGTGAAGCCCGGCGTCAGCGTGACGTTGACACGCAATCCCGACTATTGGGGCCGTGACCTCGCTTTCAATCGCGGGCTCTACAATTTCGACGAGGTCAGGCTCGACTATTTTCGCGAAGCCAATGGCCAGTTCGAAGCCTTCAAGCGTGGCCTCTATGATTTCCGCGTCGAGAACGAGCCGTTGCGCTGGCACGATGGCTACGATTTTCCGGCCGCCAAGAGCGGCGAATTGACCCGCGACACCATCAAGCTCGGCGTGCCGCAGCCGTCCGAGTTTCTGGTGTTCAACACCAGGCGTCCGATCTTCGCCGACATCCGCGTGCGTCAGGCGCTGACGCTGCTGTTCGATTTCGAGCTGGTCAACCGCAACTATTTCTTCGGCCTCTATTCGCGCGTCGCCGGCTATTTCGCAGGCTCGGACCTCTCGGCCTATGCCCGCCCCGCCGATGCGCGCGAGCGCCAGCTGTTAAAACCCTTTGCCGCGCAGATCCCGCCCGACATCATGGACGGCAGCTACCGCCTGCCCGTCACCGACGGCTCGGGGCGCGACCGCAACACGCTGCGCGCGGCGCTAAAGCTGCTGTCGGAGGCTGGTTACGATCTCGACGGCACCGTGCTGCGCAACCGCGCGACGAAAGCGCCCTTCACCTTCGAGATGCTGGTGACGACCCGCGACCAGGAGCGGGTCGCGCTCGCCTTCCAGCGCGACCTCAAGCGCGCCGGCATCGAGCCCAGCGTGCGCTCGGTCGATCCCGTGCAATTCGACCAGCGCCGGCTCAGTTACGAGTTCGACATGATCCAGAACCGCTGGGACCAGTCGCTCTCGCCCGGCAATGAGCAATATTTCTACTGGGGGAGCGCTGCCGCGGACAATCCAGGCACCCGCAACTACATGGGCGCGAAGGATCCAGCGATCGATGCCATGATCGGAGCCCTGCTCGAGGCCCGTGATCATACGGATTTCGTCTCGGCGGTGCGGGCGCTCGACCGGGCCCTGATCGCGGGCTTCTACACAATCCCCCTGTTTAACGTATCCGAGCAATGGATCGCGCGCTGGAATCGGATAGAACGACCATCGACCACTGCGCTGTCCGGCTATCTGCCGGAGACCTGGTGGTCGAAGGGTGAGCCTCAAGCCAGCCAATCGAAGTGACGCCGTGAACCAGCCCGCCGTATCGCCGACGCTCGACACGCTGTTCCAGCGCACGCTGACGCGGCAGCCGCACGCGCTCGCTCTGCTCGACCCCATCAACAAGGCGCGCGTGACCGGGCACCAGCCGCGGCGGATGACCTATGCCGAAGCCGATACGGCGATCGAAGCGCTGTCGGCGCATTTCGTCGAATCAGGGCTGCCGGCCAATTCCGTCATCGCGATTCAGCTGCCTGCGACCGTCGAGTTCGTGCTGACGGTACTCGCCGCCCATCGCGCCGGCCTCGTCGTCGCTGTGCTGCCGCTGCTCTGGCGGCATGCCGAGCTGACGGCGGCACTGAACCGTACCGCGGCGCGCGCCATCGTCACCATGAGCAAGGTCGACGGCATCAGCTATTCCGATCTCGCGATGCACGCGGCTGCAGAGGCCTTCTCGATCCGCCACGTCTTCGGTTTCGGGCCCGACCTGCCCGAAGGCATGGGCTCGCTCGACGAGGTGATGGCTCGTCCGCCCGGCACGACCCGCGCCGTGATCCAGGACGGCCGCAAGGCGGCGATGATCTCCTTCGATGTCACGGCGGAGGGCTTTCGCCCGGTGCCGAGGCCGCATTTCAGCCTGATCGCCGGCGGGCTCGCGATGTCGCTCGAAGCCGACATCCAGCAGGGCGCGACCGTGATGGCGGCGTTCATGCCGATGTCGTTTGCGGGCCTCGCCTCCTCGCTCGCGGTGTGGCTGCTCTGCGGCGGCACGCTGGCGCTGCATCATCCCTTCGAGAGCGAAGTGCTGGAGCAGCAGATCAACGAGCATGAATGCGACGTGCTGATCGCGCCGGCGCAGCTCGCGCTGCGGCTCGGCGATTCCGATCTCACGGCGCGGATGCCCACTTTACGCAACGTCATCGGCCTCTGGCGTGCGCCGGAGCAGGTGGCGGCCAGCGATGCCTGGATCGCGCCCCATGCGCCGCTCACCGACGTCTATCTGTTCGGCGAGGCCGGCCTGTTCGGCGCCCGCCGCGGCGAGGACGGCACGCCGGTGACCGTGATGCCGGGGCCGCACGGCGCGCCGCGCGAGCAATCCGGCTCCTCGATTGCCGGCGACATCCTGCTGACCCCGAAGGGCACGCTCGGCCTGCGCGGACCGATGGTGCCGATCGCGGCCTACGCCCCGCCGCAACCGGTCGGCGAGACACTGACGGCGCAACCACCGCGCGACTATGTCGACACCGGCTATGCCGCGCGGATCGACCGTGCCAGCGGCGCGATCTGCATCACCGCCCCACCCTCGGGCATCATGGCGGTCGGCGGCTACCGCTTCCTCTCCAACGACCTCCAGGAATGGGCGCGCCGGCTCGGCCAGGGCGCGCTTCTGACCGCGCTGCCCGACCGTCTCTCCGGGCACCGGCTGGCAGGACGGGCCCAGGACAACGCGCGCGCCCGCGAGGCGCTCAGCGAGCTCGGGCTAAACCCCCTGATGGTCGAGGCTTTTCGCGACCGCTCCGGGCCGGTCTAGGCGCAGTTTCGGTTCCCTCGTTGACGCTGCATTAAGGCGGCCAAACTAGATTGCGCAGCATCGATTGCGTGATCAGAGTGTTTGATGTCCCAGGCGGGCCCGATCCTGTTTGTGTCCAATGCCGAGCGCCCCGCCTTCATTGCGGCGCTGGACGAGTCCCGTCTCTTTCCAATCGTCGACAGCGATTGGGCCAGCGCCGCCCGCGCCGTCGGCGAGGTGCAGCCCGCCGCGGTTCTGGCCGCGATGTATGGCGGGCACGAGCCGTACATGCCGCTGCTCGCCAAGACAATCGCCGACCGGCCGCTCTATCTGCCGCTGGTCGCGCTGGACCCGCAGGGCATGCTGCCCCACAACGCCCTTCCCTATGCTTCGCGCGGCGGCAATGCCGATCGCCTGATCGCGCGCTTACGCGCCGCGATGCGCGTTCGCACGCTGCACGCCACGGTGCTGCGCCGGCTGCCGGAAGCGAAGGTCGCGGTGCCGGAGACCGATCCGGTGCGCGATGCCATGGTGCTGCTGATCGGCCGTGGCGCGGCTTATCCCGCGCTCTCGGTTACCCTGGGAGAGCGCACCGGCGTCGTCGGCGCGCTCTCGATCGAGGCGGCCGCAAAGCATCTCAACACCCGCGACATCGACGGCGTCGTGCTCGCCGAAGGCTTTACGCCGCGAGTCACCGATGCCTTCCTCACAGTGCTCGCGGAAGATACGCGCTTCCGCAACCTGCCGGTGGTCGTCACCGCGCACCAGCTCACGCAGAGCTACGACCTGCCCAATCTCGAGCTGATCTCCGGCGAGCCGGCGAAGGTCGCGGCCAACGCGCTGCCGCTGATCCGCCAGCACGCGATGGAAGCGCAGCTGAGCCGCACGCTGCGCTCGATCGATGCCGGCGGCTGGCTCGATCCGCGCAGTGGCCTGCTCACGACCGAAGCCTTCGCCCGCGATTTTGCCAAAGCGGTCGAACAGACGCTTGCCCGCGGCGGCGGCCTGTCGGTGGCGCGCTTCGCTTTCGATCCCTCAAATCCCCGTGCCCAGCTCGATGCCTCGCGCATCCTCAGCCGTCTGATGCGGCAGATGGATTTTGGCGCGGCGCAGAAGGACGGCTCGGTGATCGTCGTGTTCGCCGAGACCGATTTTCGCACCGCCCATATGATCGCGCGCCGCCTGTCGGCGGTGATGCGGCACACGTCCAATGGCAAGCACGAGATGCGGAGCGATCCGGTCGTCAGCGTGGACTCGCTGTCATCGTCGGATACGGCAAGGTCGCTGCTGGCGCGGCTGTCCGCGGACGCGTCGCGCGCGGCGTCGTAATCCTCGCGCTAAACGCGACTATTCGCCTTTGCGCTGGTCGCCAGAGCGGGAGCGGCCAGGAGATAGCCGCCAGAGTCGTGCAAGAGTTCGTAGGCACGGTCGACGATGTCGTCCAGTGAGATGGTCTTGGCGAACATGCGCTGCGCTTCAGCCAGCAATTGGTCGCGGGTCGGCATACTGGACAGGCGCAAATCGGCCTGGTGCTGCAACTGATGGAGCGTGTCCCGGACCGACAATTCGGTCTCATGGATCGACGACCTGATCGCCTGCGCGATGTGTTCGGGATTGAAGCGGGCGGCGAGTTGCTCGGCCGCTTGCCTGACCACGCGCGATCCCAACCGATGCTCGTTGCGCAAGACTTGCCTGGGCGGCATTTTCAGATCCCGGACAATCCCGAGCCAGGACAGCATCACCAACACATAATAGGTCAGATCAATCTCGTACCAGCGGAAGCCCTGCCTGGCGCTGGCCTGATAGGCGTGGTGGTTGTTGTGCCACCCCTCGCCCATCGTCAGCAGGGCGAGCAGCCAGTTGTTGCGGGAATCGTCACCGGTCACATAGCGCTTGCGTCCGTGAACATGTGCGAGAGAGTTGATGCAGAACGTGGCGTGATAGAGAAGCACGGTGCTCCAGAGGAATCCGACCACCAGTCCCGACCACCCGGCAGCAAGGAAGCACAGACCCGCGAGCACGAACGCCGGCAAAAGCTCCAGCCTGTGCAGCCACATCAACTCGGGATACGACGCCAGATCCGCGACTTTCACCAGGTCAGTCCCATCGTGCTGCCGATAGAAAATCCAACCGACATGGCTGTACACGAAGCCCTTGTGCCGGGGCGAATGCACGTCCTGCGCCGTATCCGAGTGAAGATGATGATGGCGGTGCTTGGCGGCCCACCAAAGAACACTCTTCTGAGCGCTGCTCTGAGCCAGAAAGGCAAGGATGAACTGGAACACCCGGCTCGTCGCGTAGGCTCGATGCGAGAAGTACCGGTGATAGCCGCCAGTGATCGCAAACATGCGCAACCAATACAGAGCGGCGCAAATTGCAACGGCTTGCCACGAGACGCCCGACCAGATCGCCGCGGCGCATCCCACGTGGATCAATACGAACGGCAGCACCTGCGGATACATGACGTCATCGTGCTCGCCGCGTTCCTGGCCCGAATCGGTATTGATAGACACGCTCGCGACCTCTGCTGCTTCGATCAGCGGGCTGCCCCGCTTGCGGTATGAAAAAACCGCGGCTGGTAACCAGTCGCGGTTCGCACCAAACAGGACTCAGGCTCTTTCAGCCAAAACTCCACGAGCCGAACATGGCTGTCGTTTGATCATTCCGCAAGTGGCCAAATGCCGCTGTTTTCAGAATGAGCCCGGAGATGAGCGCTCGATATTCAAGGGGATCACGCTCCGCGCAGGATCGCGATGTCCCCGGCTGTCAAGCCAAGGCCTGACAGGTGCTCATCATCGAGGGCCGCGAGCCAGGTCCGAATCCGGCACTTGGCGGGGTCGTCCTTGGCCGCAACCAGCCTGCGCACCAGACTCGATTTTGCCTTCGGAGAGCCGGGATGTGCGCCGGCAACACGTTGCTTTCGGAAGTGACCTGCTGAGCCATGCATGTTCGTGAAGCTTCCCTGTCGATCCCATCGAGCCCTCAGCCCGGTCCGACTTGCGAGAAGCCACTATCGAGAAGCACCGTTGCACGGCTATTTCGACGTCGGTAATTCAGGTTACAGCTGAAACCTGCTGGCCAGCGGCAGAATCGTAGGGTGGGCAAAGCGAAGCGTGCCCACCGCTTCCGTCATCGAGGAAAGATGGTGGGCACGGCGCGAACGCGCCTTTGCCCATCCTACGGCATCTCCTTCTACGCCGCCTTCTTGCTCCGCGCGAGCTGGGCAAGTTGGCGCATGATCTCGGTGGTGCCGACTAGCCGCTCCTCCGGAGTCTCCCAATCCTGGAGGAACACCACCTTCATGTCGGGCCGCACTTTTGCGGCCTGGCCGTAGCTTCGGATGAACGACACCAGGCGGTCGGGATGGGCAAACGAATTGTCGCGGAAGGTGATGACGGCGCCCTTCGGGCCGGCATCGATCTTCTCGACATTGGCCTGGCGGCAGAACGCCTTGATCGCGGCAACCTTGAACAGATAGCGCACCTCGTCCGGCAACACGCCAAAGCGGTCACGCATTTCGGCGCCAAAGTTCTCGATCTCCTCCTCGCTGTCGAGATCGGCGAGCCGCCGGTACAGCGACAACCGCACCGAGAGATCGCTGACGTAATCCTCGGGGATGAGCACCGGCATGCCGATCGTGATGGTCGGCGACCAGCGGTCGGCGGCGGGCTCGGAGACGCCGGCCTTGAGGTTGACGATCGCCTCCTCCAGCATCGACTGGTAGAGCTCGAAGCCGACCTCCTTGATGTGGCCGGACTGCTCCTCGCCGAGCAGATTGCCGGCGCCGCGGATGTCGAGGTCGTGGGAAGCGAGCTGGAAGCCGGCGCCGAGCGTCTCCAGCGATTGCAGCACGGTGAGCCGGCGCTCGGCCTGCGCCGTGATCTTCTGCTGCGCCGGCAGCGTGAACAGCGCATACGCCCGCAATTTTGAACGGCCGACGCGACCGCGCAGCTGGTAGAGCTGGGCCAGGCCGAACATGTCGGCGCGATGCACGATCAGCGTATTGGCGTTGGGGATGTCGAGCCCTGACTCCACGATCGTGGTCGACAGCAGGATGTCGAACTTGCCGTCGTAAAACGCGGTCATGATGTCCTCGATCACGGCGGGCGGCATCTGGCCGTGCGCGACGCCGACCTTCATCTCCGGCACGTTCTTGTCGAGGAAGTCCTTGACCTCGGCGAGGTCGTCGATGCGCGGCACCACGTAGAACGCCTGCCCGCCGCGATAGCGCTCGCGCAGCAGCGCCTCACGGATCATCAGCGGATCGTGCGGGGCAACGAAGGTGCGCACCGCCAGTCGATCCACCGGGGGCGAAGCAATGATCGAGAGCTCGCGGACACCTGTCAGCGCGAGTTGCAGCGTGCGCGGGATCGGCGTTGCCGACAGCGTCAGCACGTGCACCTCGGCGCGCAACGCCTTCAGCCGTTCCTTGTGGGTGACGCCAAAATGCTGCTCCTCGTCGACGATGACGAGGCCGAGGTCGCGGAATTTGATCGCCTTGCCGAGCAGCGCATGGGTGCCGACGACAATGTCGACTGAGCCATCGGCGATGCCCTTCTTGACCAGGTTGAGCTCCTTGGTCGCGACCAGGCGCGAGGCCTGCGCCACGTTGACCGGAAAGCCCTTGAAGCGCTCTGTGAAGGTCTTTGCGTGCTGGCGGGCCAACAGCGTGGTCGGCACCACCACCGCGACCTGCTTGCCTTCGAGCGCGACGGCGAACGCCGCGCGTAGCGCGACTTCGGTCTTGCCGAAACCGACGTCGCCGCAGATCAGGCGGTCCATGGGACGGCCGAGCTCGAGATCCTTCAGGGTGGATTCGATGGCCCCTAACTGGTCCTCGGTCTCGTCATAGGGGAAGCGGGCACAGAACTCGTCATAGAGGCCCTGCTGCACCGGCAGCTTGGGCGCCTCGTGCAGATGGCGCGCGGCCGCGATCTTGATCAGCTCGCCCGCGATCTCGCGGATACGGTTCTTCAGCTTCGCCTTGCGGGTCTGCCAGCCGGAGCCACCCAGACGGTCAAGCTCGACCGTGGTCTGGTCGGAACCGTAGCGCGACAGCAGCTCGATGTTCTCGACCGGCAGGAATAGTTTTGTTTCGGCCGCATAATGCAGCTCGAGGCAGTCATGCGGCGCGCCGGCGACGTCCAGTGTCTGGAGACCGATGAAGCGGCCGATGCCGTGATCGACATGAACGACGATGTCGCCGGCGGTGAGGCTCGTCACCTCCGAAATGAAATTGTCGAGCTTGCGGCTGGCCTTGCGCGGACGCACCAGGCGGTCGCCCAGAATGTCCTGCTCGCTGATCAGCGCGATCTCGTCGGTCTCGAAACCGCTCTCGAGGCCCAACACGGCGAGCATGGTCTCGTTGCGTGGCGTGGCCTGCACCGTCCGCCAGCTGTTGACGCTGGTGGTGTGGGTCAGCTTGTGGTCGCGCAGCATCGAGGTCATGCGATCGCGCGAGCCTTCGCTCCACAACGCGATCACCACCTTCTTGCGCTGCGCCTGGAGCGCCATCACGTGGCTGACGACGGACTCGAACACGTTGACGGTGGTGTCGTTGCGCTCCGGCGCGAAGTCGCGGCCCTTGCGCGCGCCGGCATCAACGACGCTGGTGCCATCGGCCGGCACGGAGAACTGCGTCAGCCGGGCCAACGGGATATCGCCCAGACGCTTGGCCCACTCCTCCTCGGTCAGATAAAGTCTATCCGGCGGCAGCGGCTTGTAGAGCGCGCCGCCGCCGGGATGCTCCATCGCCTCGCGGCGGGCCTGGTAATAGTCGAGGATCTGCTTGAAGCGCTCGCGGACGGCGTCCTCGGCCTGCGGCTCGATCGCGACGGCCGCGCCTTGCAGATAGTCGAACAGCGTGTCCATCCGGTCCTGGAACAGCGGCAGCCAGTGCTCCATGCCGGGATGGCGGCGGCCTTCGCTGACGGCCTCGTACAGCGCATCGTCGCGCTCGGGCGCGCCGAATTCGGCGACATAGCCCATGCGGAAGCGGCGGATGGTGTCGGTGACGAGCTGGAATTCCGAGATCGGCACCAGATCGAGCGAGCGCATGTCGAGCATCGTGCGCTGGGTCTCGGCATCGAACGAGCGGATCGATTCCAGGCTGTCGCCGAAGAAGTCGAAGCGCACCGGCTGGTCGAGGCCGGCCGGGAACAGATCGAGGATGCCGCCACGCACGGCGTATTCCCCGGGCTCGCGCACGGTCGAGGAGCGGTTGTAGCCGTTGTGCTCGAGCCAGGCGACGATGGTGTCCATCGGCACGACATTGCCGGGTGCAACCGAGAGCGCCTGCGCCGCGACGAGCTCGCGCGCGGGCACGCGCTGCACGACTGCGTTCACCGTGGTCAGCACGATCAGCGGCTTGTCGCTGCCGGTGAGCGCGGCAAGCCGCGCCAGCGTGGTCAGGCGCTGCGCCAGAATGCCGCCATGCGGCGAGACGCGGTCATAGGGCTGGCAGTCCCAGGCCGGGAAGATCAAAACCGGCAGATCGGGCGCGAAGAATTGCAGCGCGCGTTCGAGCTGCTGCATCCGCGCGCCGTCGCGGCAGACCACGGCCAGGCTGACGGCCGGCTTCTTCGGCCGCGCCGCGATGGCGCGGGCGAGATCGGAGATGACGAGGCCTTCGGCGCCTTCCGCGACATTGGCAAGCGTCAGCGCGCGGCCGGGCGTGAGCAGCTCGGCCGGAGATTTCATCCCCTGCTTCACGACTGGCCGTCCGCGATCGGAAACGCCTTGATGCGGGCAAACAGCGCGCCGGTGACGTCGGCCGGCAACACCTTGTCGCCGGTAATGGCGGCATAGAGATCGGGATCGTTGACCTCCAACAAGGTCTCGAGTTCGACCAGCTCAGCATCCGACAGATTGCCGATCTCGGCATCCGCGAAGCGGCCGAGGATCAAGTCCATCTCGCGCGTGCCGCGGTGCCAACAGCGGAACAGGAGCCGCTTGCGGCGGTCATCCAGCCCGTTGCTCGATCGTGTCGTTCCCGTCATGTCTCAATTCCAGTCAAACGCCGAAAGCCCGGACGTGCCGGGCGGGGGTGATATAGCCACTCGGATCGGCCATGTCAGCCCTCGATTTGTCATGGGCAGCCAGCCGCGCGAGCCCGGCGAAAAAAGCCGTGGATGCCCGGCACAAAGCCGGGCATGACGGGCCGAAACGATCCTAGATTCGCGTCCATGCGCCCCAGCCTGCTCAATCCGCTGTTTGCTGCCGTGACCACGCTCCCCGGCGTCGGTCCGAAGCAGGACAAGCTGTTGCAATATCTGCTCAGCCGCAACGAGACGCCGCGGCTGGTCGATCTGTTGCTGCACCTGCCGAGCCAGGTGATCGACCGCCGGGCGCGGCCGAAGATTCGCGACGCCGCACAGGGAACCATGGTGACGCTGGAGGTCACCGTCGATCGCCACCGCCCGCCCCCGCCGCGCAATTCCCGCGCGCCCTATCTGGTCTATGCCGGTGATGACACCGGCGACGTCGTGCTGACCTTCTTCCGCGCCAAGCCCGGCTATGTCGAGAAGCTGCTGCCGGTCGGCGAGAAGCGCTATGTCTCGGGCACGCTCCAGATGTATGACGGCATCCCGCAGATCGTGCATCCCGACCGCGTGCTCGACGAGGAGGCAATCTCAAAACTCTCCGGCATCGATCCGGTCTATCCATTGACGGAAGGCCTCGCGCTCGGCTCGCTGCGCCGCGCGATCGCGCAGGCGCTCCAGAAGCTGCCGGCGCTCCCCGAATGGATCAGCCCGGAGGTGCTGGGCCGCTGCCACTTCCCGCCAATTGCGGAAGCGCTGCATCGGGTTCATCAGCCGGTCGAGATGACGGACATCCTGCCCGACCAGCCGTTCTGGTCGCGCTTGGCCTTCGACGAGCTGCTCGCCGGACAATTGGCGCTCGCGCTGATCCGCGCGCAATTGCGCCGCCCGGCCGGCGTGCGCAATGCCGGTGACGGGCATCTACGCAACAAGATCATCGACGCCCTGCCCTATGCGCTCACGCCCTCCCAGCGCAGCGCCGCCGCGGCCATCGCCGACGACCTGAAGCAGCCCGTGCGCATGCTGCGGCTTCTTCAGGGCGACGTCGGCTCGGGCAAGACCGTGGTGGCGCTGCTCGCCGCCGCCGCCGTGGCCGAAGTCGGCAAGCAGGCCGCGCTGATGGCGCCGACCGAAATCCTGGCGCGCCAGCACATCAAGACCATTGCCCCCCTCGCCGAGCGGGCCGGCATGCGCGTCGCGATCCTCACCGGCCGCGAGAAAGGCAAGGAGCGGCGCGAGATCATCGAGCAACTCGCGGAGGGCGAGATTGATCTCCTCGTCGGCACCCATGCGCTGATCCAGGACGACGTGATCTTCCACGATCTCGCGCTCGCCATCGTCGACGAGCAGCACCGTTTTGGCGTGCGCGAGCGCCTGGCGCTGACGTCCAAGGGCGAAGCCGTCGACGTACTGGTGCTGAGCGCCACACCCATCCCGCGCACGCTTGTGCTGACCTATTTCGGCGATATGGACATCAGCGAGCTGCGCGAAAAGCCCGCCGGTCGCCAGCCGATCGACACCCGTGCGGTGCCGATGAGCCGGATCAGCGAGGTCATGGAGGGCATCGGCCGCGCGCTCGAGTCCGGCAAGCTGGTCTACTGGATCTGCCCGCTGGTCGAGGAATCCGAGGCGGAAGGCACCGAGCACCTCACCAACGCGACAAAACGCTTCGAGAGCCTGCAAAAGCGTTTCGGCGACCGCGTCGGTCTCGTCCACGGCCAGATGAAGGGCACGGAGAAGGACCGCGTGATGGGCCAGTTCGCCGCGCACGAGATCGGCCTTCTGGTCGCAACCACCGTGGTCGAGGTCGGCGTCGACGTGCCGGCCGCGACCATCATGGTGATCGAGAACGCCGAACGCTTTGGCCTTGCCCAGCTGCACCAGCTGCGTGGCCGGATTGGACGCGGCTCGGAGGCCTCGACCTGCCTGCTGCTCTATTCAGAACCGCTCGGCGAGATGTCGAAGGCGCGGCTGAAGGTGATCCGCGAGACCACCGACGGTTTTCGCATCGCCGAGGAGGACCTGAAGCTGCGCGGCGAAGGCGACGTGCTCGGTGTGCGCCAGAGTGGCCTGCCCGGCTACCGCATCGCGCGCTCGGAAGTCCACGGCCAGCTCATCACGCAAGCGCGCGACGAGGCGTTGCGGATCATGAAGGACGATCCGAAGCTGAAAGGCGAGCGGGGCGAAGCGCTGCGCTGCCTGCTCTATCTCTACGAGCGGGACGAGGCGATTCCGCTGATCGGGGCGGGTTAGCCCGCCGCCCTTTGTCGCCCGACCTCATAGGCCGCCACATGCGCCCGGGCGAGATCCAGCAGCGGCGTGTCAACGCCGAGCGCACGGCCGCGATTGGCCATGTCGCCCAGGATGTGCTCGGCCTCGGTAACCGAACCACGTTCGATATCCCGCAGCATCGACGCCTTCAGTGGCGAGTTCGCCGTTGTAAATAGCTTCCGGTCGAACGCGATGAACGGCGCCCTCGGCTCGAAACCGGAGGCCGTCGCGACGGCGCAGCATTCCCCAAACAGGCGGAAGATCTGCTCCTCGCCCTTCGGCACCGTCAGGATATCGCCGATGCTGGCGCGCATCAGGCAAGTGATGCCGGCAAGCGTGCTGAGCTGGACGAATTTCTCCCACATGTCGTGCATGATCGCTTCGCTGGCGCGCACGTCGATGCCGGGGACATTGAGCAGTTTCTCCAGCGCGAGCACGCGCTCGCTCAACGGCCCCCCGGTCTCGCCGAAGACAATCGTCTGATTGGCCATGAACTGAATGACACGACCATCCGCATCGAGCCCGGCGCTGACATTCGCCAGTCCACCCAGGACGTGTTCAGCGCCGAATCGCGCGGTCAGGGCATCGATATGCTTCAGCCCGTTCAGGATCGGCAGGATCATCGTGCTGGCGCCGACCGCAGGGGCAAACTGGCCCATCGCGTCATCGAGCGAGTAGGCCTTCACGCCGACGAGCACGACGTCGTATGGCGCCTTCAGATCGCTGGCCTGGATGATCTTCGGCTGCACGGCGAAGTCGCCGTTCTGGCTCACGACCTGCAATCCGTTCCGCCGCAATTGCTCGGCCCGCTTCGCGCGGACGAGAAAGGTCACGTCGCCGCCCGCCCGCATGACGCAAGCGCCGTAATAGCCGCCAAGCGCACCGGCGCCGATCACCAACAGTCTCATCTGAACTCCCATTGCACGCCTCGCGCATTGAGCCATCCCGCCTCTCGAACGGCAAGTTGAAATCCAAACTTTCGCCGCGGCGGGTTTCGTGAAACCCTCGCAGCATGCGCCGGATCATCGTCGTAGGCTCCCAGGGAAGCGGCAAGCCCAGCCTCGCCCGTGAACTCGGGCGAAAGCTCGACCTGCCGGTGGTGCATCTCGACGTGCTCTATTGGCGGCCGGGCTGGAAGGCATCCGACACGGCGAGCTTTCGCGTCCGCGTCACTGATGCGATCGCGGGCGATGCCTGGGTCGTCGACGGCAGCTTCTCCGGGCTTGCCTTCGACCTCACGCTTGCGCGTGCTGATACGCTGGTCGTCATCGAGCGACCGCGATGGCTCTGCCAGTGGCGCATTCTGTTGCGGTCGGCCTTCGATCGCGACACGACGCGGCCCGACCTGCCGGAGGGATGTCCGGAGCAATTCGACTGGAAGTTGATGCGGGAGGCGTGGCGCTACGACACCGAACGCGCGCCAGTGATCGAGGCAGAACGTATTCGCTATGGCTCCAATATCCCGGTCGTGCGTTTGGGAAGCGACCGGGGCATTGCGGATTTTCTGGAAGCTCTCACTCCAGGTCGGGACCCGTCTTGACCGGCTGAGGCGCGGAGTCACGGTCCATGACCGCGCGGCATCCCGGGCTGAGCTCGGACTTGTGCTGCACCATGCAGGCGGTGATGCGCGGGATGTTCGGAATCTCCGCGCTGCAAAGACGAAAGGCGTCGCCGGTGCACATCTGCTGGGCTTCCGCAGTATAGGCATGCGCGGCGTTGGGCAGCGTCAAAGCGGACGCAGCAAAAGCGACGGCGAAACTGATCTGGCGAAATGAATGGTTCATGATCAACCCCGTTTTTAACGGGGTGGAGACTAGCCGGGGGCAATTTCCAGAAATCTTCGCGGCCGGTGCAAATCGGTTTCACTGATGGAACCGAACGGCTTCGTTAAGGCTGGACATGCTTCGTCCCGCCCGACGCCAGGACATCAGTTCACGCGTTCGCGATCTCTGGCGCGCCACAGGTCAGTCGGACTGACGTTTCGGCAGGCGCGAAACGCCCGAAAATCAGGGCTTCTTCTTCGCGATGCTCGCGGCAAATGCCTTCAGCAGCGCCGCATCCACCGCCTCGCCTTTCGCATCCCCGGCGAGATGCTCGAACCATTTGGCGAAGCCCTCATAGATCTGGCTTGCGGGATGATCCGGGCCGAGGAAGCCTGCGATCTCATGCATCTCCGCCACCCAGCGATACGCCTTCGGAATCATGTCGGGCAGCGCGACCTCGAGCCGCGCCAGGATTGCCGGCTGGCTCAGCGCGAGCTCGTCGCGGAGTGCATCCGCAGCGCCCGCCTTCGTCGCCGCGACCACCATGGCCGAGCCGATGCCGGCGAGACCCTTGACGATGCCAGCGTAGGACATTTTCAGCGCAGAGGCCGCGCCGACCGGGCCCGCGACGATCCGAACGTCGAGCCCCAGATCTTTCAGCACCGCGACGTCCTTGGCGTGCTCGCCCGACATGTAGAAGGCCGGACTCTTCCCGCCGGGCTGCGGCGGGAAGCCGATGATGCCGCCATCGACGAACGGCGCCTGCGCCGAGCCGATGATCTCTTCGATCCGCAGCACGGTGTCGACATTGACGGCGTTGCAATCGACCACGACCGGCTTCTTCGCATGCCTCACGATCAGCGCGGCCAGGCGCTCGGCGAGCGCCACAGCTTCGCCGGGCGGCACGATGGAGAGGATGATGTCGGCCTCGGCGATGGCGTCATCGTCGGCGCCGACCATGCCGGAATCCGCCGCCCGTTTCAGCGTCGCTTCGCTCCGCCCCTTCAGCGAGGTCAGCACGCGCGCGCCGTTCTCGCTCAGGCGGCGGGCCACGGCGCTGCCCATGGCGCCGGGTGCGAGGATCGCAATCGTCTTGGACATCGGACACTCCAGGTCGAATTCCGAGCGACGCGCCCGGTTCGGCCGGGACACTAGCAGAGGACCGACGTGCCTGAGTGAATGCGGCCATCCCAAACTGGAATGGCGCTACTCCACCTTCGCAGGCTCGGGCTGGAGCGTGGAGGCGTTGGCGATACGCGCGGCGTTCGCCATGCCGGCGAGCGCAGCGGCCTTCTTCGCGTCGGGTGCTGCGCCCGGCTGCACAACGCCGGCCGACATGATCAATGTCGCGGCATCCTCGGCGGTGAGATCGACCTCGATGATCTTGCTCCTCGGCACGTAGAAGAAGAAGCCCGTGGTCGGGTTCGGCGAGCACGGCAGAAACACCGAGACATGTTCCTCCTGCCCCGGCAGGCTGCGCGAGACCTCTTCGTTCGGCGATTGCGAGATCAGCACGATCGACCACATGCCGGGCGAGGGAAACTCGACGAGGCCGACCTTGCGGAAGCTCGAGCCCTTGCCCGAGAACAGAGTCTCGAACACCTGCTTCAGGCCGCGGTAGATGGCGCGGACGGCCGGAATCTGGCCGAGCAAGGTCTCGCCGACATCGACCAGCGTCCGGCCGATCAGGTTGGCCGCGAGGAAGCCGACCAGCGTCAGCGTGAAGAATGCGACAATCAGCCCCCAGCCGGGAACGCCATAGGGCAGATAGGTTTCGGGACGATAGGCCAGCGGCACGAACGGCCGCACCACGCCGTCGACCCAGGTGACGAACCACCAGACCAGATACAGCGTGATCGCGATCGGACCGGTGACGATGAGCCCGGTCAGGAAATAGTTGCGGAAGCGGCCCATCAGGCCGGTATGTGGTTCCGGGGCGGGATCAAGAGGCGCAGGCGCATCGTCGCGGGTGGTCATTCGGGTTCCAGGTCGGTCGCTTCGGTCAAGCTAGGGGCTTCTAGCAGGTTTTGGAAGAGCGCGGCCTGATCCCTTTTGCCTATTCCACGGTCACGGATTTCGCGAGATTACGCGGCTGGTCGACATCGGTGCCCATCACCACGGCCGTATGATAGGCGAGCAGCTGCACCGGGATGGAATAGACCATCGGCGTGAACGCCGCCGCCATGTCCGGCATGACGATGGTGACAAGGGACTTCACCGTCGCCTCCTCCGCGCCCTTGGCATCGGTCATCAGGATGATGTTGCCGCCGCGGGCTGCAACCTCCTGCATGTTCGAGACTGTTTTCTCGAACACCCGGTCGTAGGGCGCGATAACGACGACCGGCATGGTCTCGTCGATCAGCGCGATCGGACCGTGCTTGAGCTCGCCGGCGGCGTAGCCCTCGGCGTGGATGTAGGAAATTTCCTTCAGCTTCAGCGCGCCTTCGAGCGCCAGCGGATAGCTGGTGCCGCGGCCGAGATAGAGCACGTCGCGGGATTTTGCGATCCTGTGCGCGAGCTTTTCGATCTGGACTTCACTGGTGAGCGCGTCCGCCATCAGACGCGGGATCTCGACCAGGCCGTGGACGAGCTTGGTCTCGTCCTCGTCGGACAATTCGCCGCGGGCCTTGCCGGCGGCGATCGCGAGGTTTGCCAGCACCATGAGCTGGCAGGTGAAGGCCTTGGTCGAGGCGACGCCGATCTCGGGCCCGGCCAGCGTTTGCAGCACGGTCTCAGCTTCGCGCGCGATCGTCGAGGTCGGCACGTTGACGACGGCGATCGTATGTGCGCCCTCGGCCTTGGCGTAGCGCAGTGCGGCGAGCGTGTCGGCGGTCTCGCCCGACTGCGAGACGAAGATGGCGAGATCGCCCTTGCGCAACGGTGCCTCGCGGTAACGGAATTCGGAGGCGACATCGACCTCGACCGGCAGGCGCGCAAAACGCTCGAACCAGTATTTTGCGACGATGCCGGCGTAGCTCGCGGTGCCGCAGGCCGTGATGTTGATGCGCTGGATGTCCTTGAAGTCGAACGGCAGCTTGACCGGCAGCGAGACGCGCTCGGTCGCCATGTCGACGTAACGCGCCAGCGTATGGCCGACCACTTCCGGCTGCTCGTGGATCTCCTTGGCCATGAAGTGGCGGTAATTGGCCTTGTCGACCAGCGAGGTCGAGGCGGCGTGCTTGATCTTGTCGCGCTGGACGGCCTTGCCGTCCTTGTCGAAGATGGTGGCGCTCTTGCGGGTCAGCACGACCCAGTCGCCATCCTCGAGATAGCTGATCGTGTCGGTGAACGGGCCGAGCGCGATGGCGTCCGAGCCGAGATACATCTCGCCGTCGCCATAGCCGATCGCGAGCGGCGGCCCGTTGCGGGCGCCGATCATCAAATCGTCGTCGCCGGCGAAGATGAAGCCGAGTGCGAAGGCGCCGCGCAGCCGCCCCAGCGCCAGCTTCACCGCTTCGACGGGCTTGTTGCCGCGCCTGAGCAGGTCATCGACGAGATGCAGCACGATCTCGGTGTCAGTCTCGGTGCGGAACACCGCGCCTTTGGTCTCGAGCTCCTCACGCAGCTCGCGGAAATTCTCGATGATGCCGTTGTGGACGACGGCAAGACGCTCGGTCGCATGCGGATGGGCGTTGTTCTCGGTCGGCTTGCCGTGGGTGGCCCAGCGGGTGTGACCGATCCCGGTCGTGCCGTTGAGCGGCTTCTCGCGCAGCCGCGCCTCCAGATTCTTCAGCTTGCCCTCGGCGCGGCGGCGCTCCAGATGCTTGCCTTCGAGCGTGGCGACGCCCGCGGAGTCATAGCCGCGATATTCGAGACGTTTGAGCGAATCCACCAATTGCTCTGCAACCGGTTCGCGCCCGAGAATGCCGACAATCCCGCACATGCGGATCAATATCCCCCAAATCGTCGAAAAATCGCCTAAACGACGCGCTCGGTTTTTAGCGAAGTTCCTAAGGAACCAGATACTCAATAATTATGACGGATTGCGACAGCATCCGGTGACGTCAGGCTTCGCCTGCGTCGATGTGGCCGGCCTTTAACCGCGCGCATTAACTCGTTGTCAATATGTTTGGCCAACGATTCCCATCCAGGAGATCAAGGCCATGAAAGTCACGTCCGACCGCAAGGGTCTGTCATCGATGTATCTGCGCGCCAGCGAAACCTCGGGCACGCACCTCGCCCATTGGCCGCCGCCCCAGCGCGGCAAGGAAAGCAAGCCGCTCTTCGTCAAGCACCCGGAAGGTGAGCCGATCAAGCGCGCCAAGCCGCGCGGCTGGCGCCTGACGCGTGCGATCTTCTCCGAATTCGCAGACGACGAGTAGAGTCCGCAATCGTTGCCGCTTCACATTTGCATAATAAAAGCCAGCACGACCACGAGCCCCCAAACCACCAGTCCCATTGCGAGGGCCTCGCCATAGTGCGGCTCACCCTCGCCAAACAGCTTGAGCACCCACCGTCCCGCAACCACGAAGAAAAGCTCGGCGAGCAGAGGGATCAAACCAGCAAGGAAATCGATCATCAGCGCGCGAGCCTAATGGCACCCCGGAGGACCTGACACCCCGCCGCTCATTTCTCCGGTTTCTTGGCGCCCGTCTTCATCTCGCGATAGCGCGCCGCGCCGCCTTCCCTGATGGTTTGTGGGCTGCGCTCCAACGCCATGGCGTCGTCGGGCACATCGCGCGTGATCACCGAGCCCGAGCCGATATAGGCGCCGTTGCCGATCTTCACCGGCGCGACCAGCGACGAGTTGGTGCCGACGAAGGCGCCCTGCCCGATGATCGTCTTGTGCTTCTTGAAGCCATCGTAGTTGCAGGTGATGGTGCCGGCGCCGATGTTGGAATTGGCGCCGACGGTGGCGTCGCCGATGTAGGAGAGATGGTTGACCTTGACGCCGGCCTCCAGCGTCGCGGCCTTGGTCTCGACGAAATTGCCGATGCGCGCCCCGTCGCCGAGCGAGGTGCCGGGCCTTAAGCGCGCATAGGGGCCGATCGAGACGTTCTTGCCGAGCGTGGTCTCGACGATATGCGAGAACGAGTGGATCACGGTGCCGTCGGCGATCGACACGCCCGGGCCGATCACCACGAACGGCTCGATGGTGACGTCCTTGCCGAACAGCGTATCGGCAGCGAGATAGACGGTTTCCGGCGCGATCAGCGTGACGCCGGCCTCCATCGCCGCCTTGCGCAAGCGCACTTGCATGACGGCCTCGGCTTCCGCAAGCTGCGCCTTGGTGTTGATGCCGCGCACCTCGTCCTCGCTGGTCTCGATCACCACGGCCTCCCATCCATTGTCGCTGATGATGCCGACCGCATCGGTCAGATAATATTCGCCCTTGGAATTGGCATTGCCGATCTTGTCGAGGATCGCGAGCGCGCGGCGCCCGTCGATCGCCATCACGCCGGCATTGCAGAGGTTGATCTTGCGCTCTTCAGGGCTGGCGTCAGCCTGTTCGCGGATTGCGACCAGCCGGTCGCCCTCGACGATGAAGCGGCCGTAGCCGGTGGGATCGGCGGCGCGAAAACCGAGCGCGGCGATCGCAGCGCCCCTGGCGAGCGGCGCGCGCAGCCGTGCAAAAGTCTCGGCCGAGATCAGCGGCGTGTCGCCGAAGGCGATCAAGAGATCATCCACGCCTTGCGCGATCGCCTCGCGAGCTGCCAGCACCGCATGCGCGGTGCCGAGCCGCTCGGCTTGCACGAAGGTGAGCGCGTCGGGGCGGATGCGCCTGGCTTCATCCGCGACCGCCTGATGGTCGGGGCCGATCACGACGGCGAGCGACGTGCCGGTTCCCTTTGGTGCTGCGGCGAGCACATGGGCGAGCAGCGTCTGGGAAGCTACGGGATGCAGCACCTTTGGCAAACTCGATCGCATGCGCGTGCCTTCGCCGGCGGCGAGCACGATCGTGAGGCTGGAGCGGGCGGTCATTGCAATCCTGTCAAATAAGGCCGAATCATCATCACATCGGCGGGCGACACGCCGACGTCGCCAGAGTCTCTCGCCTTGCTACCCCCGCAAACGCCCGGAATTCAAGTGCCAGTGGGTTTTCCTGTTAATGTTCCCTGAGTGATTCGGGGAAGCCAGGCAGGGCTGGGCACTTAAACGTTCATGGCAAAGGATTCCGACCCACTGGCGGATGCCTTCGGCGCCAAGGAGACCGGCGGGCTGTTCTCCGGGCTTTTGGCCGAGGAAACCAGCTTCGATCGCCGCGTGCTGTGGCGGCTGGGCTCGTGGGGCGTGGCCGCCGTTGGCGCTGTCGTCGTGGCGGTGATGGCCAACCAGGCCCAGCTCGGCTGGCGGCGCGAGCAGGTCGCCTCCGCCGATCTCGTGCGCCAGGCCGACCGGATCCAGACGCTGACCAAGGAAAGCCAGCTCGAAGCCCGCCGTCTCGCCTCGGCCATCGAGACGCTGAACACCGATCGCGACCGGCTCTATTCGCGCGTCACCGTGCTGGAGCAAGGGCTCGATTCCGTCACCGGCACCATCGCCAAGCAGAATGCGGCGCAGCCGGTGGCCGCCGCATCGAAGCCGCAGGACGCGACGGTCGCAGCCACACAGCCCGCAGCACCCGCGCCCGATGTCGCGCCGGTCGCGTCGACGGCGGCATCCCTGATGGACAAGCCGCGCGCGGGTGCGGCGAAGGAGTCCAGAGAAAGTTTGAAGGACAGTTCGAAGGACAGTTCGAAAGAGGCTGCAAGGGATCAGCCGGGGCCGCCGCAACAGACGGCGGCCGCAGCATCACTCGTGCCGCAGTCGCCGCCTGCATCGCCCGTGCTGCCGACGATTGCGCTCGTGCCGTCCAAATCGATCATGGCGCCGCCTGATCCGGCGGCATCGAAACTGGTGCAGCCTGACGCTGCCGAGAAGAAGCCCGAGCCCACAACCGCTCCGACCGAAGTCGCCGCGGCATCGGCCAAACCGCCGGAAGCGGCCGAGGGCGAGCCTCCTGCGATCGCAGTCCAGCAGACGCGCTTTGCGATCGATCTCGGCGGCGCCAATTCGATCGACGGCCTGCGCGCGCTCTGGCGCGGCCTGATCAAGTCCAATCCGGAGATCGCGGCACTACGCCCGATCATTATGATCAAGGAAGGCGGTAACGGCCTCGGCATGCAGCTCCGCCTGGGCGCGGGCCCCCTGGTCAATGCCGCTGCCGCCGCAAAGCTCTGCGCGGGTCTCAGCGAAAACGATCGCCACTGCGAGACCACCGTGTTCGATGGCCAGCGCCTCTCGATCCGCGGCGGCACGGAAAAGGCGCAGGACAACAAAGGATCGGAGAAAAACGTCGAGAAGAACCAGGATGCCGTCCCGCAAGCCGAGACCGCGCCTGTGCCAAACGCCAAGCAAGACAAGCACCGCCGCAGCTATTCCTCCAAGCGCTCTAAGCGCGAGGAGCCGGCGCCCGCGCCACAGCCGGCGGCGGCTGCCGCAGCGGCCAAGCCGGAGACGGCGTCGGCGGGATCGACGCTGTCGTCGTTCTTCCGCCGCTAGGGCGGACAAAAGTAAATCGGACAGAGCGGCTGGCGCGTGCTACCGACAGCGATGAAGGTATTCCTCGTCGCAATTTTGATGTCCGCTTCGCCCTCCGTGGCGCAAATCGATCGCCAGTCGACGGTTCCCGATATTTCAGTCCGCGATCAAATCAAGGCTGCGCGCGCCAAAGACAAGTCGGACGAGCAGAACGATCGATCGAAGCGGGCGTGGGATCGTGACAGCGACGGCAAGCGGCCCTGGGAAACGCCCGCCAAAACGAGCCGCTGAGGCAATCCGGTCTCGCTTTTGCCACGCAACCGCCGCGCGTTCTCCGCGTTGCTGTCGGCCAGGCGCAATCTTCCCATGACATGCTTCACACGCGGAGTGTGAGAGATGTCTGATACCATGCAGCAAGCAAGTCTCGGAACGGAAATGGCCACTGAAGACCTCGGCGCCGGCAAGCCGAGAGTAGGCGAACGCGCCTTCGCGATCGCATATCTGGCGGCCGTTGGAGTGGCGATGGCCGGCTGGCTCTACGCCATCTCGCGCGCGGCGCTGGCCGCTGTAGGTTGGATCTTTGGCTAAAACGCTGCCATCAGCTGGCTAATCTTGATCGCCGCGCAGACGATCATGCCCCAAAGCGCGAAATTGATCTGCAACGCCTCGGTCATTGCCATTCCCCGCTCGCTTCCCCGCAGTCGCGCTCTTGAACGACGTGATCTGCTGTTCGGATCAGTCATCACGCCTTCGATTCAAGTCGAATCTTAGGCGACGCTGGCGGTCCGGCAAATCCGGATCGTTACGGTGAATGCCGCCGCCGACCGCGCCGGTGAGCGCTCACTTCCAAGCGTATGACATGAAAGGCGGGGCAAGGCCTTCGGCAGCAGCTGAATGCCGTCACGAAGGAAGCCGATAGCCGAAACCAGGCAGCAAGCGCGAATTCAAACTTCCGGGCGAGCCGGAATTAAGGCCGACTGCTCAATCTTTCGCTTGGTGGCAAGACGACGGCCAATGCTGATTGCAGGTTGCTCAATTGCCACGTGGGCTAGCCAAGCCAAGGCCACCGAGACAGCATATACCGCCAAAAGGATTGTCAGAAAATTAGGGTGCAGGTGGAGCTTCTGCAGCAGGCCTTGAACGAGATTGCTGGCCAATGTCTGGAAAAGATAGATCGCGTAGGTCAGCGTCCCGAGCCAAACCAGGGGAGCGCGGGCCAGAAAGCGAGCTAGTCCTTGCTCTCGATCAAACCAGACACTCACAATCAGAAGCGAGACACTGGCCGAAAGCCCCAAGTGCCAATAGAGGCTTGGCGCCGTTACGAGCCCGGCGTACATCACCACCGTCATTGCAAGTGATATCCAGCCGATCGGCCTATTCCTGAAAACGGTCACGTATGGCGAGTTATTGAGCCAGATGGCCATCCCAGCCCCCACACCCAGGCCAAAATACCCCCGAACGAGATAATCAGACGTTCCGAACAAACCGAACAGCGCGCCAATCACAATGAACGCACCGACGACGGCAACCACGGTGAACCGTCCGGCCAAGAACAACATCAACGGCCAAATGACGTAGAATTTTTCTTCTATACCCAGTGTCCAAGCGTGTCCAAAGATGACGCCGGCATCGTCGGGACGGTACTCGGAATTGAAGGTGACAAGGTAGAGCGCTGCATTTCGAAGCTCGTCAAGCTTCGCAGAATTCCCCGTCAGGAGGTACACGGCAAGTGCCGCGCCGGCGTAAATCCCAATAGTCAGATAATAAAGCGGCACGATTCTGAAAATCCTTCGGAGATAAAAGGCTCCCAGATCGATCCGCCCTTCCTTTCGTCGCTCCTCAAGAAGGAGCCAGGTTATGAGCCAACCGCTCAATGGAAAAAAGGCGTCCACCCCAACGGTGCCGTCGACGAACCATGGCCTGCCATCGGCAGGGATATGGTTCAACACAGTAAAAATGATGCAAAACGTGCGAATGCCGTCGAGCTGCGGACAATATTTGCTACCAGCCACCGGCAATACCAATCGATTGGCAATACACACTTCAGAGCTATCTCGAAACCGGTGAAGCAATGACGACTCTTTAATGACGACTCTTTGAAGTGCGCCCTTGCGACTTGCTGTTGTGAAATCGTCATCGAGAACCGGGGCGCCTGCAATACCAGGCAGCGAGGTTCTCTTCCCCAAGGGGAGTGAACGTCGATATCGCAGCCAATTCTGTCGCATGAGAGCCGCGGATCCGGATCTCGCCTTCTGCCCGTTGTCGATGGCGTGAACCAGAAAATCCACCTCCCCCGTTGCCTGCCCGCCCCTTCCCGACCATATTGCCCCGATGAAAAAGAAGCCCTTTCGCCTCACGCCCTATCAGGTGCAGTTCCTGCTCGTCGTCGGATTCGTCACCGTCGGCTACGCGCTCTATGTGCGCTATCTCGCGGTCGAGTTCTCGCAAGTCGCGCTCGCGTGCGACGCCGGCCTTCAGACCATGGCCTGCAAGGCACGCTCCGTCTCGACCGCATTGTTCAAGAATTCCGTTTTCGGCATCGTCGCGCTGGTCGTCGCGACGCTGAACCTGATGCGGCCTTCGATCGTGCTGCTCACCCTCGGCGTGATCGCGGCCGGCCTCGGCATCGTGCTCTACAACGTCGTGCTGTCGGGGCTCGCGATCGGCCTGCTCATCCTTGGCTTTGCTCGGCCCGCGCCCGCCACAGCGTGAGCGCGAACAACAGATAGATCGCGCCGGTCCAGAGCGACTGCCAGTTCTCGCGGCCTTCGTTGAGGAGCATGTAGGCCGCCGACAGCGCCAGCACCCCTGCGAACACCGCTTCCGCGATCGGACGCACGCCGATCTGCGGCCGGTTCAGCATCAGGAGCGCGAACGGCACCACCGCCATCGTCAGCGAGGCATAGGGGAAGTCGCGATAGCGCGGGTCGAACACGAAGCCGAGTGCAGTCTCGGCCGCGATCACGGCGGTCACGGCCAGCGTCAGGCCAAGCACGGCCGTGAGCTTCGACCATTTCCGCTCTTCGCGCGGACCGAGCAGGTCGAGGAAGGTCGGCAGGCTGCGGCCGATGACCAGGGCCTGCGCGCAGAAGATCGGCGACAGGATGCCGGCCAACAGCAACACGCCCCACATCAGCCAGCCGCCCCAGCCGTAGCTTTCGTAATACATCTTGTCGGCGGCAATCCCGAGCAGGGTGCCCGCCGATGTCGCGGAGATGCCGACCGCGAGCCAGGCCGAGAAGCGCGGCGTCCAAGGGCGGCGCCGCAGCGTGATGCCGGCCACCGCGAACACCAGCACGCTGAGCGCCATGCCGGCGCCCATGTACCATTTCCAGTACGGGAAATTGGAGATCGGTTCGCCCGGCGGATATTTGAGCTGGCGACGGACGGAATCGAACAGGCCCCAATAGCCGCCGACGGTGCCTTCGAGCCGCCGCTTCCACGGCTGGTCATAGGCCTCGATCAAATTGACCCGAAACTTCTGCGCCTTCGCAAGCGCCAGAATCTCCGAGACCACGCGCGCCTGGTTGGTGCGTGACGGCAGCGCGCCGTCGCGCATGCGCCCTTCGCTGGGCCAGCCGGTCTCGCCGATCAGGATCTCCTTGCCCGGAAACGCGACAGCCATGCGCTCGCGGATCGATTCGACATGGCTTGCCGCGAATTTCGCGCGCACCGGCATGTCCTCCCAATAGGGCAGGATGTGGATCGTGACGAAGTCGACGGCGTCATAGACCTCGCGGTTCTTCAGCCAGAATTCCCAGACATCGGCATAGGTGACGGGCACGCTGACCTGCGCCTTCACGATGCGGATGATGGAGACGAGATCTGCGGTCGTCATCTCCCCGCGCAGCAGGACTTCGTTGCCGACGACGAGGGCGGAGATGGTGTCGGGAAACTCCTTGGTGAGACGCACGGCAATCGCCGCCTGCGCGAAATTCTTGGCGCGGTTGCTGCCGAGCCAGATGCCCTGGATCACCTTCAGCCCGCCGACCTTGGTCGCCACCGCCGGCACCTGGTCGAGTCCGTTCTCGATCGAATAGGTGCGGACGCAGTCGGTGATCTCCTTGAGCTGGCGCAAATCCTGCTCGATCTGGTCGGCCCCGATATGGGTCCATTCGTTCAGCGGCGTCTGCTCGCCGCGGAACGGTGCATAGGAGACGCATTGGACCTTGTCATTGGGATCGATCGGCGCGCGCGCGAGCGTGATCGGCGTGGCCAGCCACCACCACACGGCAGCAATCGCACAGAGGGAGACGAGCAGGAGCGCCAGTGGCGTACGAAGAGAAATCGGTTCCGTCCTCCGCGAAGGGCCCGTCGATTACCTGCTCGCACGCCATCTGCCAAGGGGGTGAGGCGGCTGGCCTCTCCCCTCTCCCCGGCGAATTGGCCTGCGGCCGTTCGACCATCCCATAGGATCGTGACTTTGCTGGACAAAAATCCAAATACAGGTCATGGGATTTTGCGGGACTTTTCCGCCGCATTGGAGACCCATTTGGACGCCATCAGCTAGCGTCCGCGAGGTCGTCCCACGCGGTCGGTCAGCTGAGATATTGGGGAATTCATGCGGCGACGGGTGTTCGAGTTACGAAATGCGGTCCTGCGGCAGTTCGCCGCCACCTTGGCCGTCTCCTCCCTGGTCCTCCTGGTCGGCCTCAACGGCGCCTCAGCCCAGAGCGGGACGCCTGCCCCCGACCAAGGCAAGGCCGCCGCCCAGCCCGCCGACGCCGCCAAGGACGCCACCGCCCAGAACCAGCGCCGCACCGACGAATTCGCCGAGGCCGCCCAGGCCATCAACGGCCCGGCCGGCAACCCCGAATGCGTCTGGCTCGGCCGGCGCGTGGTGCGGCTGATGTGGCGGGATGACCTCGATACCGCGTTCCGCCACCTCGACCTCTACGACCGTTTCGGCTGCCCCGGCGGCCACATCCAGGCCGCGTTCCGCTGCCTGACCCGGTTCGGCGCCCAGATCGATCCCAAGGTCGCCGAGACCCTGGACAGCCGTGTGCACGCTTGCTGGATCAATCCGGCGTCCCAGCCGCAGCAGGCGGCCGCCGCCGCGTCCCAGCCGCCGGCGCCGACCACCGGGAATTCGCAGCCGCAGCCGGCCGCGAGCCCCTCGCCTGCGGCCAGCCCCTCGCCCGCGCCCCCAAAATAGCCGCGATCGTTTCAGCCTTCGTTCAGGAACGATCGGCGATAGCTGTCGTTGGCACTGCCACGCATTCAGAAAAAGGCCATGCCCTCATCCGGACATGAGGCCATGACAGTTGTGAAACCGCGCGGCAGAGGTATGCTCCTTTTGCCGCGGACTCGGTCGGATCTCGGGGTCGGATCCGCTTCCCTGCCATCTCAGCCCCTTTTGGTTTAGCCGCGATGCGCGTTGTCGCCGCCGTTCTGTTGCTCGTGTCGGTGCTCCACGCCGGCCTATGGGGAGTCCTGCGCGACAAGGAACCCGCGCCCGACTTCAAGGGTCTGCTGCCCAGCCTGTCCTATACGCCGTTCGAACCGGGACACGTCGTCGACAACAACGTCGACCCCGAAAAGATTCGCGCGGACATGAAGAAGCTCTCGACCATCACGCGCGCGATCCGGTCCTACTCCGCGACGGAAGGCAACGAGCTGGTGCCGCCGATCGCCGCCGAGTTCGGCCTCAAGGTCACAGTCGGCGCCTGGATCGACAAGGACCCCGACCGCAACGAGCGCGAGATCAAGGCCGCCATCGAGCTCGCCCGCAAGAACAGCAACGTCAACGGCGTCGTCGTCGGCAACGAGGTGATCTACCGCGGCGAGCAGAAGATCGAAGACCTCATCGAGATGATCAAGAAGGTGAAGAGCGCGGTCCGCGTGCCCGTCACCACCGGCGAGATCTGGAACATCTGGCGCGACAATCCCGACCTCGGCTCCAACGTCGATTTCATCGCGGCCCACGTCCTGCCCTATTGGGAAAACTTCCGCTCCGACCAGGCCGTCGATCAGGCTGTCGACCGCTACAACCTGTTGCGCAATCAGTTCCCGGGCAAGCGCATCGTGATCGCTGAGTTCGGCTGGCCGAGCGCCGGCTATAACTTGCGCAACGCCGACCCCGGTGCGTTCCAGCAGGCGCTCACGCTGCGCAATTTCGTCAGCCGCGCCGAAGCGCTCGGCATGGAATACAACATCGTCGAGGCGATCGATCAGCCCTGGAAGTTCTTCGAAGGCGGCGTCGGCCCTTACTGGGGCATCCTCAACGCCAGCCGCGAGCCGAAATTCGCCTGGACCGGCCCGGTCGAGAATCCCGATTATTGGAAGCTGATGACGATCGCGCTGCTGGTCGGCATCCTCTTGTCGCTACCCATCCTGCGGCTGGAGCATCCGACCGCAAGGCAGGCATTCCTGCTGGCGGCGACCGCCAACGGTGTCGGCGCCTGGGCCGCGACCGTGTTCGCCTATTGGAATGGACACTACTTCCTGTTCGGATCGGCCTTCGCGCTGACGCTCGGTATGATTCTCCTTGTTCCTCTCGTCCTCATCGCGATGGCCCGCATCGACGAGATCGCGGCCGTCGCCTTCGGCCGGCCGCCGCAGCGGCTGCTCACCAAGGGCAAGCCGGTCGCCGACGTGCCGGAGAAATACTACCCGAAGGTCTCGATCCATATCCCTGCGTATTTCGAGCCGGTCGAGATGCTGAAGCAGACGCTCGATGCGCTGTCGCGGCTCGACTATCCGAACTACGAATGCGTCGTCATCATCAACAACACGCCGGATCCCGCGTTCTGGCAGCCGATCCAGGACCATTGCCGCGCGCTCGGTGAACGCTTCAAGTTCATCAATGCCGAGAAGGTGAAGGGCTTCAAGGCCGGCGCGTTGCGCATCGCGATGGACCGCACCGCCGTCGATGCAGAGATCATCGGCATCCTCGATGCCGACTATGTCGTCGAGCCCGACTGGCTGAAGGACCTCGTGCCCGCCTTTGCCGACCCGCGCGTCGGCCTGGTGCAGGCGCCGCAGGAGCATCGCGACGGCGATCTGTCGATCATGCACTACATCATGAACGGCGAATATGCCGGCTTCTTCGACATCGGCATGGTCCAGCGCAACGAGCTCAACGCCGTCATCGTGCACGGCACGATGTGCCTGATCCGCCGCGCCGCGATGGACATGGCCGGCGGCTGGTCGTCCGACACGATCTGCGAGGACAGCGATCTCGGCCTTGCGATCCAGGAGCTCGGCTGGACCACCCATTACACCAATTACCGCTACGGCAAGGGGCTGCTCCCCGACACCTACGAGGCCTTCAAGAAGCAGCGTCACCGCTGGGCCTATGGCGGGCTCCAGATCGTGAAGAAGCACTGGCGCCAGTTCCTGCCCGGCAAGAGCCGGCTGACGCCCGACCAGAAGCGCGAATATGGCCTGGGCTGGCTGAACTGGCTGGGCGCGGAAAGCCTCGGCGTGGTCGTGGCGCTGCTCAACCTCGTCTGGGTGCCGATCGTGGCCTTTGCCGACATCGCCATCCCCGACAAGATCCTGACGCTGCCGATCATCGGCGCCTTCGTCGTCTCGCTCGCGCACTTCCTGTCGATGTACCGCGCGCGCGTCGCGATCAAGCCCGGCCAGATGCTGGGCGCCATGATCGCGGCCATGAGCGTGCAGTGGACGGTGTCGCGCGCCGTTGCGCAAGGATTGATCACCGAGCACATTGCGTTCGCGCGCACCTCCAAGGGCGGCCTGTCCAGGATGTCGATCGAGTTCCAGGCGTTCTGGGAGGCCGTGATCGGCACCCTGCTCCTGATCGGCGCCGGCGTGCTGATCGCCTCCAACAGCTTCCGGCAGATCACCGAGATCTACATCTTTGCGGGCGTTCTGGTGCTGCAAAGCCTGCCGTTCCTGGCCGCGGTCGCCATCGCCATCCTCGAGCTCAGCCGCATCAACTCGTTCCAGTTCTGGCGCGACAGCGCGATCCGCACCGCCGAGCTGATCGGCCTGCGCCCGGTCGCGCTGCCGCCGCCTGCCGGCATGGGGCAAGCGGTGCCGAGCGAGGTGCGGCGGGAGGCGAACTGACGGGGTCCTGTTGTTCGGCGTGGATGACGGGCCGCCAATCCGGTTGAAAATCCCAGCCTAAGCAACGGAAGCGGCAAGAAAATCCCCGCTCCTGCCGCGGGTTTCGGCGGCCATCCCTGCTATTGACCTCAGCGCCCCATCCCCCTACACAGCGCGGGCCGACAGCATGATCCGGAAACAGCCGGTTTTCCTCGCGACGCGAATTAAAGCGGAGCGGCAAGACATGCTTCTCGAATGTCCGAACACGATGGCGATGTCTTTCAAGCCATCAGCGGCCATGGGAGCGCGTAGCTCAGCCGGTAGAGCACGTGACTTTTAATCACGGGGTCCTGGGTTCGAGCCCCAGCGCGCTCACCAAGCAACTTCAATCACGACGCGCAGTAGCAAGATCCGGCGCGCGCATCATCCGCTTCGCTGCATTGATGCCGCGATCGGCGCGATGTTATGCTCGCCGCAGAACCGGGAGCTTCTCGATGCGCAAAATCGCCGTCGCAATCATGCTTGCCCTGATCGCCGCCCCCGCGCTGGCGCAGGACCATGTTCCGCAATATGGCGAACAGCCCAAGGAGAAGACGGAGTCGCAGAAGGCGGACGACGCTCGGGCTGAGCGCGCCTATCAACGCTCCCTCAACAATGTTCCGGACCAGAAGCCGGTCGATCCGTGGGGAGCTGCACGCGGCGATAACGCGCCGAAGAAGTCGGCCACGCCGGCTGTGAAGCACTCGTCCAAGGCCAAGAGCGGCACGACTACCAACTAGCAAAAGATACGCGTCTACCGACGCAACGTCAGCGCACCCATCGTCCCAAGCGTTTCGCTCGCCGTGCCTTTCAGCTCTCCGGAACCGCAACCGTAGCCGGCGCAGTCAGCGGAGCTCCTCCAACCGAAACAGGCCCAACCGATTTCGGCTGCGGAGCCATCCTTTTGCGCATCGCTGCGGACAGTCCGTAGCGGGCATGCGCTCTTCGAATGGAGGACGTGAGATCCGACGTCATCGTATTTTGCAGCGAGTCGATCTTCGCGATGAGCGTGGATAGCTGCGAAGATACCTTCTTCACGTCGATCCGTTCGTCCGTGATGCTCTGGCGCAAAGAAAGCAGCACCATTGAATCCTGCTGCTGGATTGCTGCGCTTTGCTGCAACGAGTTATTGCTCTCCTGGAGCGCGGCCGTGTGTTGCTGCTGCGCCGCCTGAATGTCCTTCAGGGCAGCGACAACCGGATCCGGTTTTGGCGGGGACGCTTCCCGGTGCGGAAGCAGTTCAGCCAGACGGCTGAGATTCGGCGACGGAACATCGTACGGCGATGTATAGATGGCCGCCGCGCCGTTGATGGCCAAGGCACACACCGACAGGGCCAGGACCGACTTCCGGCTGGATCGCTTGATCGGTACAGGAGCCTCTGGGGTTTCGGGTTCAGGTGCTGCGGCTGCAAGCGCGAGCGCTGCGGGGTCGAGCTGTTCGACGGGGCCTTGCGCTTCCAAACTCGTGGTCATGTGCATTGACCTCAGGCAAAAGGAAGCCGTCGCCGGAACGTCCTCGCGACGCCTCCTCTACGCAGCACCCAACTCCAACTGCCTAAAATTGTGGGCTTTTTGGATTAATTCCACGTTAGCGGCTTGGTCGCCTGGCAGGCCCAGCCACCCCGGTCGAGTACGGTGTCTCTGCCGAACCGGGCAGCCTGCCGCGAAGCGCGACAAGGCCGCAGACAACGCCCATAAAAAGTGTAGGATTCAGGAAAACAGGGAGGAGCGGCATGTTTGAAATCAGCGGTTTCGACACGGCGGGCGTCGTCAACCTGAAGCGGCCGTCACTCGCCGCCGCTCTCAAGAAGGCCAGGGAGCTCGTCGAGGACGGCTGCTGGGACGTTCAGGTCGTTGACCCCGCGGGCCGCGTCTACACCTCGTTTGAGGAACAGGCCGCCTAGCCGCCCTGCCTTCAGCGCTCCTTCGGAAAGCAACTGGCGTGCAATCGCGTTATTGGCTCGCCATGTTGATCGGCACGACGATCGGCGGCTTTGTTCCCGCATTGTGGGGTGGCGAGCTGCTGTCCTACGCCGGAGTGCTGTTGAGCTGCGTCGGCGGAGTTGTCGGATTGTGGATCGCCGACCGGACCAGATAGAGCCTGGAAACCGAGCTAGCCGCCCCGGCCGACGTTGGACGAGGCGCTATTCAGCCACCGCGCGGTAGCTTCGTCACTCCACCCGGGCACCGCAAAGCGCGCCCGAGGGTCCACCTCCGCGCTGGGACGGTCCACCGCGGGATTGCGGGCATGGGAGCGGTGCACGGCAGCGGCGTTTGCGGATGTGCACAGGACGACCAGGAGACCTAGAGCCAAAGCAGCGCGCATCGCATCAGCTCCATTGAGCAACCGTTCGCTGTCATGTGATGTGCTGATCGCTTCGCAGCAATCTGTAACGGCTTCACAGCTGCGAGATGGAAGCGCGAAAGCAACGTTGCTGCGGTGCATTCAGCCCGCCTCGCCCTCCCGCGCGCCATGCCGTTGCTAGTCAGCCCGTTTGGGAGCACGCTCTCTTCCAGGCGCGAAGACGCCGCACGGGGAGAGACACATGAAGGAACCGGGCCTGGATGGCCGCCACCGGGACAAGGATGGCGGGATTAGCAAGAAACACGGCAACACGCTGGTCAGCACGTTGCGCAAGATCTACGGCAAGGGTTTTGCGGCCGGCTATCCGGACACGACCCAACTGAGTGAGGTCTTGCATCAGCTCAATGAGACCTCGCTCAGCCAGTTGCGGCGCGATCACGAGACCGGCCACCTCGGACACAAGATTAGCCACGTTTCGAAGTGACGGATGGCGAGAGGCCGGGCGCGCTGCGCTCCAGCGGTCCGGGTTGTGACAGACGTCACATTCGACTGTCGCGGATTTGGACCGGCCTCCGCCGCATGGCGCCACTTCCCGTTTGAGTGCCACGAACCTGAGCGATAGGATGAGCCTTTTTACGGAGGCTCGTTTGAAACAGCTCATTTTCTTCGTCGCCGCGATTGCGCTCCTTGCCGCTCCTGCACGGTCGCAGGCACTGGTCGATCCCGACAAGGTTGCACCCGAATATCGCGAGGCTGCGGAAAAGCGCCGGGCCGAACAGATCCGTCAGCGCGAATGCGGCCTGAAGGCGGATCTCGATAAGGTGCTGCCCAGAGATCGCACGGCCTACCTCAATCACTGCCTCGACGCGCTGGCTGCCAAGCAATAGCGGCCAGGCCGTTTAGACGATTTAGACGAAATGAGCCTGCCGCCCATCGCGGCGGGCTCCGAGGCTTTTCGCCTCCATTGCGGGCCGAGCCGCAAGACGTGCGACCAGATCACCAGCCGTCTTTAATGTTTCTTCAGACATTTGGGCCCAGCCTGACATCATATTTCCCATTGTCATTGTTGCCGGCGATGAGCTTCGTCCAGATCCAGTGCACGCGCTGCAAGGCCATGTTTCGCGATCGCGCGGGACGGTTGCAGGACGGCTATTCCCGGCAATGTCCCTGTTGCGAGGTCGTGCTGTTTTTCGCCGAGGACTCGCAGCACCCCTTCATCAAGCGCGCGATGCGCAACGCGCGGAAAGCCCGCAAGGAGCTGCGCGAGACCGAGGCGATCAGGATCACTGCTCCGCCGGAACCGCGCTCGGCTCCGCGGTCGCGGTCGTCCACCGGTCGGACGCGGGGGCAAGGCCGGTCCGAATAGCGATTACGACGTCGTCTCGATCCAGATCCCCGCATCCGAATGTGCGCGGATGTGATCGACCAGAAAATCGGAAAACACCCTGATCTTGGCCGGCAGCCGGACGCGGTTCTGGTAGGCCACGTTCATGGTGAGCAGCGGCAGCTCCCAATCCATCAGCACCGGCACGAGCTTGCCGGCCCCGATGTCGCCCTGCACGATGTAGAGCGGCTGGATCAGGATGCCGAGCCCCGCAAGCGCTGCACCGCGGATGACCTGGCCGTCATTGCTGTCCAGCGTCGGCGCGATGCGGACGGTTTGCACCGCATTGCCTTTCTGGAGCCGCAGCGAATAGGGATCGTTGGCGAGGTTGTAGATCAGCATGTCGTGGCGCGCGAGATCGGCGGGATGCTCGGGAATGCCGTGTGCGGCGAGATAGGACGGTGCTGCCGCCAGCACGCGGCGCATCTGTCCGATGCGGCGGATGATGATGTTGGAATCCGGCTCCTGCTCCCGTGTGCGGATCGCAACGTCGATGCCCGCCTCGATGAAATCGGGATAGCGGTTGGCGGCGATGATCTGCACGTCGAGCTTCGGGTAGAGCTTGCGAAACGCCGGCAGCATCGGTGCCATGTAGATCATCGCAAACGACAGCGAGCTCGTGACGCGCAGCATGCCCTTGGGCGATAGCGCGCGGTCAGAGACGGCGTCCTCGGCCTCCGCAAGCTCGTTCAGCAACGTGCTGCATCGCTGTAGCAGCTCCTGCCCCGCCTCGGTCAGCCATTGCCGGCGCGTGTTGCGCTCGATCAGCCGGACTGCAAGCCGCTCCTCCAGCGCGCTCAGGTGCCGGCTCGCCGCGGCATTCGACATCCGCAGGATCTCGGCGGCCTTGGAGAGGCTGCCGAGCTCGGCCGTCCTGGAAAACACCTCGAGCTGGAGAAGCCGGTCCATTCTTCCTCATATCGGAAAAGAGACTTGCGATTTTTGGCCTTTATTTCCGATTTCTGCAAGGCAAAATGCGCCCAACAAGCAAGATGACAGGCGAGGAATTCCGGGAAATGTCGGGCCCAATCAAGCACATCGTGATGTGGCGGCTGCGCGGTGAGACCCAGGCGGAGCGCCTGGCTGCCCGAACCAAGGTCAAGACCCTGTTCGAGGGCCTCAAGGGCCGGATCGACGGCCTCACCCATATCGAGGTCGGCGCCGACATCAGCGATGTCGACTATGCCTGCGACGTGGTCCTCGTCTCCGAATTTACCGACAGCGCGGCCCTCAAAGCTTACGCCACCCATCCGGAACATCTGCGGGTGCGCGAGCAGCTTGGCGACTTGCGGATCGGCCGCTTCCAGGTCGATTATCCCATCAAAGAGACCGGCGCATGATCGGTTCGTTCACCTTTGAAAATCTGCCCTGCCGCGTCGTGTTCGGCAGCGGGACGTTGGCTGCAGCCAAGGCGGAGATCGAGCGGCTCGGCGGCAAGCGCGCACTGGTGCTGACAACGCCGCAGCAGGAGGCGCAAGGCACGAAGCTCGGCGCCGCGCTGGGCCCGCTCTATGCCGGCATTTTTGCGGGCGCCACCATGCACACGCCGGTCGACGTCACCGAGCGGGCGATCGCGGCGATGAAGGCTTGCGATGCCGATTGCGTGGTCGCGCTCGGCGGCGGATCGACCACCGGATTGGGCAAGGCACTGGCCTTGCGCACCGGCGTCAACCAGCTCTGCATCCCCACCACCTATTCCGGCTCGGAGATGACGCCGATCCTCGGCCAGACCGAGAACGGCCTGAAGACCACGGTGCGCGATGTGGCCGTGCTGCCCGAGACCGTGATCTACGACGTCGACCTGACCATGACGTTACCGGTCGGCCTCACCGCGACCTCCGGCATCAACGCCATCGCCCACGCGGTCGAAGCGCTCTACGCGCGCGACACCAATCCCGTCACCTCGCTGATGGCCGAAGAAGGCATCCGCGCGCTCGCCCGTGCCCTACCCGCGATTGCGGCGAAGCCCGATGATCGCGCCGCCCGCAGCGATGCACTTTACGGCGCCTGGCTGTGCGGCGTGTGCCTCGGCACCGTCGGTATGGCGCTGCATCACAAGCTCTGCCACACGCTCGGCGGCACCTTTGACCTGCCGCACGCCGAGACCCACACCATCGTGCTGCCGCATGCGCTCGCCTACAACGCGCCCGCGGTGCCCGAGGCGATGGCGCGGATCGCGCGCGCGATCGACGCGGCCGATGCGGCGCAGGGACTGTACGATCTCGCCAGACGGTTGAACGCAAAGCTGGCGCTGCGCGACATCGGCATGCCCGAGAGCGGCATCGACAAGGCGGCCGATCTCGCCGTGACCAATGCCTATTGGAATCCGCGGCCGCTCGAGCGCAACGCCATCCGCGACCTGATCGCGCGCGCCTGGGCCGGCGAACCGCCGGTCGCAACCAAAGCGGCGGCGTGAACGACATGCGGCGCACTCTCATCCAATCGGCAACGATCATCAGCATGGACAATCGCATCGGCGATCTCCGTGTCGGCGACGTGCTGATCGAGAGCGGGCGGATCGCCGACGTTCGTCCCGGCATTGACGCCACTGATGCCGAGATCGTCGACGGAAGCGGACGCATCGTCATCCCCGGGCTCATCAACGCGCATATGCACACCTGGCAGACGGGCTTGCGCGGCTTCGCCGCGAACTGGACCCTGCTCGAATATTTCCGCCGGATGCATGCGGGGCTCGCGACCCTGTTCGCGCCCGACGACATCTATGTCGCCACCCTCGTCGGCGCGCTGAACCAGATCAATTGCGGTGCCACCACGCTGGTCGACTGGTGCCACAACAATCCGACGCCGGCTCACTCTGATGCGGCTGTGCGCGGCCTGATCGAGAGCGGCATCCGCGCCGCCTTCTTCCATGGCTCGCCGAAGCCGGAGCCGAAACCGGGCGAGCCCCATTTCTCTGAGGTGCCGCATCCGCGCCGCGAGGTCGAGCGGTTGCTGGCCGGCGCCCTCGCCGACCGCAATGGCCTGGTCACGCTCGGGCTTGCCATTCTCGGCCCGCATTATTCGACACTCGACGTGTCCCTGCATGATTTCCAGATGGCGCGTGAGCTCGGCCTGATCGCCTCGATGCATCAGGGCGGCGGCCCGGCGAAGACGCTTGGCGGCTGGGAGAAGCTGATCGAGGCCGATCTCGTCGGTCCTCACGTCAATATCGTCCATGGCAACGATCTGCCCGACGATCTCCTGCACAAGCTGATCGATCTCGGCGTCACCTTCTCGGTGACGCCGGAGAACGAAATGATCCAGGGCCACGGCTTTCCGATCACCGGACGGCTGCTCAAGCGCGGTGTTCGTCCCACCATCGGCATCGACCTGGAATCCGTGCTGCCCGGCGACCTCTTTTCGGCGGCACGCGTCGCGCTGTCGATGCAGCGGGCACTCGACAATGCCGAGATGCGCAAGACCGCGGGCACCATTCCAGCGACGACCACCATCCCCGCGCGCGAGGCGCTGCGCTGGATCACCACCGAAGGCGCGCGCATGCTTGGCCGCGAAGGCCAGATCGGCTCGCTGACGCCGGGGAAACTCGCCGATCTCGTCGTCATCAATGCCGACGATCTCAATCTGTTTCCGGTCCACGATCCCGTCGCCACCGTGGTGATGCAGACGAGCCTTGCCAATATCGAGTCGGTGATGATCGGAGGCCGCTGGAAGAAGCGGAACGGGAAGTTGTTGGTGGACGGGCTCGACCAGAAGAAAGAGCTGCTCGCGCAATCCGGCCAGCGGCTGGTGCGGGACATCGAACGACAAGGGCACGCCGCGAGATAGCGGCCAACGGACAACAACAATGACTGACACGACAAAAAACGTCGCCTTCATCGGGATCGGCAAGATGGGACTGCCGATGTCACAGCTCGTCGCCAAGGCCGGTTATACCGTCAGCGCCTTCGACCAGAGCGCGGCGCGGCTCAACGAGGCGCGCGAGCAAGGGATTGCCGTTGCAAGCTCGCCCGCCGACGCCGTCAGCGGTCGCCCCTTGATCATCACATCGCTTCCCGACGACACCGCCTTGCGCGCCGTCATGCTCGGGCCGACGGGCCTGATCGGCGTGATGGCGCCGAAGGCTATTCTGATCGAAACCAGCACGGTCAGCGCCGAAGCCTCCGCTGAAGTCGACGCAGCGGCACAGGCGCGCGGCATCGCCTATCTGCGCGCGCCGGTCTCGGGCAATGCCAGCATCGTCCATACCGGCGCGCTGAGCTGCTTCGTCTCGGGGCCCGTGGACGCCTTCGAAACCGCAAAACCGCTGTTTGCGAGCTTCACCCGAGCACAGACCTATCTCGGCGCGGGCGAGGAAGCACGCTACGCAAAGCTCGCGGTCAATCTCATGATCGCCGTCTCGGCTGCGATGATGGCCGAGAGCCTGGCGCTGGCGCGCAAGGGCGGCATCGGCTGGCAGGACATCCTGAATGTGCTGGACGAGAGCGCGGTCGCCTCCCCCATGGTGAAGTACAAGACGGCGCCGCTTCGAGCCCGCGACTTCGTCTCGAGCTTCTCCTGCAAGCAGATGGCCAAGGATCTCGACCTCATCCTCGGCGCCGGACATGCCGTCGGCGTGCCGCTCCAGCTCGCAGCCCAGGTGCGTGAGACCTACGGCTCGCTGGTCGCGCAAGGCGACGGCGAGACCGACTTCATCGCGACCGTCAAGCATCTCGAACGCCTGTCCGGCCTTGACGAGCCGAAACTTGGCGAGCCCAAACTCTGATCGACGGAGGAGAATTTGCGTAATTTCAGCGAGACCAACATCACCGACGCCGTGCTCGAACGCATCGCGGGCGCAACCGATCCGCGTATCAAAGAGGTCAGCGAAGCGCTGGTGCGTCATCTCCACGCCTTCGTGCGCGAGGTGCGTCCGACCCAGAAGGAATGGGAATACGGCATCGACTTCCTGACCCGGACCGGTCACATGTGCGACGACAAGCGCCAGGAGTTCATCCTGCTCTCGGACACGCTCGGCGTCTCCATGCTGGTCGACGCCATCAACCATCCGGTGCCGGAAGGTGCGACCGAGACCACCGTGCTTGGCCCGTTCTTCGTCCAGGCCGCGCCCGAGAAAGAGAACGGCGACGACATCTCGGGCGCCATGGAAGGCGATCCCATGATCGTCACCGGCTCGGTCTCGACCGTCGACGGCAGGCCGCTCGCGGGCGCAATGGTCGACGTCTGGCATTCGGACAATGACGGCTATTACGACGTGCAGCAGCTCGACGAGATCGGCGATCTCGCGATGCGCGCCCGCTTCCACACCGACGCCAACGGCCGCTTCCATTTCTGGTCGATCAGGCCCGCCGCCTACCCGATCCCGCATGACGGCCCGGTCGGCGACATGCTGGAAGCGCAGGGACGCCATCCCTGGCGGCCCGCGCATGTGCACTTCATGATCTCGGCGCTAGGCTTCGAGCAGCTGGTGACGCATGTGTTCGTGGCCGGCGACAAATATCTCGACTCCGACGTGGTGTTCGGCGTCAAGGACAGCCTGATCCACGATTTCGTGCGCCGCCCGGCCGGCCGTGCGCCGGATGGTCGCATGGTGGACGCCGCCTACTATCACCTCAATTACGATTTCGGCCTGAAGCAGGCTGCAAGCAACGCGCGGGCGGCGTAAGCCGGACGTCGAATTGACGGACCGACAACAGTCCGCGACGAGGATGGACGACGGGGAGAGACGATGGGACCGCGGGTGAATAGTGCCGCATTGGCTGAGCGCCTCGAGAGCGTGATCGGTCCGCGCGCGACCATCGCGCGCGGCGTGCTCGATCAGCATGGCCAGAGCGAATCCTATTATCGCGCCCTGCCGCCGGACATCGTCGTCTATCCGGAGACGACCCAGGAGGTCGTCGAGATCGTCAAGCTCTGCGCCGGTGCGAACATGCCGATCGTGCCGTTCGGCGCCGGCACCTCGCTCGAGGGCAATGCGTCGGCGGTTGCGGGCGGCGTCTGCATCGACTTCGCGCGCATGAACAAGGTGCTGACCGTGCACGACAGCGACATGAACGTCGTGGTTCAGCCCGGCATCACCCGCAAGCAGCTCAATGCCGAGCTGCGCGGCACCGGACTCTTCTTTCCGATCGATCCCGGCGCGAACGCCTCGATCGGCGGCATGACGTCCACCCGTGCCTCCGGCACCATGGCGGTGCGCTACGGCACCATGAAGGACAATGTCATGGCGCTGGAGGTGGTGCTGGCCGACGGTCGCGTGATCCGCACCGCCAGGCGCGCCCGCAAATCCGCAGCCGGCTACGACCTCACGCGGCTGTTCGTTGGTGCGGAAGGTACACTCGGCGTCATCACCGAGGTGGCGCTAAAACTGCATCCGCTGCCGCAGGCGATCTCGGCCGCGGTGTGCAGCTTCGACACCCTGCACAACGCCGTCGATACCGCGATAAGCATCATCCAGGCCGCTATCCCGGTGGCCCGCGTCGAGCTGCTCGACGACGTCATGATGCGCGGCATCAATGCCTACGCCAAGCTCGGCTATCGCGAGGCGCCGACGCTCTTCTTCGAATTTCATGGCTCGGAGAGCGCCGTTGCCGAGCAGGCCGAGCTCGCAGAGACAATCGCCGCCGAGCATGGCGGCCGCGGCTTCGCATGGGCCAAGGCGCCGGAGGACCGCAGCCGGCTCTGGCACGCGCGCGACAACACGCTCTATGCTGGTCTCGGCCTGCGCCCCGGCGCGCGCGCCGTCATCACCGATGTCTGCGTGCCGATCTCGCGGCTCGCCGAATGCCTGACCGAGACGCGCCGCGACGCCGACGAGCACGGCTTCACCGCGCCCATCGTCGGCCATGTCGGCGACGGCAATTTCCACATGTTGATCCTGGTCGATCCCGCAAGGCTAGAGGAGATCGACGGCGCCAAGGCGCTTCAGGCCCGCATGGTCGCCCGCGCCATCGCGATGGACGGCACCTGCACCGGCGAGCACGGCATCGGGCTCGGCAAGATCGATTATCTCACCGACGAGCTCGGCGACGCCGTCGACGTGATGCGGTCGATCAAGACCGCGCTCGATCCGCACGGCTTGATGAATCCCGGCAAGATCTTTGCGGGAGCGCAGAAATGAGCGACACCGCAGCAACACCGCTGCTCGAGCTGCGCGGCATCAGCAAGGAGTTTCCGGGCGTCAAGGCGCTGGACGACGTGTCCTTTGCGCTCTACGCGAGCGAAGTCCACATGCTGCTGGGGGAGAACGGCGCGGGCAAGTCGAGCCTGATGAAGGTGCTCTGCGGCGCCTACAAGGCCGACGCCGGCGAATTCTTCTTTGAGGGCAAGAAGGTCACGATCGCCTCGAGCGCGGACGCGCAGAAGCTCGGCATTGCCGTGATCTTCCAGGAGTTCTCGCTCGTCCCCTATCTCGACATCGCCCAGAACATCTTCCTGGGACGCGAGCCCAAGGGGCGCATCCCTGGAAGCATCGACCGCCGCAAGATCCTGGCCGACGCAAAACGCCTGCTCGACATGATCGGCTTCGATATCGATCCCTCCGTCACAGTCAACTCGCTCGGCGTCGCCCAGCAGCAGATGGTCGAGATCGCGAAAGCCATCAGCCAGAACGCGCGCATCCTGGTCATGGACGAGCCGACCGCCGCGCTCTCCGACCGCGAGACCGAGCTCCTGTTCGCGCTGATCGCGAAGCTGAAGGCCGACGGCGTCTCGATCGTCTACATCTCGCACCGCATGGCCGAGGTGTTTTCGCTCGGCGACCGCATCACGGTGCTGCGCGACGGCCGCCGCATCGACGGGGTTCGCCCCGCCGACGTCACGCCCGACCAGCTCGTCCGCATGATGGTCGGCCGCAATGTCGACATGAGCTATCCGCGCAATTTTGCCGACAAGCCCGGCGACGTGCTGCTTCAGGTCAAGGGCCTGACCTCGTCGACCGGCATCTCCGACATCAACATCGAGGTGCGCCGCGGCGAGATCGTCGGCCTCTGCGGCCTGGTTGGCTCGGGCCGTACCGAGGTGGCGCGCGCCATCTTCGGCGCCGATCCCGTGATCTCCGGCGAGATCGTCTTCGACGGCAAGGCGATCTCCGGCGAGCCCGACGTCGCCTCCCGGCGCGGCATCGCGCTGATCCCGGAAAGCCGCAAGAGCGAAGGCCTCGCCCTGCTGCGTTCGGTCGGCGACAATCTCGTGGTCTCGGCGCTGCGAAAACTGTTTCCGAGCGGGCTGTTCGATCCGCGCAGCGGCCAGCGCACCGCCGACGGCCTGATCCGGCAGCTCCGCATCGCGACCCCGAGCGCGCGTCAGACCGTCGGCCTGTTGTCCGGCGGCAACCAGCAGAAAGTCGTGATCGGCAAATGGCTGGCGGCCGGCGCAAAGCTCTTCATCTTCGATGAGCCGACGCGCGGCATCGACGTCGGCGCCAAGTCCGAGATCTTTGCACTGATCGACCGGCTGGTCGCTGAAGGCGCGGCGGCGCTCATGATCTCGTCCGAGCAGGTCGAGATCTGCCATGTCTGCGACCGCGCCTATGTCATGCGCGAGGGCCGCGTCGCCGGGCACCTCGCGCGCAACGAGTTGACCGAGGAGAACATCGTGCGATTGGGGATGCATCATGCGTGAGGCCGCGGTCGTTTCACAACCCAATCCGCTCCAGCGCATCCCCGGCGTCGCCATCGTGCTGGGCGCGCTGATCGTGCTGTTCGGCGCGATCGCGCCGGGCTTCCTCTCGCCGGCCAATCTGTCCAACGTGCTGGTGCAGTCGACCATCCTGACCATGCTGGCGTTGCCGATGACGCTGATCATCATGACGGAAGGTCTCGACCTCTCGATGGGCGCGGTGCTGACACTGACCTCGCTCTGCGTCGCCATTGTCTCGCTCGCGACCAAATCGATGCTGCTCGGGCTCGGCGCCGGCGTGCTGGTCGGCGCGGCCTTCGGCACAGTCAACGGCTGGCTGGTCGCCATCCTCGGTATCCCGCCGTTCGTGGCAACCCTCGGCACGCTCGGCATGGCGCAGGGCCTGTCGCTGATCGTCTCGGACGGCCAGAGCGTCGTCGGCATTCCCCACAGCGTGCGGGACATCTATTCGGCGACGCTTCTCGGCATCCCCGTGCCGATCGTGATGGCGCTCGTCACCTACGCCGCGTTTCACGGCCTGCTTTATCACACCCGCTTCGGCAGCTACGTGTTCGCGCTCGGCGGCAATCGCGAGGCGCTCAGGTTCGCCGGCCTTTCGCCGAACAAGCTCCTGATCGCGGTCTATGCGCTCGGCGGCACCATGGCCGGCGTCGCCGGCCTGCTGATGACCGCCCGGATGAATTCGGGACATCCCACCGCCGGCCTCGGGCTCGAATTCGACGCCATCGCCGCGGTTGCGGTTGGCGGCACCTCGTTCGAGCGCGGCAATGGCTGGCTGCTCGGCACCCTGCTCGGTGTCCTTTCCGTCGGCGTGCTGCGCAACGGGCTGAACCTGATCTCGCTGCCCTCGTCAGTGCAGGTCGCAAGCGTCGGTGTCCTCGTCATCGTCGCCCTCTTCCTCGACGGCCTGCGGAGCCGCGCATGACCGACATCGCCAAGGAGGTCCTGTCGCCGCCCCGCTCGTTCCTGTCGCAGGACGCGATCCAGCTGTTCTATCGCCTGCTCGCCGTATTCCTGATCTGCGCCGTGCTGGCGGTGCTGAACGATTCCTTCCTCAGCCTCGGCAACATCCTCAATGTGCTGCGGCAGGCGAGCCTGACCTTCTTCATCGCCTCGGGCCTGACGCTGGTGGTGCTCACCGCCGGCCTCGATCTCTCCGTCGGCGCCAATGTCGCGCTGTCGGCCTGTGTCGCCGGCACCGTGATCCACACCACCGGCTCGCCTGTGCTCGGTATCCTCACCGGCCTTGCCTGCGGCGGCCTGGTCGGGCTCCTCAACGGCGTGATGGTCACCGCGCTGCGCATCCCCTCCTTCATCGCCACCTATGGCATGCTCTGGGTATTGAACGGCCTCACCTACTGGTACATGGCCGGCGAGACGCTGCACGGCTTCCCGGCGGGATTCCGCCAGATCGGCAGCGGCTATCTGTTCGGCCTGCCGATCCCGGTCTATCTGCTGCTGGTGTTTCTGGGCATCGGGACGCTGTTTGCCCAGCGCACGATCTGGGGCCAGGAGATCTATGCGATCGGCGCCAATCCGGTCGCCGCCCGCCTCTCCGGTATTCCCGTCACCCGGCGCCTGCTGCTGGTCTACGCGGTGTCCGGCACCATGGCGGGGCTTGCCTCGATCATCTTCCTGTCACGGTTGAATTCAGCGGAAGCCGACATCGGCGAAAGCCTGACGCTGCCGGCGATCGCGGCCGTGCTGATCGGCGGCACCTCGCTGTTCGGCGGCGTCGGCACCGTGTTCGGCACCTTCATCGGCGCGCTGATCCTGACGCTGGTCCTGAACGGCATGAACCTGTTGTCGGTCAGCGCCAATTGGCAGCCGCTCGTCACCGGCATCATCGTCATTCTCGCGGTCTGGCTCGACATGAAGACCCGGCGCCGGACGCACTGAGTTTTCGAAAGCAATCCAACAAGCAAAATGAGGGATGGAGACGACATGAAACAGAAGCTGGGCTATTTCGCACTGCCGCTGGTGATGGCGGCGGCGTTCACCACGCAGGCTCGTGCGGACGGCGAGACCATCGCCGTCTTCACCAAGAACCAGACCAACCCGTTCTTCCAGACGGTTCGGGTCGGCGCCGACAACATGGCGAAGACGCTGAACGCCAAGACGCTTCAATACATCCCGACCAAGCCGGACTCGATCCCCGAGCAGCTCAGCCAGATCGAGGACGTCGTGGTGAAGAAGCCGAGCGCGATCGTGTTCACGCCGGTCGACTACAAGGCGATGGTGCCGGGGGTCGAGAAGATCAACGACGCCAAAATCCCCGTCGTCAACATCACCGACCGCTCCGCCGGCGGCAAATTCCTCTCCTTCATCGGTGCGGATGATTACAGCCTCGGGCTCGAGACCGCGCGCTTCCTGCTCAAGACCCTGGGCGGCAAGGGCAACATCGTCATCATCGAGGGCGTCAAGGGCTCGCTCACCAATGTCGACCGCGTTCGCGGCTTCAACGACGCGCTGAAGGAGAATCCGGGCGCCAAGCTCCTGGCCTCGCAGCCCGGCAATTACCAGCGGCTCCAGGCGCTCCAGGTGATGGAGAATTTGATGCAGTCGAATTCGCAGATCGACGGCGTGCTCGCCGCCAACGACGCCATGGCGGTCGGCGCGATCGAGGCGCTCGACGGCGCCAATCGCAAGGCCCAGGTGATCGGCATCAACGGCACCAAGGAAGCGATCGACGCCATCAAGTCCGGCAAGCTGCTCGCGAGCGGCGACTACAACGGCTTCTACCAGGGCTGCCTCGGCACCATGATGGCGATCCGGGCCCTGCGCGAGCAGCCGGTCATCGCCGAGATCGTGCTGAAGCCGACCGTCATCACCAAGGACAATTACCAGCCCTTCGATCAGCCGCTCGAGCAGCGCGTCTGCCCGACCTTCGAAGAGGCCAGCAAGCTCAGCGCCAAATAGACCCTGCCGATCAACGGCTAGCACGGACGGCCGCAGCCGTGCGGCCGTCCCAAGAAACGGAGACATCATGCTGTTTGCAATCCATGCCCTCGATCGCGCCGGCGCGCTGCCGACGCGGCTGGCCAATTACGACGCTCACAAGGCGTTCCTCGGCGACACCTCGCGCTTCGGCATCAAGATCGTGATGTCGGGGCCGCTGGTGTCCGATGACGGCGAAGCGATGATCGGCAGCCTGTTCCTGATCGAGGCTCCCGGCCGCGCCGAGGTCGAGGCGTTCAATCGCGCCGATCCGTTCGCCGCGGCCGGCATCTGGGAGAAGGTCACGATCACGGGATTCCTGCGGCGGCAAGGCTGACGGCGGCAAGGCTGATCTGGCGCAACGCTGCGCTCGGCATGAAAAACCCCAGTGCGCGGAGGCACTGGGGCGTTTCAGGAAATATCAATTGGTAAGGCAATGACGCCTTCATAGCAGAGGAGTCCGAGATCGCTTGTGATCTCGCTCACATGCCCGCAATTGCGGGCAGCCGGACGATTTGTCACACCCGGGGGGTTGCGGAGCTCAGCTCCGCCGTGACTTCCTCGGAAACAGGCGATCGCGGATGTAGCGCGAGGTCGCGGTCAGGCGAATGCCGCGGGGCTTCTGCCAGGCGGCACGGTCGATCTCCTTCTTGTCGCCAATCGCGAGCCGGCCCTTGGCGCTCTTGGCGATGAAGATCGCGTCGCTCATCTTGCGGCCGGTACGCTTGTTCTTGGCGGTTACTTCCTTCCAGAGGCTGATCCGGCCGAGCTTCAGCTTCGGCAGCTCCTCCTTGATCTCGCGTCGCAGGCAGTCCTTGTCGGACTCGCGCGCACGCTTGCGGCCGCCCGGAAACATCCAGAGCCCGTCCACCCGACGTCTGACCAACAGAACCTTGCCGCGCCTTGCGGCGACCAGCTTGGAAGACTTCGCCATAATTGCCGTAGATCGAAACCAGAATCGCGCCATCGTAACTTGTCTACTCGGATAGACAAGTTCCACACCGTTTTCTGATACCGGCAGCGCCGGCGGTTATCCACACCAACCAGCTGATTTCATGCGGATGGCCGCTGATTTTACCAATGCTCAGGACGCAGCAGCGTCGGAACCCTTGCCGCTCACCGCCGCCGCCCCATCCTCGGTCCGGATCCATGCCGCCGCCATCTCCCACGCCACCGACAGGATGATCGGCCCGATGAACAGGCCGACGATGCCGTGCGCAAGCGTGCCGCCGATCACGCCGACGAAGATCACGATCGTCGGCGTCGTCAGGCCCCGCCCCATCACGAGCGGCTTCAGCATGGTGTCGATGAACCCGACCAGGACGAAGAACACCGTGAGCACCAGCGCCGTGGTGAGGTCCTTGGCGGTCCAGATCCAGATGATCACCGGCAGCAGCACCAGGAAGGCGCCGATCTGTACGATCGACAGCAACAGCACGATGAAGGCGAGCAGGCCCGCGCTCGGCACGGCGGCGAGCTTGAAACCGATGCCGGCCAGCAGCGCCTGCACGATTGCGACGCCGATCACGCCTTGCGCCACGGCGCGGATGGTGGCGCCGCCAAGCCCGAGGAAATGTTCGCTCTGCTCCGGCACGATGCGATAGAGGAAGCCGCGTCCGGCCGCGACCAGCCGCGGCCCGTGCGGAAACAGGAAGCCGGCGACGAACACCGAAACCAGGAACTGGAGCGTGCCGAGGCTGGCATCGCCCGCGAGCGACAGAAGCGGTCCCGCCAGCGGCTGGAGATAGGGCGCGACCTCGCGCAGCACCGCGCGGATGTTGGTGTAGGCCTGGTCCCAGAGGTCGAACAGCGTCGGGCCGATCACGGGCCAGGACTTGATCGATTCCGGCGCCGATTGAAGTGCGAGGTCGCCGGTGCCGAGCTGGTGCGCGAGCTCGCGCGCCCCGTCCACCGCGCTCAGGCCTAGCCAGGTCGCCGGGCCGAGCACGATGCCAAGCGTGATCAAAGTGAGGATCGCGGCGGCGGTCTTGGGCCGGTCGCCCAGGATCTTGGCGAGCCAGCTGAAGGCCGGATAGAACGCAACCGCGAGCACGGCGCTCCAGGCCAGGATCGGCACGAACGGCCGGACGATGTAGAGCGTCCAGAGGATCAGGAGCGCCAGCAGGCCGACACGGATCACGAGCTGGATGACGTCCTGGCCCGTCAGGAACTGACGCAGACTTTTCACAGGCACGGCTTTCCTTGCGGCATCAGCGCGGGTTCCGGCACTTGCGCGGCCCAGCGTTATTGCCAGCAACGGGTCGGCCGTCAAGACGAGCGGGAGCGCCGTTGAGCCCGGCAGGCGCTGCCGATATCGGGAAAATCCTGCAAGACCCGCAAACCGAGCCGGTTTGCCTAACGGCCATTAACCGGATTTGCGCCGGCCGGTTTACGCCGATGCAAAGGCTCGCACCTACGCTTTGCCTCAGGTCCCAAAAACACTTTGTCGGTGCAATGGCCAACAGTCTCTGGACGATCGAAGAATTCACCTGCCCCGGTTGCAGCATGGACTACACCGCGACAAGGGAGGAGCACGACGAGCCGCATTCGGGCCACTTCAAATGCAGCATCTGTAGCGGCGTGGTGCACTCGTGGTCCGGCAAGCATCATTTCTTCGGCTGGCAACCGGTGAAGACCAAGCCTCAGGTGTTCGGACGGCGCTGGGCCGGGGTGCGGTGGTAGCGTCGCGCGCGACAGCGTGAGCCGCCTCACCGCGAGCGATGGCGAAAGCTCTGGTGTTGAGCAACGCCTGGCGTTGCCCCGTAAGCCCTGTTGGGCTCAAACCAAGGCGCCGCGCCGCCAGGCAACTCTAGGCCCATTCTGCCTGCTGGCGTTAGCTCGCAGTCGTTCAACACATCCCTGTCGGGGTATTGCGCCTGAAACGAAGCGGGATTTTGAGTTGCCCAGGTCGGGCACTGCGCACTTGCGGAGCTGATCACGCTAATCGATGCAATTGCCGCAATAATAGAAGTCCTGAATCCAATCATAGTCGTACTCCGAACGGTTCTGGTTTTCGTGCGGAGCATTCGCGCTGGCTAATCGGCTGCTCTGTTGAAAGCGTTTCCTTCGGATTTTCTTGGACAATGACGATCTATGTACCCGCGTGAAAAAAGACACCCGGTCAAAAATCACGGCTGCGCGAATGGAAAGTCGGCGTGGTCACCGCTGCGTGAGCCGCACCCGCCAAAACGCAGAAGTTTGCCCGTCGGGCAAAACACCAACCGAACGTCCTGCCGCGATTGTCAAGATGCTCCAGCAAATATATTCCGCTTTACCGAAATTCGGATTTATCGTACAAGCGAAACACCCTGGCCTGAGACAAGGGGCGGATCGCGATCGTCACGAACCGCGGGCCGGGCAGCGATGGACGCGACGGCGTCGGGTGCGATTGGCGTTGCAGGGCGGCCTCGGCCGTGAGCGATTGCCGTCGCGCGCACGACACGGCGCTGACAGCGTCTCGCATGGCTTCGGGCGCGAGCACACGCCAGCGCACGAAGTCCCAGCGAAGACGTGCGCGGACGGCCAAGTCGTGTGGTCCTGACGCCCGGGGTCTGTGCGTCAAGGCTAGCGGTGATGTGGCGGCTCGACCGGGCACGCGCATCGGTGATCCGTTAGCCGACGGGGGCAATAGTGCATCGCTCCCCGGGGAGAGCGCGAAGTACGCCGTAAAACCATCGCGCAGGGAAGGCCGGGCGACCGGCGGAACCTGTGGTCCACCCCGTGTGCTTTTTTCCAGCGCACGGATCGCGGGTGCCAGCCGGCGCCCGGCCTTCCCTGCGCCCTTGTTCTCGACGAGGGCAAATGGATGACGCAAGACTCGGGCGGAATACGCCGCGAGAACGTGAAGCTGTGTCTGCGAGTCGAGATGCGATTTGGAGGATGGCCGTGGCGCACCTTGCTCCGTCATTACGAGCGCAGCGAAGCAATCCAGACTGTCTCCGCGGAAAGAGGCTGGATTGCTTCGCTGCGCTCGCAAAGACGATGTGGAAGCACCCGACAAGACCCGTTACATTCCCCTCCCCGCAACTGAAACCGACACCCGATGCCCGCTCCCTTCGTTCCGCAGATCGCCCTCTACCGCAATTGGCTCGCCGCAGAGCGCGGCCTCACCTTCGCGAGCTACGAGGACATGCGGCAATGGTCGGCGCGCGATCTCGACGGCTTCTGGCGCAGCATCTGGGATTATTACGATCTGCAATCGCCGACGCCATTTTCGGCCGTCATCACCGAGCGCAAGATGCCGGGCGCGGTCTGGTTTCCGGGCGCGCAGGTCAATTACGCGCGTCAGGTGTTCCGGCATGTCGACGCAGCCGATGCCGCCGGCCTGCCCGCGATCGTCAGCGGCGGCGAAGACGGCAGACTGACCGAGACGAGCTGGCCCGAGCTCAAGCGCAAGGCGGCCGCGCTCGCGCTGCATCTGAAGGACAAGGGCATCAAGCCCGGCGACCGCGTCGCGGCCTATCTGCCCAACATCCCCGAGACCATCATCGCGTTTCTCGCGAGCGCCAGCTTGGGTGCGATCTGGAGCGTCTGCGCGCCTGACATGGCTGCGCCCGCCGTGATCGACCGCTTCAAGCAGATCGAGCCAAGGGTGCTGATTGCCTGCGACGCCGTCACCTATGCCGGTCGCAAGCATGACCGGTGCGATGTCGTCGCCGAGCTCCGGCGATCTTTGCCGACGGTCGAGCACGTCATCCTGCACAGTGAGGCCGGCGCGACCGCGCCCGATGCGCTGCTCTCCGAGATCGTCGCTCGACGAGACGCTGAGGTCGACGCATTCGAGCCGGTGTGGCTGCCGTTCGATCATCCGCTCTGGATCGTCTATTCCAGCGGGACCACAGGCCTGCCGAAGCCGATCGTGCACGGCCATGGCGGCATCGTCATCGTGGTGCTGGCGCTGCTCGGGCTGCACAACGACATCGGCTGCTCCTATCATCCAAACTCGTTCGGCGAGCGCTATCACTGGTATAGCTCGACCGGCTGGATCATGTGGAATTCGCAAGTCGGCGGCCTGCTCAGCGGCACCACCTGCTGCATCTTCGACGGCAGCCCCGGCGGCACCAGGGACAAGCCGGACTGGGCCACGCTGTGGCGTTTCGTGGCGCAATCGAAATCGACCTTCTTCGGCGCGGGCGCGGCGTTCTTCGCCAACTGCGCCAAGGCCGAAACCGATCTCACTGCCGCCGGCGATCTCTCAAAACTGCGCTGCCTCGGCTCGACCGGCTCGCCGCTCAGCGCCGACACACAGGCCCATTTCAGCGCGCGCTTCGCGGAGCTCTCGAAGCTCAATGGCAGCAAGGCGCAGGCCGACATCTGGTGGGCCAACATCTCCGGAGGCACCGATTTCGCCGGCGCCTTCATCGGAGGCAACCGTGAATTGGCGCAGACGCCCGGCGCGATGCAGTGCCGCCTGCTCGGCGCTGCCGTGGAGGCCTTCAGCGAACAGGGCCACGCCGTGATCGACGAGGTCGGCGAGCTCGTCTGCACCGAACCGATGCCCTCGATGCCGCTCTATTTCTGGAACGACAAGGACGGCGCGCGTTATCGCGCCAGCTATTTCGAAACTTATCCGGACAATTTCGACGGCAGCGGCCGCGGCCCGGTGTGGCGGCACGGCGACTGGCTCAAGATCAATCCCGACGGCTCCTGCATCATCTATGGCCGCAGCGATGCCACCATCAACCGGCACGGCCTGCGCATGGGCACCAGCGAGCTCTATTCCGCGATCGAAGCCTTGCCGGAGGTGCTCGACAGCCTCGTCGTCGACCTCGAATATCTCGGCCGCGACAGCTACATGCCGCTGTTCGTGGTGCTGCGTGACGGCACAGCGCTCGACGGCGCGATGCAGGCGAAGATCAACAAGGCGATCGAGGCCGGCCTCTCGCGGCGGTTCCTGCCGAACGAGATTTTCGCCGTCGCCGAGATCCCGCGGACGCTGTCGGGCAAGAAGCAGGAGCTGCCAATCAAGAAGCTGCTGCTCGGCCAGCCCGTGGAGAAGGTGATCAACAAGGAGGCGATGGCCAATCCCGCCTGCCTCGACTGGTATCTTGCGTTTGCCCGCGACTATCTCGCCAGAACCGCGGCGTGACGTTGCGGTCAGGCGCCGCCGAAATTGGACGGATCGAGATTGCGATTCTCCGACGGCGGGATCGGCGGATAGCCGGGAAACTTGTACCAGCCGGGCGGCACCGGCGCGTCCCCGGCCGAACGGACGACGACGGGATGATGCGGGTGGGCACGACGAGGTGCCGCGTCGGCCGGCGCGCACGCAGACATCAAAAGGATCAAAACCAGGACAGAACGCATCGTATCGCTCCAAACGTCCTCCCAAGGCGGGATGTGGTGCGATTGCCACGCGTTGCCCACCGATCCACGGCGTCGTGATTGGTCACATCGGCGGCATTACGGATGCCAGGCGGTGCGGCAGATCCGCCCAATTGGGCCATCGGCATTTGCACTCCGTTCACCGATCGACGCTAGACCGGTTGGGACCCTTCCCGGCAAACGCACGCCATGGCCGACCTCAACGCTGTCCTGTCAAGGCTGAACGACCGCCTGCTCCGTCTCGAGGGCGAGCTGTTCGTGTTGCGCTCGCTGGCGCGCGCCACATTGACGGCCGGCGACGATCACGCCACGCGGATGCGCAAGCTGGTCGAGGCCGCCAAGGTCGCGCTCGCGGACGAAGCGAAGCGTCCGCTCGACAAGCCGACCCGCAAATATGTCGACGCGGCAACCGCGCTGGTGGAGGAGTTGCTGGTCGAACCGACCCCGGCGCGGCCGTTGTTCACCGTCATCGATGGCGGCCGGCGCGACTGAGCGCCTCAGGCGGTCCGCGTCGCACCGAATGCAGCCGAATCCGCCTTCAGCCGGCTCAGCCCGGCCTCGATGACCGCAATCTCGTCGTCGATCTGACTGATCGGCAGGCTGAAATCGTAGCCGGATCTGCTCTTCAGATCGACCGCGAGACGCTGCCTGTGCATCATCAGCTCGTCGAGGCCACGGCGGTTCTTCAGTCGCACATAGGTGTCGACGATCTGCTCAATCGCGCTCGGCATGAAAACTGTCCCGGCAAAAAAGCCCGCGCGGCGCGCCCGCCCCGATGGGACATTTTTGGTGTCGCGGTACGCCATACTAATCCGCGACAGATTCGTCGATACGACAGCGAGGTTGAGAACGTATTACCGTTCGATGATCTCGCGGCACGCCACACGAAAAAGCCGCTGGCGAATGACGCCAGCGGCTTAAGCCGGGTTCGAAAACGGATCCGGAATCCAAATGTCGCCAGCCCCGGTAGGGCACGTTCTAACGGCAGACTGCGGATTCCTTCAGTTAAAAATGAAACACAGGAACCGCGGAACCACCACTTGCCGCGCGAGCGTTGCTGGACGGCAACGCTAATCGACGACGCAGAAATACTTGCGCGGCAGCCTGCGATAGGCGCTGTAGCGGTAATACGGCCGGTAGGCGTAGCCGCGATACAGCGCCGGCGGCTCCTCGCCGTAATAGGCGCCGTGATAGAAATTATAGACCGGCCCCTCGGCACAGCGATACGCGTCCCAGGTCGGACCGATGAAGGGCGCCACGCCGATCTCCGGCGGCACCGCGGGGTAAGGCCCGCCGGCATGTGCCGGAGCCGCCGCGATCGTTGCGAGAAGGATCAGCCACGCGCTTCGCATCCGGTCACTCCGAGCCGATGGGACAGATGCATGCAAACACCGGAAGGCCGGGCCGCGCAATCTCGGAGTTCGCTACGCCCTGCGCTCCGCGCATTGTTGATAACCAGCCCAAACACCCTGCGGGTGGTGACAGGGCGGCCTGACGTGTTATCGGGGGGATGACGCAGTTGCGAGACGGATCAGACACCCATGCGGATTACCCTCGTCGGCTCCCGCCATTTCGGCGTGACCACCCTGAACATGCTCCGGGAGCACAGCGTTTCGATCGTGCGGGTCGTGGTGGCCGACGCCGAGGATCGCCTGGCCGCAACCGCGGAGGCCGCCGGCATCGAGGTGGTGGTCCAGGCCAACCCCAGGCTGGTGGTCGCCTCCGAGATCGCGCCCGATACCGATTTGATCATCACCGCGCACAGCCATGCCCGGATCGGCAAGGACGCGCTGGCAGCCAGCAGGCTCGGCGGGATTGGCTATCACCCCTCGCTGCTGCCGCGCCACCGCGGCAAGGCCGCCGTGGAATGGACCATCAAGGAAGGCGATCCGATCGCCGGCGGCACGATCTACCATCTGGCCGACCGCATGGACGCCGGCGCCATCGCCGCCCAGGACTGGTGCTTCGTCAAGAAGGGCGAGACCGCGCGGGAATTATGGGAACGGGCGCTGGCCCCGCTCGGCCTCAAGCTGCTCGCCGACGTGATCGACTATGCCAAGGTCCACAAGGCGTTGCCGTCCAAGGTTCAGGACGAGCAGTTCGCGACCTCGGCCCCGAGTCTCTCCTGAGATTCACCCTTAACGTGACGCCGCCTTGATTCTGCTTCGAAAATCGGAACGGGAAACGCAAATAAACCATTGTTTCCACAGGAACAATTTTCGATTTGGCATTGCACCAAATTTCCGTCACATTTCGTCCGAATAAGAGACAGCATCTCAGACATATTCAAGGACGGAATTCATGCGTTTTGACCGCATCGCGGCGTTCTGTGCCGCTTCAGTTTTCGCCGGCACCCTCGCCGCCCCCGCTATCGCCCAGACCCCCTTTGACGGCAATTGGCAGGTCACCATCGTGACCAAGACCGGCACCTGCGAGCCGACCGCAAGCTCCATGCTGACGGTTGCCGACGGCAAGATCACCGCCCCCGGCGCTAACGTTTCCGGCACCATCGGCAGCGGGGGACTTGTGAAAGTTTCGATCAATGGTGCATATGCCAACGGTCAACTCAGCGGCAACGCCGGATCGGGGAAGTGGAATGGAGCATCTGCAGGCATACCGTGCAGCGGGCGGTGGGAAGCATCGCGCCAATAAGCAATTTGGCATCAGTGCCCTCAACCGGCGGTTGCTCATGGCGGCCGCCGTTTTGTTTGTAGCGACCCTCGCCAACTCCGAAAGCAAGGCCCAGTCCGGCCCGTTCGCGCCGATGGCGGGAAGCTGGAGCGGCGGCGGCACCGTCACCCTCGATGACGGCTCGACCGAGCGCATCCGCTGCCGGGCCAGATATGCGCCGATCGGCCCGACCATGGAGATGTCGCTGACTTGCGCCAGCGACGCCTACAAGTTCAACCTCGGCGCCAACGTCAGGGCCGAGGGCAGCGCCATCACCGGCAGCTGGAGCGAGGCCAGCCGCAACATCTCCGGCTCTCTTCAGGGCAAAGGCGGTGGCGGAAACTTCGAAGTGGTCGCCTCGACCGCCGGCTTCAACGCCAATATCGGGCTGAGGACGAGCGGCAACAGGCAGAGCGTTACGATCCGCGCGGACAGCCAGTTCCGCGGCGCCACCATCTCGCTGTCGAAATAAGACGACAGTCCAGTGACACGACAGTCGATCCGGCGACCTCGCCGGATCGACTTTTTATGGGCTCGGCACGAAGGCCGTGACCTCGATCTCGACCTTGGCGCGATCGTCCACCAGCCCGCCGATATAGAGCAGCGTCGATGGCGGGAAGTTGCGCCCGAGCGTCTCCTTCCAGGCCGCCCCGATGCCGGCACCCGCCGCCTCATACTCGCTGCGGCTGGTCAGATACCAGGTCAGGCGGACGACATGCTCGGGACCGGCGCCGGCCTCGCTCAAGAGTTTGATGATCCGCTTCAGCGCAGTTCCAACTTGGGCCGCCATATCAGGCGCGTAATTGCCGGTCTCGTCGCCGCCGGTCTGGCCTACGAGGACGACCCAGCGGCCAGGGCCCTCCGCCACCACGCCATGTGAAAAGCCGCGCGGCTTCTTCCATTCGGCCGGCTGCAAGATTTGCATGAGCGTTGATCTCCCGATTTTCTCGTTGTTCGCTCATGCCTTAGCACACAGCCCTGCATCGCTGCACCCGCAGATTTGGTCGTTGCAAACAACGGCGATGTCGCCGATACCGGCCTCCCTCAGCATTGAATTTTTCCGCACCCTGCACCCTGCCCCGATGAGCGCGACACCGTCCAAAACCATGGCTGCATTCTGGATGGCCGGCTGGCTGTCGCTGATGCTGATCATGGCGGTCGCCGGGCGCGAGGCCACGCGCGAGCTGAACGTCTTTCAGATCATGGAAGTCCGGTCTCTGGTCGGGTTCGTGCTGCTCTCGCCGATCATCTACCGCGCCGGCGGCTTCAAGGTGCTCAGAACGTCGCGCCTGCCGCAACACATTGGGCGCAACCTCGTGCATTACGTCGCCCAGCTCGGCTGGTTCTTCGCGCTGACGCTGATCCCGATCGGCCAGGTGGTGGCGATTGAGTTCACCATGCCGATCTGGACGGCGATCCTGGCGGCAAGCTTCCTGTCCGAGCGTATGACGCCGTGGAAGATCGCCGCAATCGTGCTCGGCCTTGTCGGTGTGATCGTCATCGTGCGGCCCGCGACAGGTGAGATCAATCCTGGCCAGCTCATCGCGCTCGGCGCTGCCATGGGCTTTGGCGTGTCCATGGCGCTGGTGAAATCACTGACCCGCACCGAGAGCGCGCTATCGATCCTGTTCTGGATGCTGGTGGTACAATCGGTCGCAGGCTTCGTTCCGACGCTGTTCGTCTGGACCTGGCCGTCGGCCTATGTATGGGCCTGGGTCGGCGTGATCGCCGTCTGCGGCACATTCTCGCACTATTGCCTTGCCAGCGCGATGCGCTACGCGGACGCCACCATCGTGGTTCCCATGGACTTCCTGCGGGTTCCCCTGACCGCAACCGCCGGCTGGTTGCTCTACTCGGAGCGGCTCGACGCCTGGACCGTGCTCGGTGCGGCGCTGATCTTGTGCGGCAATCTCCTGAATTTGAAGCCGCCCGCGCCGGTTCCCGCCCGCGCGCAGTGAACCGCGCGCCGCCTCACGCGACAAACCAGAGTGGTCGAGCGTGATTTGGATCACGTTGGAGAGGCACTCCATCGTGCACATTCGGTCACACAGTCACGGATTGGGCGAACTGTCGTTTGCTAGCGCGGAGCCGGGCGCTTTCGTGTAAGTTCGCAGCCAATTTGTTGCTGCCATCAATTCGATTCTGTTGGGGATTTCAGATGCGCTACCTCACCATCCTCCTCTCCCTGATGTGCATGGCGCTGTCGGTCAGCGCCGCAAAGGCCGATCGCCGTGTCGCTTTCGTTGTCGGCAACGGTGCCTACAGGAACGTCGCGCAATTGCCGAACCCGCCGATCGACGCCAAGGCGATGGCTTCGACGCTGCGCAATGTCGGCTTCGAGGTGATCGAAGGATCGAACCTCACCCGCGACCAGATGACGGAGAAGCTCCTGGATTTCGGCCGCAAGGCGCAGGGCTCCGACATCGCCGTGTTCTACTACGCCGGTCATGGCATCGCCGTCAGCGGCACCAACTATCTGTTGCCGGTTGACGCCGACATCAAATCGGAAATGGACGTCAAGCTAGGGGCCGCCATCAACATCGACCTGACGCTCGACCAGACCATGGGCGATGCCAAGGTCAAGCTGGTGTTCCTCGATGCCTGCCGCGACAATCCCTTCGCCGCCAAGATCAAGTCGAACTCCGCGACCCGCAGCGTCAACGTCGGAAGCGGCCTTGCCGAGATGAAGTCGGGCGAAGGCACGCTGATCGCGTTCGCAACCGGTCCGGGCCAGACCGCGCTCGACGGCCAGGAGGGCAACAACAGCCCGTTCACCCGTGCGCTGATCGACAACATCACCAAGCCCGGCGTCGAGATCCAGCAGGCGATGACTTCGGTGCGCGCCCAGGTCAACGAAGAGACCCACAAGGGCCAGCTGCCCTGGGGCCATACCAATTTGATCGGCGCCGTCTACCTCAACCAGGCGCCGACGACCCAGGTCGCCAACGCGGCACCGGCCGTGTCGAGCAGCACGCCGGTCGCCGCGTCCACCAGCAGCTCCGACGGTGTCGAGCTCGAGTATTGGCGCTCGGTGAAGGAGACCAACAAGCCGGAAGAGCTAAACGCCTATCTCTCCGCCTATCCGAACGGCCAGTTCAAGGCGCTGGCGCTGGCGCGGCTCGCCGCGATCCAGAACGGTCCGTCGACCACAACCCGCAACCTCAATGCCGGTGTCGATCCCGCCACCTTCACCGACGATGCGAGCCAGGTCACCGAGGACCAGATCGGTCTCGATAAGGGGCAGCGCCGCGATGTGCAGCGTCGCCTGAACGGGCTCGGCTTCGATACCAAGGTCACCGGCGTGTTCAACGACGACACCCGCTCCGTGCTGAAGCGCTGGCAGGCCGCCCGCGGCTATCCGTCGACGGGCTTCCTCAACAAGCTCCAGCACAAGGCCCTGCTCTCGGAGATCGTCGCCTCGACGTCGACCGCGAGCGATGACACCCCATCGTCCAAGCCGGCCCGGCGCGCCGCCGCACCTTCCGGTGGCGGTGGCGGCGGCCATCGAAGCGGCGGCGGCGATGCGGGCGCAGCCTTCGTTGGCGGCGTCGTCGGCGGCATGATGGGTGGCATGTTCCGCCACTGAGACCCAAGCGGCTCCGAAATTCAGAAGCCCGGCTCGCGCCGGGCTTCTGCTTTCTCAATCCTCATGGTGGGCACCAAACGCGCCGTTCCGTTATTTCCCCGCCGCCTTCCGCAGCGCCTCGTTGATGCGGTCCTGCCAGCCGGGACCGCCCGCCTGGAAATGCTCCAGCACGTCCTGGTCGATCCGCAGCGTCACCTGCTCCTTGATCCCCGGCGCCACGTTCTGCTTCGGCGGCGTGGGAGCGACCTTGGCGGTCACCTTCTTGAACGCCGCCTCGGCCTCCGTCCTGGCATCGCCAAGCGTGCGCGGCCGCCTCGGTTGATCCGCCATGTGCTAGATTCCTTCAAATAGAGCCGTCGAAAGATAGCGCTCCGAGAAGGACGGTACCACCGCCAGGATGGTTTTACCCGCAGCTTCCGGTCGCTGGCCGATCTGGAGGGCCGCGGCGATCGCGGCACCCGAGGAGATGCCGCCGGGAATGCCCTCGTGCCGCGCCAGCGCTCGTGCGGTCTCGATCGCGGTCGTCGAGTTGATCTTCACGATCTCGTCGATCACGGAGCGGTCGAGGATGTCGGGCACGAAGCCCGCGCCGATGCCCTGGATCTTGTGCGGCGTGTGCTGCCCGCCGGAGAGCACCGGGCTCTCCTCCGGCTCGACCGCGACGACGCGCAAGGACGCCTTGCGGGGCTTGAGCACCTGGCCGACGCCGGTGATCGTGCCGCCGGTGCCGACGCCAGCCACGAAGAAGTCGATATTCCCGGCGGTGTCATTCCATATCTCCTCCGCCGTGGTGCGGCGGTGCACCTCGGGATTGGCGAGATTCTTGAACTGCTGCGGCATCACCGAGTTCGGCGTCGTCTTCAGGAGCTCCTCGGCAGCGGCGATCGCGCCCTTCATGCCTTGCGCGGCTGGCGTCAGCACCAGCTCGGCGCCGAGGAAGGCAAGCATCTTGCGCCGCTCGATCGACATCGATTCCGGCATCACCAGCTTGAGCCGGTACCCGCGCGAGGCCGCGACGAAGGCGAGTGCAATGCCAGTGTTGCCGGAGGTCGGCTCGATCAACACGGTGTCGGGCTTGATGATGCCCGCCTGCTCCATCGCGATGATCATGGCCGCACCGATGCGATCCTTCACGCTCGCCGCCGGATTGAAATATTCAAGTTTTGCCAAAATCGTCGCGTTCACGCCGTGCATGCCCGGCAGTCGGCGCAGGCGCACGATCGGCGTGTCGCCAAAAGCCTCAACGATCGAAGAGTAGATCCGGCCGCGGCCGGGTTGGTGCGCTGCACCCGCGTTGGACGATGTGTCCATGATGAACTCCCTGTGGCGACAATTTGCGCTTCTATCGCAGCTCTTGCGCAGTTACGAACAGCTTGCGGCGACACGCAAGCGACAATGCGGCACATGTTAAATACGCTGCATCGCAAAATCGCGTGAGCTGCAATTATAAGAAAACCAACGCATTTGTGTTGCGACCTCGTCAACTGATTCTGCTTATGTTAGACTTAGGTCTCGAAGCAGGGAGGTCACCACGATGTCAGCAGTCGCTGAAGTGTTGTCGACCGTAGTGCCGAAGCGCGATCCGCGTTGCAGCGAGTTACCCACCTGTCCCGTCTGCGCCGACTCGATGGTCGCCGCCGAAGCTTCCGCCTACGTCTCGGACCACGTGATCAGTTATCTCTGGACCTGCGACACCTGCGGTTATGGCTTCGTGACCAAGCACGCCGTCAAGCAGCGGATCGTCTGCAATTGATCAGCGCGGGGCGATGTCGCCCCTTGCCCAGTCCTCGCGCGTACGTCGGTAGAATTCCTCGAATGTCCCGTGTGCGATCGCGTCCCTGATGCCGTGCATCAGGAACTGGTAGTAGGCAATATTGATCTCGGACAACAGCATTGCGCCCAGCGTCTCGCCGGCCTTGACGAGATGGTGCAGGTAGGCGCGCGCACAATTGCGCGCCGACGGCCATGAGCTTTCCTCGTCCAGCGGACGTGGATCGTCGGCATGCCGCGCGTTGCGCAAATTCACCTGGCCGAGGCGGGTGAAGGCGACGCCGTGGCGGCCGTTGCGGGTCGGCATCACGCAGTCGAACATGTCGACGCCGCGTTTGACTGCCTCGAGCATATCGTCGGGCGTGCCGACGCCCATCAGATAGCGCGGCCGCTCGGACGGCAGCGCCGGCGCGGTCTCGTCGATCATCGCAAGCATCACGGCCTGCGGCTCGCCGACCGCGAGGCCGCCGATCGCATAACCGTGGAAGCCGATCTCGACGAGGCCTTGCGCGCTAGCATGACGAAGCTGCGGCACATCCCCGCCCTGCACGATGCCGAACAGCATGTAGCCGTCAGGCGCGCTCTCGAAGGCGCGCTTGCTGCGCTCGGCCCAGCGCAGCGACAGCCGCATCGCGCGCTCGATGTCGTCGCGCTCCGCCGGCAGCCTCACGCATTCATCCATCTGCATGGCGATGTCGGAGCCGAGGAAGCGCTGCACCTCGATCGAGCGCTCGGGTGACAATTCCACCTTGGCGCCGTCGATATGCGAGCGGAAGGTGACGGCGTGCTCGCTGACCTTGCGCAGATCGGCCAGCGACATCACCTGGAAGCCGCCGGAATCCGTCAGCATCGGCCCGTTCCAGCCGGTAAACCTCTGCAAGCCGCCAAGCGCTGCGATGCGCTCGGCGCCGGGGCGCAGCATCAGGTGATAGGTGTTGCCGAGCACGATGTCGGCCCCGGCCTCGCGCACTTCGCGCCAGTGCATGCCCTTCATGGCGCCGGCGGTGCCGACCGGCATGAAGGCCGGCGTCCGCACCACGCCATGCGGCGTGGTCAGGCGGCCGGTGCGCGCCGCGCCGTCGGTGGCGAGCAGCTCGAAATGATTGGGCAGACCGGTATCGGGATGGGTGTGGTCGGGGCGGTTCATGGCGGTGCTTATTGCGTGTCGGGAGTGGTCGATCAACCGCCCAATTCGCCGGTCCCGACCGCTTCTCGCCGGACACAATTGAGCCGTTTTGGCGCCCCGCCCGACGCTTGTTAAACAAAACGATACCGTATAGTTCTATCAGACGATGGGGCAGGATGGGATGCCGGCGCGGGCTGCAAAAACGCCGGCGTCGGCGCGTAGCCTATGCGGTGATTGACGGCAAATGCCTGCCCCTGTTGCTCTGACTGGATCGATCCTCGTCCGCGGCCGGATGAGGCAGTATGGCCTGCGCCTGCTCGGAGCGGCCGGCCTCGCGCTGAACCTTGCGCTCGGCGCCTGCACGACGCTGCCGCGCACGCCCTATACCGCGGCCGATGCCACGAGCTCCCGCGTGCTCGATATCGACGGCCTGCGGCGCTACACCGACGAGCCCATCACGAAATTCAGCTTCGAGAAGGACAACAGCGCCGCGAACCGCAGCTACCTGGCGCTGTCCGGCGGCGGCGCCGATGGCGCCTATGGTGTCGGCGTGCTGAACGGCTGGAGCGCGGCCGGCACCCGACCCGCCTTCTCGGTCGTTTCGGGGGTCAGCACTGGCGGACTCATTGCTCCGTTTGCCTTTCTTGGCCCGCAATATGACGACACGCTGAAAGACGTTTACACTAGCGGCATCGCGGAGAGCCTGCTGAGCGATCCCAGCATCATGCGGGTGCTGTTCGGCTCAGGCCTGTTCGGCAACACGCGGCTGCGCGAGCTGGTGGCGCGTTATGTCGGGCCCGAGATCATGGCGCAAGTCGCCCGCGAAAACGCCAAGGGCCGCCGGCTGCTGATCGTGACGACCGATCTCGACACCCAGCGCACCGCGATCTGGGACATGGGCAAGATCGCCGCGGTCGGCACGCCTGAGGCGCTAAAGCTGTTTCGCGACGTAATGGCCGCCTCCGCCAGCATTCCCTTGGTGTTTCCGCCGATCATGATCGACGCCGAAGGCCAGGGGCACAAGTTTCAGGAGATGCATGTCGACGGCGGCGTGACCGCCCCGGTGCTGACGCTGCCCGAGGCCCTGCTGTTCCAGGGCCGCCTGCCGGGCAACGCCAAGATGGACATCTACATCCTCGTCAACAAGAAGATCGAACGAAACTTCGAGCTCGTCGCCAACAGCACGATCGATGTCGCCTCACGCAGCCTGTCCGCGATCACTCAGTCGCAGACGCGCTCGATCATCTTCTCGACCTATGATTTTGCCAAGCGCAACCGGCTCGGCTTCCATCTCTCCTATATCGAGCGCGATTATCCGGCACCGCCGTCCGAAGGGTTCGACACCGCCTATATGCGCGCGCTGTACCAGTACGGCTACGAGAAGGCGGCGGCCGGCCAGGCCTGGACTTCGCGGCTGCCTTAAAACCGCAAGGCGGAACGCGCCAGATTCGCAATGACGCACCCGTTCCTGCGCGTTATAGAGCGAAGACCATTGTGACGATCGCGCAGGAATCATTGGGCATGGGATTGACTGCGACCAGAACAAGGACGGCAACGCCGCGGCGCGGGATGTCGAAATCCCGCGGCGGCCGGCCGACCAAAACCGCCGCCATCGAGCGCGATCAGCGGCTGATCGAAGTCGCCACCCGCCTGTTCCTGGATCGCGGATTTGACGCGACCTCGCTCGATGCGGTTGCGGAAGCCGCGCGCGTCAGCAAGCCCACCGTCTATGCCCGCTACGGCGACAAGCGCGGACTGTTCACGGCCGTCTTGAGGCGCGAGATCTCGCGATGGCTGGCGCCCCTGTCGGCGGCCGCCGAGACGCAGCTCAGTAGCTCATCGGACATCTCAGTCGAGCAGCGGCTGGTCGAGATCGGGCGGGAGATGCTCAATTTCACCTGCGGGCCTGATGCCATGGCCTTCAGCCGCATGATGACGGCACAGGCCATCAACTTCCCCGATATCGCCAAGCTCGGCAAGGAAGAGGGCTGGCTGAAGGCCGTCGCCACCACCGCGCGCTTCTTCGATCACCTGGTGGCGCAAGGCGCGCTCGGCGTCGACGACACCACGATCGCAGCCGAAGTCTTCCTCGACGTCGTCGTCGGCCATACCCACCGCATGGCGACCTTCGGAACACCGATGGAGCTCAAATCCGCCGAAAAGCGAATGCGCGCGGCGATCAAGCTGTTCCTGGCCGGCGCGCTCGGCCCTGCCGACCGCGTGCAGGAAACTTCAAAAGACGCCGCCAAAGCCCCGCAACGGCGCCGCCCGTCCCGCTGACATTTCCGTGAGCTTGCGCTCTATCCCCATCGGGAGGGCGTCTACGCCATTGACCAAAATAAAACGATACGGTATGGTTTAGTTACAAGGTGAGACGGACCGCTTTTTTCACCAGCCCCAAAAGGGGTCCGTGTCGCTTCGATCGCAGCCCTGGGTACAGCCCATTGCAGCTTTCGGCGGCCGACCGCTGCCCATGGTCGGCCGCGATTTCTTTACGATCGTCCGGCACACTTGTCGGTCCAAGGGTTCCGAACATGCGAGCGACAAGACGACAGGCGTGCGAGTTGCTAGCGATCGCCCTATCCGGGTTGCTCATCGCAGCGCCGGCGCAGGCACTCGCCACGACGGAAGGCACGCCCACCGCCGTCCACAGCGCCACAGATGGTGATGCCGAGGTCGACCGCCAAGCCGTCAGCCGCGAAATCGAACGCTTCCGCGGCTCGTCGATCTCGATCAGCCAGGCCATGGCGATTGCCGAAGCCCGGCACGCCGGCGCCACGACCGCAGATGTCAGCTTCGACGGCGGCTCGGGCGTGCCGGTATACCGGGTCAAGACGCTGCACAACGACCGGATCTGGCGGCACACGATCAATGCCGCAACCGGCGAGCTCGTTGGCGGCGAAGCCGCCCTGCCCCTTGCCGAGCTCGACCATGAAGATCGCAGCAACCTCGCGGCGCTCGGCACCATCCGGCATCGCCTGGCGGATGCAGTGCGCGTCGCCGAGCAGGCAGCGTCAGGCAAGGCCATCAGCGGCGGGCTGGTGCGCGAGCGCGGCCGGCTCAATTTCGCGATCGTCGTCATCAGCGGCGACGACCTCAAGGAGGTCATCCTCGAGCCGCCAGGTGTCCGGGCCAAATAACCAAGGCCGCAATCCCGCCGAAAAGCCATTGACGGGCGCAAAACTCTCCCGCATAAGTCGCCGCCATGTTCACGACCACCAAACGCACGACCAAAACCACCACGGCCTTCGGGGCCCGGGGAGGCGTGCGCGCGTAGTCGTCGACTAGAACGCAATCAGCTCTACCGAAGCCCCGCCCTCGATGGTCCGGGGCTTTTTTGTTGTCTGCAATTCACCAGCATGATCCGGAAATGTGGAATCCGGTTTTCCGACCAGATCATGCTCAACTGAAATGGAGAAGAATGTGAGTAACGATCCCGTCGTCGCGATTGTCGGCGTCACCGGTGCGGTGGGCGCCGAATTCATCGCCACCATGGACAAGCGCGGTTTCCGCGTCGGCAAGCTCAAGGCGCTCGCCAGCGCCCGCTCGGCCGGCAAGACGGTGTCGTTCCGGGGCAAGGACGTCGTCATCGAGGAATTGACCGAGCGCGCCTTCGAGGGCGTCGACATCGCGCTGTTCTCCGCCGGCGGCAGCATCTCGAAGAAGTTCGCGCCACTCGCCGTCAAGGCCGGCGCGGTCGTGGTCGACAACTCCTCGGCCTTCCGGATGGATCCGAACGTGCCGCTGGTGATCCCCGAGATCAACGCGAACCGTATCCGCGACCACAAGGGCATCATCGCCAACCCGAACTGCGCCGCGATCACCGCGCTGGTGCCGCTCTGGCCGATCCACCAGAAGAACCGCATCAAGCGCGTGATCATCTCGACCTACCAGGCGGCCTCGGGCGCCGGCGCCGCGGCGATGGACGAGCTCGTCGAATCCACCCGCGCCAATCTCAACGGGCAGGTCTATACGCCCAAGGTGATGCCGCACCCCTACGCCTTCAACCTCTTCAACCACAACACCGCGATCGACCCCGAGACCGGCTACAACGACGAGGAGACCAAGGTCATCAAGGAGACCCGCAAGATCTTCGAGGACGAGACAATCGCCATCGGCGTGACTTGCGTCCGCGTGCCGGTGCTGCGCGCTCATTGCGAGGCCATCACCTTCGAATGCGAGAAGCCGATCAGCGAGGACCAGGTCCGCTCGATCATGGCGCAGGCGCCCGGTGTGAAGGTCATCGACGACCGCGCCAGGAACTACTTCCCGATGCCGATCGACGCCTCGGGCCAGGACGACGTCCTGGTCGGCCGCATCCGCAAGGATCTCAGCGACCCTAGCGGACATTCGGTCTCGATGTTCGTGGCGGCCGATCAACTGCTCAAGGGCGCCGCGCTGAACGCGGTGCAGATCGCGGAACTGCTGCCGCAGCGGGTGATGGCGTAACAAGCGAGATGCGTAGGTGGGTTAGAGTGGCGGGTTACGCCTTACGGCCAACCCGCCCTGCGGCTCTACTTGGTAGGCGGATCTTTCGGCTCCCAGGGACGCTTGCCGTTGGCGTCCCGGTCCCAGGGGCGGGCTTGCGAAGCATCCTTCGCCTCGGCGTTCTGCCTCGCCCGATCGGCTTTGATCTGGTCGCGGATCGATGGATCGGCTGGCGGAATTGTCGTCCCGGCAATGGTCTGGGCCATGCAACAAGGAGAGATCGTGATGAAAAGCGCGACAAAAAACAATTTCTGCATCGTTGCTTGTAGCACAACCAAGAGATTTGATCCGCGCGATTTGTAACTCAACGGCTGGACAAAACGACGCGGAGCTATGCGTTCACAACAGCGTTATACCGTTGAACGCTTTCCTAATGCCCGCGAAACAGCAGGCACGCATCGCCGTAGGAATAGAACCGGTAACCGCTCGCAATCGCATGCGCATAGGCCTGCTTCATCGTGTCAAGCGCGGCGAAAGCGGACACCAGCATGAACAGCGTCGACTTTGGCAGGTGGAAATTCGTCATCAGGATATCGACGGTTCGGAAGCGATAGCCGGGGGTGATGAAGATCGATGTCTCGGCCGCGAACGGCTGGATGGTGCCATCCTCGCTGGCTGCGCTTTCGAGCAGCCGCAACGACGTCGTGCCGACCGCAACGATCCGGCCACCATTCTTCCGCGCGGTGTTGAGTTTTTCGGCCGTCTCGGCCGAGATCGTGCCCCACTCCGCGTGCATCTTGTGGCCTTCGGTGTCGTCGACCTTCACCGGCAGGAAGGTCCCTGCCCCGACATGCAGCGTGATGCGGTTGATGCCGACGCCGCGTTCGCGCAGCGCCTGCTCCAGCGCCGGCGTGAAATGCAGGCCCGCGGTTGGCGCCGCGACAGCGCCTTCGTTCGCCGCAAACATCGTCTGGTAGTCGGCGAGATCCCGATCGTCCGGCGTGCGCTTCGAGGCGATGTAAGGCGGCAGCGGCGGGCTGCCGAGATCGGCGATGGCCTGGTCGAGCGCAGGGCCGTGGAACGAGAACGACAGCGTCACCTCGCCCTCGGTGCCCTTCGCCTCGACCTCGGCATCGAGATGGCCGAGCAGGCAGACCTTGCCTTCATTGCCGAAGCGGATGCGGTCGCCGGCCACGAGCTTCTTCGCCGGCTTCACCAGCGCCTGCCAGCGTGAGCCATCGAGGCGCTTGATCAGCGTCGCCTCGATCTTCGGCTCGGTGTCGCGGCCGATGCGGCGGCCTTTGAGTTGCGCCGCAATCACCTTGGTGTCGTTGACGACGAGCTGATCGCCCGGCCTCAGCCATTGCGGCAGGTCGGAGATGATCCGGTCGCGCAGCGCGCCCCCTTCCACGACCAGCATCTTTGCGGAGTCGCGCGGATGCGCGGGGCGCAACGCGATGCGCTCGGGGGGGAGATCGAAGTCGAAGAGATCGGTGCGCACGTTCGGTACCTCGCCATGCCCCGCCAGGGCGGGGCATGGCGGCAATTGTTACTCCGCGTCCGCGGCCATCCGCGCCTTGACGATCTTGTCGGGATTCTGCACCGGCTCGCCGCGCTTGATCTTGTCGACGTTCTCCATGCCCTCGGTGACCTTGCCCCACACCGTGTACTGGTTGTCGAGGAAGCGGGCGTCGTCGAAGCAGATGAAGAACTGGCTGTCGCCGGAATCGGGGCTGGCAGCACGCGCCATCGAGGTGGTGCCGCGCACATGCGGCTCCTTGTTGAACTCGGCCTTCAGCTTCTTGCCGGAGCCGCCGGTGCCGGTGCCGTGCGGGCAGCCGGTCTGCGCCATGAAGCCGTCGATCACGCGATGGAACACGATGCCGTCGTAGAAGCCCTCGCGAACCAGCTCCTTGATACGGGCGACGTGACCCGGCGCAAGGTCGGGGCGCATCTCGATGGTGACGGGGCCCTGCGTGGTTTCGAGGATCAGGGTGTTTTCGGTGGCGCTCATACTCGTCTCTCTTGCGTTGGGGGTGAAGTCTTCCGCCTGCGGATGGGAATTGCGAATGGACGCCCCGCCGCAGCGCCGGCCATTGCATCGGTAAATGGCAACGGCGTGCAGCGTTGCAATGTCTCCATCACTGCGATGCGGTATTGCAGCCGGTCCTCGTCGGAGGCGTCCGCGGACTCATAGGAAATTCGCGGATGGCCCAAAATGTTTCCGGCCCGGTTAAAGCTGACGATGACAGTGATGTCGATAGGGCGAGCCTTGCTGGCGAGCGGCGGCCTCCAGCAAGTTTGCAGATACCGGGAGATGTCCGCGATGGTGTCGACCTTCGCGTCCTCGGCAGCCGCGCCCGAGAGGCCGCACAGCAGTACAACAGCAGCCAAGCGGAGCGTGTTGCAGCAGTACGCCATGGTCCTCCCCTGCGTGGTCCTCTTACTTGATGTCGGAGGCGACCTGCACCTTCACCATCTTGTCCGGATCGGTGACTGTGCCGCCCGGCGAGCCCGGGGGCGCTTTCTTCAGCTTGTCGACGACATCCATGCCCTGCACGACCTCGCCGATCACGGTGTACTGGCCGTCGAGGCTGCCGCCGTCGGCGAACATGATGAAGAACTGCGAGTTGGCGGTATCGACACTGTCGCCGCGCCGCGCCATGCCGACGATGCCGCGGGCAAAATGCACCTTGGAGAATTCCTGCTTCAGATTCGGATATTTCGAGCCGCCGGTGCCGTTGCCATTCTGGCCGTCGCCGGTCTGTGCCATGAAGCCGTCCATCACCCGGTGGAACGGAACGTTGTTGTAGAAGCCCTCGCGCGCGAGCTGCTTGAGGCGCTCGGCGTGCTGGGGCGCCAGGTCGGTCCTGAGCTTGATGACGATGCGGCCCTTGGTGGTGTCGATGACGAGCGCATTGGCCTTGTCGAGGTTGGCCGGCAGTTGCTGCGCTAGCGCCGGGGCCGCGCCAATGAGCGCGGCAAAGATCGTGGCAAGAATTGCGAGACGACGGATCATGAAAACTCCGGATCTGGTGAGATGAAGACGCGCGCCGTTACGGGGCGAATTTGGCCTTGAGCAGGGATGCCACGAGCGGCGGCACGAAGGTCGAGACGTCGCCACCCATAGCCGCGATCTGTCGCACCAGTGTGGCAGTGATCGGGCGGACCATGGGGGATGCCGGCAGAAACACCGTATGCACCTCCGGCGCCATGGCCTCGTTCATGCCGGCAAGCTGCATCTCGTAGTCGAGGTCGGTGCCGTCGCGCAGACCGCGAATCATGATGGTGGCGCCATGCTTGCGCGCGGCGGTCACCGACAGGTCGTCAAAAGTGGTGGCCTCGAGCGTACAGCCGGCCTGGGCCGCAATCGGCCCGCAGACGTCGTGGAGCATTTTCAGCCGCTCCTCGGTCGTGAACAGCGGCTTCTTGCCGGGATGGACGCCGATCGCGACCACGAGCCTGTCGCACAGGGGAACGGCATGCCGGACCACGTCCAGATGGCCGTTGGTGATGGGGTCGAAGGAACCCGGGTAGAAGGCAATGCGCGACATGGCCTCCTCCTACCCCGCCCGGCCCGAGCCGGCAAGCCGGCCAGGTTCCCTGCCGATTTTTCCGGCAATCCAGATCTTTTCGCAAAATCGTGTCGGAAACCTCCGGTTTGTTTCGTCCTGAGGCCATGACGAAACAAAACAGAGCGCGAACGAAACCATTTCCCGTATCCGCGAAGACGTCCGGAAACTGACCATGGTTACTAATCCACCCAACGAATGACGGGCCGCACATTGGGCGTAGCGGCCGCATCACAGGGGACCGTCAATGATCAAGGCTCTTTCAGCGATCACTATCGCTGCGTGCGTTGCCGCAGCCCTTACCCTCCTGCCCGGCTTTGCGCCGACCGTCGAAGCCAGCGTGCCGCAGCCGCTGGCGAAGGCCGACCGGCTCGACATCAAGACCATCGGCCGCGACTGCTCGCAGCAGGCCTGGCCGAATTTCGAAGCGTCCTGCCTGCGCCGCGCCGGCACCAAGGCCGACGTTCGCGTGGCCCGCCTCGTCACCGCCGACCGCACGCCGTAGACGCTCCGTCAGCTTGGCGTCGTAAACCTCGATACAAAGCCCAAGAGAACGCCAAGAAACCCCAAGAAAAACCCCGTGGCAATTTGCGGCGTCTCGTCGCAGACTGCGTGACGCTCGCGCCCCTCGGAATGGCCCGTCGGGCGCGATCCCATCGGGGGGTCGCCTTTGTCCAGTACGCCCGCAGTCGCTTCCGGCCACCATCCTGATCCACTGCCGCTGGCCATGACCATGGGCGCCCTCGGGGTGGTCTACGGCGATATCGGCACCAGCCCGCTCTATGCCCTCAAGGAAGCCGCCAAAGCGGCCGCCCATGGCGCGACAGTGACGCCCGAAGCTGTCCTGGGAGTTGCTTCGCTGATCCTCTGGGCGCTGCTGCTGATCATCTCGCTGAAATATGCGTTGCTGATCCTCCGGGCAGACAACCGCGGCGAAGGCGGCATCGTCGCGCTGTTAGCTCTACTGCATGCCCGTAATGCCGAGCCCGGCACCTGGCGCGCGCATCTGCTTATTGTTGGCCTGGTCGGCGCCGCCCTGCTCTATGGCGACGGCGCGATCACGCCGGCGATCTCGGTGCTCTCCGCCATCGAGGGCCTCAAGGTCGACGCGCCCTCGCTTTCGCCGGTCGTGGTCCCCGTCACCATCGCCATCCTGGTCGGCCTGTTCATGATGCAGAAGCAGGGCACCGGCTTCATCGGCCGCATCTTCGGACCGGTGATGCTGGCCTGGTTCGCCGTGCTCGCCGCGCTCGGCATCCATGGCATCATCAAGGCGCCGGCGGTGCTGGCGGCGCTGAGTCCGTTCTACGCCTTCGACTTCCTGATCCACCAGGATTTCCACGTATCCTTCGCGATCCTGGGCGCGGCTTTCCTTGCCGTGACCGGGGGCGAGGCCATGTATGCCGACATGGGTCATTTCGGCCGTCTGCCGATCCGGCTCGCCTGGTTCGCCATCTGCCTGCCCGCGCTGGTGCTGAACTATTTCGGCCAGGCCGCGCTCCTGATCACCGATCCCGGCATGATCGAGAACCCGTTCTTTCAGCTCTGCCCTGATGTCCTCCATTATCCCCTGGTCGCGTTCTCGGCGGTCGCAACCGTGATCGCCTCGCAGGCGATCATCTCCGGCGTGTTCTCGCTGACCCAGCAGTCGATCCAGCTCGGCTTCCTGCCGCGCATGCAGATCCGCCACACCACGAGCGATGCGATCGGCCAGATCTACGTGCCGCTGGTAAACTGGCTGCTCGCCGCCGCCACGCTCGGCGCCGTCCTCGCCTTCGGCACCTCGGATGCGCTCGCCGGCGCCTACGGCATCGCGGTGTCGCTGCTGATGGCCATCACCACGCTGCTCGCAGCGCTGGTGGCGATCCAGTGGGGCTATTCGCCCTGGCTCGTGGTGGCCGTGAACGGCTTCTTCTTCGTGATCGACGTGATCTTCTTCTCGGCCAATTCGATCAAGCTGTTCGAGGGCGGCTGGTTTCCGCTGCTGCTCGCCGGCCTCGTCGCCTTCCTGATGATGACCTGGCGTGCCGGGGTGAAGCTGGTCGAGGCCGCACGCAGCAAGCTGCGTCAGCCCGAGGAAGATCTGATCGAGACCGCTGTCAACAAATGCAGCGCCAGGCTGCCCGGGACCGCGGTGTTCCTGGCATCTGTGCCAAATGGCGTCCCGCTGGCGCTGACCCAGTTTGTCAAGCACAACCACGTGCTGCACGAGCGCATCATCCTCGTCACCGTCCTGATCGAGGAATTGCCGCATATTGCCGATGAGGATCGCGCCGAGGTGATCGAGATCATCCCCGGCATCACCCGCGTGATCCTGCGCTACGGGTTCATGCAGAACCCGACGATCTTTGAGGGACTGACGCTCGCCTGCCGCCAGGGCAGGCTTCCCGGCATCGACCTCGCCGACATCACCTATTATGTCGGCCGCGAGACCATCATCCCGCGCGAGGACATTCCGGGCATGTGGGTCTGGCGCGAAAGCCTGTTCGCCTTCCTCCAGCGCAACGCCGAACGCTCCGCCGCGTTCTTCGGCGTGCCGACCAAGCAGGTGGTGGAATTCGGCACGGAGCTGGAGATTTAGGGCGTGTTTCGATGATGCGCCGATGATGCGGACGACGAAGCTCAGTGCGGCGGCAAGGGCTTCATGCCGGCTTTGGTGATCACGGCTGCCGCATCTGCGGAGGAGAGGAAGTGCAGCAGGGCCATCGCGGCGTCGGACTGTTGTGAGCTCTTGGGCAGCGCCCCGACATAAAGGGTTGGCGGCTGAACCTCGGATGGCACGGTGCCGACGAAATCGATCCCCGGCACGTGGATCAGTTCCGGGACTTGCTGAAAGCCTATTTCCGCCTCTCCGCGGGCGACGACGGCAGCCACCGGCTCGCCCGACGGCGGACCGCGCACCTTGCGCGTCTTGCCGGCGATTTCATCGGCGACACCGAGCTTCTTGAAACCGATGGTCGAGAGATAGGTGCCGCTGGAACTGTCCGAATAGGCGATAGACTTGGCCGCGAGCAGTGTCTTGCGCAGCGCATCCATCGTGCTGATGTCGGGCTTGGGTTGCCCGGCCCGAACCACCATTCCGATGAACGATTCCGCGAGCGGCACCCGGCTGCCCGGGCGGGTCAGATCCTTCTGATCCAGCAGATCGACGCCGACCCCGTCCATGATGACCACGTCGGCCGCCTCACCCCGGGACAGACGCGTCGGTATGGCTTCCGGTGAATCGCCGACCGAAGGCCCGCGCGTGGTGACGAGCTTGTGCCCCGTCGCTTTCTCGAATGCGGGACCGAGCTCCTCATACACGCCGAAGAACCCGGCTGAGATCATCACCTTGACATCAGCGGCCGCCGCGCCCGTGGCCAAGGTGAAGGTGGCCAGGACAGCAAACAGGCAGGCTATGTATCGCGGCATGAAACGTCCCTCAACACGCGTCCGGGCCGCGCCTAATGCGAGCCATTTCCATTGTCGCCATTGCCGCCCTCGGCCTCTTCCGTGATGTGCTCGACCGAGACGACGTGCTCGTCCTCGGCGGTGTCGAACACGATCACGCCCTGGGTCGAGCGGCCGGCGATGCGGATACCTTCGACCGGGCAGCGGATCAGCTGGCCCTTGTCGGTGACCAGCATGATCTGGTCGGCCTCCTCCACGGGGAAAGAGGCGACCAGGTTGCCGTTGCGGTTGTTGACGCTCATGGCAACGATGCCTTTGCCGCCGCGCCCGGTGGTACGGTACTCGTAGGACGAGGTCCGCTTGCCGTAGCCGTTGACGGAGACGGTCAGCACGACCTGCTCGGCCGCCGACATCTCGACATAGCGCTCCTGCGAGAGCTGGAAGCTGCCGGACGTCTCCTCGGCCTCGGCGTCCGCCGGAGCCTCCTCAGTCGTGGCCTCGCCGACCACGGCACGGCGCATTTTCAGATACGCGGAGCGCTCGTCCGAAGAGGTCTCGACATGGCGCAGGATCGCCAGCGAAATCACCTTGTCGCCCTCGGCAAGCGCGATGCCGCGCACGCCCATCGAGGTACGCCCGGTGAACACGCGCACGTCGGTGACGGGGAAGCGGATGCACTGGCCGCCGGCGCCGGTCAAAAGCACGTCGTCGCGCTCGGTGCAGATCTGCACGTCGACGATCGCTTCATTGTCGTCGAGCTTCATGGCGATGATGCCGGAGCGGCGGACGTCGACGAAGTCGGACAGCTTGTTGCGCCGGACGTTGCCGCCGGTGGTGGCGAACATCACGTCGAGGTTGCCCCAGGTCGATTCGTCCTCGGGCAGCGGCATGATCGTGGTGATGCGCTCGCCCTGCTCCAGCGGCAGGATGTTGATCAGCGCCTTGCCGCGCGCGTTCGGCGCCGCCATCGGCAGCCGCCAGACCTTTTCCTTGTAGACTTGGCCGCGCGAGGAGAAGAACAGCACCGGTGTGTGCGTGGACGCCACGAACAGGCGCGAGACAAAATCCTCGTCGCGGGTCTGCATGCCGGCGCGGCCCTTGCCGCCGCGGCGCTGGGCGCGATAGGCCGACAGCGGCACGCGCTTGACGTAGCCCGCGTGCGAGACGGTGACGACCATGTCCTCGCGCTGGATCAGGTCCTCGTCCTCGACCTCGCCTTCCTGCTCCATGATCACCGTCTTGCGCGGGGTCGCGAACTCGGCCTTCACCTCGGCAAGCTCGGTCTTGATGATGCCCAGCACGCGGTCGCGTGAACGCAGGATGTCGAGATAGTCCCCGATCTCACCGGCGAGCTTGTCGAGCTCCTCGCGGATTTCGTCACGGCCGAGTGCGGTGAGGCGTTGAAGGCGCAGGTCGAGAATGGCCCTCGCCTGCTCCAGCGACAGTCGGATCGTGCCGTCCTCGCTGATACGGTGGCGCGGATCGTCGATCAGCGTAAGCATGTCCTCGACGTCCCGAGCCGGCCAGTCGCGCGACATCAGGGTGTCGCGCGCGGTGGTCGGGTCGGGCGAGGTCCGAATGACGCGGATCATCTCGTCGATATTGGCGACCGCGATTGCCAGACCGACCAGGATATGGGCGCGATCGCGGGCCTTGGCGAGCAGGTACTTGGTGCGCCGCGTGACGACCCGTTCGCGGAAGTCGACGAAGATAGCCAGCAGGTCCTTCAGATGCATGATCCGGGGACGGCCACTGTCGAGCGCCACCATGTTGACGCCGAAGCTCGTCTGTAACGGCGTGAATCTGTACAGCTGGTTCAGCACCACGTCCGGCACGGCGTCGCGTTTCAATTCGATGACGACGCGATAGCCTTCGCGATCGGATTCATCCCGCAGGTCGCCGATGCCCTCGATCTTCTTTTCCTTCACCAGCTCGGCGATCCGCTCGACCATCGTCGCCTTGTTCACCTGGTAGGGAATCTCGGTGATGATGATCGCCTCGCGCTCCTTGCGGATGGTCTCGATCGCGACCTTGCCGCGCATGACGATCGAGCCACGGCCGAGGTGATAGGCGGCGCGGATGCCCGCGCGTCCGAGAATGACGCCGCCGGTCGGGAAATCCGGTCCCGGCACGATGTTGATGAGTTCGTCGATGGTCAGCGCGGGGTTGTCGATCAATGCGACGCAGGCATCGATGACTTCGCCGAGATTATGCGGCGGGATGTTGGTCGCCATGCCGACCGCAATGCCGCCGGCTCCGTTGACGAGAAGGTTCGGGAACTTGGCCGGCAAGACCGATGGTTCGGTCTCGTTGTTGTCGTAGTTCGGCTGGAAGTCGACAGTATCCTTGTCGATATCGGCCAGCAGAGCCAGCGCCGCCTTGGTCAGTCGCGCTTCGGTGTAACGATAGGCGGCCGGTGGATCGCCGTCGACGGAGCCGAAATTGCCCTGGCCGTCGATCAGCGGCACGCGCATCGAAAAGTCCTGCGCCATGCGGACCATGGCGTCGTAGATCGACTGGTCGCCGTGCGGGTGATACTTACCGATGACGTCACCGACCACGCGGGCGGATTTGACGTACTTCTTGTCGGGCGTATGACCCTGCTCGTTCATCGAGTACAGGATGCGGCGGTGCACCGGCTTCAGGCCGTCGCGGGCATCGGGCAGAGCGCGCGCCACGATCACGCTCATGGCGTAGTCGAGATACGACTTCTTCATCTCCTCGAAGATGGAGACGGGGCGAATATCCGAGCGCTCCGGCTCGTCGCCGGGCTTCTTGTTGTCGTCGTCGGCCAAAGGGGAATCCGGTGAGGTTTTATCTGGGAATCATATAGCGCATCGAGGCCCTGATAACCACCCTTGTAACCACCCTTGCAAGCTCTTTGGAGGCGGTTTTTCCGTTTGTTTTTCCAGAGACTTACGCGCTTCCCACCCCTGTCTCCAGCGGCGCCGGAACGCCCCGCCCGGAACCGCGCTTCAGGCCCCGAAAATCACCCGGTGCATGATGCGTCCGGGCACCAGCGTGAACAGGCCCGCCACCACCAGCGCGCCGGCGAAAATGAAGATCATGATCCGTCGGTGGTCGGCAACGCGATGGGTGTGCGCCCGCCACACCGCGAGCGGCAGCATCACCAGCGTGAAGATCGACAGCAGATGGATCGGACTGAATGGCCCGACCAGGCGGATCTGGTGGATCCAGAACGACGACGACGCCACGACCACCATCAGCGCCACCCAGATCCAGCCGAGCGTCCGGTGCGGCAGCGTGCCCTTGGGGGCAGCGAACTGGACGAGGCCGAGCACGAACGCCGCCATGGCGGCAAAGGCGTGCAGTGGGATCGCCGGCGCGGCGTTGAGCAGAGGCGCGAGGCTCATGTGGCGCGTCCTCCGGACGGGAAACCGACCATGTGAATAGGATTAACATAAAGTTAATATCATTCACATGGCCTGCCGTCAAAGCCTTGAGGCAGCACAAGAGGCTAGCCCGGAAAAACCGTGTCTAGCCCGCAAATTGGTCGGAAACTCTGCCGCTTTACGCGAGCACGACCCGCGTCTCAGAACGGGATGTCGTCGTCCATGTCGTTGCGACCGCCACCACCGCCGGCGGCAACGGGACGACGCGGCGCGCTGCTGACCGGACCGGAGGAGCCGAAATCGCCGCCCGGCTCGTCGCCGAAGCTGCCACCTCCCCCGCCGCTGCGGCCGTCAAGCATCGTCAGCGTCGAGTTGAAGCCCTGGAGCACGACTTCGGTGGAGTACTTCTCGACACCGCTCTGGTCGGTCCATTTGCGGGTCTGGAGCGCGCCCTCGATATAAACCTTTGCGCCCTTCTTCAAGTACTGCTCGACGATCTTGCAGAGCGGTTCGCTGAAGATCACGACGCGATGCCACTCGGTCTTTTCCTTGCGCTCGCCGCTGTTCTTGTCGCGCCAGGTCTCCGAGGTCGCAATGCTCAAATTCGCGATCGGCCGCCCGTCCTGGGTGCGGCGGATTTCCGGATCCTTGCCGAGATTTCCAACCAGAATGACCTTGTTGACGCTTCCCGCCATCGCCGCTCTCCACTCCAAATGCCACTGAATTTCAAAAGGGCGGGCCCGCGCGCCCGCGCTGTGCTGCCGCCCTGCTGAAGCGACCGTATACGCTTACGGACCCCAATCGGCCCACCGCGCCTTCGGTTATCCCCATATATAGCACCACCCACAGCTTTGTTCCAGATTTGTTCCCGCTAAAAGCAAGAGGAATAATGCCGCTTGATTGCGCACCCCGGGGTATTTGAAGCCGACGGCGTCGGGCGACAGAGCCATGAAGAAATCTTGACATCCATTTGACGTCACTCGAGAATCGAGGACCCGCCTCTGGTTGCCGGTTCCCGATGGGAACAATAGGTCAGCAACTGCACCATTTTCAGGCCGTTGTGACTTTTGAGAGACACAACTTGCAGCTTCAATGGTGTAAGCACGCCGTCAGTTGGACTACGGCGTCCGATGCCCTTCTGCCCGCAGAAGGCAATCAACAGAAACTGGGACTGGGATTAGTTGAAAATGAAAAAGGTTTTGCTGGCTTCGGCCAGTTTGCTCGCATTCGGTGCGTTCGCTTCCGCCTCGGCTGCCGATCTGGCGGCCCGCCCCTACACCAAGGCTCCGGCTCCGATGGCCGCTGTCTACAACTGGACCGGCTTCTATCTCGGTATCGTCGGTGGCGGCGCCTGGGAAGACTCCAGCAGCCCCCGGATGCAGGGCGGCTTCGTCGGTGGTACCGCCGGTTACAACTGGCAGACCGGCAACGTCGTGTTCGGCCTCGAGGCCGATGGCGCCTGGGCTGACGTCAACGCTTCGGCGTCGGCTCTCGGCATCACTGTCTCCTCGAAGACCGACGCGATGGGCACCGTGCGCGGCCGCATCGGCTACGCCGTCAACCAGATCCTGTTCTACGGCACGGGCGGTTATGCCTGGGTCGACAACAAGATCTCCGTCAGCGCGCTCGGCGTGACTGTCTCCGACACCAAGTGGCACTCCGGCTGGACCGTCGGTGCGGGCGTCGAAGCGTTCATCGCTCCGCAGTGGTCGATCAAGGGCGAGTACCTCTATCGCAGCCTCGGCAGCGAGAACTACTTCTCGAACCTCGGCGTTCCCCTGGCGTCCGGCACGCTCAACTTCCACACCGTGCAGGTCGGCGTGAACTATCACTTCGGCGGCCCGATCGTTGCCAAGTACTGAGCTGTAGTACTGAGCTTCGTCTCCAACGCCATCGCGTTACGAAAGGCCGGCCTCGCGCCGGCCTTTTTGTTTTCGCTGACGCCTGCGCCGGACCGTCATTGAGTCGTGAGGCGCGAATCGCGCCCACCAATGGTTCGGCGAGTTGGGGATTTGCAATGAAGAGATGGGCGCTGGCCGCGGTCGGCTTGTTCGCACTCGGCGCGGCGGCGCCGGCCGATGCCGCCGATCTTCCGCTCTACGGCAAGGCGCCGGTTGTGGCGCCCGTGCTCGCCTTCGACTGGACCGGCGTCTATGCCGGCATCAATGGCGGCGGCGGCCTCGCCCATTCCTGCTGGAGCATCACAGCTGCCGGTGGCGTTGCCATCGACCCGCCCGTCGGCGAAGGCTGTCACAACGCGAGCGGCGGCACGGTCGGTGCCCAGCTTGGCTATCGCTGGCAGAAGGGACACTGGGTGCTCGGCGCGGAGGCCGAGGGCAACTGGGCCGACTTCAAGGGCAACAATGTCAGCCTCATTGTGCCTCCCATCAACAACCGCACCAAGATCGACAGCTTCGGTCTGTTCACCGGCCAGCTCGGCTACACCGTGAACGGCCTGCTGTTCTACGGCAAGACGGGCGCGGCCGTCGCGCACGCCAAATACGACGAGTTCATTCCGGGTGTTGGCGTGGTGTCCAACAATCTCACCCAGACCCGCTGGGGCTACAGCGCCGGCTTCGGCGTGGAATACGCCTTTGCCGAGAACTGGTCGGTCGGCGGTGAATACGACCATCTGTTCCTCGGACATCACGGCGGCGACCTCGCAAGCCCGAGCCTGCTCCCACCCGTGCGCACCGAGAAATTCGGCCAGGACGTCGATATCGGGTTGATCCGCGTCAGCTACCGCTGGGGCGGCCCGGTCGTCGCCAAATACTGATCGCCCAAAGACCGTTTCCAAAGGACTCCTCCAGGTCCTGCTCGCGTGCGGATTGCCCCCAGATCCGCATCCACAAGCGAACGAAGGGCCGGCCTGGTGCCGGCCCTTCGGCTGTTCCGCGCGCCTCTCCTGCCAGATGCCGCCAGCGCGCCAACAATCCGTTGACGATTCGCAAGTCCCACTGGAAATCCGCGCCCGTTCTTCCTACGTTCGCTGGCAACCCCATCGGCGCCGTTCCCGGTTCCGGGCGAAGCGCGCCTTCACCATTGGCGCGATCGCGCGCCCTTGGGATTCCTTGAGGACCAGCGGATGGATGAAGTGATCAAGGCCAAGCGCCAGCAGCAGAACGCGGGATCCAGCCTGCGCGCAATTACGATCCGTGGCGCGCGCGAGCACAACCTCAAGAACATCGACGTCGAGATTCCCCGCGACAAGCTCGTGGTGTTCACCGGCCTGTCCGGCTCCGGCAAATCCTCGCTCGCCTTCGACACCATCTACGCCGAAGGCCAGCGCCGCTACGTCGAATCGCTCTCGGCCTATGCGCGCCAGTTCCTGGAGATGATGCAGAAGCCCGACGTCGACCAGATCGACGGCCTGTCGCCGGCGATCTCGATCGAGCAGAAGACGACCTCGAAGAACCCGCGCTCCACCGTCGGCACCGTCACCGAGATCTACGATTATATGCGCCTGCTCTGGGCCCGCGTCGGCGTTCCCTATTCGCCCGCCACGGGACTTCCGATCGAGAGCCAGACCGTCTCGCAGATGGTCGACCGCGTGCTGGCGCTGCCCGAGGGCACCCGCCTCTATCTGCTCGCCCCCGTCGTGCGCGGCCGCAAGGGCGAGTACCGCAAGGAGCTCGCCGAATGGCTTAAGAAAGGCTTTCAGCGCGTCAAGATCGACGGCACCTTCCATGAGCTCGCTGAAGCGCCGGCGCTCGACAAGAAATTCCCGCATGACATCGACGTCGTCGTCGACCGCATCGTGGTGCGCGCCGACATCGGCCAGCGCCTCGCCGAAAGCTTTGAGACCGCGCTGAAGCTCGCCGAGGGCCTTGCGGTGGTCGAGTTCGCCGATGCCCCTGCTGCGGCGCCGGTCGAGGAGAAAAAGAAGACCGCAAAGATCCACGACAAGAGCGGGCCCGAGCGCATCCTGTTCTCGGAAAAGTTCGCCTGCCCCGTCTCCGGCTTCACCATCCCGGAGATCGAGCCGCGCCTGTTCTCGTTCAACAACCCCTATGGCGCCTGCCCCGCCTGCGGCGGCCTCGGCGTCGAGCAGCATGTCGATGAAGATCTCGTCATCCCCGACAAGGAGATGGCAATCGGCAAGGGCGCGATTGCGCCCTGGGCCAAATCGTCGTCGCCCTACTACACACAGACGCTGACGGCGCTCGGCAAGCACTACAAGTTCACACTGACCACCAAATGGAAGGATCTGCCGAAGAAGACGCAGAACGCGATCCTGCATGGCTCCGGCGAGGAGGAGATCAAGTTCTCCTATGAGGACGGCGTCCGTTCCTACGACACCAAGAAGCCGTTCGAAGGCGTCATCACCAACATCAACCGCCGCTACCGTGAGACCGAGAGCGAGTGGGCGCGCGAGGAGCTGGCAAAGTATTTCCACGACGTGCCCTGCGGCAGCTGCAACGGTTTCCGGCTCAAGCCCGAGGCGCTCTGCGTCAAGATCGGCGGCAAGCACATCGGCGAGATCTCGGAGCTGTCGGTGAAGGGCGCCGGCGAGTGGTTTTCGACCGTGCCGGAGGCGCTGAACAGCCAGCAGAACGAGATCGCCGGCCGCATCCTGAAAGAAATCCGCGAGCGCCTCACCTTCCTGCTCGACGTCGGCCTCAACTACCTCACCCTCTCCCGCTCCTCCGGCACGCTGTCCGGCGGCGAGAGCCAGCGCATCCGCCTCGCCTCGCAGATCGGCTCGGGGTTGACGGGCGTGCTCTACGTGCTGGACGAGCCCTCGATCGGCCTGCACCAGCGCGACAATGCCCGCCTGCTCGACACGCTGAAGCGGTTGCGCGACCTCGGCAATACCGTGGTCGTGGTCGAGCATGACGAGGACGCCATTCGTCTCGCCGATTACGTGCTCGACATCGGCCCCGGCGCCGGCATGCATGGCGGCCACATCGTCGCCGAAGGCACGCCCGACGAGATCATGCGCAATCCGAAATCGCTGACCGGCAAATACCTGACCGGCGAGCTCGAGGTCGAGGTGCCGGAGCGGCGGCCGCCGAACCATCGCCGCACCATCAAGGTGGTCAACGCGCGCGGCAATAACCTCAAGAACGTCACGGCCGAAATTCCGCTCGGCCTGTTCACCTGCGTCACCGGCGTCTCCGGCGGCGGCAAGTCGACGCTGCTGATCGACACGCTCTACCGCGCCATCGCCCGCAAGCTGAACAACGCCAGCGAAGGCGCCGCCCCGCACGACCGCATCGAGGGCCTCGAGCACATCGACAAGATTATCGACATCGACCAGTCGCCGATCGGCCGCACCCCGCGCTCGAACCCCGCGACCTATACCGGCGCCTTCACGCCGATCCGCGAATGGTTTGCAGGCCTCCCCGAGGCCAAGGCGCGCGGCTACGAGCCCGGCCGCTTCTCCTTCAACGTCAAGGGCGGCCGCTGCGAGGCCTGCCAGGGCGACGGCGTCATCAAGATCGAGATGCACTTCCTGCCCGACGTCTACGTCACCTGCGACGTCTGCAAGGGCAAGCGCTACAACCGCGAGACGCTTGAGGTTCTTTTCAAAGGCAAGAGCATCGCCGACGTGCTCGACATGACCGTCGAGGAAGCCGCCGAGTTCTTCAAGGCGGTGCCGCGCGTGCGCGAGACTTTTCAGACCCTGCACCGTGTCGGCTTGGACTACATCCATGTCGGCCAGCAAGCGACGACCCTGTCGGGCGGCGAAGCCCAGCGCGTCAAGCTCGCCAAGGAGCTGTCAAAGCGCGCCACCGGCCGCACGCTCTACATCCTGGACGAGCCGACCACCGGCCTTCATTTTCACGACGTCAAGAAGCTGCTGGAGGTGCTGCACGAGCTAGTCGCGCAGGGCAACACGGTCGTCGTCATCGAGCACAATCTCGAAGTCATCAAGACCGCCGACTGGGTGATCGACTTAGGCCCCGAAGGCGGCGACGGCGGCGGCGAGATCGTCGCCTGGGGCCCGCCGGAAGACATCGCCAAGGCGCCGCGGAGCTACACGGGCAAGTTTCTGGAGCCGGTGCTGAAGAAGGCGCGGAAGCCGAAGCGGCGGAGCACGAGCGAGGCGGCGGAGTGAGCTAGGCTCGTTCGGTGGTGATCGGTGCCAGGAACTCCGGCGGCACCAGGTCGGTCAACCACACCCCGTTATCTGCGCGATAGAACTTGTATCCGTGCCGGCGCATCGCGACAGTATCGACCGTGAAGATGTAGGCTTTGCCGTGACGCTGGCCGACACGCTCCGCAGTCGCCACATCGGCTGACAGGTGCACCTGCTGGCGCGCCTGCGGCTTCAAGCCCTCCGACAAGATCGCCTCCACGAACCGGGTCGCCGTCCCGTGATACAGCAGCGGCGGGGGCTCCTGCGCCGCCAACCCGAGTTCAACCTGCACCGAGTGCCCTTGCGCGGCGCGGACGCGATCCGCGCCTGGTGACAACGAAAATCGCTTCTTGTCGCTCGCTGCGACGACGCGCAACAGATCATCGCGGCCGAACTTCGTTCCAGCAGCGTTTGCTTTGGCGATTAGTTCGTCGATGCCGGCCCATCCCTGCGCATCTAGCACAAGTCCGATCACATCCGGCTTATGGCGTAAGACGAGGCTCAGAAATTTGCTGAGCTGGGTGTCATCAATCGGCATGGCTTCCTTTCTGGGGCCCTCTCCGTACATCCAAGCGCCCAACGGCGCTACATGCAACGGGAGAGTGGTTCGATCCAGCCTGCCACACTAACTGCCGACAAATTCGATGACGGCCTCGCCCAGTGCAACTGCTTCGACAATCCGCGGCATGGCACTTAAAAAATCACGGACCAACGCCCGATTGTCGATGTTGCCGGCTCGGACCCACAGCACAATCGGCCCTTGCCGCTTTGCTGCGCGCAAGAGTGAGAAGTCGCGGTCCTTGGTCACAAGAACGGCCGATCGAGAAATGGCTTCGCTCCAGATGACCCCGTCGGTCTGCGTTTGCCATCCCGAGCTCGGCTACGTGAGCAGCATCATGTCCGACCCGACGCATGGCTTCCGCGAGTGCTGGTGGAAGCTGAGCATCGATCAGGTAGAGCAAGCTATTTAGCCGCTATGATCGGATGGTCGACCTGACGGGCAGCATATGCAAGCACCGCGTCGATATCTGCCTCTTCAAGGTACGGATAATCCGCAAGGATACTCTCGCGCGACTGGCCGGCGGACAGCAGCCCCAGAACGTCGGCAACCGTGATGCGCAGGTCGCGAATGCAGGGGCGTCCATGCATACGCTGCGGGTCGACTGTAATCCTTGCCAGTAGCTCCGACATCTGTCACCTCTGTGCGGTCAATATAGCATCTCCAACTGCATCTGTCAGCGCGTCGCCAGGGGACGCGGTGTGTGACCCGCCGGCCCGCCCTCCTCCATGCCCTACTCCCTCGCCATCTTCGATCTCGACGGCACCCTCGTCGACAGCTTCCCCTGGTTCCTGCGCACCATCAATGACGTCGCCGATCGCTTCGGCTTTCGCCGCGTGCGGGATGAGGATGTCGAGGGGCTGCGGCATGCCACGACGCGCGAAATCCTCTCTCGCCTCGAACTGCCCGTTTGGAAGCTGCCGGCGATCGCGCGGCATGCGCGGCGGCTGAAGGGAGAGGCGGCGGCCGAGATTCCGCTGTTCGCGGGCGTCGAGGCGATGCTGCGGACACTGGCGGAGAACGGTGTCCAGCTGGCGCTGGTGACCTCCGACAACGAGGCCAATGCGCGGCAGAAGCTCGGCGATGTCGGCGCGCTGTTCGCCCAGTTCGACTGCGCCGCCTCGGTGTTCGGCAAGCCGGCGAAATTCCGCCGCGTCATCCGCCGCGCCGGCGTGGCGCTCGACCGCGTCATCGCGATCGGCGACGAGGTCCGCGACATCGAGGCGGCGCGCAGCGTCGGCATCGCCTGCGGCGCGGTCAGCTGGGGCTATGCCGCGCCGGCGGCGCTGCGGGCGCTTGCGCCCGATCACATGTTCGCGCAGATGGAGGAGATCGCGGATACCTTGTGCGGAAGCGTAGGGTGGATTAGCGAAGCGTAATCCACCACTGTTCGCATCCACAGAGGCAGAAGAGGTGGGTTACGCCGGCGGACTGCGCTTCGCGCGGCCGCAGGCTAACCCACCCTACGAACTGTTCGAGGAGACGGCGATGACACTCACGGACGCGGCCCGCCTCAAGCTCCTCCAGCTGCCGGTCGGCAAGGTGCGTGTCGTGCTCGACACCGACACCTATAACGAAATCGACGACCAGTTCGCGCTGGTGCAGATGCTGTTGTCGCCGCAGCGTTTTGACGTCGAGGCGATCTATGCCGCGCCGTTCTTCAATGCGCGCGCGGACAGTCCCGGCCACGGCATGGAGCTGAGCTATCAGGAAATCCTTCGCCTGCTGGAGCGCCTGAACATCGCGCCCGAAGGCCTGGTCCATCGCGGCGTCACTGACTATGTCGGCCCAACCAAGACGGCGCGGGCGGCCCCCGCTGTCGACGACCTCATCGCCCGGGCGCGCGCGGGCTCGCCTGACCGTCCGCTCTACGTCATCGCCATCGGCGCCATCAGCAACGTCGCATCCGCTCTGCTCAAAGCCCCCGACATCATCGACCGCGTCGTGGTGGTCTGGCTCGGCGGCCATGCGCTGGAATGGCCGCACACGGTCGAGTTCAATCTGAAGCAGGACGTCGGCGGCGCGCAGGTGCTGCTCGACAGCGGCGTGCCGCTGGTGCTGGTGCCCTGCATGGGCGTCACCTCGCGCCTGCATTCGACGGTCCCGGAGATCGAGCGCTACGTCGAGCCGCATGGCAGCATCGGCGCGTTCCTCGCTCAGAGGTTCAAGGACTATTCGTCCGACCACATGGGCTGGGCCAAGGAGATCTGGGACATGGCGCCGGTCGGCTGGCTGCTGAACCCCGAATGGGCACCAAGCGTGATCATCCCGGCGCCGGTCCTCACCGATCAGATGACCTGGAGCATCGACCGAAGGCGGCATCCGATCCGCTACGTGACCTCTGTGGATCGCAACCCGATCCTGAAGGACTTTTTCCTGAAGCTGAAGGACTTCGCCGCATCGAAGGTGCCGTAGGGCGGATTAGCGAAGCGTAATCCGCCGTCTTTTCCTCTGGACGAAATGGCGGATTACGCTTCGCTAATCCGCCCTACGCGCACTTCACCCACCATCCCTTGCGTTGCCCGACGGGCAAAACACGCGACATCGCGGTCAATGCTTCGAAGGCAAAATAATTCGCTTTACTCGAATTCTGAAATACCGCATCTTCCACGCATCCCAACCCGGGCCGAGGGGCGCTATCGCGATCGTCACGACACGCGGGATGGGACGTGGTGGACGCAGGCAGCACTGGCGCGAAGGGCATCGCAGGGCGGGAAACCGTGAGCGAGCGCCACGCGCACACGACCGGTGCAGCCTGCGTACGGCAAAATCGTGTGGTCCTGGCGCCCGGGGTCTGTGCGCCAAGTCTTGTGGTGATGTGTGCCGCCCGACCGGGTGACCACGTCAGCCATCCGCAAGGCGACGGGGGCAATAGTGCATCGCTCCCCGGGGAGAGCGCGACATAAGCCGTAAAACCACTGCGCAGGGAAGGCCGGATGTTTGGCTTCACCTGTATGCCGCTGTGCATCACTTCCAGCGCATCTTGCGCACAGCGGACCGCGGGTGCCAGCCGGCACCCGGCCTTCCCTGCGCCCTCGGCACTCTTGGGGGCGGTGATTGCAGCAAAGCTCGGGCACGACGTGCCGCGAGGGCGCCGGGGTGCGTCCTCTTGCCACTCGGATGAAGAACGATGAAGCTTTTGGCCAAAGCCCGCATCATGCCGCGTCGGCGGGCCGCACCCGTCGAGCGATTTCCGCGCCCTTCTCCCGCTCGACAACGCCAATGTCGTATTGCCCCTGAAAGTCCAGCCAGAATTGCGGGCTATTTCCGAAATAGCGACCAAGCCGCACCGCGGTGTCCGCCGAGATACCTCGGCGTCCATTCAGAATATCGGTGATCCGACCCGAGGGAACGCCGATGTCGAGCGAGAGCCTGTTCGCACTAAGCCCACGCGCAACCAATTCTCGCTTGAGCAATCGCCCTGGATGAACGAGCGGAGCCATTGATGTCAGCCCTTGTGATAGTCGACGATTTCTACCCCGTAGGCATCGCCCTTGTTGAACTCGAACAGATGCGCCAACGCTCGTTGACCGTCATTGCCCTTTGCGATCGCCTTTCAACTTGTGCAATCCAACGCTCTTCAGCGGACTCAGGTCTCCGAGCGATTTCGCGACATTCGGCGCGACCAACAACGCAGCCGCCACCTCGAAATCGAGCCCACGAAACTGGCTCGGACGCTCGCCATCCCAGACCTTGCGGCTCGCCGAATTCCGCCAGGACCTGATCATGGCAAAAATATACTACGGAAACCGGTGAACGACAATGGATGGCAGATTCATTCCTCCAGCGTCGCCTCCACGAACCCGCGTGGATCGGCGCAGAAATCCCGCATCAACCGGTAATGATCCGTCTGCTCCACCGTCGTCGGCTCGAGGCCGTACTTCCCAAGCCGCAGCAGCTGCGCATTGGGATAGGCCATCAGCAGAGGCGCATGGGTCGCCATGATCACCTGGCAAATACGGGACTCGTCCATGCGCCGCAGCAGCTTCAGGAATTCGACCTGGCGCGCGGGCGACAGCGCCGATTCAGGCTCGTCGAAAATGAAGATACCCTGGCGCTGGCAGCGCTCTTCGAAGAAGCGCAGGAAGCCCTCGCCATGGGAATGCGACAGGAAATCAGGGCCAACCTGGCCGGCATCACGTGCCGCTTTATCCAGATATCGCGCCACCGAGAAAAAGCTCTCGGCACGAAAAAACCAGCCGTTGGTGATCTTCGGCAGCCAACTTGCGCGCAACGCCTTGGAAAGCTGACCGCCCATCTTCTCCCGCGCTTCGGAGTGATCGACGGGCATGTAGCCCTTCCCGCCCCCCGCATCATCGTAGCCAGCCAGCACTGCAATGCCCTCGAGGATCGTCGACTTCCCCGTGCCATTCTCTCCTACGATGATCGTGATGGCGGCATCGAAGTTGAGCTCGAATTCATCAGGAAAGATGGGCAAGCAAAACGGATAGCCCTCCCGATCGTGAACCTGCGACGGATCAAGCCAGACCCGTCTCAGATAAGGGGCCGGCAGGTTGATCGTGCGATTGCCTCTCCGGCCCATAGCAGTCTCCGCGCCCAGCTTGTCCCAACAGGTATGGGATGGAACATAACGGGAACAATGTTGATGCACAAGTGGCATGGACGAGCGGGTGCATGCCCCGGTCATGCTCTAGTCAAGCACTTCGAGCACCAGCTCCATCGTCATCAGCACCGGATTGTCGCCGCGGATCAGGCGCCCCTCGGCGATGCCGCCGGTGTAGTCGATCAGGGCGACGTCGAGCGCGGCTTCCAAGGCGCCCGACCGGCCCGGCGCGACCGCACCGGCCGTCACCGCCAGTTCGGTCGCAAACGGCCCGGTCACGCCGCCATGGGTGAAGCGCGCGCCGACGGTCGAGCCGACGCCGCCATGGATTTTCGCGCGCGCAATGCCGCGCGCGCGGCAAAAGGCTTCGAGGCAGCCGGCGAAATCCTGGTTGGGACGCAGCCGCAGCGCGAAGGCGCGGCTGGTTGTGCGCGCGCCGCTCGCCACCGACGCGACCGGGCCGAACAGCTTGAAGTTGGTTTCGGGATCAGGCTCGGCCAAGAACGCCGCGCCATCGAGACCAAAGGCCTCGACCTTGAAAGGCTCGGCGATAATCGTCTCGTCCGGCAGCATGTGCCCTCCGCTCGGCTTGCCATCCGCCTCGATCCAAAGCCCATGGCAATGAAAGAACGGCGCGCCATCGCGCTGGCCGAGCGTCATGCTGCCGAGCCTGGTGCGCGTCATGCCCGCGGGCCGATAGGTGTCGCTGTAGAACGCCGCATTCTCGCCGGTCTTCGACAGCGCCGGCATCACGTAACCGAGTGGCCCGAGTGTGCCGCTGCCAAAGTTCAGCACGCCGCCGGCAAAACCCTCGGCTTCAAAGCCGCGGCGCGCGGCCTCCAGCAGCGGCAGACCTGCCTGAAGCGTGAAGGTGAAGGCGCGTCCCCTCGCCTCCACCCATTGAATGCGCTCGGCGATGGCTGCGCCCGGCTGCTTGATGCTCCGCATCGCGTCCGCTCAACCCGCCTTCGTCTTGTCGAGATCGAGCAACCCGCGTGCCTCGAGCTCGTCACGCACCATGCGCTTCGGGATCTTGCCGTAGCCCGATTTCGGCAGCGCCTCCCAGAAGAAGAACCGTTTTGGCATCTTGTAGCGCGGCACTTTTGGCGACAGGAATGCCGCCATCTCGGCTTCACTCACAGCCTTCGCACCATCGCGCGCGACACAGACGGCAACGCCGACCTCGCCCCAGGTCGCATCCGGCACGCCGAGAACAGCGACCTCGCCGACCGCGGGATGCGTCAAGATCTTCTCCTCGATCTCGCGCGGATAGATGTTGGAGCCGCCGGAGATGTACATGTCGGAGGCGCGCCCGGTGATATAGACAAAGCCCTCCTCGTCCATATGTCCGAGATCGCCGGTGCGGAACCAGCCGTTGCGAAACGCCTTCGCATTGGCCTCCGGGTTGTCGTAATAGCCGGCGAGCACGGCAGGTCCAATCACGCAGATTTCGCCGCTCTGGTTCGCCCCAAGCTCGCGGCCCTCGTCATCCTGGATCGAGACCTGCATGCCGGTGCGCTCGAAGCCGCAGCTGCCGATCTTGGCGTGCGGGCCGTCCTCGGGATCGTGCAGCGCCGCCGGCAGCACCGTGATGTTGCCGGTGACTTCGCCCAGGCCAAAATATTGCACGATGACCTTGCCGAGCTTCCTCAGCGCAGCCTTCTGGTCCTCGCGATACATCGGCGCGCCGGCATAGATGACGTGACGCAGCGAGGAGTGGTCGTATTTATCCGCGGCGGGGTGCTCGACCATCATCTTCAAGATCGTCGGCACCGTGAAGAGATTGGCAACCCGATGCGCCTCGATCAGGCGGAACGCCTCGTCGATGTCGAATTTCTCGGTCGGCAGCAGCACGGTGCAGACGCCGCGCGCAGTCTGCATCAGCTGATGCACGCCGGCGCCGTGCGACAGCGGCGCCACCACCAGCGAGGCGTCCGTTTCCGTCACGCCTGGCGTGAGATCGGCGAGATGGTTGGTGACGACAAAGCCCATCTGGCCGTGAGTCAGCACCGCGGCCTTGGAGCGGCCGGTGGTGCCGGAGGTGAAGAAGAACCAGCAGGGATCGTCGTGCTCGACCGCGACGTTCTCGACCACGGCGCCAGCATGCGCCGAGATGGCGTCGGCGACCGAGCGCTCTCCGAACGCGGCCTTGCCGTCGATGCTCCAGGTGAACTCCAGCAGACCGCCGCTCACAGCCGCCGCGTGCTCTGGAAAATCGACGTGGCACAAAAACGCCTTCGCGCCCGAGGCCTGCGCGAGATAAGCGACCTCGTCCGGCATCAGGCGGAAATTGGTGGGCACCCAGACCGCGCCGAGCCGGAACGCTGCGAACATCGAGACAAACATCTCGTTGCCATTCTTGGAATGGACGAGGACGCGGTCGCCCTGGGCGATGCCGCGCGCCGCGAGCGACGCAGCCAGCGCCGAGACCTGCGCGTCGATCTCGCGCCAGGTCCAGGATTTGTCGCCCCAGACGAAACCGGGCCGCGCACTATGCCGCCGCGCATTCTGGGTCAGCATGTAAGCGAGATTCATGACGCGGCGGGACATGCGGAGCGGCTGCATGGGGGTTCCTCTTCGACGGCGGACAGCGTGCAAATGCCCGGCTCTTTGCAGCCCATTTATCGCCATCGCTTGCGGCGTAGCAAGACCGCGGGCCGCACAGCTGGCCCTGCGATCGTTCAGGGAATTTTAAACATGATCAGCGCAACCTCCGTCAGTCTCCGCGTCCAGAGTGCTGCATCATGGTCAAAGCGCCCGCCCTCCTGCTGTTGTCGCTGGCGCTTGCCGGCTGCGCCATGGCCCCGCAAACACATCTGGCCGCGGATTCCGCCTTCAAGCCCGCACGCTATGCCTGGGATGGCGCCGGCGAAGACCCCAACCTGCCGCGTTCCGTCTCCGAGCCGTCGCGCGCAGCGCGAGTTGCGGCCCGAACGGCGCCGGACGGCGTCGACACCGATCAGGACGCCAGGGTCAACCGCTCGCTGGTCATCTGCCAGGGCTGCCTCCGCCCAAAACCTCAGCCGGAAGATTCGCGGCTCGCCAAGGCAGCCGATTGAACATGACGAGTGGCTAAAGCGCGCCCAGCCGCTTCAGCTGTTCCTGCGCCGTCTGCAAGCCGGGCTTCAATTCCAGCGCCTTCCTGAAATCGGCGATCGCGCCCTGCTTGTCGCCGAGCCGCAGCTTGGCTTGGCCGCGATTGTTCCAGGAGAACACGTCGGCGGGATCGTATTGCAGCGCCTTGTCATAATCGGACAGGCCGCCCTTGTTGTCGCCCTGGTAGAGCCGGATCATGCCGCGATTGCGCCAGCCGCGCGCATCGGTCGGCGCGACGCGGATCGCCTCGCCATAATCGGCGGCGGCGCGGTCGAGCTGCTCGCTGTCGCGATAGACGTTGCCGCGGTCGATAAAGGCGAGCAGATCGGGCGCGAGCTTGATCCTCGTCGTGTAGTCGGCGAGCGCGTGAGCCATGTCGTGTTTGCGATAGTAGACCAGGCCGCGATTGGCATAGGCCGTCGCGTAGTTGGGATCTCGCTTGATCGCCGCGTCGAAATCGGCGAAGGCGCCGTCGATGTCACCCTTGTTGAAGCGGGACTCGCCGCGATTGCTGTAGGCCATCGCCATCGACGGATCGAGCTTGATGGCCTGATCGTAATCGGCGATGGCGCGATCATAGTCGCGCTTGAAGCTGTAGACGCGGCCGCGATTGTTGAAGGCGCAGGCATAGGTGGGATCGAGCCGGACCGCCTCGTCGAGATCGGACAGCGCCGCATCGAGCTCGCGCTTCTCGGTGAGGCCATGCCCGCGGTTGCAATAGACGCCGGCGAGCCTGCGGCCGGTCTCACTCTTCGTATCAATGACGGTCGAACACGCCTTGACCCGATCGTCCGGCGTGCTGGCGAGGCCTACACAGGCGTCCCAAGCCGGCCCGCCTTCGGCCGAAGCCGGGACCGGCGCAGTCGAGATCAGCGCGGCGAGCAACGCCATCAAGCCAAGTGGGACACGCATTTTCCGGAGATCTCCCCTGCGGCAACCTCCCTTGGTCGCGACTTGGCAAGCGCGGGTTCAGGCGCCTACATGAGAGGCAGTCATCACTTCGGAAGGATTTCGTATGGCGGCACAGGTACGCGACAACAAGGACAGAAGCCGCTTCGAGCTCGATGTCGGCAGCGAGCTCGCCTTCGCCAACTACCGGCTGACGCCGTCGGCGGTGATCATCACCCACACCGAGACGCCGCGTGCGCTGCGCGGCCGCGGTGTCGCCTCCGAGCTGATCAAGGGCGCGCTGGATCTGATCCGCCGCGACGGCCGGAAGGTGATCGCGGGCTGTGGCTTCGTCGCCGATTATCTCGACAAGCATCCCGAGGATGCGGATCTCGTCGCCTCAGCATGATCCGGAAAAGTGCGAAGCGGTTTTCCGAAAAGATCATGCTCAAACAACGAGGGCCCGCGCGATGGCGGGCCCTTGCGACGACCGAGAGATCGGTCAGTGCTTGATTTCCGGCGGCAGCTTGCCGCCATTGGCGGCGAGCTTGGACATCACCTGCTTGTGCAGCCAGACGTTCATGCTGGCCGAGTCGTTCATGTCGCCGGTGTAGCCGAGCTCCTTGGCGAGGTCCTTGCGTGCGGCAAGACTCGAATCGACGTCGAGCGCCTTCATGAGGTCGACGATCGAGGTGCGCCATTCCAGCTTCTCGCCCTTCGCGGCGGCCGCCTTGTCGACGATCGCGGCAACGTCGACGGTTGCCGTCGGCGCGGCAGCAGGCGCAGACGACGGCGCCGATGCGCCCGGCGCGGCGCCAGCGGGCGCACTGCCTCCAACTGGGCTGCCGGCGGGTGCGGCGGAAGCCGGATGGCTGCCGAAGATCGCGCCCATGATTTTCCCGAAAATGCTCATGTCTGCTCCCCGAAAAGGTTCCGTTGGAAGGGCCTTGAGTGGCACTTATAGACCAAGTTTTGACGTCGCACCCGTGATGTTCTGCGAACCAAACGCAGCATCAGCTTATCTGCGGCGAAATGACGACCGAATGACATCGACGAAGTTGCACTGCGACATCGAATTTCACCCAAGCGTGAGGGACAGCGCCCGCAATTGAGAGTACGCTTCACGTGTCAGTTCGCGATTGCGTTCCGGAATTCGCGTCTGGTCGGAATCGCGATCATCCAAGAAGAGCGGCCGCTTGCGCCGTTGCCGGCGCCGGTTTCGGCCGCATGGCAAGGGAGCTACCGACCATGGCCACACTCTACCCGGGCAATGTCCCCACGATGGGCCAGACCGCAGATGCGGCTGGACCAGTGATCCGAACCATCCAGTTGTCCGACCTGCGCGACGCGCTCAAGCGCGGCTGGGAGGATTTCAAGGCGGTTCCAAGCCACGCCATCATCCTCTGTGTCCTCTATCCGGTGCTGGGCCTCGTGCTCGCCCGCACGGCGATGGGCTATTCGGTGCTCCCGCTGCTGTTTCCGCTGGCCGCTGGCTTTGCCCTGATCGGCCCGTTCGCAGCGCTCGGGCTTTATGAGCTCTCGAGCCGACGCGAACGCGGCGAAGAGGCCAGCGCCTGGGATGCCATGGACGTGCTGCGCTCGCCCTCCTTCGGCGCGATGCTCGGCCTCGGCACATTGCTGCTCGCTCTGTTCGTGACCTGGGTCGCGACCGCGCAGGCGATTTATATCGCCGCATTCGGCTATGAGGGCGTCAGCGGAATCTCGGATTTCGTGACGCGCGTGCTCACGACCTCGCAAGGCTGGTGGCTGATCGTGATCGGCTGCGGCGCGGGCTTCCTGTTCGCGCTCGCCGCGCTCTGCATCAGCGCAGTGTCATTCCCCTTGATGCTCGATCGCCATGCCGGCGCCTTCGAGGCGATGGTGACCTCGCTCCGGGTCGTGGCCAAGAACCCGGTGCCGATGGCGGCCTGGGGCGTGATCGTGGCGGTGCTGCTGGCGATCGGAACGATTCCGGCGTTCCTTGGTCTTGCCATCGTCATACCCGTGCTCGGCCATGCCACCTGGCACCTCTATCGCAAGGTGATCGTGTCCGATCCCGGCGCGCGGCCGGTACCCCCTCCGCCGCAGCGCCCGCGCAAGCCGGCCGCCGATTTTCCTGCCAATCTATTCCCGTGGCGGAATAGGACGGACGCTTGACGATTCTGTTACATCCTGATCCTGCCCGCATCGCGGGCAGGATCAGACGCTGTCACACGCCTTGCTTTGGCCGCGGTTACAATCGACATTGCCGCCGCCGGCCATGCCATGTCACGGAATCAATTTAGCCTGATGACCCCGACGATTTCTCGTCTCGCTCTCGCAGCCTTCGCCATCACTGCGTCAATCCTGTCCATCGAGCCCACGCTCGCTGCGGTTGCCTGCGGTTCGGGCAATTTCGATGCCTGGCTCGCCGATTTCAAGACCGAAGCTGCGGCCAAGGGCATCTCGCAACAGGCGATCGCCTCAGGGCTTGCCGGCGTGACGCTCGATCAGAGCGTGCTCAACCGCGACCACTCGCAAAAGGTCTTCAGCCAGACGTTTGAGGAGTTTTCCGGCCGCATGGTGCCGCCCCGCATGACGCGCGGCTCCAACATGATGAAGCAGTACGGTTCGGTGCTGTCGCGCATCGAGCAGACCTATGGCGTGCAGGGCGAGGTCCTCGTCGCGATCTGGGGGCTCGAGACTGATTTCGGCGTCAACACGGGCAAGTTCGCAACCATCCGCTCGCTCGCAACGCTTGCCTATGACTGCCGGCGCGCCGAACAGTTTCGCGGCGAGCTGATGGATGCGCTCCGCATCGTCCAGCGCGGCGATCTTGCGCCGGCCGACATGAAGGGCGCCTGGGCCGGCGAGATCGGCCAGACCCAGTTCATGCCGTCGTCCTGGATGAAATATGCAGTCGATTTCGACGGCAACGGCAAGCGCGATCTCCTGCACAACGCGCCCGACGTGCTCGCCTCCACGGCCAATTACCTGGCGGGCTATGGCTGGCAGAAGGGTAAGGATTGGGAGCCGGGCAGTCCGAACTTCGCGGTGCTCCAGCAGTGGAACAAGAGCGAGGTCTACGCCAAGACGGTCGCCTATTTCGCCACCCAGCTGGCCCGCGCGCCTTAAGCCACACCCTCAAAAGCGTTAGGGCCGATCGCCCGGCGACCGGCCCTCTCTTGGATCGCGTTTACCTACCCGCTTACTTGCCCATGGTGGCGTGCATCGCCTTGTTCAGGTGCATGCCGCACGCACCCATTTTGCCGTTGAGGAGCGAGTCCTGCGCGGCCGTGATCTCCTTCTCGGCGACCCACTTGCCGTCGCCGTCGGCCATGTTCTCGATCGCGGTCTCCGTCTTCTCCAGATTGGACCCGCTGCAACCGCCCATGGCATGCTTGGCGGCCTGGGCCGGCGCGACGGCGAGAGCGACGGCAGCAATTGCGATAACCCCGAGTAACTTCGTCATGATGTTACTTTCCTTCTCTTGTTCTTGGACAGATCCGACGACATTGCCGGAATCTGCAAAACGACTTTGCTGCCAACGCGGCAACTTGCCGCAATAAATTCCCCGCGAGAATTGCGTGATGTTGCGCGCCGCGCAGAGCGGCATGCGAAATTTCTGATTTTCATTACAACTCTGTAATTAAGGCTTTGCACGCTGGGCGTGTGTGCAGCGCGTCATTCGGGGGACTGCCGCCGAGCCGGGACTGAACGGGGAATACCGGGCTCGAGCGCGAGCCATCTCATCTATTTAGCGTCCCCGATCCGGCAATCCCAGCGCCGCACGGAGACTCGGATCCAGACCGTCGGCACCAATATGTGAATTTAATTTCACTTCTATGAAACTCAGGTCATGCGAATCGCGCATGAGAGACTTGGGCCCACACGCTGGCAAAGCGCCTTGAAGGCGGCGGGAACAAAACCTACCTTACCAGCCGCCGGAACCGCATATCGTATACTAAGGCCGTGATTTCACGGGACTTTACCGCGATTTTTGCGGCATTCCGCCTATCTGTTGGGCGTGACTGCCGAGAGGTTAATCGTCTCTTACCGATGCCATGCATTCCCGGCTTAGCTGCATCGCAACATCGGAACTTCCGCACTGCAACACTCCCATCTATATTCATTTCAACGATGGCGCCCAGGTCAAGGGCTGAATCGAACTACAGGAGACTACCAATGCTGCTCTCGCTCATCCGTATGATCCAGGCGTTCCGGGACTATCAGCGCAATGTTGCCGAGCTGTCCCAGCTCAGCGATCGCGAACTGGCCGATATCGGCCTCGATCGCTCGGACATCCCGCGCGTTGCTGCCGGTCAGTATCAGGGCTGATATCGTTCAGCCCTTCACCGGACCAACCGATAGCGCCCGCCTTGTGCGGGCGTTGTCGTTTCGGTGGCAGAAAACTCGATCTCGGCGATTCCACTAGCCGCAGAAAAGCGCTACCTGTCCGCCCCATGACAGGATCCCAGTTCAATACCGTGCACGTCGTCGGCGCAGGCCTCGCCGGCTCCGAAGCCGCCTGGCAGGTGGCGAAGTCTGGCGTGCCCGTGGTGCTGCATGAGATGCGGCCGGACCGCATGACCGAGGCACACCGCACCGACGGGCTCGCCGAGCTCGTTTGCTCCAACTCGTTCCGCTCGGACGACGCCGCCAACAACGCCGTCGGCCTGCTCCATGCCGAGATGCGCCGCCTCGGCTCGCTGATCATGCGCGCGGCCGACGCCAATCAGGTGCCAGCCGGCGGTGCGCTGGCGGTTGATCGCGACGGCTTCTCGGCCGCCGTCACCAAAGCGCTCAACGACCATCCCCGGATCGAGATCGCCCGCGGCGAGGTTGCAGGCCTGCCGCCGGCCGACTGGAGCAACGTGATCGTTGCGACCGGTCCCCTCACCTCGGCCCCGCTTGCCGACGCCATCCGCGAGCTGACCGACGAGAACGCGCTCGCCTTTTTCGATGCGATCGCGCCGATCGTGCATCGTGAGTCCATCGACATGTCGGTGGCATGGTTCCAGTCGCGCTACGACAAGGTCGGCCCCGGCGGCAATGGCGCCGACTACATCAACTGCCCGATGACCAGGGAGCAGTATGACGGCTTCGTCGCCGCCCTGATTGCCGGCGAGAAGACCGAGTTCAAGGAGTGGGAGACCAACACGCCCTATTTCGACGGCTGCCTGCCGATCGAGGTGATGGCAGAGCGCGGTCCCGAGACGCTGCGTCACGGCCCGATGAAGCCGGTCGGCCTCACCAACCTGCATGATCCCGCGACGAAGGCCTACGCGATCGTGCAGCTGCGCCAGGACAACAAGCTCGGCACGCTCTACAACATCGTCGGCTTCCAGACGAAGCTGAAATATGGCGAGCAGCAGCGCATCTTCCGCGCCATTCCGGGGCTGGAGAAGGCAGAATTTGCCCGCCTCGGCGGCCTGCATCGCAACACTTTTCTGAACTCGCCAAAGCTGCTCGACGCCCAGCTGCGCCTGCGCGCACAGCCACGGCTGCGCTTTGCCGGCCAGATGACGGGCTGCGAGGGCTATGTGGAATCCGCCAGCGTCGGCCTGATTGCCGGCCTCTATGCGGCCGCAGATGCGCGTGGCGAGACACTGGCGAGCCCGCCGGGCACGACGGCGCTCGGATCGCTGCTCGGCCACATCACCGGTGGCCATATCGAGACCATCGAGCCGGGCACGCGCTCGTTCCAGCCGATGAATATCAATTTCGGTCTGTTCCCGCCGCTCGCGACTGTACCGACCAAGAAGCCCGACGGCACGCGCCTGCGCGGCAACGAGAAGACGGTGGCCAAGAAGCAGGCGATGAGTGTGCGCGCGCTCGCCGATCTCGATCGCTGGATCGCCGATCACCTGCGTATTGCCGCCGCCGCGTGAGTTTGTCGATGAGCCTCCCCAAGGACGACGCCGCAAAACTTTCGGCGCGCTGGATCGAAGGCGTGCTGCTCAAGCGCGACGTGTTCTCGACCGTCGAGCGCGGCCGCTTCCGCGCTGACAGCGGCGAGGTCGATGCCGTGCTGCGCCGGCTCGACGAGGTGCCGTGGTGGTCGTTCCTGCTGGCGCGCCATCTGTTCGCGCGCGAAAAGCACGCGCTTGCCCTTGCAGAGGGGCTGAACGTCGGCCCCGAACTGCTCTGGGCCGGACGCCGCGCCCTGGTGCGTGGTTTCGTCGACGGCGTCGCGCTGCACCTCGCCAAGCCCCATGGTGATCTCGCCTATTTCCGTTCGGCCAAGGCGGCACTGCGCCGTCTGCGCCGCGCCGGGATCTGCCACAACGACCTCGCCAAGGAGCAGAACTGGCTGGTCGGCCGCGACGGCTGCGCTTACGTGACCGACTTCCAGCTTGCCGCGTGCTTCAAGCGGCGCGGCCGGCTCTATCGCGTCCTCGCCTATGAAGATCTCCGGCATCTGCTCAAGCACAAGCGCACCTACGCCCCCGACGCATTGACGCTGCGAGAGCGCAAAATCCTCGCGAAGAAATCATTCGCAGCGAGCCTGTGGTTGGCAACCGGCAAGAAGGTCTATCGCGCAATCACGCGCGGCCTGTTCAATTTCACCGACCGCGAGGGCGGCGGCCGGCGGCTCGTCAACGACGCTCCTGTCATCGCCGACCTGATCCGCAAGAACCCGGCCGTGCGCGATACCGCTATCGTCGCCTTTGCCGACCGTCGCTCTGGCGTCGGGCTCTATGCCTTCGTGGAGGCCGATCAGGCCGCGCTCGAAGGCGAGCTCCGCAACGAGCTCGCAGCCGCCAAGGGCCCAAAGCCGCCGGAACACATCCAGGTCGTGCATGCGCTGCCGCGTGATACCAGCGGCAAGCCGCGCACCGAGATCCTGCAACTGGTCGCCATGAACCAGCTCGACCTGATCGAGCCGATGATGAAGAACGACCAGGATCGCGCCTTCCTCAAGGACATCCTGGAGCAGCGCAAGAACCTGCGCGACCGCTTCAATTTCGAGGCGGACCTGCCGACGAACTAACCGGGACGGTGCCTTGATGCGTCCATATTGGCGATAGAGAAGCGATCGGATAGTTCGGGCTGGCGCGGTCATGGGGACTCGGGGACAATGATGCATCGTGTGGTTGGTGGCCTGATCGCCGGCCTTCTGCTGCTGGCAGCCCCCCTTGCAATGGCAGCTGAATCCCCGGCCGAGCAGATCTCCGGCTTCCGGCTCAAGCATGGCGAGGGGCGCGTCGTTCGCGATGCCACCCTCGACCGCATTGCCATGGCCCAGGCCCGCGCGATGGCGGAGAAGGACGACCTCAGCCATGACGCGCTCGGGCCGTTCAACAAGCGCGTCGCGCCGGCCGGCGCAGGACGCGCCGCCGAGAACATCGCCTACGGCTACGACAATTTCGAGAAGACGCTCGGCCAGTGGATCGACTCCTCCGGGCACCGCAAGAACCTATTGCTGCACGATGCCTCCCGCGTCGGGATCGCCAGCGCCAAGAATGCCAGCGGCAAGCGCACCTATTGGGCCATGGTCATCGCCGGCGACTATGAGCCGAAACGGGGCAAGGGCAAGAAGGACACCGAGCCGCTCGTTGCCGTGAAGCGCGAAACTGCGCCGGCAAGCAAGCCCAAATCCAGCAACTGCCACATCAAGCTGCTCGGCCTCTGCATCTAAGCCTGACCGGACCGCCATCTTGCTCGCGCTGTTCGGCGCGTCTAATTCATGTCGAAGGATCGCGGCAAGTGGAGGCGGAGTTGATCGACATCGACCGAATACGGGCCGACACACCGGCGACATCCCGGCTCGCATATCTCCACAATGCGGGTGCGGCGCTCATGCCCGTACCTGTCGTCGAGGCGATCAAGCGGCACATCGATCTGGAAAGCGAGATTGGCGGCTATGCCGCCGCCGACCGCGAGTGCGATCGGCTCGAGGCCGTCTACGGCTCGGTTGCCCGCCTGCTCAATGCCGCGCCCGACGAAATCGCGCTGATGGAGAATGCGACCATTGCCTGGCAGATGGCGTTCTATGCACTGCCGTTTCGCGCGGGCGATCGCATCCTGACTGCGGAAGCGGAATACGCCGCCAACTATGTCGCCTTTCTTCAGGTCGCCAAGCGAACCGGCGCGATCATTGACGTCGTGCCGAGCGATGCCAGCGGCGAGCTCGATGTCGACGTGCTCGAACGCATGATCGATGAACGGGTGAAGCTGATCGCGATCACCTGGGTCCCGACCAATGGCGGGCTCGTCAATCCGGCAGCCGCCGTCGGCAAGATCGCGCGAGCGCGCGGCATCCCCTATCTCCTCGACGCCTGCCAGGCGGTTGGCCAGATGTCAGTCGATGTGGAGGCGATCGGTTGTGACATGTTGTCGGCGACCGGCCGCAAGTTTTTGCGCGGCCCGCGGGGGACGGGCTTCCTGTACGTGCGCCGGGCGCTCCTGCGACAGCTCGAGCCGCTCATGATCGATCACTTCGCGGCGCCCTGGGTCTCGCGCGATGCTTACCAGCTCCGCGACGACGCGCGCCGCTTCGAGACCTGGGAGAACAACTACGCAGCCCGGCTCGGACTTGGCGCGGCCGTCGATTATGCTCTCGACATCGGGCTCGATCCGATCGAGCAGCGCTGCCGCCTGCTCGCCGGCCGTCTCCGCAGTGGCCTCGCCTCCATTCGCGGCGTCACCATTCGCGACCTCGGCCGCGCGCCGGGCGCCATCGTCAGCTTCACGATGGAGGGGTATGAGGCGGAAAGGATCGTCGGCAGCGCTGCCGCGGCCGGCATCACGATCGGCGCATCCGATCCGTCGAGTACCCGCATCGACGCGGAAGTCCGCGCGCTCCCGGTGGTTGTACGGGCGTCGCCGCACTACTACAATACGGAAGCCGAGATCGATCGGTTGCTCACCCTCTTGGCGGGCTTGGCGCATCGATAGCGCCGCTCACGTGCAGCGCGCGCTCAGTCCCGATGCACCGAGCCTGGCCATGACTTCGTCGAGATGCGCGCTGTCGCGGGTCTCGATGACCAGTTGCAGCAGCGTCGCTTTCGCCGGCAGATCGGAGAAGGTTCGCTGATGCGAGACCTCGATGATGTTAGCGCCAGCCTCGGCCAGCAGCGCCGCGACTGCGGCCAACTGGCCCGGCCGGTCAGGAATGTCGAGCGACAATTGGGTCAGACGCCCTTCGCGCGCAAGCTCGCGCGTCAGAACGGAGGCGATCAGCCTGGTGTCGATGTTACCGCCGCTCAGCACCAGCCCGACCTTTTCGCCAGCAAAGCGGGAGGGATCGGACAGGATCGCGGCGAGGCCTGCGGCGCCGGCGCCCTCGACGACCGTCTTCTCGATCGAGATCAGGGTCGCGACCGCGCGCTCGAGCTCGGCCTCGTTGACGAGCGCGATGTCGTCGACGAGCCGGCGGACGATGTCGCTGGTGATCTTGCCCGGCGATTTCACCGCAATGCCTTCAGCCAGCGTGTCGCCGCGCGCGGGCAGATTGCCGCCATGGACGGCGTTGTACATCGAGGGATAGAGCCAGGCCTCGACGCCCAGGATCCGCAAGGACGGCTTCAGCGATTTCGCGGCAATCGCGATACCGCTGATCAGGCCGCCGCCGCCGATCGGGACGACCAGCGTATCGAGCTCCGGCACCGCCTTGAGCATCTCCAGCCCGACCGTGCCCTGCCCCGCGATGACCAGCGGATCGTCATAAGGATGGACGAAGATCATGCCACGCGCCTCGCCGTGGCTGCGCGCAAACGCGGCGGCCTCCTCCAGCGTCGCGCCGGTGACGACCACCTCGGCGCCGTGGTGCCTGGTGTTCTCGACCTTCACCATCGGCGTGCCCACGGGCATCACGATGGTGGCGGGAACGCCGAGCCGCTTGGCATGATAGGCGACGCCCTGCGCGTGGTTTCCCGCCGACATTGCGACTACGCCGCGCGCGCGTTCCTCCGGCGTCAGCGCCGTCAGGCGATTGAGCGCGCCGCGCTCCTTGAACGAGGAAGTGAACTGGAGGTTCTCGAATTTGAGCCAGAGGTCACAGCCGTAGATGTTGCTCAGCGTCCGGCTGTAGCCACAAGGCGTCTCGACGACCGCGCCCCGGATCGTCTCGGCGGCTGCGTGAATGTCGGCCGGTGCGACCGGAAAGCCGCTCAGATCGGGGGATATCGTTTGGGACAAGTCGGCCATAGGACAGCATAGAGCATTTGACGGGTCCACGCGATAAGCCAACCGCTATTTGGTAAATTCCCGCGATCGCGACGCCCGCCACAGCGTCCACAGCGTGCGCAGGCGCGACAGCGGCTGCGGCGCAAACGGATTGCGTCCCGCCTGCGAGAGGCGCTTGAGGTCGGCCCGCACCTGCCCGAGCGGCAGGAACGCCGGCCGAACCGCTGCCGGTACCTCCACCAACAACGATGAGGCAGTCGCCAGATGCTGACGGGCCTCGCCCCCGAGCTGGTCCAGCACGGCGTGCAGGCTTGGCGTCTCCCTGCCGGCGAACACGTCCTCCATATTGCAATTATGGCTCGCCAGCACCTGCTGCGGCAGGAACAGCTGCCGATGCGCGGCGTCGCGCGGCAGGTTGGCGATCACCTGCACGATGCCCTGCGCAAGCCCGGCGTGGCGTGCGAGATGCTCGATTGAATCGGACGGGGACGCCATGATCTGCGCGGCCAGCGCAAGCAACGCCGAACAGGTTGCGGCCAGATAGCCTTCCAGCGCCGCCATCGTCGGCATCGGATCGTTGTAGAGATCGAACTGGTGCTCGTCGATGAGCAGCGACAACGGCTCGACCGGCAGGGCGAAATCGCGGATCGCGCGCAACAGCTCGGCTGCCACAGGGTTGCCCTCGACGCTGCCATGGGCGTGGCCCGAGAGCATGTCGGTCCACCATTGCAGCCGGATTTCGCCGGGCAAGGGCTGGCTCACCTGGTCGCGAACACGGACGATCTCGACATTGAAGGCGTAAAGCGCAAGCAGCGCGCGGCGTTCGACGGCTGGCGCGAACAGCGTCGCGACATAGCGCGGAAAGTCATGGCTGCGCACGAGATCGGCGCAGAAGGCTGCACTATCGACCGGCGGCGCAGCGCTGTTCATGGGACGGCGATCAACGCGGCCGCGACGCGCCGCCGTTCGCCGATCATGATGTTGTAGGTGCGCACGGCGGGACCGGTCTGCATCGTGTCCAGCACCACCCTCATTGCCTTCAGCGCCTGGCGCAGTTCGGGCGGCGGCAGCCACATTCCGGTTCCGGTTCCGATCAGCAGCGTGTCGATGCCGTTGGCGGCCGCAAACACCCGGTCGAGCGAATAGCGGTCGATCATGGCGGGGTCGGTCACATCCCAGGCCCAGATCGCGTCGGGCAGGCACAGCAGCGAGCCCCGATGCGACATGCCGGCAAAGGCAAAGCCGCCCTTGCCATAGGCGTCGATCGGCGCCGAGCGCGGAAAATGAGGAGCGTTGGGATCGCCGGCCATGAGTCTCGTCCGAATGAGGCTACCGCCCTCGCAAACTCATGCGAGGGCATGCGGTTCGGATCATGCCTTGTTTTTCTTCGCCGACGTAGCCGCCTCCACCGCATCTTCGCGATGCTCGCCGACGCCGAGATAGATCAGGATTGGCGCCGCAATGAAGATCGAGGTGTAGGTGCCGACCAGCACCACGCCGAACATCATCACGGCCGTGAAGCTGTGGATGGCATGGCCACCGAACAAGAGCAGAGCCAGCAGCGCCAAGGTCACGGTGAAGTGGGTGATGATCGAGCGTGACAGCGTCGAGTTGATGGACTCGTTGAGCAGCTGCGGCATCGGCATCTTCTTGTAGCGCCGCAGCATTTCACGGATGCGGTCGTAGATGACGACGGTGTCGTTGAGCGAATAGCCGAGAATGGTCAGCAACGCCGCAATACTGGTCAGGTCGAAATCGACCTGGCTGATCGACATGAAGCCGATCGTGAGCACGATGTCGTGCACGTTGGCGATCATGGCGCCGAGCGCGAACTGCCATTCGAACCGGAACCAGAGATAGATCAGGATCGCGCCGATCGCGAGCATCAGGCCGGCCATGCCCCAACCCAGCAGCTCGCCGGAGACACGCGGGCCCACCACTTCGACGCGGCGATACTCCACGGACTCGCCGAGGGCGCCGCGTACCTTGTCCACGGCTGCCTGCTGCGCCTTGTCGCCGCCCGGCTGCTCGGCAACGCGAAGCAGCACATCGGCGGGGCCGCCGAATTGCTGCAGCTGGACTTCGCCGAGACCGAGGCTGCCAAGGGTCGTGCGCATCTGCGCAAGATCGGCGGAGCCCGACTTGGCCCGCACCTCCATCAAGGTGCCGCCCTTGAAGTCGATGCCGAAGTTTAGGCCATGTGTGAAGAACAGTGTGATGGCGACGATCGACAGCGCGGCCGAGATTGGGAAGCTGATGCGACGGAAACGCGTGAAGTCGAAATGCGTGTTGTCCGGGACGATGCGCAGCGACGGCAGGAGGCCGAGCACGCTGACCACGGTCAGCACGGCAATCAGGACGCCGAGAGAAATGAGAACGAGTTGAGTAGTGGTCACAGCCGGCCTCGAATGATCAAATCGGCACAGTCTTCGGCCGCTTCCACTGTACCCACCATGCCACGATCAGGCGGGTCATGGTGAAGGCGGTGAACACAGTGGTGATGATGCCGATGCCGAGCGTTACAGCGAAGCCGCGCACCGGTCCGGTGCCGATCATGAACAGCACGGCAGCGGCAATGAAGGTGGTGATGTTGGAATCGAGAATGGTCGCAAGCGCCCGCTTGAAGCCTGCGTCGATCGCCGAAATCGGGCTTCTCCCGCCGCGCAACTCCTCGCGGATGCGCTCATAGATCAGCACGTTGGAGTCGACCGCGATGCCGACGGTGAGCACGATGCCGGCGATGCCGGGCAGCGTCAGCGTGGCGCTGAGCAGCGATAACAGGCCGAAGATCATCGCGACGTTGATGGTCACCGCGATGTTGGCGAACACGCCGAACAGCCGGTACGTCAACAGCATGAAGACGACGACCATGATCGAGCCGACATAGGCCGCAAGCTCGCCCTTCTCGATCGAGTCCTGGCCGAGGCCCGGGCCGACCGTGCGCTCCTCGACCACAGTGAGCGGTGCAGGCAGCGCGCCGGCGCGCAGCAGGATCGCAAGATCGTTGGCCGACTGCACGGTGAAACTGCCGGAGATCTGGCCCTGACCGCCAGTGATCGGCTCGCGAATGACCGGCGCCGAGATCACCTTGCCATCGAGGATGATCGCGAAGGGCACGCCGACATTCTCTTGCGTGGCCTGTGCGAACTTACGGGCGCCAGAGGTATTGAACGTGAAGCTGACCACCGGCTCGTTGGTACGCTGGTCAAAGGTCGCTTGGGCATTGGTCAGGTCGCCGCCCGCAACCAGCACCTGCTTCTTGACCACGTAGTTTGACGGCGGCGGCGTGGCGGCCGGCAGAAGCTCGGAGTCCGGCGGCAAACCGCCCTGCTGCGCTTGGTCCGGCGGCACCGAGGGATCGACCATGCGGAATTCCATCTTCGCGGTCTTGCCCAGCAGTTCCTTCAAATGGGTGGGATCCTGTAAACCGGGTACCTGCACCAGGATGCGGTCGTTGCCCTGACGCTGGATGATAGGCTCGACGGTGCCGAGCTCGTTGACGCGCTTCTCGACGATCTGGATCGACTGCTCGATGGTCTTGCGCAGGCGATCAAGTGTCGCGGCCTCCGGGATGGTCAGGCGGACAAGCCCGCCCCCAGCGTCGGTTACATCAAGATCGCGCTGGCCGCTGGAGCCCATCAGACCGCCCACTGGCTGCGAGAGCTCCCGCAGCTTGGACAGGGCGGTCTGCAGGTCGGATTCCTTGGTAATGCGGGTCTCGACGGCATCGTTTCGCACAACAACGCCGCCAGTAAATCCGATCCGAGCATCGCGCAGCACCTTCTGTGCGTCGCTGCGGACTTGTTCAAGCCTCTGCTTCTTCACATAGTTGGAATCGACCTCGAGCTGCAGAGAGGAGCCGCCCTGAAGGTCGAGGCCGAGCACGAGCCGGCGCTGCGCCCAGGCCGGCCAGGTCTTGACCTGGGCCTCGGGGAAAAAGTTCGGGACCGCGCAGAGGCACACGATCAGCGCCGTCAGGATAATCCCGAGCGCCCTCCACCGCGTGAAATACAACATCGACTGGACCTGTCAGATCAGGAGACTTGAAAGACTCGCGGAAGCGCTCACTTCGACGCGGCGTCGTCCTTGGCGCTATCCTTCGCGCTGTCCTTGGCGGGCTCGCCCTTGGCACGTACGCCGGAGACCATCGAGCGCATCTGCCGCACGCGCACGCCATCAGCGATCTCGAATTCGATCTGGTCGTCGTCAACGACCTTGGTGACCTTGCCGACCAGGCCGCCCGACGTGACCACCGTATCGCCGCGACGGATGTTCTTCACGAGATCGGCGTGGTCGCGGACCTTCTTCTGCTGCGGCCGCAGAATCAAAAAGTACATGATCACGAAGATCAGGGCGAACGGCAGCAGCGACATCAACATGCTGTTGGTGTCGCCGGCGCCCGCGGCCTGGGCATACGCAGGGGTAATCAGCATTCGGAACGATCCTCGAGAGAACGGGGGAAGCCGGTCAGGCCGCTGGAGCGACCGGTTCGGTCAAATTCGCGCGGACTATAGCGGCCACCGCCCCAATTGCAACGCTGCCAGACCGTCGATTTGGCCACCTTGCGGCGCGCCCTCAGGCCCGATAAGGCTGCATTCTCAGGAACTTCGGACATGCCCAAAAAACCAAGCAAAAGCTCAGGCCTCAAAGGCCCCCGTACCCCTGCCAGGAAGCCCGCGGGCATCGCGGCAAATCGCCCCAAGGGCGCTTCCAGGGCGGCCCCCAAGGCAACCTCAGACCTCTCCCAGGAGCGCATCGTCCGCGCGCTGGAGACCATCGCGGCGCACCTTGCCGCGCAGGGGAAGCCGACCGCCGAACACGAGTCGTTCGAGCGCGCGGACGCCTATGTCTGGCACCCCGACGGCCGCCTTTCGGCGGTGCCGCGGGTCAGCCGCGTCGAGCTGTTCCTGCTCAAGGGCGTCGACCGGATGCGCGACATCCTGATGGAGAACACCGAGCGCTTCGCCAACGGCCTTCCCGCCAACAACGCGCTGCTCTGGGGCGCGCGTGGCATGGGCAAGTCGTCGCTGGTGAAGGCGGCGCATGCCAGCATCAACGCGGACCGCAAATCCGCCGACAGGCTGAAGCTGATCGAGATCCATCGCGAGGACATCGAAAGCCTGCCGGCGTTGATGGAGCGCTTACGCGCGTCCTCCTTCCGCTTCATCGTGTTCTGCGACGACCTCTCCTTCGACGGCAATGACGCCTCGTACAAATCGCTTAAGGCCGTGCTCGAAGGCGGCATCGAGGGCCGGCCCGAGAACGTCATCCTCTACGCCACCTCCAACCGCCGTCATCTGCTCGCGCGCGAGATGATCGAGAACGAGCGCTCGACCGCGATCAATCCCGGCGAGGCGGTCGAGGAAAAAGTCTCTCTGTCGGATCGCTTCGGCCTCTGGCTCGGCTTCCACCGTTGCAGCCAGGACGAATATCTCGCGATGGTGCGCGGCTATTGCAGTCATTTCGGCGTCAGGATCGACGACGAAGCGCTGGAGCGCGAGGCGCTGGAATGGTCGACGACGCGCGGCTCACGCTCGGGCCGCGTCGCCTGGCAGTTCGTGCAGGAACTCGCAGGACGACTGGGTGTGAAGCTGACGGCCAAATAGTTCGTCGCCCGGTCAAGCCGGGCGACGACACCGTCACTGCGGATATCGTGTAGGCCTCACGCCCCGTTCAGGAATTGAAGCGGGTCAACCGGGCTCGATCCTTTGCGGATCTCGAAGTGGAGCTGCGGCGACGCCACCTCCCCGGATTGACCCGACTTGGCAATGACCTGGCCGCGCTTGATGGGATCGCCGCGCTTCACCAAAAGCTCACTCGCATGGGCATATGCGGTGACGTAGCCATTGGAGTGCCGAACCAGAACCAGATTGCCATAGCCCTTCAGCTCGTTGCCGGAATAGGCAACGACACCGTCTTCTGCCGCCTTGACCGGCGTACCCTCGGGCACCGCGACGTTGATGCCGTCATTGGACTTGCCGTTGGTCTTGGCGCCATAGCTCGTGATCACCTTGCCGCGCACCGGCCAGCGGAAGGTCGGCAGCGCGCCGGTGGCATCCGCAGCCTTGGCTGGAGTTTCGGCGGGCTTCTCTTCAACATTGCCGGTCGCCTGGGCCAGGCGAGCGCTCTGCGTCGGCGTCCCGACAGCAGCCATCTTGGTCGCGGGCGCTGGAGCGGCTGCAACGGGTTGCAGTGTGGAGGCGACGGGGGCGGCCATGGCAGGCGCCGGAGCAACCGGCGCGGCGAGCGCAGCGGTCTTGGCACCGGGCACGGTCAGCTTGGTGCCGAGCTTGAGCTTTGCCGACTGCTCGAGGCCGTTGGCATGGGCAAGTTCAGCTCTAGAGATGTGGTTCTTGCGGGCGATGCTGGCGAGCGTGTCGCCGCGATTGACGAAGTGGACGCGGGGCGGCGCCGCAACGGCCGCAACCGGCTTCGGCGCCATCGCGGGAGCCGCGGCAACGGGAGTCATGACCGGCGCGGGAGCAGCCGCACTTGTCCCCGGATGCGGGATAACCAGCTGCTGGCCCGGCGAGAGCGCGCGCGGCCCCTTGTAGCCGTTGGCGGCCAGGATCGCCTGCGGCGTGACGTGATAGCGCCTGGCGAGCACGTCGAGCGTGTCGCTGGTGCCGACGATGATCTTCGTTCCGCCGGCCGGCTGGGTGGCTGCGACCGAGCGCGGCGGCACGGTGCCGGTGGTCTCGAGATGCGGCTGGACCGGCGGCGCATAGGAGCCGAGGCCACGTCCGCCTCCGGAGACACCACCGCCCGCGGCCACGGGATAGGATTGCGGCGCGGAAACCGCCGGCGGCGGCAAGGGCTGGGACTGATAAGAGCCGGGCTGCGTTTGGGGCCGCGCATATTGCGGCAGCTCTCGCTGCGGCGGCGGGGCTTGCTGCACCGAACCGGTCTGCTCAGAGGAGAAGGGATTGGAGAAATTCGACTGGGAGAGCCGCGACGACATGTCGGCGCTGCACCCCGCAAAGCTGAACGAAATCAGCGCCAGCACCGCGACCTGCGGCACGCGGCGCGAGTAAAGCAACTCGGCGACAACAGACATGGTTACTCACTCGTACGCAACAGAACTGGTCTTTTAAGTAAACACGCGCCGAGTAAATAACGGCTTAACCCTCCCAATAAGGTGTTGGCCGAACAGCCGATCCGGAATTCTACAGCTCCCGCGCCACGCCCGGCAGCGCCGGCACGAAACGGACCTCGACGAGTTCCTTGCGCTCGATCCCGGCCTCGCTGCGGCTGAGGCGGGTCAGCGACTGCACGCCCTGATGCGGGCCGACCGGCGCGATCAGGATGCCGCCGAGCTCCAGCCGCTCGATCAGGTTCTCGGGGATTTGCTCCATCGCGGCAGTCACGATGATGCGGTCGAACGGGCCGATATTGGGTGGCAAATTGAGGCCGTCGCCCAGCATCACCTCGACATTGTGACAGTCGAGCTTCTCGAGCCGGGCGCGCGCGGCATCGGCAAGCCTGCGGTAGCGCTCGACCGTCAGCACCTGGCCCGAGAGCCGCGACAGCACCGCGGCCTGATAGCCGGAGCCGGCGCCGATTTCGAGCACACGGTGATGTTTCTGGAGCTGGAGCTGCTCGGTCATGTAGGCAACGACGAAGGGTTGGCTGATGGTCTGCCCGCAGGCGATCGGCAGCGCACTGTCACGATAGGCACCATCGCGGTCGGCGGCCTCGACAAACAGCTCGCGCGGCACCTCCTCCATGGTCCGCAGCACGGCCTGATCGCTGATGCCCCTGCGCCTCAGCGTGAGCTGAAACATCATCTTTTCCGGCGGGTGCTGATTGGGGGCCATTGCTGTCTGCGTTCGTCTCGGAGGGGTCGGATCGATGCTCTGCGTCGCAACGGCCGAGGCGAGAATCTTGTTCCTGCTCTGGAACCTATGATAGCCTTCCAACGTAGCACTTGACCACAATCGGCTTGCACAGATTAGGCTATTTGCAGTTTGCGTTAGCCGAAACTCGCATTGCGTCGCTTGGCGTTATCTGCGAACGTTTTCAAGAATGGGCAAGGACTCGGTGATGACTGCGACAGGGCTTTCGGGCCGCTCGGTATTCCTCGTTGAGGACGAGGTCATGATCCGAATGATGGTCGCAGATATGCTGGAGGAGCTCGGCTACACGATCGCGGCCGAAGCGGGCGACATCACCGAAGCGATGCGGCTGGCCCAGGCCACCGAGTTCGACATCGCCATCCTCGATGTCAACGTCAATGGCAAGGTCATCTCGCCGGTCGCCGACGTCATCCAGGCCAAGGGCTGCCCCTTCATCTTCGCCACCGGCTATGGCTCGTCGGGCCTGCCGGAGCAGTATCGCGACCGGCCCGCGCTTCAGAAGCCGTTTCAGCTCGACGCGCTCGGCAAGACCATCGAAGCCGCGCTTCGCGGCGGCTAGCCGCTAATCCCGACCGCTACTTCAGCGTCTCGCTGAGCGCGTCGGAAAACGCTTCATTGGTCCGATCGAGCCGGAGCGGCGTGACCGAGACGTAGCGCTCGCGCAGCGCTGCGAGATCGGTGCCTTCGGCCGGCGTGTCCAGCATCGCCGCGCGTTCGAATCCAATCCAGAAATAGGGATTGCCGCGGCCGTCCCTGCGTTCGTCGATCCGCAAGAAGCCGAGATTGCGCTTGCCCTGCCGCGTCACGCGGATGCCGAGCACATCTTCCGGAGCGCAGGACGGAAAATTGACGTTGATGACGGTGTCCTTCGGGATGCCCGCCGCCATGACCTTGCGCAGGATGTCGGGGCCGAATTTGCGTGCGGTATCCCACGGCGGCCGCTCGCGGGTCTCGACGCTGAACTCCTGCGACAGCGCGAAGGACGGCAGTCCCAAGATGGTGCCTTCCAGCGCGCCGGCAATGGTGCCGGAATAGACCACATCCTCGGCGACGTTGCGGCCCTTGTTGACGCCGGACAGCACGACATCGGGCAATTTGGCGCCGAGAATGTGGCGCGCCCCCATGATGACGCAGTCCGTCGGCGTCCCGCGCACTGCAAAATGCCGCGGGCCGACTTCGCGCAGGCGCAGGGGATCATTCAGCGACAGCGAATGCGATACGCCGGACTGATCGAGCTCGGGCGCCACTACCCAGACATCGTCGGACAGCGCACCCGCGATCTCCTCCACGACCTTGAGGCCGGGAGCATGAATGCCGTCGTCATTGGTGCAGAGAATGCGCATGCCGGAGGTCGATTCCTAAAGGTCGGTTCAGGCCGTCTTATCCGGCTGCGGCCGATCAAGCAAACCGTCCGAATGCGGGAATTCGCGGGGGCAGACGCAGGTCTCGTCTGTGATCTAGTTCATTGCGGCGCTGCAACACCGGAGCCTAATTTTTCCCGTGCATTTTCAGGCGATCGGCACAATGACCCGCTTTTCCGCCGCTATCCTTTTCGGCCTCGGGCTTGGCCTCTGCGTGGCTGGCGCCGGACGGACGCAGGATCTGGCCCCTGCGGACCGCTGCTTTCCCTGGCAGGAGTTCCGCAACGGCGTCTGCGTCGCCAAGACGGCTCCGCTCGCGCCGCCGCCGTTTCCGGCAGCCCAGGCCCCGAGCCTATCCCCCGCCCCGGCAGAGAGCAGTGCGACGACTCCGCCGCTCGTCTGCCCGCCCAGCTTCCACGCTGACGGCGGCGCCTGCATCACCGATACGCCCCCCGCGCCGCCGCGCGCGCCGATCACGATCACCTGCAACGGCGGCACCGCGAGCAATGGTCAATGCACCTGCCCGGCCGGCTTCGAGTTGATGCCGGCGGGCACCGATCCGGGCGGCTCCTGCGTGCGCATCAACGCGGAAAATTGCCTGGGCGGCCAGATGACGGTCACGGGCGAATGCCTGTGCAGCGGCCAGGTCACGATGTCTGGTCAGGTCTACGATCTCGAATTTGCGCGGGGCAAGTGCATCCCCAAAATTTGTCCGCGCGACGGCCCCTGCATTACAGCGGCAGCGAAGCCGGATGGCGCACCGCCGCCCACATTGTCATCGAGCGAGCCGGAACCGCATCGCGCTTGCGGCCGCGGCATGGTCGCAACGCGCTATGGCTGCGTGGCACTACGGCACCGCTCGCAGACGATTGATCCGGGTGCGTATTTCCGGACCATGCCGAACTATCCAAGCCCGATGCATTACTAGCGACGGATCCGCCATTGCGGCAGGAAGCGCGCAAGCCGCCCCTCCGCACGCAGCTTCATCGCGGGCGCGGCGGAACTGGCAGCAGGCGATGTCTCGATCGCACCGAGCGCTTCAAGTTGCGCCATGATCGGCGCCGACACCGGTATTTGCGGATAGCGCGCACGCGCCATCGTCACCGCCTTGTCAAAATCCTCGACATTGACACCGGGTTTGGCTCGCCGGCCCTGCACATGCGCGTCGTCCCAGAGCCGGGCGATGTCGATGTCCAAAACGCCGCGCAGACGCTGGTCGACGGCCTGGATGCCAGCGCCGGTCACCGCCCATTGTCTGCCGACCCAGAAGATGTCGCGGTGCAAGGCCATGAACGGAGGTTTCGAGTTCGCGGGTAGCCGTTAAGATAACCGGCCGCCCGATCTTCGCAACCAAACGTTTCTGCCGCAACATCGGGCAATCAGGCTTTACCCGCGCGCGACGACTTTTAAGCCACCCATGTAGGGCTGGAGCACGTCAGGGACCGCAATCGAGCCATCCTCCTGCTGATACGTCTCCATTACCGCAATCAGCGCACGGCCGACCGCGGTGCCGGAACCGTTCAGCGTGTGCACGAAGCGCGGCTTGCCGTCGGGACCGCGTGAGCGCGCATCCATGCGACGTGCCTGGAAATCGCCGCAGACCGAGCAGCTCGAGATCTCGCGGAACATGCCGCCGTCGCCCTGCCCTGGCATCCAGACCTCGATGTCATAGGTTTTTTGCGACGAAAAACCCATATCCCCTGCACAGAGCGTCATCACCCGATAGTGCAAATCGAGCTTCTGCAACACCTGCTCGGCGCAGGATAGCATCCGCTCGAGCTCATCCTTGCTGGTCTCCGGCGTCGTGATCGACACCAGCTCGACCTTGGTGAACTGATGCTGGCGGATCATGCCGCGGGTGTCGCGCCCCGCAGCGCCCGCCTCGGCGCGGAAGCACGGCGTCAGTGCGGTCAAGCGCATCGGCAATTGCTTCTCGTCGAGGATGGATTCGCGCGCGAGATTGGTGAGCGAGACTTCGGCGGTCGGAATGAGACCGAGGCGCTCGCTCTTCAGCCGCTCATGATCGGGCGCGGCCAGCAATTCGCCCTTGATGGCCCAGAACTGGTCGTCCTCGAATTTCGGCAACTGCCCAGTGCCGAACATCACCTCGTTGCGCACCAGCAGCGGCGGGTTGATCTCGGTGTAGCCGTGCTCGGTGGTGTGCAGGTCGAGCATGAACTGGCCGATCGCGCGCTCGAGCCGCGCCAGCCCCTTCTTCAGCACGACGAAGCGCGCGCCCGAGAGTTTTGCCGCCGCCTCGAAATCCATGTAGCCGAGCGCCGTGCCGAGATCGTCATGCAGCTTCGGCGCGAAGGCGTAGTTGCGCTTCTTGCCGAACACGTGGTGCTGCACGTTGCCGTGCTCGTCGACGCCGTCGGGCACTTCATCGAACGGAATGTTCGGGATCGACGAGAGCTCCTTGGTCAGCTCTTCGTCGGCGGCCTTTGCGGCGGCCTCGAGCTCGGGCATCGTGGTCTTGAGCGCCGCCACCTCGGCCATCAGCTTGGCCGCGCGCGCCTCGTCCTTGGCCTTCTTGGCGTCGCCAATTTCCTTGGACGCCGCGTTGCGCCGCGCCTGGGCCTGCTCGGACGCCAGGATCGACGCCCTGCGCCTCTCGTCGATCGCGAGCAGCGCGGCCGACATCGGCTTCAGACCCCTCCGTGCGAGACCGGCGTCGAAGGCTTGCGGATTGTCGCGGATCGATTTGATGTCGTGCATGGCTGATGTCCCGTCATGGCCGGGTCTATCCCGGCCATCCACGTATCTGCCGCCTTAGATCAAGTCGTGGATGCCTGGGTCAAGCCCGGGCATGACGAATCATGGGCTGAGCAGCGATATGATAGAGCGAAAAGTGCCCTACTCCGCCGGATTGGTGCTCGACGAAGCGCCGGACGAAGGCTGCGAGGCGGCCGCCTTCTTCTCCACCATCGCCACCGCGATGATCGAGCCCTCGTAGAGCGCCAGCAGGGGGATCGCGAGCGAGCATTGGCTCAGGATGTCCGGCGGCGTCAGGACGGCGGCGATGATGAAGGCGAGCACGATGAAATAGCGGCGCTTCTCGCGCAGCATCTTCGACGTGATGATGCCGATACGGCCGAGCAGTGTCAGGATCACCGGAAGCTGGAAGGCGATGCCGAAGGCGAAGATCAGCGACATCATCAGCGACAGATATTCGCCGACCTTGGGCAAAAGCTGGATCTGCGCGGTCTCTTCGCTGCCGGTTTGCTGCATGCCAAGCGAGAAGCGGATCAGCATCGGCAGCACGACGAAATAGACCAGCGCCGCGCCCAGCACGAAGAAGAACGGGGTCGCAACCAGATACGGCAAGAACGCGTTCTTCTCGTGCTTGTAGAGGCCGGGCGCGACGAATTTGTAGATCTGGGTGGCGACGATCGGGAACGAGATGAAGCCAGCGCCAAACAGTGCGAGCTTGAGCTGCGTGATGAAATATTCCAGCAGCGCCGTGTAGATGAATTTCGAGTTATCCGCGCCCGCGACCCACACGAACGGCCAGACCAGCACGTTGTAGATCTGCTTGGCGAAGAAGAAGCAGAAGATGAAGGCCAGGCCGAAGCCGAGCAGCGCCTTGATCAGCCGCGACCGCAGCTCGATCAGATGGTCCATCAGCGGGGCCTTGCTGGCCTCGATATCGGCGTCGCTCATGACGCTTTGGCGTCCTTGATCGCCTCGGATGGCGCGGTGTCTTGGGTCACGTGGCCTTCGGTAACCGGCGCCGGCTCGGTTTCGCGCGTGACGGCGAGCGGCTCATTCACCGCTGCATGCGCCTCGGCTTCCACGAATGTTTCGGGCGTTGGCGTTTCCGGAGTCGTCGGGCCCGCCGGTGCCTCGATCGCAGCAGTCGTGTCGGTCTCGGCCGGCTTGTCGAGCGCATCGACGCGCAACGCGTCGCTGACATCCTTCTGGAGCGAGGTCATCAGATTGTTGCCGGTGAAGCCGGAGGCGGCTTCCTTGACCTCGTCAAAGCTCTTCTTGAGGTCGGCCATCTCGGCCTCGCGCATCGCTTCCTGGAATTGGCCCTGGAATTCGGCGGCCATCTTGCGGGCCTTGCCCATCCATTGACCGACCATGCGCAGCACGCCCGGCAGCTCTTTCGGGCCGATGGCGACCAGGGCCACGACCCCGATGAGGACCAGTTCACTCCACCCGATGTCGAACATGAAGTCTTCCGTTCACGTGAAGGCGCGATCGGCCCAATCCGCTAACGCGCAGGATCGGGTCGGCTACCCGCGTCTCGCGTGCTCTCTGGCTCAGACGGCCTTGCTGCCGACGTCGGATCGCGCCGCGGTCGGTGCGGCATTGTGCTCGATGGACTTCGACGGCTCGGGCTTTTCGGCGGGCTTGTCGTCGTCCTGCATGCCCTTCTTGAAGGCCTTGATGCCCTGCGCCACGTCGCCCATCAGATCCGAAATCTTGCCGCGGCCGAACAGCAGCAGGACCACTGCGATCACCAAGATCCAGTGCCAAATGCTAAGCGAACCCATCCTGCAACCCTCCAAACACGCATGGCCGGGACCCGGCCGATCTTCACCGGAACGTAGGCTTCGTGGGTGTCAAAAACAAGGACCAAGGCAGCGCCAATTCGCTGTTGGCGCTACGTAATCTTGCTAGTGTTAACTGGTCGCAGGGCGCCCGTAAAAGGCCGGAATATCAGCCTTCTTCGTCACCCTGATCGCCGCCTTCCGGCGCCTCGGGCTCGACCGCCGGAGCGAGCGCCAGATCCAGCTCGTCGCCCGGTTCCAGCGGATCCTCGTCCTCGCGCAGTGCCGGATCATCTGACGGCGTCGGCACGCTGAATCCGGTCGGCAGGCGCGAATCCAACAGGCCCGTGCCCTTCAGCTCCTCGAGACCCGGCAGATCGCCGAGCTGTTCCAGCGTGAACTGCGACAGGAAGTCCTCGGTGGTTCCGAAGGTCAGGGGACGGCCCGGCGTCTTGCGACGGCCACGCGGCTTGATCCAGCCGGTCTCCAGGAGCACGTCGAGCGTGCCTTTTGAGGTGATGACGCCGCGGATCTCCTCGATCTCGGCACGCGTCACCGGCTGGTGATAGGCGATGATCGCCAGCACCTCGATCGCCGCACGCGACAGGCGCCGGGTCTCGGTGCTCTCGCGCGTCATCAGCCAGGCGAGATCGCCCGCGGTGCGGAAGGTCCATTTGTTGGCGACGCGCACCAGGTTCACACCACGCGTCGCATATTCGGCCTGCAATTGCTCGAGCGCGGCCTTGACGTCGACGCCCTCCGGCATGCGCTTGGCCAGCGTTGCGGTGTCCAGCGGTTCGCTCGAAGCAAACAGCAGCGCTTCCAGCAGCCGCAATTCTTCGGGACGTGCCTGGGGTTCGTTCTCCATCGGCTCGGCCTCTTCTACCCGCACTTCAGCCAGGCTTGCCATGGCAGCTTCTCCTTCTTGCACTTAACCGACCGGCGCATCAGGCGCAGGAGTTGCGTCTGGCACCGGTTGATGGCGCCCTTTCCGGAAATAGATCGGCGCAAACGCCTCTTTCTGGTTCAGCTCGAGCTGGCCTTCGCGCACCAGCTCGAGTGCTGCGGCGAAGCTCGAGGCGAACACCGTCGCACGTTGCGTCGGATCGGCGACGTGCCGGATCAGGAAATCGTCGAGAACGCCCCAGTCGTCCTGCTCGGTGATGCTGCCGACCAGCCGCTCCAGCGTGGCGCGCGCTTCAGCAAGCGACCACACCGTACGCTTGGCGAGATGCACGTTCGCCAGCACGCGCGACTGACGCTGCACCGCGTAAGCCGTGAGCAGGTCGTAGAGCGTCGCGGTATATTTCGGATGCCTGATCTCGGCGATGTGCTCGGGCTCGCCGCGCGGGAAGATATCGCGCAGCAATTGCTGCCGGTTCATCAGCCGATTGGCGGCTTCGCGAATGGCTTCGAGCCGCCGCAGGCGGTTGGCGAGCGCGGTCGCCATTTCCTCAGCACTCGGACCTTCGGCGCTTGGCGGCTCCGGCAACAGCAGGCGCGACTTCAGGAACGCGAGCCAGGCGGCCATCACGAGATAGTCGGCGGCGAGCTCAAGCCGGATCTTTCGCGCGGCTTCGATGAAGTGAAGATACTGATCGGCCAGCGCCAGGATCGAGATCTTGGACAGGTCGACCTTCTGCTGGCGCGCCAGCGCAAGCAAGAGATCGAGCGGGCCTTCATAGCCTTCGACGTCGACCACCAATGCCGGCTCACCCTCGGCGAGCTCTGCGGGCCGCCCGGTTTCGAACGATAGGATTTCTGCGGTCATGCGGATGCCGTGTTTGCCCGTGCGATCAATCCGTCCAGTTCGGCGCGCGCGGCTGCGCGATCGAACGGCTGCGGCGCCTTGCGCGCGGCGAGCGCAGTGTTTGCGCGCTTAAGCGCCAGGCCCGACAATTCAGGTGTCTGGCTGGCGACGTCGCGCATCTCCTCGATGTTGCCGTTGCAATGCAGCGCCATGTCGCAACCGGCCGCGAAGATCGCGCGGGTGCGCTCGGCAAGATTGCCCGCCAGCGCGTTCATCGACACGTCATCACTCATTAACAAACCCTGGAACCCGATTGCGTGGCGAATCACCTGAGCAATCATTGTCGCAGAAGTCGTCGCCGGATGGGCGGGGTCGACCGCGCTAAACACAACATGTGCAGTCATGGCCATCGGAAGGTCGGCCAACGGCTTGAACGCCGCGAAGTCGGTCCGCTCCAGCTCGTCACGCGGCGCATCGACGGTCGGCAGCTTGAAATGAGTGTCGGCGGTGGCCCGTCCGTGCCCGGGAATGTGTTTCAGGACCGGCAGGATGCCGCCCTGCTCCAGCCCGTCGGTGACGGCGCGCGCGATCGCAGCGACCTTGTCCGGTGCAGTGCCATAGGCGCGATTCCCGATCACGGCGTCGGCGCCCAGAACCGGCACGTCCGCCAGCGGCAGGCAATCCACGGTAATACCGAGATCGGCCAGATCGGCGGCAATCAGCCGGGCGCTGAGGCGTGCCGCCGTCAGCCCGAGGGCCGAATCAGCGTCGTACAACGCGCCGAAAACGGCGCCCGGCGGATAGATGGGCCAGTGCGGCGGCCCCAGCCGCTGCACCCGTCCGCCCTCCTGGTCGATCAGGACCGGGGCGTCGGGGGCATCAGCGACGCTGCGCAATTCGGCAACCAGGGCAGTGACTTGAGCCGGAGTTTCGATATTGCGTTTGAAGAGGATGAAGCCCCATGGACGATCGGCACGGATAAACTCCCGCTCGGCGGCGGTCAGTTCCGTTCTGGATACGCCGGTAATGAAGGCCCGCGTGGTCATAAGGGCCGATTAACCCTGCCCCGCTGAGGGGTCAAGGAAACGGCCGCTAATTCCTCTGGACGAAGCAGGTCGGCAGGCCAGCAGACTTCAGATTGTTGCAGGCTTGCGTCGCTTCCTCGACCGAACCATAGGGCCCGGCGAAGGCGCGGTAGACGATACCCTTGCCCTTGTCGGTCAGGTCGACCCGCTTGACCACCGGCGAGCGCGAGCCGAGCACGCTGCCATATTTGCCCTGGAGCACCCGGTACGACGCCTGCGCACTCTCCTCGCTCTGTTGCGAGGAGACCTGCACGACAAAGCCGCCACCGCCACTGCTGGCGGGCGCGGTTTGCGTCGGATTGGTCGCAGCAATCCGCTGCGGCGGCTCGGAGGGCGCGGCCTGCGGCGCCAGCGAGAGCGGCTGGTTGGCGCTGGCATTGGCCGAGGTCGGCGGCGTCCGCGGCGCAGCAGCCGGCTTCGGCACAGCCACCTGCTTGGCGGCCGATGGAGCTGCGGCTTGCGGCGAGGTGACGTCGGCCTGATCGCCCCTCACCGGCACGGTCTTGATCGGGCGCGGTGTGTTGTTCGGCATCGTGCCGTTGCTCGGCATCGGACCGGCGCTCGGCGGCGGAACGGTGGACGGCGATACGCTCGCGACCGGCGGCGGATTCGCGTTCTGGTTCAGCGGCGGAAACACCACGCGAGGACCGGCGGCCTTGGCGTTGACGTCGACGGGCGCCTCTTCGCGCGGGACGATCTTCTCGCTACCGTCACCGCTCACCATGCGGTCCGGCACCTTGGCCGAGGAGTCGCCCGGCGCTGGCATGATCTTGGTCGGCGTGTTGTCGGCCTTGATGATCGGCGGCTCGCCGCTGCGGGGCGAGCCCATGTAGGTCTTGTAGGCGAAAGCGGCGCCGGTTCCGACCACGGCCAGCGCCAGGATCGCCGCCACCGTCATCATGCCGCCGCGCGACTTCCTCGGCTCCTCCTCAAGATCGTCCTCGGGATAGTCGCTCTGGAACGCGTAAGGGTCGTCTGGATAGGCCGGATCGCGCTGAAAGTCCTGCTCGCCGGACTCGAGCCGGCCGTAGAGCGCATCATCGTAGCGCGCCGGATCGGGTTGCTCGTATGGCTGCTGATAGGCCTGATCCTGCTGGTAGGCTTGGTCCTGATACGCCTGATCCTGATAGCCGTGATCCTGCGAGGCCTGCGGCTGATGATAATCAGGCGCGGGCGCAGCCGGCTGGGCCGAGTAGCGATGCAGTGGATGAACCGGGTTTACGTCAACAGGATAGTCAGGCTCGGCAGCCGGTGCCGGCTGCGGCTGCACATTGGCGCGCCGCATCCATGAAGGCGGACCGGGCTGAGGCGGCGGCGCCGGTGGCTCGGCATAGTCCTGCTGGTAGTCGTCCTGCTGATAGTCGTCGTCCTGATAGCTTTGCGTGGGCGCAGGCGCTGCCGGCGTCCGCGCGCCCGGCCGTCCTTGTGCCGCGAAGGGATCGGTCTGCCCGATCAGGCGGGCGAGTTCGGCCAAGGGATCGCTTTCCGCCTTCCCATGCTGGTCGTTGCCGCGACCATAGTCGTCGGAGGGAAACGGTCTGTCGTGATATCGATCGGCCATCGTGATGATGCGTCCCTTCGGGAAAGCCGCGCGCCCCTCGACCAAGGCGCGGCTTTCGACCCACAAGGCTTTCAACCAAGTCTAAGCGATCCGGCTTCTGCCGGTTACCCCAAAATTCCCCTTAAGTAGTTCGCCCCAAACTACCGCATCTCGTCCGGGGCATGGACGCCGAGGATGGCGAGGCCCGATGCCAGGACCGAGACGACGCCCTGGACCATGGCCAGTCGCGCCTTTGTAAGATCTGCATCATTATTGATAATGAAGCGTAAATAGGGCAAATCGCGCCCCTTCGTCCAAAGTGCGTGAAATTCGCTCGCTAAGTCATAGAGATAGAAAGCAATTCGGTGCGGCTCATGAGCCGCCGCGGCAGCTTCCAGCATCCTCGGATAAATTGCGAGGCGCTTAAGAAGATCGAGCTCGACGGGGTCCGAGAGCCGCTCCACCGCCGACTCACCGAGCCAGGCGATGCGCTTGCCAGCATCTTCCGGCAGGTCGGGGAATACCTCGACCCGCGCATTGCGGAAGATCGAGTGGCCGCGGGCGTGGCCGTACTGGACGTAGAACACCGGATTGTCGCGCGACTGTTCCATGACCTTGGCGAGGTCGAAATCGAGCACCGCGTCGTTCTTGCGGTATAGCATCATGAAGCGGACGGCGTCCTGGCCGACCTCATCCACCACCTCACGCAAGGTGACGAAGTCCCCGCTCCGCTTCGACATTTTCACCGGTTCGCCGTTGCGCAGCAACTTCACGAGCTGGACGATCTTGACGTCGAGCGCGCCCTTGCCGGACGTCGTGGCCTTCACGGCCGCCTGCATGCGCTTGATGTAACCGCCATGGTCGGCGCCCCAGACATCGATCATCTCCGCAAAACCACGGTCGAACTTGTCCTTGTGATAGGCGATGTCGGAGGCGAAGTAGGTGTAGGAATTATCCGACTTGATCAGCGGTCGATCGACATCGTCGCCGTAAGCGGTCGCCTTGAACAGCAGCTGCTCGCGGTCTTCCCAGTCCTCGACCGGTGCGCCCTTTGGCGGCGGCAGGCGGCCTTCGTAGATGTCGCCCTTGGCCTTCAGGAAATCGATGGTCTCGGCGACCTTGTTGTTGCCGGTCTCGATCAGCGAGCGCTCCGAGAAGAACACGTCGTGGCGGATGTTGAGGGCCGCGAGATCGTCCTTGATCTCGTCCATCATCATGGCGATCGCCTTGGCCCGCACCGTCGGCAGCCATTGCGCTTCGCTCATCGCGAGCAGCTTGTCGCCGTGCTCCTGCGCGAGCGCCGCGCCGACCGGCTTCAGATAATCACCCGGATAGAGGCCTTCCGGGATCGCGCCGATGTCCTCGCCGAGCGCCTCGCGATACCTGAGGAACGCGGAGCGTGCGAGCACGTCGACCTGCGCGCCGGCGTCGTTGATGTAATATTCGCGCGTGACGTCATGGCCGCCGAACTCGAGCAGGCTTGCGAGCGCGTCGCCGAACACGGCGCCACGGCAATGGCCGACATGCATCGGCCCGGTCGGGTTGGCCGAGACGTATTCGACATTGACCCTGGAGCCACCGCGCACGCGGCCGTAATCGGCGCCCTCGCGCAGCACGGTCCGCAGTGCCTCGGCCCAAGCGGCGGGCTTGAGCGTCAAGTTGATGAAGCCCGGGCCCGCAACGTCGACCTTGGCGATCAGCGCGTCGGCGCGGAGCCGCGCCGCGATCTGCTCGGCGAGATCGCGGGGCTTTGCCTTTGCCTCTTTCGCAAGCACCATGGCGGCGTTGGTCGCCATGTCGCCATGAGAGGCATCGCGCGGCGGCTCGACCACCACGCGCGAGAAATCGATGCCCTCGGGCCAGCTGGCGTCCGCGGCGAGCGCGCGGCAGACGGCGTGCACGCGTGCGAGCACGTCGGCGAACAGATGCGGGCTTGAGGATGTGTCGGGCATGGCCGCCGCCTAACGCAAATCCGGGGTCGAGTCAAAGAGCCGCTGGTGCTCGGTCAGAGCGAAACGGTCGGTCATTCCGGCAATGAAATTGCCAATCCGGCGGGCCCGGTCGCCCTCGTCGTCGCCTTGCGCCCCCACCAGCCATTCCGGCGGCAGATCGGCCGGCGATGTCAGGTATTTGGCGAACAGGTCGAACAGGATCTGTTCCGCCTCCGCCATCACCCGCATCACCCGCTTGTGGCGGTACATGTGCTGATAGAGAAAGCGCTTGATGGCGGCCTCCTCTTCGGCCACCGCCGCCGGGAACGAGATCAGCGCCCGGCTCTGCTGGCGCACGTCCTGGGCCGATTGCGGTTTCGCGGCGGCCAAGTTCCTCTCGGCCTCGGCGAAGACCGCCCCGATCAGATGCGAGATCAGCTCGCGCACGAGTTCCGCGCCGCGCCTGACGTCTTCGAGATCGGGATAATGCGCCGAGGTCTCGGCGATGATCTCGGCGGTGAGCGGCATCACCTTGAGGTCGTCGAGGTGGAACAGCCCGGCACGCAGGCCGTCGTCGATGTCATGGGCGTCATAAGCGATGTCGTCGGCGATCGCGGCCACTTGCGCTTCCAGCGAGGCGAAGCTCCAGAGTTCGAGATCGTAGGTCTTGATATAGTCGGCGATGCCGACGGGAATGCCGTGCTCGCGATATCGCCCGACCGGCGCGCCGCTACGATCGGTCAGCGGGCCGTTGTGCTTGACGATGCCCTCCAGCGCCTCCCAGGTCAGGTTGAGCCCGTCGAACTCGGGATAGCGGTGCTCCAGCGAGCCGACGACGCGGAGCGCCTGGGCGTTGTGGTCGAAGCCGCCAAAGTCCTTCAGGCAGGCATCCAGCGCCCGCTCGCCGGCATGGCCGAACGGCGGATGGCCGAGGTCGTGGGCGAGCGCCAATGTTTCCGTGAGGTCCTCGTCCAGCCCGAGCTGGCGGGCCAGCGCGCGGGCGATCTGGGCCACCTCCAGCGAATGGGTCAGCCGGGTGCGGTAATGGTCGCCCTCGTGGAACACGAACACCTGGGTCTTGTACTTCAGGCGGCGGAATGCGGTCGAATGGATCACCCGGTCGCAATCCCGCCGGAACGGGCTCCGGGTCCGGCTCGGGGGCTCCGCGACCAGCCGGCCACGGCTGCGCTCAGGGTCGCAGGCATAGGGCGCGCGAGGGGCTGCCATTCCGACGGACACGACGAATTTAGTCCCTATCCATTTGATTCTGCGTATCCTTGCACTTAACTATGCCGGACGCGGGATACCAAGTGAACTTGGCATGACCGCGGGCCTATCGGAGACGAGCCATGACGACTGCCGTGACCATCAGTGACCGCGCCGCCCGCCGGATTGGGGAGATCCTCAAGGGCGAAGGCACAGGCGCGATGCTGCGCATCTCGGTCGAGGGCGGCGGCTGCTCCGGCTTCCAGTACAAGTTCGACATCGACCGCGACCGCACCGACGACGATCTTGTCATCGAGCAGGAGAACGCAGTGGTGCTGGTCGATTCCGCCTCGCAGCCGTTCCTGGCAGGCTCGCAGGTCGATTTCGTCGACGACCTGATCGGCGCCTCGTTCCGCGTCAACAATCCCAACGCCACGGCGTCCTGCGGCTGCGGCACCAGCTTCTCGATCTGATCAGATTCAAAATCTGAAAAACAACCCCATGCACAGTAGCCGGGACACCGGTACTGAGCACTTCTGCTTTTTCGAATATCACTTGATGCGTCGAGCAAAACAGGGGTAAGGTGTAATCATCGCGAGATCCTCACGGGGAGTGCGACGGGACACGCCCGGTCAGTCAAAACTCGCCGTCCGCGTTCACCGTCCGAGCTGGCTCAGGATGCTGGCGTCGGTGATCTTGTCGTCGTCGGCAAGCATCGCTGCCTTTGACAGGATGATCGAGAGCATGTTGTCGCCCTCGAACGGCAAGCGCACGTCGGCCCGAGCCACATTCGCGGTCGCCGGGACGATGCACAGATACCGGCCGGCAGGCTCCATGAGGATGTTGCCGGAGCCAAGGTGGATCTTGTAGGCGTGCCGCTTGCCCTCGACGCGCAGAAATTTGCCATCGACGATACGGCTGACCTTGCCGATGGCAAGGCTCGGCAGAAGGGACGTCAACAGGGCGAGGCGCGTCTCGGCCATCGCACCGAGATCGCCGAAAGCCCGTGCCTGCCAGTAATCGGCGCCGATCGTACGGCGCCACTGGTTGGGGTGTTCAGCGTCTCGGCCGCCGTCGGCCCAATTGGGGTCATTCGCGACGGAGGCGACGCCGACGAACAGGTCGCAATGGCGCATCACCTCGGACAGCGCGAGCGGCGGGACATCCTCGATGTTGGCGGCTGCTCCCCTTTCCGGGCCGCGAGCCGATGCGACGACGGCCTCGGCAGGATTTGCGATCCGGTAGAAGCGGAGCTGGTCGGTCGTCAGATAGAGATACGCCTGGGCATCGGTGACCTCGGGATCATCGCCACCGGCGCCCGCGGTCCAGAATTCCGCGACGAGACCCTGCCGCGGCAGCACGATGTGCGTCGGCTCGTCGTTGGGCCTGTCGGCCCAGATCCGATGCGTCACCATCCAGCCATTGAGGCGCGCCAGCGCCATGAGCTGGTGCTGCTTGACGATGTGCCCGGCAAAACGATTCGAATAGGCGCCGGTGCGCCGTTCGGCCTCGGTGACAAGATACACTTCCCGGTGTGCCTGCTTGAACGGCTGCGTGATATCGAGCGCGCCGAGCCTCTCCCGCCAGGCCATCACCTCCCCGACCGTACAGCCGATCGGGTGCCAGAGTGTGATCTCCGCGCCGTCGATCGAGACCGGCTTGCCGCTCACGTCGGTCATGCCGCCACCCGACCATGCGACAGCGACCCGATCGTCGCCGTGATGCACATTCCAGATCAGCCGGCGGCTCAGCGCGCCAACCAGCGGATGCTCCGCATAGCGTTGCCGCCAGACCTCCGCCGCCCAGCGCCGGTCATCGAGCCACAAGCGTTGCAGGCGTTGCGGCTGGACGGATAGATCGGCCTCGATCTCCTTGGCGAGCGCCTTGACCGCCTTGATGGCATCCTTGCGCTCCTTGAGGACGGCCGGGACAGATTTCGAGACTTTCCCGTTCGCCGCGCGCCACGTCACCTCGACCGAGGCCGTGCCCGCGATCGCAAGCAGCGCCGCGCCCTCGCCAACGGCGATTTCGGCGGTGCCGTGAGCATCGAGGTCATGGGTCGGGACCGACAGCTCGTCGAGCTCGCCGCGGGTGATGCCCGCCTCGGCCGCCGCCTCGTTCAGCGCCGCCTCGATGCGCTTTTTCACCTTCGGATATTTCACCCGCGACAGCAGCCGCGCGAGATAGGGCACGCCGCCGCCTTGCGGCAAATGGATCAAGGCCCACAGGCAGGCGTTGCCCAGGCGCTCGTCGCGCATGCCCCAGGACGGAATGCTTTGGAAACACACGTTCTGAGCGTGCCGCGCCAGCATGGGTCCGACGGCGTCGGGCGACCACTCCGCAGCCAGGTAGACCGCCGCTCGGGCAAGAACCCCGGAGGGCCCCGGCATATCGAGCACCGCCCCAAGAAAAGCGATCTTCTGCTGGGGCGAGAGGCCGGAAAGCGTCTCGTGAGCCGCCTTGAGCCACTTGCCAGATGGACTGCTCTTTCCCTCCAGCTCGAGCGCGCGGATATGCAGCGACTTCCACGGCGCGCGCAGCTCCTGCGGAATCTCCGACAGCTTGCCCATGCGCGCGAGCAACGGTCCGGCGTCTACGTCGGCCTCATCAGCCGTGCTGAGCGCGCGCAGGGCCATCGCTGCCGCTTGGATCAGTGAGAGCGTTCCTTCGGCCGGCGGGCGAGGTGGCGGTCTGCGAAGGCACTGCTCCACATAGGCGCGGTCCTCCGCCGAGCATTTGCGGAAGTCCGACAGATCGCCGTAATAGTCCCATAGGCTCCTGAGCACGACGGATTTGGCCGTGATGGGTTCGAATACGGGGCGCGGAGGGAGCGGCAGCTCGATCGATTGCCCAGGATCGGTGGCGAACGCGCGGGATTCGAGCGCAGCACCGAGTGCTTCCAGCGCCTGGACGCGAGATGCGCGTCCCTTTCCATCGAAGGTCGCCGAAGTATCCGAAAGGAGATCCTGAGCGGCTTTTCGGGTGAGCGGCGCGGGCCCGGCGGCGATCGTCGCGAGGATAATTTTCACGACACGCATGTCCTGCAGGGCGTCCCACCTTGGCATCGTCGCAAGCAGTTCCGCCGACGTCCGGTCATCCGCGATGATCTTTTTCTTGAGCACGACTGCAACGAGTTCGCCCAACCCGCTGGCGTAATTCCCTCTGTGCGTCACAAGCTTTGTGCCGGGAACAAGTCGTGCGATTGCAAGGTGCGCGCTGATCTCGTTGTACGCAGGGAAGTTGGGAGCCTTTGAATCGCGAAGTGCGACGACGCGCAGGTAAACGTCGACGATCAGGGCGAGCAATTCACCCTTCGCTTCAGGCGTCGACGCCTGCAACTCGGAAATGCCCGGGCGCTTCTCGAAATCCCGGGCGCTGTCGTCCTCATATATTCCTCGGATCACCGTTTTGAGCGGCGGGCTTATTCCTCCGCAAACATATTCAAACGCGGCTTCAGCAATCCCCTTCAGCTGTTGATCCTTGACGAAGACATCGCTCTCGGCAAGTGGACGGCCGATCTTGGCGAACATTGGCTCGATAGATTGAAGCACCTCCCGGTAATCCCAGGCCTTCCACGGCGCCTTGTCGACTAATCCGGCGAGATCGACCAGCGAGCGGCGCTGAACGGCGCTCATCGGTTCAGGGACTTTCTCGACAAGCAGTCGAGCGATGTCGCGAAGTTCTCGCCTCGCTCCGCGACTGAGCCTGCACCGTGCGGCGCGCACGATGTCCAGGGTCGCCAGATCATCCAATTTCATGTTCATTGCGCCACTTGCGTGGATGGCGTCGCGAATGAGTCCTTCCCAGTCATGAATGTTGTGAAAGAAAGACCCGTGTTCCGGGCGGCAGCCAAAGCGAGCAAACAGGGATTGTAATGCAGCCTCGATTAGGGTTGTCCGGCCGAGCAGTCGCATCTTTTCGGCCTCGTACAATGCCTCGACAACCCGACGCACCTCGCCTCTCACCTCCAACCAGCGGTGCCGACCATGATCGTCAATGACGTCGATGATGATCTTGTCCAGCGCCGGAACGTTAGTCCGGCGCATATCCGCGATAAGCGCGGCTACGTCGACATTGGACCACGGAACGTCGGGCGACCAATCTTCGAGGGTCCGCACCTTCGATTTGAACACGTCGAACAGCGCCATGGACAAGCATCCTTCAGCAAGCGGCGAGCGGTGAGCGAGGGTGGCGGTTCGCGCTTCCGCTCATCCGCCAACGAGTGGCACGAGACGGAGAAAGGTCACGGCGCTGTCTTCCTTGACCGTCAGAACCTCGTCGAGATCAACGATCTGACGGCCGTCGAAGATCATGAAGAAACCGTTCTTCGCGAAGGCCTCGAGCGCGACTGCGACCAAGGGCTCGCTTTTGATCGGGTGCAGACGTTCGAGGCCGGGACCATATGCGCGCAGGCCGTTCAGGGCACGCTCGACCCAGCCGGGCAACACCAGCCATTCGTTGCGCGTGTCGCGGTTGGCGTCCTGGGCGGCGATCGTCCCGTCAAGGCGTGCACGTTCCATGGCATTATGGATGGCCACGTCCGCTTCTATGCGGCTCCGGATCAGGTCGCGCGCCGTTATCCGTTCGGCCGGCAATTCGAGCCGGTGACGCAACTGGCGTTCGGCGCCCGGCCGCTGCTCGTCATAGATGTCCAGCACCGCATTCATGCATCGCCCTCCCGGCATGTTCGCGCCGGGAGGATGGCTAGCGGAGATTACGATTCCAAGAATAAGGGTGGTTGTGGAAGGAGTATTATACTACTTTCCACGTTATGGTTGATATACCGGCACATGTCTTCACGACGATTTGCAGAAATTTGGATTGCTTCATTCGACATCCGCGGATGAGCGAAGCGTCATCCGCCGCCTCACAGGCCCCGCTATCGTAGCGCCACATCCCAGTCGTCCGTCACCACCAGGTTTTACGGTTCGTCCACATTGCCCATGCTATCGCTCGCGCGATGGGAAATCACAGACTTTACGGCGAGCTTGCCGCCTCCCTTGTGCGCGCCACCACGGATCGCTGTGAGCCGGGCGAGCCGCGCACCCGCGTTGGCGCCAAGCTCGATGGTTCAGGCGGCCTGTCTGCCTATGAAGGCGCGTTGCTCATTCTCCATCAGCTGGGAGTCGCGACTCCTGACAACAAACTGGCGATCGATGGTGACCGGATTGCGCACTTCGTTGCGGAGCGATCGCGGGATAGCCAGGTCAAATTGCCGCCGATCGACGAGGTCCTTGAAGCGTGGCTCTTGGTTGCAGGCCAGGAGGGTCATCCGTCGCTCACGCGCCTGCCCTTTGTCCCGCATGACGACATCAGGCCCGCGATGGATGCGCTTGCGGCGCTGGATTACGTCCGGCCAGCCGGCAATGCCTTCATATGGACGGACAAGATCGGCCGCGCGATGCAGATGACGGGCTGCTGGGACGGGGCCAATTTGTCGCGCCAGGAGCTCGAGGAGCGGGACGTCGATCTGGACATGCGCAAGGCCCTGGCCGGCATTCCCGCGGATGTCAGGCTCGCGGCGCTGAAGGGTAACAGAATAGACGTGGTCAAAGCGTTAGCAGCGCGTTGGATCGATGGTGTGTGGCTGCCCGATACTGCCGACGAGGCACCATGGTGGCGCCTCGCCGCGGTCGGTGATGAAGCAACGCGATTGGTAGAGCTGGTCCAGGGTGCTGACGACCCGCTGACGCGCGAGGTTAACTAGCCATGGCCGCGCGGAGCGGTCAACCGGATGACTTGTTCTTGCGCCTCCTCGAACCGGGCTCGCTACTGAGCAACATAGTCGCAGCTCGTTTGAAACGCTTTACCTCTCACAATCCGCCAACGCATTTCGGGATCGAGAATGGCTGGCGCTGGCTCTTCAATCCGCTTCACGATGCCGGAGGGCGCGGCCTTCTCAAATACTACCGATATTTTCGGCACTTCAAATTGAATGATCGTTTCTACACCACAGTCGCACTTCAGTTCGGTCGAGCCGAAGTCCATACCATCATGTTCAACCGACGTGACGCCACTGCGGAAGAAAAAGCTCAGTTGGGCGAGAGCATGCAGGCCGCGCGTACATACTACGAGGCCGACCCCGCGTTCCAGGCTGCCGTCCGTCGATTGAACGACATCGGCATTTCCTCCGAATTTGCCATGATTCAGGAGGATCAAGGCGCGTACAATGCCCTGTGGTTGTACGGCCGTGTGTCCAGTCTGGAACGATTGGAGGCGCTTGCCGCAGACGATGCCGGCTATCGCTCTCCGGCCGAACGTGCGGAAGCCGCAAGGCGCTTCCGGATCTTTCTTTTGCGAAATTACCTTTGCAACTCCAAGGATTATCGCGAACGCTATGCCGACGTGGGTGGCTCGCCCTATGACGATCCCAGAAATTGGCGAAAGGAAACCTGATCGATCATGAATGATCAGGATGACGGAATGATCGATCGGCCGTCGATGCGCCTTCGATTGGCTGCGGAACTTGCCGTTGGTCTCGCGCGTCGCCTTTCGATGACGCTCGAACCAGTCGACCCGCCGGGCTACTATTGGCATTACGCACAAACTCCGTTCGAGGACGGCTGCTACGTGCTTTGGGAACTCGGGGTCGCCTTGGCTTTGGTAGCGACCGGGAGTGGCCACCAAGGCATGACTCGGCAGCAATACGTTGATGCAAAGCGGCGTCCGGGCGAGGAAACGTTCGCTGTGTATAGGTTCTTCCCAGCTCCTGAGACACGGGCGGGCGTGCTTGCCTGTGGTGAGCTTCCCGACGCGTTATTCGAACGCCTGCTCGAGGCATATCTCGAAACTGCATGCGACTATGGCCCCGATGGGACGCAGCTTTGTTCAGGTTCAGAACCGTTCAAGCCGGCGGCTGAATTCGAGCACGAGACTGCCGCGCTCGTCGCGTGCGGATACGCCGAGCGTTATGCGGACGTGGTCAAGTGGACCGACAAAATCGCTTCAGCGATCCGCGCGGAGACTCGTGGGGCTGATCCAAATCCTCGGATCAGGTTGCCAGACGATGTGCTGGAGCGCGTGAACAGACTGGTGCACGACCGCAACCCCATTGCGGCAATTGCTCTTGTCCGGGCGGAAACGGGTGCCGACCTCCTGGAAGCCAAGACGTATGTGGATAGCCTCAGTCAAGAAATTCATTGAAGGGAATAGGACCACCTGCCTCACGGGGCATCATCCCTGAAACCAGCAGCCGGCAGACGCCACTCATGAAGCGTCGTGCACCGCAGTCTAGTCCTCAAAGGAAAACCGGCTTGCCCAGGTAGGCCAACCATCGACACACGCTTGTTCCCCCGGCTCTGGATCGAGGCGCGGGCTACTCGGCGGGCTGCAGCGCGTGGCCGCGACGCGTGATGCGCTCGTGCATCTGCCGGATCATGCGGCTGGCGGTGGTCTCGAACAGGCAGGGAATGACAGCGTGCACCAGCGCCGCCAATGCGGCGCCGAACAGGCGCGCCGCGAAGCCGAGCGCGAACAGGAAATGCTCGCCATAGGATTCATCGACACTGTGCGGATGGGACAGAAACAGCCGGTGCAGAGTGGTTTGCATGCGAGGCTCCAGGGGGCGCGGTTCGCTTGCAATTCCTAGCGGATTCGGGCCAGGAAGATGTCCCAAATATCACACGATATGCCCTGTATCGGTTGAATTTGGACGATTATTTAGCGTATTGTTGGGATAATGGATGAAACAGATTGCAAGCTCCTCAACCTGATACAGCATGATGCCGCCCTGTCGCTGGACGAGCTGAGCGAACGGGCGGGGCTTTCCCGCAATGCCTGCTGGCGCCGCATCAAGCGGCTGGAGGATGAGGGCATCATCAAGGGCCGCGTGACGCTGCTCGACGCAAGCCGCATCAATGTCGGCCTGACCGCGTTCATCGCGCTGCGCACGACCGAGCACAGCGCGAGCTGGCTCGAGCGGTTTTCGAATGCCGTGCGCGACATTCCCGAGATCATCGGCGTCTATCGAATGACCGGCGATGTCGATTATCTGCTGCAGGCCGTCATTCCGGATGTTGCCGCCTATGACAGGCTGTACCAGCGCCTGATCGGGAGGATCACGCTCGCAGACGTGTCGTCGTCATTCGTCATGCAAGAGATCAAGTCGACAACGGTGCTGCCGCTCGACTATGCGCCGGAGCGGCGCGGGTGAAGGCGTAACATACGTCCTTCGTCGCCGACGCCCGTTCTGCCATTGGCGCAGTGCAAGCTCGCAGGGGAGCGCAGCATCGGCGCCGTCAAGCGCTCGCGCTCCGTTGAGCCCGCAGGGACAAGGCTGGCTGCCAACCAGCACGCTCTTCGCACGTGCCGTGGTCGAACTTCACCTTGCGGCCCTGCTCGTCTCGAAGCGCCTGAATTTCGATCTCATCGAAGGCGAACCCTCTGATCGACTTCAGTTGGCCGACAACCGGCTTTCTCGTCTCCCACGGGGTAGTGCTGCCACGCGGCAGCGGAAATGCGAACGGCCGCGAAGGAATGCGAAGCAGAATGCGGCCATCCCACGCATCGAGATCGCCAAGCTCAATTCGCACTTCGCCGATATAGTCCAAATAGGCTTCGTATGCGTGTTCTTGCAAAGACACCGTCACGCTGAAACCGGTAAAGTCGATCTCCGAATGCATTCGATTGTCGTAGACCAAGGCCTCGCTGACTTCCACGCTTCCGATTGAAGAGCTCGCTTCGTCGCGGCCCAAGGATAGGAACCTGTCCGAACACCAGAAATCGTATGGCACGCTCTCAGGCCGGGGAGGACGATGTGATAGGGTCTGGTCTGAGCCGCTGCAAAAGCCGATGTCGTTGATATGCCCCCTGTAGGGAAGGAAGAGACGACCGATCACGATCAGCGAAGACATGGGTGAGTACCTCTATCGGTGCGTCGGTGACACGGCCCGACCGCCGTCTACGCGCCCGTCATCTGCCTTTCCTCGTCGGTCCACTCCAACTCATCAGGCATCAGCTCCGGCTGCAGCAGCGCGTCCTCAGTCATCACGTGTCCGTCCAGCGCGCACAGCAGGGCCGCGACGAGCGCCGGCTTGCGGAGCGGTTTGGCCAGAAAGTCGGACATGCCGGCCTCGCGGCAGACCTTGATATCGTCGGGGAAGGCGTTGGCGGTCAGCGCGATGATCGGCAACGCGGCGAAGCGGCCGCCTTCGGCGCGGATTGTGCGCGTCGCGGCAAGGCCGTCCATTTCCGGCATGCGCACATCCATCAGCACGACGTCGTAATCGCTTTCGGACACGGCCTCCACAGCCTCGACACCGTCGGTGACGACCCTGAGCTCGACATCGAAGGCGCTGAGCATCTTGCTCACGACCATGCGGTTGACGGCGTCGTCCTCGGCGACCAGCACTTTCAGCGGCCGGTCGAGGGTCACGATGCGGGCCTTGAGATCGTCGGCTTCGTCGCGACCCGCGTCATGGTCGGAGGCCTGGGCCTGGCTCCAGGGCAGCACCAGCGTGAAGCGGAAGGTCGAGCCCTCGCCCGGCATCGACGTGACGCCGATGGTGCCGCCCATCTGCTCGATGATGCGCCGGGAGATCGCAAGCCCCAGGCCAGTGCCGCCGAAGCGGCGGCTGATCGAGGCGTCGGCCTGGGCGAAGTCCGAGAAGAGCTGTCCGAGCTTCTCGGGCGCAATGCCGATACCGCTGTCGGTCACGGTCCATTCGACGGTCGCGAGCAGATCGCGCCGCGCCGGGCAGGTCGCCGCTATCGTCACCTCGCCCTGGTCGGTGAACTTCACGGCGTTCGATGCGAGGTTGAGCAGCACCTGGCGGATGCGCGCGACGTCGCCGCGCAGCGTCGGCGGCAGGTTCGGATCGAGCTCGACCTTGACCGTGAGCCCCTTGCTCTTGGCGCTGGCACGGGCAACGGTCGCGACCGTCTCGACCAGCGTCTGCGGCGCAAAGTCGATCGCCTCGAATTGGAAACGGCCGGCCTCGAGCTTGGAGAGATCGAGAATGTCGTTGAGGATGCGCTGGAGATTGTCGCCGGATTCGCGGATCGTGGTGACGGCCTCGTGCTGCTCCGGGTCGAGCTTGGTCTCCAGCAGCATGCTGGCAAGGCCGAGCACGCCGTTCATGGGCGTGCGGATTTCGTGGCTCATGACCGCCAGAAAGTCCGACTTGGCGCGGCTCTCGGCTTCGGCCTTCTCCGCGCGCCAGCGCTCGGTGACGTCGCGGCCGAAGCCGCGATAGCCCAGAAATTGTCCGTCGCGGTCGTAGGCCGGCTTTGCGGTCAGCGACCACAGCCGCGCTTCACCGCCGGCGACGACCTTGAGGTTCATCTCGTGCAGCGGCTCGGCGTGCTCCATCAGGCCGACGATGTTGTAGGCGGCCGCCTTGTCCTCGGGACACAGCATGTCGAGCACGTCGGCGAAGTGCGATCCCTTCAGAAGCGGAAGCGGCAGCTGCGCGACATCGGCGAAGCGTTCGGGCACGTCGACCAGATGGCCTTCGGCGTCGGTCTGCCACAGCCAGTCGCTGGCGTTGTCCTGAAAGTCTTTCAACAGCAGCGAGATGATTTCGGTCTGGCGTTCGAGCTCGAGCTGCGCGTTGAGATTGCCGAGAAACAGATTGCCCTGCGAGACGATGTTGCGCGCCATGAAGAACGCGAACAGCAGCAGGAACACCGCGGTCATGGCATAGGGCCCGGTGCCGCACAACAGCATCGCGTCGGCGCAGGCAATCGTCATGGTCGCGAGATAGACGAGGCCGGCGCGCGGGAAGGTCGAGAGCGTGAAGGCGCCGCCCGACATCATGCCGACCATCAGGCAGGCCAGGATCAGCTGGCCGGTCGGCTCGACCCGGCTGAACAGCGCGAGCGGCAGCGTGCCCCAGATCGCGGCGATGAAGAACGCCTGCCGCGTCGTCTGCCGCATCGCGCGGCTTGTGGCTTCCTGCGGCGGATCCCGATGGGATCGTCGCCATGATCGCACCGCGAGCGAGGCGGTGGTAGCGAGCGTCAGGCCCCAGATCGCGAGGAAGTCGTTCCAGCCCCGGCCCCAGAACAGGATCAGCACGATGGCGACGTTGAGCATGGTGACGGCCATCGTCACCGGGATCAGCTGCGTCACCGCCTCGATCTGCTTGGCGCGAATACGACGCAGCTCGCGCTCGCCGAGACCGGCGGTCACGCCGTCACGCGGCTCGATCAATGTAGCGGATCTGTCCGGCCATCCCATCCGTGGAACCTTTTCCGTATCAATGGCCTGCGGCCTGCTTAAGCCGGGTTAATTTTGTGGGAGATTTTGCGGCGTCCTTGACGGGCGTGTTTGCAGTTTGTTCTAACCATGGCCCCTGCCCGGAGCCCCACCAATGACCATCAGAGTAGCCACATGGAACGTGAATTCGGTCCGGCAGCGGATCGACCTGCTCCTGACCTGGCTCAGGGAGTGCCAGCCGGACATCGTCTGCCTCCAGGAGATCAAATGCGTCGACGAGGCATTTCCCAGGCTGGAGATCGAGGCGCTCGGCTACAACGTGGTCACGCACGGCCAGAAGACCTTCAACGGCGTCGCCCTGCTCTCGAAGCTCAAGTTCGACGAGACCAAGTCGGGGCTCGCCGGTGACGACGAGGATGTGCATGCCCGCTTCCTCGAGGGCGTGGTCACGCTCAAGCGCGGGGTGCTGCGCATCGCCTGCCTTTATCTGCCCAATGGCAACCCGGTCGGGACCGACAAATATCCCTACAAGCTCAAATGGATGTCGCGGCTTCTTGAGTATTCGAAGGAACGCCTTCAGACCGAGGAGCCGCTGATCCTCGCAGGCGACTTCAACGTCATCCCGCACGCCCGCGACGTGCATAACCCGGCGGCCTGGACCGAGGACGCCCTGTTCAAGACCGAGACGCGGGAGAGCTTTCAGTCCCTGCTCGGCCTCGGCCTCGCCGATGCGTTGCGGGCGGTCACCGACGAGCCGGGACTCTACACCTTCTGGGACTATCAGGCGGGCGCCTGGCAGAAGAACCACGGCCTGCGGATCGACCATCTGCTGCTGTCGCCGCAGGCCAGCGACCGGCTCGCCAATGTCGGCATCGACAGCTACGTGCGCGGCTGGGAGAAGCCGTCGGACCACGTGCCGGTATGGGCGGATCTGGATCTGGAGGCGGCTTAGGCCTTACGCGGAGTTGGTGGGAGCGAGTGGCAGTCGCAACTGCCGTAGGTGGGCAAAGCGAAGCGTGCCCACGACTCGTAATTGCGGAGAGAGATGGTGGGCACGGCGCCAAAGCGCCTTTGCCCACCCTACGGCACCTGCTCGCCTCTACGCGATTACTCGCGGCGGCCCTGCACCCACTGTTCCAGCATTTGCAGGCACATGGCGCGGTCGTCGTCCGACGCCTTGGCGAAAGCGCGGTTGTAGTTTTCCTTGATCCAGGTCTCGTCGGCGCCGGCGCTGTCACGCGCAAGCGTCAGCCACATCAGGCCGCGCGCGGCCTGCCGCGGCACGCGGTCGCCGTTGAACAGCATCTGTCCCAGCAGCGCCTGGGCCTCGTGCTGGCCCTTCTGGGCGGCAAGGCCGAGCCAGCGCGCGCCGTAGCGGAAGTCTTCGCGCGAGGCGTCCGGCGTCTTCAGGTAGAGCCGGGCGAGATCGTACTGCGCGTCCGCATTGCCGAAATAGGACGCGGCATAGGAGAACATCTCCCGCGCCCGGTCCGGGTCCGGCTTGATCTTCGAATTCGGGATGCCGCTCAGATAATAGCGGCCGAGCGCGACGAAGGCGTTGGCCACGACCTGCGCCTGCGGCGCCGACGGACTGTCCTCGGCATGCGCGTTGGCAATCCGGCTGAAATACTCGAAGGCGCGCACGTCATCCTGAGCGACGCCGTCGCCATTGGCGTACATGCGGCCGAGCTTCCACTGCGCGATCGGATGGCCGCCTTCGGCGGCATATTGCAGGGCGCTGAGCGAGGTTTCCTGGGGTGCCACTGCCACCGGCGGAGCGCTCTTGCGCACCGTGCCCGCAGCGCCCGGCAGGGTGGTCACGACAGGGATGGTCGCATCCCGAGGATTGACCGGCGAGCCGTCGAGGGCGAACGCCGGCGCGGCCAGCGCAGCTGCCCCCAACACAAACGCAACTATGGTACCCTTAGATGTCCGCATAGCACTGTTTCTCGTGCGCGCCACCCGGATGGGTCACTGCCCCATCGACCGCTGGCCCAACCTGCTGAGCATATTTCCAGAGCGCACCCGACGTATGGTTCGTCGCGCGAGGGCTCCATTTGGTCTTGCGCTGGGCCAGCTCGTCGTCGCTCAATTTTACGTTAAGGATTCCGGCGACGGCATCGATCTCGATGATGTCGCCATCCTGCAACAGTGCGATCGGACCGCCGATGGCGGCCTCAGGCCCGACATGGCCGATGCAGAAGCCGCGGGTGGCGCCGGAGAAGCGGCCGTCGGTGATGAGCGCGATCTTGCCGCCCATGCCCTGCCCGGTCAGCGCCGCGGTGGTCTGGAGCATTTCCCGCATGCCAGGACCGCCCTTGGGGCCCTCGTAGCGGATCACGATGACTTCGCCTTCGCGATAGGTGCGGTTCTGGACGGCGTCGAACGCGTCCTCCTCCCGGTCGAAGCAACGCGCCGGACCGGTGAACCTCAGGTTGGACATTCCCGCGACTTTCACGATCGCACCTTCTGGCGCCAAATTGCCCTTCAGACCAACCACACCACCGGTGACGGTGATGGGCTTGTCGGCCGGGTGCACCACGTCCTGGTGCGGATTCCATTTCACGCTCTTGAGATTTTCGGCGATCGTTCGACCGGTGACCGTAATGCAGTCGCCGTGGAGAAATCCGTTGTCGAGCAGCGTCTTCATCAGAAGCGGAATGCCGCCAACTTCAAACATGTCTTTGGCGACATAACGGCCACCCGGCTTCAAATCCGCGACATAAGGTGTCTTTTTGAAGATTTCGGCGACGTCGAACAGATCGAACTTGATGCCGGCCTCGTGCGCGATCGCCGGCAGGTGCAGCGCAGCATTGGTCGAGCCGCCGGAGGCAGCGACCACGGCCGCTGCATTCTCCAGCGCCTTGCGGGTGACGATGTCGCGCGGCCGGAGATTGGACGCGATCAGGTCCATGACCTTCTCGCCTGCGGTCATGCAGAAGGCGTCGCGGATTTCATACGGTGCCGGGGCACCGGCCGAGTAAGGCAGCGCGAGGCCAATCGCTTCCGAGACGGTCGCCATGGTGTTGGCGGTGAACTGCGCGCCGCAGGCGCCCGCCGAGGGGCATGCCACGCGCTCGATCTCGTCGAGGTCCTCGTCCGACATGGCACCCACCGAGTGCTTGCCGACGGCTTCGAACATGTCCTGCACGGTGACCTGCTGCCCGCGGAAATTGCCGGGCAGGATCGAGCCGCCGTAAATGAAAATCGAGGGGACGTTGAGGCGGACCATCGCCATCATCATGCCCGGCAGTGACTTGTCGCAGCCGGCAAGGCCGACGAGGGCGTCGTAGGCGTGGCCGCGCACGGTCAGCTCGACGGAATCGGCGATGCACTCGCGCGACGGCAGCGAGGAGCGCATGCCGTCATGGCCCATCGCGATGCCATCGGTCACGGTGATGGTGCAGAACTCACGGGGCGTGCCGCCGGCGGAGGCGACGCCCTTCTTCACCGCCTGCGCCTGGCGCATCAGGGCGATGTTGCAGGGGGCAGCCTCGTTCCAGCAGGAGGCGACGCCGACGAAGGGCTGGTGGATCTGCTCGGTGGTCAGACCCATGGCATAGAAGTAGGACCGATGGGGGGCGCGCGCAGGGCCTTCCGTCACGTGACGGCTCGGCAGCCTCTGCTTGATGTTGGTCTTGGCGTCCATCGCGACCAGTTTCCTTGGCCGAGTTTCCTTGGCCCAGTTTCCTTGTTCAGTTTCCTTGGCGAACCCTTGTCAGACCCGGAACATCAGACCCAAGATTTGAATCGACCTTGGGATTTCCCGTCGCCTGCCGCGAGCACTCCGCAGCCCCTAAAACTTAGAGCGATTTTATTCATGTTCAGGTGTGGCCAAAAAGCGGCGCCGGTGCGAACCGGCTGCGATAAGGGTTAAATCGCCCGTAACTGTTGCAGAGACGGCACAATCGTGGCTCACGGGACACGAATTTAGCTACCGGCGTACCGGCGGCAGAGGCGGTATCCACAACCTCAGAACTCATAGCCACCTGCCGTGCGCGTGCGTTTTTGAAAGGTGCCGGCGCGCTTGGTGTGAGTCGCGGCAAGAGGCGGCATCGCCGTTCTCCAGACACGTCTTCGCAGTCTCGCGGCGCAATTCGCCCGAGATTTGCCTGGTCACTCCACCGTTTGATCCAAGAGGGCGCAGGCAACGGCGGCTTGACGGCCTCGCAGCTGTTTTGCCCGTCGGGTAATCGCGACGCCGTTGCGCTGGGCCAGGATGACGTTAGACCGGGTTCTAGGCCCGCAATTCCGCGCCACGATCGAAGCGCGCGAACACCGCGCTCGTCACGGCGCCCAGCAGGGTCCAGAACACCAGGCTCGTCACTGTGACCGCGGTGACGAACTGGTGCGACAGCGAGGACGGCACGTTGGTTTCGACATGCGCGAGCTCGGGCGCGCCGATGCTATGGGGCAGGATCAGGAGGATCACGCCCGCAATGGCGGCCGGCACCGAGCGGCGGAACACGATAAAGCCGAGGCCGACCGCGGTCGCCAGCACGGCGGCCGTCCACCAGATCTGGCGCGACAGCAGCGGCGCGGCGGGAACGCCCGGCAGCTCCGGCGTGAGGCCGAGGCCGGGCGCGATGGTGAACACGGCAAAGCCGGCCAGTCCCCACATCAGGCCTTCGTGCCAGGAGACGCTATCGCCGGTCGCACCGCTGCGGACGGCGAAGAAGCCTGAGAGCAGCAGCGCGAAGCCGATTGCGGTCAGCACGTTGGCGGCCGCCGTATAGGCGTTGCGCTCAAAACCGTCGCGCGGCTCCCAGGCGTCGGCGCCATGGTCATGATCGGCATGATCGTGAGCCGCATGGTCGTGGCCGGCATGATCATGACCAACCGTCGCCGCCTGCGGCGCGGCCGCGGCGTCGTGCTGATGGGTCTCCGCAGCCTTTTCGAAGATTTCCGCCTTCAGGATCAGGGGGACGGTGCCGAATTGCTGGGCGACTGTGACGACGAGACCAACGATGAAACCGGCAATGACGGACGCGAAGACGATCGCGCGAAACGTGCTCATGCCGCCCCGGTCAGTGGCAGGGAAACGCGTTGGAATGGCGCACGTCGTGCGCGGCATCGTGGACGACGTCGATGTGCGAGAAGCCGACCACGCCGACGATGAAGACGCCGAGCACCATGGCCAACAGGGCCTGCGAAAGCCGTCCCACCTGCCCGACCGCGGCCGGCAGCTGCGTGACATTGGCGTTCGTGAGCTGAGCTGGGCTCATGGATCTTCTCCGTTGGCGATTTCGTGGTCTTCTAGCAGCTTCCGGGCGACGTCGCGACTGGTAAGATGCAGGCTCGTGCCTGCCAAAATGCCCTTGTGGACGATCTTGGCGGCGGCGGCGGCGCGAAACGCCGCCTCGAATCGCCGGAAATAGCTGATGCAGTCGAGCGGCGCGGGATTTGCGCCGATCAGGGTCCGGAATGCGCCGCGGTGAACGGCGCAGATCGCGCCGTGTCCCGGGACCGCAAACACCACCGAGGCGATGTCATCGCGCCACTGAACCTCGTCGTTCAAGTCGAGATCGCGCGTCCACGCCCGAACGGATCGATCAGGCGGACGATCTCGCAGGCCGCAACGAGGCCGGCGAGCCAGACGGCGCTGGTCAGCCCGATCCGCGTCACGATGGCCAAGGTGAAGGCGCCCTCTCCGCCGAGGGCTGGCGTCACGGCGAACAGCACGAGCTCATAGGCCGCGCAGGCAGCGACAAGGGTGAGCGCCAGCACCAGCGGCGTGCGGCCCTGTGGCAGCGCGCGGAGGGTGGCCGACGACACAACCGTCGCAACCAGCGCCGCGGCGCCGATGACAAAGCCCCAGGCGATCGTGCTGCCATCGATCGGGTAATGCAGCGCGCCGAAGCCGATGGTCTGGTTGACGAGCCACGCGCCGATGACGACCAGCAGCGCCGGACGCAGCGGCAGTGTCGCGGCCGCGACGACGGCGAAGGCCGCAAACGGCGTCGCGCAGGCGAGCGCGAAGCTTGCGAGCGCGCATGACGCCGTCAGCAGCGCAAAGCAGAACATTGCTGCATGGCGCGGCGCGACGGGATGAAGCCGGAAACGGTCGGCCTGGGATGAAAGCATGTCAGTGGCCATGGAAAATCCTTCCGGCCCCCACCTTAGCACATTTGCCAAAGGGCTGGTGCTTATGTCCGCCCGCGCGGGCGCTGGGCCTGGGCCCAGGCCGCGGTCACATCCTGCGGCGGAACGTCGAGGCGTTTGATCGGCATCAGCTGTCCGGAGGCGGACACGATCGCGGTCTCCTCGCGGCGGCAGCGCGGGCAGACGAAGCGAACCTCATGCGGGGACGCCGACCAGCTTGCGCGTTTCACATTGGCCGCCATCGGCCAAGCCTCGCAATGCGAGCACGCCACCAGGAACCGACCGGGATCGAGCATACCCATCCATAGGACTCCGCGTCCTGCCCGTTCCTTCAATGATTTTCCTACGCAATTCGTTCCGGTGCACCGGCACCGTCAGCCCTCGGCGCTCCCCGAACGCGGCCACATCCGTGCCAGCGTTCCATCGCGCATCACCACGGCGTGCCAGGCGGTGGCCGCGATGTGCAAGGCCACCGCGGCATAGACGACATAGGCCAGCGCGTCATGCGTGACCTCGCCCGCATGCGCGATCTCAGGACTCCCCACCACCAGTCGCGGCCAGCTGAAGGTCCAGAAATATTTCAGCGAGTAACCGCCGGCCGACGAGAAGGCGTAGCCGGTGAGCGGCATCGCGAACAGGATGAAGTACAGCGCCGCGTGGTTGAGCCGTGCAGCGAACGTCACGAGGGCACCGAACGACGACGGCTCGGGCGGCACCTTCGTGGCAGCACGCACCATCAGCCGCAGGATGGACAGGAAGAACAGCGTCATGCCGAGCGATTTGTGCACCTCCAATAGCTAGCGCCGCGGCGAGGTGCCAGGCGGCTGAAGGCCGCAATAGAAGCCGATCAACATGGCTGCAATGAAGAGCACCGCCGTCGCCCAATGGATCCGGCGCAGGAGCGGCGCATAGGCCGTCGTCACTTCCGAGGACATCAGGCCTCGTCGGCGATCCCGTTACGCAACAGACCGACCTTGTCGATCTCGACCTCGACGACGTCGCCGGCCTTCATCCAGATCGGCGGGGTACGCCTGGAGCCGACACCGCCGGGCGTGCCGGTGGCGATGACGTCGCCGGGTTCGAGCCGGGTAAACTGCGAGCAATATTCGATCTGGCGCGGGATATCGAAGATCATCTGGTCGATGGTGGTGTCCTGCACCACCTCCCCGTTCAACCTGGTCTGCAACCGCAGCGGACCGACATCGCCGACCTCGTCGGGCGTCACCAGATACGGGCCGAAGCCGCCGGTTGCGGGAAAATTCTTGCCCGGTGTGAACTGGTGGGTGTGGCGCTGATAGTCGCGCACGCTGCCCTCGTTGTAGCAGGCATAGCCGGCGATGTGGCCCCAGGCCTCGGCCGGCTTGATGTGGCGGCCGGCCTTGCCGATCACGACCGCGAGTTCGCCCTCGAAGTCGAGCTGGGTCGAGACCTTTGGGCGGATGATGTCGGTGAGATGCCCGGTCTGGCTATTGGCGAAGCGGCCGAACACGGTGGGGTTCTCGACCTCCGTGCGCCCGGTCTCCTTGCGGTGGTTCTCGTAGTTCAAGCCGATGCAGAGGATCTTGTCCGGGTTCGGGATCACCGGCAGGAAGGCGATCTTCGCCAGCGGATGGCGCGTCGCCTTGGCCGCGGATTTGGCGGCCTCGGCCAGCGCGCCCGCAGCGATCGCCGATTTCAAGTCGGGATAGCGGTCACCCAGAACCGGGCCCAGGTTGGCCACGTTGTCACCCTCAACCAGGCCCCACGACGCGGTGCTGTCGATCGCAAAACTCGCAAATTTCATCCCTGGTCCCCTGACGCTGGGGTCAGCCTAGCAGGTCGGAGCTGAGGGGAGGATGGCGGCAGGAGATGGGGCGGTTGCGATCCTTGCAACGCGCTCAGCGCGCGCCGTGCAACGTGCAGGACGTGGTGCAGGTGACCGTGTTGCCGTGATCGCACGACTTGCAGGCGGCCACGCACTGGTTCATGTCGCGGGGATTGTAGGAGCTGTAGTTCCGCATCGGGCAGAGCGGAGTCGAGCCCGTGATGTCCTGCTCCTGGTTGCAGGCTGCCAGCATGAGAGCAAACATGATGACTGCAACAACACGCATGGGTGGCCCTGCCAAAAAGCACCGTGCGACGGCGTCTACGAGGCCCATTGCACTGCAACGAGCCCCGGCATTCCCATCGTGAGGATTCGCGCACTGCGCCTCAGCCTCACATCCTTACCAAGGATGCGCGTCAATCGTTAAGAACGGCTTTCAGCCGCGCAGGCTCGCCCGCTCGCGATGGTTCCATGCATCATGCAGCGGTTTGCCTGTCCGAGGCTTACGTCAAGCCACCAGCTTAAGCCGCAGCTCTGGTCGCAACCGCGCGCCGCGTCTCGTTCGCGAGCTGAAAATAATGCTCGCCGAGCTTGAGATAGAATTCCCGCTTGGCGCTGTCGGTGGCGAGCTTGGCAATCAGCTCGCATTCGGCGGTGAGCGTCTCGAACCGTTCCAGCCTGTCCTCAAGTTCTGTCATCGGCGTGTCCCCATTAAACGCCTCAAGGACAACAAACCTAAGCCCGGAAAATGAGTCAGGGCGAACATCGTTATGAGGTAGAATCAATTATTCTCAGGCAGAGACCGCTATTTGTGGTCCATCCGCCAAGCGCCGTCCCAGCCCGCGTCGGGCGGGCTCGTCCCGAACTGGGCGATGCGGTCGAGCATGGCCTGCGAAGGCCCGTCGCCGGGGGCGCTCTCAAGCGCGGCGTTGAACGCGGTGCGCGCATCGTCGAAGCGACGCGCGCGATAGGCGGTAAGGCCCGCCGCATAGTGCTGCCGCAGGCTGTCCTGCGCCGCGGTGAGCGCGCCTGCCCTGCCCATCACCTCGAAGATCGGTTGCGGCGCACTCTGGCCCACGACCGCGAGCCGGTCGATCTCGCGCAATTCGAGAAGCGACCCGATTGCTTCAGCCGTGGCCGGCGAGATCAGGATGCGCGTGCCGTAGACCTTGTTGACGGCCTCCAAGCGCGACGCAAGGTTCACCGCGTCGCCCATCACCGTAAAGCTCATCATCAGCTCGGAGCCGATGCTGCCGGTCAGGACCTCGCCGGTGGCGATGCCGATGCGCAAATCGCACGGCACCGGCATGGCGCGGATGCCGAGCAGATCAGGCAACTGCTTCTGAAGCATCGGCACCTGATCGGCCATGTCGATGGCCGACAGGCACGCCAGCACTGCCTGCTCGTCCGCCTCGACAAAGGGCGGGCCCCAATAGGACATGATGGCATCGCCGATATATTTGTCGATGACGCCGCGGTTGTTCCGGATGGGGCCGGACATCACCGTGAAATAGTGATTCATCACCTTGACGAGGCCGCGCGGGGTCATGCCCTCGCTCATCGCGGTGAAGCCGCTCATGTCGCAGAACATGATGGTCATCACCCGGCGCTGGCCGTCGATCGTGACCTCCGGCCGGTCGATCAGCCCCTGCACCACCTTGGGATCGATGTAGCGGCCAAAGGTCTCGCGAATGCGCTCGTTGTGGCGCAACTGCTCGATCATGCGGTTGAACGCGGCGGCGAGCTCGCCGATCTCGTCCTGGGTCGAGACGGTGATGCTCTTGTCGAAGCGGCCCGCCTCGACCTCTCGGGCACCAGCCAGCAGCAGCCGCACCGGGCGGGTGATGCCGCTTGAGACGAGCAGTGCGAAGGCAAATCCGACGATTGCCGCAAGCAACGTCACGATGCCCGAGATGATGATCGCCTGGCGCTGATGGCCGATCACCTGAGACGTCGAGAAGAAGACCTGCTTCAGCATGTCGGCGCGGATCGCATCGATCTTCAGGTTGAACTGGTCGCGGAGAACGTCGAGATGCTCCAACGTGGCGCGGGCATCATCCATCTGCCTGGCGTCGACCTGCTTGAGGAGCTTGGCGTGGTCCTCGTTCAGGTCGCGGCGCAGCTCCGTGACGGCGGTCTCGATGCGGGTCTCAATCCGCGCCAGCGTGGCATTGTCGGACGGCGTCCTGGGATCGTCGATGATTGCATTGATCAGCGACCGCGCGCCCTCGGCCTCCTCCTCGATCTTGCGGTCGACCTCCTCGAACTCGTGCAGCCGCGCCGTATAGGCCTCCTCGTCCGAGGGCGACTGCATTTTGGTCATGACCAGGCGCCGCAGCGCCAGCGCCCGCTCCAGCGAGCGGATGTTCGCGCGCGCCAGATGCCCGTAGGCGGGAATATAGCGGTTGGTCAGCTCATCGAGGAGGACACCGACCTTGCTCGACATCACCATCGACAGGATCGAGGTGACCAGCATCAGAACGATCAATCCGAGGGCGATGCCGACGATCTTGCGCCGGATCGACTGGTTGAAAATCGGCATGGGTTCGGGGCAAAGGCTGAAAGGACGGGTCCGTGGAACTCAATACACCGGATTTCGGCCAGGGAACACGCGCAATCTTGCCGTTCGTGGCGCTTTGGGCCGCCCGCAACCGTCGCGCGAACCCCATTCGTTAACAAAAGCTAAAGGCCCTACCTCTATCCCCCGTTGCAGAAGTTCCCTCACTCCATCCGTATTTTGCCGCATTGTTGCTTCAGCGTGACAAATGCGAAACGATGCCGTGCCATCATCCTTGGCATCGATTGAGTCTCAATCCGCTGGGATCGCGGACCTTGGTTTGTAGAGTGGTTTCGCAGGGGGACCATGGAATGAACCAGTGCCTACGCTCGCTCGCGTGTCTCGTTGCCATGGCCGCACTGGCGCTCCTTCCGACGGAGCTGGCAGCGAAGAGCAAGTCACCAAGCCCGAAGAAGACGCACGAAGCCAAAGCCGGCAAGCAGCCGCATGCCGCTTCCGGCAAGCGCGGCAGACATGCCGAGGCCAGGCGCAAGTCGAAGAAGCAGGACGACGAGCCCGCGGACAAGCCGGCCCCACCGCCGCTGACCGGCGATCTCGCCGCGCTGAAGGACGCCATCGATCTCGCGCGCAAGGGCAAGACTGACGACGCGACCGCCGCGCGCGACAGGATCGCCGATCCCGCCGGACAAAAGCTCGCCGACTGGTTCATGCTGCGCCATTCCGAGAGCACCGCACCTTTCAAGCGCTACGCCGCCTTCCTTGCCGCCAATCCAGACTGGCCGAGCGCCGCGCTGCTGCGCCGCCGTGCCGAGGCGCGGCTGTGGCAGGAGAAGAGCGACGCGGCCACCGTGCACGCCTTCACGATGGACCGGCCGACCAGCGCCAAGGGCAATTTCGCGCTCGCCCGCGTGCTGCTCGCCGAGGGTGACCGCGACAGGGCCGCACGTCTCGTGCGCGAGGCCTGGCGCTCGGAGGAATTGTCCGAGCGCAGCGAGGAGGATTCCTACGAAGCTTTCCGCGACCTGCTAACCGCGGACGATCATCGCGCGCGCATGGACAAGCGCCTCGGCGCCAAGGACTATTCCGGCGCACGACGCGCCGCAAAACGTCTCGGCGAGGACGCACTCGCGATCGTCAAGGCCTGTGCCGCGGTCAACGGCAAGGAGAACAAGGCCAAGGACTATCTCGACGACGTCGCGGCTGATGCGCGCCGCGACCTCGGCTATGTCCTCTGCCGCGCGCAATGGCACATCCAGAAGGACCGCATCGACGATGCGGCCGAGGTGATCCTGGCTGCCGCGCCCGACATGATGGCGGCCCAGGACACCGATGCCTGGTGGCGCGAGCGCCGCCTGCTCGCGCGCAAGCTGCTCGACCAGGGCAAGTTCAGGACGGCCTATGACGTGGTGCGTGGCGCCGCGATTCCGGCGATGGAGGTCTACCGCGTCGACTATCACTTCATGTGCGGCTGGATCGCGCTGCGTTATCTCGACGAACCCAAGACCGCGTTGATGCATTTTGCCGCGATCGACGAGGGCTCGGCCAATCCGATCGCGTTGTCGCGCGCGCATTACTGGCGCGGCCGCGCCGCCGAGGCGATGAACGCGAGCGCTGACGCGCGCCAGAGCTATCAGGCGGCGGCGCGCTATTCGACCGCCTATTACGGCCAGCTCTCGCGCGCGAGGCTCGGGCTGGACACTATCGAGCTGCGCGCGCCCTCGCCCGTGCTGGCGTCAGCCGACACGCCGCCCGCCGACGAGCGCGTGCGCGGCGCCGACATGCTCTATGCGATCGGCGAGCGCGACACGGTGTTTTACTATGCCGAGGACTTTGCCAAGGAGAGCACCGACGTCGCAGCGCTCGAAGCGCTCGGCGAGCTCGCCGGCCGGCGCAACGACGCGCGCGTCATGCTGGAGGTCGGAAAATCGGCGCTGGCGCGCGGGCTCGCGCTCGACCATTACGCCTTCCCGACCATCGGCATCCCCGAGCACAAGCAGGTCGCGCCCGCGATCGAAACCAGCGTGATCTATTCGGTGGCGCGTACCGAGAGCTCGTTCGACCAGCGCGACAAATCGTCTGCCAACGCCGTCGGCCTGATGCAGGTGACGCCGGAAGCCGGCCGCGACACCGCAAAGCGCTTCGGCGTGACCTATGATTGGGACAAAATGGTCTCCGATCCCGTCTACAACACGCAGATGGGCGCAGCCGAGCTCTCTGCGCTGTTGTCGGAATATCGCGGCAACCAGATCATGACCTTTGCCGGCTACAATGCCGGCCGCGGCCGCGTGCGCGAATGGGTGCAGGCCCATGGCGACCCGCGCGATCCCAAGATCGACCCGGTCGACTGGGTCGAGCGCATCCCGTTGTCGGAAACGCGCAACTACGTCCAGCGCGTGATGGAGAACGTGCTGGTGTACCGCGCGAGGTTCGAGGGCAGCGGCATGGTGGCCGGGAAGACCGACCAGCGCGTGGTGACGCAAGACGTAAATGCCAAGGCGACGCCGGTGGGATTTAAGGGGCCGGAATAGAGGCGGCGGCCCTCACTCCACCGTGATGTTCGCCGCCTTGATGATCGGCCACCACTTTGCGATCTCGGATTTCTGCCGAGCGCCGAGCGCTTCCGGCGTGAGCTGATCCTGCGGCGTCATCTCCAGGCCCTGGCTTTCGAGCTGCTTCTTCACGGCGGGATCGTTGAGCGCCTCCACGGCGGCCGCGTTGAGCTTGGTGACGATCTCCTTCGGCGTGCCCTTGGGCACCCAGAGGCCCGACCACAGCGTCATGTTGAAGCCTTTCAGGCCGGCCTCCTCCGCTGTCGGGATCTCCGGCGCCGAGGCCAGGCGCTTGTCGTCGGTGATGGCGTAGGCGCGGATGGTGCCGGCGCGGACCTGGTTGATGGAGTTGGAGGTCTGGTCGACGATGACGTCGATCTGGCCGGCGATGAGATCGTTCAGTGCCGGCGCGGTGCCGCGATACGGCACGTATTGCAGCTTGATGCCGGAGACGCTCTCGAAATAGACGCCGGCGATATGGGCGCCGGAACCGGCGCCGGCGGTGCCGGCCGTCGGGGGTGTCGGGCGCGACTTCAGCCAGGCCAAAAGCTCCTTCAGCGAGGTCGCGGGCACCGCGTTCTTGCTGACGACGATCATCGGGTTGCTCGGCAGCAGCACCACCGGCTCGAGATCGGCGACGAGATCGTAGTTGAGCTTGTAGACGGCGCCGTTGGCGACATGGGTGCCGAGATGGCCAAAGGAAATGGTATAGCCATCAGGCGGCGAATGCACGGCGCGGCCGACGCCGATCGAGCCGCCGGCGCCGGTGACGTTCTCGATCACCAGGGCCTGGCCGAGCGAGGTGCGCATCCGCTCGGCCAGCACACGCGCCATCGCATCCGACGGGCCGCCGGCTGCGAAGGGCACGATGATGGTGATGGGGTGCGAGGGATAGTCGTCGGCGCGCGCAACGCCGGTGAGCGTGAGAAGACCGATCAGCCCGGCCCAGGCGGCCTTGTTCATTGTTTTCTCCCCGACGATGTCGTTCTTGTTTTTATCTCCTCCCGCGTACGGGAAGAGAGCTCGTTGGTGAAGAGACGAAATGCCGCGCTAGAACTGCGAGAAGTCGATCGGCTTGTGGCGATCGAGGTTGCGGGTGACCGGCGGCAGCGGATATTTCAGGCCGGTCGCGCAGTTGAACAGCATCACGCGGTCGCCCTTCGAGACGCGGCCGTCGGCGAGGCTGTCCTTGTAGGCGGCGTAGGTCGCGGCGCCCTCGGGGCAAAGCAAGAGCCCCTCCTCGCGCGCGACCTCGTTCAGCGCCGCCGAGATCTTGTCGTCGTCGACCGCAATGGCAAAACCCTTGCTCTCGCGCACCGCACGCAGGATCAGGAAATCGCCGATCGCCTGCGGCACACGAATGCCGGACGCGATGGTGTGCGCGTCTTCCCAGCGCGTCGCATGCTCGGTGCCGGCCTCATAGGCGCGCACCATCGGCGCGCAGCCGGACGCCTGCACCGCGACCATGCGCGGACGCTTGCTTCCGATAAAGCCGATCTTCTCGAGCTCATCGAACGCCTTCCACATGCCGATCAGGCCGGTGCCGCCGCCGGTCGGGTAGAAGATCACGTCAGGCACGTCCCAGCCGAGCTGCTCGGCGAGCTCCAGCCCCATCGTCTTCTTGCCCTCGATGCGATACGGCTCCTTCAGCGTCGAGGTGTCGAACCAGCCGACTTTTGCTTTCCCCTCGCCGACGATCTTGCCGCAATCGTCGATATAGCCGTTGACGCGATAGACGGTTGCGCCCTGGAGCTCGATCTCGCTGACATTCACTTCCGGCGTATCGGCCGGGCAGAAGATCGTGGTCTTGATGCCGCAGGAGGTCGCGTAAGCCGCGAGCGCCGCGCCGGCATTGCCATTGGTCGGCATCGCCATGTGTGTGACCCCGAGCGCCTTGCCCATCGACACCGCCATCACCAGGCCGCGCGCCTTGAACGAGCCGGTCGGCAGCCGTCCCTCGTCCTTGACGATGATCTCGCCGCCGCCGAGTTTTGCGCCGAGCTTCGGCAGCCGGATCAGCGGCGTCGTCACCTCGCCGAGCGAGACGATGTCCTGGCATTTGCGCACCGGCAGCAGTTCGCGGTAGCGCCACATGTCGGCGGGGCGCTGAGCGAGCGCATCCTTGGTCAGCGCCTTCTTCACGCCAGCGAGGTCGTAGCGCACCAGCAGCGGCTTGCCGGCCTTAGAGAGGTTGTGGACCTGGTCGGCCGCGTAATGGTCGCCCTCCATCGCGCACTCCAGATGCGTGACGAAGGTCGGGCGTTCGATAGTCAGGTTGTCGTTGTCGTGCATGGGTGATTTCCTTCTTATTTTGCAAACGGCTCTCTCTGCTCGTCATTGCGAGCGCAGCGAAACGATGACGATCGGGCGGTCAAATATTCAGCACCCGCCCATACGCATCCAGCACGGCTTCCTTCATCATCTCCGACAGGGTCGGATGCGGGAACACCGTGTGCATCAGCTCTTCTTCCGTGGTCTCCAGGTTCATGGCGACGACGTAGCCCTGGATCAGCTCGGTCACTTCGGCGCCGACCATGTGGGCGCCGAGCAGCTGGCCGGTCTTCTTGTCGAAGATCACCTTGACCAGGCCCTGGTCCTCGCCGAGCGCGATGGCCTTGCCGTTGCCGACGAAGGGGAAGCGGCCGACGCGGATCTCGCGGCCGCTCTCCTTGGCCTTGGCTTCCGTCAGCCCCACGGACGCGACCTGCGGATTGCAATAGGTGCAGCCGGGGATCAGGAGCTTGTCCATGGGATGCGGATGCAGGCCCTTGATGGCCTCGACGCAGATCACTCCCTCGTGCTCGGCCTTGTGTGCAAGCATCGGGGGCCCCGCAACGTCGCCGATGGCGTAGATGCCGGGGACGTTGGTCTTGCCATAGCCGTCGATGACGATGCAGCCGCGGTCCGTCTTCACTCCAAGCTTTTCGAGGCCGAGATTCTCGATATTGCCGACGACGCCGACGGCCGAGATCACCCGCTCGAACTCGGTGGTCACTGGCTTGCCCTTGCCGTCGTCGATGGTGGCAACGACGCTGTCGGCCTTCTTCTCGAGCTTGGTCACCTTGGTCGAGGACATGATCTTGATGCCCTGCTTCTCCAGACGCTTGCGGGCAAGGGCTGCGATCTCGGCGTCCTCGACCGGCAGGATCTGCGGCAGCACCTCGACCACGGTGACGTCCGAGCCCATGGTATGGAAGAACGACGCAAACTCGATGCCGATCGCGCCGGAGCCGACCACCAGCAGCGACTTCGGCATTTTCTCCGGCACCATCGCCTCAAAATAGGTCCAGATCAGCTTCTTGTCGGGCTCGAGCCCGGGCAGCACGCGCGGCCGCGCGCCGGTCGCGACGATGATGTGTTTGGCCTGATAAGTCCCCTCGCCCAGCGAGCCCTTGGGGCCCTCGACGTCGGACTTCTTCACGGTGACCTTGCCGGGCGCGTCGATCGAAGCCGCGCCCCAGATCACGCTGACCTTGTTCTTCTTCATCAGGAAGCCGACGCCGTCATTCAGCCGCTTGGAGACGCCGCGCGAACGCTGCACCACGGCCTTCGGATCGAACGAGACCTTCTCCGCCGACAGACCATAGTCGTTGGCGTGCTGCATGTAGTGATATATCTCGGCGGAGCGTAAGAGCGCCTTGGTCGGGATGCAGCCCCAGTTCAGGCAGATGCCGCCGAGATAGGACTTCTCGACGATCGCGGTCTTGAAGCCGAGCTGGGCGGCACGGATCGCGGTGACATAGCCGCCAGGACCGGAGCCGATGATGATGATGTCGAAGGATGTGTCGGCCATTGCGGCTCCCATTCAACTGAACTTCGTAGGGTGGGCAAAGCGAAGCGTGCCCACCACCTTCCAACGCTATGAAATAAGGTGGGCACGGCGCATCGCGCCTTTGCCCACCCTACGTATGCACGGTCCGCGGCTCACACCATCATCATGACGGGGTTTTCGATCAGCTGCTTGAAGGCGCCGATCAGCTCGGCGCCGAGCGCGCCGTCGATGGCACGGTGATCGCAGGACAGCGTCACGCTCATGATCTGCGCGATCTCGATCTTGCCGCCGCGCACGACGGGGCGCTCCTCGCTGGTGCCGACCGCAAGGATCGTGGCATGCGGCGGGTTGATCACGGCCGTGAAATCCTTGATGCCGAACATGCCGAGGTTGGACACCGCCGTGGTGCCGCCCTGATACTCTTCCGGCTTCAGCTTGCGCGTGCGGGCGCGCGCCGCAAAATCCTTCATCTCGTTGGAGATGGTCGAGAGCGTCTTGGTCTCGGCCTTGCGGATGATCGGCGTGATCAGGCCGCCCGGCATCGCCACGGCAACGCCGACGTCGGAATGGTGGTGCTTGACCATGCCGCTTTCGGTCCAGCTGACGTTGCAGTTCGGGATCTTCTGCAGCGCGACCGCCATCGCCTTGATGACGAAGTCGTTGACCGAGATCTTGTAGAGCGGCTTCTTCTCCTTGTCCTTCGGTGCAGCCGCATTGATCTCCTCGCGTGCGGCGAGCAGTTTGCCGATGTCGCAGTCGATCGTCAGGTAGAAGTGCGGGACGTTCTGGATCGAGGCGGTCAACCGTTGGGCAATCGTGCGGCGCATGCCGTCATGCGGGACGATCTCGTACGAACCGGGCTCGAACAGCGACAGGATCTGCTTGTCCGACATGGTCGGTGCGATCGAGGGCGCGGATGACGGGCTGGCGGCGGGTGCCTTGAGCCCCTTGCCGGACTTGGCCTGCTCGACGTCGCGCGCGACGACGCGGCCGTGCGGACCCGTGCCGGTGACCATTCCGACATCGATGCCGGCTTCCTTGGCGAGACGACGCGCCAGCGGCGACGAGAACACGCGGCCGACATGGCCGTTGCTCTGTGCAGCAGGAGCGGCAGCAGCCGGCGACGCGGCGGGCGGCGGCGCGGCCTTGGGCGCGGCGGGCGCCGGTGCTGGAGCCGCGGCAGGCGCCTCGGCGGCTTTGGGCGGCGCGGCAGAGGCGCTGGGCTTCGCGCTGCCCGCCGCCTTCACGTCCTCGCCTTCACCGGCCAGCACCGCGATCACATCATTGACCGGCACGTCCTGCGTGCCCTCGGGCACCAGGATCTTGGCGATCGTGCCCTCGTCGATGGCCTCGACCTCCATGGTCGCCTTGTCGGTCTCGATCTCGGCGATGACATCGCCGGATTTGACCTTGTCGCCTTCCTTCTTCAGCCATTTGGCGAGGTTGCCCTTCTCCATCGTCGGCGAAAGAGCGGGCATCAGGATGTTGATGGGCATTGGGTTTACTCGCTTCTCAAATCAGCTTGTCGAGGCAGCCGGTCACGTTCAATGCCCCTTCTGCCCGCGCGGCGTCGTGGTGCCGATGTCGGTCGGCCGCTCGATCTCCGCCTGGAACATCTCGAGGATCCGGTTCAGGGCGTCCTCCTCGCTATAGTCGCTCTCGCGCGCATAGGCGCGCGCGGCGTGGCGGGCGAGATCGACGAGCAGCAGGCCCCACATGTCGGGCTCCTCGAAGGCGCGCTGGAACGCCATCGACAGCCCGCCGTCCAGCACGAACACGCGCAGGATCTCGACCGCATCATCGCGGGTCATGACGTCGGGCGGCAATGGCTGCTCCTTCGGGCCCGCCATGGTCTACCTGTAGCAGACGGCTTTGGCGGCCTCGACCACTTCGGCGACCGTCGGCAGCGCGAGCTTCTCCAGATTCGCGGCATAGGGCATCGGCACGTCCTTGCCGGACACACGCGCGACCGGCGCGTCCAAATAGTCGAACGCGTTCTCCATGATGCGCGCGGCGATCTCGGCGCCGACGCCGCTCTGGGCCCAGCCCTCCTCCACCGTCACGGCGCGCCCGGTCTTCTTGACCGAGTTGATGATGGTCTCGGTGTCCATCGGCCGCAGCGTGCGCAGATCGATCACCTCGGCCTCGATGCCCTCCTTGGCGAGCTCATCGGCGGCCTTGAGCGCGTAGGTCATGCCGTTCGACCAGGAGATCAGGGTGACATGGGAGCCCACGCGCGCGATGCGCGCCTTGCCGATCGGGACGACGAAGTCATCGAGCTTGGGCACTTCGCCGGTGTGGCCGTAGAGCACCTCGTTCTCGAGGAAGATCACCGGATTGGGATCGCGGATCGCGGCCTTCAGGAGGCCCTTGTAATCGGCGGCCGAGAACGGCGCGACGACCTTGAGACCGGGAATGTTCGAGTACCAGGACGAATAGTCCTGGCTGTGCTGGGCGGCAACGCGCGCGGCTGCACCGTTGGGACCGCGGAACACGATCGAGCAGCCCATCTGGCCGCCCGACATATAGAGCGTTTTGGCGGCGGAGTTGATGATCTGGTCGATCGCCTGCATGGCGAAGTTGAAGGTCATGAACTCGACGATCGGCTTCAGGCCGGTCATGGCGGCACCGACACCGACGCCGGCAAAACCGTGCTCGGTGATCGGCGTGTCGATCACGCGCTTGGCGCCGAACTCCTGGAGCAGGCCCTGCGTCACCTTGTAGGCGCCTTGATACTCCGCGACCTCTTCGCCCATCACGAAGACGTCCGGATCACGGCGCATCTCTTCGGCCATGGCGTCGCGCAGCGCTTCGCGGATGGTCTGCGTCACCATCTCGGTGCCGGCAGGCACTTCCGGATCGGGCGCGGCAACGGCGTGGGGCGCGGGTGCAGCCTTCGGCGCGGGCGCTTCGGCCTTGGCAGGTGCAGCCGGCGCAGCTTCCGCGGCAGGCTTCGCCGGTGCGGGTGCTTTCGCAAGATCGGCCGCGCTCTCGCCATCGGCGAGGATGGTCGCGATCGGCGTGTTGACGGCGACGTCGGCGGTGCCTTCGGGGATCAGGATCTTGCCGAGCGTGCCCTCATCGGTCGCCTCGACCTCCATGGTGGCCTTGTCGGTCTCGATCTCGGCGATGACGTCGCCGGACTTGATCGTCTCGCCCTCTTTTTTCAGCCATTTGGCGAGGTTGCCCTTCTCCATCGTGGGCGACAACGCGGGCATCAGCACTTGAATTGGCATATCGACTCCAAGGAAAGCTTGCGCGCGTCTTAGCGGTAAACGTCGGTCCAGAGCTCGGCGGCGTCCGGCTCGGGATCGTGCTGGGCAAAGTCGGCGGCGGCGTTGACGATGTCGCGCACCCCGGCGTCGATCGCCTTGAGGTCGGCCTCGCTCACCTTCGCCGCCAGCAGGCGGTTGCGCACCTGCTCGATCGGGTCCTGGTCGTGGCGGACCTTCTCGACCTCCTCGCGCGTCCGGTATTTGGCTGGATCCGACATCGAGTGACCGCGATAGCGGTAGGTCTGCATCTCCAGGATCATCGGTCCCTTGCCCGAGCGGCACCAGGCGGCTGCCTCGTCACCGGCCGCTTTCACGGCGCGGACGTCCATGCCATCGACTTGCAGGCCGGGGATGTTGAAGGACGCGCCGCGCTTGGAGAAATCCTGCTGCGCCGAGGCGCGCGAGACCGCGGTGCCCATGGCGTAGCGGTTGTTCTCGATGACGTAGATCACCGGCAGCTTCCAGAGCTCCGCCATGTTGAAGCTCTCATAGACCTGGCCCTGGTTGGCCGCACCGTCGCCGAAATAGGTGACGCTGACGTTGTCGTTGCCGCGATAGTGATTGGCGAAGGCGAGCCCCGTGCCGAGCGAGACCTGGGCGCCGACGATGCCGTGGCCGCCGTAAAAGTGCTTCTCCTTGCTGAACATGTGCATGGAGCCGCCCTTGCCCTTGGAATAGCCACCGCGGCGTCCGGTGAGCTCGGCCATGACGCCGTTGGCCTCCATGCCGGTGGCGAGCATATGACCGTGATCGCGATAGCCGGTGATGACCTGATCGCCCTGCTTCAGGGCCATCTGCATACCGACCACCACGGCCTCCTGGCCGATATAGAGATGGCAGAAGCCGCCGATCGCACCCATGCCGTAGAGCTGGCCGGCCTTTTCCTCGAATCGCCGGATCAGGAGCATGTCGCGGAGTGCTTTCAGCTCCTGCTCCTTGGTGAATTCCGGGGGCGAACCGCCGTTGGTCTTGTCCTGTGCAGTGCTTGCGGCGGCTTTCTTGGGTGCGGCCATGGGAATTCCGGGTCAGAGAAATCTAAGCCCTCTCTAACCTAACTCAATCGTGCGCGAAAGCACCGCAGCGACATGGCACGACTTTCATTATGCCGCACTGCAACGTGGCCGAAATTTTGCAAAACCTTTGGCACGCCCCAGGCAACATTTGCTCCTACGCGAGAGCCGGCCTCACCAGCCGAGCTCTCGCAGATACGCTGCGCGGGCGGCAACGCCGGTGTGCGTGAAATCGGTGAAGACCCCATCGACGCCGAGCCGGAAGAACTTGAGATATTCCTGGGCCGGATCGGCGTGATAGTCGGCGGCCAGATATTTCTTCTCGTTCCGGAACGTGAAGACATGCACGAACAGGCCGAGCTTGTGCGCGTCGGCAATGAGGCTGGTCGCCTCCTGCGTCGAAGCCTCCGGCGTCGATCCCTTGTAGGGCGTGCCGTCGGCGTTGCTGTCCTTCCACGGCGCAATCTTGAGCGGCACGATATAGGCCTTCCACGGACCGATGCCGTCGGCATAGGTCTTGATCTCGGCCAGGCCCTCCGGCGTCAGCATCGCATCGTACTGGCGCGGGTCACCCGCAACCGTCCAGTCGAATGGACGCGAGTTGGTGATGTTGTTGAGGAGGACCTTGCCGGTCTTGAAATCGATGCCGTTGCCGTCGACGAGCTGGACCTGCCGCGTTTCGAGGCCATGGCTGCGCATATATTTCAGGCTGCCGGGCTCGAAGCTCTGCACGAGGATCGGCGCGTCCTTGGTGTTGAGGCCATTGTCCTTGATGATCTTGATCAGGGCGTCCTCAAGCGGATGGCTGCCGGGCGCGCCGCAGCCATTGGCGATGGCCTGGGCGTTGTTCCAGGTCGGATTCTTGGTTTCGGGATAGACCAGGATCTGACGCCCGGTTTCCTTGCTCTTCGCCTTGGCGATGTCGAGGATGTCCTGGAAGCTGATGACCGGGAACTTGCCGTTGAACACCTTCGGCCGCTCGTTGGCCGCATCATAGGTGGTGCCGCCGATCCAGTCCTTCAGCTCGGCCATGGTGAAATCGGTGATCGACCAGTCGTTGGTGTGGTTCTCGCCGTCGACGATCAATGACTTCAGCACCGATTTGGGATCGGCCGGATCGGTGAGATCGGTCAAATATTCGGCCGGCCCGTTGCCGGGAGACTTCACCTTGACGGTTACACCGGGCACGGTGCGCTTGCGCGCCGCGACAGTCGCATTGGTCTTCGCCACTTCGGCGACGTTGGTATTATCGGCTAGCCAGGGGTTGTGACGCGCCACCAGGACGCAATCTTTGGTGAGGTGCAGATCCTCTTCGAGCGCGTCGGTTCCGAGCGCCGCAGCGAGGTCATACGAGGCCTCAGTCTCTTCGGGCACGAGGCCCGGCACACCGCGATGTCCGAGGATCAGCGGCGCCTTTCCGTCGACGGTCGTGAAGGGCTTGGCGCCGGCCGGCGCGGTCTGTGCGCTTGCCATCGACAGCGGTAAAAGCGTCAGGACCGACACGCCGAACAGCATCGCTCCGATACGCAGCGTCCGTCGTGAACGATTGTTCTGCATGGCAAGCCTCCATCTTCACGGCATCGCATCGATGCCGGGCTTGCCGTCTTGTCTCAATTCTCTGACAGGCAGATGACGGCGGAAGGCGGACGATTCAGTTTGGCGGGATCATCCGCACAAGATCGTGCGGATTGGCATAGTCGAGCTGAAAGCGGGCGCGCTCGTCCAGCATGTCGGGATCGATCTTCTCGGAGCGCAGCAGCGACACGCGCTGCTCGCTGCGGGCGCGCTCGCGCTTGAGCTGCGCCAGCTCACCCGTCAGCGCGACAATCTCCTGATCGAGCTCCAGGCGGGCGTTGAGGCCGTATTTGCCGGTATAGGCGTTGACGCCGAAATAGCCGACGATCGCAGCCGCCATCGCGTAGAGGGCAACACCGGTCAGGAACGATTTCAGGCGGGCGCGGGAGACCATCCTTGCAAGATGGGGCAGCTTGGTTAAGGGAGTACTAATGCACGCCGCGCGAGCCGTCATGGCCGGGTCAAGCCCGGCCATGACGGAGAGCGAGCGGTCAGCCGTGGTGCTTCGCCACGTGCGCCGCATAGGCGTCGATATAGGCCTGGAGCACGGGCTTGAGCGATTCCTTCGTTAGATTGCCTTCGGCATCGAAGGCGTCGCCGACCGCGTTCAGATAGATCTCCGGCTGCTGCATGATCGGGCCGGCAATGCCCGGCAGGATGTTCTGGAGCGTCTTGGCAGCGCTGACACCACCGAGCGGACCCGGCGAGTTGGAGACGATGCCGACCGGCTTGCCGTTGAACGAGCTCTTGCCATAGGGGCGCGAGGCGACGTCGATGGCGTTCTTCAGGACGCCCGGGATGGCGCGGTTGTATTCCGGCGTGACGAAGATAACTCCGTCCGACTTCTGGAGTTTTTCGCGGAAAGCCAGCCAGTCCGCCGGCGGCGCGCCTTCGATATCCTGGTTGAAGAAGGAAATGCCTCCCAGTGTGACGACCTCGAGCTTGAGAGAGGCCGGCGCAAGCTTGGCGAGCGCATTGGCGATCTTCAGCGAGAAGCTGTCCTTGCGCAGGCTGCCGGCGATCGTGACGATGTTGTAGGCCATGGTTGTCCTCGAAATCTTGAGCGGGAGTGCCGCACTTAAGCCATCCCGAGCGTTGGATGCAAGTGCATGGACCGGACCGAATTGGAAACGCAGCGTTTCGCAAAAGGAGATCGTCGCCCAAAACAATCGGGCCGCCAAGAGGCGGCCCGATCTTCAGCGCGATTGCGTAACAATCAGATCGTCGGATTCCAGGCCGACGGGATCAGGCGATACTTCGCCCCGTCCTTCTCGACATGACCGACCGAGGGGAAGGTGAAGTGGAAGCCGATCACGGTTGCCTTCTCCGCGGCCGCCATGTCGTAGAATTTGTGGCGGGTCTCCTGCGCCAACTCGGCGTCGGTGTCGAACACCACATGCCAATCCGGATTGCGCAGGAAGAATTCCGGAATGTTGGTGACGTCGGACTGGATCAGCACCTTGGCATCGCCGGACGCGACCGCGAACGACGTGTGACCGGGCGTGTGGCCGGGCGTCGCGATCGACGTGATGCCGGGCGCGACCTCCTTGCCCCAATCATACTTGGTCACCTTGGACTCGAGGCCGTCAAAGGTCTTCTTCACGTTCGCAAAGTAGTTCTTCATCATCGCATTGGACTCGGCCTTGGCGGCGTTGTCCGCGCTGGTCCAGAACTCCCAGTCCTTGACCGGCACCATGATCTCGGCATTCGGGAAGGCAAGCGAACCGTCGGCAAGGCGGATGCCGTTGGTGTGGTCGGGATGCAGATGCGACAGCAGCACGACGTCGATCGTCTTGGGATCGACGCCGGCGGCCTGAAGGTTTTGCAGCGTGCGGCCGACCGCGCCCTTGCTCGGCTCGAGATTGGCGACACCGTTGCCGGTGTCGATCAGCACGAGCTTGGAACCGGTGTTGATCAGCTGCGGATTGAACGGCACCGTCACCATGCCTTTCGGCATATAGGCGGCGTCGGCCGCAGCAAGGGCTTCTTCCTTCTTCACGTTGGTGACGAACGTGTCGGGCATCGGGAACGAACGCGCGCCGTCATTGATCGAGGTGCATTCGAAGCTGCCGACCTTGTAGCGATAGAAGCCCGGCGCCTGCGCGCCGCTTTGCGGCACCGCGGCATTGGTTGCGATTGGTCGCAGTCCGGTCACGGCAGCTGCGCCGACAGCGGCGGCGCCCGCAAGCAGATGGCGGCGATTGAGATCGGTCATGATGGTGTCCCCTTCTGAGCGCTTTGCGGTTTTTCCGCTTTCAAAGGCGGCGCGAATGTTCTCCCGCTTCGCTCAGAAGGCAAGACCTTCTTTCGGTGATCCCGGACCTCAGATCACGACAATTTATTCGGGGCGATGAGGAATTTTTCGCCGGTGGCCCGTTTGGCGTACACCGCGATGTTGGCGAGATCGAGCGCCTCGGTCAGCGACACCACCTTGGTGTAGTGGCTGGCGAAGGTGGTCTTGAGCTCGGATGCCACACGCTGACGCAAGCGGCCGATGTCGGCCGGGCCGATCTTCTGGAGGAACGGCGTGAGCAGCCAGCCGCCGACGCCCCAGGTCAGGCCGAACGACCGGCTGAGCTCGGTCGGACGGTTGTCGAGGCTGCCGTAGATGTAGACCTGTTTGTACACGTTGGAGCCGTAGCGGCTGTACTCCTTCGCCGTCTTGTTGGCAGCCGCTTCCATGGCCGTGAGAATCTGGCCGGCGAGCTTGCCGCCGCCGATGGCGTCGAACGCGATCGTGGCGCCGGTTTCGACCAGCGCATTGGTGAGATCGTCCATGAAGCTCGGCGCGGAGGAATCGACGACGTGCTTGGCGCCGATCTTGTGCAGGATGTCGGCCTGGTCCTTGCTGCGCACGATGTTGACGAGGCCGATGCCGTCCTTGATGCAGATCTTGTTGAGCATCTGGCCGAGATTGGACGCGGCCGCGGTGTGCACCAGCGCCTTGTGGTTTTCACGGCGCATCGTCTCGGTCATGCCGAGCGCGGTCAGCGGATTGACGAACCAGGACGCACCGTCGGCGGCCGTCGTGCCCGCCGGCAGCTCCATGACGTCGCGCACCTTCAGCACGCGATATTGGGTGTACATCGCGCCGCCGATCATCGACACGGTCTTGCCCATCAGCGCCTTCGCGGCATCGGACGATCCGCTTCCGATCACCGTGCCGGCGCCCTCATTGCCGACCGGCAGCGACTGATCGAGCCGCGCGCCCATCATCCGCATCGCCCCCTCTGGCATCGTTGCGGTGATGACCGGCATCTCCTTGGTGCCGGAAGCCTTGGCGGCCGACATGTCGGCCGGCCCGATCAGCAGGCCGAGATCGGACGGATTGATCGGCGTGGCCTCGACGCGAACCACGACCTCATCGTCGGCCGGCTCCGGTGTCGGCACGCTCACCAGGGACAATTCCAGGTCGCCGCTCTTCTTCAGCAGCGAACGCAGTTGCAGTCCGGTCTTGGCATCGCTCATGTCGATCCTCCCGTGTGCGTGTTGAAGCGCCGGCTCAAACCAGCGCCTTCAGGGCCGCCTTGCCGCCATACAGCGCCTGCTTGCCGAGCTGCTGCTCGATGCGCAGCAGCTGGTTGTATTTGGCGGTTCGATCGGAACGCGCAAGGGATCCGGTCTTGATCTGCCCGCAATTGGTGGCAACCGCGAGGTCGGCGATGGTGGAATCCTCGGTCTCGCCGGAACGATGCGACATCACCGAGGTGTAGCCGGCCTTGTGCGCCATCTCGACAGCGGCGAGCGTCTCGGTCAGCGTGCCGATCTGGTTGACCTTGATCAGGATCGAGTTGGCACGGCCGGCTTTGATGCCCTCGGCGAGGCGCTTGACGTTGGTGACGAATAGATCGTCGCCGACCAGCTGGCACTTCTTGCCGATGAGGTCGGTGAGTTCCTTCCAGCCGTCCATGTCGTCTTCCGACATGCCGTCCTCGATGGTCACGATCGGATAGCGGCCGACGAGATCGGCGAGGTACTTTGCCTGCTCGGACACCGAGCGGGTCTTGCCCTCGCCCTCATAAACGTACTTGCCGTCCTTGAAGAACTCGGTCGAGGCGCAGTCGAGACCGATCACGATGTCGCTGCCGGCCTTGTAGCCGGCCTTGCCGATCGCGTTCATGACGAATTCGAGCGCGGCATCCGCCGACGGCAGGTTCGGGGCAAAACCGCCCTCGTCGCCGACATTGGTGTTGTGGCCAGCCTTCTTCAGCTCCGACTTCAGTGTGTGGAAGACTTCCGCGCCGTAGCGCAGGCCGTCGGCGAAGGACGATGCACCCACGGGGAGGATCATGAACTCCTGGAAGTCGATCGGATTGTCGGCGTGCACGCCGCCATTGATGATGTTCATCATCGGCACCGGCAACAGCCGCGCCGAGGTGCCGCCGACATAGCGGTAGAGCGGCATGTCGAGCGAGTTCGCGGCCGCCTTGGCGCAGGCGAGCGAGACGCCGAGGATGGCGTTGGCGCCCAGACGGCTCTTGTTCGGGGTGCCGTCGAGATCGATCATGATCTGGTCGATCTGGGCCTGCTGCTCGACATCGAGGCCGCTGAGCGCCTCGAAGATCTCGCCGTTGACGGCGCCGACCGCCTTGGTGACACCCTTGCCGAGATAGCGGGCCTTGTCGCCGTCGCGCAGCTCCACCGCTTCATGGGCGCCGGTGGAGGCGCCGGACGGCACCGCGGCGCGGCCGAGCGCGCCATCTTCCAGCACCACATCGACCTCGACGGTGGGATTACCGCGGCTATCGAGGATTTCGCGTCCGATGATGTCGATGATGGCGGTCATGAGGGCCTCTTTTCAGGGAACAAAGGGGGCAGTTGGCGGTGCTTCTACCGCAATGCATCGAAGCGGAAAAGGCCGGGTGACGGCCGCCGAATGTTTGGCTAAGAGGGCGGCATGTCGAAAAAGCCCAGCAAATCGAAGAACTCATCCGCCCTTCAGCTCGGCCGCGCCGTGGAATGGCCCGATGCACCCGAAAAAGCCCAGCTCGACCGCGTGCCCAATCCGCAAGCCGGAACCGATTATCTGGTCCGCTTCACCGTGCCGGAATTCACTTCGCTCTGCCCGGTCACCGGCCAGCCCGATTTCGCACATCTGATGATCGACTACGCGCCCGGACAGTGGCTGCTGGAGTCGAAATCGTTGAAACTCTACATCGCGAGCTTCCGCAATCACGGCGCCTTCCACGAGGACTGCACCGTGATGATCGGCAAACGCATCGCCTCCGAGATCAAGCCGAAGTGGTTGCGCATCGGCGGCTATTGGTATCCGCGCGGCGGCATCCCGATCGACGTGTTCTGGCAGACCGGCCGCGTGCCGAAGGGCCTGTGGGTACCCGAGCAAGGCGTCGCGCCCTATCGCGGACGGGGTTAGTATGCGCTCAGCAAATCCACCTTGGCGTTCGCCAGCACCAGCCGCCGCGCCAGGATGGCGGCGAGGTTGCGCATGATCTTGAGCGACGTTTCCGGATGCAGGCGGCGGTAGTCGGCAAAGCTGTCAAGCGGCAGCTCGAGGCAGGTCACGGGCGTGTCGGCAAGGACATCGGCGCTGCGGCTACTCTCCAGGATCGCCATCTCGCCGAATTCCATGCCGGGACCGAGCGAGGCGAGCCGGACGCCGCTCCGCAGCTTCACGCTGACCATGCCGCTCTGGAGGAAGAACAACGAATTGGCGGGCTCGCCTGCGGCGATGATGCGCTGACCGGCGGCGTAGTGGCGTGTGGTCGACAGTTTCACGATCGCGGCGATCTCGTCTGCGTCGAGCTCGGCAAGCAGCGCCTGCTCGCCGAGATGCGCGCTTTCCTTGACATCGGTGAAGCCGCCGGAACGATAGATCACCTGGTCCTCGGCCCATTCAATGGCGTCGTCGAGCAGCGCAAAGCGGCGCAGCCGGCGCGGCTCGACCGTGCGCGCGGAAATGGCGGTCCATACAGCCGAGATCTCCTCGAGGCCTGACAGGATCGTAGTGACGCCGGCATTGGCGAGCGCGGTCAGCGTCTCGCCGAGCAGCTCCGCGCCGGCCGCGGTGATGTCGGGGACGCGGCGGAAGTCGAAAATCAGCAGCGGCGCATTCGGCGGCTCGCCGGCGAGCCGTCGGGTGACGTAGTCGATGGTGCCGAAATTCATTGCCCCGACCAGCTCGATGATGCGGATGTCGCTGTGGCGCTCGTCGAGGATCTGCTGCTCGTGCGGCGGGCGGCTGCGACGCGAGGAGATGCCGTAGATGTCGTAGTCCGCCATGATGCTGGTGCGGACATCGGCGTTGCGGTTGAGCATATGCAGGTCGAACCGCGCCGAGAGCGCCTCGCAGACCTTCAAACCGCGCACGCTGTTGAAATGGTTGTCGAGCAGCGGCGAGAAGGTGCCGAGTCCCAATTGCGATGGTAGCGCGGCGACGATACCGCCACCGACACCGCTCTTGGCGGGAATGCCGACGCGGTAGGTCCATTCGCCGGCATAGTCATACATGCCCGAGCTCGTCATCACCGACAACGTGCGGGCGACGATGTGCGGCGTGATCACCTGCGCGCCGGTCACCGGATTGATGCCGCGATTGGCGAGCGTCGCCGCCATCACCGCGAGGTCGCGCGCGGTGACCAGGATCGCGCATTGGCGGAAATAGACGTCGAGCACGGCATCGACGTCGTCCGGCAGCACGGCGTAATTGCGCAGCAGCCAGGCAATCGCCCGGTTGCGGTTGCCGGTCGCCGTCTCCGATTCATGCACGGCGTCGTCGACGCTGAGCTCGCGGCCGGCGAACTGGCTGAGCTTTGAACGGACACGCTCGAAAGCCCCCTTCCCCTCGACCTCGTAGATCAGGCCCGAGCAGGCGATGGCGCCGGCATTGACCATCGGATTGAACGGCCGATTGTCGTTGGTCAGCCGGATCGAGTTGAAGGCCTCGCCGCTCGGCTCGACGCCGATCGTGGCCGCAACCCGCTCCTCACCGACCATCTCGAGCGCCAGCGCAAACACGAAGGCCTTCGAGACCGACTGGATCGTGAATGCTACCTCGCTGTCGCCGACCTCGTAGACGTGACCGTCGATGGTGACGAGCGCGATGCCAAAATGATCGGGATTGGCGCGCTTGAGCTCGGGAATGTAGTCGGCGAGCTCGCCGGACTTGTCGGCTCTGAATTCCGCGTAGCAATCGGACAGAAAGCGCCGTAGCGGAGGCTTGGTAGGATATCCGGTCGATCGGGTCGCGCTGACTGCGCTGGGCGAACGGCTGGTCTGGGCGTCCACGATGTCACACCTCGATTTGCCCAAAATCGAAGCAATCGGCGTGCCATGTATACCAAAGCGGACTGTGGCACGGTGACGCGAGGCGCAAAGAGGCGCCACGTCGATTGCTGGGTGCTCGATCATGTCCAGTTCGGGACCCGAGGATCACGTCATCAAAGGCCAGACCACAAAAGCGGGACCGGATTACGGACTTGTAAAGCTCACTCCGGGGGTACTCGACGTGCTGAAGGAGTACGGACCCGGCGTTCTCTCTGTGGCATTCCCCGACCGCCGCCTAGTATCAAATTCGGTGTCGGTGATGTGGTGGCCGTGACAATCTTCGAGTCCACCGCCGGAGGCCTGTTCATTCCGGCGGAGGCTGGCACCCGTTCCGGCAACTTTGTCTCGTTGCCGAACCAGAATGTCGATTCGGCTGGGAATATCTCGGTCCCTTATGCGGGAGCCGTCAAAGCCGCAGGACGCACGCCCAGTCGCGCTGCCCGAGGACAACGGACTCCGCCTCGGTCAGGGTAGCTGTCCGTCCCCAAAGGGCCAGAGCTCCTTACGCCACCGCCCTCACCTTGCTGATGAAGCCGTCGACCTCGCTCGTCAGCGAGCCCGACTGGCTCGCCAGATTGGCGGCCGCCTTCAGCACGCCCGATGCCGCACGGCCGGTCTCGTTGGCGGCCGAGGAGACGCTGGCGATGTTACGCGTCACGGTCGAGGTCGCTTCCGCCGTGTGCTGAACTGTGTTGGCGATCTCGGCGGTGGCCTTGTTCTGCTCCTCGATCGCGGCGGCAATGGTGCGGTTGATGGTCGAGACCTCCTCGATGGTCTTGACGATGCCGTCGATGGCCGAGACCGCCTTCTGCGTCGCGCCCTGGATCTCGGTGATCTGGGCGCTGATCTCTTCGGTCGCCTTCGCCGTCTGCGAGGCCAGGTTCTTCACCTCGCTCGCCACGACTGCAAAGCCGCGGCCGGATTCGCCGGCGCGCGCGGCCTCAATGGTCGCGTTCAGCGCCAGCAGATTGGTCTGGCCGGCGATCGAGGTGATGAGGCCGATGACCTCGCCGATGCGGTCAGCGCCGTCGGCGAGCGCGCGCATGGTGGTGTCGGTCTCCTTGACGGTGAGAACGGCCTGTTCGGTGGCGCGGCTCGCTTGCTCGACCTGGCGGTTGATCTCGCGGATCGAGGCGTTGAGCTCCTCAGCTGCCGCCGCAACCGTCTGCACGCCGCCACCGACCTGGTCGGCGAGGGTCGAGGCCGAACCAGCCTGGCTCTGGGCCTCCGCCGCCGTGCCCGACATCGAGCGCGCCGTCGTCTCCAGCTCGCCTGAGGCGCTGGAGAGCGTCTGGACCATCTGGCTGATCCGGCTTTCGAACTGGTGGACCAGGCCCGAGAGCTCGGACGCACGCTTCTCCTTCTCGGCACGCTCGGCGGCCTGATCGCCGGACAGACGCTCGGCGCTGATCATGGCTTCCTTGAACACCTGCAAGGCCGACGCCATGCGGCCGATCTCGTCGTTGCGCTCGAGGCCCGGCACGTCGCTGGCAAAATCATGCGCGGCGAAACGGGTCATGACGCCGGTGATCGCGGTCAGCGGCCGGGTGACGCGGTTGCGCATCAACATCAGCCCGCCGATCGTCAGCGCGAGTGAGGCCGGCACCAGCAAGCCGAACAGGACGAGGCTGATCTTTGCCCGCGCGGCACCGTCTTCGGCCCGCGCGATCATGTTGGCGAGCGCGGTCTGCGTGACGATGACGACATTGTTGGCGCCGACCAGCTGGCGATCGCGGTAGTCGATGCCGGCGACGCCGGCGGGCTCACCGGCGAGCAGCTTGGTCGCAATCGCATTCCGCTCGTCGCTGAGCGCGCCGGAGATTTCCGGCTCGGCGTTACGGATGGCCTGCAGCAGCTCGGGCGATGCCACGCTCGGTGGGAGGTCACGCACCACGAGCCAGGACTGCTGGATGCGGCCGCGCAGATCGGCGAAGGCGACGCCGTCGGCCGCAGTCCAGGTCTTGTTGGCGAGGATCGAGGAGAACTGGACCAGAATGGTCTGGCCGGCATTGGCGCGGGCCTGCCAGGACGCCTGCTTGGCGATCAGGAGACGATCGACCACGGGGTCGACCAGCGTCATCGCGTTGTCGACATGGGCGGTGATGTCGCCGATCGCATCCATATAGGCGTCGCTGATCTTGGCCCAGCCTGGCTGCAGGTTCGCGTCACGCGCGCTCTTCTCCTGCTTCAGCGCGATAACCGCGCGCGGCCGCAGTTCCTCGAGCTGGGCCCAGACGCCGCGGAGCTTGTCGAGCTTTTCGGCGAGACCAGGCGCTTCAACCGAGGCGAGGCTCTGCAAGGCCTGCGCGTAGTTCTTCTGCACGGTGACACGCTGCTCGGCGAGACTGCTCATGACGCTGTCGGGCGCGGGGGCGGCCGCCGCGAGATAGCTCAGCGTGTCGCCGCGCTCCAGGCGAAAGATCACCAGCGTGTTGGTCAGGTCGCGGCTCGCGACCGCGAGCGAGACGATGCGGTTACTGTCCGAGTAGCGTGTCATCGCCAGCTTCAACGCATAGGCGCAGATGAGGACGAGCACGATTCCGAGAGAACCAACCACTGCCCCGAGAATGCGGGCGACCGAACGTTGCTTTTGCATCTGGCGATCCGATGGAGTGACGCCGCAAGCGGCGGCCTGCCGGCACTCTACGAACCGAACGATGAGATTTGATTTAACATTGAAGGGATTCCGCTACCGTTCTTCACGGGAAACTACGGGAGTCCGGTAATTCGATACTTCCCTCACGCCCTTGCGTCGGACGGCGCCCGCTGCTTGAGCAGCCGGGCCCAGACGAGGCCCAGAACCACCATGATCACCGCACTCGCGACGAGGGTCGGCACCTTGCCGGCATGCTGGAGGCCGAGGCCGTAGGCGAGCGGCCCGACAGTCTGCCCCATGAAGAAGAAAAACGAATGCAGCGACATCGCGGTCGCACGCGCCCCGATCGATAACTCGCTCGCGAACACCTGCAAGCAGCCATGGATCATGTAGAAGCCCCAGCCCATCACCAGCATGCTGGCGAATTGCAGCTTCCAGCCGGGACCGAACGCGATCACGCAAAGCTGCAAGCCCACAAGGCTCGCGCCTGCGATCATCATGCCCTTGACGCCAAGCCGCGGCAGCATCCGCGAGACCGTCAGCGTGTAGAACAATCCGCCGACCGCAAAACCCGCAATCACGATGCCCGCGATCGACAGCGATCTCTCGCCGAGATCGAACAGGAAGGATGCGATGAAAGGAAACAGGCCGAGCACGCAGCAGCCCTCGATGAACACGGCCGAATAGCAGTAGCGCGTGTTGGGATTGGCGAAGATGGTGCGGTAGCCCTGTCGCAAGGTTTTAAAGTTGGTCTTCGGCGGCGCCGTCAGCGCGGCCCCACGAAAGCCTGCCGCCACCGCTGCGGCCGCAATCAGGCCCAGTGCGCCGAGGATCACGAGCACGCCGCGCCAGCCGATCAGATCGCCGATGATGCCGGAGGCCGACGCACCAAGCAGATTGCCCGTCATCGAGCCCGCCATCGTGCGCCCGATCGCGACCTGTCTCTTTGCGGGCGCAACGAGGTCGGAGGTCAAACCGAGCGCCACCGGAAACACGCCGCCGGAGGCGATGCCGGCCAGGATGCGGCTCGCGAACAGGGCTGAGAAGGAGGTGGCGAGCGCGCCGAGGATGCAGGCGACGCCCAGTAGCGCCAGGCACAGCGTCATCAATCGCGCCTTGCCGAACAGATCGGCGGCCGCGCCGATTGCCGGCTGCACCAGCGCATAGATCAAGGCAAAGCCGGCCGCGATGCTCGCAGCCGTGGTGATGCTGATCGAAAAATCCTCCGCGATATGCGGCAGCACGGGATCGAGCGCGCGCGTCGACAAGGCCGCGGAGAATCCGGCGAGCGCGATGATATTGATCGCGGGCGGAAACGTCTGATCGGCGGGCGGCCTGGTCACAGGCTGGTGCATCAGCGCGCGGCGCCCTTGGCGATTGCGTCGAACGCCATCAGCATGCGGATCAATCCTTCGAACTCGCGCAACGGTACCATGTTGGGACCGTCCGAGGGCGCGCGGTCGGGATCGGGATGGGTCTCGATGAAAACGCCGGCAACGCCGACTGCGACGGCGGCGCGCGCCAGTACCGGCACGAATTCGCGCTCACCGCCCGACGAAGCCCCCTTCCCGCCCGGCTGCTGCACCGAATGGGTGGCATCGAAGATCACGGGCGCGCCGGTGGTGCGTGCCATAATCGGCAGCGAACGCATGTCGGAGACCAGCGTGTTGTAGCCGAAGGAGGCGCCGCGCTCGGTGACGAGCACGTTGGGGTTGTTCGCACTGGTGATCTTGGCGACGACGTTCGCCATGTCCCAGGGTGCCAGGAACTGGCCTTTCTTGACGTTGAGGACCTTGCCGGTCGCGGCCGCTGCCAGCAGCAGATCGGTCTGCCGGCACAGGAAGGCCGGGATCTGCAACACGTCCACCGCCTGCGCCACGTCGGCGCACTGCGCGGCATCGTGCACGTCGGTCAGGACGGGCAGACCGAGCGAGGAACGAATCTCGGCGAAGATCGGCAGCGACTGCGCGAGCCCGAGGCCACGTGCAGCAGAGGCGCTGGTACGGTTGGCCTTGTCGAACGAGGTCTTGTAGACAAGGCCGATCTTCAGCCGCGCGGCGATCTCCTTCAGCGCGGAAGCCACTTCGAGCGCGTGCTGGCGGCTTTCGAGCTGGCACGGTCCTGCGATGACCGAGATCGGCAGATCATTGCCGAACCTGACCGACCCGACCGACACAACCGGTGCTGCAGAATGACTGGCGCTCAAGGCTCAAAAATCCCCTGTTTCGGCGCGACCATAGCGGCCGAATGGGTGGGATCAACCCCATTCGGCCCTGTCCTTCGAATACCTGGCCTTCGAATATCAGGGTTGCGCAGGGGCCCTGCGCGCAAAATCGCGGCTATTTCACCGAGGAGAAGGCGGTCGGCGCCAGCAGCTGGCTGACGATGTTGGCGACGATCTGGCCGTCCGCTTCGCTCTCGGCGCGCGCTTTCATCCAGTCCGGGTCGGTCATGAACTTGACCCACTTCGCCTCGCGCTCGGCAAGCGATTCCCAGGCCAGGAAATAGGTCAGTTCCTGATTGGATTCGCCGATCAGCGTGGTGAAGAACCCGGCCTGGCGAATGCCGTGCTTCTCCCACAGCTTCAGCGTCACCGTCTCGAAGCGCTTCAACAGCGCCGGCAAGCGGCCGGGCACGCAACGATACTGGCGCATTTCGTAGATCATTGTGGTTCCTCCCACGATTGTTCGCGGGCGGTTATAGCCGCTGCCCCCGACGCTGTCTTGGGCTGGCTCCGATGCCCCGCGCGGCGATTTGCGCATGCCTGCCGGCGCGCTCGGTGGCGCGCGCATTGAACGGCCGCACCGCATCATCTATACAACCTCTGAGCGGCAGAGGTGATGCATGTATCTTGCGAGGTTTCTCCGTGCGGGCCTGGTGCTCGCCGGCCTGTTGGCGTCCCACAACATCTCCGCGCAGCCCGCCCCCGGCCAGCAGTTGAAGGAAGTGCAGGTCGAGAGCAGCGCATTCACCCTCGCCGACCCGATCCCCGCCTGGGTGGATCCGACACCGCTTCCCGAGGTGACGAAGCCGCAGCCCGTGGTGATCCGGCTGATGGAAACCCAGTCACTCGTCGGGCCGACGCCAGTGACCTACGTCCGGCGCGCCATGGCCATCAACGATGCGGCCTCGCTCACCGCAGCCGGGCGTTTCTCGATCCCCTTTGCGCCGGAATATGAGCGCGTCCAGCTGCACTGGGTCAGGATCCAGCGGGCGCAGGAGCTGCTCGACCGGACTAAAACCTCTAACATTCGCTTCCTCCAGCGCGAGCAGGGCCTGGAGAATGGCGTCTACAGCGGATATGTCACGGCATCGATCCTGATCGACGACCTTCGCGTCGGCGACACGCTCGACATCGCTTACTCGACCTATGGCGACAACCCGGTCTTCGGCGGCAAGTATTTTGGCCTGAGTGCCTGGGACCAGAGCCTGCCCACGCTTCATCGCAGGGTGGTGATGAACCATCCGGTCGGCCGGCCGATCCAGTGGCGGATGGTCGGCGACCGCGCATCCCCGGCCCTCGTTCCAAATGAGAGCGTCCAAGACGGCATGCGCCGCCTGGACTTCAACCAGAAAGATCTGTCCGAGATTGTCGGAGAGGCCCAGACCGCCCCTGACTTCTTCGGCTATCGCTTCCTGCAATTTTCGGAATTCGCAAGCTGGAACGAAGTCGCCGGCTGGGCAAACACCTTGTTCGATGCCAAGCCCGCGATCGGCGAGGATCTTCGCGCCGCCGTCAATCGAATCCGGACGCTGGGCTCGGACCAGGAACGCGTGACGTCCGCGCTGGAATTCGTACAGTCGCAAATCCGCTACTTCTCGGTTTCGCTGGGCGAGAGCTCGCACCGCCCCGCCGCGCCCGACGAGGTGTTGCGGCGCCGATACGGCGACTGCAAGGACAAGTCGTTCCTGCTGGTCACGCTGTTGCGCGAACTCGAGATCGAAAGCAGCCCGGTGCTGCTCCAGATCGGGCGGCGCGAGGGCATCGACAAGACGCTGCCAAGCCCGCAATTCTTCGATCATGCGATCGTGCGAGCGGTGGTCGACGGTCAGACGTACTTTCTCGATCCGACACGTCTCGGCCAGCACGGTGTGCTGAGCCGGATGGGCCAGGCGCATAGTGGCGCACAGGTGTTGGTGGTCGGCCAGGGCACGACAGACCTGACCACGATCCCGGCTGCCGGCGGTGATCTCGTCGAGGACGCGATCGGCGAGCGCATCATGCTTCCCAAGCTCGGCGACGAGGGCCAGCTCGAGCTCAAGCGGATCTTCACGGGACTGTCGGCAGAACGAATCCGCGTCGTTTTCGAGCTGAGCTCGCGCGATCGCATCCTGCGGACGTTTGGTGACGCGATGGAGCGCCGCTATCCCGGCGCCAGGATGATCGGCGAGCCCACCATCGCCGATGACCCCGTCAACAATACCCTGACGATCGGCGCGACCTACAAGGTCCCGAAACTCGCCGCCGAACGCGATGGAAACTGGCTGGTCTATTTCAGGCCAGACAATTTCATCGATATCCTGACGACGTCCTCGTCGGCGAACCGGACCACGCCGATGCGTATTCCCGGATATCCCTTCCACGGCAAATACGACCTGGAAATCACCTTCCCTGAAGCGGTCAGCAACTTCGTCGATCCCCATGCCCAGACTGTCGAAAACAAATATTTCAGCGCGACGGTCTCGGAATCGTTTCGCGGCAACATCGCCAAGCGATCGATGGATCTGACCACGCTTCGCGCCTCGGTCGAGCCGGACAATTACACGGCCTATGCCGATGACGTGCGGGCCTTCACCAAGGCAGTCGGAGGGCTCGTGTTCGTGAGCAAGCTCGCGATCAAGTCGGGCGATCCTTCGGATCAATCAAGCTTCACAAAGCGGCTCCAGGGCCTGAGCGAGCAGACCATCAAGAAGGCGACCGAGACGATCGACGGCGGAAAGCTGTCGGGTGCCGATCTGGCGGACGCCTACTGCCTTCGCGGCCAGAGCTATGCGGAACTCGATCGCTATGACGAAGCCATCCAGGACACCAATGCCGGGGTGCGCCTCGCGTCCAATGCGTACTCGCCTTGGACCTGCCGTGCCGAGATCTATTTCCGCATCGGGCAGTTCGACAAGAGCATCGCAGACTATTCAAAGGCAATCCCGCTCGGAGGCACGACGGCGGGGACATTCCGCGGGCGTGGCGTGTCGCGCCTGTTCGCGGGCCGGCTGGACGATGCGGTTGCCGACCTGACCAAGGCAAGCGAGCTCGCCGACAAGGAAACCAGACTCTATAGCGACATCTGGCTCGTCATCGCCTATGCCAGACTTGGCAAGCCGGCGCCCGCCGATCTCCTCAAGCGAGCGACCACAGAGCTGCACGGCGAGTGGCCGCGCGCGGCGCTCGGCATGCTCGCAGGCGCGATGACGCCCGATGACCTCATCAAGACGGTGGACGACAAGAAAGGCGACGACCGCCAGATGGCGCTGGCCGAGGGATATTTCTATATCGGAGAGCATTATCTCGCCGCCGGCGACAAGAAGGCCGCGGAGACCTATTTCAACAAGACCCGCGAACTCGGCGTCATCGTCTACACCGAGCATATCGCCGCGGGGCTCGAACTGGCGCGGATGAAGGGCGAAGATGCGCCGCGCGCGGCGACGCCTTAACGAGCGCCTCTACACCAGCCGCGACTGCACCATCGCCGCCTGGATGAACGAGGCGAACAGTGGATGCGGCTCGAACGGCCGCGACTTCAACTCGGGGTGGAACTGGACGCCGATAAACCAGGGGTGATCCTCGTATTCGACGATCTCCGGCAGCACGCCGTCGGGCGACAGACCGGAGAATTTCAACCCGTGCTGCTCGAGGCGGTCCTTGTAGGCGGTGTTGACCTCATAGCGATGGCGGTGGCGCTCGGAAATCTCGGTCGCGCCGCCATAGACCTGCGAGACGCGGCTGCCGCGGTTGAGCGCAGCGGGATAGGCGCCAAGCCGCATCGTGCCGCCGAGATCGCCGGCCTGCGAGCGCTTCTCCAGCTCGTTGCCGCGCAGCCATTCCGTCATCAGGCCGACCAGCGGCTCCTTGGTCGGACCGAACTCGGTGGAATTGGCCTCCTCGATGCCGACGAGGTTTCGCGCGGCTTCGATCACCGCCATCTGCATGCCGAAGCAGATGCCGAAATACGGCACGTCGCGCTCGCGCGCGAACTGCGCCGCGCGGATCTTTCCTTCCGCGCCGCGCTGGCCGAAGCCGCCGGGCACCAAAATGCCGTTGACGTGCTCGAGGAACGGCGCCGGATCTTCCTTCTCGAAGATCTCGCTCTCGATCCAGTCGAGATTGACCTTCACCTTGTTGGCGATGCCGCCATGCGACAGCGCCTCGATCAGCGACTTATACGCATCCTTCATGCCGGTATATTTGCCAACGATGGCGATTGTGACGTTGCCTTCCGGATTGCGGACGCGCTCGTTGATCTTCTGCCAGCTTTGCAGCGCCGGCGGAATCCGCGAGCCGATGCCGAAAGAGGCAAGCACTTCGTCGTCGAGGCCCGCATCGTGGTAGGCCTCAGGCACCGCATAGATGTTGTCGACGTCGCGCGCCTCGATCACGGCGCTCTCGCGCACGTTGCAGAACAGGCCGAGCTTGCGCCGCTCTTCCTTCGGGATCTCGCGGTCGGTGCGGCAGAGCAGGATGTCCGGCTGGATGCCGATCGAACGAAGCTCCTTCACCGAGTGCTGCGTCGGTTTCGTCTTCAGCTCGCCGGCGCTCGGAATGTAGGGCAGCAGCGTCAGGTGGATGTAGACCGCGTGATCGCGCGGCAGCTCGTTCTTGAGCTGGCGGATCGCCTCGAAGAACGGCAAGCCCTCGATGTCGCCGACGGTGCCGCCGATCTCGACCAGCACGAAATCGTAATCGTCGTTGCCGGAGAGGACGAATTCCTTGATGGCGTTGGTGACGTGCGGCACCACCTGGATGGTCGCGCCAAGATAATCGCCGCGGCGCTCCTTGGTGATGATGTCCTGGTAGATCCGCCCCGTGGTGATGTTGTCCTGCTTGGTCGCAGGCCGGCCGGTGAAGCGCTCGTAGTGACCGAGATCGAGATCGGTCTCCGCGCCGTCATCGGTCACGAACACTTCGCCGTGCTGATACGGCGACATCGTTCCGGGATCGAGGTTGAGATAGGGGTCGAGCTTGCGAAGGCGGACCTTGTAGCCCCGCGCTTGCAACAGGGCACCGAGTGCCGCTGAAGCCAGACCCTTGCCGAGCGAAGAAACCACGCCGCCGGTGATGAATATGTACCGCGCCATGGGACCTAACCTCTAATCCCTCGAATCCGATTCGCCAAAGCGATTCGTCTTCCGCCCCAAAGAATCTGCGGGCCTGTGGGTGAGCCAAAACTGAGAGTGGTGACAGAGCCTTGATGGGGGTTGTTGATGCAGGACGGAAGCCACCGCCCTGCATGGCCCCCCTGCTTTATTGCGAGCGAGGCACCTGCGGACCGGCTGGCGCCTGGTTCTGCTGCTGCTCGTCGGCCTTCTTCAGCGAATCCAGGATGCCGCCCGAGGTCGGCGGCGCGATCGGGGCGCCTCCGGCCGGCTGGGTCTGCGAAGCCGGCGTGCCGATGATCGACGAGGGCGCACGGTTGTAGCCGGCGTACCAGGACAGGAACAGGCTGGTCAGGAAGAAGCCCGCGGCCAGGATCGCGGTCGTCCGCGTCAAAAGGTTCGCAGTGCCGCGGCTCGACATGAAGCCCGCGCCGCCGCCCATGCCGAGGCCGCCGCCTTCCGATTTCTGGAGCAGGACGGCGCCGATCATCACGGCGACGATCATGAGGTGGATGACGATGACAACGGTCTGCATAGGTTCCTTCCGTCACAAGCCGACAGCGCCGAGACGGCGGCCGATCGCGCTTCGCGGGTTTTCCTGAAGTTGCGCGGTGTTACACGATCGGAAACGGCATTGCCACCCCCGATCGGTCCCGATCACGTTCCCGCGTTAGCTAGGGACAGCCCCTGGCAATCGCAAGGAAATCGGCCGCCTTCAGGCTGGCGCCGCCGACCAGGGCGCCGTTGACGTTCCTGACCGCCATCAGCTCCGCCGCATTCGAGGGCTTGACCGAGCCGCCATAGAGGATGCGCATCTGCGCTCCCGCAGCCTTGAACCGGGAGGTCAGGAACTCCCGGATAAAGCCATGAATCTGCTCAACATCCTTAGCCGTGGGGGTGAGACCCGTGCCGATCGCCCAGACCGGCTCATAGGCCACGACCAGATTGGCTGCGATCGAGCCGTCCGGTAGCGAGCCGTCGAGCTGACCGCGGACGATATCCAGGGTCCGGCCGGCATCGCGCTGGCTTTGGGTCTCGCCGATGCAGACGATCGCGACCAGCCCTGCGCGCCAGACCGCTTCCGCCTTCTGCCGGACCAGGGCGTCGCCCTCGCCATGATCGGCGCGGCGCTCGGAATGGCCGACGATGATGGCGGTCGCGCCGGCATCCGCCAGCATTTCAGCGGCGATATCGCCGGTATGGGCGCCTGACGCTTTGGGGTGACAATCCTGCGCCCCCACGGCGACCGCCTTGCCACGCGCCTTGTCGGCAAACGCAGCGATCAGGGTCGCCGGCGGGCAAACCAAGAGGTCGGCCTTACCGATCACCTCTGCTGCGCCATTAAGCATGGCGTCGAATTCGGCAGTCGAGCCCTTCAGGCCGTTCATTTTCCAGTTGCCGGCAATCAGCGGTCGGATGGCGTCGGTCATGTCAATGTCCAGCAAAATGAGGTTTGTGCATGCGCTAGCAGAGCTGCTGCGGCAGTTCCAGAGACCAGGCGCCATTAACCGCTGGGATCGCGCACCGGCCTGACCTGAGGTTGCGGGGGGAAAGGCGCCACTTTATGATGATCTTTCAATTTGGTGAGGCGCTTTTGCGGAATCTGCATTAAGACGCGCTCCCGTTCCCGTTCCCCTTCCTACCAGACAAGTTGGACCAAATGCTTCGAGGAATGCGCAAGGCCTCATCAAACTGGGTCGGCAAAACCATTATGGCCGTGGTGATGGGCGTGCTGATCATCAGCTTCGGCATTTGGGGCATCGCCGACATTTTCCGCGGCTTCGGGCAGTCCACGGTGGCCAAGGTCGGCCGCACCGAGATTTCGCTGAACGAGTTCCGCCAGATCTACACTGACCGCCTCCAGCAGATCGGCCGCCAGTTCGGCCGCCCGCTCACGCCCGATCAAGCGCGCGCCTTCGGTCTTGACCGCCAGGTGCTCCAGCAGACGATCGCGGAAGCCGCCCTCGACGAAAACGCGCGCCAGCTCGGGCTCGGCCAGTCCGACGAGCAGATCCGCCAGCTCATCATGAACGATCCGAACTTCAAGAGTGTCGACGGCAAATTCGACGCGAACCGCTTCCAGGGCCTGATCCGCAATTTCGGTTACACCGAGCAGCGTTACGTCGCCGAGCAACGGAAGGTGGCGCTGCGCCGGCAGATCACCGGCACGATCGGCGCCGGCCTCGAGCCGCCGAAGGCGATGCTCGACGTGCTGACGCGCTTCCAGAACGAGCAGCGCGCGATCGAGTTCGTCCGGCTCAACGCGGCACAGGCCGGCACCATCGACCCGCCCTCGCCCGAAGCGCTCGCGGCCTATTTCGAGGATCACAAGGTCCAGTTCCGCGCGCCCGAATATCGCAAGATCGCTTTTGTCGTGATCTCGCCGGAGGAGATCGGCAAATGGACCGACGTCACCGACGACGACGCGAAGAAGCTTTTCGAGACGCGCAAGGACATGCTCAGCACGCCGGAGAAGCGCCAGATCCACCAGATCGTCTTCCCCAACGCCGCTGAGGCACAGGCCGCGCGTGAGCGTCTCGTCGGCGGGATGTCGTTCGAGGATCTCGGCAAGGAGCGCGGACTGACCGCCTCCGACGTCGACCTCGGGCTTGTGACCAAATCGTCGCTTGATCCAGCCGTCGGCGATGCCGCCTTCGCGCTGCCCGCGGGCGAGATCAGCCAGCCGATTCCGGGCCGTCTCGGCACCTCCATCGTCAAGGTCGACAAGATCGAGCCGGGTGTCGAGGCTGACTACGCTAAATTTGCCGGCGACGTGAAGCGCCAGATCGCGGGCGAGCGCGCACGCGCCAAGGTCGCCGATCTCCGCGACAAGATGGAGGACGAGCGCGGCGCCGGCACCAGCGTCGTCGACGCGGCGCAGAAGCTCGGGCTTGCGGCCGTGACCGTCGACGCCGTCGACCGCTCCGGCCGCGCGCCGGACGGCCAGCCTGTCGCCAACATCCCGCAGGGCCTCGACGTGGTGTCCCAGGCCTTCAACAGCGATGTCGGCGTCGACAATGACCCGATCTCGTTCAAGGGCGGCTATGTCTGGTATGACGTGCTCGCCATCACCCCCTCGCGCGACCGCAATCTCGATGAGGTCCGCGACCAGGTCGAGGCACGCTGGCGCCAGGACCAGGTCGCCGCCAAGCTCAAGACCAAGGCGACCGAGATGGTGCAGAAGCTCGAACAAGGCGGCAAGCTCGCCGATGAAGCCACTGCGATCGGTGCTACGGTCGAGACCGCGAGTGGCTTCAAGCGCGATGACTCGCCGGCTGGCGTGCCTGCGAACATCGTTGCGGCCGCCTTCCGCACCGCCAAGGACGGCGTCGGACAGGCGCCCGTCACCGGCGGCATCGAGGTCATCGTCTTCCGTGTCACCGACGTCGTCGATCCCCCGGTCGACGCGGCCTCCGATGCGGTCAAGAAGCTGAAGGACAGCATCGACCGCGCGCGGACCGACGAGCAGGTCGCCTCCTACGTCAACAAGCTCCAGACCGACATCGGGACCACCATTAATCAGGCCGCCTTCGCGCAAGTGACCGGCGCGAACCAGTGAGTTGAAAGCACGCGATGGACGACCTGAAATCGATCATTGGAAAAGTGGCGACCGGCGCCAGCCTGTCGCGTGACGAAGCGGCGGCCGCCTTCGACGCGGTGATGTCCGGCGAGGCCACGCCCTCGCAGATGGGCGGCCTGTTGATGGCGCTCAGGGTACGCGGCGAGACCGTGGACGAGATCACCGGCGCGGTCGCTGCGATGCGCTCCAAGATGCTGACGGTCACCGCGCCCGCCGACGCGGTCGACATCGTCGGCACCGGCGGCGACGGCTCGGGCTCGGTCAATGTCTCGACCTGTGCCTCCTTCATCGTCTCCGGCGCCGGCATCCCCGTCGCCAAGCACGGCAACCGCGCGCTGTCGTCGCGCTCGGGCGCCGCCGACGTGCTCGCCTCGCTCGGCGTGAAGATTGATCTCAAGCCCGAGCAGGTCGGCCGCTGCGTGCGCGAATGCGGTATCGGCTTCATGTTCGCACCCGCCCATCACCCTGCGATGAAGAATGTCGGCCCGACGCGGGTCGAGCTCGCCACGCGCACGATCTTCAACCTGCTTGGTCCCTTGTCGAACCCTGCCGGCGTGAAGCGGCAGATGGTCGGCGTGTTCTCGCGGCAATGGGTGCAGCCGCTGGCGCAGGTGCTGAAGAACCTCGGCTCCGAATCCGCCTGGGTGGTGCATGGCTCGGACGGCCTGGACGAAATCACCCTCACCGGCCCGACCTTCGTCTCCGCACTCCACAACGGCGAAATCAGGAATTTCGAGGTGACGCCGGAGGAAGCCGGCCTGCCGCGTTGCGAGCCCGGTGCGCTCAAGGGCGGCGACGCCGATGCCAATGCGATCGCGCTGCAAAACGTGCTCGACGGCAAGCCGAGCCCCTATCGCGACGTCGCGCTGATGAACGCGGCCGCCGCGTTGATCGTCGCCGGACGCGCCAGGGACCTCAAGGAAGGCGTCGCGATCGGCGCGCGGTCGCTCGACAGCGGTGCTGCGAGCGCGCGGCTGAAGCACCTGGTCGCGATTTCGAACGGCTGAGGCTTTCCATGTCGGACATTCTGACCAAGATCGAGACCTACAAGCGCGAGGAGATTGCGGCGGCCAAGCGCGCGCAGCCGCTCTCCGCCGTCGAGGCGAGAGCAAAGGCCCAGTCCGCACCGCGCGGCTTTTTGCGCGCGATCAGGGCCAGGCACGCCAATGGCGACTACGCGCTGATCGCGGAGGTGAAGAAAGCCTCGCCGTCCAAGGGATTGATCCGCGCCGATTTCGATCCGCCACAGCTCGCCCGGGCCTATGACGCCGGTGGCGCGGCCTGCCTGTCGGTGCTGACGGACACACCCTCGTTCCAGGGCCATCTCGATTTCATGGTGGCGGCGCGCGCCGCGACCTCGCTGCCGGTGCTGCGCAAGGACTTTCTGTTCGACACCTACCAGGTGGTCGAGGCACGCGCGCATGGCGCCGATTGCATCCTCATCATCATGGCCGCACTCGACGATGCGACCGCCAAGGACCTCGAAGACGCCGCCATCGCCTATGGCATGGATGTGCTGATCGAGATCCACGATCGCGCCGAGCTCGATCGTGCGCTGAAGCTGCGTTCGCAGATGATCGGCATCAACAACCGCAACCTGCGCACCTTCGAGACCACGCTTGTGACCAGTGAAACGCTGGCGCCGCTGATCCCCGGCGACCGGCTGATGGTCGGCGAGAGCGGCATCTTCACGCCCGCGGACGTCGCGCGGCTCGAGCGAGTCGGCATGTCGACGTTCCTTGTCGGCGAGAGCCTGATGCGTCAAGACGACGTGACCGCCGCCACGCGCACGCTGCTCGCACGCGAAACCTCGGCGCGCGCCACGGGCACGCGCTGACATGGCGCGCAAGCCGGCGAAGAAAACGAGCCCTTCCCTCACCCATATCGGCGCCTCCGGCGAGGCGCGGATGGTCGACGTGTCGGCCAAGCCCGCGACCGAGCGGCTCGCGGTTGCCGAAGGCCGCGTCGTCATGAGCAAGGCGACGCTCGACCTGATCGTGTCCGGCAACGCCAAGAAGGGCGACGTGCTCGGCACCGCGCGCATCGCCGGCATCATGGCCGCAAAGCGCACCTCCGAGCTGATCCCGCTCTGCCATCCGCTGGCGCTGTCGAAAATCACGGTCGACATCGAGCCCGACGCGAAACTGCCGGGCTGCCTGGTCCGCGCCAGCGTCAAGGTGACGGGTCCGACCGGCGTCGAGATGGAGGCGCTGACGGCAGTCTCGGTCGCCTGCCTCACCATCTGCGACATGATCAAGGCGGTCGAGCGCGGCGTGCGCATCGAGGGGATCCACCTCATCGAAAAGCTGGGCGGCAAGTCGGGCCACTACCGCGCCTGACCACGGCCACTACTTCAGCGACGAGCTGATCGATCCGAACTTTGCGCTGAGCTTGCTGCCCATGCCGTTGATAACGGTGATGATGGCGAGGGCGATGCCGGCGGCAATCAGCCCATACTCGATCGCGGTCGCACCGGATTCGTCGGCCAGGAAATCGTTCACAGTCTTTTTCATGATCCCATCCTCTCTGCGTCGTAGCTGGCCTCGCTCGCAATTCACGTGCCAACACGACATCGAGGATCGTCAACAATTTAGATGGTTAAGCCTTGGTTGACCTCGCGGTGACCGGCAGAAATTGATCGGCATCGCAGGAGCTCCCGGCAATTCCTGCACGCCTCGCATCCTGCGCATCGATCGTATTTGCGCGTTTCAGTTCATGTCGCATTAACCGCGCTTCCTAACTCCGCCTCCACACCGTTCTCGTAAACCGACGGATGTTTACGGGATCAACAAGCGATCTCGGCGTGTGCACGGCAACGATCGACATGATGACGGGATACGGCAGTCGCCTCTTTGACCAGGCCTTCGTACGCAGCGGACCGATCCGCTGGCTGGTGGTGGGCGGCACGCTGCTGATCGTGGCGATCGCCGTCGGCGCGACGTTGATGGCGCAGAATTTCCGCGAGCGTGCGCTACGTAACTCCAGCCGTGAGCTCGAGAACACCGTGCTGCTGCTCGCCCATCATTTCGATCAGCAATTGCAGGACTTCGCCGTCATCCAGAAGGATTTCGTCGATCACGTCCGCTCGAGCGGAATCACGACCGCAGAAGACTATCGCAGGCGCCTCTCCGGCCAGGACATCCACCGGATGCTGCGCTCGAAGATCGAGGCACTGCCCTACATGGGCGGCGTCAACATCATCGACTCCGACGGCAATCTGATCAACTCGTCGACGGCATGGCCGGTGCCGAAGGTCAACCTCGCCGATCGCGCCTACTTCAGGACCTTCCGATACGATCCGCTGTCGCCCGACGTGCTGATCGAACCGGTGTACAGCCGCATCTCCGGCGCCTGGACCATCCTGATCGTCCGCAGGATCGTCGGACCGAACGGCGAATTCATGGGCGTGGTCGGGCGCGGCATCGAGCCCGCCAATTTCGAGAAATTCTTCGAGACCGTCGTGCTCGGCGAAAGCGCAACGATCTCGATGCTGCATCGTGACGGCACCTTGCTCGCCCGCTTTCCCCATTCGAGCGATTTGATGGGGCGCAATTTCAAGAACGGCCCGTACGAGCAACAGCGGGTCTTCGGGCTCGATCACTTCGCCGGGCGCTTCGTCAGTCCAGTCGACGGCGACGACCGGCTGATCTCGGCGCGCGCCCTGCCCCACTTCCCGATCCTGATGATGGCGACCACGACGCGCGCGGCCGCTCTCGCCGACTGGCGCGAGCAGATCGGCATCCTGATTTCGGTCGCCGGCGCCTCGGCGCTAGCGATTGCCGGCGTGCTGATCGCGATCGTGCGCAAGCTCCTGGAGCAGCACCGCCTCTCGCGCGAGCGGCTGACGCTCGAGAAGCAGCGTCTCGACCGGGCCGTCAACAACATGACCCAGGGCCTGCTGCTGTTCGACGCTTCGCAGCAGCTCGTGATCTGTAACCAGCGCTATATCGAGATGTACGGACTGTCGGCCGACATCGTGAAGCCCGGCTGCAGCTTTAGCGACATCATTCGGCACCGCAAGGCCACGGGCTCTTTCACCGGCGACGTGGACCATTATGTCGCGCGCGTGCTGCGTGACGTCCACGTGCGCAACTCCATGGTCGTCGACACCGGCGACGGCCGTTCGATCCAGATCGTCAACGAGCCTCTCGGAGATGGCGGCTGGGTGGCGACGCATGAGGACATCACCGAGCGCCGCCGCATCGAAGAGCGCATCACCCATCTCGCTCATTACGACGCACTGACCGATCTGCCGAACCGCGCCATGTTCCACGAACATCTGCGCGGAGAGCTTGCCGCGATCGTCGATGGCGAAGAGCTTGCGGTACACTACATCGACATCGACGAATTCAAGGGCGTCAACGACGCGCTCGGCCATCTCGTCGGCGACGAGCTGTTGAAGTCGATCGCCGCGAGCCTCAGCGGCTGCGCCGGCCCGACCGATTTCGTGGCGCGGCTCGGCGGCGACGAATTCGCGATCGTGCAGAGCGCCGTGACCTCCACCGATCAGATCAACGATCTCGTCGCGCGGGTGTTCGCCGCGATCCGCGCGCCGTTCGACTGCATGGGCCACCATCTCACCACCGACGCCAGCATCGGCATTGCGCTCGCGCCGGGCCACGGCACTGCGCTCGACCAGATCCTGAAGAACGCAGACATGGCGATGTATGCCGCGAAGGCCGCTGGCCGCCGCACCTATCGCTTCTTCGAGCCGGACATGGACGCCAAGGTCCGCGAGCGACGCCAGCTCGAGATCGATTTGCGCCACGCCATCGCCCATGGCGGCCTCGATGTCTACTACCAGCCTTGTCTGAGCCTGAAGGACGACCGCATCACCGGCTGCGAGGCGCTGGTGCGCTGGCGCCATCCCGAGCGCGGCATGGTCTCGCCCGCCGAATTCATCCCGATCGCCGAGGATACCGGCCTGATCAATGAGATCGGCGAATGGGTGCTCAAGACCGCCTGCCGCGATGCGGCCGCCTGGCCTGACGACATCCGCCTTGCCGTCAACGTCTCGCCGGTGCAATTCAAGAGCAGCACGCTGGCGCTGAAGATCATGGCGGCGCTCGCCGCCTCCAATTTGCCTGCGAGCCGGCTCGAGCTCGAGATCACCGAGGCCGTGCTGATCCGCGACGACGAGACCGCGCTTGCGATCCTGCATCAGCTCCGCGCCATCGGCGTCCGCATCGCGCTCGACGATTTCGGCACGGGCTATTCGTCGCTGAGCTATTTGCACCGCTTCCCGTTCGACAAGATCAAGATCGACCGCTGCTTCGTCGAGGACATCGCCGGCCCCGACGGCTCCGCCAGCATCGTGCAGGCCGTGGTCAACCTTGCCAGCGCCCGCCGCATGGCCACCACGGCCGAGGGCGTCGAGACCGAGGAGCAGCAGCGCCTGTTGCGCACGCTCGGCTGCTCCGAGATGCAGGGCTATCTGTTCAGCGCGGCACAGCCGGCCGACAAGGTGCTGGAGCTGTTCGCACTGCATGGCAGCCGCCTCGCCCAGCGCGGCGGCGAGCAAAGCCGCCGCCGCGAGGCGAGCTAGGCGCTTGGCCGAGCGCGAGGGCTGCTGAGGCGACCTTGGTTGCGATGAATCCGAGCTGAGGCGGCGTCCCGAACGAATTCGCCCGGGAGCGGTCATCCGCTCCCGGGCGATCAATGTGCAGACGTCGAAAGACTTAGTTCGGCACCGTCGTCTTCGCCGCGGGCTTGGCGGCGACCGCGTTTGCGGTGACGCCGTGCAGGAAGTCGTAGGCCGCGTGCAGCGCCTTGTCGTCCTTCTCGTCCGGCGGGACGTAGGATTGCGAGCCGGTCTGCTCGGTGCCGTCAGCGGCCGAGAGATGGCCGCGCATCTGGGACTCCGCCATGGTGTCGACGCGGCCCTTCAACTCCGCCGGCACCTCCTGGAGGATCTCGATGTCGGGCGCGATGCCCTGGGCCTGGATCGAGCGGCCCGACGGCGTGTAATAACGCGCGGTGGTCAGCGCCAGCGCGCCGTTGCCGGCGCCGAGCGGAATGATGGTCTGCACCGAGCCCTTGCCGAACGAGCGCGTGCCGATGATCGTCGCACGCTTGTGATCATGCAGCGCACCGCCGACGATCTCGGAGGCAGAGGCCGAGCCGCCGTTGATCAACACGACCAGCGGCTTGCCCTTGGTGAGGTCGCCGCCATGCGCGGTGAAGCGCTGGGTCTCTTCGGGATTGCGGCCGCGGGTCGAGACGACCTCGCCGCGCTGAAGGAACGCACTCGACACCGACACCGCCTGGTCGAGCAAGCCGCCGGGATTGTTGCGCAGGTCCATTACGTAGCCGGCGAGCTTTTCCTGCGGAACGTCCTTGGAGATCGCCGCAATCGCCTTCTTCAGGCCGTCGGTGGTCTGCTCGTTGAACGAGGTGACGCGGATATAGCCGATGTCGCCGTTTTCGACATGGAAGCGCACGGGCCGCACATGAATGATCTCGCGCGTGATCGCGACATCGAGCGGGGCGTCGGCGCCCTTGCGAATGATCGTGAGCTTGGTCTTGGTATCGACCGGGCCCTTCATCTTGTTGACGGCCTGCTCGAGCGTCATGCCCTGCACGGCGTCGCCGTCGATCTTGCTGATGAGATCGCCGGACATGATGCCGGCCTTGGACGCCGGCGTGTCATCGATCGGCGAGACGACCTTGACCAGGCCTTCCTCCATCGTGACCTCGATGCCGAGCCCGCCGAACTCGCCGGAGGTGGTCTCCTGCATCTCGGTCCAGGCCTTGTCGTTCATGTAGCGCGAATGCGGATCGAGCGAGGTCACCATGCCCGTGATCGCGCCTTCGATCAGCTTGGCGTTATCGGGCTTCTCGACATAGCTCGCCTTCACCCGCTCGAAGACCTCGCCGAACAAATTGAGCTGCGAATAAGCATCGTCCGCGCCCGCCGCCGCCCGTGCCGCCCAAAGTCCGCCCTGAGGACCGGAAACGAGGAGGGTCAGACACACTCCGGTGAGTGCGCCGAGGGGAAAAAGCAGGGATTTCCGCATGGATTGATTGGCCTTTTCGCTTTGTTGCTTGGCGGCTGAGGGCGCCATGCAAATGGCGATCCAATCCGCTTCTCACAATACCATTCTGGTTTCTTCAAGGCCGGCCTGCCACGCCGGCGGGTAGTCTCACAAAAATCCCTTCGTTCGGACCTAAACTTTTGGCAACGTTCACGGACCGCCTCGCTCGGGGCGAGAATCGGTCGGCCGGCCCACGCCTCGCAGCTATGCGATTTTAGGATGGTTTTGGAGGGCCGGACGCGATAGGCGATCAGATAAGGCTTCAAATTCTCGGGAGGATAACAATGAACGAAGCGCCCCGCATCCGGCCGGACAGGAACGTCGAACTCGGCGCCAGCAACGAGCCGTTCCAGAATCTGCACGAATTCATCAAGAAGGCGCGCGCCAACCTCAACCAGAACGCCTGGGACTATATCGTCGGCGCCGCCGAGACCGAGACCACGATGCGCCGTAACCGCATGGCGCTGGACGAGATCGCGTTTCGCCCGCGCGTGCTGCGGGACGTGCACAGGGTCGACGGCTCGGTCGAGCGGTTCGGCCGCACGATGCGCCTGCCGGTGGTGCTGGCCCCGGTCGGGGCGCTGGAGGTCTTCGATCCACATGGCGCGGCGAGTGTCGTCCGTGGCGCCGGCGCCTTTGGTGCGGCGCACATGCTGAGCTCGGTGACCGAGCCGGGGCTCGAGAAGACCGCGGAAGCCGCCCCCGATGCGCTGCGCCTGTTCCAGCTTTATGTCCGTGGCGACGACGCTTTCGTCGCCGATGTCGTCGCCCGCGCCGTGAAGAACAATTATGCCGCCTTCTGCCTGACCGTCGATACCGCCCATTACAGCCGTCGCGAGCGTGACATCGCCAAGCGCTACGTTCGCGAGAGCCGGCTGCGCGCCACCGGCGGCGACTTCCAGAAGGGCCTGGAGTGGCGGACGGTGAAGATGATCAAGGACAAGTTCGATATCCCGCTGATCCTTAAAGGCATCGCCACCGCCGAGGACGCCCAGATCGCGGTCGATCATGGCGTCGAATGGATCTACGTCTCCAACCATGGCGGCCGCCAGCTCGATCACGGCCGCGGTGCCATGCATGTGCTGCCCGAGATCGTCGAGGCGGTGAAGGGCCGCGCCAAGATCATGGTCGATGGCGGCATCTGCCGCGGCACCGACGTCGTCAAGGCGATCGCCGCAGGCGCCGACCTCGTCGGCATCGGCCGGCTGCAATGCTGGGCGCTGGCTGCGGCTGGAGAAGCCGGCGTGACGCGGATGCTGGAGCTGCTGGAGGACGAGGTGCTGCGCTGCCTTGGCCTGCTGGGCGCAACTTCGTTTGCCGAGGTCAACAAATCCTGCCTGCATCCGGCAACCGCCACCAACGCGCCGAGCGTGTTCAGCGCGTTCCCGCTTTACGATCACGAGCCCTATCGGTACTGACCTGAAAGGATGCAATGACCTCGCTCTCTCCCGGCAGCGCCGACGCGCTTCTGTTCGATCTCGGGCGTGTCGTGCTCGACATCGATTTCTCCAAGGCGATCGCGTGCTGGGCGGGATATGCGGGCCTCAAGCCCGAAGCCATCGTCGCGCGCTATGTGCGCGACGAGGCCTACCGGCTGCATGAGATGGGCAAGATCAGCGACGCCGACTATTTCGCCTCGCTGCGCTCATCGCTCGGGATCGGCATTTCGGACGCGCAGTTCCTGGAGGGCTGGAACGCGATCTTCGCCGGCGAGATGCCCGACATCGCGGAACTGCTGCCCCGCGCGGCGAAGCGGATGCCGCTCTACGCCTTCTCCAACACCAACCGCCCGCACGTCGACTACTTCTCCAAGGAATATGCCGATCTGCTCGGCCATTTCCGCGAGCTGTATCTGTCGTCCAGTATCGGCTTGCGCAAACCGGATGCGGAAGCGTTCGACCATGTGGTTGCCGCGATGGGCGTGCCGGCGAACCGCATCGTGTTCTTCGACGACCTCGCCGAGAATATCGAAGGCGCCCGCGCCCGCGGACTGACCGCAGTGCATGTGATCTCGCCCCACGATGTCGGCCATGCGCTGAAGGCGCTCGGGATCTAACCACCCGGTTCGCGGAACATTTTCATTCCGGGAATGAGGAACCAAAACACTTTGTGCATTTTCATACAGAGTTCCGGGAACGGAATGCCCTGTTCCGGACTCTAAGAGTCCGTTGGGTAATCTACATCGGACGTATCAAAGTGTTGGGCAAAACCTACCTCACCAGGCAGGCCTCCCTGCTGGTCAAATTCGCCAAAACCACCTCGGATTCCGAGCTTTCCGCCAAGCTGATGAGCAAGGCGGCCGACTTGAAATCGCAGGCCGATCCGATGCCCGACAGGGATCAGGGTCCCAGGGCGCCCGATGTCGCGGAAGACGGAGCCCCGAAAAGCGGAAATCCGATAACGCCCTCGTGATGCCCCGCGCCGTTAGTCCTCTGCAGGTTCCGCGCCAGCCTTCAGCCGGGCACTCGGCTGCTTCTCGGCCGATGGTGGCGGCGCGAACGATGTCGGCGACTGTGTAGGCACGGGCCCGCAGCCGGTAGCACCGGTGCCGAGATTGGCGGATAATCCGAACAGCCGCCACTGGCCGCTCACGGGTGCCAACAGCAATTCGAAATTGACTTGGGGAAATTGACCTGGGTCGGCACTGACGGAAAGACTCCTGCCGGCGGCCGCCCCTTTTGCCTCAGCCCCTCCGCTCAGCTAGAACCTTGCCGACCAAGTTTCTTCGATTTGTAGCGGGAGTTCACCGTGGCCCTCATGCCGGTTTCCGATGCGCTTGCTGCCGTGCTCGCGGGCGCGGAGCCATTGCCTGAGGAGACGATCGCGCTCGACGATGCCTTTCATCGCGTGCTTGCGCGCGATGTTGCTTCAAAGCGCACGCAGCCGCCGCAGGCGATGTCGGCGATGGACGGCTATGCCGTGCGTGCAAGCGATGCGGCAGCGATCGATTCGCAGCTCACCGTGATCGGAGAGGTCGCGGCTGGCCGGCCGTTCGCGGGAACCGTCCGCGCCGGCGAAGCGGTGCGGATCTTCACCGGCGGCGTCGTTCCCGATGGTACCGACGCTGTCGTGATCCAGGAGGACACCGTCACTGACGGCAAACGCATCACGGTCAAGGAGGCCGCCGTCACCGGGCGGCACATCCGCCCCGCCGGAATCGACTTTCGCGAGGGCGACGTGCTGTTGCGCAAGGGCGCCCGGTTGACCGAGCGCGATCTCGCGCTCGCCGCCGGCATGAATCATCCAAACCTCGCTGTCCGCCGCCAGCCGAAGGTCGCGATCCTCGCGACCGGCGACGAGCTGGTGCGGCCGGGCACCACGCCCGGCCCCGGCCAGATCGTCTATTCCAATGGCTACGCCCTGCACGCGCTCGCCCGCCGCGAGGGTGCCGACACCGTCGACCTCGGGGTCGCCGCCGACACCCTGGAGGCGACCACCGCCGGCATCCGCCGCGCGCGCGAGAGCGGCGCCGACATCCTGATCACCACGGGTGGCGCTTCCGTCGGCGACCACGATCTGGTCCAGCACGCGCTCAAGGCCGAGGGCGTCGCAATGGCGTTCTGGAAGATCGCGATGCGGCCGGGCAAGCCGATGATGCACGGCCGGCTCGGCGCGATGCGCGTGATCGGCCTGCCCGGCAATCCCGTGTCGTCCTACGTTTGCGGTTTCCTGTTCATGGTGCCGCTGATTCGCGCGCTGTCGGGCCGCTCCGTGATTCACCACCGCCGCGAGCACGCCGTGCTCGGCCGCGATGTCGGCGCCAATGACCAGCGCGAGGATTATCTCCGCGCGCGTCTGGTAGAGCGTGACGACGGCACGCTGATCGCCCTCCCCGTCGATCATCAGGATTCCTCGCTGCTGGCGAATCTCGCTGCGGCACAGGCACTTCTCGTGCGCGCGCCATTCGCGCCGAAAGCCGAGGCAGGCTCGCCTTGCGCGATACTGCGCCTGCCGCTCTGAAAGCCCGCGCCACACGCGATCCGCCAACTTTGCGGCGTTCACGCTAAATTAAGCAGTTGCGGAACACATATCGAACATATAGTGTCCGTTCATGATTTGTTTCGAGCATCTAGCGGCTTAATGCCGAACTGAACGTCTCGGAATCGAACGACATCAACCGGGGGATTTTGGTCGAGATGCTAACGCGCAAACAATACGAGCTTCTGCGGTTCATCAGCGAGCGGCTGAAGGAAAGCGGCGTGCCGCCCTCCTTCGACGAGATGAAGGACGCGCTCGACCTGCGCTCCAAATCGGGTATCCACCGCCTCATCACCGCGCTCGAGGAGCGCGGCTTCATCCGGCGCCTGCCCAACCGCGCCCGCGCCATCGAGGTGATCAAGCTGCCCGAGCTCCAGGCCGCCGCCGGTAGCCGCCGCGGCTTCACGCCGAGCGTGATCGAGGGCAACCTCGGCAAGGTGCGCACGACCTCCAGCCCGCCGGCAGACGACGGCGAGCGTCCCGTTGCGGTCCCCGTGATGGGCCGCATCGCGGCCGGCACGCCGATCGAGGCGTTGCAGACCCGCAGCCACACCATCAGCGTGCCGCCGGACATGCTCGGCTCGGGCGAGCATTACGCGCTCGAGGTGCGCGGCGATTCCATGGTCGAGGCCGGCATCCTCGACGGCGACATGGCGCTGATCCAGCGCAACGAGACTGCCGACACCGGTGACATCGTGGTGGCGCTGATCGACGACGAGGAAGCAACCCTGAAGCGCTTCCGCCGCCGTGGCGCTTCGATTGCGCTCGAGCCCGCCAACGCCGCCTATGAGGTCCGCATCCTGCCGCCCAACCGCGTGAAGATTCAGGGCAAGCTCATCGGGCTTTACCGCAAATACTGAGAATGCTGCGGTTGGCAACTGCGCATTAACGATTGGAGCGGACGATTGTCCGCTTCGGCTGGATAGTCTTTCTGGTTTTGCACAGATTATCCGGCCACCCCTTCAGCGCTACATCCCCGGCACACCGCACGAAGCACTCCTTGCTTCGCGGATTTGAAAGGCCGAGGAGACAACCATGCGCAAGATCGTTCTGAGCACAGTCACGATGGCGTTGATCGCAGCATCGGCGCCGCAAGTTTTCGCCGCCCAGTCGCAGCGCCATGCCCGCAAGGCACCGGAGACGACGACCAGCGAACAATTCCGCAATGCCCGCAATGCGGTCGAGCAACCGTCGCAGCCTGCCTGGCAATATTCGGGCTGGTCGGCGCCCGCTGGCCGCTAACTTACTCGCATCGCAGAATGCAGGTGAACAGGCTTTGTTCCTCGCGGATTCGAAAAAGATAATGTGATCGGAGCTTGCGGACCCGCAGCCGCAGATTCGCCCACAACCAAGCAGACGCTTGCAGGCTTCCACTCTGATAGGGGCCTGCGCCTCAGAAGAGGCGCGGGTGCTCTATCCTGATTGAGGAGCACCCCGATGTGTGACTACAGCCTGCACGCCGTCGCGACGCGGCCCGCCCAGATCGGCGAGACGATCGTCACGACAACCTTCCGCGGCACCTCGACGCGCGGCTTCGCTTCCGAAGCCGACATGTCCGTCGCGGTCTGCCTGCTGCCGGGAACGGAGCTCGCCTTCGCCGACAACGTCCGCTACGACAATCGCTGGATCTGGACGCGCACCATCAACTCCCGCGTCGGCAAGTTCGGCAGGATCGATCCGCACATTCCCGATCGCCATCACGATGCGATCGAATTCCCCGACGGCAAGTACGTGCTCGTGACACAGCTCGTCGAAGGTCAGCGCGCAACCGTGCTGCAATTGCCGGTGACCCAGCCGGTCGGCGAGCGTGAGCACGTGCCGCAGACCATCGCCGACAGGCAACCGATCATCACCCGCCTGCCGATCGGCTGAGAAGATTTCAGTCTTCGGCCTGCAGGTCGGACTCCGATGGCGTTGCGTCCTTGGAGCGCGGAGCCGCCGACCGTGGCATGAGGGTCAGTTCGGAATCCCCATCGCCGGCCGCCGCCGGCGACCAGGGACGGTCTGTGCCCCTCGCCTTCACAGCCTGAACCGCAAAGCCGTCGCCGCGCCGCGTCAGCGCCAATGCGCCTTGCCGTGCAAGATGCGGCCGGTCGACCACCATGGCTGCGCAATCCGGCGGCGCGGGCCGGGTAGTCACCACCAGCGCGGCGCGGCTGCAATCATCGGTCAGCGCGTCAATGCGCAGCGCCAATGCGACCATACGCCCATCGGCAAGCGGCGTTACGCAGCCGGACTCGTCGCAGGACACGCCGTCGGCCAGCGAAGCACTGCCGGCATCACGCGGATCGGCATCGGCCGCGAGCCACTCCTTCAGCAGAAAGCTGTCCTTGCTGGCCCTGATCAAATGCAGCTGCCCATCCTTGCCCCGCACCGCCACGCTCGAGCCGTCGCCGGCGATCAGAATGTCGGGTTGCCGGACGGACAGTCCCCAGACGATCGCGGCCGCCAGCACGAGCGCGCCGGACCAGCGCAAGGGCGTGCGCAGCAGGCCCATCAGGACGAGGCCGAGGCTCGCGGCGACCAGCGGCCCGGTGCCGAAGGCACCGACGTGGCCGACCGCGCCGGGCAGCGCGGCCACCCAGCGCGTGACGGCGATCATCCAGTCGATGCCGATCCCCATCAGCCACCAGAACACGCCGTCGAGGCCGAAGGGGGCGGCCAGCAATCCCAACAGCCCCGCCGGCATCACCAGCGCCGAGACCACCGGCATCGCGCCGAGATTGGCGAGCACGCCGTAGGGCGTGATGCGATGGAAGTGGAAGGCGGCATAGGGCGTGGTCGCGAGCCCCGCGATCATGGAGGCCATGAACAGCATCGCGATCTCGCGACCGCCCCACAGCGCGATCCGTGCGGTCGCGGAATGATCGGGCGAGGCAAACAGGTTCGGCATGCCGATCTGCACCAGCGCCACGAGCCCGAGGGTCGCCGCGAACGACATCTGGAAGCTCGGATGGACCAGCGCCTCCGGCGCGACCGCCAGCACGATCAGGGCAGCCACCGCGAGCGTGCGGAACGTGATGGCGCGGCGATCGACCATCACCGCGATCAGCACCACCGCGGTCATGAAGAACGATCTCTGCGTAGCGACCTCCGCACCGGAGAGCAGCAGGTAGAACGCGGCTGCAACCAGCGCCGCAGCCGCCGACCATTTCTTGATGGCGAAGCCAGCCGCCAATCCCGGGATCAAGGCGAGCAGCGCCCGCACCGCGAAGAAAACGACGCCGGCGACGACGGCCATGTGATAGCCGGAGATCGACAGCACATGGCCGAGCCCCGAGATGAACATCGCGTCGTTGACGGGCGTGGTGATCGCATCGCGGCGGCCGGTCAGCAGCGCGGTCGCAATCGCGCGGTTGTCGCCATCGAGCGTGGCGCGGATGCGTGCGTCGATCGTATCGCGCAGCCCCTGCATGATCGCGGCATAATGCAGTCGCAAGCCGCCGACCTCGGGCGGGGCGGAAGCTGTAATGGCGCCCATCGCGAAGCCGGAGGCGCCGATGCCCTGGAAGAACATGTCGCGGGCAAAATCATAGCTGCCAGGCCGCAGCGGCGACAGCGGGGGCATCAGCCGCGCCTTCAGCTGCACGAAGCTGCCGACCTCGGGCGCGGTACCCTTGCGCACCGACAGCCGGACCCGCTCGAGCTTGACGTCGCTGCGCTGCGCCTCCATCGCGGTGACGCGGAGGACAAAACGGTCGGTGCGCTCGCGGATGTCGCGGGTCTCGACGAAGCCCGACAGCGAGACCGAATAGAGCGGTTTGGCCAGCACGGTGTGGGCGATCCGCGCCGTCTTCCAGGTCGCCATGGCAAAACCGGCCGCAACCGCGGCGATCATGATCGCCGGCGCGAACAGCCGGCTCCGCCGCAGCAGCACGGCGCCTGTTGTGAGCGCGGCCGCCGTCGCGGCAACGGCCCACAGCACCGGCTCATGATCGGCGGCGAAATAGAGCGCGATGCCGCAACCGAAGGCGATGGGCACCCAGGGGAACAGACGCCCGGCGCCGGCTTCCGCTTTGGCCCATTCACGCAGCGTCCCGGCAAGCGCGGGCCAAGCGCCAAAGCCCGCTGGTGCAAGGCCACCGGCGGACGCGGCTCGACCGACGGGCCACGTCCCCGCGACACCCTGGGACCGCAACGGCCGGCCCGGCTCCGCCATTCCCTGCACCCTGCGATACGCGACGGGAGCGGAGGCTACCGGAACGTGCGGGAGGCCGAATAGCGGTACGGATCAGGAACGAACGGCCGGCGCCCTACTTTTCCTCTTCCATCGTCACGGCCACCGCCGCCTTGGCCGAGAGGCGGACCTTGTTGCCCTCGATATCGGCGACGAGGCCCTTGTCGATGAAGTGATGGTGCCCCTTGTGGCTGCCCTCGCCGCTGTCTTTCCTGGTCAGCTTGATACGATTGCCCTCGACCTTGTCGACCGTGCCGATGTGGACGCCATCGGCGCCGATGACTTCCATATGCTCTGTGATGTTCTGCATGGCGAGATCCTCGTTTGGACCCACACAACGCGCGCGGCGTCGGTTCGTTGCCATCGCCGCAATGACGATGCCGTGTGCGGCGTCAGATCAGCGGCGCCTGTGACGAGGCATGGTGATTGACGATCTTCCAGTCACCGTCCTCGCGCATGATGACCCAGCTCATCTTGACGACGAGATCCGGCCGTTCGCCCGCGAGGTCGAACGAGACGGTCGCGGCCGTGTTGATGATATCGGAGCCGACCTCCGCCGCGCGCACCTCGGAGAATGCCGCGCTCGGCTTCCGCCATCGCGGCAAGCCGTTGAAATAATCGGCAACGCCGTCCCTGCCCCGGTAGAGTTTTGGATTGGAGCCGAAGAAGAAGGCGTTGCTCGCATAAAGCGACGACAGCGCTGCCGCGTCGAGCTTGGCGAAGCCGGCGCACCATTTCGCGATGATGGCGGAAACGATGGTGTCGGCGTCGGTGCTCATGCGTGCCTCAACCTTTTGCGACTTCCTTCGCAAACGTGTCGCGCAGGCCGATGGTGCGTGAAAACACCGGCTTGCCGGGCGTGGAGTCCCTGTCGCGCACGAAATAGCCCTGGCGTTCGAACTGCATCGGCTCGGTCGCATTGCTCTCGGCGACCGATGCCTCGATCCGCGCGTCGGAGAGGATCTCCAGCGACTGTGGATTGAGGTCGGCCGCGAAGTTCGAGGCGTCCGGGCTCGGATTGGCGAACAGCTGGTTGTAGATGCGGATTTCCGCGGGCACCGAACTCGCTGCCGGCAACCAGTGCATGGTCGCCTTGACCTTGCGGCCGTCGGGCGCGTTGCCGCCCCTGGTCGCGGGATCGTAGGTGCAGCGCAGCTCCACCACCTCGCCCGCGTCGTTCTTGATCACGCCGGTGCACTTGACGAAATAGGCGTAGCGCAACCGCACCTCGTTGCCAGGCGACAGGCGGAAGAACTTTTTGGGCGGGTTCTCCATGAAATCGTCCTGCTCGATATAGAGCTCGCGGCCGAACGTGATTTTCCGCGTACCCGCCGACGGATCGTCCGGGTGGTTGATCGCCTCGAGCTCCTCGGTCTGCCCTTCCGGATAATTCTCGATCACCACCTTGAGCGGCTTCAGCACGCCCATGCGCCGCTGCGCGGTGCGGTTCAATTCCTCGCGGATGCAGAACTCGAGCATTCCGACGTCGACAACGCTGTTCGCTTTCGCCACGCCGATGCGCTTGACGAATTCGCGCAGCGCGGCCGGCGGCACGCCGCGGCGGCGCATGCCCGCCATGGTCGGCATGCGCGGATCGTCCCAGCCCGCGACATGGCCGTCGCGGACCAGCTGGGTCAGCACCCGCTTGGACAAGAGCGTGTAGGTCAGGTTGAGCCGCGCCATTTCGTACTGATGCGGCTTCGACGGCACCGGCAGCTTCTCGATGAACCAGTCGTAGAGCGGCCGGTGGTCCTCGAACTCGAGCGTGCAGATCGAATGCGTGATGCCCTCGATCGCGTCCGACTGGCCGTGGGCATAGTCGTAGCTCGGATAGATGCTCCATTTGGTCCCGGTGCGCGGATGGTGCGCATGCAGGATACGGTAGAGCACGGGATCGCGCAGGTTGATATTGCCCGAGGACATGTCGATCCTGGCCCGCAGCACGCGCGCGCCGTTCGGAAATTCGCCGGCCTTCATGCGACGGAACAGGTCGAGGTTCTCGTCCACCGTGCGGTCGCGAAACGGCGAGTTCTTGCCGGGCTCGGTCAGCGTGCCGCGCGCGAGCCGGATCTCCTCCTGGGACTGGTCGTCGACATAAGCGAGCCCGTCGCGGATCAGCTTCTCCGCCCATTCGTACAGGCGGTCGAAATAGTCCGAGGCGTAGAACAGGTTCTTGCCCCAGTCGTAGCCGAGCCAGTGCACGTCGGCCTGGATGGAATCGATATATTCCTGCTCTTCCTTGACCGGGTTGGTGTCGTCGAAGCGCAGATGGCAGCGGCCCGGAAACTCCTGGGCGATGCCGAAATTGAGCGCGATCGACTTGGCGTGGCCGATATGGAGGTAGCCGTTCGGCTCCGGCGGGAACCGGGTCACGATCTCCGTGTACTTGGCCTGGTCGAGGTCGGCCTGGATGATGTCACGAATGAAATCGCGCCCAACCTCAGTCGCCACCGGTTCTATGCTCATCCTAAAATCCTGTAGGGAAATCAGCGGCCCTTCTGCCAAATTTGCTTGGCTGAGCCAAGGGCTTAAGCAAGGCCCTAAGCGGTCCGCTGCCGGGCTTTAGTTATGCTCCGGTCCTGTTATATACCACCGCCTCCAATGCATAGGCCCTGCCAAGAATGTCCGATTCCGTCGTCACCCGCTTCGCTCCCTCCCCGACCGGCTTCCTCCATATCGGAGGCGCACGCACGGCGCTGTTCAACTGGCTCTATGCGAAAAAGCACGGCGGCAAGATGCTGCTGCGGATCGAGGACACCGACCGGGAGCGCTCCACCGAAGCTGCGATCGGCGCCATCCTCGACGGGTTGAAATGGCTCGAGCTCGGCTGGGATGGCGACGTCATCTACCAGTTCAGCCGCGCCGCCCGTCACCGCGAGGTCGCCGAGCAGTTGCTCGCCGACGGCAAGGCCTATCGCTGCTACGCCACCGCCGAGGAGCTCAGCGCCATGCGCGAGAAGGCGCGCGCAGAGGGCCGCACCCGCCTCTATGACGGCCTATGGCGCGACCGCGACCCGGCAACGGCGCCGTCCGACGTCAAGCCCACTATCCGTCTGCGCGCGCCGCAGACCGGCGAGACCGTGATCGAGGACCAGGTCCAGGGCCGCGTGGTCTGGCAGAACGAGAATCTCGACGATCTCGTCCTGCTGCGTGGCGATGGCAACCCGACCTACATGCTCGCGGTGGTGGTCGACGACCACGACATGGGTGTCACCCACGTCATTCGCGGCGATGACCATCTGATCAACGCCGCGCGCCAGAAACAGATCTACGATGCGATGGGCTGGGCACTGCCGAGCATGTCCCACATTCCGCTGATCCACGGCCCGGACGGCTCAAAACTCTCCAAGCGCCATGGCGCGCTCGGCGTCGATGCCTACCGCGCCATGGGGTACCTGCCGGCTGCGCTGCGCAACTACCTGGTCCGGCTCGGCTGGAGCCATGGCGACCAGGAGATCTTCTCGACCGAGGAGATGATCGCGGCGTTCGATCTCGCCAATGTCGGCCGGGCGGCGGCGCGCTTCGACTTCGCCAAGCTCGAAAACCTCAACGGCCATTACATCCGCCACGCCGACGATCAATCACTCGTGAAGATGTTCGAGGACGTGCTCGACCACGTCGTGCCGTGTCGCGACGACATTAAGGCCAAGTTAAACGACACCACGCGCACCCAGTTGCTCAAGGCCATGCCGGCCCTGAAGGAGCGCGCCAAGACACTGATCGAGCTGATCGACAGCGCCTATTTCATCTTCGCCGACCGGCCGCTGGAGCTTGATCCCAAGGCCGCAGCCCTGCTGACGCCTGAGAACCGCAAGCTGATCGGCCAGCTTCATTCCGCGCTGGAGAATGTGGAGACCTGGAACGCGGCTTCGGCGGAAGCCGCGTTGCGTGCCTTTGCCGAGGAAAACAGTCTCAAGCTCGGCGCGGTCGCCCAGCCTTTGCGGGCCGCGCTGACGGGCCGGTCGACCTCGCCTGGCATATTCGAGGTTTTGGACGTGCTGGGACGCCAGGAAAGTCTGGGCAGGCTCAAGGATCAGGCCAAGGACTAGCTACGACGTAAGTCGAGCATGCACGGCGCCATCTTGCAGCGCACACAGCAATAATATACCCATCTTGGCCGTACCTTCTGGAATATCCGGCCTGCCCCACCATGTCATCGGGGCCTTCCGGGTCCGGCCCGTTTCACCTTACATCGGGGACCTCTGATGGACGCACAATCAAGCAATAAGACCGCCACGCTGACGGTTGGAAACAAGAACTACGATCTCCCGATCCACAGTGGCAGCGTCGGGCCCGACGTTATCGATATCGGCAAGCTCTACGGCCAGTCCGGGCTGTTCACCTACGATCCCGGCTTCACCTCGACCGCGAGCTGCCAGTCCAAGATCACCTATATCGACGGCGACGCGGGCGTGCTGGAATACCGCGGCTACCCGATCGAGCAGCTCGCCGAGAACGGCGACTTCCTCGAGACCTGCTATTTGCTGCTCTACGGGGAGCTTCCGACCGCGGCGCAGAAGAAGGATTTCGACGACCGCGTGATCCATCACACGATGGTCCACGAGCAGATGGCCCGCTTCTTCCAGGGCTTCCGCCGCGACGCCCATCCGATGGCGGTGATGGTCGCTTCCGTCGGCGCGCTGGCCGCGTTCTATCACGACAGCACCGACATCAACGATCCGAAGCAGCGCATGATCGCCTCCATGCGCATGATCGCCAAGATCCCGACGCTGGCCGCGATGGCCTACAAATACACCATCGGCCAGCCCTTCGTTTATCCGAAGAACTCGCTCGGCTTCGCCCAGAACTTCCTCAACATGTGCTTCGCGGTGCCGTGCGAGGAGTACAAGATCAACCCGGTGCTTGCGGAAGCGCTGGACAAGATCTTCATCCTGCATGCCGACCACGAGCAGAACGCCTCAACCTCGACGGTGCGCATCGCCGGCTCCTCCGGCGCCAACCCGTTCGCCTGCATCGCCGCCGGCATCGCCTGCCTGTGGGGCCCGGCGCATGGCGGCGCCAACGAAGCAGCGCTCGCGATGCTCGCCGAGATCGGCACCGTGGACAAGATCCCCGAGTTCATCGCCAAGGTGAAGGACAAGAACAGCGAAGTCCGCCTGATGGGCTTCGGTCACCGCGTCTACAAGAACTACGATCCGCGCGCCAAGATCATGCAGAAGATGTGTCACGCCGTGCTCAAGGAGACCGGCCATGGCGACGATCCGATGCTGAAGGTGGCGCTCGAGCTCGAGAAGATCGCGCTCAGCGACCAGTACTTCATCGACCGCAAGCTCTACCCGAACGTCGACTTCTATTCGGGCATCACGTTGAAGGCGATGGGCTTCCCAGTCTCGATGTTCACCGTGCTGTTCGCGGTCGCCCGCACCGTCGGCTGGATCAGCCAGTGGAGCGAGATGATCGAGGATCCGCAGCAGAAGATCGGCCGTCCGCGCCAGCTCTACACCGGCGTCACCAGCCGCGACTACGTGAAGATCGGCGACCGCAAGTAAGATCGGCCGTTACGGCTCTCGAAACGGCGCCATCGCAAGATGGCGCCGTTTTTTGTTTGTACGGATGCCTACGAAACCGATCGAACCTCGGCGTTCTTGCTGCCGCGCACAACAACAAGTCGATGCATTGCGCCGGCTAATGCTTGACAGTCGAAACGCTCCGCGCGCAAATTCTTACACTAAGTAAGAATGACGACAGGGATGGAAATGCCGGAGCAGCCGAGAAGTCGGCGGCAGACGCGCGCCGCCATTTTGACTCACTTGCTCCAGTCGGGCGGCTCGTTCCGGCCGCCGCTGGCCAAGGCCGTGCGCCTGTCCGAGGCGAGCCTGTCGCGCATCCTGTTTGACCTGAAGGCCGAAGGCCTGATCGAGGAAGTACGGCGCCCTGCCCCCTATGTCGGCGGCCCGACCGGTCTCGTGTCGCTCGACGCAACGGTGGCACTTGCGGCCCTCGAGCTGACCGGTCAATGGCTCAGCGTCGGCGTTGGCGGCCTGTCGGGCGAGTTGCATTACACCGAGCGCGTCCCGCTGCCGAAGAGGCCCACCGTCGAAACCGTCGGCCGGGTGTTTGGCGAAGCGCTGGCCTTGCTGCGCGACTGGACGCGGCGCCGCCGCATCAGGCTCGCACAGATCGGCGTCACCGTTCCAGGCCTCGGGCGCCTGAGTGAGTTTGGCAACCCGATCATTCCCTGCGACGTCGGACGCATCAGCGACATGTCCGGCGAGCTGTTTGCGGACGTACCGGTCGCCTTCACCAATTCGGTGGTGGCGCACGCCACCTTTCATCGTTGCCGCACGGAAAGCTATCCGTTCAGCGGCGCGCATCTGTTCGTCTTCGTCGGCCAGGGCGTTGCGGGAACCTGGATGGACGATCCCATCGAGGACGACGCGCTCCAGCCGGTCGAGCTCGGCCACATGGTGTTCGGAACCGAAGGCCCCCGCTGCCGCTGCGGCCATCACGGCTGTGTCGAAGCCTATACGTCGCTGCCGGCGCTGGCCGAGCTTCTTGGCCTGCGCGAGGCCGAGTTGCTCGCGTTCGGCAACGAATGGGTGACCGCTGTCCCCCTCACATCGCGCGTACGCCAGGAGCTGCGCCAACGGCTGTTCCGACTGGGACTCGCGATCGGCAACACGCTCAACGTCAAACCCTGCCGCGGGGTCGCGATCAGCGGCTGGCCGTCGCTGCTCGACGAGGAGGATCGCAAGGCCGTTATCGACGGGATCGACGCCTGCCTGCTCGGCGGCCGGAAACTGGCGCAGGTGTCGCTCGCCTTCGTGCCGCCCTCGAACGGCAATGATCCGCAAGCCGCATTGGCCTTCGCCGCCTTCTGCCTGGCGAGATGTGGCGGCATGGCCGCCGCATCGACGGAGGCTGCCTGACATGCCCTGAGCCACGCGCGGCTCGCGCGAGCCGCAAAGTTCACACCCGGGAGGAACTTGCCATGCCGATCACGACAACAAGGCGCCGTCTGCTCGCTGGATCTGCTGCCGCGCTCGCACTGCCGGCCTTTGCCCGCGCGCAAGGCGCGGTCAAGCCGCGCCTGACCGCGATCTCGCAATGGTCCGCGGGCAGCGATGGGGCGGCGATCACGGCGCTCGGCAAGAAATTCGAGGAGAAGGGCGGCGTCTGGCAGCACTCGCCCGTCCCCGGCTTCACCACCGAGATGATGAACAAGCTGCGCGCCCAGATCATCGCCGGCGATCCGCCGGCCTGCTCGCAGCTCAAGGGCCCCGAGATTGCGGCCTGGTCGAAGATTGCGCCGACCGTCGATCTCGACGCCGTCGTCGCTGCCGCCGGCTATGAAAAGGTCGTCGCACCGGACCTTGCAAAATTGCACAAGCCGGGCGGCAAGTGGATCGCGCTGCCGCTGCAGATCTACAGCACCAACATGCTGTTTCTCTCCAAGCGCGGGATGGACAAGGCCAAGGCCGACAAGATCCCCGTCACCTGGGCCGACTTCAACGAGCTTGCCGAGAAGATGAAATCGGCCGGAATGACCTATCCCCTCGCCAACGGCGGTACCCGCCCCGACGACGGGCAAAAATTCGAGGCTTCTCTTGCCGGCATCAGCCCGACGGCATACCGCGCCGCCCTCATGAATCTCGACAAGAAAGCGCTGGAGGGCCCCGAGATCAAGGCGGCCTTCGCGCAGACGCGCAAGATCGCCGACTGGTGTGACCCCAATGTCGGCGCCCAACCCTATGCCACCAATCTGAAGCGCTTCGTCGACGGCGAGATGGGCATGCTGATCATGGGCGGCTGGGCCCAGGGCGTTTTGAAAAACGCCGGCTTCAAGTTCGACGACTACACCATCGCGCCGGGCCCCAGCGACAATGGCAAGCCGGTTTTCCTGCTGAACGCCGATGCCTTCATCTTCTGGCAGCGCAAGGAGGCAGACCTCCAGGCCGGTCAGACGCTGATGGCCCAGCTCGTCATGGATCCGGCCATTCAGACCATGTATTCGCAGATCACCGGATCGATCCCCGTGCGCACCGACGTCGATCTTTCCGGTGAAGGCTGGTCGGACGGTCAACGGCGGACGGCTGCCGCTCTGAAGGACGCCGTCGCCAGCAATCAGGCCGTCCTCAGCCTCGCGCACAACATGGCGCAGGAAAACGGCCTGACCGCAGCGATGATCGACGTGCTCACCGAATACGCCAAGAACAAGACGATCACACCGGAGCAGGCGGTCACGCGCCTCGCCGAGGCCGTCGAGGGATCACGTTGAGCAGCCTCGCCTCGACACCAGCGCGGCCGGCGACATCCGAGATGGTGCGCCGGCTACCTGAATATCTGATGATCTGGGTGCCGCTGCTCCTGTCCGCGGCACACCTCATTTCGTTTTCGATCTGGACGATCTGGATTTCGTTCACGCCCTCCACCCTCATTCCGGTCTCGGGCTGGGTGGGCCTGCGCAACTACAACGCAGTCCTGGCATCGCGGAACTGGCAGATCGCCTTCGACAATCTGCTGCTGTTCGGCATCGCTTTCGTGCTGCTGAGTTTGATCACGGGCCTCTTGCTTGCGATCCTGCTCGATCAGCGCATTCGCGCCGAGAACGTGCTGCGGACCATCTTCCTGTACCCCCTCGCCGTGTCGTTCGTCGTCACCGGCACGGTCTGGAGCTGGCTGCTCAATCCCGGCATCGGGATCGAGAAGCTCGCCCATGACCTCGGCTGGGCCTCCTTCCATTTCGACTGGCTGGTCAATCGCGACAAGGCCATCTGGACGATTGTCATCGCCGCGATCTGGCAATCCTCCGGTTTCGCCATGGCGCTGTTCCTGGCAGGCCTCCGCTCCGTCGACGCCGACATCATCAAGGCCGCGCAGATCGACGGCGCCGGACCGATCCGAACCTATTGGCGCGTCATTCTGCCGACGCTCTGGCCAATTACCATCACCGTCGTCGTGGTCCAGCTCCAGTTCGCGATTTCGGCCTTCGACCTCGTCCGCGCCCTCACCAATGGCGGACCCGGCATCGCGACCCAGCTGCCGGCCCTCGTCGTCTACGACCTGATGTTCCAGCGCAGCCAGCTCGGCCGGGGAGCGGCGGCGGCGGTGCTCATGTTGCTCATTCTTCTCGCCGTGCTGCTGCCCTATGCGGCCTGGCGCTATGTCCAGCGACGGCAGGCCGCCCATGCGTGACTCAACCTTCGCGCCGGGCCGCGTTCTGATCTATCTCGTCGTGTCTTTATTCGCGGCAGCCTATCTCGCGCCCCTGGTTGTTGTCGTGCTGAACTCGCTCCGCACCAACGAGGAGATCGCGCAGGGTTCGATGATCGGCTGGCCGCAACACCTGGCCTGGAACAACTACGCCAAGGCCTGGAGCGGCTTCTGCGTCGCCGAGACCTGCGCCGGCATCCGGCCGTACATGCTGAACTCCGCGCTCGTCACGATCCCCGCGACGATCTTCTCGACCTTGCTCGGTGCGATTGCCGGCTACGCCGTTTCGCTCTGGCGTTTTCGCGGCGATGGCTGGATCTACGGCATCGTGACGCTTGGCCTCTTCCTCCCCCAGCAGATGCGCCTCTTGCCCTGGACCATCGTGCTGCGCGACATCGGTCTCATCAATACGCTGACCGGTCTCGTGCTGATCCACACGATCCAGGGACTCTCCTTCACCGTGCTGTTCTGCCGGAACTACTATGTCGCCATTCCTCATGAATTGATCAGGGCCGCGCGCATCGACGGTGCCGGCTTCTTTCGTATCTTCTGGCGCATCATTCTGCCGCTCTCGTCTCCTATCCTGATCGTCACCGTGATCTGGCAGTTCACGCACATCTGGAACGAATTCCTCTATGGCGTGACATTCACCACCGGCCAGCAGCAGCCGGTCACGGCCGCCCTCATCGCGCTCTCTGCCGCAATCGCAGATATCCCGCAGCACGGCGTGCAGAGCGCTGCGGTGATCATCGCGGCGCTGCCCACTTTGCTGATCTATCTCTTTGGCGGCAGGTATTTCGTGCGCGGCCTCACTGCCGGGGCTGTGAAATGATGGATGTGTCATGGCAGCACTGAGCATTCGCGCCCTGTCGAAGCGCTACGCCAATCTGGAGGTGCTGAAGGGCATCGACCTCGATATCGAGAGCGGCGAATTCACCGTGCTGGTCGGACCGTCCGGTTGCGGCAAGTCCACCCTGCTCAACATCGTCGCCGGCCTCGATCGTCCGAGCGACGGAACGATCGAGATCGGCGGACGCGTCGTCAACGACGTCCCGCCCAAGGAGCGCGACATCGCCATGGTGTTCCAGTCCTATGCGCTCTATCCCTCCATGACGGTGCGCCAGAACATCACCTTCGGTATGGAATGTCGCCACGTGCCGAAGGCAGAGCAGGACAAGGCGCTGGCGAACGTCGCCAAGCTGCTCCAGATCGAGCCCCTGCTCGGCCGCAAGCCGTCCCAACTCTCCGGCGGCCAGCGCCAGCGTGTGGCGATGGGCCGGGCGCTGGTGCGCGATCCCCTGCTCTTCCTGTTCGACGAGCCGCTCTCCAATCTCGACGCAAAATTGCGGGTCGAGATGCGGATGGAGATCAAGCGGCTGCATCAGCGCATCGGCGCCACGATCGTCTATGTCACCCACGACCAGATCGAGGCGATGACGATGGCAACCCGCATCGCCGTGATGCACCGGGGCGTGGTGCAGCAATTCGCCGACCCCGACACCGTGTACCGTTACCCGGCCAATCTGTTCGTCGCCCGCTTCATGGGCTCGCCGCCGATGAACACGATGCCGGCGCGGCTCGAGGCCGACGCCGCCGGTCTGGTGGCCGTGATCGGCGCCGGACGAGCGGACGAGGTTCGGATCCGTCTCCGGAACTGCGACGCGGCCGCCTCCTATGTCGGCCGCGAAGTGGTATTCGGGATCAGGCCGGAATGCATCGCCGAGGGTGGCCGCGTCTTCTCAGGCGAGCCGCCCGTCCTCGTTACCGCGCCAGTCGAGATGGTCGAGCCCACTGGCGCTGAGACCATCGTCCTGCTCCGGCTCGGCGGCGAGCCCGCCCAGGCGCGCATCTCGCCCGACATCCGCCCGACACCGGGAAGCCCGGCTCCGTTCGCCCTCGATACCCGCCGCCTTTGCCTGTTCGACCCAGAGACGGAGCGACTGATCGCATGACCCAGACGAGCTATGCCGGCCTCGCGGACCGCGTGGTGCTGATCACCGGAGGCGCCAGCGGCATCGGTGCCGCCTTCGTCCGCGCTTTCGCAGGCCAAGGTGCGCGCGTCGCTTTTCTCGACGTCGATGCGGAGACCGGCGAAGCGCTGTCGCGAGAACTGGCAGGAAGTTCCCGCGCTGCCCCGCTGTTCGTGCCCTGCGACCTTCTCGACATCGACGCCCTCCGCGCCGCGATGGCCAAGGTTCACAGGGCACTCGGCGATGCCGCGGTCCTCGTCAACAATGCCGCCAACGACCAGCGCCAGGTGCTGGCCGACGTAACGCCGGCGGAATTCGACTGGATGGTCGGCGTCAATCTCAAGCACGTCTTCTTCGCCGCCCAGGCCGCGGTGCCGCAGATGCAGGCCCGCGGCGGCGGCTCGATCATCAACATGTCGTCGATCGCGTGGATGCGCGGCGCCCCGGCGCTGCCGGTCTACGCCGCGGCGAAGGCTGCGATCGTCGGCTTCACCAACTCACTGGCACGGCTGGTCGGCCCCGACCGCATCCGCGTCAACGCGATTGCGCCGGGGATGGTCATCACCGAGCGGCAGCGCCGACTGTGGTATCCGAACGAACAGACCATCGCCGAGCTGCGCACCCGCCAGGCCATTCCCGATGCGGTGACGCCCGACGACATCGCCAACATGGCGCTGTACCTCGCATCCGACGACAGCCAGCGTATCACGCGCCAGTGTTTTCAGGTCGATGGCGGGCTTGGCTAGCCGATGCGCTTCCCCTTCCGCATCGTCGCGAGCACGATGTCGGCGGCAAGCACGCTCGGCGATTTGTTGCCGGTGGACATGATCGAGTCGAGCTGGGCGAACGCGTCAACCTGTTGCCGGCGCATGGGCGTATCGGTCAGCACCTCGGCGAGCGCCTGCGCAAGCTTCCCCGGCGTACAGTCTTCCTGCAAGAACTCCGGAATGACGTCCTTGCCGATCACGAGATTGGCGAGGATCACCGAGGAGACGCGGATCGCGCGGCGCAGGATGAAGGCCTCGATCCCGCCGACGCGATACGCCGTCACCATCGGAATGCCTGACAAAGCGAGCTCCAGAGTCACGGTGCCGGATTTTGCCAGCGCCGCATGCGCGATGCGGAAGGCGGCGCGCTTCTCTGCCTCCCCAATCACGATCTGCGGCTGGACCGGCCAGCTCGCGAGGCCTTCGCGGACGGTCTTTTCGAGATGCGGCATGGTCGGCAACATCAGATCGAAGGCCCGGCCCTCGGCCTGGAGCCGGCCGATCGTTGCGCCGAACACCTCGAGATGGTGCCGGATCTCGCTGCGGCGGCTGCCGGGCAGCACCAGCAGCACCGGCGGGTCGACATCGCGGCGCTTCTGCTCCTCGGCGTTCGGCCGCAGCGAGGGCAATTGCTCGATCAGGGGATGGCCGACATAGCTGCACGGCGGCCCGCCGAGCTTGCGGTATTGCTCCGGCTCGAACGGCAGCAGGCCGAGCACGTGATCGACATAGCCGAGCATGGCGCGGGCCCGGCCCGGCCGCCAGGCCCAGACCGAGGGGGAGACATAGTCGACGACCGGGATCGCGGGATTCTTCGCGCGCACGCGGCGGGCGACGCGATGGGTGAAATCGGGGCTGTCGATGACGACGAGTGCGTCGGGTGCCGCCTCCGTCACCGCATCAACGGTCTCGCGGATCAGACGCAGGATCTTTGGCAGCTGCTGCACCACCGCGGCGAAGCCGACGATCGAGAGCTCGTCGATCGGAAACAGCGTCTCCAGGCCCTCACGGGCCATGGTGCGGCCGCCGACGCCCACGAATTGCACGCCGTCACCGAGCCGCTGGCGCAGCACCTTCATCAGGGCCGAGCCGAGCCGGTCGCCGGATTCCTCCGTCGCGATAAGGAAGATCTTTCGCTTGGGATCGCGGCTTTGCATCACGCCGGCAGGCCGATGATGAAGAGATATTTTGCGTCCGCAAGCGCAATCATTGCCTGCGGCTCGGCGGCAATGGTGTTGCCGGCGATGACGGCAACGCCGGCAAGGCCGGCGGCTGCGACGCGCTCGATGGTACGCGGGCCGATCGTCGGCAGGTCGAATCGCAGATCCTGCCCCCTCTTCGGCGCTTTCACCAGCACGCCCCGCCCGGTGGCGGCGCGGATGCGGCCCTCATCGCGCAGCCGCGCGACGCGCGCGAGCAGCGCGTCGGTGCCCTCGATGTCCTCCACCGCCACCACATGGCCGTCGATCACGACGACGGCCTGGCCAATGTCGAACGGCCCGAGCGCGGTCAGCACCGCGCGTCCGCGCTCGATATCGCCCTTGGCGTTGTCGGCCGGCCACGCACGGGTAATGCAGCCCTCGGGCATCAAGAGATCGGGCGCAACATCCTTGATGCCGACCATGCGAAAGCCGTCCTGCTCGAGGATGCGTCCGACGCCGGACAAGAGATGATCGTCGCCGCCGCGAAAGGCGCGGATGACGTTGCCGAGCAGCCGCAGCGTCTTGACGTCGAAGCGGATCTCCGAGAGCGAGGGACGCACCAGCGTGCCGATGAAGATCAGGTCGCGGCAGCCTTCCTCGCGAAACAGCCGCATGGCGCGACCGAGCTGGCCGACCGAGATCCAGCGGTGACGGAATTTGTCCACCTGCGCCGGATCGCAGGCCCCGCGCAGCGGAAACAGCACCGGCGTGATGCCGCGCGCGGCGAGCGACTCGGCAACCGCGAACGGCATGGCGCCGCCGCCTGCGACCACGCCGACCGGCGATGAAATCTCGGAAGCCGCCGATGTCATGTCCGCGGCCATCTCCAGGATCACTTTTCGATGGCGGGAAGACAGAGCGGGCGCTTGCCCTTGCCGATGAAGCCGAGGATTTCGGCAATCGCGGGATCCTCGCCGGCGAGCGGCCGCACGGTCTCCAGCCGCTCGGCGAACGTGCCGGGGCCATGGAAGAGTTTTTGGTAGAACGCGCGCACCGTCGCCAGCCGCTGCTTGGTGAACTTGCGTCGCTTCATGCCGACAAGATTGAGGCCCTCGAGCACGGCATACTGGCCGTTGGCAAGGCCGAACGGAATGATGTCGTCGCGCACGCCGCACACGCCGCCAACCATGACCTGCGGCCCGATGCGGGTGAACTGGTGCACGGCCGACAGGCCGCCGATGAAGACGAAGTCGCCGATTTCGGCGTGGCCGCCAAGCGTCGCCGAGGTCGCGAAGATCACGTCGTTGCCGACGTGGCAGTCGTGGCCGACATGGCTACAGTTCATGAAGTAGCCGCGGTCACCCACGGTGGTGATGCCGCCACCCGCGACGGTACCTGCGTTCATGGTCACGGATTCGCGGATGGTGCAGCCAGAACCGATCGTCAGCTTCGTCAGCTCGCCGCGATAGCCAAGCGACTGCGGCGGCGTGCCGAGCGAGACAAACGGGTAGATGGTGCAATCGTCGCCGATCGTGGTCTGTGCCGTGACGTGCACATGTCCGATCAGCTTGCAATTCCTGCCGATCATGACGTGCGGGCCAATGATGCAATAGGGCCCGATCTCGGTGCCCTCGCCGATCATGGCACCGTCTTCCACCCGCGCACTGGGGTCGATCTTACTCATCAAAAAGGTCTGCTTATGTGTTGAAATCGCCTAACTTTCCGGTGGTTAGCGCGACTTCGCCCGATCTGTCCAGTGACGTATGATCTCGGCGTGTTTCAAGGCGAATGGCGAATAGGGGGCAGCGAATAGTCCACTTTCGATTCGCTACTCCCTATTCGCCATTCGCCGCGTCAGTCCGTCAGCATGGCCCCGACATCGGCTTCCGCGACGACCTGGCCGTTGACCTTCGCGTCGCCGTGAAACCACCACATGGTCTTGCGGCGGCCGAGCGAGTGCATGTGATACTCGATGGTGTCGCCGGGCAGCACGGGCTTGCGGAATTTGCACTTGTCGATGGTGAGGAAATACACCGCGCGCGGCTTCTCGGTGCCCTCGACCGACTTGATGCCGATCACGCCCGCCGTCTGCGCCATCGCCTCGATCATCATCACGCCCGGATAGACCGGTCGCTCGGGGAAGTGGCCCTGGAACGCCGGCTCGTTGAACGTCACGTTCTTGATGCCGATGCCGCTGTAATCGGCGCGGATGTTGATCACGCGGTCGATCAGCAGCATGGGAAAGCGATGCGGGAGCGTTTGCAGGATCATGTTGATGTCCACAAGCGCAAACTTGATCGGCGATTCCTCCGTCATTCCCGTCCCTCGTCCTTCGGATCGGCCTTGCTGTCGCGCACCAGACGCTCCACCGCGATGATCTCCTTGAACCATTGTTTGGTCGGCTTGGCGAAATGCCCGCCCCAGCGACCACCCGGCGGGATGTCGTCCTTGACGGCGCTCATGGCGGTCACCTGAGCCCCGTCGCCGATCTTGAGGTGGTTGTTGATGCCAACCTTCGCTCCCAGCGCCACGTTGTCGCCGATGGTCAGGCTGCCCGCGAGGCCGATCTGGGCCGCCAGCAGGCAATGCCGGCCAATGGTCACATTGTGGCCGATCTGGACCTGATTGTCGATTTTGGTGCCCTCGCCGATGACCGTGTCGCGCAGCGACCCGCGATCGATCGTCGTGCCGGCGCCGACCTCGACATCGTTCTGGATCAACACCCGTCCGGTCTGCGGCACCTTCAGATGGCCCTCAGGGCCGAAGAAGATGAAGCCGTAGCCGTCCTGGCCGATCGAGCAGCCCGGATGGATCAGCACGTTGTTGCCGATCAGGGCGCACTGGATCGCCGTACGGGCGCCGACATTGCAGTCCCGGCCGATCTTGACGCCGGGGCCGATCACCGCGCCGACGCCGACCACCGTGCCGGTGCCGATCTCGACATCCGGGCCGATCACGGCCAGCGGATCGACGACCACGCCGTCTTCGAGCCGCGCCGTGGGATCGATGATGGCCGACGGCGCGATGCCGTCATTGCCGACCCAGGATTGCGGCCTGAGCGCGTCGCCGTGCCATTGCCGCGCCAGCCCGACGAAGGCACGGAACGGCTGCGCCACCCGCAGCACCGCTACATGCGCGGGCACCTGTTTCTCGAACCGCGGGCTCACCAGGCAGGCGCCGGCCTTGGTCGCCTTGAGCTCGTCGGCATATTTGAGGTTGTCGAAAAACGTCAGGTGCATCGGGCCGGCTTCGTCGAGCGAGGCCAGGCCCGTGATGACGTGACCGCCCCGCGCGGGGTCGACCAGTTGCGCCTTGGTCAGCGCGGCAATGTCAGCCAGCGCTGACGCCGGCGGCTTTGTGAAGAAAGTCGGTTGCGCCATTCCACCCCGTCGCGGTCCGGCTTCGGCATGAAGCGACCAGGCCGCATCATGCCTCATCTGTTGGATTGAACACGATCTTTTTGGCCACCGGCCCCGCGACGGGGGCCGATCATGCCGTGTTGATCGAATTAGAAGGTCGTGCCGCCGCCGAACCGGAACTCCTGCGTGCGGTCATACTTGCCCTTCGTGAGCGGCACCGCGTAGTCGAAGCGCAGCGGACCGAACGGCGAGGCCCAGATCAGGCCGACACCCACCGACGACCGGATCACGCGGCTGTCGTCGTAGACGAGGCCGGTACAGGTGCCGGGCGTGGCCGGATTGATCGTCGATGGCGTACAGCTCGAGTTCTTCGTCGTGGTCACTTCGTTGGTCAGCGCCCACGTTGTCGGACCCTGGTAGTCGTAGAGACCACCGGCATCGGCATAGACCGCGCCCTTCAGACCCACTTCCTTGGGCAGGAACCAGAACGGCATCTGCAATTCGAGCGAAGCGCCCCAGTATTTGGTGCCGCCAAGCGCGTCCTGCGTGCCATAGGGGTTCAAGTCACGCGGACCGATACCGTTCGGGGCAAAGCCGCGAACCAGATTCGGACCCATCTGGAAGTGATCGAGCATGCGCAGGTCGTTGCCCACCTTGGTCAGGATGCCGCCCTGGAGATGGACGAGGCCGACGAGGTCCGACACCAGCGACTGGTAGTACTTCGCATCCGCGACGGACTTCAGGTAGGAGACGTCGCCGCCGACGCCGGCGAAGTCCTGCTTGAAGTCGATGAGCAGGCCGTCGGTCGGGTTCTTGTTGTTGTCGAGCGTGTTGTAGGTCAGCGAGTAGCCGAGCGCCGAGGTCAGCGTCTTGCCGTTTGCAAGCTCCTTGCGCACCGGCAGCGAGGCTTCACCGTCGCTGTAGCAACCGAGGCCGTTGGTCGAGCTCAGGTCGATGCCGTTGAGGTTGGCAAAGGCCGGGCTCGGATTGAAGGCCGACGATCCGACGACGTTGTTACAGTTCGCCAGGTAGTACGGCAGCGTGATTTCCTGCTGGTAGACCGAGTAGCGCAGCTGGAGCGCCAGATCTTCGCGCAGCTGGAAGCCGAGGCGCGGTGAGAAGCCCAGCGTCTTGGTGCCGTAGGAGATGTAGCTGTTGGACAGCTGGGTGCGCTGATAGAAGTCGAGACCGAGCGCGACGCGGTAGTCGAGCAGATAGGGCTCGACGAACGACAGCGAATAGCCGCGCGCATACTGGCCGTAGGTCACCGCCGCCTTGGCGAACAGGCCTCGGCCGAGCAGGTTGCGCTCGGACACCGAGACTTCGGCCAGCGCACCGTCGGTCGTGGAGTAACCGCCCGAGATCGAGAAGTCGCCAGTCGACTTCTCCTCGAGATCGACGACCAGAATCACGCGGTCGCTGGAGGAGCCCGGCTCCGTCGTGATCTTCACGCTCTTGAAGTAGTCGAGATTCTTCAGACGGCGCTCGGCACGATCGACCAGCGCGCGGTTATAGGCGTCGCCCTCGGAGATATCGAACTCGCGGCGGATCACGTAGTCGCGCGTGCGGGTGTTGCCGCGGACGTTGATGCGCTCGATATAGGTGCGCGGGCCCTCGTCGATGTTGAACACCACCGACACGGTGTGCGCATCGAAATTGCGGTCGCCGCCCGGACGCACCACGGCGAAGGCATAGCCGCGCCGCGACGCCTCGATCTGCATTTCCTCGACCGATTTCTCGACCGATTCGACGTTGTAGAGCGAGCCGACATTGACGCGCGAGAAGGAGCGCATCGAGCTTGCGTCGAAATTGGGAATGCTGGTGCGGAAATCGACGGTACCGACGCGGTACTGCTGGCCCTCCTCGATCTTGAAGGTGACGAGGAAGCCCTTCTTCTCCGGGTCGTATTCGGTGAGCGCGGCCACGACCTGGACGTCGGCAAAGCCGTTCTTCAGGTAGAAGCGGCGGATCAGGTCGCGGTCGGCCTCGACGCGGTCCGGATCATAGATGTCGTTGCTGGCGAGGAAGCTCAGCAGATTCGATTCGTGCGTCTTGATGACGTCGCGCAGGCGATAGGACGAGAACGCGTTGTTGCCGACGAATTCGATCGACTTGACGCCGGTCTTGGCGCCCTCCTCGACCGTGAAGATCAGGTCGACGCGGTTGTTCGGCTGCTCGATGATCTCGGGCGTGACGCGGACGTCGTAGCGGCCGGAGCGGCGGTAGATCTCGGCGATTCGCAACGTGTCCGACTGCACCATGGCGCGGGAGAACGTGCCGCGCGCCTTGGACTGGACCTCGGCGGTGAGCTGCTCGTCCTTGATCTTCTTGTTGCCCTCGAAGGCGACGCGGCCGATGACCGGGTTTTCCACCACGGAAACGATGACCTGGCCACCGGGGCCACGGTTGATCCTGACGTCCTGGAACAGGCCGGTCTCGATCAACGCCTTGAGGCCGTCATCGATGGCACCCTGATCGAGGCGACCACCGGGACCGGGCTTGAAATAGGAGCGGATCGTCTCCACCTCGACACGGCGATTCCCTTCGACGGAAATCGACTGCACGGTCTGAGCAAGCGCAGAAGACACAAAAACAGCCCCGACCGGGGCAACCACCGGCGCGCCGAACATGATCAGGGTGGCAAGCAAGCCGCCCCGGAGTCGCAGTCCAAACTTCATGCGCAACGCGCCCTTATCATTCCGTACCAGACCCAACCCCAACGCCAGTCTGGAAGATTCCCCAAGTTCAAGCCGCTTGTAGCCAATTTCACCGACGCCGCAAACGGCCGAGCGCGCCGCAATTCCAATTTCAATCCAAGACGTTGCCCAAGAGCAACGCCATAAAAAAGCCCCTATCAGGAAGCGGCCATCCGCAGGATGTCGTTGTAGGTCGCAAACACCATCAGCATCAGCACCAGACCGAGCCCGATTCGGAATCCCATTTCCTGGGTCCGCTCGGACAAGGGCCGGCCACGGACCACTTCCGCAGCATAGAACATAAGGTGACCGCCATCGAGCAGCGGGATCGGGAACAGATTCAGCAGGCCGATCGAGACCGACAGCACGGCGCAGAGGTTGATCACGAACTGGAACCCGGCGCTGGCCGCCTGCCCTGACATCTTGGCGATGCCGAGAACGCCGCTGACCTCGTTCGGATTGCCGTTTCCGATGAACAGCGAGCCCAGGAACTTGAAGGTGCTGGTGATGATGAACCAGACCTGCTCCACTCCGATTTTGAGGGCCTCGCCGACACCGACCGGCGTGGTTGAAGCTTCACCAGCCTGAGACTTGTGCTCGACGCCGAGCACGCCGACGCGATGGCTGTTGCCGAACGGATCCTTGCGTTCCAGCAGCGCTGGCGTGGCAGTCAGCGACACGACCGCGCCGTCTCGCTTCACCTGGAAGACAAGCGCCGAACCCGCGTTCGTCGCAACGATTCGCTGCATGTCGGCAAAGCTCTCGATCGGCTTGCCGTCGATCTGCACGACCACGTCACCGATCTTGAAGCCGGCCGCAGCCGCCGCACCGTCGGCCACGACGCCGTCCACGCGCGCGATCGTGCTCGGCTTGCCGTAGTACAACGCCATGCCGGCGAAGATCAGCGCGCCGAGGATGAAATTGGCGATCGGGCCGGCCGCGACGATCGCGGCGCGCGGGCCGACCTTCTTGTGGTGGAAGCTGCCGGCGCGCTCCTCTTCCGTCATCGCCGCCAGCGTCTCGGCGGATGGGGTCGAAGCCTCGCTCTCGTCGCCGAAGAACTTGACGTAGCCGCCGAGCGGGATGGCCGAGATCTTCCAGCGCGTGCCGTGACGGTCGTTGAAGCCGACCAGCTCAGGTCCGAAGCCAAGCGAAAAGGTTAACACCCGAACGCCGGCCCAGCGCGCGACCAGGAAATGGCCGAGCTCATGGAAGAAAACCACGATGGTCAGGACGAACAGGAAGGGCACCGCGTAGCCGAGCAGCCCATGGCTCAACGCATTGAAACTATGGACGAAAAAGTCAGACATCAATTCCCCTTACCCAGCGCCGCAAGGCTCTGGCCCCGAATTATCTAGGATGCCTTTAAGGCAATTTGAGGCAATAGGGCGGCAGCTCTATTTCGAGAAACATGGTCAACGTTTATTGCATCATCCGCTGACGTCATGGGGGCCTGGTTCCCGCCCCGGATCCAGTCTTCGAGCGTTGCCTCGACCAGCCGGGCGATGGCGCCGAACCGGATCTTGCCGGCGATGAAGGCGGCGACCGCGACCTCGTTGGCGGCGTTGTAGACGGTGGTCGCTCCCTTCCCGGTCCGGAGCGAATCGTAGGCCAGGCGAAGCCCGGGGAACCGCTCGAAATCCGGCGCCTCGAAGGTCAGCTGGCCGATCTTGGCCAGATCGAGCTTGGCCGCCGGTCCCTTGATCCGGTCAGGCCAGCCGAGGCAGTGGGCGATCGGCGTGCGCATGTCGGGCGCGCCGAGCTGGGCGACGACCGAGCGGTCGGAGAACTCGACCATGCCGTGGATGATCGACTGCGGATGCACCAGCACGTCGATCTCGTCCGGCGACAGTGCGAACAGATAGGACGCCTCGATCACCTCCAGCCCCTTGTTCATCATCGAGGCGGAATCGATCGTGATCTTCTGGCCCATGCTCCAGTTCGGATGCTTCAGCGCCTGGGCGAGCGTCGCCTGCTCGATATCGGCACTCTTCCAGGTCCGGAACGGGCCGCCCGAAGCGGTGATGATGACACGGACGAGCTCGTCGCGGTTGCCCGAGCTCAGCGCCTGGAACAGTGCGTTGTGCTCGGAATCGGCCGGCAGGATGCAGGCCCCGGCTTTCGCGGCGCGTTGCATGAAGAAGTCGCCGGCACAGACGAGGCATTCCTTGTTGGCGAGCGCGACATGGGCACCGCGATCGACCGCAGCCAAGGCTGGCTTCAGTCCGGCCGCGCCACTCACGGCAGCCATGACCCAATCGGCTGGGCGCGCGCCGGCTTCGATCACCGCGCTTTCGCCGGCGCCGCATTCGGTGCTCGTGCCGGCAAGCGCTGCCTTGAGCGCGCCAAGCTTGGTGCTGTCTGCAATCGCGACGAAGCGCGCGGAAAATTCCTTTGCGAGCTTGGCCAGCGCTTCGACATTGCTGTTCGCGGTCAGCGCCTCGACACGATATCGCTCGGGCGCTGCGCGGATCAGGTCCATCGTGCTGTCGCCGATCGAGCCGGTCGCACCGAGGACGGTGACGCTGCGGATGTCGGCCGCCGCGAGCTTGTTGTTACGCAAAGGGACTGCGCTCATACCTTCACCAAACCATAAGACCGCTTCCGGCGCTATGCACACCATGGCGGAGAAAGCCGATAATCCATGCCATCAGGATGGCCGCAACAAAGCCGTCCAGACGGTCCAGTAGTCCGCCGTGGCCGGGAATTAAGTGACTGGAATCCTTGACCCCGAAGCGCCGCTTCACCGCGGATTCGAAGAGATCGCCGAGCTGCGAGACCACCGACAGGATAGCGCTGATGATGAGCAGCGGCGCCGCTTTTCCGATCCCGCAGGCGGCAAAGCCGGCAGCGACCGCGAGGCTCGCCGTGAAACCGCCGAGGGCTCCGGACCAGGTCTTCTTCGGGCTCACGCGCGGCCATAGTTTCGGTCCGCCAATGCTGCGGCCGGCGAAATAGCCGCCGATATCGGTCGCCCATACCACCAGCAAAACGAACATCAGCGCGGCAAAACCGTTCGCGAGATCCTGCCGAACCAGGATCGACGCCAGCAGCGCTGCGGACGCGTAGGCGAATCCGGTGGCCGCCCAGACGAACTTGCCTCGCGCGATCAGCGTCACGATCGCGCCACCGACGAAGCCGGCGATCACGGCAGTCTTGAGCGCGCCGAAGGCGACGCAGAAGCCCATGATGGCGATGACGACCGTCCCGGACGCGGTCAGCGCAGCAGATCCCGCGCCCACCACCATCAGCCATTCCGCGAACAGTCCGATCGACACCAGGGTGACGAGGAGTGCCCAGAGCCAACCGCCGGCATAAGCCAGCGCAATGGCGAGCGGCGCCAGCACCAGCGCTGCGAGGATCCGCATCACGAGATTGCTCGGGGCAGGCGCAGAGCCCACCGGTGCGGCGTCGGGTTCGCTCACGAGGCGGTTTTCGCAACCAGGCCGCCGAAACGGCGCTCGCGCCTGGCAAATTCGGCGATCGCGCTCTCGAGCGCCGGCTTGTCGAAATCGGGCCAGTGGATCGGCACGAACACGAGCTCGCTATAGGCGGCCTGCCACATCAGGAAATTCGACAGGCGCTGCTCGCCCGAAGTGCGGATGATGAGATCGGGATCGGGAATGTCGGGCGCGTCGAGATGAGCCCCGAGCGTCTCGGCGTCAATTGAAGCTGGATCGCGTTTGCCCTCGGCAACCTCGCGCGCGAGCGCCTGCGCCGCTTTCGCGATCTCCTGCCGCGAGCCGTAATTGAAGGCGACGACGAGCGTCAGGCGGCTGTTGTCGCGCGTCAGTTCCTCGGCCTCGTTGAGCAGCGCGCAGATGTCGCTCTCCAGTCCATCCCGTTCGCCGATGATGCGAACCTTGACGCCGTCGCGATGCAGGCTCGCGAGATCGTTGCGGATAAAACGGCGCAAGAGGCCGAACAGATCGCCGATCTCGCTTGCCGGGCGCGACCAGTTTTCTGAGCTGAACGAGAAGATGGTGAGATAACGGATGCCGAGCTCGTGCGAGGCACGCACCACGCGGCGCAACGCCTCCACGCCGCGGCGATGACCTTCGGCGCGCGGCAGGCCGCGCGCAGCAGCCCAGCGCCCGTTGCCATCCATGATGATGGCGACATGCGCAGGCGCCTCGGACCTGTCGGGTCCTTCCGTGGCGGGCGCGGCGACGTTGGACATGAAGGCTTGCCTCAAAGCATGATCCGGAAAAGTACGAACCGGTTTTCCGAGAAGATCATGCGCGAACAATAACCTAAAGCGCGATGACGGTTCATCGCGCTTTAGACGGTGAGGATTTCTTTTTCCTTGGCGGCCAGCAACTGGTCAATCTCGGCGATGGTGCCGTCGGTCGCCTTCTGTACCTCGTCGGCGTGACGCTTCTGATCGTCCTCCGACATCTCGTGGTTCTTCTCGAGCTTCTTCAGAACATCGAGGCCGTCGCGGCGGACATGGCGTGCCGCGACCTTGGCGGCTTCCGCGTATTTATGGGCGACCTTGACCAGTTCCTTGCGCCGCTCCTCGTTGAGCTCGGGAATGCGCAGGCGCAGCACCTGGCCTTCGGTTGCGGGCGACAGGCCGAGATTGGAATCCACGATCGCCTTCTCGACCGGCTTGACCATCGACTTGTCCCAGACCTGCACAGAGATCAGCCGCGGTTCCGGCACGCTCACGGTGGCGAGCTGGTTGAGCGGCATGTGGCTGCCATAGGCTTCGACCTGGACCGGATCGAGCATCGACGCGGAAGCGCGGCCAGTGCGCAAACCGCCAAGCTCGTGCTTGAGGGATGCGACGGCGCCCTGCATGCGGCGCTTCACTTCGTTGAGGTCGAAATTACCCGTGGCCATCTCGTTTCTCCTTCAAATCCCGGCCAAAACCCCTGCTCCGCCTCGGCGCCCTGCCCCTTGGGCGCGGCCGGTGAGACGTCAGCCGGCGACGATCGTCCCGTGGCCGACGCCGCGCAGAATCGCGCCGATCGAACCGGGCTCGGCGATCGAAAACACGATGATAGGCAGCGACGTCTCGCGGGCAAGTGCGAAGGCGGTCGCATCCATCACCTTGTAGTCGCCCTCGATGGCCTGCGAATGCGTCAGCCGGTCGAACCGCGTCGCGGCCGGATCCTTCTTCGGATCGGCCGAGTAGACGCCGTCGACATTGGTCGCCTTCAGCACCGCCTCGGCACCGATCTCGGCGGCCCGCAGCACCGCCGTCGTGTCCGTGGTGAAGTACGGATTGCCGGTTCCACCGCCGAGCACGATGATTCGGCCCTCGGCAAGGTATTTGTGCGCCGCGGCGCGGGTGAACAGCTCCGAAATCTCCGGCATGACGAACGCCGACAGGGTGCGCGCCGGCGTTCCCTTGCGCTCGATCGTGGCTTCGAGCGCGAGGCAGTTCATCATGGTGGCAAGCATGCCCATGGTGTCGCCGGTCGTGCGAGAAACGCCCCGGGACGACACTTCGACGCCGCGAAAGATATTTCCGCCCCCGATCACCACGGCGACCTCGGTGCCAAGATGCCGGGCGGCGATCAGATCGTCCGCAACGCGGTCGATGGTCGCCTGATCGATGCCAAAGCCCTGCTGTCCCGCGAGATACTCGCCGGACAGCTTGATCACGACGCGACGATAGACCGGATCAGTCATGAGCACTTTCCTTGTCCGGGCGCCGCTTCCGGCGGCACGCCGGAAGGAACGTTCCGGCGCTTACTTCTTGCCGCTGGCCGCCGCGACCTCGGCCGCGAAGTCCGATTCCTGCTTCTCGATGCCCTCGCCGAGAGCATAGTTCACAAAGCCCGCGATTTTGATCGGACCGCCGACCTTACCCTCAGCTTCCTTCACCGCTTGGGCAACGGACTTGCCGCTGTCGTGGATGAAGGCCTGATCAAGCAGGCAGACTTCCTTGTAGTAGGTCTTCAGGCCGGACTCGACGATCTTCTCGATGACGTTCTCGGGCTTGCCCTGCTGGCGATATTTGTCGGCCAGCACATCCTTCTCGCGCTTCACGACCGCCGGATCGAGGCCGGTCGGATCCAGCGCCAACGGCTTGGCGGCCGCGACATGCATCGCGAGCTGGCGGCCGAGCACGGCTAGTTCGTCGGCCTTGCCGGGCGATTCCAGCGCCAATATCACGCCGATCTTGCCGGCGCCTTCGACGACTGCGTTGTGGATGTAATGCGACACCACGCCCTGGCTCACTTCGAGCGAAGCAGCACGGCGCAACGTCATGTTCTCGCCGATGGTGGCGATCGCGTCATTGATCGCGGCTTCCACCGTGACGTCGCCGACCTTGGCGGCCTTGATCTTCTCGGCATCGGCGCCGACGTCGAAGGCGACCTGGGCGATCATCTTGACGAGGCCCTGGAACTGGCCGTTGCGCGCGACGAAGTCGGTCTCGGAATTGACCTCGACCACGACACCCTTGGTGCCCTTGGTGAGCGCGCCGATCAGGCCCTCGGCTGCGACGCGGCCCGACTTTTTGGCAGCCTTGGACAGGCCCTTCTTGCGCAGCCAGTCCTGCGCCGCTTCCATGTCGCCGCTGGTCTCGGTGAGCGCGGCCTTGCAGTCCATCATGCCTGCGCCGGTCGATTCGCGCAGATCCTTGACCATCGCAGCTGTGATCGTTGCCATCGTTGAAAATCCTTTTTGCCTGCCGGTTTGCCGCGGCGTGGCACTCTGAATTGCCCCGCCGCGGTCCATCTCAGGAATTCGCGTCAACTGAAATGGTGGCCGGAGTCTATCCGGCCAACCCATCGCTCTTTTTGACTATTCCGCTTCCGCGGTCAGCGCCTTGGCCTTGGCCACCCAGGCATCCGCACGGCTTGGCAGACCGACTTCTTCGCCGATCGTGTGCGCGGTGTCGTGGTCGAGCTCGGCGAGCTGCCAAAAGTGGAAGATGCCGAGGTCGTTGAACTTCTTCTCGATCGCGCCCGACACGCCCGGGAGCTTCTTGAGGTCGTCGGCGGCGCCGCGCGGGCCGGCAAGGCCCTGGAAGCCGGCGGTGGTGGGCAGCTCTTCGGCGACCGGACGGGCCGACGCCCCGATGTCGATGCCGGAATCGCCCTGGGCGCGCGAGATGCCGTCGATCGCCGCACGGGCGACGAGGTCGCAATAGAGCGAGATCGCACGACCGGCGTCGTCATTGCCCGGCACCACGTAGGTGATGCCCTTCGGGTCGGAATTGGTGTCGACGATCGCAGCCACCGGGATGTTGAGGCGCTGGGCCTCCTGGATCGCGATGTCTTCCTTGTTGGTGTCGATCACGAAGATCATGTCGGGCAGGCCGCCCATGTCCTTGATGCCGCCGAGCGAACGGTCGAGCTTGTCGCGCTCGCGCTGGAGCGTCAGGCGCTCCTTCTTGGTGTAGGAGCTGGCTTCGCCGCCGGCCAGCACCTCGTCGAGGTGACGCAGACGCTTGATCGAGGCGGAGATCGTCTTCCAGTTGGTCAGCGTGCCGCCGAGCCAGCGCGAATTGACGAAATACTGCGCGCAGCGCTTGGCCGCGTCGGCGACGCCGTCCTGCGCCTGGCGCTTGGTGCCGACGAACAGGATGCGGCCGCCCTTGGCAACCGTGTCGCTGACGGCCTGCAAGGCGCCGTGCAGCATCGGCACGGTCTGGGCAAGGTCGACGATGTGGATGTTGTTGCGGGTGCCGAAAATGAACGGAGCCATTTTCGGATTCCAGCGGTGAGACTGGTGACCAAAGTGCACGCCAGCTTCGAGCAGCTGACGCATAGTGAAATCGGGTAGCGCCATAGATCTAATTCTCCGGTTGGTTCCTCCGGAAGCGTGTGAGCAAGACGGAGCGTTGACGCCCCGGCTGCCACCGGACGGCCTTGTGAGCCATGCTTCCGTGTGAGATGGCCGGCTATATAGCGCCATTTCGGCCAGAAGCAAGGAAATAAGGGCCTCCAGAGGGTGTTTTGGCACCCTCCTCCGCAAGTCCTGCTTTTAGGTCCGGCTTCCTACGGGTTCCGATGCGCCGTTCAGCATTTGGGCTGGTTCGGCGGGCATTTCTTCGGGGCCGCAGGGCGGGGCGGCGGAGCGGCCGGACGCGGCGGCGCCGCGGCCACCCGGGGCGGCGGTGGCGGAGCCGGTCGGGCTGCCGGCGGCGGGGACGGCCGGGCGGCGGCAACCGGCGCCGGCCGCGGCGGCGGGGCAGCCGCGCGTGCGGGTGGCGGTGACGGCGGTCTCGCAACCGCCTGAGGCCGCGCCGACGGAGCAGGCTTTGCCGCCTGCGCCGGCGTAACTCGCTGATTCTGCGGCTTGAGCTGCTCCCGCGCAGCCGACGGTGGCGGCGAAACCGGAACAGTCGGCCTGGTCGAGGCTACCGCCGGCTTGCCGGCCGGGGTCACCGACGGCACGGTGGTCGCCGGCTCATGCGCCGTCGATTTTTTCGCGCGCTCCAAGGGCCCGCTCGTGGGCGCCGTCGCCGCCACGGGCGGCTTGGAGGTCGGCGCAGCCGTTGGGCTGCCGCCAGCCGGGGCGGTCGCGGTGGCGGGCGCCATCGCCGCATTGGGATGGGCCTGCGGCAGGGTATTGGCGGGCGCGGTTGCCGTCGGCGCGAGCTTGTTTGGCTGCGGCCCCGCCGCACCGGCCGGCGCGGGCGGCGTGTTCTGGGTGCCCGGGACCGGAAGCGCGTGGCCGGCCGGTGGTGCCGGCGGCGGCGCGACCGCGGTCGATGTGGCATTGACCGGCTTCACCTGCATCGCTGCCGGCTTGGCGGTCGGGTTGCTGACGAACGCGGCCTGGCTCGGCTTGAGCTGCTGACCAGGATTGGTTTGGATCGCCATTGCCTGTTGCCTGACGGCACCGGGCACCGGCGTCAGCGCACCGGCTCGGCCTGCCCCGTTCGCCGCAACGATCGCGGCAGCCGCGGCATTGCCGGCCGGCGGCGGGGCCGGCGCCTGGTTGATCACGGTGTTGATGACCGTGGTGTTGTGGATGTTCTGATAAATGATGTTGTTGGGCGGCGGCGCCACATAGAGCGGCGGCCGGACGAACAGCGGGATCGGCACGAACACCGGCTGCGGCAGCACGAACAGGCCGACCACCGGCAGCGGCGGCGGCAGCACAATGAAGTCGGGCGGCGGCGGCGGCAGATAATAGACCGGCGGCGGCGGTGGCGGCGCGAAGCCGAACACGGGATCGCCGAACAGCAGCACGGGACGGTCGACATAGACCACCTCCTCCGGCGGCGGCGGCGGCACGTCATAGTCGATCATCGCAAAGGCCGGCGGCGGCTCGACCGGAGCAGTGAGGATCGCGAGGCGCCGGCGCGCATCGCCCGCATGCGGGCCACGCGGATAGCGGTGCAGATACGACCAATAGGCTTCCGGCGTATCGGTCCGATAGGTCCGCCGCCACGTGATCGCCTCGCGGCGCGCAGCCACGATCGCCACCACGCGTTTTGCCAGCGGATCGCCGGGATAGGCTGCGAGAAACTCCTCATAGGCCGGCAGCGTGTCGCGCTCGAGCGCAGCTGCATAGGCATCCTGCGCGCCGAGATCGCGGATCGGCTTGTTGCGGATCGCGGCGACCTGGTCGGGTGCGGCCTGCGGCGGCGGCGCGTCGGGCCCGCGCTCAAAGAAGGCGAACTGCGAGCTGACCTTCTGCTCGTCCCACGGCACCTGCGCGCCCTTGGAGGCCTCGTTGACCCGCAGGCGAACGCGGTCGAACACCTCCGGCAGCGACAGGCCGCCGGTGCGGATCATTTCGGCGAGCGACTGCGCGTAGATGCCGTAGGGCCCGGGCTCTTCGGGCGCCACCGTGCCGGGCGCCGCGTTGAAGGCGATCAGCATGTTCGGATCAGGCTCGACCAGCGCAAGCCCGCTCGCGATCGCCTGGCCGCCCTCGATGAAGGGCTGCGCGCGCGCCGCATCGAGCACGACGATATTGGCCTTGAGCGGGATCGACGCGAGCTGGCGGAGATAGTCGCTGAGGCGCAAGCCTTCAGTCGGAACATCGGTGTCGCGGGTGATGTTGGAATCGACCGGGATGAAATAATTCTCGCCGGCGAGCTGCACGCCGTAGCCGGCGAGATAGATCATCGCGACGGTGCCGGGGCCCGAGGCCTGCGCCTTCTGGATGAAGTCGCGAAGGCTCTTGCGCAGCGTATCGCCGTCGAGATCGCGCGCGCCGACCACGTCGAAGCCGGCCGCTTGCAGCGTTTGCGCAATCAGGCCGGCGTCGTTCGCAGTGGTCGCCAGCGGCGACTTGGCGTAGGCGCCGTTGCCGACCACGAGCGCGATGCGCTTCTCCGGCTGCTGCGCCCGCACTGGGCCGAACGTGCCCATCGCAAGGAGCAGAATCGGCAGAAGGAACGCGATGAAGAGCTTGGGTGTCCCGCGCATGGCTCGCTTGCCCGTTATTGTTGTCGAGTGATCACCTCGCATCAGAGGCGCGGCCGGCTGAACGGCACTTGAACGAAAGGCCCGGATTGAGGCGGCGACGTGGCGTGCCGCCAGCCCCAACGTCTTGCGTCAGGCCCAGATAAGCTTCAGCCTTGAGGCCTCGGCCTTCAAACTTCAGGCTTGCGCGACCAGGTCGACCGCGCCTGTGGTGAGCCGGTAGATGCCGCCGACGACCTTCAGCTTGCCCTGCTCGACGCCGGCATTGAGGATCGGCGCGGCCGATTTCAGCTTCGCGACATTGTCGAGCACGTTCTGCCGGATCGCCTTGTCCAAGACGTCGCCACCCTGCTGCATCGCAGCCTTGGCTGAAGGCGCAATCGCGTCGACCAGCGAAGGAATGTGTCCCGGCGGCGGGCTGTTGTCCTTGATCGCCTTTATCGTCGCATCGACGGCCCCGCAGGCATCATGGCCGAGCACCAGGATCAGCGGCGCGTTGAGAACCGCGACCGCGTATTCGAGGCTGGCGATGGTCTCGGTGCCGGCAAAATTGCCGGCGACGCGGCAGACGAAGAGATCGCCGCGGCCGGTGTCGAAGGCATATTCCGGCGCGATGCGCGAGTCGGCGCAGCTCAGCACCGCCGCGAACGGATTTTGTCCGCCCGCGAGCGCTTCGCGCTCGTGCTTGAAATCGTGGCGCCGCGTCACGCCGTCGACATAGCGCGCATTGCCCTCCATCAGCCGCTTCAGCGACGCCTCGGGCGACAGCACGTTCTGCGGTTTTGGCGGCGCCTTGCTTTCCTTGGCCAAAGCGCTGCCGACGGCGGCCAGGCTGAGCGCGGAGACGGTCAGGTGGATCAGCGATCTCCGCGAAGGCCCGCGTTGGGCAGCGGCATCACGAGCGCATTTTTCGCACATGTTTCCCCTTCCGAGCCGCCGTTCGCATGATGTCTGCAGCGGCCACGCCGCATCTTAATCCACGGCTTGCAGCTCGGCGAGCTTGGTTCGTGCGGTCGCCTCGTCGAGCGGAACGAGCTCGGCCGGCCCCGGATTAGCCTCTCCCGCCGTCGCGACCGAAACAGCTGCAAGCCCGATCAGGCCGCCGAGCACCGCTCCGCCCGTCGCGGCATCGTGCCGGGGACTGCTCTTGATCAGATAAAACTGCGTGCGGCCGGATTCCATCACGATCTCGCGCTTGGTGTCGCCCGGGAACAGCGCTTCGGTGACCAGCAATTCATGACGGCCGGCCGGACGATCGGCATAGGCATATTTTCCGGCGATGACCTTGCCGAGCGGCGTACCGTCGAGCTTCACCTCGCAGGCGCACAACGCCATGCTCAGGCCTTGCCGCTTGTCCTGCAAGAAGACCACCCGCGATTGTCCCGCGCGCGGCGGACCGATCTTTTGGGACACGGAAGCAAAGTCGGTTCCGACCTGGTCGCTCACGCATCCCGCAAGCCCGGCACCAACGGCAAGCAGCAGCAAACACAGTCTCAGCATAGATGCCCCCAAAACTTCATTTCCCGGGGCACGCTAGCCAGAAACAGCGAAAGGTTGCAACCGAGCCGTTATGACAACTTTACAAAACGCGGGACCGCAATGCGCAAAGGCGGCTAGATCTGCTGCACGTCGACCACGCCCGCGACCGCCTTGATCGCGCCGGCGATCTGCGGCGAGACCTTGAAGCGGCCGGGGAGCTTCATCTCCACCTCGGTTTCGAGGTCGAGCATCAGCACCAGCGAGACCTCGCCGTCGCCATTGGAACGCGGCGCCAAGCCCGGACTGCCGATTTTTGGCGCGGCGCCGTTCGAGGCCCCAATCTCGGGACCGGCGAGACGCTTGGCGATCGAATCCAGCGGCTTGGTATCGCGCAGGAAGATGCGCAGGCCCTTCTGCGTCTTGGCGGCGGCGTCATCGAGCGGCTCGGCGTGCAGCACGCGGGCGCGGACGTCCTCCCCCTGAAGCTCGGCACCGAGCTGGAGCAGCACGGCGGCGCCCGGTTCCAGCACGTCGCGATATTGCGCGAGGCCTTCGGAGAACAGCACCGCCTCGAAATGGCCGGTCGGATCGGACAGCCCCATGATGCCCATCTTGTTGCCGGTCTTGGTGCGCCGCTCCATGCGCGACACCACGGTCGCCGCGACCTTGCCGGCGGTGGCGCCGGTCTTCACCGCGCGCGAAAATTCCGCCCAGCTCTGCACCCGCAGCCGCTTCAGCACGGTGGCGTAATCATCGAGCGGATGGCCCGACAGGAAGAAGCCGATCGCGTCGTATTCGCGGCGCAGCCGCTCGGCCGGCAGCCACGGCTCGATCGCCGGCAGCATGATGGTCGGCGCGTCGGCCGAGCTGCCGAACATGTCGTTCTGACCGATGGTCGCGGCCTCATGCGCGCGCTGGCACGCCGCGAGGATCGAATCCGCGCCGGCAAAGACGCGGGCCCGGTTCGGCTCCAGCGTGTCGAAGGCGCCGGCGGCAGCGAGGCTCTCGATGATGCGCTTGTTGATCGCGCGCGGCGAGACACGCGCGGCAAAATCGGCAAGCGAGGTGAACAGCCCGTTCTTGGTGCGCTCCTCGATGATCTGGTCGATCGCCTGGATGCCGACGCCCTTCAGAGCGGCGAGCGCGTAATAGATCGTCTTGTCGCCGACCTCGAAGGTCGCCCCCGAGCGATTGATGTTCGGCGGCTCGACCTTGATGCCGAGGCGCTGCGCCTCGGAGCGAAATTCGGAGAGCTTGTCGGTGTTGTTGAGATCAAGCGTCATCGACGCCGCGATGAACTCCACCGGATAATGCGCCTTCATATAGGCGGTGTGGTAGGACACGAGCGCGTAAGCCGCCGCGTGGCTCTTGTTGAAGCCGTAGTCGGCGAATTTTGCCAAAAGCTCGAAGATGGTCTCGGCCTGCCCCTTCGGCACGCCGTTCTTCACAGCGCCCGCGACGAAGATGTCGCGCTGCTTGTCCATCTCGGCGCGGATCTTCTTGCCCATGGCGCGGCGCAGCAGGTCGGCGTCGCCGAGCGAATAGCCCGACATCACCTGCGCGATCTGCATCACCTGTTCCTGGTAGATGATGACGCCGAACGTCTCTTTCAGGATCGGCTCCAGCACCGGATGCAGATATTCGGGCTCCTCGTCGCCGTGCTTGCGCGAGCAATAGGTCGGGATGTTCGCCATCGGGCCCGGGCGGTACAGCGCGACCAGCGCGATGATGTCCTCGAAGCGGTCGGGCCGCATGTCGACCAGCGCGCGCCGCATGCCCTGGCTTTCAACCTGGAACACGCCGACCACCTCGCCGCGCGCCAGCATCTGGTAGCTCTCGGCATCGTCGATCGGCAGCGTGGCGAGATCGACATGGATGTCACGCGGCTTGAGCAGTTTGCAGGCGACGTCGAGCACGGTCAGCGTCTTCAGGCCAAGGAAGTCGAATTTGACGAGGCCCGCCGGCTCGACCCATTTCATGTTGAACTGGGTCACCGGCATGTCGGATTTGGGATCGCGGTAGAGCGGCACGAGCTCGCTCAGCGGACGATCGCCGATCACGATGCCGGCCGCATGGGTCGAGGCATGCCGCGTCAATCCTTCGAGGCGCTGGGCGATGTCGAAGGCGCGCGCCACCACGGGATCTTCGTCGCGAAACGCCTGCAGCTTCGGCTCGCTCTCGATCGCAGCCGCCAGCGTCACCGGCGCGGCCGGATTCTGCGGCACGAGTTTTGTGAGCTTGTCGACCTGGCCATAGGGCATTTGCAGCACGCGGCCGACGTCGCGCAGCACGCCGCGCGCTTGCAGCGTCCCGAAGGTGATGATCTGCGCGACCTGGTCGCGGCCGTAGCGTTGCTGCACGTACTGGATCACCTCGCCGCGGCGGTCCTGGCAGAAGTCGATGTCGAAGTCCGGCATCGACACGCGCTCGGGATTGAGGAAGCGCTCGAACAAGAGGCCGAACTTGATCGGATCGAGATCGGTGATGGTCAGCGCCCACGCCACCAGCGAACCCGCGCCCGAACCGCGGCCCGGCCCGACCGGAATGCCCTGACCCTTCGCCCATTTGATGAAGTCGGACACGATCAGGAAGTAGCCCGCGTACTTCATGCGCATGATGACGTCGAGCTCGAACGCCAGGCGCTTGTTGTAGTCCTCCTCCGTGGTGCCCTGCGACAGGCCGTGCACGCGCAGGCGGTTGGCAAGCCCCTCCTCGGCCTGCCGCTTCAATTCAGCCGCCTCGACCGCAGCCGCGTCAGAACTGCCGGCCGCACCGACCGTGAAGAACGGCAGGATCGGCTTGCGCGTCATCGGGCGGAACGAGCAGCGCTCGGCGATCTCCACCGTCGAGGCCAGTGCCTCCGGGATGTCGGCGAACAGCACCGCCATCTCGGCGCGGGTCTTGAAGCGGTGATCGGGCGTGAGCTGCTCGCGCTCGGTCTCCGCGATCAGCCGGCCGCCGGCGATACACAACAGCGCGTCATGCGCCTCGTAATCGTCGGTCGCGGCGAAATACGGCTCGTTGCTCGCAACCAGTGGCAGGCCTTTTGCGTAGGCGATGTCGATCAGCCCGCTCTCGATACGCCGCTCCTTGTCGACGTTGTGGCGCTGCAACTCGATGTAGAGGCGATCGCCGAACAGTTTTGCCAGACGCTCGACGCGCGTGGCTGCAAGCTCGGCCATACCGCCGGCAAGCGCCAGCGAGATCGGGCCGTCCGGTCCGCCCGTCAGCACGATCAGGCCTTCAGTCTCGCCGTCGAACCAATCGAATCTGATGAACGGCGCGTGGCTGTCGGGCGATTCCAGGAATGCGCGCGAATTCAGCCGCATCAGGCTGCGATAGCCGCGCTCCTGCGCCGCCAGCAGCACCACGCGCGACGGTGCCATCGCATTGCGCGCATTCGGGTCCTGGTCACCGAAATCGATCGCGAGCTCGCAGCCGACGATCGGCTGGATGCCGGAGCCCGCCATCTTGTCGGAGAACTCCAGCGCACCGAACAGATTGTCGGTGTCGGTCAGCGCCAGCGCCGGCTGATGGTCCTTCTTCGCAAGCTCGGCGAGCTTGGCGATCTTGATCGAGCCCTTGAGCAGCGAATAGGCCGAGTGAACGTGAAGGTGGACAAATCCGGCGCTCGGCATGGTCGCGTGACGGCCTCTTGTGAGATGCGATGAAGCGGTCGCCGGCTCAGGAGACATCCCTGCGCTCGTCCGGCCGACTCGCCCCACAATGGTGGGGTGTCGCGCTGGCAGAGTCCACGCCGGAGCCGCCAAACGGCCGCGCCGTCCCGCTTTTCCCCAGGCCGGCAATCCGGTCAAAGCCGAAGTGCTCGGTGCCACCTCTCCCGGAGGGAGAGGTCGGAACGCATCGAAGATGCGATCCGGGTGAGGGGTTGCGGTCTGACGGAGCGCTGCGGCCCCTCACCCGGATTGCTGCGCAATCCGAGCTCTCCCCGCTGGGGAGAGGTAAACACCGAGCCCGGCGCGGCCTAATCGCCCTTCAAAGCTGCGGGATGACCTGGGCCCAGATCGCGATCATTCCGACGAACAGCGCGATCGACGTCAGTGCAGCGGCTTCTTCCACGAAAATCCTGAACATGGCTTGCTCCCTTACTGGAACGTATGCAGAACATTGTTCTCATTTCGTTCCCGGGAGTCAAGCAATCTCGTCTCTCTCGAAGAGGAATGGTTAACCCGCTGAATTCACGTCAAAAAAAAGCCCCGGCCAGCGGCCGGGGCTTTCGACGGTCGCTCAAAAAGAGCGACTGTTCTCAGTCCGTTGCTCAGTACTTGGCGATGATCGGGCCGCCGAACTTGTAGTTCAGGCGGACGAGGCCCATGTCGACGTCCTGCTTGACGTGGTCGGTCTGCACGAACACGCCGCCATTGGTCAGGTTCTGGTCGTGACCGCCCACGAAGATGTGGTTGTACTCGACGCCGACCGACCAGTTCGGGGCGAAGCCGTATTCGAGACCCACGCCGACCGTGCCGCCCCAGCGGGTGTCGTCGGAGGAAGCGACGAACGCACCGCCCGGGGTGTGGATGTCGTACTTGGTGCCGAGCACAGCCGCACCGCCCTTGACGTAGACGAGGACGTTGTTCCAGGCGTAGCCGACCTGGCCGGTGATCAGACCGAACGAGTCGATCTTGGTGCGGTTGCTGTTGCCGGTGAGCGCGCTGGTGTTGCTGCCCGAGAAGTCAGCCCAGTTGCCCTGGCCTTCAACACCGAACACCCACTGGCCCGACTGCCAGCGATAGCCGATCTGGCCACCGACCGTGCCGCCGGTCGCGTCGTGCGAACCTTCGCGGCCGAGGCCGGTCAGATCCCAGGTCGCGTGTGACGAACCGCCGCCGCCGTTGATACCGATATAGAAGCCGCTCCAATCGTAGATCGTGGCGACCATCGCCGGCGCCTTCGTGTAAGGCCGTGCCGCGAGATCAGCAGCCATCGCCGGAGCCGCCGCGCTGATCGCGACCAGGCTCGCAGTGACAAGCAACAAACTCTTCTTCATTTGAATCCCGTTCCAGTTTCGTCGTTAGGCCCCCGGGCCGTGGGCCGACGTCATATCAGCGATCGACGGAATTGCTGTAACCTCGACGCAACAGTTCAGCCCAAAGGGCCGCGCTTCATGAATGAAGATTTAGCGGAGCGTTCGGGAAACCCTTTGAAACAAGAGTTTTCAGCAGTTCCAATGCCTTCTGCGCGATGTACACTTCGTGCGCGCGTAACGACGTCGCGCGCACAATCCTGTGATCGGAGAATCGAAAATGCGGGCACGATTTGCCTTCCTCATTGTCGCCACACTTTCGCTCGCGATCGCCACATTTGCGCTTGTCGCGGGCGCGAGCACAGACGCGAACGCGTTCGGCACCGCGCATCCGTTCTGCCTCACCGGCGATGAATGGCCGGGCTTGAGCAATTGCAGGTTCGACACTTACGCGCAGTGCCAGGCGAGTGCGTCGGGCCGGCCGCTGACCTGCATCGCGAATCCCTATTTCGCGGGACAGAGCGATGATCCCTATGCGTATCAGAATCGCCCGCGCGTGTTTGCGCCCGGCTATGACTCGCAGCGTTGAAATGCGCCGCGCGTGGCTCATACTCGGCGCGGCCGGCGTGCTTGTCGCAACCGCGCCCGCGCGCGCCCAGACTTATGATCCCAACTATCCCGTCTGCATGCAGATCTACGGCCCCGTCGGCTACGTCGACTGTCGCTACGCTTCGCTCGCGCAGTGCAAATATCTCGCCGTCGGCCGCTCGGCCTCATGCCTCGTGAACCCGTATTTCCCTCAGAAAAAGCCGACAACGGCGCGCCGGCGCGGGCGCGGCGGTTAGGCGATCTTGAGGGTGCCGCTCGTTGACGCCGGCTCGACCCCGACAACCCAAACCGAATCAGACAGCGATTGAACTGTCGCCGCGAGCGCAGCGACGAATGCGAGGAGTGTAGGTCGAGACATATCCAATCCCTGAATCGGGCTTCGAGCAGAATGAGCAAACGGATTTTGCCAATCGTTCTCGTCGCAATGCTGCCGATCCTGTCCGCGTGCGGACAGCCGGTCGCGGACGACAAGGCTGCCTATGTGGGCGAATGGCGGGCGCAGACGATGAGGCTGGAGGTCACCAAGGACGGGACCGTCCACTATAAGCGCGTCAGGGGCAATACCACGACCTCGATCAATGCGCCGCTGCGCAGGTTCGAGGGCGACAATCTCGTCGTCGGCATTCCCTTCATTGAGACGACATTCGAGGTGTCGCAACCGCCCCATCAGGCGGCTGGAACCTGGAAGATGGTGGTCGACGGCATGGAATTGACCCGCGCCCCGTAGCTTGGCGCGCCTGATGTCGCGGAATGAACAGCCGCCACCAAAAGTTGTGACGACGCCGGTCATCGTATAACCTCACTTTGGTCTTCACCGCGCGTGGTCCCGTCACTTCATGCTTGTCCGTATCTTGTTGCTCGTGGCCGCGCTCTCGATCCCCGGCACATTGCACGCAGAAAAAACGCCGGTCGAGAAAGCCGGATTTTCGCCGAGGCTCACGATCTATCTTGCCAAGGGGGCGCCTGACGCCTGCGGGCCGGGCTGCGACCGCTGGATCGCCATCGAGGGCCAGGTCGATGAGGGCGCGGCGGCGCGCATTCGCCGCTTCCTCGCCGGCGTCAAGGACACCCAGCTTCCGATCTACCTGCACTCCCCCGGCGGCAATGTGGAGCAGTCCTATTTGATCGGACGGTTGCTGCGCAGCCGGAAGGCGGTGGCGCGGGTCGGCCGCACCAGTGCGACGGCATGCGCCGCCGGCACGCAAGTGGACGCCAGCTGCCTCAAGATCAAGAACGCCGGCGGCGAGATCGAGGCCGAGCTCACCACTCGCAGGGCGATGTGCAATTCGGCCTGCGGATACCTGTTTCTCGGCGCGACGTCTCGCGAGGTCGCACCCGACGCGGCACTGGGGGTCCATAACTCCAGGCTGGTCCTGACCTTTCACGGTGATCCGCCACCGGATGTGGTCGCGGCCGCCAGGCAGCGCCGGATCGCAACCGCCGATCGCGAGCGCACCGCATTCATCGCGGCGATGGGGATCAGCCGCGAGCTCGACGATCTGATCCGGACCGTGAAGTACGAAAGCCTGCACGTGCTGACCCGATCCGAGCTCTACCGGTTTGGCATAGACACGCGAACGCTTGTGGAAACGGCGTGGACGCTCGAGAAGGGATTGCAGCCGTCTGTCAGCAAGATCGCGGTGTTGAAGAAGGACAGCGGCTCTTCATTCCGGATGATGGAGTGGCGTCTGTCCTGCGAAAACAAGGATCGCGTGCCGCTGAGATTCGCCGGCGAGACCGACGAGGCCGCCGTCGGCAAGAGCACGATCCGGATGATGGCGAGCGCCGACACCAACGAGGAGGCCGGAGGGTTTCCGGTGCGCTTCGGCAAGTATGAGGTCTGGAACGGGACTGTCGGGTCCGACATGATCAAGGCCATTTTGACATCCCGCTACCTCCAGGTCCGCGAAACCACGCCGATGCCGGACGGCAAGGCCGACCTTGCGAAATTCGATATCGACATGACGGGCCTCGCATCGGTCTGGCCGCAGCTTGCGACGTCGTGCCTGTCGGCGCCGAGTCCGACCAGCCCCTGGCCAACGGTTCCGCTGCCGAACGTCAGCGCGACGCCTCCGGCCGCGCCGACGCCGTAAGTACAACGCGCACGCAAGATCCGCTACCGCACGCCAACGCGATTGATACCGCCATTGATATTGCGCGGGCTCGCCGTGCCGGCCCGGACCGCGGCGCGCGCCACGGGGCGTGGCCGGAGCACCACGCCGGCCCGCGCAACGCAACTCGGCGGATAGTCGACGTACTGGCAGTACACGACGGCGGCAGCTGGCGCCGGAGTGAGAATGACGCCTGCAAAGCCGAACAGCACGCTGGCGGCAATTCCGGCAACCGTCGCTGACCCAATCGAAAGCCTCTTGCTCGGACGCATCATGATCCCCTCCTCGTTGCAGCAGCCGCCTTCCTTGCGGCTGCGCTCAGGGTGAGGACCAGAGCATCGGCGACGTTGACCTAGATCAACGGGCGGATGCGGTGCCGGGCCTGTCGGCACCGAGCGGTCGCTGCAAATCGGGAGGCTGATATGCGGTCGGTCTTCCCTGTTGACGCGAGCCGATCCGGCTCTAAGTACAACGGATAAATCTTGCAGGGGTGGCGACGTTCGCTGGGCTGGTTCCCGTTGACGCCACCAATGCAGGACACATGACGATCTCGACGAAAGCGACCTCGCCTCGCGCGACTGCGGCCTCCGCGCCCCCTCACCTCGCCATCGTCCTGCTCTCGCTCGCGATCGGCGGCTTTGCGATCGGAACCACCGAATTCGCATCGATGAGCCTGCTGCCGTTTTTCGCCGCCGACCTCGGGATCGACGAGCCGACCGCAGGGCATGCCATCAGCGCTTACGCGCTCGGCGTGGTCTTGGGCGCGCCGTTGATCGCGGTGCTTGGCGCGCGGTTCGCGCGGCGCACGCAGTTGCTGACCCTCATGGCGGTGTTTGCGGTTGGCAATGCGCTCACCGCGCTCGCCCCCGGCTTTGGCTGGATGATCGCGGCCCGCTTTCTCTCGGGGTTGCCGCATGGCGCCTATTTCGGCATCGCCGCGCTGGTTGCAGCCTCGCTGGTTTCGCAACATCGTCGCTCACAGGCGATCGGCCAGGTGATGCTCGGCCTGACCGGCGCCACCATCATCGGCGTGCCCTTGGCCAATCTGATCGGTCAGGCGGTCGGCTGGCGCGCGAGCTTCGGCCTCGTGTCGTTGCTGGCGCTGCTCACGGTGCTGCTTTGCGCGCTGTTTGCGCCGCGCGACCAGGCCGGCCGGTCAGACCCGCTGCGAGAGCTCGGAGCCCTCAAAAGCGGCCGCGTCTGGATCACGCTCGCGATCGGCGCGATCGGCTTCGGCGGCATGTTCGCCGTCTACACTTATCTAGCGACGACGCTGATCGAGGTCACCAAGGTCAGTCCCTCGGTCATTCCCCTCTTTCTCGCCATTTTCGGCATCGGTGCCACGCTCGGCAATCTCATCGTGCCGCGCTTCGCGGACCGCGCGCTGATGCCGACGGCGGGAATCATCCTGCTGTTTTCGGCAGCCGCGCTGCTGGTATTTCCACTTGCGGCCGGCAATCCCTGGCTCCTTGCGGCCGACGTCTTCGCGATCGGTGCCGGCGTCTCGCTCGGAGCCATCCTTCAGACCCGGCTGATGGACGTCGCGGGCGACGCGCAGGCGCTTGCCGCCGCGCTCAACCATTCGGCGTTCAACACCGCCAATGCGCTCGGCCCTTTCCTGGGCGGCGTTGCCATTCGCGAGGGTTTTGGCTGGACATCCACCGGCCCCGTCGGCGCCGCGCTCGCGCTTGCGGGCTTCCTGATCTGGATCGTCGCCTGGCGCGACGCGCGGGCCGCTGTGGTCAGCTCAGCAGGAAACGACGCCACCCTACGAGGGAAAGCTACCGCGCCGCCACTGGCACCGGATGACCGAACCTGCTCGGATAGCCGCAGGGATCGGGTGGCGTAACGTTTCGGTCTGCTATGGGCCCGGAAGAGGAAGTCATCGATCTACTCGATGACTTCATCGGCACTCACGAGTAGCGATGAAGGGAGCGACAGTCCGATGGCTTTTGCGGCCTTCAAGTTAATGACATGCTTCAGTCGGGTGGGTTGTTCCACGGGAAGGTCGGCGGGACTTGCTCCTCGCAATATTTTGGCAGCATAGCCCGCGGCCTTGCGGAAATAATCGGGAAAGTCTTGGCCGTATGACATCAACAGGCCATACGGAAGCATTTCAGCGACGATGCAAGTTGACGGCAGGCGGTGGGCAAGCGCCGCCGCGCCCACTCGAGCGCGCTCATTGAACAGCATTGATCCTACGATGACAGCGCCGTCGACGCGATCACGCTCAATCTGTTCAAACGCCGGCTCGATCGCTTCAGCGATCGGAATTCCGATGGCGTTAAGGGAAAGTCCGAGCGGGCGCGAGGCCGCCTCGTTTGCCTTGATCACCCGCGAAGCGCTGACCTCGTTCGGATTGTAGAGCAACGCGACCGTCGACAGATGGGGAACGGCTTCTTTCAGAAGCGCCAACTCTACTTACAAGGGCACGCCCTTCAAGCAGACAAGCAAGTCCATCTCGAAAAACTTGAGCGGTCCGCTCAGGGCCATTTGCACTCTTTGTCGCTGCGCGATGCGCCAGACCGCGTGAGCGAGTTGATACTGCTAGCCACGTGAGATCGACCTGTGACGTAAGGTGCAGACATCACGCCGAGGTGCGTGATGTCCGCCAGGGGCCAGAAGCGACGTCATCCCATTGGCGGCATATTTCCGCTGGGGCCAAGACCGGAAAGCCGTCGCTATTTTTGTTTTCGCGGATCATCCTCAGCGTTCAAGTAGTCAATGCCTGTCGGTCCAATTCCAGTAATCTCGAATACAACCTCTTCATCCTTCGTTTCCGCGAATTGCCACACCTTGGGCGGCACATGCGAAAACGTCCCGGGCGGAAAGCTCAAGAGTTTCGTCTCGTCGACCTTGTCTCCAAGCGCAGAGTAGTATGTCCCCGAAATGATAACGCGAACGCGTTCATCAGGATGAGAGTGCACTGGCATTTTTGAATTTGGTGGTATTTTGAGCCGAACGGTATAAAGGCCAGGTTTGCCTGGATTACCGTGAAGCACCGTGGTTTGCGTCCCCTTGGGCATAGAGGGGAGCGGGTTCCACTTGAGATCTGTCGACGTTACGCGGTCATATTCAAGTGTGTCCGCCGCCACTGCTGCACATAATCCGCTCATGACGAGTACGGCCAACACGCCGACCATTTTTTCGCAAAGGGGCATCCCGCGCTCCGTTCGGCTATATGCGGCCGGCAATCTAGTACAAGTTGTCCTGGCCTGCCATGGGTCAGAAGCGGCGCTCGACCAAGGCCGACGTGACCTCCGCTACGGGCTGCAACCGGCTTGACGTTCGTCGATCACCTGGTTGGCAACAGCCATTAGGCGTCCCCATCCTACACCGGCGTATAGATCACGAGCTTCAGCGCGGGATCGTCATTGGCCTGAAAGCTCGTGTGCTCGAAATGCAGCACGCCCTTGGTCGGATGAGTCATGGTCTTGCGGCCCGACATGGTGCCGTGAACCTCGTGCGCGCCCCACCATTTGACGAACTCGGGACTGCCTTCACGCAACCGAGTCAGCAGTTCTGCAAACGCGGGATCGCCGGCCCAGACGTCGTGGGTGGCGCGAAACATCGCGACCATCCGCTTGGCCACATCCGCCCAGCCCGCACCATAGGATTTTCGCGTCTTCTTGTTGGTCATCATCAGCAGCAGCGTGTTGCGATCCTGCTCCGGCAAACGCCCGAACGCAAAGATCTCCTCGGCCGCTTCGTTCCAGGCCAGCACGTCCCAGCGCCGTCCCGTGATGTAGGCCGGATGCGGCAGGCTCTCGACCAGCCGCAAAATCGGCGGCGGCACCACCTCGCGCGTGAACGCACCCCGCGCGCCGTCGCGCGCAAGGTCCTTGAGGTGCGCGTGCTCGGTCTTGCTGAGGCGCAGCGCGCGGGCGAGCGCATCGACGGTGGTGACCGACGGACTGGCGGTGCGGCCCTGCTCCAGCCGAATGTACCAGTCGACGCCGATCCCGGCGAGCTGCGCGACCTCCTCGCGGCGCAGCCCCGCGGTGCGCCGCCGCGCGCCTGCAGGAAGCCCGACGGTCTTCGGCGACAGTTTTTCGCGGCGGGAGCGAAGGAAGTCGCCGAATTCGACGCGGCGTGGATCGGCCATGGCATGCTCCCGCGATGGAAGGGCTTCTGGAATACTAGGATAATACCAGGCCTTCCTGCCCCGTCAAAGGCAGCGCATATGAGCATCACCCGACTTTGAGGTGAACATCATGAAAGCTGCCGTACTTAAATCCTTCGGAACCCCGCTTGCGATCGAGGACGTGCCCGCCCCGGTGCTCGGCACCGGCGAGGTCATCGTCGATATCGTCTCCACCCGCGTGATCTCGTATACGAACGAGGTGTTGAGCGGCGAGCGTCAATACGCGCTGGATCTCCCCGTCGTCCCCGGCGCGGGCGGGGTCGGCCGCGTCCGCGCGATCGGCCCGGACGCGACGAAACTCGCCGTCGGCGACTGGGTGCTGTGCGGTCCGACGGTGCGCTCGCGCGACGATGCGATCGCTCCCGACATTCACCTCCAGGGCGTGAGCGCCCGCGGCGAAGGCGGCATGCGGCTCCAGAAGTATTTCCACGACGGCTCGTTCGCCGAGCAGATAAGGGTGCCGACGGAGAACGTGACGCGGCTCGGCCAGATCAGCGCGACGGAGGCCGACCAATGGTGCGCGCTCGGCAACATGCTGGTGCCCTATGGCGGCTTCCTCGCCGCCAAATTGCAGCCTGGCGAGACCGTGCTGGTGAGTGGCGCGACCGGCAATTTCGGCAGCGCTGCGGTAGCCGTGGCACTGGCGATGGGCGCAGCCTGCGTCGTGGCGCCCGGCCGCAACGAGACGATGCTGGCCGAACTCGTGCGGCGTTACGGCGAACGCGTCAGGCCGGTGAAGCTGACGGGCAACGAGGCCGACGATTGCGCGCGGATGAAGCGCGCCGCTCCCGGCCCGATCGATTGCGTGTTCGATATCATGCCGCCTTCGGTCGCGACGACGGTGGTGCGCGCCGCGATCATGACGGTGCGTCCCTACGGCCGCGTCGTGCTGATGGGCGGCGTCAACATGCAGGGCGGCGCGGGCCTCGAGCTGCCCTACAACTGGATCATGCGCGAATGCATCACCATCCACGGCGTCTGGATGTATCCGCCGGACGCCGCCGTCCGCCTGATCGCGCTGGTGCGCGCAGGGCTGCTGCGCCTCGATCACTACGAGACCAAGGCGTTCGATCTCGACCACGCCAACGAGGCCGTGGCCTACGCGGCCGCCAACGCCGGCCCGTTCAGCATGACGATGATCCGGCCGTGAACTGCCCGAAGGCGGCGGCGATGCGCGATCGCCGCCGTTTTGCCAGCGATGTCAGATAACTGGGAGAAGTCACCCCGCCCGTCACCGGCCAAGGCCGGCTACTGTGCATGGGGTTGTTTTCGCAAGTTTGTTATTCGAGCTCGATCACCTGGCCGTTGGCCAGCGAGACGCGCCGGTCCATGCGGCCGGCGAGCTCCATGTTGTGGGTCGCGATCAGCATCGAGACCTGCGTCGCCTTCACGAGCTGCATAAGCGCCTGGAACACGTGGTCGGCGGTGTGCGGGTCGAGATTGCCGGTTGGCTCGTCTGCCAGCAGCACGCGCGGCGCGTTGGCGACCGCGCGCGCGATCGCGACGCGCTGCTGCTCGCCGCCCGACAGTTCCGCGGGGCGATGGGTGATGCGGTCGCCGAGGCCGAGATAGCCGAGGATCTCCTTGGCGCGCTTGACGCATTCGGACTTCTTCAGGCCGCGGATCATCTGCGGCAGCATGACGTTCTCGAGCGCCGAGAACTCCGGCAAGAGCCGATGCGACTGGTAGACGAAGCCGATCTCGGTGCGGCGCAGCTGGGTGCGCTCGATGTCCGGCAGCTGCGAGGTCGGCGCTCCCCCGACATAGACCTCGCCGGAATCCGGCGCCTCAAGCAGCCCCGCGATGTGCAGCAGCGTCGATTTGCCCGAGCCCGACGGCGCGACCAGCGCGACCGACTGCCCGGCCCATAGCGCGAGCTTGGCGCCGTCCAGAATCGTCAGCGGCGCCTCGCCCTGCAAGTACTGCCGCTTTATCTCGTGGAGATAAAGAACCGGTACATCGTCCGCCCCATGGCTCTCCATCAGCCCCTCACTCGTACCGGAGCGCTTCGACGGGATCGAGTCGCGCGGCGCGCCAGGACGGATAGAGCGTCGCCAGGAACGACAAGGTCAGCGCCATGATGACCACGGCCGAGGTCTCGCCGACGTCAATCTCGGCGGGCAGTTTTGAGAGGAAGTAGAGCTCCGGCGAGAACAGCTCGGTCGCGGTCAGCCAGGACAGGAACTGCCGGATCGATTCGATGTTGAGGCAGATCACCAGGCCGACGAAGAAGCCGACCAGCGTGCCGACCACGCCGATCGAGGCGCCCGTGATCAGGAAGATCCGCATGATCGAGCCTTGCGAGGCGCCCATCGTGCGCAGGATCGCGATGTCGCTGCCCTTGTCCTTCACCAGCATGATCAGGCCGGACACGATGTTGAGCGCCGCGACCAGCACGATCATGGTCAGGATCAGGAACATCACGTTGCGCTCGACCTGGAGCGCGTTGAAGAAGGTCGAATTGCGCTGGCGCCAGTCGACCAGGAACACCGGCCGGCCCGCCGCCTCCGTCACCGACTTGCGGAAGGCATCGATGCGGTCGGGGTTGGTGGTGAACACCTCGATCGAGGTGACGTCGCTGCTGCGGTTGAAATAGGCCTGCGCTTCCGCGAGCGGCATGAACACGAAGCCGAGATCGTATTCGGACATGCCGATCTCGAACACCGCGACGATCTTGTACGGCTTGATGCGCGGCGTCGTGCCCATCGGGGTCACCGCGCCTTTCGGCGCCACCAGGGTCACGCTGTCACCGGCATGCAGCGACAGCTGGTCGGCGAGCCGCCGGCCGATCGCGACGCCCTGCCCGTCGTCAAAGCCTTCCAGCGAGCCCTGCTTGATGTTCTTGGCGATCGAGGTGAGGTTGTTGAGGTCGTCGGAGCGGATGCCGCGCACCAGCACGCCCGAGGCGTTCCACGGCGAGGACGCCAGCGCCTGGCCGTCGACCACGGGCGCTGCGAGGCGGATGCCCTGGACCTGGCTGATGCGTTCGGCGACATCCTTCCAGTCGGTCAGCGGCGATTCCAGCGGCTGCACCAGGATGTGGCCGTTCAGACCAAGGATCTTGTCGAGCAGCTCCTTGCGGAAGCCGTTCATCACCGCCATCACGATGATCAGCGTGGCGACGCCGAGCATGATGCCGAGGAAGGAGAACCCGGCGATGACCGAGATGAATCCCTCCTTGCGCCGCGCCCGCAAATAGCGCGCCGACAGCATCCACTCGAAGGGCGCGAAAGGCGCGGTTTGCACAGGTTCGGTCATGGTCTCGTCCATCGTTCGATAATCCCATGATTCGGGGTCAATTGTGGCCGCATTGGCGGCCGCGATCGAACGATGAACAATATTCAACCGACCAGCCGGGCGACCACGTCCGCCGGCGACAGATTCTCGCGTGAGCCGTCGGCGCGCCGCTTCAGCTCGACCTTGCCGTCGGCGAGCCCCTTCGGCCCGATCATGATCTGCCAGGGGATGCCGATCAGGTCGGCGGCGGCGAATTTGGCGCCGGCGCGCTGGTCGGTGTCATCGTAGAGCACGTCGACGCCCTTGGCCGACAGTTCCGCATAGAGCTTCTCGCAGGCCGCATCGACCGCGGTATCGCCCTGCTTCAAGTTCAGCACCACGGCGCGGAACGGGGCGACCGCTTCCGGCCATTTGATGCCGGCATCGTCATGGCAGGCCTCGATGATGGCACCGAGCAGGCGCGAGACGCCGACGCCGTAGGAGCCGCCATGGATCGGCACGTCGACGCCGTCGGGGCCCGCCACCATCGCCTTCATCGGCTCGGAATATTTGGTTCCGAAATAGAAGATCTGACCGACCTCGATGCCACGGGTGTTCACCCGCTTGTCGGCGGGCACTTCCTGTTCGAACCGCGCGGCGTCGTGCACGTCTTCGGTCGCCGCGTAGACCGAGGTCCACTGCTTGATGATCGGCGCCAGGTCGCCCTCATAGTCGACGTTCTCGTCCGGCACCGGCAGGTCCAGCACGTCGCGATTGATGAACACTCCGGATTCGCCGGTCTCTGCGAGCACGATGAACTCGTGGCTGAGATCGCCGCCGATCGGGCCTGTCTCGGCGCGCATCGGGATCGCCTTCAGCCCCATCCGCGCGAAGGTGCGCAAATAGGCGACGAACATCTTGTTGTAGGCGACGCGCGCCGACGTTTCGTTGAGGTCGAAGGAATAGGCGTCCTTCATCAGGAATTCGCGCCCGCGCATCACGCCGAAGCGCGGACGCTGCTCGTCGCGGAATTTCCATTGGATGTGATAGAGATTGAGCGGCAGGTTCTTGTAGGACTTGACGTAGGCGCGGAAGATCTCGGTGATCATTTCCTCGTTGGTCGGCCCGTATAGCAGCTCGCGCTTGTGGCGGTCGGCGATCCGCAGCATCTCCGGGCCGTAGGCGTCGTAGCGGCCACTCTCGCGCCAGAGATCGGCGAGCTGCAGCGTCGGCATCAGCAGTTCCAGCGCGCCGGAACGGTCCTGCTCCTCGCGCACGATCTGCTCGATCTTCTTCAGCACGCGGAAGCCGAGCGGCAGCCAGGCATAGATGCCGGCCGCCTCCTGCCGGATCATGCCGGCGCGCAGCATCAGCCGATGCGAGACAATCTCCGCCTCTTTCGGATTTTCCTTCAGGATGGGCAGAAAGAACCGCGACAACCGCATGGCAATACTCGGAGAATCGGTAAGGGGTTGCAGTGAAACCGGATTGGGAACGAAAACACAAGACCGGGAATGAGGAAAAGCCGCTAACACGGCGGAATTCCTGTCATTTTTCCGTTGACTTCAGGTTCGACTTGAACCGCCTCGTCTCAAGGCGGCTGGACCTCGAGCTCGTCCTCGAGTGTGACCTTCTCGAAATCGGTCACCAGCGCGTCGATCCGCACATGCCAGCGGCCGGCGAAGGGCAATTCGACCTTGCGCACATGCCAATAGCCGTCGGGCCCCAGCTCGGCGTCGCGCTCGATCGGCTCGATGCCGCGCTCCGGCAGGCTCAGCGTCAACGTCGCCTCCTTGGCCTTCAGCGGCGTCGCCTCCCCGGTCATCAGCTGGAGCACGAAATCGTCGATGCCCGACTTGCCGGGCGACACCAGCACCTGGAACATCGCCTTGTCGCTGTGGATGTGGATCGCCAGCGGGGTGTCCGGAACGATGGTCCGCGGCGGCGGCGTAAAGCGCCAGCCGGCGACGACGGCGAGGATGCCCAGGGCGGCGGCGCATTCGACCAGGATTGAGCGTTTGAGCGCGGGTGCAGCCTTGTGCCCTTTCGCCAGTGCCGGTGTCAGACGGAAACGGTTGAGCGCGGCGAGCGCCAGCAGGGACAACACCAGCGCCAGTTTGATCGTGAGGATGACGCCGTAGCGGGTCTCGATCAGCGCCGAAAGACTTTCGAGCTGGATCACCGCAAGTGTAAGGCCAGTCAGCGCCAGCATTGCAACGACCGGCATGGCAATATGCGAGAAGCGATTCAGGAGGGGCAGTGTCGCCGCCGTTGGCCTCGACACCAGCACCATCAGAGGGGCCAAAGCGCCGATCCAGAAGGCGACACCGAGACCATGGAGGAAGACCGCCGGCCGCGTCAGCACCTCGGGCGGCGCAGTCGCGGCGTGCCCGGTCATGGCGAGCGACAAGCCGACGCCGGCGAATGCAATGGCGGCAAGAGCACGCGCGTACCACGCGCGATCGAGCGCCATCAGCGCGAGCAGCATCGCCGTGACGGCGACGAGCAAGGCGGGACCGGCGCTGGTCGCGAACGCGATTGTCCACGGCGCAGCCGTCATAAGCGCTGCCGGCGGCAGACCGAGGAGGTCGAGGCCCAGCACGCCAATGGCGACGGCGGCACTGGGAATACCAACCATCAGCGCAACGCGCGGCACGGTCATGCCGGTCATCGACCACGCAATCCAGCGCCCAAAGAACACACCGCCGACGCCGACAAAAAGCCCTAGATAGAGACCGACCTGCGCGAGCCAAATCAGGGCGTTCAAGCGACCGTCGACATTGGCGGGCGGTTGTGTCGCCGTCGGCCCGCCCACGGAAAAGATCACCGATCCTGCCACGGGATGGCCATCCTGCGAGATCACGCGGTAGCTCACGACCGCCGTCCCCTGCGGCAGGTCGGCCGGCATCGTGACCGAAATGCTCTCGCCCGATGTGATGACGCGAGCATCGCCACGCGCCTTCCCTGTTCCATCGATCAGCTGGATCGCACCTCGCGTCACGGCCTCGTTGAAGCGCAGTTCGACCGCCTTCGGCGCGCTCGTCAGGATGCTGCCGCTCGCCGGCTCGACCGAGATCAATGCCGCATGCGCGAACGCGCCGGCTGGAGTGCCGGCGAACAGAAGCAGCGTCACGAGCGCAGCAAGACGGCGCATTACGGCTTGGGCAAGAGCTTCACGCCAGGCGCCGGCGACTTGTCCTCATGCGAGTGCTCGGCCCCTTCCGCCGGGATTTCGATCCAGCGGCTGACGCCCTTCTCGCATTCCTGCACGACTGGGAAATACAACGTGGTGTTTGGCTTCAGGCTGTCGGTGAGAAAGGAGCTCAAGACGAACTCGTCGTAATTGTGGTCCGGCAGCTTGCCGCCGGACCAGACCACCTCTTTCGCGCCCGAAGTCAGCTTGTTGCCGTGATAGTCGTACTCGGCGGCATAATTACCCTCGACGACATCGACGTTCCAGCCGGCCTTCGGCATAGGCTTCACAGCGATGACACCTTCGGGAATCTGCACACGGATCTTGACCGTCGGCGAGCCCGAACAACCGTGCGGCACGGCGAAGACGGCCTTGTAGGACGCACCGACCGTGGCCTGCTTGCCGTCGAGATAGACATGCGCCGCCGCAGGCGATGTGCCGAGCGCGGCCAACAGGATTAACCAGGACGTCTTCGACATGTTCGTCTCCCGGGGAGCTAGATCGCGCGCGTCACATTTTCATTCCCGAATGATCGGGCATCTTCTTCATCATGCCTCCTCCGCCGCCGGGCGCCTGGGCGCCAACGCCTTGAACGTCGAGGGACACGGCAACCTTTCCGGCCCTCTCGAACTCGAGCGTGACCGGCACCTTGTCACCCTCCTTGAACGCACCCTTCAGGTCCTGGAGCATCAGATGATAGCCGCCAGGGGCGAGCTTCACGGTCTTGCCGGGCTCGATGATGAGGCCCTTGTCCAGCGGACGCATCTTCATCACGCCATTGTCCGTCGCCATCTCGTGGACCTCGGCCTTGCCGGCGATCTCCGCCGAGACGGCAACGAGCTTGTCGGGTGCGGTCCCTTTGTTCTCGATGGTGAGAAAGCCGCCGGCGACCTTGGCGCCGCCCGGCGTCGCCCGGCTCCAGGCCTGGGTGATGACGAGGTCACCGGCCTTGACGTCCCCGGCGCGCGCAGGCGCGGCGATGACTGCGGTAGAGAGCGCAGCGAGCGCGAAGATGCGTGAGAGCTTGTTCATGTCGATTGCCTTTCTTGTCGCCGTTGAATTTGTCCCATCCGTCAGAACGTGTACTTGCCGGCGAGAACGAAAGTTCGTCCCGGGAACGGATGGAACAGGAAATACTGCTCGTTGAAGAGATTATCGATGCCGAAGTCGAACGCGAGATTCTTCGTCGCGTTATAGTGGATTTTCATGTCCACGACGAAGAAAGGATCGAACGCCTGATACACGTGCTGGACGACGTCGGTATTATCGAGAGTTGCGTACTGCTTGCCAGTGTAGCGCGCCGCGACCGTATAGACCCAATTGTCGTCCGGACGGTAGCTTACGCCGAATTTGGCGCGCCACTCGGGCACATTCGGCACGCGTTTTCCCACAACTGTCGTGGCACCCTTCCAGGCCGGGTCCGAAATGATTCTTGAATCGACGTAAGTCACGCTGCCGAACGGTTGCAGACCGCTGATGAGCACGTTGTCCTCTTCGGCGGACAGCTCCATGCCCCGCATGCGAATGGCGGCCACGTTGCTGACCGCTGACTGGAACGACTGCCCTCCACTTATGTCCTGCACCGTCGTGGTTTGCGATATCAGCGCGTTATTCGTGCGCTCAGCGAAGACGGTGAGCCTTGCCCGGCCGTCTTGCCAATGCCGCTCGAGATTGAGTTCGCCGGTGAAATCCTGCTCAGGCGAAAGTCGCGGATTGGCGAGGTAGGTAATGTTGCTGACGGAGATGTTTTGATAAAGCTCGGTGACGGTGGGATAGCGATAGGCTTCGCCAAAGTTTCCGGTGATATTCCAATCCTTGTTGGGATCATATGAAAGCGAAACCTTGGGCGAGAAATTGGTGGAGTTGAGGTTCGGTTGAGTGGTCGGCTGAAGCGTCACGACCGGTACTGGAACGGCAGCGGTGCCTGTACCTGTTGCGACGGTCGAGTTGACATTGAAACCATCAAGCGCCTGCCAGTTCTCCAATCGCCCGCCGAGGGTCAACTTGACGTTCGGTGTGATCCTCCAGGCATCTTGCAGCCACAAGGCTTCGGTTCGCGTCTCACCGACACCGGTCGAATAGAGCTGACCATTTCCGGTCGAGGGGGCATTGTACCAAATCGTCGATCCGTAGACGGGGTTTTCAAGCCGGTAGCGATCACCGTGAACGCCAAAACTGATTTCGTGCGGACCATCTATGCCGAAGGGACGCCAGATGCCCTTGGCGTCGGCATTCTGCCAGTTGGTGCCGTCCATCCGCGTCACCTTGCCGTTCAGCGAATAACCGACGCCCGGCCCCGGTGCGATGGTATACGGGTTGAGAAGGGTGTCCTGGAGATAATTGTAGCTCGAGACCGCGAGATCAAAGTCGAAGATGCCCTTGGTGTTGCTTTTGAGCGAGACGGCGTTGCTTACGTTCAGCTGATCCCAGGTGTACTTATTGCTGGCAAAGCCGGTCACGCCTCCGAATGTCGGCAAGCCGGTTACCGTGGATTTCAGATAGGTCTGTGGATCCGACGTCTGGTGATTATTCCAGACACCGAATGAATAGGTCGCCTGAACCAGCGGGGTGATATCGTAGGCAAGACGAATGTTGCCAGAGGTCTGCTGGGAGTGCGCCAAGGCGCCCGCGCCAACGACATCCGCAACCCCACCTGTCCGATTGGACGCGATAAAGGTCCCCGTCGTGCCCCCCGGAACAGAGCCATTCGTCACATACGTCAACGGCTGCTGAAAACTATCGAGATAGTTGGCGCTGACGAGCCACGACAACTTGCCGTCGCGGTTGCCAGCGGCCGCGCTGGTCTGGCTGGTCACGTAGGTGTCCCTGGTGCCGTATTGATTCCACGGCATCACCGAGACCGTTTCCTTGGCGGCCGCAAACGGCTTGTCCGGCATTTTTGACGTGATCAGGAGGACGCCGCCAATCGAATTGCCGGGATAGGCGGCCGCAAACGGACCATTGAGAAAGTCCACCCGCCCGATCGCCTCGGGCGAGATCAGATTCCACTTCGGCGAGGCGCCGGAGTTGTTGTTGCCGATCAGCGCCGAAATCAGGAGGTCGTCGTAATAGATGAGCGTGCGCGCACTGGAATTGAGGCCCCAGCTTCGCGTCGCGAGCACGGCCTGGTTATCGCCGTCGTTGCGCTTTCGCACGAACAGGCTCGGCATAAATTTAACGGCGTCCTCGGGATCCTTGAGATTGATGGTCTCATCGGCCTCCTTCGCCGTGATGCTGAAGGATCGCTGCGGCAATTGATAGCGCGCCACGACCGCCGGAGGATCCAGCGACGCGCGGGCGTTGCCCGCGCCATGATCATTGGTGGCGGCTGATGAGGCGGCCCGCTCGGCCACCGGCTTTGCCGACGATCTCCTGGCGCCAGCTGCCTGAGCCACAGGCCTGCGAGGCTTGAGCTTCACCGTTGTGGGTGAATCGACGGTCACGGCCGGCAGCTCTCTTTGGCTGCTCTGCGCAAAAACGCCGCTCGACGAAGCGAGCAGCGCTGCCTGAACGGCAACGACACTCACGCCGCAGCGGGCATGACGAGATAACATGGGGCATTCCTGACGCCGGCAGCCATCGCCAGCCAATTGACAACATCAGTCGCCGGCGGACAGACCGCGGCGACACCGAGGGTCGTCAGGAAAACTGGGGAGGCCCGCGCGCCTGGGCGCCCGAGCCCTTATGGACCGCGACGACGGACGCATCCGCCTGATGCCACGCCACGCGCTCGGCATGGCGGAACGGAATGGAGAGCGTCACCTGCGGCGGCGAATCGAGCGACGCGCTGGCCTGCACCAGGCAACACAGCGCACACGCGCCCGCATGTGCTGTCGGTGTGTCCTGGTCGTTTGGGCTGCCCTGCTCGCTCACACTGTGGCAGATGACGGCGGCCGACAACGGATCGGCAACGGCCTGACCGGCCGCCCAGCAGGCGGCAATCGGCGCCAGCACCTGCATCACCAGCGCGAGCAGGACCACGGGTAGGAATTTTTGCAGCCGAGCGCGCATCCGCCGAACCATTCGTTCGTCTGCTAACTAAACACCGCACCAGCGCCGAGTCGAGGTCGCTTCAACGGCTTGGTCGTCTTGGTGAAAGTTTTCGGGAAACTGTGCTCGACCGGCCCCGCCTGGAGCCAGGAATCCAGCATTTGAGGCAGCGGCCGCGTTCCCCATATCCACAGATATCTTATACTTGTCATGTACTTACGGGGGCAGCAGCCCGATCATTGCGTTAACTGCTCGAATTTTGAACAATCGTTGCCGAAAATGATGACAAGTGAGAAAAGTTGATCTAGCATCTCTCTTGCTCAGGCTGGCCGCAAGGTCGAAGTCTGGTGGTCCAAGTCTCGGGAGGAGCCCCTGGCGCGCAAAACGCAGCGTCGCCCCGCCAATCAAGATCAAATCTTAGAATCGGGGATAATAGGGTCGACACAATGTTTGAGCGGGGCTAGGGCCCCGCTCTTTTTTTGTCTGCGTGGCTGAAGCACCGATGAACGCTTCCCCCAATCCGATCGAGCAGAGTTTTGAGCTCGCAGCACAGCGCTGCGCCGATCTCACGCCGCTGGTCTACCAGCGTCTGTTCCGCGAGCATCCCGAAACGCAGACGATGTTCCGCTCGCAAGGTTCAGAACTCGTGAAGGGGTCGATGCTTGCGCTGACGATCGAGGCGATCCTCGATTTCGCGGGCGAGCGCAGCGGGCATTTCCGGATGATCGCCTGCGAAGTCGCCTCGCATGATGCCTATGGCACGCCGCGCGAGCTGTTCATCGCCTTCTTCGTGGTGATCAGGGATACGCTGCGCGAGCTCATCGGCGACGAATGGTCGCCGGAGATTGCGCGTGCATGGGACCAGCTGCTCGCTGAGATCGACGCTTTCGCCGGCATCGCAGCGTAGCAGCTTTGCGCTGCACCAACGTTACGATTGCAGATTGAGTGGCGTGAACTCTTCGATTGTGACAGACTTTCGGACATCGGTCGCGCAATCAATGACGCGCCGACGAAAAATACATGGGAGCGAGCGATGTCCGGGACGAAAGATTTCTCGACGACGAGGCGCGATCTTCTTCAGGCGGCAGCGACCGCCGGCGCCGCTACTGCCATCCTCGGCAGCATGGGCATAAACCCCGCGCTGGCGGCCGAAGTCGGACGCAGCGAGAAGCCGCTGAAGGCGGCGTTCTCCAATGCGGGCCTCCAGGCCACCTGGTGCGCGCAGGGCAAGCAGGCGGCGGAATTCTGGGGCAAGCTGTTCAACGTCGAGGTGACCTGGTTCGACGGCCAGCTCGATGCCGTGAAGCAGCGCGCCGCGATCGACAACATGGCCTCGCAGAAATGGGATTTCGTCGCGATCCAGGCTTTCGGCATCGGCACCCTCACCCAGCCGGTACAGAAGATGATCGACGCCGGCACGCCGGTGATCGATATGGATACGCTGATTGCGCCCCTCGATCAGATCAACGTCCACTCCTTCCTCGCCCCCGACAACGAGTTCATGGGCGCCTCGGTGACGCAGGCGCTGTGCAACGCCATGGGCGGCAAGGGCAAGATCATCATGACCCAAGGCGCGCTCGGCCATACCGGCGCACAGGGCCGCGCCAAGGGTTTCAACAACGTCGTCAAGCAATTTCCGGCAATCGAGGTGCTGGATACTCAACCCGCCGATTGGGACGTCTCCAAGACCGCACGGCTCTGGGAAACCTATCTCACGAAGTACCCGCAGATCGACGCGGCGTTCTTCCACAATGACGACATGGCGCTCGCCGCCGCCAACATCATGAAGGCCCACAACCGCACCAACATCCTGATCGGCGGCGTCGACGCCATGCCGCCGGCGATCCAGGCGGTGAGCGAGGGCCGCATGTTCGCAACCGTCCGCAATCCGTCCTGCCGCATCCACGGCGGCGCGATCGTCGCGGGCGTGGCTGCGGTCGCAGGCGGCGAGAAGAGCGGACAGGGCATTCCGAAAAACGTCGTCACCGACGGCCCCGTCGTGACCAAGGCCAATGCCGCCGGCATGCAATGGATGCAGGATCACTTCCTGATCTGAGTTTCCATGTCTGCGGGACCACGGCCCATCCTGGAACTTGAGGGCATCACGAAGAGCTTCGGCGGCGTCGAAGCGCTTCGTGGTGTCGACTTCGCGCTCTCTCCCGGCGAGATCCATGGTCTCGTCGGCGAGAACGGCGCCGGCAAAAGCACGCTGATGAAGATCATCGCCGGCGTGCACACCGAATTCTCCGGCCGCTTCCTGCTCGACGGCCAGGAGACCCATTTCCGCTCGGCGCGCGACGCACACGCGGCCGGCATCGCCATGGTGCATCAGGAGCTCTCGGTCGCGCCCGATCTCACGGTCGCCGAGAACGTCTTCCTCGGCAACCAGCCGACCAACCGGCTCGGCCTTGTGCAGTGGCGGCGCATGGCGCGTGAGGCCGGCGAGCAGCTGTCTCGATTCGGCATCGACGTCGATCCGATGTCGCGGCTCGGCGATCTCCCGATCGGGCTCCAGCAGCTGATCGAGATCGCCCGCGTGCTGTTCTCGGGTGCGCGCATCGTCATCCTGGACGAGCCCACCTCCGCCCTCTCCCCACCCGAGGTCGAGCGGCTGTTTGCGACGCTCAGGCTACTGCGCGAGCAAGGCACGGCCATCGTCTTCATCTCGCATTTCATCGAGGACATCCTGCTGGTGTCCGACACCGTCACCGTGTTCCGCAACGGGCGGAAGGTTGCCGAGACCGCGGCCGCCGCGACCAGCAAGGGCGCGCTGATCGAGGCCATGATCGGCCGCGGCGGCGAAGCGCTCGGGCACAGCTACAGCGACGATCTGATGCTGCCGCGGCCGAGCGACAGCTCAGTGGTGCTGAAAGTCAACCAGCTGTCGCTCGCCCGCAGTCTCCAGGACGTCTCGTTCGAAGCCCGCGCCGGCGAGGTGCTCGGCATTTACGGCTTCATGGGCTGCGGGCAACAGGAGCTGTCGCGCATCCTGTTCGGTAAGCTCAAGCCGGACGGCGGCACACTGATCGTCGAAGGCCGGCCCAAAACCTTCGCCAGCACGGCAGCGGCGCGGCGCGCCGGCGTCGCGCTGGTGCCGGAGAGCCGGCGCGCCATGCTGTTTCACCAGGAGCCGGTCTACAAGAACATCTCGATCAGCATTCTGGACCGCATCTCGTCGCTGCTGCTCAAGCCTGCGCAGGAGCGCGATATCGCCAAGCACCAGGTCGAGCAGCTCCAGATCAGGCCGCCGGTGGTCGGCCTCGATCTCGGCATGCTCTCCGGCGGCAACCAGCAGAAGGTCGCGCTGGCGAAATGGCTGACCTATCCGCCCAAGCTGCTGGTGCTGTGCGAGCCGACCCGCGGCATGGATGTCGGCGCCAAGAACGACGTCATCAACATCGTCCGCGACCTCCGCGCCAGGGGGCTCGCGATCATCGTGCTGTCGACCGAGCCGGAAACGGTGCTGTCGCTGGCCGACCGCATCCTCGTGCTCAAGCGCGGCGCATTGGTGCGGGAATTTGTCAACGAGCCGGTGAGCAAGGACCGCCTGCTGGAGGCGGCGTGACGGAGAAGCACCATGGCGAGCAGTGAGACGGCCCCAGCGGCCAAGCACGGAGCCAGTGGCCTCCGCCCCTTCCTGCGCTCGCAGATGCGCAACATCGCGCCGTTCCTGACGCTGATCTTCCTGTCCGGCTTCTTCGCTCTCGCCAGCCCCTCCTTCGCGACGATCGACAATCTCGGCAACATCCTGACGCAGGTGTCGGTGACCGGCATCATCGCGGTCGGCCTCACCTTCGTGATCCTCTGCGCCGAGATCGACCTCTCGATCGCCGGCATCGCCAACGTCACCGGCATCGCGGTCGCCTATTTCACGCTGCAAGAGTCCTACGTCAACATCGCCAACGTGCCGCTGCCCGGCGCGGTCGCGATCCTGCTCGCCATCCTGCTCTGCGCGGCGCTCGGCCTCGTCAACGCGCTGGGGCTGACCGTGATCGGCATCCCCTCCTTCATCATGACGCTCGCCATGATGCAGATCGCGGCCGGCATCTCGGCGATGCTGGTCCGCGGCCAGATCGCCTACAAGGTGCCGAGCCTGATCACCACGCTCGGCTCGGGCGCGATCGGCGGCATCCCCTGGATCGTCATCGTCGCCGCCATCATGCTGCTCGGCGGCCATCTGGTGCTGACCTACACGCGCTTCGGCCGCTACGTCTACATGGTCGGCGGCAACCGCGAGGCGGCCGAATATTCCGGGCTCAACGTCAAGCTCATCTTAGGCAGCGTGATGATCATCTCGGCGGTGTGCTCCGGCATCGGCGGCATGCTGGGCGTCGCCCATTTCGGCAGTGCGCAGCAGAACGAGTTCGATACCTATCTACTCGACTCCATCGCCGCCGTCGTGGTCGGCGGCACCAGCCTGTTCGGCGGCCGTGGCGGCATCGGCAACACCATCGTCGGCCTGTTCGTGCTCGGCGTCCTCAACAACGGCCTCGACCACGTCAACATCGACAGCTTCCTGAAGATCCTGATCCGCGGCCTGATCCTGCTGGCGGCGCTGATCATCAACGTCTATGCGCAGCGGCTGAGGGAGAAGGCGGCGGAGTAGTCAGCCCTCAAAACAAAAACGCGAAAACAACCCCATGCACAGTACAAATCATTGGGGAATTTGGCGCGGAGCGGTTTGAGCGTCTCGGGCCGGGACGTTTGACTCGTCGGGCAAAACAGGAGCATGATGTTATCATGGCGATGTGCCCCTAGCGAGGTCGGGCCCTCATGAAACTCCCTACTCGATCACCTCTTCGGCGCGCGCCTTGACTTCCAAGGACGAGTAAAGCCGCCAGAAATTCACGTCGCTGCATTTCACTCCAAAGCCGTACCGAATGCGACCGGCTCATTCGATCACCTCGTCCGCACGCAGCAAAAACGTCTCGGAGATCGGAAGCCCGATTGCTTTGGCCGTCCTGAGATTGATCACCAACTCGAATTTAGTTGGTTGCATCACGGGCAGATCCGCCGGCCTGGCGCCGGCAAGCACCTTGCCTGCATAAATGCCGGTCTGGCGGTAGCCGTCGGCGAACAGCGCGCCGTAGCTGACAAGGCCGCCGACTTCGGCGAACTCGCGGCGGAACGACATTGTTGGCAGCCGGTAACGCAAGGCGAGCGCGGCGATATGCGTCCGGTCGGACCCGTAGAACGGGTCGTTGCAGGCGAGCACGGCGCCGATGTTCTGCTCGTCGAATTTGGCGAAAGCGGCATCCACTTCGGCCGGGGTACTCGCGTTGATCACGGCGACCTCGACCGCCAGGCGGTTGACGGCCTCCCTGACTTCCTCGGCCTGCGCCCTCGCGGCGGGATAGCCCGGGTTGATCATGACCCCGATCGAGGCATTCGGCAGGAGCTCATGCATCAACTCCAGCCGCTTTGCTTCGAGAGTCGCGCCGATCATGCTGATCCCGGTGACGTTGCCGTCGCCGCGATTGAGGTTGGCGACCAGCCCGGCCTTGACCGGATCAGCCGCGGTGATGAAGACGATCGGGATGGTCGAGGTCGCCGCCTTGGCGGCGCGCCCGGGATCGCTGCCGCCGGCGGCGATGATCAACGATACGGGGAGCCTGACCAATTCTTCCGCGAGTGCAGGCAGACGCTCATACTGGCCGTTGGCCCAGCGAAACTCGATCGCGACATTCTGGCCAACCGTGAAGCCGGCCTCCTTCAAGCCTTGCAGCGTCGCTGCCACGAGGTTTTGCTGGTCACCGGCAAAGCCGCTGCCGAGAAAGCCGATGGTCGGCCTCGGCTGCTGCGCGACCGCCGCGAGGGGTTGCGCCAATGCAGCACTCAGGAGCGAGAGGAATGTTCGCCGTCTCACGAATGTCTCCTGGTCACTCGATCACGTCATCGGCCAGCGCGAGCATCGACTGCGGCACGGCGATGCCGAGCGCTTTGGCGGTCTTCTGGTTGATCACCATCTCGAAGCGGGTCGGCTGCTCGATCGGGATGCTTCCGGGGTCGGCGCCGCGCAGGATCTTGTCAACATAGTCGGCGGCGTGGCGGTAGATGTCGTGAAGGCTCGCGCCATAGGACACAAGGCCGCCGGCATCGGCAAACTCCCGAAATCCGAACACGGCAGGAAGCTTCTTGTTCAACGCCAACTCGGCTAGCCTCTTTTCCTCAATCACCATCAGAGCGTCGGTAAGGATGACGAGAGCCTGGAAACGCCCATCTCCCATATCGGCGAAGGCCTTGTCGATCTCTCCCGCGGACCGCGCTTCGAACGCCGCGAGCGCAACGCCCAGCTTCTGCGCCGCGTCCTGCATTTGCCGGTATTCCGACAGCTTGTTGTGGTCACCGGGATTGAAGAGCACCGCGATGTTATTCAGCGAAGGAATGAGCTCCTTCATCAATTGAAGGCGCTTGCCGGCGAGTTCAGAGGAGATGCAGGTGAGACCCGTCGCCTTTCCTCCCGGTCGCGCGATGCTCGCAATCAGGGAATCCAGGGGATCGCAGACCACGACGACGATCGGGACATTGTCCGTGGCGTCCTTGGCGGCCCGCAGCCCTTGATCGGCACCCGTGAACACGGCGTCCGGATGCTCACTGACCAGTTCGCGCGCGAGCGCGGGAAGCCGGTCGAGCTGGCCCTGCGCCGAGCGTACGACGATCTCGATGTTCCTTCCCTCGACGTAACCGAGCCCGTGCAGCGCATCCAGAAAATCCTGGTAGAAGGGACTTGAGGACGGAGCGGTCTGCAGCCAGCCGAGCCTATATGTCTTCGACGCCGGCTGGGCCTCCGCCGCGACGGGCATCATGCAACAGACAAATCCGAAGGCCGCCGCAAACATATGCAGCATGCCGACTCGTTGATATCGGCTTATCTTGCCGCTCCCACTGCCGCCTACGCGCAGCAGGCTCACTCCCCGACACCGCCGCAATGCCTATTTCCCCAATGAAAATGGCGGCGTCTCGTCCGGCGCCCCCCGCATGAATGCTGAGGAGCCTAGCGTCAGCGCGGCCGGTTGTGAACCGTACCGTGCAGATTTGGCTGCGGTTCAGGCGATGGCACTGGCTCGATCCGCCTTGGCGGCGGGGCAGGCCTCCCCCCGCGCCAGAGCTTCGAGCTCGGCCATCAGGGTACTCGTACGCGCCTCCGCCTCGACGACAGTGCCGAGCGCGTCGGCTCGCGTCCGGAAGCCGGGCTCGGAGAGGAGACGGCCAAGCGCGGCGTGGATCTCCTCTGTCGGAGCCATCCGCGAGACCGCGAGGCCTGCGCCGCGTTCGGTCACGCGCACGGCGTTGTCGGCCTGGTCGCGGCCATGCGGGATGATAAGCATCGGCAGGCGATGCATCAGGGCCGCCATCACCGTGCCATGCCCGCCATGCGTCACGACCAGCGAGGCCTCTTTCAGGATTTCGAGATGCGGTGCGCTGCGAACCACGACCGTGTTCTCGGCAGGCACCAGCTCATGCGGCTCGATCGGGCCACCCAACGTGATCAGGAGACGAACCGGCAGCGAGGACGCGGCATCGATCACCCGTTGCAGCACGGCGGCATGATTCTGAAAGCTGGTCGAGAACCCCGCAAGCACGAGCGGACGGGGATCGTCCTTGCTCCAAGGCGAGCACCATCGGTCGGCCCAGACGGGGTCGCCCATGAGCGGGCCGGCATACCGCATGTTGGGTCGCAGCTCGGCCTGCTCGAAATCAAAGGCCTGCGCCGTCCCGAGCCAATGCACCGATGCGGCCGCGCACTGGTCCGCGAGATGCGCGAGCGGCGCCAGGCCGAAGCCTTTCCGCGCCGCGTTGAATTCCGGCAGCGCGGAATCGAAGATGGCCGTCATTTCCAGTCGGGACGCGTCCTGGATCGCCGTGTCCGCCGGGGTCCGCGCGATGCCAAGGCCGGAGCCAAGCGGCGCGATCCCCGGCAATGGAAAGAAGCTGATCATCGTGCCGAGAAGCGCGAGCTTCTGGCCGATCGCCTCCGCGCCCAGCATGGGGCCGAGAAGCATGTCGAAGCAGACGACGAGATCGGCCGGCTCCTGCCTCAGCTCTTCGATGGTGTCCTCCGCATAGGCCTGCGCCGTGCCCGCAAGGAATTGGGCGACCATGCCGATGCCCTGCTTGTCGTCCACGCTCCAGTCGGGCGGATCCTCTTCGCGGTTGCGGTCGACACGGCTGGGGGCACGTTGCCAGGTCCTGAACCGGGCTCCGGCAGCTTCCACATCGCGGCGGTTCAAGCCGTCGCTCATGACGCGCACGCTGTGCCCGGCCACAACGAGCCGGCGCACGACCTGCATGATCGGCGAGACATTGCCCCCGAGATGGGCGGTCACGAACAGGAAGTTCAACGGCTTGCGAACGGTCATGACGAAGTGTTCCCTCCCGATGCGAGTGACGATGCGTGTGCCAGAACGGCCTCGACGAGCGTGCGCAGGGCCCGGGCGACCTCCGAGCGCGAGCGCTGCATGTCGCGCCGCATGAGTTTCCAGGTGTAGACGTCGGTTACGGCGACGAGCGCGTCGAGCGTCGTCACCCAGTCCGGCTGGGCAAGGCGATCGAGCCAGGGCGCGTAGGTTGCCGCCGTGATCGTGCGATGCCGCTCCCGACCGAGATCAAGCAGCCGTTTCAAGGCGGGATAACGCGGCTCCTGCGCCAGGTTGCGGATGACGCTGTCGCCCCAGGCCTCGTAGAGATCGATGAGCCGGTCGATGGCTGCCGCGACATCGCCCAGCGGTGTCGCGCGGTCAATGGCGACCGAGGGAATGAAATCCTCGACGAAGGCCTCGAGCAGCCCCTCCTTGCCACCGAAACGACGGATCACCGTTCGCACGTGGACGCCCGCGCGCTCTGCAACCTCCTCGAGAGTCACCTCATCGAACCATTGCCGCCGCATGCAGTCGCTGAACGCATCCAGGATCTGACGGGCCGTCTCCTCGGCCGCATCCGCACGGCCGGTCTGACGATATTTTCGAGGGGGCGGCGTCGGGCTCGATTTCATGTCTATCATAGTGACATGAAATATTGGACCCGACAATATTAATGTCACCCAAAATGACATTAATTTTCGACGTGATTGAACCGGTCGCCCCTGCCGCGAAGCGGCCTCGCCCCTTCACATCAGTCTCGCATCAATCTCCTCGCGCAGGAGAGCAAAGTCGATCGGCTTGGTCAAAAGACCCGTTGCGCCACCGGCCAGCGCCTTGCGCTTGGTGTCGGCATCGCCATAGGCGGTGATCATGATCACCGGAACCTCGGGCCGGATCTGCTTCACCTTCGGCAGCATCTCGAGCCCGGTCATGCCAGGCATGTTGATGTCCGACAGGATCAGGATCAACGACTGTCCGAGATTGTCGGCAATACGCGCCAAAGCGTCCGCGGCGGAATTGGCGAAATCCATCACGAAACGCTGGGCACGAAGATCGCGGCGAAATTGCTGGCGGAACAGAGCCTCGACGTCGGGCTCGTCATCCACCACAAGAACCATCACAGTCACGGCTAACCTCAAGTCCTGTTTGAAAAATTGCTTTTGCGCGGCAATCGGATGATAAATTCGGTAAATTCGCCCGGAGCAGTATCGACGTCGATTGTGCCACCGTGCTGTTTCACGATGATGTCGTGACTCATGGATAGCCCGAGCCCGGTCCCCTCGCCAGCCGGCTTGGTCGTGAAGAACGGGTTGAACATCTTCTCCTTGACCTCGGCCGGGATGCCGGTGCCATTGTCGCGGATGCGGATTTCGACCGCTTCCTCTCTGGCGCGCGTGCTGGCGCTGAGCATGGGCTCAAAGCCGTTCTTATTGGCGCCGTCGCGCTGCGCAACCGCATAGAAGCCGTTGGAGATCAGGTTCAGCAGAACCCGGGTGATCTCCTGCGGAAAGGCCTCGATCGTTCCGGCCTCGGGGTCGAAATCGCGCTTCAGGGAAATGTTGAAGTCCGGCCTCTCAGCCCGGGCACCGTGATAGGCGAGGGTGAGGCTTTCCTCAACCAGCGCGTTGATATTGGTCGGCCGGTGCTCGCCGGAGCCCTCACGGGAATGCAGCAGCATGTTCTTGACAATGGAGTCGGCGCGCTTGCCGTGCTGGACCACCTTGTGCAGATTGTCCTTCAACAGCCCGGTCAGCTCGCCGATCTCTCCGCGGCTCGCCGCCGGCAGCGCGGCCGACTCGAGCGCCTCGTTCAGCTCGTCGACGAGCTCGGCCGAGAGCGCCGAGAAATTGTTGACGAAATTGAGCGGATTCTTGATTTCATGCGCAATGCCCGCAGTGAGCTGGCCGAGCGAGGCGAGCTTCTCGGTCTGGACCAGGCGGTCTTGCGCCGTGCGGAGGTCTTCGAGGGATTGCTCGAGCTCGCGCGTCTTCGCCTGCACTTCCTCGAACAGGCGGACATTGCCGAGCGCGATCACCGCCTGGTCGGCAAAGGTCTGGAGCAACGCGATCTGCTTGTCGCTGAACGGATGGACCTCGTTCCGGCGCAGCACGATCGCTCCGATGCTCTCCTTGTCGCGCAGCAGCGGGACGCTGACGATGGTGCGATGCCCCATTCTCAGCGACAGATCGCGGCCGTCGGAGAAATCGGCATGCCTCTCGTCGCGCAGATCTGCTATGTGGACAGGCTGCTGGTCGATGAAGGCGCGGCCGGCGGTCCAGCGGCGGTTGATCGGCCATTTCTCCAGCCCGATGGGGATCGGACCATGATGGGCGCTGAAGCGCAAATCGTTACCGTCCCGCAACACCACGGCCGCATCATAAGCCTCGCAAACCTCGCATGCGCTCTCGACGATCGCCTTCAGCACGGGAGCCACGTCGGTCGGCGATGCCGCGATGACGTTCAGGATGTTGGCGCTGCCGGTCTGGTAGGTGAGCGCCTCGGTGAGATCCCGCGTCTTGGCCTGCACCTCGTCGAACAGCCGCGCATTCTCGATAGCGATCACCGCCTGGTCGGCGAAGGTCTGGACCAGCTCGATCTGACGATCGGTGAATGGTCCCGGGACCTGGCGCGTCAGCGTCATCACGCCCTCGACCTTGCCGTCGCGCAATAGCGGCACGCTGAGGGCCGCGCGGATACCGGCGAGCGGCGTCGCGGGAAGGTCCACCTCTGGATCGGCCGGCACGTCGGCGACACAGGCGATCCTGCCGGTTGTGATCGCGCGGGCCGTCGCTGTGTTGCGGCCTGCTTTTTGGGGATTCTCCTCGAGCCATTTCACCCATTCTGGATTCGAATCGGCGTGGGACGATGCGCGATAGCGGAACAGGTCGCCATCGCGCAGGAAGATGATGCCGTTCTGGGCGCCGCTGAGCTCGACGGCCGAACGCGTGAGTGTCACGAGCACCGTCTGCAGATCGAAGGCGGAGCGGCTGATGACCTTGAGCACGTCGGCGGTCGCGGTCTGCTGCTGCAGCGACTCCGTCAGATCGCGCGCCTTGGCCTGAACCTCGTCGAACAGGCGCACGTTCTCGATGGCGATCAGGGCCTGGTCGCGGAACGACTCGGCCAGCGCGATTTCATTGTCGCCAAACATATTCGGGCGCGTTCCGGCGACCGAAAGCAGCCCGATGCACTTGTTGTCACGGAGCAGTGGCATGAACAGCGCTGTTTGAAGCCCCAATCTCTTCTGGATCATACGTTCGTGTAAAGGCAGCTCGATCAGCGACCAATCGGGCAGGTGCACAGTCTGCTTCTGCACAATTGCACGCGAGGGAAAGTTGGCTGCCGGGTCGATCTTGACGCGCGGCATGTTGATGAGCGGGAGCCGGCCCTCCGCGCCCCACCAGGTCACGGTCCAGAAGCACTCCTCGTCGCAGCGCTGGATGAAGGCACGGTTGCACCCGAGCAGCCGGATGGCCGTCTGAGCAATGACGTCGAAGACCGGCTGGGCGTCGGTGGGAGACTGGCTGATGACGCGCAGAATCTCCGAGGTCGCTGTCTGCCGGGCCAGGGCGTCCTCGGTTTCGTTGAAAAGCCGCGCGTTCTCGATCGCGATCAGAGCCTGATCGCGGAACGACTCGGCGAGAGCGATCTCGTTGTCGTCGAATTGGCCGGCGCGAGTTCCGGCGATACCGAGAACGCCGATACATTCTCCGTCGCGCAACAGCGGCAGATACAGCGCCGAATTGAAGCCGAAGGTGTCGCGGATCTGGCGTTCGAAGTCGGGCAGTTCGATCGCTGACCAGTCCGACAGATGCAGATTCTGTCTGGTGACGATCGCGCGTGACGGAAAATTGGCATCCGGATCGATCGGCTCGGGCGGGAGATCGGGAAACGGGAGCACGCCGTCCGGCCCGGCGAACGCCACCTGCCAGAACCTGGCACCATCAGTGCGCAGGATGAACGATCGATCGCGCCGAAACAATCGCACGGCGGTCGCCACGATCGCATCAAAGACCGGCTGCACCTCGGTCGGCGACTGGCTGATGACGCGCAGGATGTCCGAGGTCGCGGTCTGCCGCTCCAGCGCCTCTTTCTTTTCGCTGAACAGTCGGGCATTCTCGATCGCGATCACGGCCTGGTCGGCGACACTTTGCAAAAGCGCGAGCTCTCCGTCGGTGAACGGCAGCAGCTGGTCGCGGAAAACGATTAGCGCGCCGAATGCGCCGCCCTCGCGCCGCAGCGGCGTGCCGCAGACGGTGCGGGCACCGCCCGCCCTCGCGTGGGGGAGGCCCGGAAAGTCGGCCATGGAGGGATCGAGATGATCGAGATCCGGGATGTGGATCTGCCGGTTCTCGGCAACCACCGTGCCGGGCAGGTTTCGGCCGCCGACCTTGATGTTGGACCTCGGATAGGCCGAGCCGACCCGTTTTGCGATGGAGCCGACGCGGTACTCCTGCGTGAACTCCCTGCCCTCGGCAAGCTGGACCGACACGCTGGGCGCGTCGAACAGCTCGGCCATCGTCTCGGCAATCTGTTGCAAGGGACGCGCGACGTCGCCCCCGGCGTCGGCGATGGCGCGCAGGATTTCGGCGCTCGCCTGCTGTTGCAGCCCGACCGCTTCCAGTTGACTTTTCAGCCGCGCATTTTCCGACCGGAGTGAAGGCTTTTGCTGCCGCAGCGTGGCCCTGGTCGATCCCGCTCTCTTGGCTTTGGATCCGGTTGGCTCGCGCGGACTGCCCGGTCCGCCCGGCCGGCCGCGTTTTACCGCCCCTCTGCCCGTCTTGGCCATGCGCAAAACCCCCAACTGCCAAAATACGCGATCCTGGCGGGGACGTCTCTAGCCTTTCGCAAACTCCGGATCCTAGGGATGGACGCCCCCGACAGAGGTCAACGCCCCCTGCCCCGCAATCTCCTCACTCCGCCAGCACCGTACTGCATGCCCATCGGGCCGCGTCTCCAGCACGGGCCCCGGCTCGCGCCGACATACCGCTTCCGCATACCGGCATCGCGGACTAAACGCGCACCCATTCGGCGGATTGAGCGGATTGGGCAGATCGCCCCCCGTCGTCGCCAATGGCGCATGGCGCAAGGGATCGGGGATCGCTGATATCAGCGCCTGCGTATACGGATGCGCCGGCCGCTCAAAAATTTCGCGCCAGCCGCCGTTCTCGACGATGCGGCCGAGATACATCACCGCGACCCGGTCGCTCATGTGCTCGACGACGCCGAGGTCGTGGCTGATCATGATGTAGGACAGGCCGAGCGTGTCCTTCAATTCCAGCAGGAGATTGATGATCTGGGCACGAATCGAGACGTCGAGCGCCGAGACCGGCTCGTCGCAGATGACGATCTTGGGGTTGAGGATCAGGGCACGCGCGATGCCGATGCGCTGGCGCTGGCCGCCGGAGAATTCATGCGGGTAGCGATCGGCCTGCTCGGGCCGCAGGCCGACATGCCGCAACATGGCCGCCACCCTGTCCTCGATCTCGCTCTTGGCGGTCACACCATGCACACGCAGGGGATCTTCGAGTGTGCGGCGAATGGTCTGGCGTGGATTGAGCGAGGCGTAGGGATCCTGGAAGACGATTTGCACGGTACGGGCCAATGCCTTGCGATCGCCGGATGGCTGGCCCGTCACGACCTGTCCGTCCACCACGATGCGCCCGCGCGTCGGCGTCATCAGGCCGAGGATCGACAAGGCAACCGTCGACTTGCCCGAGCCCGACTCGCCGACAAGGCCGAGGCACTCGCCTCGCTTCAGCCTGAGATCGACGCCGTCGACGGCGCGAAGCAGCCGCTTGCCGCGGCCCAGCAGGCCGCCGCCCAGCGGAAAATGCACCGCAAGATCCTCGACGCTGAGAATGAGATCGTCGTCCGGCCTGCTCTCGGCCTCATGCATGGTGATGACACCTCACCAAACCGCCGGACTCCAGAAAATCCGCCGTCGGCGCGACGCTCCTGCAAATGTCGGTCGCATTTGCGCAACGCGGATTGAACCGGCAACCGTCCGGGAAACGCGTGATCGCCGGGACGACGCCCGCGATCTCCTTGAGCCTTGTGCGCCCAAGCGCTGCGCGGCTGCCCAGCCGCGGCAGCGAGGCAACCAGGCCCTGCGTATAGGGGTGCGAGGGCGCGCGAAAGATGTCGGCCGAGCCGCGCTCCTCGACGATGCGGCCGGCATACATGACGGCGACGCGGCGGCAGACATTGGCGACGAGGCCGAGATCATGGCTGATCATCAAAATGGCCGTTCCCCGCTCGGCGCATAGATTCCGCATCAGCTCGATGATTTCCGCCTGCACGGTGACGTCGAGCGCCGTCGTGGGCTCGTCCGCGATCAGAAGGTCCGGACCGCATGCGAGCGCGATGGCGATCATCACGCGCTGACGCATGCCGCCGGACAGCTGATGCGGGTAATCGTTCACCCGCCGCTCCGGCGCGGGGACACGGACATTTGCCAGTGCCTCGACCGCCAGCTGGTTGGCCTCCCGCCAGCTCTTGCCCTTGTGCAGCACGAACATCTCGGCGATCTGCCGGCCCACCGGCGAGACCGGGTTGAGCGCCGTCATTGGCTCCTGGAAGATCATGGCGATACGATTGCCGCGCAGCTCGCGCTGCCTGGCGGCTGAAAGGCGCTGAATCTCCTGTCCCCCGAAGCGGATGACACCGCCGCCGACCGACAGCGGCGGCCGCAGCAGGCCGATCAGAGCGAGCGCCGTGATGCTCTTGCCGCAGCCGGATTCGCCGACAAGGCCGAAGGTTTCGCCTCGATCGATGCGGAACGAGATGCCTTCGGCCGCCGCAACGCCCCGCGATCCGTCGTCAAGATCGATGCGGAGATCCTCGACCTCGATCAGCGCTGCCCCCGTCATGTCCGCCGGCTCCGCGACTGCGGATCAAGACTATCGCGCAGGCCATCGCCGAGCAGATTGAGGCCGAGCACCGTCAGGAAGATGGCAAGGCCGGGAAACACCGAAAGCCACGGTGCCGTCGTGATCTGGTCGCGGGCCTCCGACAGCATGCTGCCCCAGCTTGGAAAAGGCGGGCGAACGCCGAGGCCGAGGAACGACAAAGCGGCTTCGGACAAGACCGCACTGCCCATGCCGAGCGTGCCGATCACGATGAGGGGCCCCAGCATGTTCGGCAACAGCTGCGTGATCATGATGCGCAGATCTCCATAGCCGAGCACGGTCGCGGCCTGCACGTAGCCCTGGCTCTTGAGCGACAGCGCCGAGGCGCGCGCGATCCGGCAGGTGAAGGACCAGTTGGTCAGGCCGAGCGCGATCAGCAGGCTGGTCAGGCCAGGGCCAAGCACCGCCATGATGGCGAGCGCGAAGATCAGCGAGGGGATCGCGAGCATGAGATTGGTGAGCCCGTTGACGACATCGTCCCACCAGCCGCCAAAATAGCCGGCGCTCAGGCCCAGCGCCACGCCGATGACGCTGTTGATGAGCTGCGAGACGATGCCGACCGTCAGCGAGATCCGCGCGCCGTACAGCACGCGGGAATAGATGTCGCGGCCCTGCCCGTCGGTGCCGAACCACCAGGTCCAGCCCGGAGGCTCCTCCGCATTCATCAAATTGGCGTCCATGACCGGATCGGTGTGCGCGAGCCAGGGCGCAAGCAGGCCGACCAGGATCGCGAGTGCGAACAGCGCCCCGCCGATGACGAGATTGGCGCGCAGCTTCATGCGTATCGGATCCTGGGATCAATCACGCCGTAGAGCACGTCGATCAGCAGATTGATCGCGAGAAAGAACAGCACCACCACGAGAATGGAGCCCTGGACGGCCGGAATGTCGCGCTGGAGGACGCTGTCGACCAGCAGCGAGCCGATACCCGGCCACGAGAACAGTTTCTCGACGACGACCGCCTGCCCCATCAGCGCGCCGAATTGCAGGCCCATGGTCGTGAGGATCAGGACGAGCGCGTTGCGCATCACGTGCCACTTCACGACCCTGACCTCGCTCATGCCCTTCGAACGTGCCGTGCGGACGAAATCCGCGGTCATGATCTCCAGAACCGCAGCGCGCGTCGTCCGGGCCAACAACGCCATCGGCGAGACACCGAGCGTCACCGCCGGCAGGATCAGATATTTGCCGCCCCCATCGCCATAGCCGAAACTCGGCAGCCAGCCGAGCTTCAGCGCGAACAGGTACATCAACAGCAGTCCAAGCCAGAATTTTGCCAACGACAGGCCCGACACCGCCAAAACCATCGCCGCGCTGTCGACGAGACCGCCCGGACGCAAGGCGGCGACGAAGCCGAGTGGCACGCCGACCACGACCGCAAACGCCATGGCCGCGAAGATCAGTTGCAGCGTCGGCCAGGCCCGTTTGGAGATCATGGTCGTGACCGGCTCGCGCGTGCGGAACGACGTGCCGAAATCACCGGTCGCGAGCTTTGCGATATAGGAGCCGAAGCGGATGTAGACGGGCTGGTCGAGCCCGAGCTGCTTCTTCATGCGCGCCTCGACCTGCGGATCGCTGTCATCGCTCATGGTCGAGACGATGCTGCCCGGCACGACGCTGAACAGCGCAAACACCAGCAGCACGACGGCAAGCACGGTCGGAATGGTTTGCAGGAGACGACGGATCAGGAAGGAAAGCATCGGCCTTTGTCCTCGCTCCCTCCATCGCTCGTCGCGATGGAGGGAGCGCGAGAGCGTGGGTCACTTCGCGGGCGAGGTCTCGGCGACCCAGAGGTCTTCGACGTTCTGGTGGGTCAGCTCCGTGGCGTTCGGCTGAACTCCCTTGAGCCACGGCTGCACGGCCATGACGGCCTTGTTGTAGTTGAAGAACCAGACTGGCGCCTCGTCATAGAGCAGCGCATTGGCCTTTTGCAGCAGCTGGCCGCGCTTTGCGGAATCGTCGGTCTGCCCGGCTTCGTCGATCAGCCTGTCGAAGTCGGCGTTCTTGAAGTCCATGTAGTTGCAGGCTGACCGCGGCGTCGATGAATGGAAGCATTTCAGCGCGGCTTGCGGATCCGGGCCGGTCTGCTGGGAATAGATATAGGCCTGGTAGTCGCCGCTGCGAACCACCTCCGACAGCACCGCGGCCTCGACCTGCTTGACCTTCGCCTTGATGCCCACCTTGTCCAGCATCGGGATGACGGCCGTGACGATCGGCAGGCCCCAGCTTTCATTCTGGCTGGTGGTCCATTCGAATTCGAAGCCGTTTGGATAGCCGGCGTCCGCGAGTAGCTGCTTGGCCTTGGCGGGATCGAAGGCGTAGGGCTTCATGGTCTTGTCGTAGAGCGGCGAGGTCAGCGGCAGCCAGCTGGTCGCCCGATAGGCCTTGCCCTTGACCAGCTTGTTGATGATCAAATCCGTGTCGATCGCATAGTTGATCGCCTGCCGGACGCGCTTGTCGGCAAACGGCTTGAATGAGGTGTTCATCCCCATGTAGCGCGTGAAGACCTCGGCGACTTCCACGATGGTGCCCTTGAGGTCGGGGTCGGCCTGATAGGCGACATACTGCGCCGGCCCGAGCACGGAGGTATCGATCTCCTTGTTGCGGAAGGCGACGTCGCGCGCCGCGGCCTCGCCCATGACCGACACGATCAGCTTGTCGGCATAGGGCTTGCCGGGCTTGTAGAACTTGTCCCACCGCTCCAGAACGATGCGGGAGCCCGGCACGTGCTCGACGAACTTGAAGGGGCCAAGACCGATCGGATGCTGGATGAAGCCCTCCTTGGCGGCCTCGTCGGCGGGATAGATCGAGGTCAGCGCGGTGAAGAAGTAGAAGCCCGGATCGACCTTCTCGGTCAGCTTCATCTCGATGGTGAAGTCGTCGATCTTCTTCAGGCCGGAGATCTCCTTGGCCTGGCCCTTCTCGACCGCCGCCGCGCCCTCGATCACGCGGACGTAACGCGCGCCGGGATAGGCTTTCGCGCCGTCCATGATGCGGTTGTAGGACCAGATGACGTCGTCGGCCGTCATCTTGCGGCCATTGTGGAAATAGGCGTCGTCTCGCAGCTTGAAGGTGTAGACGAGACCGCCGCCCGAGACGATCACCTCCTTGGCAAGCTCCGGAACCGGCCTTCCTTCCGCGGAATCCCAGATGTAGAGCGACCGGTGCAGGCCCTTGGCATAGATCTCGTCCTGGGCGCGCTGGGTCGTATGAATGTCCAGGCTGGTGAAACTCGAGCCATAGGGCGCCGTCATGCGGATGGTTCCGCCCTTGCGCGGGCTCTCGGCCTCCGCCGAGGTGGCGAGCGCCAGTCCCAAACCAGCAACGATCGCCATCATCCTGAACATCATATGTCCTCCAAAAATACAGGAGCCTTCCGACCGACGAGTTGACCATTCGCAGCCCGTCGAGCGCAAGCTTCTCGTTTTGGCGATCGATGCCGGTTCCGAAGGCGGTCCCTCTGCCCGGCTCCATCGGCTGGCGCGGTTGCGCGCCCTAGCCGGCCGCGAACTCCGGCTGCCAGTCGCGCAATTTCCGTGCAGCGCCGCTGACATCCGCGATGCCCGCAAAAGCCCCCGTATCCACCATCATCGCCCTCGCCAGCCGTACCGCTCGCGCTTCGCCGATCGCGCGCTTTTTCGGGTCCTCGATCAGCTCGAAATCGATGTTGTGAGCGAGGCCGAAGATGCGACGGATGGTTTTTGCGGCGGCGAAGCCGATTGTGTCGGCGAACAGGCGTTGCATGTAGGCCTGCCGCTCGGCCTCCAGCCGCGTGGCGCCCTTTTCACCCGCGAAGAGCAAGGCCGGATAGGCGTCGCCGACCGCTCCGGCCCGCCAGAGGTCGAGGAATTTCCGAGCGAACTCGGTCCAGACCTTTTCGACGGTCTCCAGCACCCAAGCCTCGAAGGCGCGCCGTTCGCCCGGCGAGCGCTCGTGGCCGGCGGATGCAAAATAGGCCATCAGGAGATTGGCGATGACGGCGCCGGTGTCGAACCCCATTGGGCCGTAGAACGCGAATTCGGGATCGATCACGCGCATCTCGCGCTCCGTCACCATGATCGAGCCGGTGTGGAGGTCACCATGGAGCAGCGCTTCCGGGCTTGCCATGAACTTCAGCTTCAGCCGGGAGATCGCGACATGCAGCTCCATGTCGTCGCGCAAGGCTCCGGCGAGGCCATCGAGATAAGGCGCGGTCCAGCGGTTCTGCTCGGCGATGCGGTAGGGATCGGTGAAGATCAGATCCTCGGTGATCTTGCACAGCGCGTGGTTGCCGGCGAAGGCCGCGATGCCCTCTTTCTTCTCGGCGGCGGAGAGCGCGAGGTCGGATGTGAAAAACAGCGTCTGCGCCATGAAAGTGGTGATGTCGTCGACGAAGCGCGGATAGTGCGTGCCTGCCACCAGCCCCTTGCGCATGATGATGTGGGGCTCGAGCAGCTCCATCACGGTCAGCGCCAGCCTCTCGTTGTGATGCAGCAACGCCGGGACGAGACCCGGTGCGAGCTCGCCCTGTCGGGACAAGGCCAAGAATTCGTAATGGGCGCGCGATAGCGGCAGCGGCCAGCTTTCGCCGACCAGGCGGACGTAAGGCAGCGCCTGCTTCACGGCGACGCCGCCGCGGTCGCCCTTGACGATGAAGACGAGGTTGAGATTGCCGTCGCCGACCTCGGTGACCGACCAGGACACCGGCTCGGCGCCGAGCAGTGCCGCGAGGTCCGGAACGCCTGCGAGATAATCCCGCAAGGCGGCCTCATGCAGAATCCGATAATCCCCCGCCCGGTCCCCGGTCATGGCGATCCCATCCCATTTGCTTGGGCCGGATCGTTACTCCCGCTCCAGGAAGCTCGAGCCGATCTCGGCCTTTCTTTTGATCGGATCGTAATCGCAATAGACGCTGTCCGCCACCAGCGTGTAGCTGGCGCTGACCGTGTATTTGTCCAGCTTGACCGAGTTCAGCCCGATCACCGAGGTGCTCTTGCCGCCATTCCATTTGAACGGCGTCGAGCTCTTGGCCTGCTCGCAGGCCATCACGGCCTCGTTGAAGACATAGCCCTCGACGAAGGCCTTCAGCGTTCGCACCTGCACGGCCATCCTCCACTCGAAGTAGCCGACGGCGCCAAGACCGGCGACGATCAGCACCAGAAGCGCGACGACGATCCTCTGAAAAGTCATTTGGTCCCCCAACAGCGACGCAACTACGAAATTCCAATCGAGACGAAGTACGGTCTATCGGTATCACACCTCTCCCCAGCGGGGAGAGGTCGGATTGCGCCTGGCAATGCGTAGCATCGTCCAGTGCAATCCGGGTGAGGGGCCGCAGCACGCGGTGAGACCGTAACCCCTCACCCGGATCGCGTCTTCGAAGCGATCCGACCTCTCCCTTCGGGAGAGGTGAAACTAGAACGGCATTCCCATCAGTTTCGACAGCCGTTCGATCGAGAGGTAGCCGGCGTGATAGGCGGCCATGCCGGCGGCAAAGATGATCGCCGAGATGATCGTGGTCCAGATCAGCTTGCGCTTCATGCCGGTCAGGATCGGTGCGCCGGGGTCGGTGCCGGGCGCGCCGGCGCCATCCTCATGCTGGCTGCGTATGCCAAAGGGCAGCGTCAGGAACAACGCGATCCACCAGATGACGAAGTAGATCGCAAGCCCGGTCGAGATTTGATAGGCCATGGGGCGGCCTTATGCCTGCTCGATTTCGACGAGGGCGCCGGAAAAATCCTTCGGGTGCAGGAACAGCACCGGCTTGCCGTGGGCGCCGATCTTCGGCACGCCGTCGCCGAGCACCCGCGCCCCCTCCTTCACCAGCGTGTCGCGCGAGGCGATGATGTCGACAACCTCGTAGCAGACATGGTGGATGCCGCCGTCGGGATTACGATCGATGAATTTTGCGATTGGGGAGGCTTCGCCCAGCGGCTCGATGAACTCGATCTTGGTGTTGGGCAGCGTCGCGAACACGGTGGTGACGCCATGCTCGGGCAGCGGGACGGCGTCCGAGATCTCTGCGCCAAACGCGGCGCCGTAGATTTTTGCAGCCTTGACGGCGTCCTTGGTCGCGATCGCGACATGGTTGAGCCGGCCCAGCATATGCTTCTCCCTTAGACTGTCAGGACGTGTACCAGACAGGGGGGCTTTTTGCCCCAATGTTCGTTGATCACCGCCCGGACGGCGCGCCGCACCGATTCACCGAGCGCATCCGGATCGCGGCGGCGCGCACGCGGCAGGCCCTCGATGGTGGACATCACGGCATCGAAGACGATGTCGTCGAACGGCTCGCCGGCCCGGTTCTTCTCGGGGATGCCGACGAGATCGACCTCGGGATCGTCGGCAAGCTCGCCCTGCGCGGTCATGGCGATGGCGACGAAGGCGCAGCCGGAGAACGCCATGCGGCGACGTTCCACCACGGCACGCGATTTGGCGTCCTCGAGGATGGTGCCGTCCTTGTAGAGCCGGCCCGAGGGCACCTCGCCGATGATGCCGGGATCGCCGGGACCGAGCTTGACCAGGTCGCCGTTGCGGACCACCAGCACCCGCGGCACGCCGGCGGCGCGGGCGAGCTTTGCGTGCTCGTGCAGATGCAGGGCCTCGCCATGGACGGGGATCAGGAGCTGCGGCCTGGTCCAGGCGATCATGTCGCGCAGCTCGTCGCGGCGCGGGTGGCCGGAGACGTGGACCAGATGGGTGCGGTCGGTGATGACCTCGACGCCCTGCAGGATCAGATTGTTGATGATCGCACCGACCGCCTTCTCGTTGCCGGGAATGGTGCGCGAGGAGAAGATCACGCTGTCGCCGCGGTTGAGCGTGATCTCGGGATGATCGTCATTGGCGATCCGCGCCAGCGCGGCGCGGGCTTCGCCCTGGCTGCCGGTGCAGAGCGCCAGCACCTTGTCCTGCGGCAGGTGGCCGTAGACCTCGGGCGAGCGGAAATTCTGCACGCCGTCGAGATAGCCGGTCTCGCGCGCGACCTGCACCACGCGCTCCATGGCGCGCCCGACGACGACGACCTCGCGATCGGCGGCCTTCGCGGCGTCGGCGACCGCCTTGATGCGGGCGACGTTGGAGGCAAAGGTCGTGACCGCGACGCGGCCCTTGGCCGATTTGACGAGGTCGATGATGGTCCGGGCGACCTCGGTTTCCGAGGGCGAGCGGCCGTCGCGGACCGCATTGGTGGAATCGCCGATCAGGGCGAGCACGCCCTCCTCGCCCAATTCGCGCAGCCGCTTCTCATCGGTCGGACGGCCGATATTCGGGGTCGGGTCGATCTTCCAGTCGCCGGTGTGCAGCACGGTGCCGGCTTCGGTGTGGATCGCCAGCGCATGCGATTCCGGAATCGAATGCGCAACCGGGATGAACTCGACGTTGAACGGGCCGATGTCGACCCGTCCGCCCGACGGGATCACGGTGACGGGGATGTTCGGCGCGTTGCGCTCGGCGGCGCATTTGGCCTCGAACAGCGCCGCGCTGAATTTGGTCGCGTAGATCGGGCATTGCAGCTTCGGCCAGAGATCGATGATCGCGCCGAAATGGTCCTCATGGGCGTGCGTGAGCACCAGCCCCATCAGGTTCTTGCGCTCCTTCTCCAGGAAGCCGATGTCGGGCATGATCAAATCGATGCCCGGCAGATGCTCCTCGTCGCCGAAGGAGACGCCGAGATCGACTGCCAACCAGGAACGCTGGTGGCGGTTGCCGAGGCCGTAGATCGACAAATTCATGCCGATCTCGCCGACACCGCCGAGCGGCGCAAACACCAGTTCGTCGGGCCTCGCCATCACGCCGCTCCCACCGAGCGCACCGGACCGAAGAACACTTCGCCCGCGGCCACTGGCACCCGCCGCCCCTCCGCGGTCCGGACGATCAGGCAGCCGGTGTCGTCGATGGTGTCGAAAATGCCTTCCAGCGTCGTCGTCCCCGTGTGGATCGCCACCCGCTCGCCGAGACCGGCGGCGCGCGCCAGCCACAGTTTACGGATCTCGGCGAAGCCGTTTCCATTGTCCCAGATGCCACGGAATTCGACCCAGGCGTCGGACAGGGCCGAAAACAGCTCGTCGGCGCTGATCTGGACGCCCAGGGCTGCGAGCGACACCGCGGGCGTTGGCGTGCCCTCTGGCGCCGCAACCACGTTGGTGCCGATACCGACCACCACGGCGAGGCCATCGTCGACAGCCTCCGCCTCGAGACCGATGCCGACGAGCTTCTTGCCGCCGGCCAGCACGTCGTTCGGCCATTTCAGGGCGTAGCGGGGACGGTCGGGGCCAAGGCGCAGCGCGGCCTCGAGGCTGACCTTCTCCAGCGCGGCCTCCTCCGCGAGTCCGGCGGCAAAGCCGATCGTGGCGGCGACCGCGGGAGCAACGTCCATGACTTCGAGGACGCTGGCCGCCAGATTACCGCGCGGCGCGATCCAGGGACGCTGGCGCCGGCCGCGGCCGGCGGTCTGCTCGGAGGTCACGAACCAGATCGGGCCGCGTTCGCCGGCGCGCGCCGCTTCGATCGCGTCGGTGTTGGTCGAGCCGGTCCGCTCCAACGCTGCGAGCCTGTAGCCCGCCGAGAGTGCACGAGGACCGAGCGTGAAGGCCATCCTAGAACAGCGACTTTGCCGCGGCCGAGGCGACACTCACCACGGGGCCCGCGAACAGCGCGAACAGGATGTTGAACACACCCGCGACCGCCATCACCGTCTTCACCTCGATGCGGACCGGATCGACCTGGCCGGCCGGCTCGTCGAAATACATTGTCTTGACGATCGAGAGGTAATAATAGGCGCCCACCACGCTGGTCAGCACGCCGATGACGGCGAGCGCGAACAGATTGGCCTTGATGGCGGCGACGAAGACGTACCATTTGCCGAAGAAGCCGGCGAGCGGCGGAACGCCGGCGAGCGAGAACAGCAGCATCGCGAACATGAAGGCGAGCAGCGGATTGGTCCGCGACAGGCCGGCGAAGTCGCTGATCTTTTCCACCGCCTGGCCGTTGCGCTTCATGGCGAGGATGATCGAGAACGAGCCGAGCGTCATCGCGACATAGATCACGATATACATCAGCACGCCCTGCGCGCCCTCCAGCGTGCCGGAGGCCAGGCCGACCAGCGCAAAGCCCATATGGCCGATCGAGGAATAGGCCATCAGGCGCTTGATGTTGGTCTGGCCGATCGCAGCGAACGAACCCAGCGCCATCGACGCAATCGCCACGAACACCAGGATCTGCTGCCATTGCGAGACGATGCCCGGGAATGCGGTCAGCGTGACGCGGGTGAACACCGCGAGTGCGGCGACCTTCGGCGCAGAGGCGAAGAAGGCGGTCACCGGCGTCGGCGCGCCCTCATAGACGTCGGGCGTCCACATGTGGAACGGCACGGCCGAAACCTTGAAGCAGAGGCCGGCGAGCAGGAAGACCAGGCCGAACACGAGGCCGATATTCGAAGCCGTCGCGGCCGTGGCGATGCCGGCGAAGCTGACGGTGCCGGTGAAGCCGTAGATCAGCGAGGCGCCGTAGAGCAGCATGCCCGAGGACAGCGCGCCGAGCACAAAATATTTCAGGCCGGCTTCGGTCGACTTGGCGTTGTCGCGGTTCGAAGCCGCAACGACGTAGAGTGCGAGCGACATCAGCTCGAGGCCGAGATAGAGCGAGATCAGGTCGCCGGCCGAGATCAACACCATCATACCGAGCGTCGAGAGCAGCACCAGGATGGCGTATTCGAAAATGCGGCGCGACGGATCGGACAGGAACTCGGTCGACAGCACCAGCGTCACCGCAGAGCCGATCAGGGCCAGGATCTTCATGAACCGGGCAAAGTCGTCGACGATGAAGCTGCCGCCGAAGGTCACGGTCTTGCCGCCGGGCTGGAGATATTCGAGCACGCCGACCACGACCAAGAGCAGGACCGCCAGCGTCGTGACCGCGCTGGTCGTCCCCTGCCCGCGATAGGCGCCCAGCATCAGAAGCGCCATGGCGCCGATCGCGAGCACGAGCTCGGGCAGCACCGGCGCCAGTTGATAACCTGCAGTCTCAAAGCTCATGGCGATATCCTGACCTGCCCGATCACTGGAGCAGTGCGGCGGCCTTCACGGCCGTCACAGCGGTGTTGTAGTTATTGACGAGTTGCTGGACCGAGGCGGCCGACATGTCGAGCACCGGCTTCGGCCAGACGCCGAACAGGATCGTCAGCGCGATCATCGGGAACAGCGTCACACATTCGCGCAAGGTGAGATCCTTCATGCTCATCAGCGACGGCTTGACCAGCGCCCCGAACACCACCTTGCGGTAGAGCCACAGCGCGTAGCACGCCGACAGGATCACGCCCGTCGTGGCGAAGAACGCGGTCGGGATCGAGACCTTGAAGGTGCCGAGCAGCGTCATGAACTCACCGACGAAGCCGCTCGTCCCGGGCAGACCGACATTGGCCATGGTGAAGACCATGAAGGTCAGCGCGTAGAGCGGCATCCGGTTGACGAGGCCGCCATAGGCCGCGATCTCGCGGGTGTGCATGCGGTCGTAGACGACGCCGACGCAGAGGAACAGCGCGCCGGAGACGATGCCGTGCGAGATCATCTGGAACATGCCGCCGGCGACGCCCTGCATGGTGCCGGCGAAGATGCCCATGGTAACGAAGCCCATATGCGCCACAGACGAGTACGCGATCAGCTTCTTCATGTCCTCCTGCATCAGCGCCACCAGCGAGGTGTAGATGATGGCGATGACCGAGAGCGTGAAGATCAGCGGCGCGAAGTCGTGCGAGGCCAGCGGGAACATCGGCAGCGAGAAGCGCAGGAAGCCGTAGCCGCCCATCTTCAGCAGGATCGCCGCCAGCACCACCGAGCCCGCGGTCGGTGCTTCCACGTGCGCATCGGGCAGCCAGGTGTGCACCGGCCACATCGGCATCTTCACCGCGAAGGATGCGAAGAAGGCGAGCCAGGCCCAGGTCTGCAACGACCGCGGCACGGCGGTGTGCATCAGGATCGGGATGTCGGTGGTGCCGCCGTTCCAGTACAGCGCCATGATGGCGAGCAGCATTAGCACCGAGCCGAGGAAGGTGTAGAGGAAGAACTTGAACGACGCGTAGACCCGGCGAGGACCGCCCCAGATGCCGATGATCAGGAACATCGGGATCAGGCCGCCTTCGAAGAACAGATAGAACAGCATGAGATCGAGCGCCGAGAAGGTGCCGATCATCAGCGTTTCCAGGATCAGGAACGCCATCATGTATTCGCGAACGCGGTTGGTGATCGCCTTCCAGCTCGCGATGATGCAGAACGGCATCACAGCGGTGGTGAGGATCACGAGCGGCAGCGAGATGCCGTCAACGCCCATGTGGTAGGTGATGCCGGTGGCGAGCCAGTTCGCCTTCTCGACGAACTGGAAGTCCGGGTTCGACGGATCGAAGCGCACAACCAGGATCGTCGACACCGCAAAGGTGATCAGCGTGGTCCAGAGCGCGATCCACCGCGAATTGCGCCGGGCGGCCTCGTCATCACCGCGGCTGAGATAGACGATCAGCGCGCCGACCAGCGGCAGGAACGTCGTGACCGAAAGGATTGGCCAGGTTGTCATTTACTGGCCTCCAAAGCCGAACATGAACCAGGTGATCAGGCCGGCGGCGCCGATCAGCATGGCGAACGCGTAGTGGTAGAGATAGCCGGTCTGGATCTTCACGACGTTGCGGGTGACGTCCAACACGCGCGCCGAGACGCCGTCGGGACCGAAACCGTCGATGATGAAGCCGTCGCCCTTCTTCCAGAGCTGGTAGCCGATCCACTTCGCCGGGCGGACGAAGATGAGATCGTAGAGCTCGTCGAAGTACCATTTGTTGAGCAGGAACTGGTACAGCATCGGCTGGGTGTTCGCGAGCTCGACCGGCAGATACGGCCGGCGGATGTAGAACAAATACGAGACGAGGAAGCCCAGCACCATCATCACCGTCGGCAGGAAGGCGATGGTCTCGGGGATCTGGTGCATCTCCTCGATGATGTGCGGGTTCATCTTCACGGACTCGCGGAAGAACTCCTCGACGCCGTGGCCGGCGAACAGCTCCTTGAACGGAAGCCCTGCGACGATCGAACCGACCGCGAGAACGCCGATCGGGATCAGGATCCAGAGCGGGGCCTCATGCGCGGCCTCGTAATGATGCTCGTCATGCGGCTCGCCATGGAACGTCTTGAAGATCAGGCGCCAGGAATAGAACGAGGTCAGGCCGGCCGCGATCACCGTCATCAGGAAGCCATACACAGCAAACGGATTGTGCGAGGCGTAGGCGGACTCGATGATCGCGTCCTTGGAGAAGTAGCCGGCGGTGAGCGGGAAGCCGGTAAGCGCCAGCGTGCCGACCACCATCACCGCATAGGTGTAGGGGATCTTGCGCCAGAGGCCGCCCATGTTGCGGATGTCCTGCTCGTGGTGCATCGCGTAGATCACCGAGCCGCTCCCTAAGAAAAGCAGCGCCTTGAAGAAGGCGTGCGTGAACAAATGGAACATGCCGACCGAATAGGCCCCCGCCCCCATCGCCACGAACATGTAGCCGAGCTGCGAACAGGTCGAGTAGGCGACGATGCGCTTGATGTCGTTCTGGACCAGGCCGATGGTCGCCGCGAAGAACGCGGTGGTCGCGCCGAAGAACATCACGACGGCCTGCGCGTTCGGGGCAAGCTCGAACAGCGGCGACAGGCGCGCCACCATGAACACGCCGGCGGTGACCATGGTCGCGGCGTGGATCAGCGCCGACACAGGTGTCGGGCCCTCCATCGCGTCCGGCAACCAGGTGTGCAGCAGGAACTGCGCCGACTTGCCCATCGCGCCCATGAACAGCAGCAGGCAGGTGAGCGTCAGGGCATCGGCATGCCAGCCGAGGAAATCGATGGTCTTGCCGGTGAGGCCGGGAGCGGCATGGAAGATGGTCTCGAAATCGGTCGAGCTGGTCAGGTAGAAGATCGCGAAGATGCCGAGCGCAAAACCAAAGTCGCCGACGCGATTGACCACGAAGGCCTTGATGGCGGCGGCGTTCGCTGACGGCTTCTGATACCAGAAGCCGATCAGCAGGTAGCTGGCCAGACCCACGCCTTCCCACCCGAAGAACAGCTGCACGAGGTTATCAGCGGTCACCAGCATCAGCATGGCGAAGGTGAACAGCGAGAGATAGCCGAAGAAGCGCGGACGGTACGGATCCTCGTCCATGTAGCCGATGGAATAGAGGTGCACGAGCGAGGACACGGTGGTCACCACCACCAGCATCACGGCGGTCAGCGTGTCGACCCGCAGCGACCACCAGACCTGCAATTCGCCGGAGAAGATCCAGGGCAAGAGCTGGATCCGGGCGTCATGGTGCATGAAGCCGACATCGACCAGCGTCATCCAGGACAGCGCCGCCGCGACGAACAGCAGCCCCGTGGTGATCAGCTCGGCCGCGCGCGAGCCCGCGGCCGGCGGCTCGGCCGGACCGTGATCGTCATGCGCATGATCGTCATGACTATGGTCGTCATGGGCGGCCGACGCATGCGCGTCGCCATGGCCATGCCCGTCGTCGTGATGCTCGACCTCGTCGCCTGAGGGGTTGCGGGCATGCGCGCCGAATAGCGCGATCAGGCCGGCGAGGATGGCGCCGAGCAGCGGCAGGAAAACGATTGCCTGAACCATTTGAGAGCTCAGCCCTTCATCAGATTGACGTCCTCAACCGCGATCGAGCCGCGGTTGCGGAAATAGACCACCAGGATGGCGAGACCGATCGCGGCTTCTGCGGCCGCAACGGTCAAGACCAGCAGCGCGAAGACCTGGCCGACGATATCGCCGAGGAAGGTCGAGAACGCGACCAGGTTGATGTTGACCGAGAGCAGGATCAGCTCGATCGACATCAGGATGACGATGATGTTCTTGCGGTTCAGGAAGATGCCGAGGATCCCGAGCGTGAACAGGATCGCGCCGACCGCCAGATAATGTCCGAGCCCGATCGTCATTTCACCCACTCCGCCGCATCGGCGTCCGAAAGCCCCTGCCCCGGCGCCACCTTGCGCATCGCCATCGCCATCTCCGGCGTGCGCGCGTTCTGAACGTTGATGTCCTGCCGCTTCACGTTCGCCTTGTGGCGCAAGGTCAGCACGATGGCGCCGATCATGGCGACGAGAAGCACCATGCCCGCGAGCTGGAAGTAGTGGATGTACTTCGTGTAGAGCACGAGCCCGAGCGCCTCGGTGTTCGAGACGTTGGTCGGGATCGCCGCCGTGATCGTCTTGGAGACGCCGGGGTTGATGACCCAGAAGCCGACAGTGAGCAGCAGCTCGAACAGGAAGATGCCGCCGATCACGAGACCGACCGGCAGATACTCGATGAAGCCTTCGCGCAGCTCGAGGAAGTCGACGTCGAGCATCATGATCACGAACAGGAACAGCACCGCGACCGCGCCGACATAGACGACGATCAGGATCATCGCCAAGAATTCGGCGCCCATCAGCACGAACAGGCCGGAGGCGTTGACGAAGGCCAGGATCAGGTACAGCACGGAGTGCACGGGATTGCGCGAGACAATCACCATCACCGCCGAGGCGACGCAGACGCCGGCGAACAGATAGAAGAACAGCGCGGGAAGGATCATGCTCTCATCTCACCGGTACGGCGCGTCGAGCTCGATCGCCTTCGCGATCTCGCGTTCCCAGCGGTCGCCGTTGGCGAGCAGCTTGGCCTTGTCATAGAACAGTTCCTCGCGGGTCTCGGTCGCGAACTCGAAGTTCGGACCTTCGACGATGGCGTCGACCGGGCAGGCCTCCTGGCAGAGGCCGCAATAGATGCACTTCACCATGTCGATGTCGTAGCGCACGGTGCGGCGGGTGCCGTCGTTGCGGCGCGGACCGGCCTCGATGGTGATGGCCTGCGCCGGGCAGATCGCCTCGCACAGCTTGCAGGCGATGCAGCGTTCTTCGCCGTTCGGATAGCGGCGCAGCGCATGCTCGCCGCGGAAGCGCGGCGAGATCGGCCCCTTCTCGAACGGATAGTTCAGCGTCGGCTTCGGCTGGAAGAAATAGCGCATGGCGAGGAAGAATGCCGAGACGAATTCCGACAGCAGCAGCGAGCGTGCAGTGGCGTTGATGTTGATACCCATGACGGCCCTCACTTCGGCGCGATGCCGGCGAAGTGCAGCACGCCGGCCACCACGATCACCATCGCCAGCGACAGCGGCAGGAACACCTTCCAGCCGAGGCGCATCAGTTGATCGTAGCGGTAGCGTGGCACGATCGCCTTCGCCATCGCGAACAGGAAGAACATGAAGAAGACTTTGAGCGAGAACCAGATGATCCCCGGCACCCAGTTGAAGGGCGGCAAGTCCACCGGGGGCAGCCAGCCTCCGAGGAACAGGATCGTCGCCATCGCGCACATCGTGACGATCGCAACATATTCGCCGAGCATGAACAGCAGATACGGCGTCGAGCCGTATTCGACCATGAAGCCGGCGACGAGCTCGGATTCCGCTTCGACCAGGTCGAACGGCGGACGGTTGGTTTCCGCCAGCGCCGAGACGTAGAAGATCACAAACATCGGGAACAGCGGCCAGACGTACCAGTTCAGGACGGTCAGCTGCGGCAGGCCGATCAGGCTGGCGAGGCCACGCGCATGCTGGGCCTCGACCACCGCCGAGAGGTTCAGCGTACCGGCGCAGAGCAGCACGGTGATGATGACGAAGCCGATCGAAACCTCATAGGACACCATCTGCGCCGCGGAGCGCAGCGCCGCCAGGAACGGGTATTTCGAGTTCGACGACCAGCCGGCCATGATGATGCCGTAGATCGACAGCGACGAGATCGCGAAGATGAAGAGGACGCCGACATTGATGTCGGAGATCACCCAGCCGAGATTGGTCGGGATCACCGCCCAGGCGGCGAGCGCGAGCACGCAGGACACCAGCGGCGCCAGCAGGAAGACGCCCTTGTTGGCGCCGGCCGGGATGATCGGCTCCTTCAGCACGAACTTCAGCAGATCGGCGAAGGACTGAAACAGGCCCCAGGGGCCGACCACGTTCGGACCGCGGCGGATCTGCACCGCCGCCCAGATCTTGCGGTCGGCGAGCAGGATGTAGGCGATCGCGATCAGGAGGACGACGAGCACCAGCACGCTCTCCAGGACCATGATGATCAGCGGCCAGAGGAAACCGGTCCAGAATGCGCTTTGGAAGAATTCCATCAGGTCACACTCACTCCGCTGCGGTCAGCATCTGCCCGGAGGCAAGCCGCGAGCATTCCGCCATCACGGCGGACGCACGCGCGATCGGGTTGGTCAAATAGAAGTCCTCGACGAGGGCCTTGAACGGCGCCTTCTCCGGCGCGCCGCCCTTCCCTGCGAGGCTCTTGATCTGGTCGGCGGAGCCCGCCTCGATCTGGTCGAGCCGGATCAGGTGCGGCACCGCCTTGAAGATCGCCTGGCGCAGCGCGGCAAGCGAGTCATAGCCGAGCTTCTTGCCGAGCGCTTCCGACAGCGCGCGGACGATCGCCCAGTCCTCGCGGGCCTCGCCCGGCGGGAACGCGGCGCGGCCGGTCATCTGTGCGCGGCCTTCGGTGTTGACGTAGATCGCGGACTTCTCGGTGTAGGCGGCTCCCGGCAGGATCACGTCGGCGCGGTGCGCGCCGCGGTCGCCATGGGTGCCGATATAGACCACGAAAGTGCCGTCCGGCGCCTTGATCTCGTCGGCGCCGAGCAGGAACAGCAGGTCCAGCGTGCCGAACGTGGTCATCTGCGCGGCGTTCAGCCCGCCCGGACCGGCCACGAAGCCGACGTCGAGCGCACCGACGCGCGAGGCGGTCTCGTGCAGCACGCCAAAGCCGTTCCAGCCGTCCGTCAGCGCGCCAACGTCGAGCGCGAGCTTGGCGGCGCTTGCGAGAATGGCGGCGCCGTCGTGACGCGCGGCCGCGCCTGCGCCGACCAGAATGATCGGGTGCTTGGCGTTCTTGAGCACGTCCATGAAGGAGTGCTTGCCGGCCGCGAGCTCGCCGAGCGTCTCGCTGCCCGCGCCAAGATAATCATAGTCGTAGGTCAGATCGGCCTTGGCGCCGATCACGCCGACCTTGAGGCCGCCGGTGCGGTAGCGCTTGCGGATACGGGCGTTGAACACGGCCGCCTCTTTCCGCGGATTGGCGCCGATGATCAAGAGCGCATCGGCCTGCTCGACGCCTGCAAGCGTCGGGTTGAAGATGTAGGAGCCGCGGCCGAGCGCCGGATCGAAGGCGTCGCCGCCCTGCACGGCCAGATTGGCCGAGCCGAATTTTGCCAGCAGATCCTTCAGCGCGAACATCTCTTCGACGCCGGCGAGATCGCCGGCGATCGCGCCGATCCGCTTGCCGTCGGTGCGCGCTGCCTTGGAGGCGATCGCGGCAAAGGCCTCCTGCCAGCTCGCCGCGCGCAGCTTGCCGGCCTCACGGATATAGGGCCGGTCGAGGCGTTGGGTGCGCAGGCCGTCGACGACGTGGCGGGTCTTATCCGAGATCCACTCCTCGTTGACGGCCTCATTGATGCGGGGCAGCACGCGCATGACCTCGCGGCCGCGGGTGTCGACGCGGATCGACGATCCGACGCCGTCCATGACGTCGATCGACTGAGTCTTGCCGAGCTCCCAGGGACGCGCTGCAAACGCATAGGGCTTCGAGGTCAGCGCACCGACCGGGCAGATATCGACGAGATTGCCCTGGAGTTCCGACGTCAGCGCGTGCTGGAGATAGGTCGTGATCTCCATGTCCTCGCCGCGGCCGGTCGCGCCCATCTCGGGGGCACCGGCGACTTCCGCCGAGAAGCGGACGCAGCGCGTGCACTGGATGCAGCGGTTCATCGAGGTCTTGACCAGTGCGCCGAGATATTTGTCCTCGACCGCGCGCTTGTTCTCGGCGAAGCGGCTGGTGTCGACGCCATAACCCATCGCCTGGTCTTGCAGATCGCACTCGCCGCCCTGGTCGCAGATCGGGCAGTCCAACGGATGGTTGATGAGAAGGAATTCCATCACGCCTTCGCGTGCCTTCTTCACCATCGGCGAACGGGTGGAGATTTCCGGCGGCTCGCCCTTGGGGCCCGGACGGCAGTCGCGCACGCCCCAGGCGCAGCTTGCGACCGGCTTCGGGCCACCCTTCACCTCGACGAGGCACATCCGGCAATTGCCGGCGATCGACAGCCGCTCGTGATAGCAGAAGCGCGGAATCTCGGCGCCGGCCGCCTCGCACGCCTGAAGCAGCGTATAGTCGGCCGGGACATCGATCTCTTTGCCGTCGATGATGAGCTTGGTCATGCTTCCTACTCCGCCGCGACCATGTTCACGGGATCGCGGACGCCGGCATCGTCGATGTCGGCCTTGTGCGAATACTGGTCGATGCGCGCTTCGATCTCGTGACGGAAATGCGCGATCAGGCCCTGGATCGGCCAGGCGGCTGCGTCGCCGAGCGCGCAGATGGTGTGGCCTTCGACCTGTTTTGTCACCTCTAGCAGCATGTCGATTTCGCGTTTATGCGCGCGACCCTCGGCCATGCGCGTCAAGACACGCCACATCCAGCCGGTGCCCTCGCGGCACGGCGTGCACTGGCCGCAGCTCTCATGCTTGTAGAAATAGGAGATGCGGGCGATGGAGCGGATCAGGTCGGTCGACTTGTCCATCACGATCACGGCCGCGGTGCCGAGACCCGAGCGCAGCTTGCTCAGACTGTCGAAATCCATCGGCGTGTCGATGATCTGCTCGGCCGGCACCATGCGCACCGACGAGCCACCGGGGATCACGGCCTTGAGGTTGTCCCAGCCGCCACGGATGCCGCCGCAATGCTTCTCGATCAGCTCACGGAACGGAATGCCCATGGCTTCTTCGACGTTGCAGGGCCGCTCGACATGGCCGGAGATACAGAACAGCTTGGTGCCGACATTGTTCGGGCGGCCGATGCCGGCAAACCAGGCTGCGCCACGACGCAGAATATCGGGCGCAACGGCGATGGACTCGACGTTGTTGACGGTGGTCGGGCAGCCGAACAGGCCGACATTGGCCGGGAACGGCGGCTTCAGCCGCGGCTGGCCCTTCTTGCCCTCGAGGCTTTCGAGCAGGGCAGTTTCCTCGCCGCAGATATAGGCGCCGGCGCCGTGGGCGACATAGATGTCGAACGGCCAGCCGTTGACGTTGTCCTTGCCGACCAGCTTGGCGTCATAGGCCTGGTCGATCGCGGCCTGAAGGTGCTCACGCTCGCGGATGAATTCGCCGCGGACATAGATGTAGCAGGTGTGCGCGTTCATCGCGCAGCTCGCGATCAGGCAGCCTTCGATCAGCAGATGCGGATCGTGCCGCATGATCTCGCGATCCTTGCAGGTGCCGGGCTCGGACTCGTCGGCGTTGACGACGAGATAGCTGGGACGGCCGTCGGTCGATTCCTTCGGCATGAAGGACCACTTCAACCCGGTCGGGAAGCCGGCGCCGCCACGGCCGCGCAGGCCCGAGGCCTTCATCTCGTTGATGATCCAGTCGCGGCCCTTGTCGATGATGGCCTTGGTGCCATCCCAGGCGCCGCGGCGCCGCGCGCCCTCGAGCCCCCAATCGTGGAGGCCGTAGAGGTTCTTGAAGATGCGGTCCTTGTCCTCGAGCATATCAGTGCTTTCCGATCAACGGTTGGCCTGCTTGTAGGCAAGCCCGGCGGCGCAGACGGCAAAGGTCAGCGCCCAGAGCAGACTGGTCTCCTGCGTCGCGCTCAACACGAAACGCTGGAGCAGGAACATGAAGCCGGCCGCGAGCGCGGCATGCATGGCGATGAAGCCCCATTTGTTCACGGCCTCGTTCCCTCCAATTGTGGGGAGATCACGCATCAGGAGGTCTCCTTCAGCGTGGTCGGGCCGCCCATCGGCGCGGAGAATTGGCGGCCGTTCTGCGGACCGGGCTTCGGCGGATTGCCCGATGCAAAGCCGTCGAGCACCTTGCCAAAACTTTCCTTGGTCAGGTCCTCATAGGTGTCCTTGCCGATCAGCACCATCGGCGCGTTCACGCAGGCCCCCAAGCACTCGACCTCTTCCCAGCTGAAATTGCCATCCTTGGAGAGATGGAAGGGATCGTGGTGGATCCGGCTCTCGCAGACGTGGATGAGGTCTTCCGCGCCGCGCAGGCGGCACGGCGTGGTGCCGCAGACCTGGACGTGGGCCTTCTTGCCGACGGGGGCAAGCTGGAACATCGTGTAGAAGGTCGCAACCTCCAGCACGCGAATATAGGGCATGTCGAGCAGATCGGCGACGGCGCGGATCGCGGCTTCCGACACCCAGCCGTCGTGCTGCTCCTGGACGCGCCAGAGGATGGCGATCACCGCGGAGGCCTGGCGACCGGCCGGATATTTCGCGATCTGCTGCTTCGCAAACGCGAGGTTCTCGTCCGTGAACGCAAAGCTCGCGGGCTGGACTTCCTTCGGGGCTAATCGGCGGACGGACATCTCTTATCTCTCACTGCATGCGGCGCGCGGTTTTGGCATTCAGGGCATTGATCCTGTCCTGCCAGAATGCGCTCGCGGTGCCGAAAACATTGTAGCCGACGTGGGTCGAGACCTTGATGCGGTCGAGGATCGACAGCTCGGTCACCGTCTCCAGCCGGTTGGTGCGCGGATCGAGCACGATCAGCTTCATCGGGGTCTGTTCGAGGATAAAGCGCGACACCGCGTGAGAGCGGTCGCTGCCGTGCTCCTCGCACATGATCACGCTGTCGGCCTCAAGCAGCCGGGCCCCGCCCTTGATCGCCTCGATCTCGACGCCCTCGACGTCGAGCTTGATCAGATATCTGCCGGTGGCCGCGACCTTGCCGTCCTCGATGAGGTTGTCGAGCGCCAGCACCGGCACCTCTTCCCCGCCGGCGGACGCTTCGCCGGCAATGCTGAAGGCCTCGTGCTTGGTCCCGGACAGGCGCGCGGTGCCGCGCGAGGCGCCGATGGCGCATTTCATGGTCTCGAAGCGGTTGCCGTTGATGCGGGCGTTGTTGGCGAGCTTCGGATAGTTCTGCCCCGACGGCTCGATCGCGATCGCCTTGTGCGAGCCGAACGGCCTGCTCGACACCAGCACTGACCAGTAGCCGTAATTCGCGCCGCAATCGAGCAGCGTATAGTCGACGTCGATGGAATCGGCGAACAGCAGCTCGAGCTCGTCTTCGTAGCTGTAGGAGCGGTTGAGCAGCTTGCTCCAATAGCCGTCGCCGTAGGGGAATTCGAACACGGCGTCGGGGTTGAGCTTGATCGCGATGTTGCGCTCGGGCAGCGTTTTCCGCAGCAGATTGGCGCAGGCGATGTAGCCCATATGCGAGAAGTGCGAGGAGATCTTCGATCCCGTCACCAGCGCCAAGGCAGCCGTCCGCTCCCACAGGTTGGCCCCTTCAAGGGCCCCCGAGGCACGGTCAAACTGGATTGGCGCCTGCGCCATCACCGATCGACCTCTCCGAACACGATGTCGAGCGAACCCAGGATCGCCGAAACGTCTGCGAGCAGATGGCCGCGGCAGATGTGATCCATCGCTTGCAGATGCGCAAAGCCCGGCGCGCGGATCTTGCACTTGTAGGGCTTGTTGGTGCCGTCGGCGACGAGATAGACGCCGAACTCGCCCTTCGGCGCCTCGACCGCGGCGTAGACCTCGCCGGCCGGCACGTGGACACCTTCGGTGTAGAGCTTGAAGTGGTGGATGAGGGCTTCCATCGAGCGCTTCATCTCGCCACGGCGCGGCGGCGCGACCTTGTTGTCCTCGACGACGACGGGGCCCTTGCCCTCCGGCGCATTCAGCTTCTGGATGCACTGCTTCATGATGCGCACGGACTGGCGCATCTCTTCCATGCGGATCAGATAGCGGTCGTAGCAGTCGCCGTTCTTGCCGATCGGAATGTCGAAATCCATCTCGGCGTAGCACTCATAGGGCTGCGACTTGCGCAGGTCCCAGGCCGCGCCCGAGCCGCGCACCATCACGCCCGAGAAGCCCCAGGCCCAGGCTTCCTTCAGCGGCACCACGCCGATGTCGACGTTGCGCTGCTTGAAGATGCGGTTGGCGGTGAGCAGGCGATCGAGATCCTCGACCACCTTCAGGAACGGATCGCACCAGGCCTCGATGTCGTCGATCAGCTTCTGCGGCAGATCCTGGTGCACGCCGCCGACGCGGAAGAAGGCTGCGTGCATACGGCTGCCCGAGGCGCGCTCGTAGAACACCATCAGCTTCTCGCGCTCTTCAAAGCCCCACAGCGGCGGGGTCAGCGCGCCGACGTCCATCGCCTGCGTGGTGACGTTGAGGATGTGCGAGAGGATGCGGCCGATCTCGCAATAGAGCACGCGGATCAACTGCCCACGGCGCGGCACCTCGATGCCGAGCAGCTTTTCGGCGGCGAGGCAGAAGGCGTGCTCCTGGTTCATCGGCGCGACGTAGTCGAGCCGATCGAAATACGGGATCGCCTGGAGATAGGTCTTCTGCTCGATCAGCTTTTCGGTACCACGATGAAGCAGGCCAATATGCGGATCGACGCGGGCAACGACCTCACCGTCGAGCTCCAGCACGAGACGCAGCACGCCGTGCGCGGCCGGATGCTGCGGCCCGAAGTTGATGGTGAAATTGCGAAGCTGTTCGGGTTGCTCGTTCATGACGCAGCTCCAGCTGCGGGGCGAATGGCGAATAGCGAATGGCGAGTGGTCATTTTGTGGACTTGTCCTGCAGAGAACGTATCAACGCGCGAACCATTTTGCCCAAGCTTTCGCATCGTCCCAAAACTATCTCCAGATCGGGCACGTCCAAAATACCGACGCGCTGCGCCAAGAGCAGATGAGTTTCCAGTTCCTTCAGCGATCCCTGCGATATCCGGAGCGACTGCACGAAGCTGCCGGTGCTTTCGCGTCCATGCCCTTCGGCAACGTTCGCGGGTATGGAGGCCGCTGCCCGCCTGATCTGTGAAGTCAGCCCAAAAAGTTCGTCGCGGGGAAATTGAGCCGTCAACCGATAGCAGGACTCCGCCAAGGACATGGCATCCTGCCACACCCTCAGGTCCCGATACGAATTGATCGACTGGTCGCTCAATCAACATCCCTATTCGCCACTCGCTATTCGCCACTCACGATTTCGCCTTCTCATCGCCGGGAAGCGGATAGTCGGCTCCCTCCCATGGCGAGAGGAAATCGAACTTGCGGAATTCCTGGTTGAGCCGGACCGGCTCGTACACCACGCGCTTCTCCTGGTCGTCGTAGCGGACCTCGAGGAAGCCGGTGGTCGGGAAATCCTTGCGCAGCGGATGCCCCTCGAAACCGTAATCGGTGAGGATGCGGCGCATGTCGGGATGGCCGACGAAGAACACGCCGTAGAGGTCATAGGCCTCGCGCTCGAACCAGTCCGCGCCGGGAAACTCGTCGATCAGCGACGGCACCTGCGTGGTCTCGTCGGCCTGGGCCTTGAGACGGATCCGCGTGTTCAGCGTCGGTGACAGGAAGTGATAGATCACGTCGAAACGCTTCTCGCGATCGGGATAGTCGACCGCGGTGATGTCGGTGATGTTGACGAAGCGGCAATTCGGATCGTCGCGGAGGTATTTTACGACCTCGACGATCTTGCTGGCCTCGACGTCAATGGTGAGCTGGTTGAAGGCCACCGCGTGACCGGTGACGGCGCCCGGAAGCGCGCCAACGATCGTTTGCCCCAGGGTGTCGAGCTTGCCATCGTCCATGACACAAAACCTTAGCGTTCGATGGTGCCGGTGCGCCGGATCTTCTTCTGAAGCAGCAGCACGCCGTAGAGCAGCGCTTCTGCCGTGGGCGGACAGCCCGGCACGTAGATGTCGATCGGCACGATGCGGTCGCAGCCGCGCACGACCGAGTAGGAATAGTGATAATAGCCGCCGCCATTGGCGCAGGAGCCCATCGAGATGACGTAGCGCGGCTCGGGCATCTGGTCGTAGACCTTGCGCAGCGCCGGCGCCATCTTGTTGGTCAAGGTCCCTGCGACGATCATCACGTCGGACTGGCGCGGCGAGGCACGCGGGGCGAAGCCGAAGCGCTCGACATCGTAGCGCGGCATCGACACCTGCATCATCTCGACCGCGCAGCAGGCGAGACCGAAGGTCATCCACATCAGCGAGCCGGTGCGCGCCCAGGTGATGAGGTCGTCGGTCGCGGCCGTGAAGAAGCCCTTGTCGGACAGCTCCGAATTGACCTCGAGGAAGAACGGATCATTGGCCCCAACCGGCTTGCCGGTCGACGGATCCAGAATGCCCTTGGGGGCCGGCGCGATAACCGGACCTGCGGACTGCGTAGCTGGGTTCAATCCCATTCGAGTGCGCCTTTCTTCCATTCATAGGCGAAGCCCACCGTCAGCACGGCGAGGAACACCACCATGGACCAGAAGCCGGTCGCGCCAAGCTTGCCGAACGCCACCGCCCAGGGAAACAGGAACGCCACCTCGAGATCGAAGATGATGAAGAGGATGGCGACCAGATAGAAGCGAACGTCGAACTTCATGCGGGCGTCGTCGAAGGCGTTGAAGCCGCACTCATACGCCGAGAGCTTTTCCGGATCGGGCTGCTGGAACGCCACGATGAAGGGGGCGATCAGCAGCACGAGGCCGATGAGGCCCGCGACCCCGATGAAGACGACGAGTGGAAGGTAGTTCTGAAGAATGCCGCTCATTGGCGAGCCCTTTTTCCCGTAGCCTCGGGACAGCCACGGATTCGTCCGATTTGGAATTATTCTGAGCCTTAGCGCAGTGCACCAATGGGCGCAAGACACGCTCTTTTTTGGCCCTTTGCCGCTCCCAGAACGGTGGAAATCCCGGAATCGCCCCGCGGTTGGTATGGAGCAGATCGAAAGACCCAGCAAGGCCGGCAACGGTTTCGCAGGGCAGTAGTTCTGAGATTGCGGCGCAGGGACCAGGATAACGATCGAGACGGCTGGTTGCCGCGCACCATCCGCGAAAATCGCACGTTTTTCTTGCTGCGGCGGCGCGCCCAAACCCAGGCTACCACCAGCACCGGCGCCCCCACCGTCACCCAGGCGACATATTGGCCGATCGTGTCGCGGCCGCGAGCAGAATGGGTGCCGCAAAGACACGTATCCACAGCCGCGGTGATGCGGACGAGCCATGCATCACGACGGGACCGGGGTTCGTCCGGCGAATGTGTCGGGGCGAGCGGGCGCCCCAGAAAAACTTCAGGAAGCGATCCTGCATTCCGAGAGAGATCAGCGCGGAGCTTTCTCGGCTTCGAGCATCTTTTCCGCGGTCGCCGTGAGGCGATCGATCTGCGCAAGCAATGTCTCGAATTCTTGCTTGCTCAAATGCTCGAGCAATAGCCGATTGCGCTCCTGTGCGCCGGCGACGATCGCATCATGCGCGGCGAGGCCTGCTGATGTCAGCGACACCAACACCTCGCGGCTGTCTTTTGGATTGGCGGATTTTGCGATCAGCTTTCGCGACACAAGCTCGGCGAGCGCGCGGCTGATCTGGCCCTTGTCCTGGCCGACGGCTTCGGCAAGCCGCGCCACGCTCATCGGCGGACGTCGGCCGAGCGAGGCGACCAGGCCGAATTCCACCGACGACAATCCGGCGAGGCGCTTGTAGCGCAGGATCGCGCCGCGCTTGAGCAGATTGGCAAGCACCATCAGCCGCGACGACAGCATCACGGTGATCGGTGCCGGCTCGCTGGCCTGCACCTCGGGTGCCGTCCACCCGTCCCTGCTCGGTGTCTGGTTCATCGCACACCTGTGCCAAGAAAGCCGTGGCCTGCCAAGCCCGCGGGGTGCCGGGCTCCCCAATCCATCGAAATGCGACTAAAAGGCATCCGGAATATCGTTGACATTGTCATCGAATTATTTTTGACTGAGAAGACGCGAAAGACGACCGGGCCAGCAAAGGCCGCGGCGGGAGGAAGCTGATGACCATCACCCAGCGGGATCGCGATCTCGGCACCGCCTATGCGATGAAGCCGGCGCAGACGCGCACCGAGCTCACCTCGGTCGTGCGCGGCACGCCGATGGGCGAACTGCTCCGCCGCTACTGGCATCCGGTCGGGCTTGTCAGTGACGCCACCGACACGCCGAAGCAGGTGCGCGCGCTCGGCGAAGACCTGATCCTGTTCCGTGACAGGAACGGCCGCGTCGGCCTGCTGCACGCCCGCTGCTGCCATCGCGGCACCACGCTCTACTATGGCAAGGTCGAGGAAGACGGCATTCGCTGCTGCTATCACGGCTGGAAGTTCGACACCCAAGGCCATTGCCTGGAGCAGCCCTGCGAGCCCGATGGCGGCCAGTTCAAGGACAAGGTGCGTCAGCCCTGGTATCCGATCGAGGAGCGCTACGGGCTGATCTTCGCCTATATGGGCCCGGCCGAGAAACGCCCGGTGCTGCCGCGCTATGAGTGCCTGGAAAACATGGATGACGGCGAGTTCGTCGAGGCCGACGATTCCTCGATCGGCGGCGGCGGCCCGGCCATCATCCCCTGCAACTGGCTCCAGCATTTCGAGAATGTGGTCGATCCCTACCACGTGCCGGTGCTGCACGGCTCGTTCTCGGGCCCGCAATTCACCAACATGATGGCCTCGATGCCGGAGGTGAAGTTCGACAAGACGCCGCGCGGCATTGCCGTGCGCTCGATCCGCAAGCAGGACGACGGCAAGGTGTTTTACCGCGTCACCGAAGCGGCGCTGCCCACTCTGCGCGTGGTGCCGAATCCGCGCGTCGCGCAGTTCGCCCGCGTCGAGTCGATCGGCTGGACGCTGCCGATCGACGACACCTCGTTCCGCATCTACGTCGCTGGGCGCGTGAAAACTTCCGGCGACATCGGCCGCATGCGCTCGAAGTTCAACGGCAAATTCTGGTGGGACATGACGGAAGAAGAGCACCAGCAATTCCCCGGCGACTACGAAGCCCAGGTCGGCCAGGGCGAGGTCACGATCCATTCCGAGGAGCACTTCGGCCAGAGCGACCGCGGCATCCTGATGATCCGGCGTATGCTGGGCGAGCAGCTCGAGGCGATGGAAGCAGGCCAGGACCCGATCGGCGTCTCATTCGACACAAGTGCCGCGCCGGTCGAATTCGAAGCGGGGAATTACATCCGCGAAGGCTGAGTTGGCCGGCCCCAACGAGAGCTGGACCCACAACGATAACAAAGACAAATTGGGGGAAGCGATGGTCGATGTAACGTCACAAATGTCGGTGCAAACGGCCGCCGCGGCGCAGCCCACGGCGCGGCGCTATTACGTGCTGGGCCTGCTCACCATCATCTACGCGCTGAACTTCCTCGACCGCACGATCTTCAACGTCCTGATCGAGCCGATCAAGAAGGAGTTTTCGCTCAGCGACACCATGATGGGCCTGCTCGCGGGCTTCGGCTTCGCGCTGTTCTACTCCCTGCTCGGCATTCCCATCGCGCGCGTCGCCGATCGGCTCAACCGCCGCAACATCGTGGCGCTGGCCTTTGCGTTCTGGAGCGCGATGACAGCGCTGTGCGGCATGGCTTCGAGCGTGACGTCACTGGCGCTGGCTCGCATCGGCGTCGGCATCGGCGAGTCCGCGGGCTCGCCGGCCTCGCAATCCATCGTCGCCGATCTCTTTGCCAAGAACGAGCGCCCCCGCGCGCTCGGCATCTATGCCATCGGCACCTATCTCGGCGTCTTCCTCGGCTATTTCGTCGGTGGCTACGTCAATCAGCACTATGGCTGGCGGATGGCGTTCTATGTCGCGGGCGTGCCCGGCATCCTGCTTGCCGTCATCCTGTGGCTGACGATCTCGGAGCCGAAGCGCGGCGCGATGCAGGAAACCTTCGTGCCAGAACCACTCGGGCCGACGCTGCGCTTCCTCGCCTCGCAGCAAAGCTTCGTCATTGTGCTGATCGGCTTCTGCCTGACCACCTACACCAATTACGCCACCGCGGCCTGGATCCCTCCGTTCCTGGCGCGCGTGCATCATCTGTCGAGCGCCGAGATCGGCACTTATGCCGGCACCTTCAAGGGCCTCGCCGGCATGGCCGGCACCCTGCTCGGCGGCTTCGTGGTGGCGCAAATCAGCCGTCGCGACGATCGCTGGAAGCTTTGGGCGCCGGCGATCACCTCGGGCCTCGCCGGCCCGGTGTTCGCGCTCTGCATGCTGACGCAGGATTTCGCGATGATGGTCGCGATGCTGGCGCTGACCTCGTTCCTGGTCGGCTTCCATCTCGGCCCGATCTTTGCGATCGCGCAGACGGTGGCCAAGCCCAGCATGCGGGCGCTCGCCTCCGCCCTGATCGCGCTCACCGCAACCTGTTTCGGCCAAGGCGTCGGCCCGCTCGCCGTCGGCATGGCCAACGACGCGCTGAAGGGCGGGTATGGCGCGGACGCCGTGCGCTATTCCCTGCTCTCGGCCGCGGCCACGACGACGCTCGGGGCGCTGCTGTTCGTGTGGGCCGCCCGCTCGATCCGGGCCGACATCGGTCGGGCCGCGGCCTGACGCCGGTTCCGGCCGCCAGCCCGGCGAAACCAACCGGGCGCATTAATGAAACCATTTTGCGGAACCGGCGAAACGATCCGGAAACAGATGTTCCTTAAGACAAGGGCCAACAGACGGGGACAAAGCCCGTCGGGAGGCTCAGATGAACCACTCAATTCACTCTGCTGATCGGGGTACACACCTGAAGATCGTGGTGGTGGCGCTGGTGGCCGGCATCGCAGTCGCCGCCTTCGGGATTGCAGCCCGCACCAACGCCGATTACAGCCAGACCGCCCAGTCCACCCATGTGCTCAAGGCCGGCAAGCCGGTGGTGATCACGAGCTCAGGAACATCCGAGATTCGCTGACGCGCCCCGTTCCGGGCTGACCAGGGCCGCCGACAGGCGGCCTTTTTCGTTTTCCAGAGCAATGCTTAGCTGATGCGCCCTCGCGAAGCGCAACGTCCTTGACTTCACCAAGCCCCGCCTTTAAGTCCCCCCTCGTTCCGCGCGCGTTCAGCGAGCCACGCGGGAGTAGCTCAGTTGGTTAGAGCGCCGGCCTGTCACGCCGGAGGTCGCGGGTTCGAGCCCCGTCTCTCGCGCCATTTTGGCAGTCCCTTCATAGCCTTAGCCCAACTTCTCGACGCCTTTCGCGATTGCGTGGGCTACTGCCCGCGTCCGGCGGGAACTCGCGGCATAGTCAGCCCGCGCCCGAATCGTCTACGCCTGCGAGGACTTAGAGGGACCCCACGCCTTCCCGGCTTTTCCGGGGCTTCCCCGTCATCGAGGAGGCCAGACATGGCGAAAAAGGCAGCCGCTCCCGCCACCATCACCCTCAGGCACCTCGCCGCCGACATCGCAGAGAGCCAGGACCTGTCGAAGAAGCACGCCGAGGCCGTCCTGACCGACCTGGTCGACCTGATCGCCAAGCACCTCAAGAAAGGCGACCGCGTCCGCATCGTCGGGCTCGGCATCCTCCAGGTCCGCAAGCGCGCCGCCCGCACCGGCCGCAATCCCGCCACTGGCGAAGCGATCCACATCAAGGCCAGCAAGAAGGTGGCGTTCCGCCCGGTCAAGGAGCTGAAAGAGGCGATCTGAGGCGCGAGCCTTCGTTAGGCCTGATCCGGCCCGTTCCGGCCGCAACACGGCCCGCTTTTCTGGTATACCGGCTGCTTCCCAAGACCTGCTCCCAGAAGCCCCGGCGGTTTGACCAGAAATGTCCTCCCTCACCTTCACGCATACCGTGACCGAGCGCTTCCTGCGCTACGTCACCATCGACACCCAGTCCGATCCGGAATCCCCTCGCTCGCCCTCGACCGAGAAGCAGAAGGATCTCGGCCGGGTTCTCGTCACCGAGCTCAAGGCCATGGGCATCGCGGACGCCCATCTCGACGATTACGGCTATGTCTATGCGACGATCCCGGGCAACACCGACAAGAAAGTGCCGGTGATCTGCTTCTGCTCGCACATGGACACCTCGCCCGACGTCACCGGCAAGGACGTCAAGCCGCAAATGGTGAAGAACTATCGCGGCGGCGACATTACGCTACCGGGCGACACCAGCCAGGTGATCCGCTTCGCCGAGCACCCCGCGCTGAAGAACCAGATCGGCAACGACATCGTCACCACCGACGGCACCACGCTGTTGGGCGCCGACAACAAGGCCGGCGTCGCCGAGATCATGGATGCCGCGCATTTCTTCATCAACAACCCGGATGTGAAACACGGCACCATCAAGATCCTGTTCACGCCGGATGAGGAGATCGGCCGCGGCGTCGACAATGTCGACATCAAGAAGCTGGGCGCCGATTTCGGCTACACCATGGATGGCGAGAGCGCAGGCAGTGTCGAGGACGAGACGTTCTCCGCTGATGGCGCCACCATCATGATCAACGGCGTCAGCGCCCATCCCGGCTATGCCAAGGGCAAGATGGAGCACGCGATCAAGATCGCAGCCGCGATCGTCGAGCGTCTGCCGAAGGAAGGCTGCTCGCCCGAGACGACGTCCGGCAAGCAGGGCTTCCTGCATCCGGTCGGCATCACCGGCGCGCTGGAGCAGGCGACGCTTGCCTTCATCGTGCGCGACTTCACCGAGGAAGGGCTGAAGGAAAAAGAGGTCCTGCTCGAGGGCATCGTCAAGGACGTGATGAAGGACTATCCGCGCTCGACCTACAAGTTCGAGGTGCGCGAGCAGTACCGCAACATGAAGCAGGTGATCGACCGTCACCCGCACATCCTCGAATACGCCATCGAGGCGATCCGCCGCGCCGGCCTGCGCCCGATGCGCACCGCGATCCGCGGCGGCACCGACGGCTCGCGCCTGTCTTTCATGGGCCTGCCCTGCCCCAACATCTTTGCGGGCGAGCACGCATTCCACTCACGGCTGGAATGGGTCAGCCGTCAGGACATGGAGAAGGCGGTGCAGACGATCGTGCATCTGGCGATGATCTGGGAGGAGAAGGCGTAAGGGCTGCGGCGAGCACGTAACAATATTCACGTAACAATGTTGCGGATCGACACGCTTCGGGTCCAGTGCTACCGCCGCCGGACCGAGAAACAGGGCGGCGTCGTGCACCAGCCGACGCCGCTTCTGAAACTCCTGCTCGTATTTCCAAGCATGGATTGAACGGTGGGCACACACGACCATCACTCCGGCCATCATCACCATGATCATGCCGGTCATGCCCATCATCATGGCCACGCGCATGTCCACGCGCCCGCCAATTTCGGCAAGGCGTTCGCGATCGGCATCACGCTCAACACCGCACTGGTCGTGGCGGAAGCGGTGTACGGCTATATCGGCAATTCCACCGCACTGCTCGCGGACGCCGGCCACAATCTCAGCGACGTGCTCGGCCTTGTCGTGGCCTGGTGTGCCTCGATCGCGGCGAAGCGCGCACCGAGCGGCCGCTTCACCTATGGCTTTCGCGCCTCAACTATCCTCGCGGCGCTGGCCAATGCCGTGTTCCTGCTGGTCGCAACCGGCGCGATCGGCTGGGAGGCGATCTTGCGCCTGCAATCGCCCGAGCCGGTCGCGGGCGTCACCGTGATGGTGGTCGCCGGCATCGGCATCCTCATCAACGGCTTTACCGCCATGCTGTTTGCGCGCGGCCGCAAGGACGACATCAACATCGAGGGCGCCTATCTGCATATGGCAGCCGATGCCGTGGTCTCGCTCGGCGTCGTCATCTCGGCCGCGCTGATCATCTGGACCGGCTGGCTCTGGCTCGATCCGGTCACCAGCCTCGTGATCTGCGTCACCATCCTCTGGAGCACGACCAGCCTGTTGCGCAGCTCGATCGACATGTCGATGGCGGCCGCGCCCAAGGGCACCGACATCGCCGCGATCAAAATCTTCCTGCTCGAGCGGCCCGGCGTCGCGGGGATCCACGATCTCCACGTCTGGCCGATCTCGACCACCGAGACGGCGCTGACGTGCCATCTCGTGATGCCAGATGGCGCGGCTGGAGACGCGTTCCTGATGGAGACCGCGCAGATGCTGAAAGCGTCCTTCCGCATCGGCCACACCACGCTTCAGGTCGAGACCCATCCGGATAACGGCTGCGCGCTGGCGCCGGATGATGTGGTGTGAGCGGCCTAGGTCCTTAAGCCGCCTTCGCCGTCACGATCCAGATCGCGCCCTGCAACGCCACCGACTGTCCCTTCACGAACGGCGCGAGCATCTCGCGCATCGAGGCTTTTGCCGCCGTATACGTCTCCGGCGGATGACCTTGCAGCGCACGGCTGGCGGGGCCGATCTGGAGTGCCCCTTCGACGGCGGCATCGAGCCCGCCGCCGATTGCAATGTCCATCGCGAGATTGTGCGGCTCCATGGCCACGTCCACGAAGCCTGCCCCGTTCAGGATGCGCATCACGCGCTCCTCCGCCGCGAAGGCGAACGGGCCCGGCTCCTCCGGCCCGACCGGCGGCATTTTCGGCACGTGCTTGTAGACCGCCATCAGCGGCGTCATCATCCACGGGTTTTCCTTCGGCTCGCGCCAGCAGGCAAAGGCGAGCCGTCCCGACGGCTTCAGCGCGCGCCGCAAATTGGTGAAGGACGCGATCGGGTCGGCGAAGAACATCACGCCGAAGCGCGAGGCCAGGAGATCGAAGCTCGCCGGCTCGAACGGATGCACCGTCGCATCCGCCAGCACGAAATCGAGCGGCAGGCCTTTTGGCGCGAAGCCACGCGCCTGTGACAGCATCGGGTCGGAGATGTCGATCCCGAGCGCGAATCCATTCGGCGCCACAGCCTTGGCAAACGCGATCGTGGTCGCACCGGAGCCACAGCCGACATCCAGCACGCGCTCGCCCGGCTTTGGTCGGGCGCGGTCGATCAGCACGTCCGCGATCGGTCCGAGCAGCTTTTCCTGCACGGCATGGCGATCGGCCCAGCGCTGCCCGCTCGGTCCGTTCCAATAGGCGATCTGATCGGCGTTCTGCTCGTGTCCGCTTGGCTGTTGCATAGGGTCTCCCTGTGACGGCCTGCTTGGGCGGGCCTTGCCGAGCCTCAGTCTCGCTTCGCGAGCGAAGGCTGGTGGGCGGTCACGGATTCGAACCGCGGACCCTCTCGGTGTAAACGAGATGCTCTAACCAGCTGAGCTAACCGCCCCACGGCCGCCTCTTTAGCCCTGCCCACCCCATCCGAGCAAGGGCCGAAACCTCAATCCTGCGGCCTCCCCGGCAGCACCGGCACCGCGTCGATCCAGACCGCGGCCGACTGGCACCAGATCTGGCGGCTGGGCCGCAAGCTGTCGCGCTGGCGGATCGAGCCCCAGCGGATGCCCCAATCGTCGGCCTGCGCGCCCTCGCCGCTGGTGAACAGCGGGGAACCGCAATCGCCGCAAAAGTGCTGGAAGCGCATCCGGCCATTGTCGCCGCGCTTGCCGTAGACTTTTGGCTTGCCTCCCGTCAGCCGGATCGCGGCGCCGGTGCAGACCGCGGTCACCCGGAACGGCGAGCCCGTCAGCGCCTGGCAGTCCCGGCAGTGGCAGACCGAAACCGCCTCCGGGTCGATCTCGGCGGCGTAGCTGATCTTCCCGCAATGGCATTGCCCGTCGATCCGCATGACCAAGCTCCCAAAACAACAAGCTCCCAAAACAAAAACGGCGCCCGAAGGCGCCGTTTTATCATTTTTTCAAGCCACGATCTCAGTGAGCGGTCAGGCCGCCGGCGGCTTCGTCGCCGTCCGGCTTCACCGTCACCTTGGTGTCCTCTTCCCAAACGATCGGCACCGGCTTCTTCACCAATGCCTTGGCGATGACGTCGTCCAGACGCGACACCGGGATGATCTCCATGCCGCCCTTGATCGCATCGGAAATCTCCGTGAGATCCTTGGCGTTGTCCTCGGGGATCAGCACCGTCTTGATGCCGCCGCGGGCAGCGGCCAGCAGCTTCTCCTTGAGACCGCCGATCGGCAACACGCGGCCGCGCAGCGTGATTTCGCCGGTCATCGCGACATCGTGGCGGACCGGGATGCCGGTCATCACCGAGATGATCGCAGTGGCCATCGCCACGCCCGCGGACGGGCCGTCCTTCGGCGTCGCGCCTTCCGGCACGTGCACGTGGATGTCGCGCCGGTCGAACAGCGGCGGCTCGATGCCGTAGACGATCGCGCGCGAGCGGACATAGGACGCCGCCGCCGAGATCGATTCCTTCATGACGTCGCGCAGATTGCCCGTGACCGTCATCTTGCCCTTGCCGGGCATCATGACGCCTTCGATGGTCAGGAGCTCGCCGCCGACATCGGTCCAGGCAAGGCCCGTGACGATACCGACCTGCGGCTCGCTCTCGATCTCGCCGAAGCGGTACTTCGGCACGCCGAGCAGCTCTTCCAGAGTCTTCTCGGTGACCTTGACCGACTTCTTTTTGGAGATCATCAGCTCCTTCACCGCCTTGCGGGCGAGTGTGGAGAGCTCACGCTCCAAATTGCGCACACCCGCTTCGCGGGTGTAGCGGCGGATCAGCAGCAGCAGCGCGTCGTCGTCGATCGAGAACTCCTTGGAGTCCAGGCCGTGCTTGGACACCGCGTTCGGGATCAGATGCTTGCGCGCGATCTCGACCTTCTCGTTCTCGGTGTAGCCCGCGATCCGGATGATCTCCATGCGGTCCATCAGCGGGCCCGGAATATTGAGCGTATTCGCGGTCGTGATGAACATCACGTTGGACAGATCGTAGTCGACCTCGAGATAGTGGTCGTTGAAGGTCGCGTTCTGTTCGGGGTCGAGCACCTCGAGCAAAGCCGAGGACGGATCGCCGCGGAAATCGGCGCCCATCTTGTCGATCTCATCCAGCAGGAACAGCGGATTGGACGACTTCGCCTTGCGCATCGACTGGATGATCTTGCCGGGCATCGAGCCGATATAGGTGCGGCGGTGACCGCGGATCTCGGCCTCGTCGCGCACGCCGCCGAGCGAGACGCGCACGAATTCGCGCCCCGTCGCCTTCGCGATCGACTTGCCGAGCGAGGTCTTGCCGACGCCGGGAGGTCCGACCAGGCACAGGATCGGGCCCGTCAGCTTGTTGGCGCGCGACTGCACCGCGAGATACTCGACGATGCGTTCCTTGACCTTCTCCAGCCCGTAGTGATCGGAGTCCAGAATGGCCTGCGCCGCTTCCAGATCCTTCTTCACCTTGGACTTCTTGTTCCACGGAATCGACAGCAGCCAATCCAGATAGTTGCGCACGACGGTCGCTTCCGCGGACATCGGCGACATCTGCCGCAGCTTCTTCAATTCATGCTGCGCCTTCTCGCGCGCTTCCTTGGAGAGCTTGGTCTTGGAGATCTTCTCTTCGAGATCGGCGAGCTCGTCGCGACCGTCGTCGTCGCCGAGCTCCTTCTGGATCGCCTTCATCTGCTCGTTGAGATAATACTCGCGCTGGGTCTTCTCCATTTGTCGTTTGACACGAGAACGAATCCGCTTCTCGACCTGGAGCACGGAGATCTCGCTCTCCATCAGGCCCAGCACCTTCTCCAGGCGCGTGGTGACGGACAGCGTCTCCAGGATGCCCTGGCGATCCGCGATCTTGACCGCGAGATGCGAGGCGACGGTGTCGGCGAGCTTGGCGAAATCGGTGATCGCCTGCACGACGCCGACGACCTCGGCCGAGATCTTCTTGTTGAGCTTCACATAGCTCTCGAAGTCGGACACGACCGAGCGCGAGAGAGCTTCGGCCTCGACCGACTTCGCATCGGTGTCGGCGAGCGCAACTGCGGTGGCTTCATAATAGTCGGCGCGATCGGTGTATTTCTGCACGCGCGCACGCTCGAGCCCTTCGACCAGCACCTTCACGGTGCCGTCGGGAAGCTTCAAGAGCTGAAGCACGCTGGCGAGCGTACCGGTCTCGTAAATGGAATCAGGCGCCGGATCATCATCGGACGCGTTCTTCTGCGTCGCGAGCATGATCAGCGCGTCGTTCTTCATCACCTCTTCGAGCGCGCGGATCGACTTCTCGCGACCGACGAAGAGCGGAACGATCATGTGCGGGAAGACGACGATATCGCGCAGCGGCAACACGGGATAAGCGTGCGTTTCGCCATGGACGATGGTTGGCCTGGGTTTTGGATTAGTCATGGCCTTTTCCTTTTGCTTTGCCCCCTTGCACGCAGCCCGCCATGCTCATGCGCAACCGCCACAAGGTGCCGAGGTGATCCACAAAACCGGTCTACCATTTCAAGGTTGGACCGGGCTTGCCGGATCGGAACTAAGACGAATCTTGAACAGAATTCTCGTTCGCCGTCGGCATTAGGTGGCTATCGACCGGGGGGGTGTCAAGTCATTGAAATACGCGCGCCATCAGGCGCTTACGCACGTGTGTAAGCGACGCAACACCGGCTGCGGAGAGACTTTCCGCAGCCGCTACTTTCAAAGACGATTGGAGCGTTCCAGCGCCGCAATTCAGGCGCTGGCGTTCTCGACGGCGCGATCGGACCGATCGGCGTAGATGTAGAGCGGACGCGCCGTGCCTTCCACGACTTCGCGGGAAATCACGACTTCTTCCACACCTTCCAGGCCCGGCAGGTCGAACATGGTCTCGAGCAGGATCGCCTCGAGGATCGAGCGCAGGCCACGCGCGCCGGTCTTGCGCTCGATCGCCTTGCGGGCGACCGCGCCAAGCGCCTCGTCGGCGAAGGTGAGCTCGATGTTCTCCATCTCGAACAGCCGCTGGTACTGTTTCACCAGCGCGTTCTTCGGCTCGGTGAGGATCTTCTTCAGCGAGGTCTCGTCCAGGTCCTCGAGCGTCGCCACGACCGGCAGACGGCCGACGAATTCGGGGATGAGGCCGTACTTCAGGAGGTCCTCAGGCTCGACGTGACGGAAGATCTCGCCGGTCCGGCGATCCTCCGGTGCCATCACCTGGGCCGCGAAACCGATCGAGGTCGACCGCCCGCGCGCCGAGATGATCTTCTCGAGGCCGGCGAACGCGCCGCCGCAGATGAACAGGATGTTGGTGGTATCCACTTGCAGGAATTCCTGCTGCGGATGCTTGCGGCCGCCCTGCGGCGGGACCGAAGCCACCGTGCCTTCCATGATCTTCAGCAGCGCCTGCTGGACGCCCTCACCCGACACGTCGCGCGTGATCGAGGGATTGTCGGACTTGCGGCTGATCTTGTCGATTTCGTCGATGTAGACGATGCCGCGCTGGGCGCGCTCGACATTGTAGTCGGCGGCCTGGAGCAGCTTCAGGATGATGTTCTCGACGTCCTCGCCGACATAGCCGGCTTCGGTCAGCGTGGTCGCATCCGCCATCGTGAACGGCACGTCCAGGATGCGGGCGAGCGTCTGCGCGAGCAGCGTCTTGCCCGAGCCGGTCGGACCGATCAGCAGGATGTTCGACTTCGCAAGCTCGACGTCGTTGTGCTTGGTCTGGTGGTTGAGGCGCTTGTAGTGGTTGTGCACCGCGACCGACAGGACCTTCTTCGCATGGCTCTGGCCGATCACGTAATCGTCCAGCACCTTGCAGATTTCCTTCGGCGTCGGAATGCCGTCGCGCGACTTGACCAGCGAGGACTTGTTCTCCTCGCGGATGATGTCCATGCAGAGCTCGACGCACTCGTCGCAAATGAAGACCGTGGGACCCGCGATCAGTTTGCGGACTTCGTGCTGGCTCTTGCCGCAGAACGAGCAATATAGCGTGTTCTTGGAGTCGCTCGTGCCGACCTTACTCATTCATGTCTCCGTCCGCGGTTCGATCCCGTCCGCTCGATCGCCCCATCCCGGTACGACCGCCGGGCACAAGGTTCAAATAGAGCAAATTCCGTACCAAAAAAGACCCTACGCGTTACCTGCCGTGCGAATCACGGCCACTCGATTCTCCCGCGATCATAGCCGATCAATCGCAGCCAACCATGCTGTCACCCGACTATCAAGAATTCGCTAATCGGGGGTCGCCGGCTACCCGTGACAATACCGTGATTTCAGGTCTTGGCACGGGCGAAGTGACCGAAATCACCCCGACGTTGCTGGATTGCCACGAAAAACAAGCACGAAAGCGGAACTTTCTGTCTGCCGCAGGGCGCAAAATGGCTTTTTGCGCCGTTGCGAAGTGCGTCGTTAACGTGAACGCCGCCCTGAAGCTACCCGGAAATTCCAGAGATATTCCGGGGACAGGAGTTACGGCCCAGTAGTGCTACTGGGTCTTCGCCGGCGCAGCCTCTTCGGCGCGCTTGTCGATGACCTTGTCGACGAGACCGAACTCCTTCGCGTCGCTCGCGGTCAGGAACTTGTCGCGCTCCAGCGCGTCCTCGATCGACTTGTAGGTCTGGCCGGTGTGCTTCACGTAGATCTCGTTGAGCCGCTTCTTCAGGTTCAGGATTTCCTGGGCGTGCAGCATGATGTCGGTGGCCTGACCCTGGAAGCCGCCGGAGGGCTGATGCACCATGATGCGCGCGTTCGGCAGCGAGAAGCGCATGTCCTTCTCACCGGCGCAGAGCAGCAGCGAGCCCATCGAGGCGGCCTGGCCCGTGCACAGCGTCGAGACCGGCGGACGGACGAACTGCATGGTGTCGTAGATCGCGAGGCCCGACGTCACGACGCCGCCCGGCGAGTTGATGTACATCGAGATTTCCTTCTTCGGATTTTCCGCTTCAAGGAACAACAGCTGCGCGACGATCAGCGTCGACATGCCGTCCTCGACCGGTCCGGTCACGAAGATGATGCGCTCCTTCAGCAGGCGCGAGAAGATGTCGTAGGCGCGCTCGCCACGGTTGGTCTGCTCGACCACCATGGGCACGAGGTTCATGTAGGTTTCAACCGGATCGCGCATGAGTCACCTAGGGTTTTTAAGAGGCGGACATCGCCAGTCTTGGCTGCCAGTCTGGGCTGGATGTGCCGGAAGGCCGATGGACGTCCCGTGATGCAGGAAGTTGGCAGAGGCAGTAACGCGTAGGTACCGACAGATATAGCGCAATTCGCGTCAGACAAGTGCGGGGCGAATTAAGCCTTAATCCATCGGGCACTTCGGGGCACTTGAAGCTGATTCTCGCAAAAAGGCCCAGCCGGCCATCTGGCTAGCTGGGCCGCTTCGCGGATCATCCTTAATGGAAGGCTTTCCCAAGCAGAAGGCTTGCTCAAAGCCCTCAGGCGGCGGTCTTTTCCTCGTCGTCCTTGTAGAGATCCTCGCGCGAAACCTTCTTCTCGGTCACGCTGGCGAGCTCGAGGATGAAGTCGACCACCTTGTCCTCATAGATCGGTGCACGAAGCTGGGCCAACGCCTGGGCGTTGTTGCGGTAATAGTCCCAGACTTCCTTCTCGCGGCCGGGCATCTGGCGGGCGCGCTCGATCACGGCACGGCCGACCTCGTCGTCGGTCACGGTGATCTTGTTCTTTTCGCCGATCTCGGAGAGCACGAGGCCGAGGCGCACGCGGCGGTCGGCGATCTTGCGATACTCTTCCTTGGCGGCGTCCTCAGTGGTGTTCTCGTCGGCGAAGGTCTTGCCGGCGGACTCCATCTCGGCCTTGACCGAGTTCCACATCAGATTGAACTCCTCGTCGACGAGCGAGGGCGGCGCCTCGAAGCGATGCGCCTCGTCGAGACGGTCGAGCAGCGCGCGCTTGACGCGCTGGCGCGTCGCGCCCGCGAACTCGGCGGCGAGCCGCTCGCGCGCGGCTTCCTTCAGCTTGTCCAGCGATTCGAGACCGAGCGTCTTGGCGAACTCGTCGTCGATTGCGAGATCCTGCGGCGCCTCGATCAGCGTCGCCGTGGTCTCGAACTCGGCCGGCTGGCCGGCGAGCTTGTCGTTCATGTAATTCTTCGGGAACGCCACCTTCAGCGTGCGCGTCTCGTTCGCGCCGATGCCGATCAGCTGCTCCTCGAAGCCCGGGATGAAGGTATTCGAGCCGATGATGACCTGGATGCCCTCGCCGGTGCCGCCCTCGAAGACTTCGCCGTTGATGGTGCCCTTGAAGTTGATGGTGACGCGGTCGCCGGATTCGGCCTTCGCGCCCTCGGCCTTGGCCGCGTAGCCGCGGTTGGTGTCGGCAATGCGCTTGATCGCGTCATCGACATCGGAATCGGCGACATCAGCGACGGGCTTCTCGACCTGGAAGGACTTGAAGTCGGCGAGCGCGATCGAGGGCACCACTTCGATCGCGACCGTGTAGGTCAGATCAGTTTTGCCGTTGAGCAGCTCCTCGACCTCGGCCTGCTCGGTCGGCATCGTGATCTTCGGCTCGGTCGCAAGGCGGAAGCCGCGCTCGGAGAACAGCTGGGTGTTGGTGTCGCGGATGGTCTGGTCGATGGTCTCGGCCATCACCGAACGGCCATAGACCTTCTTCAGATGGCCGACCGGCACCTTGCCGGGGCGGAAGCCGTTGAGGCGAACCTTGTCCTTGAGGTCGACGAGCTTGGCGCCAGCCTTGGCGTCGAGATCAGACGCGGGGACGCTGATCTTGAACTCGTGCTTCAATCCTTCCGAGAGGGTTTCTGTGACCTGCATGGCGTCCAATCTTCTTCTCGTTCGGTCCCGGCACGCATGCGTCGGGACGCTGTCATTAATCGATCCGGCGCGAGGCGAACGCCTCAACGCCGTTGGTTCATCGAACCCGGCTCCTGACGGAGAAATATCCGTGCGGAGCGGGGCCCGTCAGTAATCCGTGCAAACGCTGAAAGCGCTTGGTGCGGGCGGAGGGACTCGAACCCCCACAACTTTCGTCACTGGAACCTAAATCCAGCGCGTCTACCAGTTCCGCCACGCCCGCGTGAATTTGCATCAAGACCGGCCGCGATGCCGCGGGCGGCCGGGCTTATAGCATGTGCCCGATTGTTCGCAGCAAAAAAATGGCCATGTCGACGCCCGCTTGAGGTAAGCATCGCGGCTGGACTTATCCAGCGCGGCATGGTCCGGATCGGCCTGATGAAACCGAGGCTTTTCGCCCCTTCGCGACGTGAGGTTTTGGCTGGCCTCGGCGCCTCCGCGGCCGGGTTGATGGCCGGCGGCGCGGGCCCGCTCCCAACCGCCCAGATCGCCCTTCTGGCGAGACCGGCAACGTTGGCTCTCGGACCATCTCAGCCGGCTACACCAGTCTGGGAGCTGGCCGCCGTAAGCCATATCGGCAACGTCCGTTTCAAGCGCGGCGACCTCTGTCAGGTAGTGTTTCGGAACGACCTGCCTGTGCCGCTTGCGCCAGTCTGGTACGGGCTGAGCGGCGCGGCCGCGGCCGACCCGCTGCGGGGGCGCGCGCCCATTGCGCCGGACGCGACTGAAACATCAATCATTTCAATACCAAATGCGGGAACCCTGCTGGCCAACTTCCGCCTCTTCGAAGACCGCCTGAAAGAGCCTGCGCGCCCGCTCCCGATCATCGCCGAGGAGACGAACCGGGTCGCCGTCGATCGTGACGAGGTGCTACTGATCGAGGAATGGCGCCTGCGGCCGGATGGGACCGCCGTTCCCCCGGGCCGCGACCCGACGGGCACGACGCCGCTCTATACCCTCAACGGCCAGACCTCATTCGAACTCTCAGCCGCAGCCAATGAACGGCTGCGGCTACGCTTCATCAACGGCTCCCAACGCACTGTTCTGGCGATCAAATTGGAGAGCCATGATGTTCGCGTGATGGCGCTCGACGGACAGCCGGCCGAGCCGTTCCCGGCGCGCAACGGCGCCCTGGTGCTGGCCCCCGGCGCGCGTGCCGACGCCTTTGTGGATACGGCCACTTCGGCAGCGTTCCTGCTGCATGACGGCAAGGAAGCCCATCCGATCGGGCGCCTTGCGATTTCCGGCACACGAGAACGGCGCGCGCCGCTGGCGCCTCCCCAGCCGCTCCCATCGAACGGCCTGCCCGAGCAGCTCGATCTCAAGGGCGCGCTGCGGTTCGATGTCGCGGTCGGCGCCCCCGACGCTATTTGGACCCGGCCCCCGTCCTTCTCCACCGCCTCCGAGCCGGCATTCCGCGCCAGGGCTGGCCGCACCGTCGTGCTCGCCCTCCATAACCCCGCAATAGCGACCACCGTCTTCCATCTGCACGGCCACCATTTCCGCCTGCTCGACAAGCTCGACGACGGCTGGAAGCCCTATTGGCTCGATACCCTCGCCATCGAGCCCGGCCAGACCCAGCGCATCGCCTTCGCCGCCGCCTCGCCCGGAAAATGGCTGATCGAATCTGTCGTGACCGACTGGGCTGCACCGCGGCTGGTGCGCTGGTACGGGGTGGAGTGAGCCGCGTCGATTAGGCGTGCGGCTTGGCCGTAAGTTCGATTCCGAGTGCCTTCATCACCGCTATCGTGGTCTTGAGCGTCGGATTGCCGTTGGTGCTGAACGAGCGATAGAGCTGCTCGCGAGACAGACCCGTCTCCTTGGCGATCTGCGTCATCCCCTTGGCACGGGCGACGACACCAAGAGCATGCGCGATATAGGCCGCATCCTCAGTCTTGAAGGCTTCCTCCATAAACACGGCGATGGCCGTATCAGACTGGAGATCTTCGGCCGGATCATAAGTCGTCAGCTTCTCGCCCATGTCATTCACTCCAGATCTCGGCAAGGTGCTTCGCCGTCTTGATGTCCTTGTCTGCGTGCTCTTGTCGCCGCCACAAAGCAGAACGACGATTGTGTGGCCCCGCTTCTGGAAATAGACGTGATAGCCCGGGCCGTAATGGATACGCAGTTCGCTGATCCCGTCGCCAACAGGCTGAACGTCACCTGCATGCCCATGCGCGAGCCGATCCAAGCGCGACGCGATCAGCGCTCGGGCGCGTCATCCCGGAGACGCAATCGCCATTTTCGAAACGTCTCAGTCTGCTGGAGCTCGACCACATGTAGTTCTTAGACGACAATCCATGTCCAATCAAGGCGCTTAACGTATCCAGAGATAGCGGGCGTCAGGCTCCCGCTCCTCATTCCGCGCTCCGTCGGTCTGCTCGACCAGCATGAAGCCGCGGGCTTCGTAGAATCGCCGCGCCCGCGTGTTGCGCTGGAAGGTCCAGAGCTCCAGCCGCTCGCAGGCGCTCTTGGCGGCGTCGAGGAGCTCGGTGCCGACGCCGCGGCCCTGTGCCGCGGGAAGCACGTAGAGCTGCTCGATCCAGCCATCGCGGAAAGCGATGATCCCGCTGAGCAAGCCGTCGTCGAAGCGTCCCCAGATTCGGCACGCCGTGAAAACGCGCTCGCGGTAGAACCAGCTGTCTTCGTCCGGCGTGTGCAGACCGACCAGCCACGGCATCGCCCGGTCGAATGCCGTCCGATGGACCTGTGCGGCCGCGCCCATGTCAGTGAGCGCGAGCGGCCTGAGCATCAGTACTCCACCCCGAGCGCATTGTAGATGCGCCGGTGAACCGCCGGCAGCGTCTCGGTCAGGTCTTCCGCGATCAGCCCAGGGCCCGCTTCGCTCCCCGCCTCGCCGTGCATCCAGACGCCGATGCTGGCAGCCTCGAACGCCGGCACGCCTTGCGCAAGCAGGCCTGCGATGATGCCGGCGAGCACATCGCCAGCGCCGGCGGTGGCGAGCCAGGGCGGCGCGTTGGCGGCGATAGTGGCGCGGCCGTCGGGCGCGGCGATGGTCGTGTCCGGGCCCTTCAGCAGCACGACCGCACCGGCGCGCTCGGCTGCGGAACGCACGCGCTCGAGCTTCGAGCGTCCCGGATTTTTGTTGCTGAGGTCGGAGAACAGCCGCGGGAACTCGCCCTCGTGCGGCGTCAGCACGACAGCTGCGTCCTGCGAGGACTTGATCGATTCAAACAGCCGCTCGGGATTGGCGGCAAAGCTCGTCAGCGCATCGGCGTCCAACACCAGGTGCCGCTGCGCCGACAGCGCGCTGTGGACAAAATCGCAGGTGCGTTCGCCAACGCCCGCGCCGGGGCCGATCATGCAGGTGTTGTAACGCTTGTCGCCGAGCAACTCGGCGAACTCGATCGCGGTATCGACGGGGCGGACCATCACCGCGGTGAGCGCGGCTGCGTTGATCGCGAGCGCATCGCGCGGGCTCGCCAATGTCACGAGGCCTGCGCCCGCTCGCAGCGCCCCGCGCGCTGCGAGCCGTGCAGCGCCCGTCGCCGCCGCATCGCCCGAGACAGCCAGCACATGGCCTCGCGCATATTTGTGGCCGTCGATGCGCGGCACCGGAAAGGCTGAGCCCCAGAAATCCGGATCGTTCTCAAAGATCTTTGGCCCGATCTCGTCGAGCACGTGGCTCTCGATGCCGATATCGGCGACGCGCACGCGGCCGCAATGCATGCGGCCCGGCAGCAAGAGATGCGCCGGCTTCTTGCGGAAGAAGGTGACGGTCTCGGCGGCATTGACCGCGACGCCGAGCGCGGCCGCGCTGGTGCCGTTGATGCCGCTCGGCAAATCGACGGCGAGCACCGGCGCGCCGTTGGCGTTGATCGCCTCGATCATCGCGCGCGCCTCGCCTTCGACCGCACGACTGAGGCCCGCACCGAACAGCGCATCGATGATCAAAGCGGGCTTTCCGATCGCCTGCGGATTGAACGGCAGCACCGGATGCTTCCAGCCGCGCGCGGCAGAGGCCGCATCGCCCTGGAGATGATCGCGCTCGCACATCAGGATCACCGAGACCTCTCGTCCTTGCGCGGCGAGCTCGGCGGCCGCGACAAACCCGTCACCGCCGTTGTTGCCGGGGCCGGCCACGATCAGGATCGGCCCCTCCTCCATCAGCGCGTTCGCAGCTTCGGCAACCGCCTGCCCTGCGCTGAGCATCAGCTTGAAGCCGGGCGTGCCGGCCGCAATCGAGAGCTGGTCAGCCCGTTGCATTTCAGCGTTGGTCAAAACTTCCATGCCACTTCCCTGGTACAAACGCCTTTTCAACAGGCATTTCCTGTGCCGCTTCGAAACATAAAACCTCGACCTGCATAAAGATTGAACTGTTTGCCTATTTCACAGTCTTAGGTATCTTGTGCCGGTCGGCTCCACCTATCAGGAATGCTCGTTAAAAGGCTGATAACGCTCCAATAACCAGGGCAAATGCAACTTGGCATAGACCCTGCTTACGAGGAAGCCGCTTCGGTTCGTCGTGCTCACTGGCATTCATCAGGGTGTGGCCGGCCGCCGCCGGGTTGATCAGGCGACCCGGACAGAAGGCAAATTTCGTGCGTGAGAGAAGCGCATCCTGACGAAGACGTTGCTGATTGATCGACAAGGCCGGGAGGCGCGCAGTGAAGAAAATCGAAGCCATCATCAAGCCGTTCAAGCTCGACGAGGTGAAGGAAGCGCTTCAGGAAGTCGGCCTTCAAGGCATCACCGTGACCGAGGCCAAGGGCTTTGGCCGCCAGAAGGGTCATGCCGAGCTCTACCGCGGCGCAGAATACATCGTCGATTTCCTTCCCAAGGTGAAGATCGAGATCGTGATCGGCGATGATCTGGTCGAACGCGCCATCGATGCGATCCGCCGCGCTGCGCAAACCGGGCGCATCGGTGACGGGAAAATCTTCGTCTCCAACATCGAAGAGGCGATCCGCATCCGGACCGGCGAATCCGGGCTGGACGCTATCTGAGCCGGGTGCTATCCCGCATTTTGCGACACTCTGACAAGAAATAAGGCTGCTTCGGCGGCCTGATTTCGTTTGTGCGGTCGCGCCACGAACTCGCCAAAAGCGAGAACAAATCCGCTCATCTGGAAACCGACCCGCAGAGCCAAAAGGGGTATGCATGAAGACCGCCAAAGACGTCCTGAAATCGATCAAGGACAACGACGTCAAATACGTCGACCTGCGCTTCACCGATCCGCGCGGCAAGTGGCAGCACGTGACGTTCGACGTCAGCATGATCGATGAGGATATTTTCGCCGAAGGAACGATGTTCGACGGCTCCTCGATCGCTGGCTGGAAGGCGATCAACGAGTCCGACATGTGCCTGATGCCCGACCCGGTGACCGCGACGATCGATCCGTTCTTCGCCGAGACCACCATGGTCATCACCTGCGACGTGCTCGAGCCGACCACCGGCGAGCCCTACAATCGCGACCCCCGCGGCATCGCCAAGAAGGCGGAAGCCATGGTGAAGTCGATGGGCGTGGGCGACAGCGTGTTCGTCGGCCCCGAGGCCGAGTTCTTCGTGTTCGACGACGTGCGCTATTCGGCGAACCCCTACAACACCGGTTTCCGGCTCGACTCCTCGGAGCTGCCGATCAACTCCGACACCGAATATGAAGGCGGCAATCTCGGCCACCGCGTCCGCACCAAGAGCGGCTACTTCCCGGTCCCGCCGCAGGACTCCGTGCAGGACATGCGCTCCGAAATGCTCGGCGCCATGGCCAAGATGGGCGTCAAGGTCGAGAAGCATCACCACGAGGTCGCCTCCGCCCAGCACGAGCTCGGCATGAAGTTCGACACGCTGACGCTGATGGCCGACCATTTGCAGATCTACAAATACTGCATCCACCAGGTCGCGCATATCTACGGCAAGACCGCCACCTTCATGCCGAAGCCGGTCTATGGCGACAACGGCTCGGGCATGCACGTGCACCAGTCGATCTGGAAGGACGGCAAGCCGGTGTTCGCCGGCAACAAGTATGCCGACCTGTCAGAGACCTGCCTCCAATACATCGGCGGCATCATCAAGCACGCCAAGGCGATCAACGCCTTCACCAACCCGTCGACCAACTCCTACAAGCGTCTGGTGCCGGGCTATGAGGCGCCCGTGCTGCTCGCCTATTCCGCGCGCAACCGCTCGGCCTCCTGCCGCATCCCCTACACCGCTTCGCCGAAGGCCAAGCGTGTCGAGGTGCGCTTCCCCGATCCGCTCGCCAATCCCTATCTCGGCTTCGCCGCGATGCTGATGGCCGGCCTCGACGGCATCAAGAACAAGATCGATCCGGGCCCGGCGATGGACAAGGACCTCTACGACCTGCCGAAGGAAGAGCTGAAGCAGATCCCGACCGTCTGCGGCAGCTTGCGCGAGGCGCTGGAAAACCTCGACAAGGACCGCGGCTTCCTCAAGAACGGCGGCGTGTTCGACGACGACTTCATCGACGCCTATATCGAGCTGAAGATGACCGAAGTCGCCCGCTTCGAAATGACCCCGCATCCGGTCGAGTTCGAGATGTACTATTCGGGCTAAGCTGTCCGAACTCTATGCGACAAGCAAAAGGCGCCCCGTGAGGGGCGCCTTTCTATTTTGGGGCACCGGCTGCGTTCACTCGGCGGGCCGTCGATGCGCGACCAAGAAGCGAATTAGAGCGACGAAGACGAACGCAACGAAGCATATGGCCGTTGCCATCGTGAACAACACCAGAATGAATAGCGGATCATCTGCTCTGCTAAACTTGTAGGTGCCGGCAGCGATGCCGAACACGGGGAAGGTCAATCTGACCGAAACGAGCAGATGGGCTAGTAGAAAGAAAAATGAGAACGGCTCGCTTCTGACGACGAACATGATGAGGGCGGGAAAGAAGCAGAGAAAAGGATCGCTCGGCAAAGCATGACCGAAGCGCTGATTCTCAATGACTGCCACTTCGGTCAGAACAACACATGCCAACACCAGCGCGCAGACGTTCATGACGAATGTTGCTCGCGACCCGAACGGGTTCACCTTTGGATTCACCTCGTTCTGCACGTTCTCGTCTCGCCCCTGGAGTCGCGGCGCTCGCAATGACGATGTGGCGAGAGCGTGCCCAAAAGCCTCAAGCGCGCCCGGCCTACGCGTTCACGCGCTGCCGCTCGACCAACGCCTCGCCAAACGCCTCGAACAGCTTGCGGTTGATCGGGTTGTGCTGGGGGTCGTATTCGGCGTGCCATTGCACGCCGAGCGCAAACGTTGGGGCTTCGGCGATGCGGATCGCCTCGATGGTGCCGTCCTCGGCGATGCCTTCGATCAGCACGCGCTTGCCGGGATCGAGGATGCCCTGGCCGTGCAGGGAATTCACCCTGATCCTCTCGCAGCCGAGGATTGTTGCAAACGCCCCGCCCGGCGTGAGATCGACGTCGTGCCGGTCGGCGAACACCACGGTCGGATCCGGATGGATCTCCCCGTTCTCGAGCCGGGGCATGCGGTGGTTCATGCGGCCGGGGATTTCGCGGATTTCCGGATGCAGCGAGCCGCCGAAGGCGACGTTCATCTCCTGCAAGCCGCGGCAGATGCCGAAGATCGGGATGCCGCGGGCGACACAGGCCACCGAGAGCGCCAGTGCCACCTCGTCGCGGTGGATGTCGTAGGGCTCGTGCTTCTCGCAGGGGTCGACGTTGAAACGAGTCGGATGAACGTTGGCGCGGGCGCCGGTGAGGACGATGCCGTCGACCGCATCGAGCAGCGCGGCGATATCCGTGATGTCGGGCGAGCCCGCGAACATCACCGGCAGGCCGCCGGAGACCTCGGCCACGGCGCGCAGATTGCGCTCGCCCACCATCTGGACCTGAAATCGATTTTCGATGCGACTGGCGTTCCCAATCACGCCGACGACCGGCTTTCTCATCTCCCGTTCCGACCTCCCGCGCTAAGAAGATTCCCCAAAGATGCCCCTGGGATGGAACAAATTCAACAGAAGGGATCGCGGGACGGCAATGCTATTTTCGCGCAATTGCGGCCAAGGGCGCCGCAACGGCACCCGTTCGAGCCCGCCCGGCGTTGGTCTGGGAGACCGAGGACGCGTCCTGGCGCGCGACGGCGGCTTGATCCCGGGCGGGATTTCACGAAAGAGTGCCCGATTGCGGTCGGAAAAGGACAGGATGTGACGATTTCCAGAGACGAGGGATCCCGGCCCCGCGCAGATCTGGCCCGGGATCAGGCTTGGGCAATTTCCATCGGCGGTATCGGCGTGGTGCTGTTCACGGCCCTGCTCGCCTTCACCTGGTATTTTGCGGCCACCCTGCTCCTGATCTTCGCCGGCATGTTGCTCGGCGTCGCGCTCAACGCGCTGACCAACGCGCTCGGCCGCCGCTTTCACCTGCCACATGCCGTGCGGCTTGCGATCGTCTGTGTCGCGCTTGCCGCGATGCTCGCCGGCGTCGCCTATCTCGGCGGCGCCACCATCGCCGAGCAGGCCTCGGTGCTCAGCAAGACCATCAAATCGCAGATCACCAACGTCCGCTCCTTCCTCGATAACCACGGCATCGACACCAGCGTGTTCGATCTCGGCAATGCCGCGCCCCAAGCCTCCGCCGACGCTGGTTCGACGCCCGCCCCAAGCCAGGCCCCGCGCGGCGCGTTGCCGGGCGCTGGCGCGCTCGCCTCCAGCGGCGGAGCGATCGTGAGCCAGACCTTCAAGCTGCTGTTCGGTGCGATCAGCGCCGTCGGCAACGTCTTCATCGTGCTGTTTCTCGGGCTCGCCTTCGCCGCCCAGCCGGGCGTCTATCACGACGGCCTGCTGTTCCTCGCACCCGCCAGGCATCGTGTGCGCGCCACCCTCATCATCGATCGTATCGGCGAGACGCTGGAGCGCTGGCTGATCGCGCAGATCATCGTCATGCTCGCGGTAGGCCTGGTGACCTGGATCGGGCTTGCCATCATCGGCATCCCCGGCTCGTTCATCCTTGGAATCCAGGCCGGCCTGCTCGCCTTCATCCCAACCGTCGGCGCCATCATCGCCGGCGTCGTGGTGGTGCTGGCGAGCCTCGCCTCGGGCTGGATTCCGGCGCTGTCCGCGCTCGTCCTGTTCCTCGGCGTGCACACGATGGAAAGCTACGTGCTGACGCCGATCCTCCAGCGCCAGGCGCTGGACATCCCGCCGGCAACGCTGTTCGCATTCCAGATCCTGCTCGGTGTCGTCTTCGGAATCTGGGGCCTGGCGCTGGCGCTGCCACTGGTCGCCATCGCCAAGGTCATGATCGACCATTTCAAGACGTATGAAGTCCCGCCCCAGGCAGAGGCGGCCTGACCTCTCTCAGGTCGTCAGCACGGTCTCGGTGTGCTCGACCTCCGGGGGCGAGGCAAAATACTGGCCGACGAGGCCGCGCCATTCGGTGAAATTCTCGGAGCCGCGGAAATCAACGGTGTGATTTTCCAGCGTCGCCCATTTCACCATGAGCCGGTAACGCTGCGGCTTCTCGATCGACTTGTGCAGCTCGAAGCCGTGAAAGCCCTTGGCGCGGCCGAAGGCAGCCTTGGCCTTGGCGACGGCCGCCTCAAAATCCTTCTCGCTGCCCGGCTTGATTTCGATTTGCGCGATCTCGGTGACCATCGTTTCCGCCCTTCTTTGTTGACGGGCGTGTCTACCGCACCCGGAGGCAAAGAAAAAGGCGCCGGATCGGCGCCCTGCTCGGCTCAAAATGCGCCGCTCTCAGGCAAGCAGCAGGACCGTGCCGACAATGATAAGCGCGCAACCGACGAACAGCGCAAACGACCAGTAGTCGCGGTCCTGCGTGTAGTGCCCCTGCGCGCGGCGCTCGGTAATCAGGGCGGTCTCGTATTCGTCCGCAGTCGAGAACAGGCAGGCGAAACCGCCGCGTGCCGAGGCCGCAGCGGCTTCAAGCTTCATCAGGGCGGCCTGCGGGCTCTGTCGACGGGTCGATTCCATGATCGCAATGGTAGGAACCGAATGGTAAATAGACCATTACCGCAGAGCGGCCGGCGTGTCAGGCGGTCGCCGGCTGCACCTTCGGCAAACCGATCCGCGCGGCGCTCTGGCGGCGCCAGTTTTCCAGCGATAGCGGCAGCTCCTCAGCAGCTTCGACGCGGTTACGGCCGCCGCGCTTGGCCTGGTAGAGCGCGGTATCGGCCGAGGCCAGCAACACCTCGAGCTCGGTGCCGGCGGGGCCGCCAGCGATGCCGATGCTGACGGTGGTGTCGACCGGGCCTTCATCGACCACGACGCCGGACGTCTCGAACGCCTCGCGCACGCGCTCGGCGACCACCACGCCCTCTTCCAGTGAACACGGCAGCAGCGCCGCGAACTCCTCGCCGCCGATGCGACCGGACAGATCGGAGATGCGCAGATTGTTGACGACGATAGTCGAGAACAGCTTCAGCATCTCGTCGCCGGCTGGATGGCCGAAGCGATCGTTGATCGACTTGAAGTGGTCGATATCGAAGATCATCACCGTGACCGGGCGGCCGCCCTTGGCCTCGCGCTCGATCATCCGTGAACAGGCCTCCGAGAAGCCGCGGCGGTTGAGCATGCCGGTCAGGGGATCGGTGGAGGCGGCGGTGCGGTGCGCGGTCACGGTGCGCTCCGACACCAGCATGAAGATCACGAACACGGTGCCGACGGCGTAGAGCACGAGCTCGACCGCGAACACGGTGACCCAGACGCTGTGAGAGAAGCCGGCATCGTTCGGCCGCAGGAAGCTGCCGAGCAGGATCGGCAGCATCAGCACGCAGCCATGCATCACCGGCACCACGAAGGCCGGCCAGCGCCGTTGCAGGCTCTTGCGCCGCTCGACCCAGAGCTCGCTCGCGGTCAGCGCCGCATAGAAAGAGACGATGCCGGCGCCGATGATCATGCGCAGCATGGAGGCCGAGGGATCGAGCAGCGTTGCGGTCGCGACCCAGGCGAATGCGCCGAGCACGAGACCAGGCCAGTTCGGCTTGCGGCCATGGAAGACGCGCGCCGCATTCCACACCATGCCGCAGGCGACGAAGCCGACAGCGTTCAGCGCGAGATAGAGATGCGGGCCGAGCTTGTCGCCGGCCACGGTCCATAGCGCGACGGACGCGGCACCAAGGAGATAGGCGGTGCCCCACCATTTCAGCGCAGGGCTGTTCTCCTGCTTGCCGAAAAACACCATCATGGCGCCGAGCAGTGCGGCAACCATCGTGGCGACCAAATAGAGCGTGATGCTATCGAGCGACATCATGTCGGCCCCCTTTAACACATAGCAGTTACGCGATCGGCCCAGCCGACTTGCGCGCCCTTCCAGATGCGACGCTATGTCCCGCGGGTTCCATTCAGGTTTTCACGGGCGCCCAAGTTTTCGCGAAACACGTCATCAATTTGCGTACAAACGAACAACAAAAAGGGCGCTGAAATCAGCGCCCTTTTGCATTTCATTGAAGCCGCTTTCGCGGCGAATGTGACCGAAGCGATTAACGCTTCGAGAACTGGAAGGACCGGCGGGCCTTCGCCTTGCCGTACTTCTTGCGCTCGACCACGCGGGAGTCGCGCGTGAGGAAGCCGCCCTTCTTGAGCACGGTGCGCAGCTCCGGCTCGAAATAGGTGAGCGCCTTGGAGATGCCGTGACGGACGGCGCCGGCCTGGCCGGACAGACCGCCGCCGGCGACGGTGCAGATCACGTCGTACTGGCCGGAACGCGCGGCCACCGAGAACGGCTGCTCGATCATCATGCGCAGCACGGGGCGGGCGAAATAGACCTCGACCTCACGCGCGTTGACGGTGACCTTGCCGGCGCCCGGCTTGATCCAGACGCGGGCGACCGCGTCCTTGCGCTTGCCGGTGGCGTAGGCGCGATTGAACTTGTCGACCTTCTTCTCGTGCTTGGGCGCATCGGGCGCCGCCGAGGTCTTGAGCTGCGAGAGCTGGTCGAGCGACTGAATGGATTCGGCCATGATTATGCGGCCCTCGTGTTCTTGCGGTTCAACTTGGCGATATCGATCTTCTCGGGCGTCTGGGCCTCGTGCGGATGATCGGCACCGCCGTAAACGCGGAGGTTGCCCATCTGGACGCGACCGAGCGGACCACGCGGGATCATGCGCTCGACGGCCTTCTCGAGCACGCGCTCGGGATGCTTGCCCTCGAGGATCTGGCGCGCGGTGCGCTCCTTGACGTGGCCGACATAGCCGGTGTGCTTGTAGTAGGTCTTCTGCTCGCGCTTGCGGCCGGTGAGGACCGCATGCTGGGCGTTGATGATGATGACGTTGTCGCCGCAATCGACGTGCGGGGTGTAGGTCGGGAGGTGCTTGCCGCGCAGACGCATGGCAACGATGGTGGCGAGACGACCAACGACCAGACCCTTGGCGTCGATCAGCACCCACTTCTTCGTCACCTCGGCCGGCTTTGCCGAAAAGGTTTTCATGTCAGAATTTCCGTGGACGGGGATATCGGCGCGAACACCGCACCGGACTGCCCGGCTTTCTAGAGAAGTGACGCGCAACGGTCAATGCCCTGCGATGGAAATTACGTTAGCAGAATCAATGTCTTATAAATAAGGTGCTATATTACCCGCAAAAAATTCAAACATTTGGAATGGAATAGGTCGACGTGACATGGGCGATCGGATCGGGCGAGGTCCCTGACAGGAGGTTCACCTCCCCGACCGCCAGACGCTTGCCGAGCTTGATCAGCCGCGCTTCCGCCAGCACGTCCTGTCCGGGCTGGCCCTTGCGCAGGAAATTGATGTTGAGATTGGTGGTGACCGCGAGCCCAATGGGCCCGATTGCCGACAGCAGCACCACATACATGGCGAAATCGGCCAGCGCCATCAGCGTCGGGCCGGACACGGTTCCGCCCGGTCGCAGCATCCGTTCGCTGTAGCGCTGGCGCAAAAGACAGGTCTGCCCGTCCGCGCTCTCGATCGTGATGTCGTCGCCGCTGAAGGCCTGGGGAAACTCGTCGCGGAGAAACTGCTCGACCTCCGCCACGCTCATTTTCGCTAACGCCATGCTACGCCTCACCCTCGCTTCATGTCCCCTGTTACATTAAGTTGTCTGCGTCATCCAAACGCAATAATCCAATCGGAAACGCCTCGATGTCCGCCCAGGCCGCCCGCGCCCCCTCCCCGCAACCGCCAATTCTGCTGCGCGAAACGATCGGCAGCATCGCGGTCCTGACGTTGAACCGCCCGGCCGCGCGCAACAGCCTGTCGGAAGCGATGATCGCCGGCCTGCATGCCGAACTCGAGGAGATCCGCGACGACAAGGCGATCCGCGGCGTCGTGATCGCCGCCAACGGTCCCGCCTTCTCGGCCGGCCACGACATGAAGGAGCTGACGGCGCGCCGCGCCGATCCGGATCGCGGCCGCGCCTTCTTCGCCGAGATGATGAACGCCTGTAGCGCGATGATGCAGGCGATCGTGCATCTGCCGAAGCCGGTGGTGGCTGCCGTCCAGGGCATCGCGACCGCGGCCGGCTGCCAGCTCGTCGCAAGCTGCGATCTCGCAATCGCATCCGAAGCTGCAAGTTTCGCCACGCCCGGCGTGGACATCGGCCTGTTCTGCTCGACGCCGATGGTGGCGCTGTCGCGCAACGTGCCGCGCAAGCAGGCGATGGAGATGCTGCTGACGGGCGAACCGATCCCGGCCGCGCGGGCCCGCGAGATCGGTCTCGTCAATCGCGTGGTCGCCGCCGGCACCGAGCGCGACGCCGCGATTGCGCTCGCGGAACAGGTCGCGCTGAAATCGGCCTATACCGTCAAGCTCGGCAAGGAGGCGTTCTACCGCCAGGCGGAGATGAGCCTTGCAGACGCCTATCGCTATGCGGCAGAGGTGATGACCGAGAACATGATGGCCCGCGACGCCGAGGAAGGCATCGGCGCGTTCATCGAGAAGCGCACGCCGACATGGCGGGATGAATGACAACAAGAAAAGACGCCAGATGAATCACGACGCCTATCCCGACAGTTACATCCGCGGCATCCTCAACAGCGTGAAGTCGATCGCGATGGTCGGGGCATCGCCGCAGAATGTGCGGCCGAGCTATTTCGCGTTCAAATATCTGGCGCAGCGCGGCTACGACATGATCCCGGTCAATCCCGGCCATGTCGGCAAGGATCTGCTCGGAAAACCGTTCGTCGCTTCGCTGAGCGATATCGGCCGTCCCGTCGACATGATCGACATCTTCCGCAACTCGAGCCACGTCATGCCTGTCGTCGAAGAGGCGCTCATGCTGGATCCGCTGCCGAAGGTGATCTGGATGCAGCTTGGCGCGCGTGACGATGTCGCCGCGGCGAAGGCGGAATCGGTCGGCATCAAGGTCGTGATGAACCGCTGCCCCAAGATCGAATATGGCCGGCTGTCGTCGGAAATCTCCTGGATGGGCGTCAACACGCGCACGCTGAGTTCCAAGCGGCCGCCGGCGCCGACACAGGGCATGCGGTTATCCCTCAATCGGATGAGTGTCGGCGGCGGTGACACCGCCGCCTCGGATCGCGCCGCGAAAAACAAGAGCGAGCACAGCTGACGCGATTGCGAAGGATTCTTTTCGCGAACGCGACAATAGGCAGCAGGATCATTCCGACGTGAACCCGCGCCTTGACGGCAGCGGGTTCGCCCATCAGCATGCCGCGCGATTTCAGACCACAAGAACAGGACGCCCTCAATGAGCGATCGCCTTCCGGGATTTTCGACCCTTGCCGTGCATGCCGGTGCACAGCCCGATCCCACCACCGGTGCGCGCGCGACCCCGATTTATCAGACGACGTCTTTCGTTTTCAACGATGCCGACCATGCCGCCTCGCTGTTCGGCTTGCAGGCGTTCGGCAACATCTACACCCGCATCGGCAATCCGACCAATGCGGTGCTGGAAGAGCGCGTCGCCGCGCTCGAAGGCGGCACGGCCGCGCTGGCCGTTGCTTCCGGCCATGCCGCGCAGGTCGTGGTGTTGCAGCAGCTGCTCCAGCCCGGCGACGAATTCATCGCCGCGCGGAAACTCTATGGCGGCTCGATCAACCAGTTCACGCATGCGTTCAAGAGCTTCGGCTGGAACGTGGTGTGGGCCGATCCCGATGACATCGCGAGCTTCGAGCGCGCGGTAACGCCGCGCACGAAAGCGATCTTCATCGAATCCATCGCCAATCCGGCGGGGAGCATCACCGACATCGAGGCGATCTCGAGTGTGGCAGCCAAGGCCGGCGTGCCGCTGATCGTCGACAACACGCTGGCCTCGCCCTACCTGATCCGCCCGATCGATCACGGCGCCGACATCGTCGTGCACTCGCTGACGAAATTTTTGGGCGGCCACGGCAATTCACTCGGCGGCATCATCGTCGATGCCGGCACGTTCGATTGGTCGACCGGCGGCAAATATCCGATGCTGTCGGAGCCGCGGCCGGAATATCACGGCATCCGCCTTCAGGAAACGTTCGGCAATTTCGCCTTCGCGATCGCCTGCCGCGTGCTGGGCCTGCGCGATCTTGGCCCCGCGCTGTCGCCCTTCAACGCCTTCATGATCCTCACCGGCATCGAGACGCTGCCGCTGCGCATGCAGAAGCACTGCGACAATGCCAAGGCGGTCGCCGAATTCCTCGCCGGTCATCCGGCGGTGGCCTCGGTGAGCTATGCGGGGCTTCCGAGCGACAAGTACAACCAGCTCGCGCGCAAATATGCGCCGAAGGGCGCGGGCGCCGTGTTCACCTTCAGCCTGAAGGGCGGCTATGACGCCGGCGTCGGCCTGGTCTCGAAATTGCAGCTGTTCTCGCATCTCGCCAATGTCGGCGACACGCGCTCACTGGTCATCCACCCGGCCTCGACCACGCACAGCCAGCTCGACGACGCCGCCAAGGTGAAATCGGGCGCCGGTCCCGACGTGGTGCGGCTCTCGATCGGCATCGAGGACAAGGAAGACCTGATCGCCGATCTCGAGCAGGCGCTGGCCGCATAGAAAACCTCGAAGCACGACCGCACGCGCAGCTCGGACGGGAACCCCCCGTCCGAGCCGCCTTTGCCTGCCGTCTTCGCCGCGATCTGGCGCTGCGTCCTGCCGAAGGCTCCGCGCCAGCTTCCATCGCTACCGTCGCCCAACGCTCCCACGACTCGCGACTGTACAAGGAAGGCCATGAATATTGCCGCGCCGGACATCGGATCGCTTTTTCCAATTCCCTCACAGACAAGCGCGCACGACAAACGGTTCTTGTTGCAGACCATTGCTCTCACCAAGAGAGTCCTGGGGTCCTTTTCTTACGTCGAAATCGGCTCGTATCTTGGCGGAAGCCTGACCCCGTTTCTGATGGACCCCGCATGTAAAGCGGTCCTTTCGATCGATGAAAGGGGCCGGCAACAGCCGGATGAGAGGGGAGCCAAATACGACTACTCCGGAATTACACATCAGACGATGATCGGTAATCTGGTCTCTCGTGGCATACCGACGTCCAAGCTGACGACGTTTGATGGCTCGGTGGATTCGCTGCAAGGGGCGGAAAACAATTTCGAGATTGCGTTCATCGATGGAGAGCACACCGATGTCGCCTGCTTCAGGGATTTCTTGTGGACGCTTCCGCTGGTGAAGAGCGACGCGATCATTCTCTTTCACGACAGCACGCTGGTCTACAAGGCTCTCCGCATGATCAGCCTGTACATGAAAAAGTCGAGACAAAAACATTTGTTCGCAAAGAACAGGGAGTCGGACGTGACCGGCGTCTTCATTGGAAAGTTCGCCGAGATCGATTTCGAGAGAGAGTTTGGTCAATCCGAGAACTGGGAAGAATTCTTCGAGAAGTCAGAAACAGAGGTTATCCAACACGTCCTGAAGAACAGGGTATCGATTCAATTCGATGCGATCGTCACGCCCGTCAGGACGTTTCCTGCCTGATCTGCGGGGCACATGAAAGTGCGCCCCGGAACGGCCCCGGTTAACAGTCATTAACCATATCTGCCGTATGCATCGTCCCTGGATCGCCCTGTTTTGATTCGGAGCCGACGATGCTGCGCTGGATGGTACCTGCCCTTGCGGCGATGCTGACGGTCTCAGCCGCTGTTGCCGCCGATTTACCGGCGACGCCGAGGCGGCGGGCCGTCGCTCCACCGCCGGAGCCGCCTAAGGTTTATGTCGAGACCGATCCGGATGCGCTGATCTCGCCGGCCTATGGCATCGGCAGCTACATCCGCAACCTGCCGGGCACCCCGCTCCTGCCCGGCTCGCACACGCTGCCCGGCTACTACGGCCGTCCCTGGGACTACGACTATCAGGGCTCGTACTACGGCGGGAAGCAGGTCGACTATTTCTGGCGGCTGCCCTATTCGTGCGGCATCTACGGCTATTGCTGATCAGCCGGGCTGACCGACCGGAACCGCGCGCGACTGCATCTCGGTCGAATGCCGCGAGGCGAGTCGTTCCGCCTGCATCACCGCAAGCGTCAGCACCACGATCGCGACCGCCTGATGCGACAGCGCGAGGTCAATCGGGACCTGGTTGAGCAGCGTGAGGATGCCGAGCACCGCTTGCAGACTGACAGCCGCCAACAGCCAAAGCGCGCCACGCGCCGCTGGGCCTGCATGCGAGCGCACCGCGTCGACCGCATGCAGTGCCGCCAGCACGAACAGCGCATAGGCGGTCATGCGGTGCTCGAACTGCACGGTCAGCACATTGTCGAACATGTTGCGCCACCACGGCGTCTCGAACCACAGCCGCTCTGCGGATGGAATGAAGGCGCCGTCGATTGTGGGCCAGGTGTTGTAGGCACGGCCTGCGCGCAGGCCCGCGACCAGCGCGCCGAAATAGATCTGCACGAAGGTCACGACGAGAAGCAGCGCGCTCGTGAAGCGCAGCCGCGTGGACGTGGCGAGCTGCGGCCGCTCGGCAAGCCGCCGGACCGTCCAGACGATGCCGGCAAAGATCAGCAGCGCCAGCACCAGATGCGTCGCCAGCCGATATTGCGACACCTCGACGCGTTCGGTGAGGCCCGAGGCCACCATCCACCAGCCGACCGCGCCCTGGAGTCCGCCGAGCGCGAACAGCAGCCACAGCCTGCGCTTCAACTCGCCCGACAGACCTCCGCGCCACAGGAAGAACAGGAACGGGAGCAAATAGGCGACGCCGATGAAACGGCCGAGCAGCCGGTGGCTCCATTCCCACCAGAAAATCTCCTTGAACTCGGACAGGCTCATGCCGGCGTTGAGCTCGCGATATTGCGGGATCTTCTTGTAGGCCTCGAACGCGTCGGTCCACTGCGCTTCCGACAGCGGCGGCACACTGCCCGTCACCGGCTTCCACTCGACGATGGAGAGGCCGGATTCCGTCAACCGCGTTGCACCGCCGACCAGCACCATCAGCGCGATCAGCGCGGCGACGGACACGAGCCACCAGCGCACGGCGCGATGCGGCTCGGAAGGGGCGGAAACCGTCGTCATTTCGGGGTTAAACCGGCAACCAAAGAGGCTTGAACAGGACTGCGTGCCCCTTATAGTCCCCCGCTCCCGCAGCGCAAGTTATGCAAAAGCCGCAACAAACCGCTATGACAATCCGCACCCGAAAGTTCCTCGGCGCCATTCTGCTCCTGGTGCTGGCCACGGTCTGGGCCCTGCTCGGCATGGCGGCCGCGCAGATGCCCTGGATCGCCGAGTCCGGCTGGCGACAGGCGATCTATTACGTCGCGGTCGGAATGGGCTGGGTCCTGCCGGCGATGCCGATCGTGAGCTGGATGCAGCGGTCCGATCGGGCCAAATCCAGCTCGTAGAGCCTAGCTCGTAGCGCTACCTGTCGGTTTCACCGGCGCAAAGGCAATTCCCGACACCAGCACGCGCATCATCCGGAGCGAGCGCATGCGGCCGTCCCAGGGAATGCGCGGCAGCGCGTGCAGATTGGTGCGCCCCTCCGCATCGACGATCCCGGGAATGGTCGACACCGCGCTGCCGAAGCCTGCCTCCTCGGCCATGACGACGTGACTGCGCCGAAACGAGGCGCGATCGCCAACCGGGAACGCCAGATGCCGGATCTCGCGACGGAAGGCCGCTTCAGCCACTGCCTTGCCCATGGTCATCTCGCGCAGCGCGGCTGTATCCTTCATGTTGGCAAGAACGGGATAGTTCACGGTTGCGCTGCCGATCGTGACGAGCGGATCGTCCGCCAGCCTCGCCAGATCCTGCCAATCCATCGACGCCTCGCGCGACAGCGCGGCGAGGTCGATGCGATAGCGCGTGCAGAGATCGGCGATCGCAGCGGACAAATCCGCCGGCGACAGCGAGCGCAACCAGCCTTCGACGAACGAGAACAGCGCCTGCTTCTCCGCATTGCCGATGACGGTGAAGCGCTGCTCCTTCTCACCCATCATCAGGCTGATCCGACTCTCGCGCGCGATGACCTGTTCGAGCCCGAGCCACCAGGCCTCGCCGACGCCGTCCGGAAAGGCGGTGGGAACGTAGACGGTAAAGGGCACGGCGTGGCGCGCCAGCACTGGATAGGCGTAGCTGATGAGATCCTTGTTGGCCCCGTCGAAGGTGAGTGCCACGAAGCGCCGCTTCTCGGGCAATGTCACCGCGCGCCGGCAGACCTCGTCCATGCCGAGGAAGTCATACTTCCAGCGCTTCAGCGCGCGAATGGCACGATCGAGGAATTGCGGCGAGATCTCGCTGTCGCGCAACGGCTGGAATGCTCCGCTCCGCCGCGGTCGCACCCGTGCGAAGCGCAGAATGGCACCGGCACCGCGGCTGCGCAGCAGCGGCTGGCCGGTGAACCAGGCCAGCTCGAGCCGCAACCGCTCCAGCCATCTGTCATCGGATGCCAAATATCCCACCCTTGCGTTCGCCGGCGGCCTGTTCCTTCTCCCATAGTCATTACCCTTTGTTGACATTTCTTTGCAAAGCTCGGCCTCAGGCCGAAATACGCATATTTTCGATTTCTCGACAGGTTCCGCGAATGACCATGGCTGCGGCGATGCAAAGCCGGACGGCAGAAGCGCCAGCGCGGTCGAAAGCGAGCCGCATCGCGCATGTCGACATCGTTTCCGATCTCGACGCCGCCGAGCCGGTCTGGCGCGCCTTCGAAGACCCCGGTCACCTCTCCACGCCCTATCAACAATTCGACCTGCTCGGTCCGTGGCAACGCCTGGTCGGGGCCGGCGAAGGCGCCCGGCCCTTCATTGTTATCGCCCGTGATGCGGAGCAAAGACCGCTCGCGCTGCTACCGCTCGCGCTGCGCCAGAGCCACGGCGTGCGCACGGGCTGCTTCATGGGCGGCAAGCATACGACCTTCAACATGGGACTGTGGAACGCCGAGTTCGCGGCCCAGGCCATTTCGGCCGATCTCGATGTACTCCTTGCGCCGCTGCGCGCGCATATCGACGTGCTGGCGCTCACGCAGCAGCCATTGCATTGGCATGAGCAACAGAACCCGTTCGCACTGTTGCCGCGGCAGAGCGCGATCAACGGCTGCCCTCTGCTGGTGATGGAGCCCGGCGGCTCGCCCGAGTCGCGCATCAGCAATTCCTTCCGCCGCCGCCTCAAAAGCAAGGAGAAGAAGCTCCAGGCGCTCGCCGGCTATCGTTATCACCTTGCCACCACGGACGCGGACGTCACCCGCCTGCTCGACTGGTTCTTCCGCATCAAGCCGGTGAGAATGGCGGAGCAGAAACTGCCGAACGTCTTCGCGGAGCCGGGTGTCGAGCAGTTCGTCCGCAGTGCCTGCCTTGCGCCGCGCGGCGAAGGCCGCGTCATCGACATCCACGCGCTCGAATGCGACGATGAAATCATCGCAATCTTCGCTGGCGTCGCCGACGGCCAGCGCTTCTCGATGATGTTCAACACCTACACCCTGTCGGAGCAGGCCCGCCACAGCCCCGGCCTGATCCTGATGCGCAACATCATCGACCGCTATGCCGAGTGCGGCTACCGGTCACTCGACCTCGGCATCGGCTCGGACGACTACAAGCGGATGTTCTGCAAGGGTGACGAAGACATCTTCGACAGCTTCGTCCCGCTGACCTCGCGCGGCAAGCTCGCCGCGATGGCGATGTCATCGGTCAACCGCGGCAAGCGATTGATAAAGCAGAACCAGATGCTGTTCGACCTGGCGCAGAGGCTGCGCCGGGCATTCGGCTAGACGTCCCGAGCTTTCCAATATCCATCCGCGATCCCTTCCCTTCTCCCCTTGTGGGAGAAGGTGGCGCGAAGCGCCGGATGAGGGGTTGCATCAACGAGTCGAACTCAGAGAGGCTCACATGCGGAGAGAGACCCCTCACCCGTCTCGTCGCTAGCGCGACGAGCCACCCTCTCCCACAAGGGGAGAGGGAAAGCGAGATCACGCCGCCACGACGCGCGGGGTGGGCTCGCCGGCATCCGACGGCTGCACCGGCCTGCTCAGCATCGTCACCTCGCTGAAACCAACGGCCTTGAGCTGCTCGCACATCAGCGTGCGCGCGTCCGGCGCCATCGACGCATCGGGCACCACGACGGCGCGGGCACCGGACGTCAGGAGTTCAGCGGGCAAGTCTGAGGCGCTGCCGGCGTCGATCAGCACGTGGTCATAGGCACGCAGCAAGGCGTCAATCGCAAGGGTCACCCGCGGCGACTGCAGCAGGCTGCGGTCGAAGCCGGGACGGCCGGCCATCACCAGATGCAGCCGCGAGAGCTTGTCCCGGGTGATGATCTGCGCGAACGACGCCTCGCCCTGCATCAACTCGGCAAGACCGGGCGACGTGGCATCGACGGAGACAGCGGCAATCGCCGGCGACGATGCCGCGAGATCAACCACGACGACCCGCGCATCGCGGGCTAGATGCCTGGCGAGCGTGAGCGCTGACAGCGTGATGGCGTCGCCCGATGCGGTGCCGAGCACCGTGACTTTCTTCGCGGCCGAACCCGCAGCCTTCAGACTTTCGGCCAGCTGCCCGATCTCGGCGAATTCGCTGACATCGGCATTGGCCGTCATGTCCGGCTGGAGCGGCACCGGCTCGATCTCGACCGCATCGGCGACCGGCTCTTCGACCGCCGGCTTTTGGCGAACCACCGCCGGCGTGAGCGTGGCAACGGCGCGTGGCGCGGTCTGACGCAGGAGTTCGCCGGTAACCACCAGACCGGACGAGAGCAGCAGCGTCGCCAGCGTCGCGATCAGCACGATCGGCAGCTTCTTCGGGTAGGCTGGCGTGTTGGAGACGATGGCGCGCGAGATGATGCGGCCTTCCGTCGGCGCGGTATCGATGGTCTCGCGGGTGTTGGCCTCGCGATATTTGGCGAGATAGGTTTCGAGCAGGTCGCGCTGCGCCTTGGCTTCGCGATCGAGCGCACGCAGCTGGACATCCTGGCCATTGGTCGAGGTCGCCTGCTTCTTCAGCTGCTCGAGGCTCGCGGTCAGCCCATCGACCCGGCCGGCGGCGATCCGCGCATCGCTTTCGAGCGAGCGCGAGATCTTGGCCGCCTCGTCGCGAATTTGACCATCGAGGTCACCGAGCTGCGCCTTCAATTCCTTGATCCGCGGATGGTTGCCGAGCAGCGTGGATGATTGTTCTGCGAGCTGTGCACGCAGCGTCACCCGCTGCTCGGACAGGCGCCGCATCAGTTCGGAGTTCACGACCTCGGACGCCTCGATCGGCTTGCCGCTCTGGAGCATCTCGCGGATCAGCCGCGCCCTGGATTCAGCGTCCGCCTTCATCGAGCGGGCGTTGTTGAGCTGGGTGTTGACCTCGCCCATCTGCTGGTTCGACAGCGTGGTGTTGTTGGTGCCGACGAACAGCGACGATTTGGAACGGAAATCCTCGACCTTGGCTTCGGCGTCAGAGACCTTCTTGCGCAGGTTCTCGATTTCGCCCGAGAGCCACTGGCTCGCGCTGCGGGCCTGGTCCTGACGGGCATTCTGCTGGAGCACGAGGTAGCCGTCGGCGATCGAGTTGGCGACGCGCGCGGCGAGGTCCGGATCGGCGGACTGGAATTCGACCACGATGACGCGCGACTTGTCGACGGCGTAGGCTTGGAGACGATCGTAATAAGCGTCGAGCACGCGCTCTTCCGGCGTCATCGAGAACGGATCGCGGCCGATGCCGACCAGCGCCGCAAGCGACTTCAGCGGCGAGATGCCTTGCAGCACCGGATCGAATTCGGGACGCTCCGCAAGCTTGTTCTTCTTGATGATCTCGCGCGCGAGATCGCGCGACAGCACGAGCTGGACCTGGCTGGTCACAGCCTCGGGGTCGAGCGCCTGACGTTCCTCGGTGCTGCGGTCGCTGCTCGGCCGCAGGAATACGTTCTCGCGGCCGTCGATCAGGATGCGCGACTCGGATTTGTAGCGCGGCGTGATGAGATTGACGACAGCGACGGACGCGACGAGGGCCAGCACCGTCGGCACGATAATCCAGCTGCGCTTGCGTGCCAGCGCGCCGCCGAGCGCGTGCAGATCGATGTCACCGGATTCGACCGACGCCTGTTTGGCGGCAGCGGCCGCAGGCCTTGCTTCAGCCTTCGGCTCGATCTTCGGCTTCGAAACAGCCCGCTCGACCACCGCGCTGTTCTTACCGGCACGCCAGAACGCCAAACGCATCGCAAACTCCCGCGGGGCAACGCCACAACGACTCTACCTCAACCGCGGCGATTACACTCCATTATGGTTGCCGCTGGGTTAACCGCCGGCCGCAGGCGGCGCGCATGGCGTCGTCACCGTTTGTTAACCACGAGGGTCCTTAATCCGTTTCGAAATTTCGAAGAATGTTCGGCATTCGCCGTCGAGCGCTGGTTTTGATCATGCCCCCGTCTCCCGACCAGCCGCTTCGCATCCTGCACGCCGTGCGTGCGCCCGTCGGCGGCATCTTCCGGCACATCCTTGATCTCGCCAACGGCCAGGCCGATCGCGGCCATCATGTCGGCATTCTCGCCGACAGCCTCACCGGTGGCGAGCGCGCCGAGAAGGCGCTTGCAGAGCTTGCGCCGCGCCTGAAGCTCGGCGTGCACCGGCTCGCGATCCGCCGCGAGCCGTCGCCGGACGATTTTCTGGTGTGGCTTCGAATGCGCCGACTGATCGGCAAGCTCAAACCCGACGTCATGCACGGCCACGGCGCCAAGGCCGGTGCCTTCGTCCGCATGCGACGCCGCTCCGACGACACCATCCGCATCTACACGCCGCATGGCGGCTCGCTGCATTATCCGCTGCACACTTTCAAGGGCGAGTTCTACGCGCGGCTCGAACGCACGCTGATGGACGCGACCGACCTGTTCCTGTTCGAAAGCGCCTTTGCCCGCGACACCTATCAGCGCATCGTCGGCACGCCCAAGGGTGTGGTGCATTGCGTCTTCAACGGCGTCACGCCCGAGGAATTCGAGCCGGTCGTCACCGCCGAGGATGCCACCGATCTCGCTTATGTCGGCGAGTTCAGGCACATCAAGGGTGCCGATCTCCTGGTCGATGCGGTGGCGCGGCTGCATGCAAATGGCAGAAAAGTGACGCTGACGCTCGGCGGCGACGGCGAAGAGACCGCGACGCTGAAGGCGCAGGTCGAGAAGCTCGGCCTTGGCGGCGCGATCCGCTTCATCGGCCACGTCAAGGCGCGCCATGGCTTTTCCAAGGGGCGGCTGCTGGTCGTGCCCTCGCGCGGCGATTCCATGCCCTATGTGGTGATCGAGGCCGGCGCGGCCGGCATTCCCATGATCGCGGCCCGCGTCGGCGGCATCCCCGAGATTTTCGGCGCCGAGAGCCCGGCCCTGTTCGCGGCGAGCAATGCTGACGCCATGGCCGAGGCCATCGCTTCCGCGCTCGACAATCCGCAAGGGACCGCGCAGCGGGCGTCATCGCTGCGTCAGCGGATCTCGTCGCATTTCTCGCAGCAGGCGATGGTCGACGGCGTGCTCGCGGGTTACCGCGATGCATTCGCAAATCATTAACCATCCTTTGGGCCGCTTTAGAGAATCTTCCGATTTGTCCGATAATCGACGTGCCAGGGGATGCTCGCCCGGGGCACAGAGCCGTGGCCCGCGGGTATTTGGAATGGACGTGGAAGCCCGTGGAACCGCTCAACGCACGCTCGATGCTCGATGCCGCGGCCAACGCTGCGGCGAAGCCTGCTGAACCGGCTTTTGTCGAACGCCGTCGCCGGCTCACGCCGGCTGCGCTCGAAGTCGTCAACCAGAAAGTCGCCCGCGCCTATTCTCCGATCGTGATCGCCGGCGCCGTGCGCGCCACCGACTTCGCGCTGCTGAGCCTCGTCGGCATCGTTCTCTATGTCGGCTACGTCATGCCGCTCTCCGGCTTCAGCTGGGTTTATCCTGCGGAAATCATCGCGGTTGCGATCGCCGCCGTGGTCTGCTTCCAGGCCGCCGACATCTACCAGGTGCAACTGTTCCGCGGTCAGCTCCGGCAGATGACGCGGATGATCTCGTCCTGGTCGTTCGTCTTCCTGTTGTTCATCGGCGTCTCCTTCTTCGCCAAGTTCGGCACCGAAATGTCGCGGCTCTGGCTTGCCGCCTTCTTCTTCCTCGGCCTCGCCGCGCTGATCGCCGAACGGCTGGTGCTGCGCTCACTGGTGCGCAACTGGGCACGGCAGGGCCGGCTCGACCGCCGCACCATCATCGTCGGCTCCGATCGTAACGGCGAGGAACTGGTCGAGGCGCTGAAGCAGCAGGAGGATTCCGACATCCACGTGCTCGGCGTGTTCGACGACCGCAACGACAGCCGCGCGCTCGACACCTGCGCCGGCGCGCGCAAGCTCGGCAAGGTCGATGACATCGTCGAATTCGCCCGCCGCACCCGCGTCGATCTCGTGCTGTTCGCGCTGCCGATCTCGGCGGAGACGCGGATCCTGGAAATGCTGAAGAAGCTCTGGGTGCTGCCGGTCGACATCCGCCTGTCCGCCCACACCAACAAGCTGCGCTTCCGTCCCCGCTCCTATTCTTATCTCGGCGAGGTGCCGACGCTCGACGTGTTCGAAGCACCGATCACCGACTGGGATCTGGTGATGAAATGGCTGTTCGACCGTATCGTCGGCAGCCTCGCGCTGCTCGCCGCACTCCCGGTGATGGCGCTGGTGGCATTGGCGGTCAAGCTCGACAGTCCTGGCCCCGTATTGTTCCGGCAGAAGCGTTTCGGCTTCAACAATGAGCGCATCGACGTCTACAAATTCCGCTCGATGTATCACCATCAGGCTGATCCGACCGCGTCGAAGGTCGTGACCAAGAACGATCCGCGCGTCACCCGCGTCGGCCGCTTCATTCGCAAAACCAGCCTCGACGAGCTGCCGCAGCTGTTCAACGTGGTCTTCTCCGGCAATCTCTCTCTGGTCGGCCCGCGTCCGCATGCGGTGCAGGGCAAGCTCCAGAGCCGGCTGTTCGACGAGGCCGTCGACGGCTATTTCGCCCGCCACCGCGTCAAGCCCGGCATCACCGGCTGGGCCCAGATCAACGGCTGGCGCGGCGAGATCGACAATGAAGAGAAGATCCAGAAGCGCGTCGAGTTCGATCTCTATTACATCGAGAACTGGTCGGTGCTGTTCGACCTCTACATTCTCCTGAAGACGCCGACCGCGCTGCTGACCAAGAACGAGAACGCGTATTGAGTTTCCGTCATGCCCCGGTCAAGCCGGGCGATGACGGCGAGTTTTGTGGCGTACCAGTAGCGTGAGCGCGTGATGGCGTATGCGGCGACAGCCGGTGGAGTGAACATAGCCGCACCGGCTGCGCCGGGCGTGCTGGCGCTCCAGCGCGCGCTGGTGTGGCTGGTCGGCGCCTCCGGAGCGATCGTCTTCATCGAGCCGAGCCCCTACGAGATCGTGACACTGCTCGCGACCGTCACCTTCTTCGCCACCGGCCTGCGGCTCAGGCTCGTGTTGATGCCGCTGGTGCTGCTGCTGGTGCTGCTCAATGTCGGCTACACGATCAGCGCGATTCCGCTGTTCGAGCAGTCCGAGGTGGTGAGCTGGATCGCGACCTCCTGGTACATGGCAGTGACCGTGGTGTTCTTCGCGATGGTCACCTCCGAGGATACGGCGGCGCGGCTCGACATGCTGCGCCGAGGCCTCGTGGTCGGCGCAATGATCGCCTCGCTCGCGGCCATCGCCGGCTATTTCAACCTGGTTCCCGGAGGCCACGACCTCTTTACGCTCTACGAGCGCGCGCGCGGCACGTTCAAGGATCCGAACGTGCTCGGCGCCTTCCTGATCCTGCCGGCGCTGTTCGCGCTCCAGAGCGTGGTCTCCGACAAGCTCGCCAAGGCCTCCCGCAACGTCATCGCCTTCGGCATCATGTCGCTGGCGATCCTGCTCGCCTTCTCCCGCGCCGCCTGGGGCGGATTGGTCCTCACATCGGCATTCATGCTGCTGCTGATGGTCTTGACCAGCCGCACCAACGCGCAGCGCTCGCGCATCATCATCATGGCGATCGTCGCGATGGTGCTGGGGCTGGCGCTGATCGCGGTGCTGCTGTCGTTCGATAGCATCGCTGAAATGTTCAAGCAGCGCGCAAGTTTCGACCAGAGCTATGACGAAGGCCGCTTCGGCCGGTTCGGCCGGCATATCCTCGGTGCGGAGATGGCGCTCGACCTGCCGTTCGGCATCGGCCCGCTGCAATTCCATCGCTTCTTCCCCGAAGACACCCACAATTCGTATCTGAACGCCTTCATGTCCGGCGGCTGGATGTCCGGCGTGTGCTATCCCGCGCTGGTCTTCACCACCGTGGTCATGGGCTTCCGCCACATCTTCGTCCGCGTACCCTGGCAGCGTGCTTATCTCGCCGTGTTCTCGGCCTTCGTCGGCACCGTCGGCGAGAGCTTTGTGATCGACACCGACCACTGGCGGCATTTCTGGATGATGCTGGGCGCGATGTGGGGCATGATCGCGGCCGCGCAGGCCTACAGGGCTAGGGCTGGCGAGGACGCTTCTTCAGCTTGAGATCGGGCCGTTTCTCCGGCGGCGTGTCGAGCAGGCCCTTCAGCGCCGCGGTCGCCGCAAGCACGCCCTTGTAGCCCTCATTGGCAAAGCGCAGCAGCAGGCGCAGCTCTTCATCCGTGTACGTGCTGAAGACCTTCTCCATCGCCTGCTGCATCGGCACGTAGAGCTGGCCGATCTTCATCGCCGTCTCCGGCACGACTGCGATGTATACCTTGCGCCGATCGGTCTCGTCCCGCTCGCGGCGGACCAGGCCCGCTTTCTCGAGCCGGTCCACCACGCCGGTGATGGCCCCGGTCGTGAGCCCCGTGACCTCGGCGAGCCGGCCCGCCGTCACCCGCCCCTCGAGATAGAGAATGTCCATGCATTCGAGGTCGGAATTGGCAATTCCGGCAACATTCGCAACGGTCTGGCCATAAAGCACGCCCTGCGCGGACGACCGCCGCATCGCCTCCTCGAGCTCTCCCAACAACGCCGTGCGCGCCTTTGCCCTTGACAAGGCCGACCTCATCTCTTACCGAATATATATCTTAGTCACTAAGAGATTTAGCGACCGTAATTTCTCCTAGCACCACGGAAACCTCGGGAGCAAGCCATGTCCACCCGTCCGCGCAAGGCCCTGATCATCGGCGCCGGCATCGCCGGGCCCGTTGCCGCAATCCTGCTGCGCCGTGCCGGCATCGAATCCGCGATCTACGAAGCCTGGCCCTATTCCAAGGGCATCGGCGGCGGTCTCCAGATCGCGCCGAACGGCATGCAGGTCATGGACGAGATCGGCTTAGCCGACGAGCTGATCAGCCGCGGCTCGATTGCGGAATCCTTCGACTTCTATTCGCAAGGCGGCGAGCGGCTCGGATCGATCAACCGCGACATGGCGCGGCGCTTCGGCCAGCCCGCGGTCAATGTCTGCCGTGCCACACTGAACGAGATGCTGATCGACAAGGCGTGGTGCTCCTGCGTCTCGCTCTATTTCGAGAGGCGGCTGATCAAGATCGAGGATCGCGGCGACCAGCCGATCATCGCCTATTTCGCCGACGGCACCACCGCGGAGGGCGACTTCCTGATCGGCGCCGACGGCGTGCATTCGATCGCGCGGCGCCAGGTGGTGCCTGACGGGCCAAAGCCCTTCGACACCGGCCTGATCGGGTTCGGCGGCTTCGTGCCGCATGCCGTGCTCGCCGGCCGGGCGAACGACCGCCATGTCGAGACCACGTTCGGCCAGAGCGGCTTCTTCGGCTACGGCTATTGCAGCCCGGATCCGAAGGACGGCGTGATGTGGTGGAGCACGCAGCCTGCGCACGGCATGGATGCCGCGATGTTCCGCGCGCTCGACGCGGCGGCGCTGAAGCAGCATCTGCGCGGCTTCCATCGTGGCTGGCGCGATCCGATTCCTGCCATCATCGAGGCGGCCGAGAACATCGTCGTCACCGACACGCTTGACGTCGCGACCTTGCCGACATGGTCGCGCAAGCGCTCGCTGCTGATCGGCGACGCCGCGCACGCAACGAGCCCGCATGCCGGCCAGGGCGCCTCGCTCGCGCTGGAAGATGCGATGCGGCTGGCGCGGCTGATGCAGGACGGCCAGGAGCTCGGCGCCACCTTCCAGGCCTTCGAGGCCGAGCGCCGCCCGCGCGCCGAGAAGATCGTGGCGATGGCCCGCCGCAACGGCAACAACAAGCGCGAGTTCAGCGCGACCGGAGCCTGGTTGCGCAATCAGATGCTGAAATGGCTGCTGCCGCTGGGCTCGAAGAGCATGGAGTTCATGTACGCGTATGACGCGCGGGCGGCTTAGGCGCGCGCTGCCGTCGGGTGGGCAAAGGCGCGAAGCGCCGTGCCCACCATCTCTCCACCATTGCGATAGGATTGGTGGGCACGCTTCGCTTTGCCCACTCTACGATACCGAGCTAGCTCTCTACAGCGAACGTCAGCCCGGCATGCTCGACCAGCCGCTTGATCAGCTTGTGCTGCATCGCCGCGCCCGGCGTCCAGATTCCGCCGGGGACGTCGTCTGCGTCACGCAACAGGCAGATCGCGCATTCCGAGATCATCTTCGAGGTCGAGCCGTAGCCGGGATCGCGGTCGCCGGTGACGCCGGCACGGACCTGGCGGCCGTCGGGCGCGATCGCGACATAAAGCAGATTGAAGAGGCCTTTCTCCTGCTCTTCCTTTGACGGCCCCTCACCCGGCTTTGGCGCATTCGGGCCGGTCTTCTCGGCGTTGACGGCCATCACCCGCTTCGCATTGGCCTCGCCCTTGTCGCCGGGGCCGGTCAAAACCATCTCGTCGTAGACGAACTCGCGGCCGTAGGGAAAGCCCATCAGCATGTTGGAGCGATGGACGTTGCGCGTGTTGATCAGCGCCATCATGAACGGCGCGGCCCAGGATTGCAGGTCCTCCTCATAGGCCGCCCTGTTGCCCTTCGGCTGCTTCGGCCCGGCGAACCCCGGCGTCAGCGCAAAATGGTCGTTGAGAATGGCGACAAGGCTCAGATCCTTGGCGACCGCGTCGAAGGTCGCTTTTGCACTTGCTGCGGTTCCGCCTGACAGCGTCCCGCGCATGTCGCGCACGCGCCCCTTCACGCGCGGGGCCGGTACACCAAACACCCGCTTGGCCTCTTCCTGCACGAAGAACGTACCGAGCTCGAACGGCACGGAATCATAGCCGCACGAAAACATGATGCGCGCGCCGCTCGCCTTGGCAGCTGCCTCGTGCTTGTCGATCATCTGTCGCATCCAGACCGGCTCGCCACAGAGGTCAAGATAATCCGCGCCGCCGGCAACGCAGGCCTCGAGCAGCGCCTCGCCGTAGAATTGATACGGCCCGACCGTCGTGATCACCGACCTGGTCTGCGCCACCATCGCCTTCAGCGACGCCGCATCGGAGGCATCCGCCACGATCAGCGGCGTATCGGCGGGCGCGCCGATCGCGTCGCGCACGGATTTCAGCTTGTCGAGGCTGCGGCCGGCCATCGCCCATTTGAGCTGCTTGTCGTTCTTGTAATGGGCCGCCAGATATTCGGCGACGAGCTGACCGGTGAAACCGGTCGCGCCATAGACGACGATGTCGAATTTCGCAGAGCTCATGACTGGCCTTTACTTTTTCGCGTAACTCACGCCCATGCCGGCACGGACGTCGCTTTGAATGCCGTAGGGCGGGATCGGATAGCGCAGGCCGTTCTTGGCCAGCGCCTTCATGCCCTCAATCGCCTTGGCGAGATGCTGCGGCTTCAAGGCCATCAGCATCTCTTCGTCCGGCACGCCGCCATAGCGCCGTTCGGCATAGCATGGCAAGGACAGGCTGGGTTCGCCGGTTTTCAGCGCCCTGCCCCAGGAATCCGCGCACGCGGTTTCGCCGACCACGCCCCATTCGAACTTCTTGTAGCCGGTATATTGCAGCCCGTTGATCAGGATGATCATCTGCCCGGGCGTTGCATAGACCAGGCAGATGTCGGGCGGATCGAGCCGGCCGCTGGCCAGCGGGCTCACCGCGAGCGCCTGATACCGGCCGAACGGCACCACGTCCAGCGCCTCCTGCCGCTTGCGCGCGTCCTCGGCCGTGCCGTGCCACACCCCGACATAGTTTTCGCCGGCGAGCCATTTGTCGTCCTGGGGCGCAAGGCCGATCACCGCGCGACACTGCGCGCCGACGAGATCGTCGCCGGTGATGCCGACGGTCCAGCCGAGCCGCGCGGCCATGCTGACGATCTGGTCGGTGGTGTGGATCGCATTCGGCCGCCGGATCTTCGGGATCGCCTCCATGTCGGCAACGAGCGCGAACAGCTTCATGCCGATCACATTCGTTTTCAGCCGCAACAGGCTGTTGAGATCGGCCACCAGGCCGGCAAGATCGATCGTCTCCGCACTCTGCTGCTGCATGGCGTCCTCCGGGCCGGCGATCACGCGCCGGTCATCTTGATGTTATCGTCGTTTCTAGAGCCATTTCCGTTCCGATGGAATCGGAACGGAGGCTCTCGATTCTTGTTTTGACGCGATTTCTTTACGCGAACCGGGATCCACTTCGCTCGAAAACGCTCTAGTCCTTCACCGGGCCTGGAAGCAAATCGTCACTCCGCCCCATCAGGCGGTAGGCCACAAGGCCGATCCATTCGCGCACAGCCACATCGGTGCGGATGAGCCCGGACGCGCCGTTATTGGAGAAGGAGAACAGCTCGTCGCGGCCACCCATCCGCCAGTCGACGGGATAGGCCTCGACCTCGAATCCGGCCTTGCGAAAGATTCCCATCGAGCGCGGCATGTGGAAGGCCGACGTGACCAGGAGCCAGCGCTGGCCCGGTTTCGGCGCCACCAGCTGCTTTGTGAACATCGCGTTTTCATAGGTGTTGCGCGACTCGCGTTCCAGGATGAGACGCTCCTTCGCGATGCCGGAGTTTTCCAGGATCGGCGCGGAGTAATCGGCCTCCCTCCCGCTGGTGGGCAGCAAATTCGCAGTGCCGCCGGTGAACACGATGCGCGCATTGGGATAGCGGCGCGCGAGCTCGGCCGGCACGATCAGGCGATCGGCCGCGTTTGCGACGACAGGCGTGTGATGCGCGGCCGAGAGATCGACATCGACGGACCCGCCCAGCACGATGATGCCGTCGGGCGCGCCGCGCGACGGGTCCCACGGCGGAAACCGCGACTCCAGGGGATAGAGCAGAAAATTGCCGAGCGGCGAAAACGCGGTCAGCGCCCAAAGCACCAGCGTGGTCACGGCAAGCTTGCGCCCGAACGAGGCAAAGCGCGTCGCCATCAAGATCAGCGACGCGATTCCGAGCTCAACCAGCAAATTGATCGGCAGCAACGCGACGCCCAGCGTCTTGGACAGAAAAAAGAACAGGGGAGCCTCGCTGGAATGAACGCGCCGGTCACGGACGGGCTTGACCCGCCCGCCCATCTTCAGAAATCTTCTTGGAAGAGGATCGATCGCCGGGTCAAGCCCGGCTGCACCGCCTTTCGATGAAAACGACCGGACACCGCAAATGACCCATCACCACCTGAATGCGAGCCCCGCGACCTGCCACTGGGGTTTTTTCGAGGCCAAGCTCAAACCGGTCCTGACGATCAAGAGCGGCGACGAGGTCACCATCGACACCATCAGCGGCGGACCGGAGGTGGTGCCGGACCGCAACCAGTTCCACGTGCCGCCCGAGCTGTTCGAGGTGCATGCGAAATCCGAACGGATGGTGCCCGGCCACATCCTCACCGGCCCGGTCGCGGTCGACGGCGCCGAACCCGGCGACGTGCTCGAGGTCGAGATCCTCGACGTTCAGCTCCGGCAGGATTGGGGCTACAATCTGATCCGGCCGCTGTCCGGCACCCTGCCCGACGATTTCCACGAGACGCGCATCCTCAACATCCCGCTGGACCGAACGCGAATGGTCGGCCGGCTGCCTTGGGGCCTCGACCTCCCCTTGAAGCCGTTTTTCGGCGTGATGGGCGTGGCGCCGCCGCCGGCCTGGGGCCGCATCACCTCGCTCATTCCACGCGCCATGGGCGGCAATCTCGACAACAAGGAGCTCGGCGCGGGCGCGACGCTGTATCTGCCGGTGTTCGTGCCGGGCGCGCTGTTCTCCTGCGGCGACGGCCACGGCGTGCAGGGCGACGGCGAGGTCTGCGTCACCGCGATCGAGACCGCGCTCCAGGGCCGCTTCCGCCTCACGCTGCGCAAGGACCTGCGGTTCGACTATCCCCGCGCGGAGACGGCCTCGCACTACCTGACCATGGCGATGGATCCCGACCTCGACCAGTGCGTGGTGCGAGCCCTGCGCGACATGATCACGCTGCTCGGCGAGAAGCGCAATCTGTCGCGCGAGGACGCCTACACGCTGTGCAGCCTGGCCGCCGATCTGCGGGTGACCCAGACCGTCAACGGCTCCAAGGGCATCCATTGCATGATCGAGAAGGCGATCGTGCACGGCTGAGCCTGCCGCACCTCTCTTTGCCCCGTTTGGCATGACGCCGCCGCCGGTCGCTCGCGCGGCGCGCCCCGTCGCGCCGATTTCCAACGCGATTCCAACGGGCTGCCCCTCCGGTTCAGTCCGGATTTGACTTCTGCCCTCAAACCTAAATAGAGTCTTAATCGTTACTTTTATGTATCCGAGTAAGAGGCTAGCGTTCGGGCCATGGCCACCGAAAAAGCCGAGACTGACCGCATTCCCGTAACCTTGGCGCTCTCGACCATCACCTACCTGGAAAAACTGGTGAGACAGGGCACCCACGGCACCAGCGTTCCCGGCGTCGCACGAACATTGATCGAGGAAGGCATCCGTCTCGCCATCAAGGACGGACTTTTGTCGATTCGCGACAATGGAAGGACGTGAGGACGCGCCGGACGTGAGGCGGACCGATCTCAGAGGCGGCTGGCCGTCATCTGCAAACCTGGGACCGTTACAATGCCTGTTTTTTCACCGACTTCTTCACCAACCTGGACTGACGAACGAATTGAACGTCTGAAGCGGCACTTCGAGGCCGGCCTGTCTTGCCGCGAGATCGCGGCCGATATCGGCGTCAGCCGCAACGCCGTGATCGGCAAGCTGTCCCGGCTCAATCTGACCCGCGGCCGCTCGGTCGACGAGCGCAAGCTTCAGGACAACAGAAGCTTCGCGCCGCCCCGCGCGCCGAAGACAGTGCCGCGGCTGCAATACGAAATGCTCGCCACGATCTACGGCGAAACCGCTGCACCGGTGGTCACGGGCCCGATCGACGACACCAATCGCTGCTCGCTGCTCGAGCTCAGCGAAAATCGCTGCCGCTGGCCGATCTCGACGCCGGGGGCCGACGATTTCTGCTTCTGCGGCAATGCCTCACATGACGGGCAGCCTTATTGCGCCGGCCACAGCCGCCTCGCCTACCGACCGAACTCCCGCGTGCGCATCGCACGCGGCTGACGCTCCAGCGTCGTCCCAAAATGAAAAACCTCCGGCGGGGCATCACCGGAGGTTTCTGGAGGCTTAGCGTGAAGCTAAGAGCCGTAACTTTCGAAATCGGCTAACAGCTATATAGCTTAGTAACTCAGGTAAGTAAATAAATTTGGCGACGATCGAATCGCATAGCTCGTCTTCGCCATTTGCGTAGGAAGATTCGGATTTTCGAGACACGCGCCTTTTGCAAAAAAGCCCCGGCGGTCACCCGCCGGGGCTTTCGTCAGATCGTCAGGTGACCCGAAGCTTACCAGTTGCGCTGGGCGCGCAGCAGCAGGCTGTAGGTGTCCTGGTCCTTCAGCTCGTAGGTCGCCGCAGGCTTGGCAACCGACGTGAGCGCCGCCGTCGTGATCGTGCCCGAGTACTTCTGGTCGAGGTGGCTGTAGACGAAGTCAGCCGAGAAGGTCAGGTTCTTCACGGGCGTCCAGCGGGTGATGACGCCGACCTGGCCGATGTTGAAGTCCGGGTTGCAGGTGCCGGTCAGGGTCGCGAACGCGGCGCTGCCGCAGATCAGGCCCTTGGCCGTGCCGCTGTAGTTGACAGCCGCCCAGGCACCGTAGAGCGCCGTGTTCCAGTACGGATTCCAGTTGTGGGTGTAGGCACCACGGAAGCCGTAGGTCTTGGTCAGCTCGAGGCCGCCGCCCGGAGCGAACACCGCATCAGACACGCCGGCGAAGCCGATGCTGCCATAGGCGGCGTTGGAGCTGCCGAACATCGAGTAGCTGGTCGCGGCCAGCTCCTGGAAGTTGTAGCGGCTCGCACCGTCGGTGTAGACGCCCGACACGTTGATCACGTCACCCGCGCCGGTCGGGATGTTCTTGATCGATAGTGCCAGCTGGACCGCCCAGCCCCACTTGTCTTCGGGATGACCGGTCACTTCGGTCGCGCCGTAGTAGCCGACATGATTGTCGTGCGCGGCCACCGACGCCTGGAACAGGCCCCAGGCCTGATCGACGCGAACCGCACCGACGAGGTCCGGAGACCTGCTGCCGCCGAGATCGTTCGAGCCGTAAGCACCGCCGAGCACGCCCGCGGTGCTCATGCCGGCGACGTTCCAGATGTTGGTCTGGAAGACCTGCGTCTGGTCCTGCGCCGACACCGTCGCCGTCACGCCCTGGCCGAAATCGGCCGTATAGGTGACCTGCGCAACACCGTTGGTGGTGCCGCTGCCGCCGACCAGCTGGTCGAAGTTGTTGCCGGGATAGTTGATCCAGGGCGCGTCGAACTGCGACACGGCCTTACCCAAGGTGAAGCCGGCGAACTGGATGAAGGCGTAGTAGACGCCGAGCGCACCGCCGGAGATCGCGCCGTCGGTGCCGTTGACGGCACCGCCGCTCGAACCGACCAGGCCCGTACCGGCCGCGTTGAGACCGAGCGTGCCGCTGTACTGGGTCGAGCCCGTGCCCGAGCCGGTGCCGACATAGTTGCCGGTCGTCCAGGTGAACACCGCATCGAAATAGGTGCGGACCACGCCGTATTCGGTCGCGGTGCGCGTGTCGATGTTGAGATCTTCACGAGCGCGCGCCGAGTAGTAGTTCGTCAGGCGGTTGTTCGCCGCGAAGACGTTGTTGTACGAGGCGCTGTAGTTGCCGCCGGCGTTCAGCGCGACTTCCGCACGCAGATAGCCGCCGAGCTTGATGCAGGTATCGCTGCCCGGGATGTAGTAGAAGCCTGCGCCGTAGAGCGTGCAGATCTTCACGTATTCGACCGCCTTGGCCTTGACCGGAAGATCAGCCGCCTGAGCTCCACCGACGGCGATCAGACCCGCCGCAGTGCCGAGCAAAAGGCTCTTCACCACTTTCATTTAAAACCTCCAAGTTGCTCATTTTACGGAGATCGGACCGTGAGGCCCCCCAGATCCCCATCTCTTCAAATCCGCTCGGCCGCTTCGCGCTTTCGGACACACCCGCTTAAGACGCGAGGGACGTGAGCGAACCACCTGCAACGGGACGATCGAGTACCCCCCACCGTCACGGTCAATATGCATGCGCCGTTCTGGTAATCAAAATAGTTTATTAGATCAGCTTTGTTATTTCACTAAATCTGTGTCCGCGCAGCAACACCCCGGACCGGCCAAAAGGCTGATCTGATCATATTTGTAATTTCCGTGACAAAATTACCCTGCCCTGCACTTGCGTCAGGGCAGACTTGCGTGGACTATGCCGTCCGCGAACACCGGCCAGGATGAATCAGCCCACGGGAGTGACGCTGTGTCAGCGACGAGGAAGGAAGGGGCGCGCCTCCGCCCCATCGGCAATCTCGATATCATCAGGCGCTTCACCTGGGAGATATCCTCGATCAACATGCATCTGGAGGAGCTTCGTCAGTTCTGGGCCAGGACGCTCGGCATCAGCGGCCCGCAATGGCTGATCCTGATGGCCATCTCCGATCTCGACAAGGATGACGGCGTTCCCGTCAACGTGGTCTCCAAGCTGCTTCATGTCGATCCGTCCTTCGTCACCACCCAGTCCAAGATTCTCGAGAAGAAAGGCCTGTTGCGTCGGCGGCCGTCGCCGACCGATGCAAGGGTGGTCCGGCTGTCGCTGGTCGACAAGACGCAGAAGCACATCGCGAGCCTCAACGAGCAGTACAAGACGATTCGCGAATTCGTCTTCCAGGAGTTCGACGAGAACGAGCTGACCGAGTTCACCGCCAAGCTCGCGACGCTGAAGACCCGCCTCGAAAAGGCGTGCGTCAGGTTGTCTCTCGACCTCTAGAGCATGATCCGGAAAAGTGCACAGCCGTTTTCCGGAAAGATCATACTCAAATAATAATCTAAAGAGCGATAACGATTCATCCTAAGCTAATCTCATCGCGCTTTAGCCCGTCGCCGTCGAATCTCCGCGCTCAGATCCGCCGACCCGTCGCGCCGAGTTGGGATTCGAGCCAGTCGAAGATGTATTCGTTGGCAAGGCTCGGATTGTCCGCATGGGCCTGCGCCGCGCCGGTCTCGGCCGCGGTGAACACCTTCAGCACGATATCCGAGCTGCCGAGCCGGGATTTCTGCACGATCTGACGGGCCCGGTCGGCCTTGAGCCAGCCGTCCTCGCCAAGTGTGATCAGCACCGGACAGTCGACGCTGGAGGCCATCAGCGGCGAATGCGACACCGGGACGATGCTGAGGTCGCTCATCGCAAAGCGGCTGGCGAAGAACGACCGCTCGTGCAGGTCCCACAGGCCGCCGTCACACACGGCCGCGGCAAGCCGCGGCTCCTGCAAGACCGCACGGGCCACGAAGGAGGATCCCCACCCGTCCGCCACGATCGCGACGCGGTCGAAATCGACGTCGCTGCGCGCCTCCAGATAGTCCATGACACTGCCGATCGAGCTCTCGAGATCCCTGCGATGCAGGAGCGTATCGACATAATCGTCACGCTGGTCGCCGAGCAGGTCCAGCGCCAGCATCGAGAAGCCGCGCTCGCGCGCGTGCGGCGCGAGCTTGAACAGAAACTCTTCCTTGCGATGGCCGGGCTCGCCGACGCAGATCACGGCCGGAGCGCGCCCGCTCGCCGACGGCGCAGGCAGGAAGTAGCCCTGCAGCGAATGTCCTTCGATCCAGGGCACCGTCACCACTTCGCCGGCCGGATCGCGGGCCGCGAGGAAGCGCCGGGCGCATTCCTGCATCGCGAGCACCGCCACCCAGCGGCGTTCGTCGGCCGTGTCGAGCGGCATCGCGGCCGCGCTGTAGTAGTTCATGGCGCGCAGCCAATTGCGCTGCGCGGTCACCCTGTGGCCCTCTGCGAACGCAGCCTCGGCGCGCTGCCGATTGGCCTGCGCCAGCCTCTTCCACTCGCGGTGCCATGATTGTTCGTCGCCGCGCTTCAGCTGCCGCGCGATCATCAGACACTCTGCGATGGTGGCGCCGCCCTCCTGGGCCGCGGTGAGCAGCCGGGTGAATTCAGCGGAGATATCCTCTCTCTCCGGGCAGAGGATCCAATCGTCGGAGAGGCATGCGGGTATCATCGGAGCTATGCTCTATCGTGGCCTTACGCCTGATTCACTAAACTATTTTAGTTCGCCAACCAAGCTGGCTTGCTTCAAATGAGACAGCTTTAAGATCACCATCGCTTGAACGCGGGAATACCGCCGCATGCGTGATATTCCGTTTCGTCATACACGAAAGAAATGCACTGCGGATGCAGCGAATAAAAGAATATGTACGCTGCTTGCAATGATGGTCATCATACATAAAGAGCGCGCGGTCGTTGACAGTCTCAGCCAATAAAATCAGCCGAGCCGCCAGCCAACCTCCTGGGTAAAGCTCTCGTAGAAAGCGCGGTCATAGGCCTGCTCCGGTGTCGCGCGCACGCGCTCGTCGAGGCGCCTGGCGTCCTCGCCGACCAGGATTCGCCATCGCTCCGCCTTCACGCCGTCGAGAATGATCTTTGCGGCTTGTGCCGCCGTCGTCGGCGCATCCTCCAGGAAGCTGCGGGCGCGCTCGGCGAACGCCGCCTGAATCTCGTCATCAGACTTTTTGTCAGCATCTGGCACGCCCGCCGCGACCATGCGCGTGCGGGTCAGCGCGACCTCGTCGGCGCTCAGACGGTCCGATCCATCGCCACTTTGCACCTTGCGTGAGTTGGAGACGATGGAGGTGCCGATATGGCCGGGCATCACCACCGAGCATTTGACGTGGGGCGCGTGCAAACGGAGGTCGTTGACCAGCGCCTCGGTAAAGCCCTTCACCGCGAACTTCGCCGAGCTGTAGGCGGTGTGGGCCTGGTTCATGCCGATCGAGGCCCAGAAGCCGTTGACGCTTGCGGTATTGACGATGTGCGCCTCGTCCGCCTTGACCAGCATCGGCAGGAAGGTGCGGACGCCGAGATAGACGCCGCCCCAGCAGATGTTGAAGGTTCGCTCCCACTGCTCGCGGGTGTTGGTGAACAGGCTGCCGCCACCGCCGATGCCGGCATTGTTGAACAGCAGATGGATGTTGTCCGTCATCTGCTGCTCGGCGAGCTCGTCGCGAAAGCGCTTGAGATGATCCTCGATCGAGACGTCGGCGACATGCGTGGTCACGCGCAATCCCTGCGGCAGCTTCTCGACCTCACAGAGCCGCTTGGTCTCGGCCATCGCGGCTTCCGAGACGTCGCACATCGCGACATTGCAGCCTTCGGCGACGAGCTGTCGGGCCAGCTCCCGCCCCATGCCCGTGCCGCCGCCGGTGACGACGGCGATCTTTCCTGCAAATTCCTTCATGGGATTTCGACCCCTCCCCTTGTCGGTCTGTTTCTTTGCCGCCGCGCCGCTCGCGCGGGCGAGCGCAAATGTAGCAGCGCCGCATCCGCAGGTAAAAGCGGATCGGCGCTGCCATTCCGGATCAGTTCTGCCCGGATCAGTTATCTCGGCGGACGAACTATTCCGCGGCCTCGAGGCGGGGCAACGCGCCGAGCGCCTCCAGCGCCTTGCGGATCGCGGCCTGCTGCGCCGGCGAGGCCTCCGGCATCGGTGCGCGCGGATATGTCCGCGGCAAGCCCTGGAGCGTCTGCGCATAGCGCGTACAGGCCGGCAGATTGTCGGCGATGATCGCATTCCACAGCGTCAGCAGCTTCTTGTGCAGCTCGAGCGCGCGGGGATGGTCGCCTGCCTTCACCGCATCCCACAGCGCGACGGAGGCATGCGGCGCGGCGGTCAGGATCGCGGCGATCGAGCCATGGGCGCCAAGCGTGTAGGACGGATACATCAGGGCATCGACGGCGCTGTAGATCAGCTTGTCCGGCGCCATCATCATGAGGTCGGCAAACAGCTTGAGATCGCCCGCGCTCTGCTTGACGCCGACCACCAGCGGCACCTCGGTCATGATCCGCGTCAGCAGCGCCGGCGACAGATAGGACCACGGCACGACGTTATAGATGATGATGGGCATGCCGGTCTCATCGGCCATGGCGCGGAAGTGCGCCACCATCGCCTCGTCGTCCGGCTTGAACAGATAGTGCACCGGCGTGACCTGGAGGGCTGCGACATTGATGTCGCGCACGAGCTTGCCGCGGCGGATCGCGTCACGTGTCGAATCGACGATGATGCCGGCGATCACGGGAATGCGTCCTCTGACCGCCTCTACCGTCGCGTCCATCAGGTCGCGAAATTCCTCGTGATCGAGCGTGTGGCCCTCGCCGGTCGAGCCGCCGGCAGCGACGCCATGGGCGCCGGCGCCGATCATCCAGTCGACCTGGGGCGCCAACAGCTTGTAGTCGATCTCGCCGTCCTTGCGGAACGGCGTCGTCATCGGCGGGATCACGCCGGTCGGTCTTGCCTTCATGGTCTGCCCTCGCGCTTCCTTGGTGCTATGGCGGTCCCGCTCTGTCGGCGAGGATCCGCACAGAAGGGAGCCTATCGGCTCCGCCGCCTCTGTGAAGAGGGCGCCGGCGCGAGGCTGCCCCCGGAATCCAACATTCCTGCGATCATCCCTGTTGGTTCCCCGTAATTGTCCGGCTTCGGGTTAAGGGGAATTTTTTTACAATCCGAATCGTCAAATGGGGATGCTGGGGCGAGTCGACCCGGCCGGCGTGTCGTTTACGACACAGGCTGTGGCACTCGGCTTGCATCCTCCTCGTGGTCGAAACTACCGATGAGGTGATTGGAATGTTCATAACCGTCGTTGCCGTGCTCTGCCGGCTTGGCGCCGCTGCCTCAGGCAGCTGTGTCGAGGAAATCGTGACCGACAGCAACATGACGCCCGAGATGTCGATGATGGCGTGCGCGGTCGGCGCTCAGGCGCCCTTGGCGAAATGGATGGACGAGCATCCGATCTATCACGCCAACTGGCGCCTCGACCGCTACAAATGCGTGCCGGGCCATTACGAGATCAAGGGCCACGCCTAAAGGCCCCGCAAAACTACACTCCCAGAGGAAACGCCCCGGAGGCCGCCTTCTCCCTCCCGCGCGACACGATCAGCGCCAGATCTCGCGAGCGTCAGCTCTCGCCAGCGCGCAGCGTGACATCAGTCACGCTCCCTCTTTAAGCCATTGCCCGTAAAATCATCGCACGCGCCCGCCGGCCCTCCGGCGTCGGCATCAGCGCGTAATTGTGCGGCTGGTCGCGCCACAGATGCAGCTCGACCGGGACACCTGCGGCCCGCGCGCGCGCAGCGAGGTCGACGCTATTGGGGTAGAGCAGATCGCGCGTGCCTGAAAAGATCGTCATCGGCGCAAGGAAACGGAACGCGCCGTTGAGCGGGCTGACAAAGGGATGGCCGATATCGAGCTCGCCGGCATAGAGCCGTCCCGCCTCGATGATGCCCGGAATATCCTGGATCGGATCGCGCGCGGCGATCTCCGTTTGCTCAGGGCGGCTGACGGACGCGTCGGCTCCAGGTGAGATCAATATCAGCCGGTTCGGCTGGCGGTGGCCGCGGTCGCGCAGCCATTGGCACGCGGCCAGCGCAAGACCCGCGCCGGCGGAATTGCCGACCACCGTAACCTTTGCGGGCCCCGCATCCTCCAGCAGCATCCGCAACAGCTCGGCCGTCCTCGGCACGACATCTTTCGCGGTCACGCGCGGCGCAAGCGGATAGATCGGCACGACGCAGACGACGCCCGCCTTGCGCGTCATCTGGCCTACAAAGCGCCAATGCGCCGGAACGATCTCGTTGATGTAGCCGCCGCCATGCAGGAACATGACGAAGTTGCAGCCCTCATGGCCCGACGACGGCGCGGTGTAATAGACCGGCCATCCGCCCATCTTGGTCAGCGTCGCCTCGACGCCGCGGCCAAGCCCCGTCGGCTCGAACGTTACAGGCTCCAGCGCGAGCTTCTGCACATGCGCCTGCACGGCCTCGGCGGATGCGAGCTGCTGCTTGTACGGGAGCTGCCGCAGCAGCAGGTTAAAGAGGCGGCTCTGCAAGCTCGGCGCGGGATCGTTTGAAGACGCGGCCCATGCAAAAGGACATTCGCAAAGCCGCCCAATCGACAGCATCTTCGCAACGCTCATGCTCCTGCCCTCATTTGCTGCGCCCGACCGACACCAACTTGCTTCTATCTATGGGATGCCAACCGTGCCTATAATGCGAGCATTCGCTCGCTTTTCCTACTCGCATTCAGATCACAAGGCCGTGGCCCGCAAACCGCCCACAACACCCCGGAAAAATGCCTCGCAGGAGCGATCCCGCGCCACGGTCGACGCACTGGTCGAGGCAACTGCTCGCATTCTGGTGCGCGAAGGTTTTGAGAAGACGAGCACCAACCGGATCGCCGAGATCGCCGGCGTCAGCGTCGGCTCGCTCTATCAATATTTCCCGAGCAAGGAGGCGCTGGTTGCCGCCGTGATCGAGCGTCACAACCAGGAGATCATGGATGTCGTCCGCACGACGCTCACGGAGGTCACGGACCTGCCGATCGAGAAAGCCGTGCGCCGCCTCGTCACCGTCGCGATCGACGCACACCGCATCAATCCTGAGCTCCATCGCGTCCTCGCCGAGCAGATCCCGCGTGCAGGAAAGCTCGATGTCGAAGCCGTCAACCGCGAGGTCCATACCCTCGTCCGCACCTATTTCGAGAACCACTACAAGGAAATGCGCAAGATCGACCTCGATGTCGCAACCTTCATCTGCGTCAGCGCGATCGAAGCGATCGCGCACAACACGGTGCTGAACCCGAGCGAGATGCTGCCGGAGAAGATGGTGAGGACGCTGGTGGATGAGACGACAAGAATGGTGGTCGGGTTTTTGCGACCGGCCACATAGCATTCCGACGTTCGCCGAAAGGCACTGTCGCGCAGGTTGACCGAATCGAGACGATCCGGCATCCGCCCTGTTACACAACTGTCGCACTTCAAGAACACGTGCGTGAGGCAGCCTTGGGGGTTGAACCGGACATAAACGCCCTACCTATCCAGGCAAGCGGCAAAATACCTGAGAAAGTTCATTAATGCAGTCATCTGAATGGGAGAGAATGGCTGTCGCCGGGACGATTGCGCTCCTCTCGATATCCTTGTTGGCGGTCGACGCGGTCGTGGACCTCAATCTGAGCGGGTTCGTCAAGCGCCTGGAAAGCACGCAAGCGTCCATTGTGGACGTCGTGGGGCACTATCAACTCGCCTTCGACGTCCGGGCACGGGCTCGCGGCAAGGCTGCTCCGGCGCAGTGTGCCGATTAGGGCGCTGACCGCAGTTTATATCCCGACGCTGGAACCCGCGACAAAGTTCGACTGAATTGCGGATTTGATACTCTGTCTGCGTATCGCAACTATGGTGCAACTGATCCGGAGCTGATCTGAGGTGGGTGGTCGATGACCTGAGCAACGACTCTTAGCAGGGAAGCAGCGAAGCTTCGCGCGTCGGCGAACCTTTCATCTTCCTCAAGGTCGAGCTGTAAGACTGATGCCAACCATTCGGCCTTGTTTTTGCGCGAAAAGCCCCTGCAAAAGCCCTCTAGCTCACCTTCTTTAAGAATTAAGAGACCTACGGCCTCTGACGCAACACATATCTTCTCAAACGCATTGACGAGATCGGCATCAGCAAATCCTCGGTAGCCGTCTTCCTTGACTCGTTGCCAGGGCGAGGAACTCTTTCCGATCTCAGCTATTTGCTTCCGCGATTGGTCCGTGTTGGAATCGCCTTTCCGCGACTCGGCAGCAATCCGTTCGAGGTCTAGCGCGATTTCCGTTGCCGACGATTCTAATCGTTTTGATTGCACCTTGGTGACGAGCAGCGTCACCTCTTTTTCCACTTCGCTTGGATTTCCGCCCATAGTCGAAAACAATGAAAGGAATTTGGTTTTGTCCGAAAGCACATCGATATCGACAACGGCTATGACGGGAACACTTACGAGCTTCAAGGCTTTGGCGATTCCGGAAACCTTGTCCTTCCCCCCGAAATGATAAAATCGAATATCTGGCCGGCGCTGCTCTGTGGTAACCGCGTCGAGCAATGCCCGAAAAAATCGAGCATCTGACTCTCCTTCGCAAATGATTGCCGCCTCGTGAAAGAGGGCCGAAAGCACATCTGAGGTGCGCAAAAGCGGATCAATCCAAAGGTTGGTTATCTGGCCGGAATCTAACACCGATACGACAGTCGAATCATCCCTCTTGCGATCGATCCGAGCCACTGCAACTCGATTGCCCGAGGCATCTAGCAAACCTCGTACAAATTCGTCGCTGTGGGTAGCGACAATGATTTGAGTTTGTTCAGGCGTATCCCGTGCAATTACATCGGCAAGCTTGCGGATCTGGGGCGGATGCAGAAATGCCTCTGGTTCGTCAATCAGAACCACCCTTCTTGAATTCACAAGCAGACTAAGCATCAATCCGGCAAAACTTCGCATTCCATCACCTTGTCGCTCGAGCTGTGGGAGCCGAGCGAGCCGCGCGACGGTCTCGCGGGAGATACCTGTCGCGGTGGTGGGATAATGTTCTTTGCATACATGAAGCCGCAATTTGTCCCCGGCCAGCCGGTTCAATACGAGCTTCAGCCCAAAAATGCGTTCGAACAACGAGCTAATATTCAGCTCAGTCGCTTCGTCAAATTCAAGCCACTGTATTGGTTTTTTCGATTGTTCTGGCCGGCTTTCGCGAACTGATGGATTAGCTGCCTCGAGCCGCTTTATTGCAGTTAGATGAGTGATGAACAATCCAGCGGCACGCGAACCGACAAACTTCTTCTTTACGTCTGTCTCAAACTCCGAGACGCGATAGGGTCTTCCTTCGATTGTCGTATAGCCTAGTTGGTCTACTGGAAGGGAGTTTAGGTTTGCGTGCTCGACGAATGCGGCCATTGAGCCCCCAGCGTGCACCCGAATTGATCGCACGAGAGGACCAAGCTTCTCACCTTCGATCATGTGATCGAAGATTTCTGTCAATGTAGAGCTCTTACCGACATTATTCGCCCCGGTAAGTACTAAGATCGAGTCGGGTCGGAGAGGAATTTGCGTCCCGTCTGAAAACTCAACGGCTGCAAGATGCAGGTCCAAAACGTTCTGCGTCACCCCCGGAGGTTGAGCGGTCTGCCTCTCACCCGGAGGCTGGGCGGCCAACCGCTTCCACCGATCCCACCAGTTCATTTGGGTCCTTGATGGGCCTGCGCCAAGTACCGTGCTGGCTACCTAGCTAGAACCGAGATGCCCTGAAATCCGGCAAAATATTGGTCGGAGCGAGAGGATTTGAACCTCCGACCCCTAGTCTCCCAGACTAGTGCGCTAACCGGGCTGCGCCACGCTCCGAACGCCGTTCCATTAGCTAGGATCGCCGCTTTGCGCAAGGCGAGCCACGCCATTTTGGTGTCTTTGGTACCTCTGCCCCCAAGTGCCCGGAACTGACCGCAAAGACGACGAAAAGCGCCCTCAGCCGTCCTTCAGCGCGTGATCGAGCATGTCCTTGCAGGCGACGAGGTCGCCGAGCACCCGTTCCAGCCGCTCCCGGTCCAGCGCGCTGGGGCCGGCCGGCGCGGCCGTGCCGCCTTTGCGGAAGGTGGTGAGGATATCCTCGTCGTCGACCTCGGCGAAGCGGAAGTCGATGCCCTCCTCTTCGTCGCCCTGGTAGTCGTTTTCGTCGGCATCCGAGACGCCCTTGATGGGCGCCTCGTCCTCAGGCTCCATCAGGCTCGCCCCGATGGCGTCCTCGATCGCCCCGAACGACACCGCGGCCGAGCCGTCGGCCAACCCCTGCACGGACTTGACCCCGTGCTCTTTCAGGATCCGCTGCACCCCCCGGATGGTGTAGCCCTCCCCGTACAGGAGACGGCGGATGCCCTTGAGCAGGTCGACATCGTCGGGGCGGTAGTAGCGGCGGCCGCCGCTGCGCTTCATCGGCTTGATCTGGGCGAATCGCGTCTCCCAGAACCGCAGCACGTGCTGCGGGATGTCGAGTTCCTGCGCTACTTCGCTGATGGTTCGGAACGCATCCGGCGCCTTGTCCAAATGCCAATCCTTTCCGAAAGGCGATTACGCCTCGGGTTGAGCCTTGCTGGCGTCGCCATTGGTGCGGTGCTGGGCGTTGATCCGCTGCTTCAGGATCGCCGACGGCTTGAAAACCATCACCCGGCGCGGCGAGATCGGCACTTCGGTGCCGGTCTTCGGATTACGACCGATACGCTGACCCTTCTTGCGCACCATGAAGGAGCCGAACGAGGACAGCTTCACCGTCTCGCCCCGCTCGAGGCAGTCGGTGATCTCCTTCAGCACGAGTTCCACGAAGGCGGACGACTCCGTGCGCGACAGACCCACCTTCTGGTAGACGGCCTCGCAGAGATCAACACGCGTTACGGTTTTACTTTGATCGGTCATCGCCCTGCCCCACATCACGGCGAACAATTGTTGTCTGAAATTAGGAGGTTACGATACGGCGGTCAACAGCGCTCATCAATGCAGAAGCATCGATAATCGCGACTGATTCCGGCAAAATTTTATCGACTGTGGCTTACCAGCGCACGAGCGCGGAGCCCCAGGTGAAGCCGCCGCCCATCGCTTCCAACAGCACCATATCGCCGCGCTTGATGCGGCCGTCCTTGCGCGCCACCGACAGTGCCAGCGGAATCGAGGCGGCCGACGTGTTGCCGTGACGGTCCACCGTCAGCACCACCTTCTGCGGTGCGATATGAAGCTTGTGGGCGGACGCGTCGATGATTCGCTTGTTGGCCTGGTGCGGCACGAACCAGTCGATGCTCTCGGCGTTCAGGCCGGTCGCCTCGAAGGCGTCGACGATCACGTCGGTGATCATGCCGACGGCATGCTTGAAGACCTCGCGGCCCTCCATGCGCAGATGGCCGACGGTCTGGGTCGAGGACGGCCCGCCATCGACGTACAGTTTTGCCTTGTGGCGGCCGTCGGAGCGCAGATGCGTGGTGACGACGCCGCGATCGGTTGCGGCGTTGCCCTGCTGCTCCTGCGCCTCCAGCACGATCGCGCCGGCGCCGTCGCCGAACAGCACGCAGGTGCCGCGATCGTTCCAGTCGAGGATGCGCGAGAAGGTCTCGGCGCCAATCACCAGCGCGCGCTTGAAAGCGCCGGTGCGCAGGAAATTGTCAGCCGTCGCGAGCGCGAACACGAAGCCCGAGCAGACGGCCTGGAGGTCGAAGGCCGCGCCGTGGTTGATGCCGAGCCCGTGCTGCACGGCGACTGCGGTCGCCGGAAAAGTGTTGTCCGGCGTCGAGGTCGCGAGCACGATCAGGTCGATCGACTGCGCGTCCATGCCGGCGTCGGTGAGCGCGGCCTGCGCCGCCTTGATCGCGAGATGCGAGGTGAATTCGCCCTCGGCCGCGATGTGCCGCTCGCGAATGCCGGTGCGCTGCACGATCCACTCGTCGGACGTGTCGATACGTGCCGCCAACTGGGCGTTGGTCACCACCTGCTCCGGCAAATAAGAGCCGCAGCCCAGCACGACCGAACGAATTTGAGTCACGAAACAGCCTCCTGCGCGGTCTGCACGGAATTGAGTGCGCCACCCTCGCGGTTGAGCATCTGATTGATCTTGTTCAGGAGATCGAATTTGACCATCTCATAGCCAACATCGATCGCATAGGCAAAGCCTTCGGCGCTGATTCCGCCATGGCTCTTGACCACGAGTCCGTTCAATCCGAGGAACACCCCACCATTGGATTTGTTGGGGTCCATTTTATCGCGCAGGGCCTGGAAGGCGCCCCGTGCAAAGAGATAGCCGAGCTTGGACAGCCAGCTCCGCTGCATCTCGTTGCGGAGCAGTTCCGCCATCTGGCGTGCGGTTCCCTCGGCGGCCTTGAGCGCGATGTTGCCGCTAAATCCCTCGGTCACGATCACGTCGGCGCGGCCCTTGCCGATGCCATCACCCTCGACGAAACCGAGATAGTCGAGCTCCGGCAGGTTCATCGCGCGCAGCGTTTCGCCGGCCTCGCGGATCTCCTCGTGGCCCTTGATCTCCTCGGTCCCGATATTGAGCAGGCCAACCGTCGGACGCGGATTGTTGAACAGCACGCTTGCCATCGCCGCTCCCATGATCGCAAGCGATACGAGGTGGTGAGAATCGCCGCCAATGGTGGCGCCAAGATCGAGCACGACGGAATCGCCACGCTTGGTCGGCCATATCCCGGCGATGGCCGGACGGTCGATGCCCGGCAACGTGCGCAGGTTGAAGCGCGACATCGCCATCAGCGCGCCGGTGTTGCCGGCGGAGACGGCGACATCGGCCTCGCCCTTCTTCACCGCATCGATGGCAAGCCACATCGAGGAGGTCTTGCGGCCGCGCCGCAGCGCCTGGCTCGGCTTGTCCTCCATGCTGACGGCGACGTCGGTATGGATGATTCGGGAGGCGGCCTTGAGCGCGGGGTGTTTCTCGAGTTCGGGCTCGATCCGCGCGCGGTCGCCAACCAGCAGGAATTCGGTCTCGCGATGCCTGCCGAGCGAGATGGCAGCGCCTGGAATGACCACAGCGGCGCCGACGTCGCCCCCCATGGCGTCAAGCGCGATACGAACCTTGCTAGGCATGAAAGTCCCGGAAACCTGGTCTGGTGCGGTCGTCAACGATCGGGGCCGCAAAATGGGTTCGCCATGGACATGGCGACCGGCCAAGCGCGACGTCGCACCCGGACCGGGGCGCGACAATAGCGTTTTGTTATCCCGAAACAACCTCCTGCCCCCAGCCTTTTGGATTCAGGTCGATCTGGCTGAGAGGTCGCAAATTCACATAAATGTCATATACATCAGATGGATATGACGAATTCTCAATGCATCCGGCAAACTACCTCACGGCCCGCCGCAAGGATTCGCACGGGGAATGCGCGAGCTATCGGCCCTTCTTCTTGTCCTGGAGCGCCTTCAACGCCGCGAACGGATGGTCCTCCGGGTCAGGCGCGATGGTCTCCGTCTCGAACACCGCCCCAGGCTTGCGCGGATAGGGATCGATCGCCAGGAACAGCGCATCAGTGGCAAGCCTGCCGAGGTCGATGATGCCGTTGACGATCGCCTCCGGCGGATCGGCGACATCAGGCGGATTCTGGTCGTCCTGCCCCTCCTCGATCAAATCGGCCAGTCGCCGCGCTTCGGCCTCGGGCGCGAATGTCAGGTCGATCTCCTCGTCGATCTCGTTCTCGATCGGATCGAGCGTGACAACGCAGGTCTGGCCGATCAGTGCACGGACATGGCCTGTGACATGCACTCTGCCGCCGCTCTTCGGCACGACGTCGAAGTCGGCATGGGCCGACAGGATGTCGCGCACCCCCGCGAGATCGGCCATGGCCCGACGCTCGGCAGCCGAGGCCTCGAGCTCACGGTGCAGGCCGGTGTCGGGAATCTGGGCGACCGTCACGGGCGAGCGCCAGGGGTCGGATGCGGATCCTGTCGTCGGTCGATTCATGGCGTCTCCTTCCCACGAGGCGGCGCGGGAAATTTGAAGGATCCGCGCAGCAGCGCGGGCTCATCGGTGCGGCCAAGATCAGCCTCGGCGGCCGCCGCGTAAGCTGCAAGCCGCAGCGCGTGATCCATCCCGGCGCCGTTCAAGATATTCTTGCGGATCGCCTGCGCCAGCGCTTCGGCGCCGGCATCGATGGCTTGGTCATAGGCCTGAACGCGGCCGTAAAAGGCCTCGCCAAAGGCCCGCATCCGCTTCGGGACCGTCTGGTCGCCCACGCCCATCTCGCGCAGATTGTCGTCCATATCCTCGCAGAAGCGATCAAACAGGGCCTGCGACAGCTCCACGCCGCCCTGGGCGGTCCGCAGGCGCCGCAGCAACAGCCAGAGGTGCAGCAGCAACAGGTCGAAACGGCCATTAACCGTATCCGGCACGCCCAAGTCCCGGTAAAATATGGGTTCTCGTGCCTGCGTCACGATCATGCCATAGATGGCCTCAATGGTGCCGGCCGGGGCTAGCCGGGGTTTCCTGAAGTGATTGAACGGCCAAAGCATTGTGGTTTCCGCAAGCGGGCGCGCGCGAGTTGCATTCAGAGCCTCCGCCCGGTACTTCAGCGCCTCGCGCGACGCAAGGGGACGGAATCAGTTCCGCAATGACCATAACGACCCAGACCCGCCTGCGCGCCGTCAGACCGCGCGGCCTCCATTCGCGCTGGCGCGCCATGAATTTCGGCTGGCGCGGCTTGAATTTGCGCTGGCGCGGCCTGCGCATGCTCGCGGCCGCCACCCTGGTCGGCGCAGCACTTACTGGCTGCACCGGTGAGCAATTCCAGAAAGGCTACATCCTGCCGCCGGGGGCGCTCGAGCAGATTCCGATCGGCGCGAGCCAGGATCAGGTTCTGATCGTGATGGGCACGCCCTCCACTGTCGCCACCCTCGACGGCGAGGTGTTCTACTACATCTCGCAGCGCTCCGAGCGCATCGTCGCCTTCATGGACCAGAAGCTGGTCGACCAGCGCGTGATCGCGATCTATTTCGACAAGAACCGGCGCGTGCGCCGGCTTGCGAATTACGGTCTCCAGGACGGCAAGATCTTCGACTTCATTAGCCGGACCACGCCGACGTCGGGTCAGGAGATGAGCTACCTCGCGCCGCTGTTCAAGCTGCTCAGCTTCAACTGAGGTCTTGCGGCGACTTTTCGGCCTGCGGCGTCGTGCCGCTATCCGCGCGGCACGTGCCGTCGCGCGCGACTTGCCGTTGTGGGCCCGGTTCCATAGGCTCCCTGCAAAACAAGAAGCAGGGAGTGGATTCGTGCCCGAGACATTGCAGACAAGATTTCTGTCCCGTCGTCGCGTGCTCGCCGGCGTTGCCGGTCTTTCGGCGGCAGCCGTCCTGCCGCGATCGAGTCTGGCGGACTGGAAGCCGACCGAAAATGTCCGCGTCATCGTGCCGGCTGCGGCCGGCGGCTCGACCGACGTAATGGGCCGACTGCTCGCCGCCCATCTGCAAACCGCCTGGGGCCAAACGGCTGTCGTGGAAAACCGCTCCGGCGGCGGTGGCACGATCGGCACGGCCGAGGTGGTGCGCTCGAAGCCTGACGGCCACACTATCCTGATCGGCAATCCCGGTCCGAACGCGATCGCCTACAGCATCTTCAAGAACCTCAGCTACAAGCCGGACCAGCTCCAGCCAGTCTCCAACATGATCCGGATCCCGAACATCGTCTCGGCGCATCCGAAGACCGGCATCAAATCGGTCGCCGAGCTGATCGCCTATCTCAAGGCCAATCCGGACAAGCTCAGCTACGCCTCGTCAGGCGTCGGTCAGAGCCCTCACCTCACCGGCGCCTGGTTCCTCCAGCTCACCGGGCTGAAGATGACGCACATCCCGTTCCGCGGCGCCGGCCCTGCGCTGCAGGCCGCCCTTGCTGGCGACATCCAGATCCTGTTCGACAATCTCTATCCGAGCCTGCCGCAGGTCCAGAACGGCACGCTCAACGGGCTCTGCGTCACCACCACCGAGCGCAGCGAGCTCGCACTGAGCCTGCCGACCATGCGCGAGAGCGCGCCAGAGCTCGCGAACTTCGACGTATCATCCTGGTTCTCGGTTTTTCTGCCCAAGGGCGTTCCAGCCCCCGTTCTCGAGGCGCTCAATCTCCAGGTCAAGGCGATGCTGGAGCGCGACGACATGAAGAAGCAGATCGCCGCGATGGGCGCCCGCGCCGACTACGGAACGCCGCAGCAGTTTGCCGACTTCGTTGACGCCGAGACGAAGAAGTTCGCCGGCATCATCCAGAAGGAAGGGCTGCAAATGGATGTGCAGTAGGTGGCGTCTCCGTCATTGCGAGCGTAGCGACGCTCCAAACAAAAACCCCGCGGCTCGTGCCGCGGGGTTTTGTCTTGCGTTGTTGTCCCAGCTCAGTGCGCCAGGATCGCCAGCAGCAGCAGGGCCACGATGTTGGTGATCTTGATCATCGGGTTCACCGCCGGTCCCGCCGTGTCCTTGTAGGGATCGCCGACGGTGTCGCCGGTCACCGCCGACTTGTGGGCATCGGAACCCTTGCCGCCGAAATGGCCGTCCTCGATGTACTTCTTGGCGTTGTCCCAGGCGCCGCCGCCCGAGGTCATCGAGATCGCGACGAACAGGCCGGTCACGATCACCCCGAGCAGCATCGCGCCCACCGCCGAGAACGCCGCCGACTTGCCGGCCGCGCCGCCACCGGCGATGGCGTAGATCAGGAAGTAGACGACGATCGGCGACAGCACCGGAAGCAGCGAGGGGATGATCATCTCCTTGATCGCCGCCTTGGTGAGCAGGTCGACCGCCTTGCCGTAATCCGGCTTGTCGGTGCCCTGCATGATGCCCGGCTTCTCGCGGAACTGCCGGCGCACCTCCTCGACGATGGCGCTGGCCGCGCGTCCCACCGCCGTCATGCCCATCGCGCCGAACAGATACGGCAGCAGGCCACCGAACAAGAGGCCAACAACAACGTAGGGGTTGTTGAGCGAGAAGTCCGGATTGACCCCCTTGAAGTAGACGTGGTTCGCCGAGTCGGCGATGAAGAACTTGAGGTCCTGGTTGTAGGCCGCAAACAGCACCAGCGCGCCGAGACCGGCGGAGCCGATCGCGTAGCCCTTGGTCACCGCCTTGGTGGTATTGCCGACCGCGTCGAGTGCGTCGGTCGACTTGCGCACCTCCTTGGGCAGGCCTGCCATTTCGGCGATGCCGCCGGCGTTGTCGGTCACCGGGCCGAAGGCGTCGAGGGCCACGACCATGCCGGCGAGCGCCAGCATGGTGGCGGTGGCGATCGCGATGCCGAACAGGCCGGCCAGGCTGTAGGTGACGAGGATGCCGGCGATGATGACGAGTGCGGGCAGCGCGGTCGCCTCCATCGAGACGGCGAGGCCCTGGATCACGTTGGTGCCGTGACCGGTCACCGAGGCCTGGGCGATCGACTTCACCGGGCGATAGTCGGTGCCGGTGTAGTACTCGGTGATCCAGATGATCAGCGCGGTGACGACGAGGCCGACCACGCCGCATTCGAACAGCGCCATGCCGGTAAACTCGACGCCATCGAGCTTGCTGAAACCGATCAAGGTGTAGATCACCCCGGCGATGCCGATCAGCGACAGCACGCCGGTTGCGATCAGGCCTTTGTAGAGCGCGCCCATGATCGATTGGCTCGGCCCGAGCTTGACGAAGAAAGTGCCGATGATCGAGGTGATGATGCAGATGCCGCCGATGGCGAGCGGCAGCGTCATCATGTTCATAAGGATCGGCGTCTTGGCGAAGAAGATCGCCGCGAGCACCATGGTCGCGACCGCGGTCACCGCATAGGTCTCGAACAGGTCGGCGGCCATACCGGCGCAGTCGCCGACATTGTCGCCGACGTTGTCGGCGATGGTGGCCGGGTTGCGCGGATCGTCCTCGGGAATGCCGGCCTCGACCTTGCCCACGAGGTCGCCGCCGACGTCCGCACCCTTGGTGAAGATGCCGCCGCCGAGACGGGCGAAGATCGAGATCAGCGAGGCGCCGAAGCCGAGCGCCACCATGGCGTCGACCACGACACGGCTGTCGGGCGCGAGCTTCAGCGAATAGACCAGGAAGCCGAAATAGAGCGTGACGCCGAGCAGCGCCAGACCCGCCACCAGCATGCCGGTGATCGCGCCCGCCTTGAAGGCGAGCTCGAGGCCGCCGGCAAGCGACGTCGTCGCGGCCTGCGCAGTGCGCACATTGGCGCGGACCGAGACGTTCATGCCGATGAAGCCGGCGGCGCCTGACAGGATGGCGCCGACGGCAAAACCGATCGCGACGTAAAGCCCGAGGAAATAGACGAGCAGCACGAAGATGACGATGCCGACGATGCCGATCGTGGTGTATTGACGCCGCAGATAAGCCTGTGCGCCTTCACGCACCGCTCCCGCGATCTCCTGCATGCGCGGCGACCCCGCATCCGCGCTCAACACCGAAGACGTCGCCCAAATCGCGTAGACGACGGAAAGCACTCCGCAGAGCACTATCAACCATAATGCTGTCATGTGATTTTTTGCCTCAGATCCTTGATGTACGTACCCCCGGCGCCTTTTGTTGTCCGTCGTGCGGTGCGGCGCCTTGATTTTGAACAAGGCCGCCCCTCGCCCGAAGGGACGGCCTCAGTCGGTCGCGAGCTTGCCAAAATCAAATTGAGGGTGCAACGCCGGATAAGGCCGAAAAAGCCGATCTTGGCAGGTATTTAGGACTAGTCCCAAACCTTTGGTCCTGAGAGCGAACGTCGGTTTGGAGCAATTCCTAGAAGTGGCTGTAGGACAGCCGCTTCAAAGCCAGTTCCTGCCCCTGCCCGTCCAGGAAGCGCGGCCGTTCGCGGCCCTCGACGATGGTGCCGATCGCCGTGACGGCGACGCCAACCGCCTGCCCCGCGGCAATCAGCGCATCGCTCTGCGCCGGCGAAACGGTGCACAGCACCTCGTAATCGTCGCCACCGGCAAGCAGCGTCTCAACGCAAACGGCATTGCGCGCGACGAGGTCTCTCGCTGCGGTTGAGAGCGGCACGCTCGCTACCTCCACCGTGGCTGAAACTCCCGACGCAGCGCAGAGCTTTGTCAGATCGCCGGCGAGCCCGTCGGAGACATCCATCGCGGCCGTCGCATGGTCGCGCACGGCCTGCGCCAGCGCGTTGCGGGGCTGCGGAATACGATAGCGCGAGATCAACGCATCCCTTGCAGCGGGATCAGACGCGACCGCTCCCGCCGCCGCACCTCCCGTCAGCACGTCGAGACCAAGCGCGGCATCGCCGATCGTCCCCGTCACCAGGATAAGGTCACCCGGCCGCGCGCCGGTGCGACCGATCATTCGGCCCTTTGGCACCCGGCCGAAGGCGGTGATCGAGATCATCTGCGGGCCCGGCGTCGACACGGTATCGCCGCCAAGCAGCGGGCACGCGAAGGTCTTTGCGTCCTTGCCGAGCGCATCCGCGAACGGCCGGAGCCAGGCATCCTCCTTGCTGCGCAGCGCCAGCGTCAGCACAAAGCCCGCAGGCTCTGCGCCCTTCGCAGCGAGATCGGACAGGTTCACCCGCAGCGCCTTGCGGGCGATGCTGTCGGGGGGATCGGTGGCAAGATAATGCACACCCTCGACCACCGCGTCGGTGGTGACGACGATGTCCTCGCCAGCCGAGGAGAGGATCGCGGCATCATCGACCAGGCCAAACGCACCGGGATCGGTCGCAAGCGGCTTGAAATAGAGCGCGATGAGGGAATCTTCGCCGGAAGGATTTTGCGGAGTGGTCATCAATGTCAGCCCCAACCTCCGGCGTCGTCCTACCCCCGCCCGAACTCGTCGCCGCGAAACTGGCGGCCGATCTGATCGAGCACCGCGTTGACCATACCGGTCTCCTCGCGGTCGACGAAGGCGTTGGCGACGTCGACATATTCGGACACCACGACGCGACCCGGCACGTCCTTGCGGTGCTGGAGCTCATAGGCTCCGGCCCGCAATACCGCGCGTAAAATCGCCTCGATGCGCTTCAGCGGCCAGCCCTTGGACAGCGCCTCATCGATCAGCGGATCGAGCTTCTTCTGGTCGCGCACGACGCCGGAGACGACGTCGCGGAAGAACGCGGCTTCGGCTGGCAGGTAGGTGTCGCCCTCGACCTCGTTGCCGAGCCAGTGGCTCTCGAACTCGGCAAAGATGTCGTTGATGCCGGCGCCCGCAATGTCCATCTGGTAGAGCGCCTGCACGGCCGCGAGCCGCGCTGCACCGCGCCGGTTCGCTTTCTTCTCCGTGAGCCCCGCCGGTTTCCTGCTGTCAGCCATGGCTCAGGCCCGCGTCAGGCGGCGTTTGATGCGCAGCATCGCGATCGCGGCCCGAGCGGCATCGCCGCCCTTGTTCAGCTCGCTCGCGCGTGCCCGCGCCCAAGCCTGGTCCTCATTGTTGACGGTGAGGATGCCGTTGCCGAGCGGCAGCTTTCGCGCCACCGCAAGATCCATCAGCGCGCGCGAGGATTCCTGCGAGACGATCTCGAAATGAATGGTATCGCCACGAATGACGCAGCCGAGCGCGATCACCGCATCGTAGGGCCTGCCGTTCGCCGCAGCCGCATCGACAGCGATGGCGACCGCGGCCGGGATCTCCAGCGCGCCGGGAACCGTGACGACGTCATGGGTCAGGCCGGCCGCCTTCAGCTCGGCCACCGCGCCGTCCAGCAGCGCGTCCTGGAGATCGTCATAGAACCGCGCCTCGACAATCAGCGCGCGCGCGCCGGAAATGTCGGTCTGGTCCTTCAGAGGTGCACGCCGTGCGTCAGCCATCGTTCAATCCGTTCTACTGGGGTCGGCGCTATGTAGTCGCCGCCAGCCAGTAAGCCAAGTTCAAAGACACTGTCATTTCGGGCCGGCTCTGCCGGTCATTTCATTTCCGTGAGCCGCGCCGCGTAGCGGGCCATCAGATCGACCTCGATATTGACCTCGGCGCCCGCTTTCCAGCTGCCGATCGTCGTGACAGTGAGCGTATGCGGGATGATCAGCACCGAAAAGGTCACATCCTTCACCGTATTGACCGTGAGCGACACGCCATCGAGCGTGATCGAGCCCTTGGTGGCGATGAAGCGCGCCAGCTCCCGCGTCGTCGAGAGCTCGAACCGCGCCATGTCCGGCAGGTCCTCGCGGCTGACGATAGTCGCGATCCCGTCCGCATGGCCGGCGACGATGTGACCGCCGAGTTCGTCGCCGATCTTGAGCGCACGCTCGAGATTGAGCTTGGTGCCCAGCTTCCAGTGCTTTGCCGTCGTCAGTGCCAGCGTCTCGGCGGCCGCATCGACGTCATACCAGGTCTTTTGAGTAGAATCCTTACCGCCTGCGACGCCGGAGGCAACCACGGTCAGGCACACGCCGTTGCTGGCGATCGAGGCGCCGTCGGCAATAGTGGTCTGATCGTAGCGGCAGGCGATGCGCAGCCGGTGCAGCTGGCCCTGCGCCACAGGCGTAAAGCTGACGATCTCGCCGATATCGGTGACAATGCCGGTGAACATGCTAGGCGCGCTCGTAGATGGTGAGAGTATCCTTGTCGAACGTTTCGCTAGCATGAACCTTGTAGACCTGCGACTGCGTGATTTTCGACAGGGGCAATGCATCGAGCGCATCGACGCCGTCTGCGCCCACCTCTTCCGCTCCGCGGAACAGCCAGATCTCGTCGACGAGATCGGACGCGACGAATGATGCCGCGACGCGACTGCCGCCCTCGACCATCAGCCGCGTGATGCCCTTTTCGAATAGCGCATGCAGCACGGCCGGAAGATCGAGCCCCGAGGCGGCCCCCGGCGGTACGCGGATGATCTGCGCGCCTGCGGCGCCAAGCCGCGTGACGGACGCGGCCTCTGCAAGCTCGGACGCCACCACCCAGAGAGGCGTCTCGCGGGCAGATTGCACGAGCTTGCTCGATGCCGGAATACGCAGGCTCTGGTCGAGCACAATCCGCACCGGCGAACGCGCCGCCATGCCCGGCAGACGGCAGGTGAGCTCCGGATCATCGGCAAGCACCGTACCGGCACCAACCAGGATGGCATCGCTCGAGGCGCGCAAAAGATGCACGCGGTTGCGCACGGCCTCGCCGGTGACGGCAACCGGCTTGCCGCCGGCTGCGCCGATCTTGCCGTCGGGCGAGACCGCGAGCTTCAGGATCACATGAGGCCGGTGATCGCGGATGCGGCGAAAATGGCCGGCGTGGTCGAAGGCGGCCTCGGTCGCGCACGGGCCCACTTCCACCGCAATACCCGCAGCGCGCAGCCGCGCATGGCCCTGCCCAGCCACTTCCGGATTGGGATCCTCGATCGCCGCCACCACCCGCTTGATGCCGGCCGCGATCACCGCATCCGCACAAGGCGGCGACTTGCCGAAATGCGAGCAGGGTTCGAGCGTGACGTAGAGCGTGGCGCCGCGCGCTGCCTCGCCTGCCCGTCGTAACGCTTCAGGCTCGGCATGCGGTCGCCCTCCCGGCTGAGTCCAGCCGCGGCCGACAATCACGCCATCTTTCACGATCACAGCGCCGACGGCCGGATTGGGCCAGGTGCGCCCCTGCCCGCGCTTGCCCAACGCCAGGGCAAGCTGCATGAAGCGGCGATCGGCATCCTTGGACTCGCGGGCCTTCTGCGCGAACTGATCCTCCAGGATGCGGAAGATCATTTGCGGATCGCGGCGAGCCGCGCTTCCTCCTCACCGGAGAGCTCGCCGAGTACCTCGGCGAAATCCTTGGCCTCGCGGAAGTTGCGGTAGACCGAGGCAAAGCGCACATAAGCGACGTCGTCGAGTGTGCGCAGATGCTCCATCACGGTCTCGCCGATCACCTCGGACGAGATCTCGGCTTCGCCCCCGGTCTCGAGCTCGCGCACGATGGTGGAGACCATCTTCTCCACCCGCTCCGGCTCGACCTGCCGCTTGCGCAAGGAGATCGACACCGAGCGCATCAGCTTGTCGCGGTCGAACGGCACGCGGCGGCCGTTGCGCTTGATCACCGTGAGCTCGCGCAGCTGCACGCGCTCGAAGGTGGTGAAGCGGAAATTGCAGGCGACGCACACGCGCCGCCTGCGGATCACGGAAGAGTCCTCGGTCGGACGCGAGTCCTTTACCTGCGTATCGAGACTGTTGCAGTTCGGGCAGCGCATCCGTGTACCTTGGCCTTACTGATAGATCGGGAACCGGTCGGTGAGTGCCTTGACCCGTTCCTTGATTGCGGCTTCCACCAGCGGTGCCTTGCCGTCGGAGGATTGCGCGATCGCGTTCAGGACCTCGGCGATCATGCCGCCGACCTGCTGGAATTCGGCGACGCCAAAGCCGCGGGTGGTCGCAGCCGGGGTGCCGAGCCGAATCCCGGAGGTGACGAAGGGTGACTCGGGGTCGAACGGAATGCCGTTCTTGTTGCAGGTGATGGCGGCACGCACCAGCGCCTTCTCCGAGGCGTTGCCCTTCAGCCCCTTCGGACGCAGATCGACCAGCATCAGATGGTTGTCAGTGCCGCCGGAAACAATGTCGAGCCCGTGGCCGCGCAGCGTCTCGGCGAGCGCCTTGGCATTCTCGACGACGTTCTTGGCGTAGAGCTTGAAGTCCGGACGCAGCGCCTCGCCGAACGCGACCGCCTTGGCCGCGATCACATGCATCAGCGGGCCGCCCTGGAGGCCCGGGAAGATCGCCGAGTTGAGCTTCTTGGTCAGCGTCTCGTCATTCCACAGCATCAGGCCGCCACGGGGACCGCGCAGCGATTTGTGCGTCGTGGTGGTAGTGACGTGCGCATAGGGCACGGGCGAGGCGTGCACGCCGCCGGCGACGAGGCCGGCGAAGTGCGCCATGTCGACCAGCAGGTAGGCGCCGACCGAGTCGGCGATCTCGCGGAAACGCTTGAAGTCCCAGGCGCGCGAATAGGCCGAGCCGCCGGCAATGATCAGCTTCGGCTTGATCTCTTCAGCCTGCTTCTGCACCGTGTCCATGTCGATGATCTGGTCCTCGCGGCGCACGGTGTAGTGCGCAGCCTTGAACCATTTGCCGCTCATGTTGACCGGCGAGCCATGGGTGAGATGGCCGCCGGCCGCGAGGTCGAGGCCCATGAAGGTGTCGCCGGGCTGGAGCAGTGCCAGGAACACCGCCTGGTTCATCTGGCTGCCCGAGTTCGGCTGGACATTGGCGAAGTTGGCGCCGAACAGCTTCTTGGCGCGATCGATCGCGAGGTTCTCGGCGACGTCGACCCACTCACAACCGCCGTAGTAGCGTGCGCCCGGATAACCTTCCGCGTATTTGTTGGTCATCACCGAACCCTGCGCTTCCAGCACAGCCCGGCTGACGATGTTCTCGGAGGCGATCAGCTCGACCTCGTGACGCTGCCGGCCGAGCTCACCCTTGATCGCGGCGGCGATCTCCGGATCGGCATCAACGAGCGAGGCGGTGAAAAACGAATCGGGCGCGGAGGCGGTTTTGGCGCTGGAAGAGGTCATCGGCGAATATCTCCACCGCCGCAGCCTTTTGGCGGGCTACGGGCAGGTCTGGTGTGGCGATCGGAAGCGATGGCGACTTACCACATCACCCCGCCCCGGCCAAGCATTTGCGGGTTGGGCGTGGCAATTATGCCAGATATGGTGGGGATCGCGGGGATTTGGAGCCCCGTCGGCCTGCGGGACTCGCCCGGCGGACGCCCTGGATCGGGCCGCCGGACCAGCGTATCGGTAACAATCGGCACTGTTGGTCTCGCGGCCGCCTGGCCGTCTCTCGTCTACAGCCCGGTATACCCCGCCTTTACCGGGTCGACGCTGCCGTCGAGCTGACGCAGATAGGTCAGGCCGCAGACCGTCAACCTGTGGGGGTCCTTCTCGCCGGCTTCCATCAGCGTGTTGAGGTAGTTGGTCACCTTGGCGCGCGCCTCCGCGCTCGCCGCGGACGTGCGGTTGGCGAGCAGGTCATAGGTCTGCATGATGCGGTCGATGGCGGCGTCCATGGCATCCTCTGGGTCTTGGCGATGTTGGAAATTTCGATCAGGCAACCGCTCTCGCCCCGGACTGGGCCTCGAACCTGGCGATCGCCTTGTTGGCGAGCCTGATCTTGTTGAACTCACGGTGCTGGAGCAGCTGGATGACGATCTCGAGCAGGCGCTCATTGGTGACGAGCGTGTCGGGGATCGCGCCGGAACGGCGGAGATAATTCGCGGCGATCGCGTAAGCATCGCTCACAAGCTCCACGTTCATAGCCTGCAACCCGCGTTCGACCAGCATCGCATCCTCCGATCCAGAGAGATAAGTGCGACGCTGGGAACGGGTTCCCTCCAGCGGGGAGATTTTTTCGCAAGCGCGAAACGACAAAACGCACCGGTCCGGGCAAAGCCGGACCGGCGCGCTTGGGGAAGTCAGGCACGTTCGGCAGGTACTTTAGGGACGGCTTGCCGGTCTTGTTGCGGGCCGGCTTGGCCTTGATCCCTTTGGAAAACTCAGAGCCGATACAGGATCTGGTCGGTCCAGAACCGCTCGAGGCGGTGCAGCGACTTGTTGAGGGTCGAGAACTCCTCGCCCGAGATGCCGCCGACCTGTTCCACGGTCTTGACGTGCTTCTGGTAGAGCGAGTCGACGATGCGGCGGACTTCCTGGCCCTGCGGCGTCAGGCGGATGCGCACCGAGCGGCGATCGACGCGCGAGCGCTGATGATCGAGGAAGCCGAGCTCGACGAGCTTCTTCAGATTGTAGGAGACGTTGGAGCCGAGATAGTAACCGCGCGTGCGCAGCTCGCCCGCAGTCAGCTCCTTGTCGCCGATGTTGTAGAGCAGCAGTGCCTGCACTGAATTGATGTCGGCGCGGCCGCGGCGATCGAACTCGTCCTTGATGACGTCGAGGAGACGGCGATGCAGCCGTTCCACCAGAGTCAATGCTTCCAGATAGAGCGACTGCACCGAACCCTGCGGGCCGGAAACGCGCTCTGCGGTATCTGCCGCAGTTGCGACGGCTTTCATCATGACACTTCCCCTGTTGTCGTTTTTATCGACACTTATTCGACGAAACTTGTGTCCCGTCCGATAGCTGCAACTTAAGGGGGCCGTTTGAAGATCGGCTTAAATAAGAGAATAAAGAGATCATGAATTTAAGACAGTGAATTGCGGATTAAGCCTGTGCCACAAGCACTTTTCGCAACCCTCTGTTGACCCTCGCAAGGTCCTGTTCACCCTCCGTCCGAACCGATTGTCACATTCCAGAACAGCCCCGCCCCGTTTCGAAACGCACGCGTAACGGCTGTGGCGGAAGGGCTGGGTTAGCGAAAAGTTACGGCGAATTTGACGCAACCAGCGGTCAACCACGAGCAACGCTCGTGTCCCGGCGAGATCAGACCGTAGGATGGGACGCGCGCTACGGCGGCCGCTCGCGTGCAGCCATCCAGGCGAGTGCGAGATAAGCGGCGAGCATGAAGGCCTCAACGCCGACCACGACCAGGCTGCCTCCATAGATGCCCGGGAACATCAATTCGATCACCGCCATCGACACCACGGTCGTGAGCCACACCACCGCGCCCCAGGGCGTGGCGAGCCAGAGGCCGACGGCGGCGACGAGCTCGATCACCGCGAAATAGATGGTCGAGGCCTGCCAGGCCATCGACTGGTTCTCGAACGCCTCGTCCTCGCCGCCGACGAAGCCCGTCACCTGCGCCCAGTGATAGAGGCCCTTGAGGATCGACAGCAGCGCCATCACCCGCAGGAACAGCACGAGCCGGCGCGTCCAGACATTGTCGTCGGACTCAGGCCGCTCCGACGAGATCGCTGCCACCGACATCGCATTGTCGCGGGCATTGTCTCTGACGGCGTCCCTGGCAGTGGCGCTGTCGCGGGCCGCATCGCGGGTGGAAATCTCGGACATGGCCCCTTCTGGCTGGTTCGCCCCGCAAAATCAATCGGCAGTCCATCTCTTGCGGCGGGTCAAGCCGCGGTGACGGGAACCATGCGAGCTGGTATAAGAATAATTCCAGCCGGAGGAAGAGTGATGGCGATCAAATACGGACGTCCGATCGAACTGCGCGAGGTTTCGCGCCGGGATGGCACAACGGCCTCCCCTGCCCTCGATTTGACTGTCCGCCCGCGCCGCAACCGCAAGGCCGAATGGGCCCGGCGCATGGTGCGCGAGAATGTGCTCACCGCCGACGATCTGATCTGGCCGCTGTTTCTGATCGACGGCAGCAACAAGCGCGAGGCGATCGCCTCGATGCCCGGCGTCGATCGCCTCAGCGTCGACCAGGCCGTGCGCGACGCCGAGCGCGCCATGAAGCTGACCATCCCCTGCATCGCGCTGTTCCCCTATACCGACCCCTCCCTGCGCGACGAGGAAGGCTCGGAGGCGACCAATCCGAACAATCTGGTCTGCCAGGCGGTGCGCGCGATCAAGAAGGAGTTTCCCGATCTCGGCATCCTTTGCGACGTCGCGCTCGATCCCTTCACCAGCCATGGCCATGACGGCCTGATCTCTGACGGCAAGATCTTGAACGACGAGACGGTCGCGGTGCTGGTGCGCCAGGCGCTGGTGCAGGCTGAGGCCGGCTGCGACATCATCGCGCCATCCGACATGATGGACGGACGCGTCGCCGCGATCCGCGAGGGGCTTGATCATTCGGGCCTGCTCGACGTGCAGATCATGGCCTACGCGGCAAAGTACGCCTCCGCCTTCTACGGCCCGTTCCGTGACGCCATCGGTTCGGCCAAGACGCTGACCGGCGACAAGCGTACCTATCAGATGGACAGCGCCAACACCGACGAAGCGTTGCGCGAGGTCGAGCTCGACATCTCCGAGGGCGCCGACATGGTGATGGTGAAGCCCGGCATGCCCTATCTCGACGTGGTCCGCCGCGTGAAGGACACGTTCGCGATGCCGACCTTCGCCTATCAAGTCTCCGGCGAATACGCGATGATCGCGGCTGCGGCCAACAATGGCTGGCTCGACGGCGAGCGCGCGATGATGGAGAGCCTCGTCGCCTTCAAGCGCGCCGGCGCCGACGGCGTGCTCAGCTATTTCGCGCCGAAAGCCGCGGAGAAGATCAGGGCGCAGTAGCAATTGCTCGAGTCGTCCCGGCGAAGGCCGGGACCCATACCGCGTGATCGATCTGTGATGCGCGGTGCTGATACCGGCGAAAGGATCAATTCCTGGTATTCGCCAAACTGCCCCCTGTGGTTATGGGTCCCGGCCTTCGCCGGGACGACATCAGGGGGTGTGGCACCAACGCAGCCTCCCACACGATTTCCCCCGCCCCCGAATCGCCGGAATATTTCGGCTTGTTAATCCCAGCGCACCCTTGGCAGGGGAAGAGCCTGTTCCCATGTCCTGCCACGGGAGTTTTCCCTGGGAGAGCGACATGTCGTATTCGGACTCGGGCAATTCAGACAACGCCTGGCGCAGTGACGGCGCGGCTCACGCCTACGACCCCTATCTGCATCCGGAATTGTTCCGTGGCGTGGCGACGCGACGGGCATTTGCCTTCCTGATCGACATGGTCGTGATCTCGGTGCCTGTGATCCTCGGCTACATCTTCATCGCGGTGTTCGGCGTGGTCACGCTCGGCATCGGTTGGGCGTTGTTCTGGCTGGCCTGGCCGGCCTCGGTGGTCTGGGCCATCGTCTATTACGGCGCCTGCATCGGCGGTCCGTCGTCCGCGACGATCGGCATGCGGGTGATGGATCTGGAGTTGCGCACCTGGTACGGCGCGCCCGGCTATTTCGTGCTCGGCGCGACCCACGCCGTGCTGTTCTGGGTGACGGTATCGTTCCTGTCGCCCTTCGTGGTGCTGGTCGGCCTGTTCAACGGCCGCCGGCGCCTGTTGCACGATTTCGTGCTGGGAACGGTCGTGATCAACAATTCCGTTCGTGTGCCGGCGCCGCAAGCCGCCAGAACCTGGTGATCAAGGACCTATCAACCAGAACCAGATTAGACTGACGGATCTGACCTGCCCAGCAGACCGATTGACCAAGGGCTTTCGTAGCGCGATGCTGTTACCCACTTCGGAGGCCCACGACGTCCCTTGACCCAGCACTCGCGCGACACCCCCCAATTCTACCTCACGGCGCCATCCCCCTGCCCGTATCTGCCGGGTCGGCATGAGCGCAAGGTGTTCACGCACCTCGTGGGGGAGCGCGCCGGTGACCTCAACGACCTCCTGACCCATGGCGGGTTCCGCCGCAGCCAGTCGATCGCCTACCGGCCGGCCTGCGACCAGTGCCGCGCCTGCGTCTCGGTCCGGGTCGTCGCCAACGAGTTCCGCCCCTCCCGCAACTTCCGCAAGGTGATGGCCCGCAACGCCGACATCGTCGGCGAGCAGCGCAGCGCGGTGCCGACCTCCGAGCAATATTCGGTTTTCCGTGCCTATCTGGACTCCCGCCATCGTCATGGCGGCATGGCCGACATGACTGTGCTCGACTACGCCATGATGGTCGAGGACAGCCACGTCGAGACCCGCATCATCGAATATCGCAAGCGCGGCCCCGACAGCGGCGTCACCGGCCGCGGCGAGGAGCTGATCGCCGTCGCCCTGACCGACGTGCTCAGCGACGGCCTGTCGATGGTCTATTCGTTCTTCGAGCCGAGCCAGGTCAGCCGCTCGATGGGCACCTTCATGATCCTCGACCACATCGCCCGCGCGCGCCGGCAAGGGCTGCCTTACGTCTATCTCGGCTACTGGATCGAAGGCTCCAAGAAGATGGACTACAAGGCCCGCTTCCTGCCGCAGCAACGCCTCGCGCCGTCAGGCTGGCTCCGCATCGACGCGCAGGGGGATGTGGCGTCCGAGCCGCAGGACTGAAGGACGTGAATTGGGAGTGGCGAATAGCGAGTGGAACGAACTCCATTCGCTACTCGCCACTCACCATTCGCACCTCACCCGAACAGCGTATCCGCCAGCAGCTTCAGATTCAGCACCACGATCACGCCCGCGACGATCCACGCCATCGCTGCGACCGAGACCGGAATCGCGAACTGGCCCATCTTGCGGCGGTCGGAGACGAAGCGGACCAGCGGGATGACGGCGAAGGGCAGCTGCATCGACAGCACGACCTGGCTGAACACCAGCAAATCCGCCGTGCCGCGTTCGCCATAGATCGCGGTGACGATGATCACCGGAACGATCGCGATGCCGCGCGTGAGCAGGCGGCGCGCCCAGCTCGGCAGCCGCAGATCGAGAAAGCCTTCCATCACGATCTGACCGGCGAGCGTCGCAGTCACGGTCGAATTGAGGCCGGAGGCGAGCAGCGCGACCGCGAACAGCGTCGAGGCGATGCCGAGGCCGAGCAGCGGTGACAAGAGCTCGAAGGCCTGGTCGATCTCGGCGACCTCAGAATGGCCGCTCTTGTGGAAGGTCGCGGCGGCCACCACGAGGATCGCGGCGTTGACGAACAGCGCCAGCATCAGGGCGATGGTCGAGTCCGTCGTCGCCCATTTGATCGCCTCGCGGCGGCCTTCGTCGTTGCGCTCATAGGCGCGCGTCTGCACGATCGACGAATGCAGATAGAGATTATGCGGCATCACGGTCGCACCGATGATGCCGATCGCGATGTAGAGCATCTCCGGATTGGTGAAGATCTCGCCCTTCGGCACGAAGCCGTGCAGAACCTCGGCCACCGGCGGCGCCGCGGCCACGATCTGGACCGCGAAGCAGACTGCGATCACCGCGAGCAGCGCCATGACGAAGGCTTCCAGGAAACGGAAGCCGCGGTTCATCAGCACGAGAAGCAGGAAGGCGTCGAGCGCCGCGAGCAGCGCGCCGCCGATCAGGGGAATGCCGAACAGCAGCTTGAGCGCGATCGCGGTGCCGATGACTTCTGCGAGATCGCAGGCGATGATCGCCGCCTCGCAAGCGAGCCAGAGCAGGAAATTCACCGCAGGCGAATAAGTGGCGCGGCAGGCCTGCGCGAGGTCGCGGTCGGTGACGATGCCGAGCCGCGCCGCCAGCGACTGGAGCAGGATCGCCATCAGGTTCGAGAGCAGGATGACCGAGAGCAGCGTGTAGCCGAACTTCGATCCACCGGCGAGGTCGGTCGCCCAATTGCCGGGGTCCATGTAGCCGACCGAGACCATGTAGCCCGGGCCGACGAAGGCCAGCAGCCGCCGCCACCATGCGCCCGCCGCAGGCAGGGCGACCGAGGCATTGACCTCGGCCAGGCTCTTGGTGGTCGGCGCATCGGAGCGCCAGCCGGCAGCGGCGTCTCGGGTCAGATTTTGGGTCAGATCGGGCGATCGGGCATCCATGCTGGCATAATACCGAAGTCGGGTCTTATTGCAACTCATTTGCAACTGCATCTAGCCGCATTGGCTCCCCTCCTGCCCGGCGCTGTCGGAAAGCGGGTGGGTTTGGCCATCCCCGCAGGCGGATACTGCGACCAACCCGACTTTGCAGGAATTGCGCCAAGGAAATACCCATGCCGAATACTCCTCGCCTCCCCGGCACCTTCAACCGCCTCGCCTGGTCCAACCTCGCAGCGCAATCGGCCGAACAGGTCGCGCTGGCGGCTGCCCCGATCGTCGCCGTGCTGACGCTCGGCGTCGCCGAGGGCCAGACCGGCTTGTTGCAGACGGCCCTGACCCTTCCCTTCGTGCTGTTCGCCATTCCGGCTGGCCTGCTCGCCGACCGCATCTCGCGCCGCGCGCTGATGGCGGGCGCCGAAGCGCTGCGCGCTGCGGCACTCGCGGCGATCGTGCTGCTGCTCGCGTTCGGCGCGCTCAATCTGTCGCTGCTGGCCCTGCTCGGCTTCACGGCCGTGTGCGGTACCGTCGTCTACAGCGTGGCGGCGCCAGCGCTGGTGCCCTCGCTGGTGAGCGCGGAGCTGCTGCCGGCCGCCAATGCCCGGATCGAGCTTGCCCGCACCATCGCCTTTGCCAGCGGACCTGCGGTCGGCGGCGCGCTGGTCGGCTGGCTCGGTGCAAGCCCCGCCTTCGGCTTTGCCGCCGCGCTCTCGGCGATTGCAGTCGTTCTGCTCTCCGGCATCTACGAGCCCGCCCGCGCGCCGACGCCGCGGCGGCATCCATTCCAGGACATCCGCGAAGGCGCGGCCTTCGTGTTTCATCACGCACTGCTGCGCCCGGTGTTCATCACCCAGTTCATCTTCAACACCGGCTGGTTCCTCCAGATTGCGGTGTTCGTGCCCTATGCCGTGCGCCATCTCGGCCTGACCGCAGCCGGCGTCGGCACGGTGCTGACCATGTATGGCGTCGGCATGGTGATCGGCGCGCTGTTCGCCACGCGCGTGATGACGCGCATCGCCTTCGGCATCGTGGTCGGCCTCGGCCCGGTCACCGGCTTCGTCGCCGCAATCGTGATGGCGCTGACGGTGCTGATCCCCTCGCCCTGGCTGGCGGCCTTGAGCTTCTTCCTGCTCGGTGTCGGGCCGATCCTCTGGGTGATCTCGACCACGACGCTGCGCCAGTCCGTGACGCCGCCGCGCCTGCTCGGCCGCGTCTCCGCCATCAACATCATGAGCTATGGCGCCCGCCCGCTCGGCTCGGCACTGGGCGCGATCGTCGGCGGCTTCTGGAGCGCGGAAGCGTGCCTCTATCTCGCGGCGGCCGTGTTCGGCGTCCAGGCGCTGGTCATCTGGCTCTCGCCTGCGGTGGCGCTGGATCGGCAGCCGGACATGGTGGGGGACACAGTGACTGCGCGGTGCTAGCTCGCCAGATAGCGCTCATAGGCGCCGGTCACCGGCTCGTTGCTGTCGACCTCGGGATCGAGCGTGTAGAGATCCTGCGCGCGGCCGATGCCGCGCAACGCGTAGCGGCCGGTGGAGACGAGATAGCGGCGGCCGGCGGCATCGAGTCCCTTGTAGAACTCGGCCGATGCCAGCAGCTCGCGGTCGACCGAGCGGCTCATCGAGGCGATGCGGCTGACCTCGTTCACGGTCGGGCCCACCACGGTGAAATCCAGCCGGTCCTCGCTGCCGATATTGCCGTAAAAGACTTCGCCGACATGCAGCCCGATATAGGCGGACGTGGTGGGACGGCCATCAGCCGTCCGGCGCGCGTTCAGCGCCGTGACGTTCTTGCGGAACAGGTGTTCGGCGCGTAACCCGGCGCGCCTGGCATCCGCCATGTCCTCGCCGGTGAACATCGCCAGCACGCCGTCGCCGATCAGCTTCAGCACGTCGCCGCCGGCGTCGTGGATCGCGTCGATCACGGCCTGGGCATAATCGTTGAGGAACGGGATGATCTCGTCCGGCCCGATGCTCTCGCTGATCCCGGTCGAGCCGCGCAAATCGGAATACCACAGCACGGCGTTGATGCGCTCGGTGACGCCGCGCGAGATGCGGCCGCCCAGCACCTGCTCGGAGGCGCCGCGGCCGAGATAGACCCGGCCGAGCGTGCGCGCGATATCGACCTGCTGCCCCGACTTGATCGCGAGCCCCAGCACCGGCACGAGATCGCGTAGAGCGGCGAGCTCCGGCTCGGAAAATCCGCTGTCGCGGCGCGTGGTCCAGCAGGAATAGAGACAATCCATCAGGCCGAGCGCGCCGTTCTCGCCGAAGCGGTGCACGAAGGCGAGATAATGCTTGTGGCCCTTCTCGACGAGCTCGCCGAGCTGCGAGAAATCCATCGATGGCGCATCGGCCAGATCGATCACCATCTCGTCGTGGCCATGCTCGAGCATGTGGAAGAACACCGAGCGCCGCCAGCTCTTGGCGGCGTCGCCTTCGGCGGTCGAGCCGTATTCGAACACGTCGCTCTCGTTGCTGGGACGGTCGCTCCAGCGGAAGCCGCGGCCCTCATAGATCGGATGCAGCGTGTCGATCACGACCAGCCCGCGCGAGAGTTCCAGCCCTTCGGCGCGGCAGCGCTCGCAGAAGCCGCGGAGCAGTTCGCTTTCGGGCAGGCCCGTGAGCCCCTGGCCGGTCAGCCAGTTCATCAGCGCGAGGCGCGAGGTCATTTGCATACGCCATTATGGCGTGCATTCGTGACGAGCGAAAGGCCGGGCGCGAATCCTGCCCATCCGAGGCTCCCGCCTGCAACAGATCGAATATGTCGCGGACGCTGTTGACGCGCTCGCGCCGCGGGCCGCAAATGCAACCGATGACATCCGCGACCAGAAATACGAGGATATGAGCCAGCGCCAGCTTCCGATCATCCTGGCGCTCGGCACCACGCAGACCCTGGCCTGGGCCTCGAGCTATTATCTGCCGGCGCTGGTCGCCGATCCCATGGCGCATGACCTCGGCATCTCCACGAACTGGATCTTTGGCGCGTTCTCGGCCTCGCTGGTGATCTCCGCCATGCTCGGTCCGCGGATCGGGCGGCAGATCGATCTCGTCGGCGGACGGCAGGTGCTGTCGGCCTCGAACCTGACGATTGCCGCCGGCCTCGTGCTGCTCGGGTTCTCACAGTCGGTGGCACTCATGTCGTTCGCCTGGCTCGTGCTCGGCATCGGCATGGCGATGGGGCTCTATGACGCCGCCTTCGCGGCGCTTGGCCGCATCTATGGCACCGAGGCACGCGGTTCGATCACCGGCATCACGCTGATGGCGGGCTTTGCCTCGACGGTCGGATGGCCGCTCACCGCCTGGGGCCTCGCCCATATCGGCTGGCGCGACACCTGTTTCGCCTGGGCGGCCGCCAACATCCTGATCGGCCTGCCGCTCAACTTCTTCACGCTGCCTGCGATCAAGGGCGCGAAGCAGGCCGCGACGACGGCGGAAAAGCCGCATCTGCCGCTCGATCGCACCATGATCATGCTCGCCTTCGTCTTCGCCGCGGTCTGGACCGTCACCGGCGCCATGGCCGTGCATTTCCCGCGCATCCTGGAGGCGACGGGCGCGACGCATGTCGAGGCGATCGCGGCCGGTGCGCTGATCGGTCCGGCGCAAGTGGCCGCGCGGATTCTCGAGGCGGGTTTTCTCAGCCGCTTTCATCCGCTGTGGTCGACGCGGCTTGCCTGCCTCACGCATCCGCTTGGAGCTGCCGTCATCGCCATTTTCAGTGCCCCTGCCGCAAGCGCCTTTGCGCTGCTGCACGGCTCCGGCAACGGCATCCTGACGATCGCACGCGGCACGCTGCCGCTCTCGATCTTCGGCCCGAAGGATTTTGGCTACCGCCTCGGTATCATCGGCGCGCCGGCGCGGATGGCGCAGGCGGTGGCGCCGCTGGCCTTCGGCCTGCTGATCGACGTCATGGGCGCCAAGGTGCTGATGGTCTCGTCAGCGCTCAGCCTGTCGGCGCTGGCCGCGCTGTTCTTGATCCGCCTCGCGCCGCGGCCGGATTGACCCCGCTGCCGCTTTCGCGCACAAGCGCACCATGACCGAAGACACTCGCCCGCCCCGCTCGTTCAAAGGCCTCCTGCGCTGGGCCATGACGCCGCCTCAGGCCTGGGGCGTCTATCTCCTCGCCATCATGCTGGTGTGGCTGGTCTCGTTCTATGCCGGTACGCTGAAGCCGAAGAAGACGCCGGACGCGAGCCCGCCGCAGGTCACCGCTCCGAAAAGCTAAGCCGGCTTCGCCTGGCTGGTCGCAATCCAGATGCCGGCGAACACGGCGACGCGTCGCCCAAGCTGCTCGAGACAAGCGCGATCGCAACGCCAGCCCACTCCCCACAATCGTCTCCTGGTCCGGAGCATTGAAGGGGCCGCTCACACAGCCCGCTGCCACCTGTGTGGCAACAGGAGTGCCGCCAGCAGCTACTCGTAAAACTCCGGCGACATCTTCTGGCTGTCGCGCAGCGCCTTGTCGTGGTTGATCCAGAGCTGCGCCTTTTCCTTGTCGAGCGTGTCGGCGATCTTCTGCATCGAGGCGACCGTCTGGTCTTTATTGAAATTGTTGACGGGAACGCGCCGGTTCTCCCAATTGCTCTTGAAGTGGACGGCGTCGCCGGACAGCAGCACCGCGCCGGTCTTCGGCAGTTTCACCAGCAGCGACTGGTGCCCCGGCGTGTGGCCGGGCGTCGAGAGGATGGTCAGGCTGCCGTCGCCGAACACGTCCTTGTCGCCCGACAGGAGCTCGACCGGATGCGAGGGCTTGAAGCGCGGCTCGTTGTTGGCGCCCGGCCAGTCATATTCGGCCTTCTGCACGTAGAGCATGGCCTGCGGGAACATCTCGACATTGCCGATATGGTCGGGATGGGTGTGCGAGATACCCATCGCCTTGACGTCGGCCGGCTTGACGCCGATCTGCTCGAGCTGCGAGGCGAGCGTCTTCGGCCGCTTCCAGGTCACGGCCTTCGGATCGGCCGGCGTGAGCCCGTTCGGCATCGCGGCGACCGCATCGGGGATGCCGGTGTCCCACAGGAACCAGCCCTTCGTGTGCTTGATGAGATAGCAGGTGTCGACGAAGTCCATCGACTGGCCTTCATTCACCCCGGGCGACCAGCGCCCGATGTCGCCGGCAACACCCTCCCCGCAATTCATGATGTAGAGCTTCTCGACCCCCGGCTTTTCCGACTGCGCGGACGCCGCCGAGGCGGACAGGAGGAGAGCGATGGCGGAGAGGACAAGGCCGACCCGACGCATGGTTGTTGTTCCTTTTGACCGTGACGCGCGAGGGCGCGCGCCGATACCGATGACCAAACCCGGCCGCGGGTGAAAATTCCCGGCCCCGCCGATCACATCAATGCGGGCAGGTCTGATGTGGGCAAGTCCAGTGTGGGCAAGTCCAGTGTGAGCAAGTCTAGCGCGGACAAGGTCTAGTGCGGACAAGTCTCGACCTCGACCGTGACGTGGCTCAGCCCCCTCAATCCGGCGAGCCGCTGCTTGTAGACCGCCGGCTGCCTTGGCTGGTCCGACACCACCGAGACCAGCACGGCGCAATGGCCGGGGCCGACCTGCCACAGATGCAGGTCGGTGACGCGGTCGTCGCCGACCTCCATCCGCGTGCGGATGGTCCGCTCCAGCGTCTCGTCCGCGCGCACATCGAGCAAGACCGCGCCGGAGCTCCTGATCAGGCCGAACGCCCAGCTCGCGATCACGGCGCTGCCGATCAGGCCGACCGCCGGATCGGCCCAGACCCATCCCGAATACCGCGCCACCAGCAGCGCACCGATCGCCAGCACCGAGGTCGCGGCATCAGCCATGACATGGATATAGGCTGCGCGGAGGTTGTTGTCGTGATGATGGTGGTGATGGTCGTGGTCGTGGTCGTGATCGTGATCGTCGTGGTCATGCGCATGACCGTGATCATGGCCGTGGTGGTGATGATCATGGTTGTCGCGCAACAGCCAGGCGCTGGCGAGGTTGACGCAGAGGCCAAGCGCTGCGACCGCAATGGCCTCGCCATAGACGATCGACACCGGATTGATCAGCCGCAGCACGCTCTCATAGGCGATCTCGACCGCGATCAGGCCGAGGATGATCGCGCTGGAGAAAGCGGCGAGATCGCCGAATTTGCCGGTGCCGAAGGTGAAATGCGCGTTCCCCAGGTGCCGGCGCGCGAAGCGGTAGGCGAAGGCGGCAATGCCGAGCGCTGCCGCATGCGTGCCCATGTGCCAGCCGTCGGCGAGCAGCGCCATCGAGCCGAACAGCGAGCCGGCGACGATCTCGCCGACCATCATGACCAGTGTCAGGACGACCACGAGCCAGGTGCGCCGCTCATTCTCGTCGTGCTTGTCGCCGAGGAAGGCGTGGTCATGGGTCCATTGGTCAATGGAATGGGAATGCATCGAAGGCTCTCCGAAAGGTCCGGTCCGTTGACCCGCAATATAGACCTGCGGGACATCAGGACAAAATCAAGGAAACGAGCCGATTGACAGCCCGGCGCGGTTTCGCTGTAATGCCGCTCATGGGGATTTGAGCGATCTCCCCACGAGGCGACATGCCCAAGTATCGCGTCCCGTTTGATTTTACGAGGGCGCATCATGTCTTCCTACACAACGATATCTTCTGACAAATTGGCACGGCTGATCGGCACGGCAAACGCCCCTGCCCTGATCGACGTGCGGACGGACGAGGATTTTGCCGCCGACCGGCGGCTGATTCCCGGCTCGATCAAGCTCAGCCACGACAATGTCCCGGACTGGGGCGGTGACTTCGCCGGCCGCACGGCAATCGTCTCCTGCCTGCGCGGCGCAAAGCTCGCGCAGGGCACGGCGGCCTGGCTCAGGCAGCTCGGCATCCCCGCCGAGACGTTGGAGGGCGGCTTCGAAGCCTGGAAGGCGGCAAAGCTGCCCCTGGTCGACGCGACCAAGCTGCCGCCGCGCGACGCCAAGGGCCGCACTGTCTGGGTCACGCGGGCCCGACCGAAGATCGACCGCATCGCCTGCCCCTGGCTGATCCGCCGCTTCGTCGATCCCAACGCGGTGTTTCTGTATGTGGCGCCGTCCGAGGTGGTCGCCGTCGGCGAGCGCTTCAACGCCGCGCCCTTCGACATCGAGAACGTGTTCTGGAGCCACCGCGGCGAGCTCTGCACCTTCGACGTCATGATCGAGGAATTCGGGATCGCGACGCCAGCACTGCTGCGCCTTGCAACGCTGGTGCGCGGCGCCGACACCGCCCGGCCTGATCTCGCGCCGGAAGCTCCGGGCCTGCTCGCAGCCTCGCTCGGGCTGTCGCGGATGTATGACGACGACCTCGAGCAGCTCGAGGCCGGCATGCTGCTCTATGACGCCTTCTACCGCTGGTGCCGCGACGCCACCGCCGAGACCCACAATTGGCCGACCAACAAGGTGAAGGCGTAATGGATACCCGCAACCTTCAAGCAGGAGCTGATGCCGGTCACGGCATCAGCTTCGGCGAGGCCTTTCGCGTCTGGCTCCGCGTCGCGTCCTTGAGCTTTGGCGGGCCCGCGGGCCAGATTGCGGTGATGCACCGCATCCTGGTCGAGGAGAAGAACTGGATCTCCGAAGGCCGCTTTTTGCATGCGCTGAATTACTGCATGCTGCTGCCGGGGCCGGAGGCGCAGCAGCTTGCGACCTATGTCGGCTGGCTGATGCACCGCACCGCGGGCGGGCTGATGGCGGGCGGCCTGTTCATCCTGCCCGGCATCATCGCGATCATGGGCCTGAGCTACGTCTATGCCGCCTTCGGCAATGTCAGCTTCGTCGAGGCGTTGTTCTTCGGGCTCAAGGCTGCCGTGCTCGCCATCGTCGTCGAGGCCGTGGTACGCGTCGGCAAGCGCGCGCTGAAGAGCCGCATCATGATTGCGCTCGCCGCCATCGCCTTCGTCGCGATCTTCTTCTTCGCCGTCCCCTTCCCGATCATCATCATCGCCGCCGGCGTGATCGGCTATGTCGGCGCGAGGCAAGGCCGTCCGGAATTCGCGCCGGCCGGCCACGGCCCCAGCGGCGGCGCTGCCGCGATCGACAGCATGCTGGGCGAGGCCGTGCCCGACCACGTCCGCCCCGATACCGGACGCGCGATCCGCGTCGGTGCAATGTGGCTGGCACTGTGGCTGGTGCCGGTGATCGCGCTGCTCGTGGGGCTCGGACAGGCCAACGTGTTCAGCCAGATCGCGCTGTTCTTCTCGAAGATGGCGCTGGTCACCTTCGGCGGCGCCTATGCGGTGCTCGCCTATGTGGCCCAGCAGGCGGTCGAGCATTATCACTGGCTGAAGCCGCAGGAGATGCTCGACGGCCTCGGCATGGCCGAGACCACGCCGGGCCCGCTGATCATGGTGCTCCAGTTCGTGGGCTTCATGGCGGCCTATCGCGATCCGGGCGGACTGTCGCCGATGCTCGCCGCAACGCTCGGCGGCCTGCTCGCGACCTGGGTCACGTTCACGCCCTGCTTCCTCTGGATCTTCCTCGGCGCGCCCTATGTCGAGCTCCTGCGCGGCAACAAGGGACTTGCCGGCGCGCTCAGCGCGATCACCGCCGCCGTCGTCGGCGTGATCCTCAACCTCTCGATCTGGTTCGCGCTGCACACGCTGTTCCACCAGACCGTACCGGTGCACGCCTTTCCGTTTGCCTTCGACATGCCGGTGCTGACCAGCGTCGATGTCCCCGCACTGCTGCTGGCCATCGCGGCCGCAACCGCGATCTTCCGCTTCAAGCTCGGCATGCTGACGGTGCTGGCGGGCAGTTGCGCGGCCGGCGTGGGGTTGCGGCTGGCAGGGGTGATCTAGTCCGCCGGAAGCCGGGAGAAGCGGAAGTCGCAGTGGTTCGCGCCACCAGCCAATGTCTGGGTCCGTTCCAGGCGGATGCCTCGCGTTGCGTAGGCGTCGAAATCAAGGCCGCAAATGTTCGGCAGGATCTCCTTGTCGCCATGTCGGGCCGCAAATTTGCAGAAGCCGCATGCCCTGTAGTTGATGCCGAATTCAAAGCTGTCGCGCGGGCCGGGCGCGACGAAATCGTAGACGAAATCTTCCGGAAACTCTTGCAGATGGCTTTTCGCGGCCTGCTCGCGCAGCAAGGCCTGGTTCTCCCGCGACATGAACTGACGCCCCGCGGCAAGACGCTCGGCTTCGGGCTCGGTCAGCAATTGCGCCTTGTAAGTCTCCCGCTCGATCTCGCCGATCACGGGCAGCGGCACGCCGTGTCGCCGCAGCACCCGGCTGATGGCCATGAAGCCTATGAGCCGCATGAAGAAATCGCTCATGCGGCTTGCCGCGCCCCCCACATAGGGCATTTGCGTGAGCACGATCTCGAATTCGTCCATCACCTCCCGCTTGATCCCACCCATGTCGGACAGATAAGCACGCTCGCGCAGCATCGGTTCCGCAAGGTCGAGACGATGGCGCATAGCAGCCTCCATGGCACCGCGATGCGATTCATAGAAGGGGTGGAGCGCCATGTCAGTTTGCCTCCTGTTCGACGAATTCCAGCGCCAGGCCGTGCGGCGCGACCGGCGGGACCAGCAGCGCGCCGCCGATCATCGCGAAGCTGACGCTGTTGCTCTCCAATGCCCGCCGGGTCGCACCGAGATCGACGACTGCCAGACGCGCAGCGCGAAAGCTCGGCGACGAGCTGCTCGCGAGGCCCGGTAACCGGCGCGCCAGTTCTGACGGGCCGAGCAATGTGATCCGGTTATCGCTGTCGCCGACCGTCAGCCGGCCCGGCGCAAGCTCGGCCGGGCATTCCATCAGCCGCTCGAGGAAGTCGCGATGCGCCGCCGGCTCCTCGGCCGACATCACGATCTCGATCACGCGCGCGGCGCCGTTGGCGTGCCGCTGATACTCGGGCTTCCAAAACAGTTCCGGCGGGTGACGCTGCTGGCAGGTAAAGAATGCGATTCCAGGCATGGCGGGATCGGTGGCAAAGGCCAGCGAAAATGCGACCCGTGCCGTGCCTCCGCCCGGCAGCACCGCATCGCGGCCAAAATCGAACGGCGCATAGTCGCCGATGCGCTCGGCCCTGAAGCGTGCCGCATCGGCGTGGGCGTCGGTGCTATGCAAGACCAGCATCGACATGCCTTCGGCCCGCTTCAGAAAATCCCGGTTGTGGGCTGCGAAGCTGAAATGGCCGGGCGCTGCTGGGGACACCAACGCATCGTCCGTGACGGCCAGCAACTCCACGAAATTGTCGGCGAATTGCGCAAGGCGGTTGCTGGTTCCAAACGGGTGCACACCGGTCGGCGTGAGGTTGAAGCCCAGCTTTCGCCAATCCAGCGCAGCCTGTTCGAGATCGTGGACACAAACAACGAGATGATCCAGTCGGCGGGGCATGGTGTTCTCCGGATGGCACGCTGACCGTATCCGCTGACATCGCCGCGGCGCAAAGCATCATTCCTGCTGTTCAGCGCAAGAAAATCTATTGCAAGGCCACGACCCATCGGTGTCAAACTGCCGCGCGATGACCTACGCCCTTCCACCCCTCAACGCGCTCCGCGCCTTCGAAGCCGCCGCGCGGCATCTCAGTTTCAAGCTCGCCGCGCACGAGCTGCACGTGACGCCCGCCGCCGTCGGGCAGCAGGTGAAAGCGCTGGAGGCGCGCCTCGGCGTGCAGCTGTTCGGGCGGCTGCATAAGCAGCTTGTCCTGACCGCGGCAGGCCAAGCCTATCTGCCCGGGATATCCGATGGCTTTCGCCTCATTGCCGAGGCGACCTCGCAATTGAAGCCGGCGGGTGCGGTGCTGCTCCAGCTTGGGGTCCATGGCAGCCTGGATTTGCGCCGTCTCGACTTGGCGGCGTTTCGCAGCGCGCATGCGGAGATCGGCCTGCGGGTGCTCCAGCCCGCCGGCCTGCACGAGCTGGTCGAGGGCAAGGCCGACATGCTGATCGCCCGCGGTGTCAGCCACCATCCGGGCTATCGCTGCGACCGGATCAACGAGGGATCCGGTTTGGGTGATTGGCTGATCGCGCCTGAAGGCACCGCGGATTGTCCCGAAATCGTCAGCTTCCGCGACTGGCTGCGGGCGCTACCGGCCGAGCGTTCGCTCGTAAACCGCAACCGCCCTCGCCTGGTCGGCACCGCCGGAAATTGAGGCGCGCCCCGCGAAAAAATGCCTGTCGGGCAAAACACCGGCAGCACGTCAAGCGCTCCGCGCAAATATATTCCGCTTTACCGAAATTCGGATTTGTCGTACAGACAAAGCACCCTGGCCCGAGACAAGGGGCGGATCGCGATCGTCACGAACCGCGGGCTGGGCAGCGATGGACGCGACGGCGTCGGGCGCGGCGGGCATTTGCAGGGCGGGAAACCGTGAGCAAGACTCCCCGTGCCGACGACACGGCGCTGACAGCGTCTTCGCATGGCTTCGGGCGCGAGCACACGCCAGCGCACGAAGTCCCAGCGAAGACGTGCGCGGACGGCCAAGTCGTGTGGTCCTGACGCCCGGGGTCTGTGCGTCAAGGCTAGCGGTGATGTGGCGGCTCGACCGGGCACGCGCATCGGTGATCCGTTAGCCGACGGGGGCAATAGTGCATCGCTCCCCGGGGAGAGCGCGAAGTACGCCGTAAAACCATCGCGCAGGGAAGGCCGGGCGACCGGCGAGACCTGTGGTCCACCCCGTGTGCATTTCTACAGCGCACGGATCGCGGGTGCCAGCCGGCGCCCGGCCTTCCCTGCGCCCTTGTCTCCACGAGGGCGTGTGCGAGAGACAAAACTCGGGCGAAAGACGCCGCGAGAACGCGATAGTGCGTCTGCTGTTTGAAATATGAATTGGAGAGCGATGGCCTCGCCGCTCGCTCCGTCATTGCGAGCGCAGTGTTCAGCCCGGGGACATAGCTTACACCTGTTCGGGGACATGGTTGACACATCAAAATCGGCTGGATTCGTCGAACAAGGGGGCGAGCCATGCCGTGGCGAGAGGTGTCTGTCATGGACCAGCGGCGCGAGTTTGTGATGCTTGCTAAGCAGGAAGGAGTGAACCGGCGGAAGCTGTGCCGGCAGTTCGGGATTAGTGCCCAGACTGGTTACAAGTGGATCGAGCGCTATGATGCAGGGGATACGACGCTGGCCGATCGCTCGCGCCGGCCGCATCACAGCCCGGATCGTACTGAGGCTGCGATCGAGCAGCAGATTGTGGCCTTGCGCGATGTCCACCCGGCCTGGGGGGCGCGCAAGATTTTGCATCGTCTAAAGCGCGACCGGCAAGCCGTGCCGGCGATATCGACGACGCACGAGATCCTGCGTCGCTACGATCGCGTGAGCGAACCTGCGGGGAGACCTGGACAGCCCTACATCCGCTTCGAGAAGGAGGCACCCAATCAGCTCTGGCAGATGGACTTCAAGGGACACAGCCCCCTCGAGGACGGCGTATCCTGCCACCCGCTGACGATGCTGGACGATCACTCGCGGTTCTCGTTGTGCCTGGCTGCTTGTGACAACGAGCGAGGTTCGACCGTGCAAGGGCATCTGAGGGAGACATTCCGCCGGTACGGCCTCCCCGATGCGATGTTCGTCGACAATGGCGGCCCCTGGGGCTTCACCCTTGAAGACCCCTGGACCGGGCTGACGGTCTGGCTTTTGAAGCTTGGCGTCCGGGTGATCCACAGCCGGCCGTATCATCCGCAGAGCCGAGGAAAGAACGAACGCTTCCATCGCACGCTGAAGGCCGAGGTATTTGCCTTCAGGCGCTACCGCGACCTTGCCGAGGTGCAGCGCGCATTCGACCAATGGCGAGCCGTCTACAATCTCGATCGGCCGCATGAGGCTTTGAACTACAACGTTCCGGCAAGCCGGTACCAACCCAGTTCGCGGGAAATGCCGGACAGATTGCCCGCGGTGGAATACGACGAGCACGAGGTCGTCCGTTCCGTCTCCACCACCAAGGCCTATGTCAGCTTCAAAGGCAAATTGTGGAAGGTTCCGCAGGCCTTCCGCGGCGAACGGCTTGCGATCCGTCCACTCAATACCGACGGCAGGTTCGGCATCTTCTTCGCCGCGCACCAGATCGCGGCGATCGATCTAGGATGATCCAAAAGTGTCAACCATGTCCCCGAACAGGTGTAAGCTATGTCCCCGGGCTGAACAGGAGCGAAGCAATCCAGACTGTCTCCGCGGAAGGACTCTGGATTGCTTCGCTCCGCTCGCAATGACGCGGATGCAGTAGCACTACCGCATCATCATCCGCGCGATCGCCTCGCCGATCACCACCGTCGTGAAGTGGGTGTTGGCCCGGCAATCCGACGGCATGATCGAGGCGTCGGCAACGCGCAGGCCCGCGATCCCCTTCACCGTGCCGTCGGGATTGACCACGCCGTCGTCATCGTCGGCGCCGGTCATGCGGCAGCTGCCGGCGGCGTGCTGGATGTCGCCGGTTTCACGGCGCAGCAGCGCATCGAGCTCGCGATCCGGCAGCGCGGCGGCCTGCGGCAATGTCAGATCGGTGTCGGTCAGTCGGATCCAGTCCGCGATGCCGGAAAGCGCCGGCTGCGAGGTGATCACGGCGAGCCGTTTCACGGCATCCATCATTCGCAGCATGTCGCGGGGATCGGCCAGCATGTTCTCCTCGACGACCGGATCGATACTGGGATCGGTCGAAGCCAGCTTCAGCGTGCCGCGCGAATACGCATTGAACAGCCCGGCGCCGATCGCACCTGGCATGCCGATGCCGCGATGGTTGAAGGCGATCAGGATCATGTCGCGCTTGCCGCCATTGGCGAGGCCCGAGGAATAGGTCACGCAGCAATTGGTGTGGCGGGTGTCGGGGTCAGTCGGCCGCAGCTTTTCGTGGAGCTGGATCGTGGCGCGAAACAGCGGGTGGTCGAAGAAATGCCGGCCGACCGGCAGGTCGCGCTCGACCGCGATCCCCATCGCCTTCAGCTCGTCGGCCGGGCCGATGCCGGAGCGCAGCAGGATCGCCGGGCTGTGGATCGCGCCGGCGCAGAGCACGATATGGCGCGCGCTGATCTCCTGGGTGCCCTGCCCCTCGACATGGACGCGCAGGCCGGTCGCCCTTCCGTCGCTGATCAGCACGCGATCGACCAGCGTCTTGCCCCGGATCTCCAGATTGGCGCGGCCGCGCGCGGGCTCGAGATAACCTTCGTTCGTCGTGATGCGACGGCCGTCGCGGCTGTTGATGGGATAGCAGGCGACGCCCTCGCCGTCCGGGCCATTGACGTCCGCGCACCAGGGATAGCCGCTCGCCAGCGCCGCATCGCGCAAGCCCTGATCGATCGGGCCCCATTTTTCCGGCGGCGCGCGATAGACCGGCAGCGGTCCGCCGCGGCCATGGCCTGCGGCGTCGCTGAACTCAAGATCGTCCTCGATCACGGAGAACAGCGGCATCACCTCTTTGGCCGACCAGCCGGTGCAGCCATTGGCCGCCCATTCGTCGAATGCGTCGGCAACGCCGCGGATGGCGATCTGGCCGTTCATCATCGATGAGCCGCCGAGCCCCTTGCCGCGCCAGTAGAAGCGCGGCTCCTGTCCCGCCACCCGGCGCGTCAAGAGATCAGGCCACTGCCATTTCTCCTGGTACTCGCGCTGGTGGATGATCGGAATGGGATTGGGCGTCCGCACCTCCCAGGGCGCCTCGTCGGCGCGCCAGTCGAGACCGGCTTCGAGCAGCAGCACGCGTCGTGCAGGATCCTCGGAGAGCCGTGCGGCCATAGCGGCACCGGCTGAGCCGCCGCCGACAACAATGACATCGTACATCGCGTTACTTCTCAAAGTTCCAGAACACCGGGATGGCGGACGGTATCAGGCCGCGCAGACCGATACAGCCATGCAAGAGCATTGCTGTACATCAGGAATAAGAGAGCGATTACCCGATCGCCTTGCCGAACTTGTTCGACTTCGGGAAGCCCTTCGGCGGAAGGCGGCCGGCATCCGCGCGAGTGCCTTGCCACTCGGCGAGCTCCTTCATGGTCGCCGAGAATTCGCGGCCCGCGGAGTCCTTCCAGGTGAGGCCCGCCTTGGCGTCGAACACTGCAATGTCCGACAGGCCGCCGTCCTTGTACTTCTGCAAGCGCACGCCGCGGCCACGCGCCATCTCCGGCACCTGGTCGAGCGGGAAGACCAGCATCTTGCGGTTGTCGCCGATGACCGCGACGGTGTCGCCGAGCACCTCGGTGATCGCGCGCGCCTCGTTCGGCATGTCGACGTTGAGGACCTGCTTGCCCTTCTTGGTCGTGCTGACGCAATCGTCCTCGTTGACGACAAAGCCCTGGCCCTCGTGGCTCGCGACCAGGAATTTGCGTCCGCCCTTGTTGACGAACAGCGCGACGGGCGCGGCCTCCTGCTCGAGGTCGATGAACAGGCGGATCGGCTCGCCATGACCGCGGCCGCCGGGCAGCTTCGCCACATCAAGCGAATAGAACTTGCCGTTGGTGGCGAACAACAACAGCTTCGACGTGGTCTCGGCGAAGAAGGCGAAGCCGAGCTTGTCATCCTGCTTGAAGGCGAGCCCCGAGAGATCCTCGACATGGCCCTTCATGGTGCGGATCCAGCCCTTGTCGGAGACGACGACGGTGACCGGCTCGCGCTCGACGAGAGCTTCCTCCATCGCGGCGAGATCGTGCTCGGGGGCGTCGGCGAAGGTGGTGCGGCGCTTGCCGAGCGGCGTCTTCGGTCCGAACATGTCGCGGACCTTGCCGACCTGCTCGCCGACCTTCTTCCACTGCTCGGTCTCGGAGGCGAGGATGGCGTTGACACCCTTGAGCTCGTTGCGGAGGTTCTTGTCCTCGGTGCGGATCTCCATTTCCTCGAGCTTGCGCAACGAGCGCAGCCGCATGTTGAGGATGGCTTCGGCCTGCACCTCGGTGAGCTTGAACCGCTTCATCAGCGCCGGCTTCGGCTCATCCTCGTTGCGGATGATCCTGATCACCTCGTCGATATTCAGAAACGCGATCAGGAAGCCGCCGAGCACCTCGAGCCGGTTCTCGATCTGCACCTTGCGATAGCTGGTCCGGCGGATCAGCACGTCGCGCAGATGGTCGAGCCATTCGCGCAGGCACTCCGCGAGCCCCACCACCTTGGGGATGCGGCCCTTGATCAGCACGTTGAGATTCAGCGGAATCTTGTTCTCGAGCTCGGTGAGCCGGAACAGCGATTCCATCATCAGCGCGGGATCGACGTTCTTCGACTTCGGCTCGATCACGATGCGGACGTCTTCGGCCGACTCGTCCCTGATGTCGCCGACCAGCGGCAGCTTCTTCTGGTCCAGCAGCTCGGCGACCCTCTCGATCAGGCGCGACTTCTGCACCAGGAAGGGGATCTCGGTGACGACGACGACCCAGGTGCCGCGTGCGCCCTCCTCCTGCTCCCATCTCGAGCGGACGCGGAACGAGCCACGGCCGGTGGTGTAGGCCTCCGCGATCGCCTGCTTGGAATCGACACAGATGCCGCCGGTCGGGAAATCCGGGCCCTTGACCCATTTCAGCAGGGCCTTCGACTTCGCGTCGGGCTTCTCGATCAGATGCAGCGCCGCGTCGCAGAGCTCGGCGGCGTTATGCGGCGGGATGGAGGTCGCCATGCCGACCGCGATGCCCTGCGCGCCGTTGGCGAGCAGGTTCGGGAAGCCGCCTGGCAGCACGACCGGCTCCCTCGACTGGCCGTCGTAATTGGCGCGGAATTCGACACCGTCTTCGTCGATGCCGTCGAGCAGAAGCCGCGCGACGTCGGTCATGCGCGCTTCGGTGTAGCGGTAGGCGGCGGGGTTATCGCCGTCGATATTGCCAAAATTGCCCTGGCCGTCGACCAGCGGATAGCGCGAGGAGAAGTCCTGCGCGAGACGCACCATGGCGTCGTAGATCGCCTGGTCGCCATGCGGATGGAACGAGCCCATCACGTCGCCGACAATCTTGGCGGACTTCTTGAAGGCCGTGCCGGGGTCGAGCCTGAGCAGGCGCATGCCGTAGAGGATGCGCCGGTGCACCGGCTTCAGGCCGTCGCGCGCATCTGGCAGCGCGCGATGCATGATGGTCGAGAGCGCATACGCGAGATAGCGCTCTTCCAGCGCCTCACGCAGCGGAACGTCGTGAATTTCGGCCGGTTCTTCCGGCGGAACGATTCGTTTTCCCATGCCGCCCGGTTAAACCGTGGAAGCGAATCGGGCAAGGATCGATTGGTTCCCTGTGGGTCGTTACTGGCCTGCCCAGCCGGCAGTCACGGTGGGCTGAACCTTGGCCTGTGCGGTCACAGGCGCGTTGGTCAGGCAACGGCGGGCGGCCTCGATTTCAGCCTCGGTCGCGCCCTTGGATCTCGCCCATGTCTCTGCGGCCGCAGCGGAATATTTCGCCACATAGTACCTGACGACGGTGCAGGAGGCGCGGCGAAACACGCCCGGTTGCGGCTCGCCGGCTATCGCGTCCGGCGCAACCGCGACCAGCGCGGCTGACAATACGAGTCCCCTGATCAACATTTAGGCTATCCCCGTTGTGGAACCTGCTCGGCCAACTGGTACAAGCACAATTCGTTCCGGAGAAACATGTCCTGAGGCAGGGCAGAGACTCAGTCAGCTCATGGCGCCGGGAGCGCCGCTTTGGCCTGCTGCCGTGTCAGGGCGCTGATGAAGCCGGCCCGCGCGTCGGAATGCCCCTGTCCTCGCGGCTCCAGCACGTGGCGCAGCAGGAATAGGCCGGTGAGCCGGAAGCCGTCCTGGAGATCCTCGTCGGTGAGGTCGTCGTGCATCTGGCCCTGACGCAGGAACGGTGGCAGCCGCAACAGCCGGTCGCGCCACGGCTCACCTGCCGTGCGTGACACCGCGCCGCCGGATTTCGGCGAGACGTAGATCAGGTCCGTGGTCTCCCCAGTCACCGCGCAGTTTTCGAGCGCGAGCCCGAAGCCGAGTTCTCCGAGCATGGCCAGCTCGAAATGGATCACGTGCACGGCGGCGCTGCCGATATCGTCGAAATCGTCGAGCGAATGCTCGAGCATCGCAAAGATCTGCTCGTGCGGATCGCGCTCCGGCAGCAGCCGTGCAATCGAGGCAAGATGAGTGACGCCATAAACACCATGCGACGATCCCAGCAGCGTCGCCGCGCGCAGCTTCAACCCCTCGATGGCATAGGTGCCGAGATGCTCGTCGAGCCGCGCCCGCCACACCGCGCTGACGCTGTTGCCGGGCTGCAAGAGCGGCCGCAGCCGCGAGCCGGCGCCACCGCGCACGAGCCCGAGATGCCGGCCGTGGCCGCGAGTCAGCAGCTCGACGATAGCGCTACTCTCGCCATGCCGCCGCACGCCCAGCACAATGCCTTCGTCGGTCCATTCCATGGCGCGAAGTGTAGCGCAATTCGAGCGATCGTAGGGTGGGCAAAGCGAAGCGTGCCCACCAATTTCGATCACGCGTTGAACCAGCCCTGGGCATCGCCGCTGAAGGAAAAATACAGCCCGAACGCCGTCAGCACGCAGGACACGATCTCGATGACGCTGTCGAGCTCGAGGCCCCGCTCGCCGATGATCTGCGCGAGCGAGATCACCGATAGCACCAGTGCTGCTCCCAGCACCCAGCGCGGCCAGTTCTTGCGCCAATGCGCGGCCAACCAGACGAAATAGACCAGCAGCAGGATCATGCCACCCGCGAGCAGGGTCGCCGTCATGATCATCTGCTCGGTCATCTCGGCATTTGGCGTTCGGTCCTGCACTGCGACCGACAGGGCATCCAGCATCAGCGATGCATAGAGCAACGCTTCGAAGCGCTGGACGTTACGGGGCACGCTCATCGGATACCGATCTGTTCTTGCTTATTCTTTGGGAAATTCCAGGCCCATCTCGCGGTAGCGATCGGGATCGTCACCCCAGTTCTCGCGCACCTTGACGAACAGGAACAGATGCACCGGCGCATCCAGGATCTGCATCAGCTCTTTCCGCGAGTCCGCGCCGATCGACTTGATGGTGGCGCCGCCCTTGCCGAGCACGATCTTGCGCTGGCTCTCGCGCTCCACGAAGATCGTCTGCTCGATGCGCACCGACTTGTCCTTGCGCTCCTCCCATTTGTCGGTCTCGACAGTGGACTGGTAGGGCAATTCCTGGTGCAGCTTCTGATAGATCTTTTCGCGCGTGATCTCGGCCGCCAGCTGCCGCATCGGCGCGTCCGACATCTGGTCCTCGGGATAGAGGTACGGGCCCGGCGGCACCATCTCGGCGAGCGTGGCGCGGATGTCGTCGACGCCGTCGCCCGAGATCGCCGCGATCATGAAGGTCTTCGCAAACTTCATGCGCTCGTTCGCCGCCTGCGCCAGCGCCAGCAGTGTCTCGCGCTGGACCAGGTCGACCTTGTTGATGACCAGAATCTTCTCGTGGTTGACGCTGGCGGCCTTGGTGAGGATCGCCTCGGCCTCCTCGTCGATCCCGGTCTTGGCATCGAGCAGAACGCAGACGAGATCGGCGTCATGCGCCCCGCTCCAGGCCGTCGAGACCATGGCGCGATCGAGTCGCCGCTTCGGCAGGAAGATGCCGGGCGTATCGACCAGGATGATCTGCGCGTTGTTCTCGATCACGATGCCGCGGATCAGCGCGCGCGTGGTCTGCACCTTGCGCGAGACGATCGTGACCTTGGCGCCGACCAGCGCGTTGACCAGCGTGGACTTGCCGACATTGGGCGCGCCGATCAGCGCCACGAAGCCGCAGCGCGTCGCAGCCGGTGCCTCGCTCGTTTCAGCCATCATTGCCGCCGCCAACGCCTTCGCGTTCGATCATGACGGAGGCCGCAACCTTCTCCGCCGCGCGCTTGCTGCCGCCGATGCCTTCGGCCGGCGCCAGCCCCGGCAGGTCGACCGCGACGCGGAACTGCGGATCGTGATGCGGCCCGGTGCGCTCGACCTCGCGATAGACCGGCGTCGGCAGTCCCTTTCCCTGTGCCCATTCCTGGAGCACGGTCTTGGGATCGCGCAGCGGCCGCCGCGGCTTGTGCATGCGCTCGGTCCAGTTGCGCTTGACGAATTCGGATGCCGCCGCATGGCCGCCGTCGAGGAAGATGGCGCCGATCACGGCCTCGCAGATGTCGCCGAGGATCGACTTGCGCAGGCGGCCGTCGGCGGCGGGGCCGACCGAGCCGAGCTTGATGTCGTCGAGCAGCCCGAGCGATTTTGCGACATCGGCGCAGCTCTCCTTGCGCACGAGCTCGGCGAGGCGCTTCGACAGCTCGCCCTCATCGGCGTTTGGAAAGGCGTGATAGAGCATGTCGGACACGACGAGACCGAGCACGTGGTCGCCGAGGAATTCCAGCCGCTGGTAGCTGTCGCCGCGCTTGCGCCCGGACTTCAGCGCCGAGACATGCGTGATCGCCTGCATCAGCAGGTTCGGATCGGCAAAGCCGTGCCCGATACGCGCCTCGAGCGCAGCATTTGCGTCGGCCGCCGCCTTGTCCTTGGCCTTGCTGCCCCTCACCCGCTTCTTCTTCGCAGGAGTCTTCGTTTCAGCGGCCTTGGTGGCGAGCGCCTTTGTTGCAGCTTCGCCCTCAGGAGCGGCTTGCGCCTCGATCGGTTGGGTCGTGATGTCCTTGGCTTCGTCTTTCATCGGACGATTTTGAAGAAGCGATTCCAGCGCACCGACCACGGCCAGCGCCAGAACATCCAGGCGTGCTCGCCCTCGCCGATGGAGAAGAAGATCATCTGGGCGCGGCCGATCAGATTTTCCGCCGGTACATAGCCGACCTGGCCGAGAAAGCGGCTGTCGGTGGAATTGTCGCGGTTGTCGCCCATCATGAAGAAATGGCCGGGTGGCACGGTGTAGACGTTGGTGTCGTCCATGTAGCCATGGTCGGCGCAATCCAGCGTCTCATAGGACACGCCATTCGGCAGCGTCTCCTTCCAGCGCTTCACCCGCGAGATGCCACCGCCTTCGGAGCCGCACGGATCCTCGCCGACATATTCGCTCATGCGCTGCCGCTCGACCGGCGTGTCGTTGATGTAGAGCAGGCCGTCCTTCATCTGGACGCGGTCACCGGGAAGGCCGATCACGCGCTTGATGTAATCGGTGGAGTCGTCCTTCGGGAGCCGAAACACGACGATGTCGCCCCGGTTCGGATCCGAACCCCAGATACGTCCCGAGAACAGCGGCGGCGAGAACGGGATCGAGTAGTGGCTATAGCCGTAGGAATATTTCGAGACGAACAGATAGTCGCCGACCAGCAGCGTCGCCTTCATCGAGCCGGACGGGATGTTGAAGGGCTGGAACAGGAAGGTGCGGATCACCAGCGCGATCAGGAGAGCATGGATCACGACCCGGATCGTTTCGCCGACGCCGCTCTCAGTTTTTGTTCCCGAAGTCACGCTCATTGCTCTCTCAATTCCGACCGGCGGTCACAGAGCGCCCTCCTCCCGCGAACGGCCCATCGCTTTCGCGGTGCAAGGAGATTGTCCTGATTCTGATAGTGAGGGCCAATTCCGGCGTAAAGCCGAATTCGCCCAGGCTGATCTGCGTCGGCGGACTTTTAGACGGTTGTCGGGGGCCACGCAATCAAGGATCTCATCAAAAACCTGCAAGACATTGATTTTCAATACGAATTATAAAATGACCGCCAGGCGATCAGGGCTTGACCAGCGGCACCGCGGAAATGATCACGAAGGCCTGCGCCAGGGGCCAATCGTCGGTGATCGACAGATCGATCCGGGCCTCGAACCCCTCCGGCGTCAGGGCCTGAAGCCTCGCCAGAGCGCCTCCGGTCAACCGCATGGTTGGCCGCCCGCCCGGCAGGTTGACCACCCCCATATCGCGCCACCAGACGCCGCGCCGGATCCCGGTGCCGAGCGCCTTGGAGCAGGCCTCCTTGGCGGCAAAACGCTTGGCATAGGTTGCGACCACCATCTTCTCGTTCTTGGCCCGCCGCTCCGCCTTGGCCCGCTCGGCCTCGGTGAAGATGCGGTCGAGGAAGCGCTCGCCATGGCGCTCGATCACCTTGCCGACACGGGTGATGTCGATCAAGTCGGAGCCGATGCCGATGATCATGCCCTGCTCCGGCCGCGATCCATTGCGGCGCGCATGCTGCGCACGGTCTCGGCGAGGCCGACGAACAGGGCTTCGCCGATCATGTAGTAGCCGATGTTGAGCTCCATGATCTCCGGCAGGCCAGCGATCTTCTCCGCCGTCGCATAATCGAGCCCATGCCCGGCATGGACCTCGAGCCCCGCGTTCTTCGCAAGCTTCACGCCCGCCACGATCCGCAGCCACTCGGCCTCGGCTTTCTCGGTGTGGCCGTCGACCACGGCATCGCACCACGCGCCAGTGTGGATCTCGATCACAGGCGCGCGCAGCCGCGCCGCCATTTCGATCTGCGCGGGGTCTGCGGCAATGAACAGCGAGACGCGGATGCCGGCATCGTTGAGCCGCGCGATGTAGGGCGCGAGCGCGTTGTGCTGGCCGACCGCATCGAGGCCGCCTTCGGTCGTCACCTCCTGCCGGCGCTCCGGCACCAGGCACACCGCGTGCGGCTTGGTCGCGAGCGAGATCCGCATCATGTCGTCGGTCGCCGCCATCTCGAAATTGAGCGGCTTGGAGATCCCGGCCTTCAGCCGCGCCATGTCCTCGTCGCGGATGTGCCGGCGGTCCTCGCGCAAATGCGCGGTGATGCCGTCAGCGCCGGCCTCGATCGCCAGCAAGGCCGCGCGGACCGGATCGGGATGGCGGCCGCCGCGCGCGTTACGGACGGTCGCGACATGGTCGATATTGACGCCGAGGCGGAGCGGAAGAGCGGGCATTGCAGGGACTCTCGTAAGCGCAAGAACAGACCGAAAGGCGCCTATCCATTAACACGTTCGACGCGGGCGACGACCGCCTTCGCGCGCAACTGGGCCAGGATCGCGCTCAAATGTTTCAAATCGTAGACTTCGAGGTCGATCGTCGTCTCCGTGAAGTCGGGCGAGCGGCGCTGCATGCTGATATTGTCGATATTGCCGTCGTGCTCGGCGATCACGGTCGCGATCTGCGCCAGCGCGCCGGGCTCGTTGACGTTCTCGACCTTGATGCGGGCGGGGAAGCGCTGCGGCACGGAATCCTCGATGTCCCAGCGCACGTCGAGCCAACGCTCCGGCTCCTCCTCGAAATCCTTCAGCGCCGGCGACTGGATCGGATAGATCGTGATCCCCTCGCCCGGCGTGACGATGCCGACGATGCGGTCACCGGGCACGGCGCCGCCATTCGGCGCGAACTTCACCGGCAGCTCCGAATTGATGCCACGGATCGGAATCGCGACGGGGCTGCGCGGCGGCTCGGACGCCGCCTTCTCCTTGAGCTTGGCGGCGAGTCCCTTCTTGATGCCGTAGCGCGCGACGCGCTCCTCCTTGTAGTCGGGATACATCGCGCGCGCGACGTGGGAGGCCTTGATCTCGCCGCGGCCGACCGCCGCCATGACGTCCTCGATCGAGGTGCGCGCGAGCCGCGGCAACGCGCCCTTCAGCTTGTCGTCGGCATATTCGATCTTGGCGCGTTCGAACAGGCGCTCGACGATGCGCCGGCCGAGGCCGACATATTGGTCACGCACGGCGGTACGCGTGGCACGTCGGATCGCAGCGCGCGCCTTGCCTGTGACCGCAAGCGTTTCCCAGGCCGAAGGCGGTGCCGATTGCGCCTCCGAGGTCAGTACCTCGACCTCGTCGCCGTTCTGGAGCTCCGAGGACAACGGCGAGAACTTGCCGTTGATCTTGCAGCCGACCGCGCTGTTGCCGACGTCGGTGTGCACCGCATAGGCGAAGTCGATCACATTGGCATGGCGCGGCAGCGCGATCAGCTTGCCCTTCGGGGTGAAGCAGAACACCTGGTCGTGAAACAGCTCGAGCTTGGTGTGCTCAAGGAATTCCTCGGGATTGGCACTCTCGGAGAGGATGCCGACGGTGTGACGCAACCAGGCGAACGCGGTGGACTCGCGCTTGAGGAATTCGGTCGGCGAGCCCTCGCCTTCCTTGTAGAACACATGCGCGGCGATGCCGCGCTCGGCGATCTGGTCCATCGCCTCGGTGCGGATCTGGAGTTCGGCGCGCTGGTTGCCAGGACCGATGACCGTGGTGTGGATCGAACGATAATCGTTCTGCTTCGGCGTCGAGATGTAGTCCTTGAAACGCCCCGGCACGACCGGCCAGGTGGTATGGACGATGCCGAGCGCGCGGTAGCAGGCCTCGACGTCGTTGACGACGACGCGGAAGCCGAAGATGTCGGACAATTGCTCGAAGCCGACCGACTTGCGCTCCATCTTGGTCCAGATCGAGAACGGCTTCTTGCGGCGGCCGTAGACCCGCGCGCCCAGGCCGCGGTGGCGCAGATTGTTGGAGAGCTGGTCTTCGATCTCGCCGATCAGATTGCGGTTGCGCTCGGCGAGCGCGTCGAGCCGCTGCATCACCACAGAATAGGCCTCGGGATCGAGGGTGCGGAAGGACAGATCCTCCAGCTCCTCGCGCATTTCCTGCATGCCCATGCGCCCGGCGAGCGGCGCGTAGATGTCGAGCGTCTCCTCGGCGATGCGCCGGCGCGATTCGGTCGGCACGAATTCCAGCGTGCGCATGTTGTGCAGGCGGTCGGCGAGCTTCACCAGGAGCACGCGGACATCGTCGGCAATCGCCAGCAACAGTTTGCGCAGATTCTCGGCCTGCTTGGCCTCGCGCGAGACGAGCTCGAGCCGCTTCAGCTTGGTCAGGCCCTCGACCAGCGCGCCGATCTCCGATCCGAAGATCTGGTCGATCTCGGCCCGCGTCGCCTCGGTGTCCTCGATCGTGTCGTGCAGCAATGCCGCGACGATGGTCGCGTCGTCGAGCTTCAGGTCGGTGAGAATCGCCGCCACTTCGAGCGGGTGGGAGAAATACGGATCGCCGGAGGCGCGGGTCTGCGAGCCGTGCGCCTTCATGGCGTAGACATAGGCGCGGTTCAGCAGGTCTTCATTGGTGTTGGGATTGTAGGACCGAACGCGCTCGACGAGGTCATATTGACGCATCATGCGCGCACGCGGCTTCGCCGGCCGCGCCACCTGCGCAGTCGGGGCCACGGCAACCGATTCGGTTGCGGCCTGCATCTGCGTTGGTCTGCGGCGTCGATACACCATGCGTCCTGCCTTCAAACGGGCCGAGGGAGGGCTCGTTGTATACATCTTAGCGCCGATCGCGCGCGCGGCCGATCAATTCGATGCAAGCTGCGCGGCGCCAATCGACAACGCCATGGTAACCACGAAAACGGCAACAAAAGCAAAGGCCCGAACACGGGTTCGGGCCTTCGATAAGATCACAACAATTCGAAGATCACGATAGGACGATTACTCGTCTTCCTCCGGCTGCTCTTCCGGCGGCGCGAGCCCTTCGAGGCCCTTCAGGAGCTCCTCTTCGGTCATGCGCTCAACCGCAACTTCCGTGTCGTCCGCATCGACGCTCGCGCCCGCGGAACCGATCAGCGGCACCGTATCCGGCTCGGGCTCATCGACCTCGACGAACTTCTGGAGGGAGTGCACGAGCTCCTCGCGGAGGTCCTCCGGAGAGATGGTCTGGTCGGCAATTTCACGCAAAGATACAACAGGGTTCTTGTCGTTATCGCGGTCAACCGTTAGTTGTGAACCGGACGAAATCATGCGGGCCCGGTGGGCGGCCAGCAGGACCAGGTCAAACCGGTTGTCGACCTTGTCGATACAATCTTCTACGGTGACGCGAGCCATAGACTGTCGCTCCGTTGTGGGTGGGACGAAATATGTGGATGATTGGGGGTAGTTATAGGGGCCAGGGCGATTTCGCAAGGCCAATTTGTGATTTGGCCTCGCCAAACGGCTCTGGTACCTCCACATTGGGGCTGGGATGGGTGGTTTCCCGGGCTGCCATTGAGGGCGGCGCCGGGTGTATGAAAGTCCGCCATAACTATACCTTGATTGCCCCGACTTCTCCGGATTTGCGGTTTCGACGGGTTTCGGCAGCACTTTGAATTGCGCGGCTGGCTGCCGTCGCGCCAACAATAAACGAATTTATCACGAACACTACGCGAGCAAACTGAATGTCACCTTCCCCTACCAACAAGATTGCGCTCTTCATCGATGGGGCCAATCTCTACGCGACGGCAAAAACTCTCGGCTTCGACATTGATTACAAGCGTCTGCTGAAGGAATTTCAGAGCCGCGGGACGCTGCTGCGGGCGTTCTACTACACAGCGATCATCGAGGATCAGGAATATTCCTCGATCCGTCCCCTGATCGACTGGCTGGACTACAACGGCTACACCGTCGTCACCAAGGCGACCAAGGAGTTCATCGACGCCTCCGGCCGCCGCAAGGTCAAGGGCAACATGGACATCGAGCTTGCGGTCGACGCCATGGAGCTCGCCGAGCACATCGACCAGATGGTGCTGTTCTCCGGTGATGGCGACTTCCGCTCCCTGGTCGAGGCCGTGCAGCGCCGCGGCGTGCGCGTCACCGTGGTCTCCACCATCGCCAGCCAGCCGCCGATGATCGCCGACGAGCTGCGCCGCCAGGCCGACGTCTTCACCGATCTCGTCGAGCTGCAATCCAAGCTCGGCCGTGATCCGTCCGAACGCCCCGCGCCACGTGATCGCGGCGAGCGCGAGGGACGCCACCACGCTCCGCAGTTCCTCCAACGCGCGACCACCATGGCGCCGAGGGGCGATGACGACTTCGAGGAGTGAGGCGGCCCGGTCAAGCCGCCAGCCCCCCGCCCTCGTTCCCGACCGTGACTGTCCGCTCTGCCCGCGCCTGGTCGCCTTTCGCGAGGCGAACCGCGCGCGCGAGCCGTCCTGGCACAACGCGCCGGTTCCGCCGTTCGGCGATATCACGGCGCGCCTGCTCATCGTCGGCCTCGCGCCGGGGATGCAGGGCGCCAACCGTACGGGCCGGCCGTTCACCGGCGACTATGCGGGTGATTTGCTCTACGCGACCCTGATCGAATACGGCTTTGCCAGCGGCACCTATCAGGCGCGCCCCGACGACGGTATGAAGCTGGTGGATTGCCGGATTGCGAACGCGGTGCATTGCGTGCCGCCGCAGAACAAGCCGCTGCCGGTGGAGATCAACACCTGCCGACCGTTTCTCGTTGCGAACCTCGAGACGATGCCGAACCTGCGGGCGATCATCGCGCTGGGGCGGATTGCGCACGACACCCTGCTCAAGCCGCTAAAGCTGAAGGCCTCGCAAGCGCCGTTCGGCCATGGTGCGGTGCATCAGGCTGGCCCGTTCCGGCTCTACGACAGCTATCACTGCTCGCGCTACAACACGAACACAGGCGTGCTGACGCCTGACATGTTCCGCTCGGTGTTTGCGAAGGTGAAAGCCGATCTCGATTAGGCGCTAACGGGATTGGCCTTCAGCCAGTCCAGCACATCGCCGGCGTTCCGGTCGGGCGGAAACACCGGATAGAACACATGCGTGATCCTGGCGTCGTCGATGATCAGCGCCATGCGCTTGATCAGCGTCAGCCCCGCAACCTCCATGGTCGGCAGAGTGAGCGCGCGCGTGAGCTCCAGCTTCTCATCCGAGAGCACGGGGAATGGCAGATGCAGCCGCGACGCCATTTCGGTCTGGTATTCGTTGCTCTGCGTCGAGAGCCCGAACACCTGCGAGGCGCCGGCGGCCTTCAGCTCGGCGAACAGGTCACGAAATGCGCAGGTCTGCGGCGTACAGCCGCGCGCGCCCGGGATCATGTCCCAGTCCTCAACCAAAGCGATTTTGCCAGGCTCGCCCGTGCGCGGATAGGCGAAGACCACGGTGCGGCCGGAGAGCGCCGACAGCGTGACGGAATTGTCGTCGGTCGCGCGCAGGCCGATCGCGGGTAGCCGCATGCCGGTCAGATGCGCGGCGCCACCGTCGTCAGTCGGTGCGGGAATCTGGCTCCAATCGACCTCGAGCAGGTTTCTCTGATTCATCTCGCTATCCCCTTGCCCGCATCAGCCGGCCCTTCTCCCGGCTCCAGTCGCGCTTCTTCTCAGTTTCGCGCTTGTCGTGCAGCTTCTTGCCCTTTGCAACCGCCAACTGCAATTTGGCGCGACCGCGCTCGTTGAAATAGAGTTTGAGCGGAATCAACGTCATGCCTTCGCGGTCCACCGCGCCCATGAGCTTGTTGATCTGCCGGCGGTGCAGCAGCAGTTTCCGCGGCCGTTTCGGCTCGTGGTTGAAGCGGTTGCCCTGGAGGTATTCGGGAATGGTGGCGTTGATCAGCCAGATCTCGCCGTCCTTCGAGTCGGCGTAGGATTCCGCGATCGTGCTCTTGCCGTTGCGGATCGACTTGACCTCGGTGCCCGTCAGCGCAATGCCGGCCTCGATCGTATCCTCAATCGCATAGTTGAAGCGGGCCTTGCGATTTTCCGCCATGACTTTGATCGGACGTTCGTTCTTGTCGGCCATGGAAGTCAAACCCGATCGAGATGCGCTGCGATGCTAACAGTTTGGATGAAGCGCGCGCGTCACTTCTTGAGGAGATCACGGATCTCGGTCAGCAGCGCGGCCTCGGCCGACGGCTTCGGCGGGGCGGCGGGCGCCGCCTCTTCCTTGCGCTTCAACGTGTTCATGGCGCGGATCACCAGGAACAGCACGAAGGCGACGATGATGAAGTTGATCGTCAGCGTCAGGAAGCTGCCCCAAGCGAGCACGGCACCTTGCTTTTTCGCGTCAGCTAAATTGGTGGCAGTGACTGCCTTCGACAAGGGGGTGAAGTAGTTCGAGAAGTCGAGGCCGCCGGTGACGGCGCCGATCATCGGCATGATCACGTCGCCGACCAGCGAATTGACGATCGCGCCGAAGGCCGCGCCGATGATGACACCGACTGCGAGGTCGACGACGTTGCCCTTCATGGCGAACTCGCGGAACTCCTTGAGCATCCGCATGCCCTTTTCCTCGACGGCGCTCATGAAAGCTCCCCGGTGGCTGATGCGTCAGTTGATCAGGCCAGCGTGCACCATGGCACTGCGCACGGCAACGCGGGTCGGCTCGGACACCGGCACCATCGGCAGCCGCAGCGCCTCGTCGAGCTTGCCAAGCAGCGTCATCGCGTACTTGATCGGGGCCGGATTGCTCTCGATGAAGAGGTTATTGTGCAGCGGCATCAGCTTGTCGTGGATCGCGAGCGCCGCCTTGGTGTCGCCCTTCTGCCAGGCGGCGTGGAATTCCGAGCACAGCCGCGGCGCCACGTTCGAGGTCACCGAGATGCAGCCGTGGCCGCCATGCGCCATATAGCCGATGATGGTGGCGTCCTCGCCGGAAAGCTGGTTGAAATCCTCGCCCATCGCGGCGCGTTGCTGCGACACCCGCACCATGCTGGCGGTGGCGTCCTTGACGCCGGCGATGTTCTTCAGCTCCCACAGCCGCTTCATGGTGTCGACCGACATGTCGATCACCGAGCGCGGCGGGATATTGTAGATGATGATCGGAATCCCGATCGCGTCGTTGATCGCCTTGAAGTGCTGGTACAGCCCTTCCTGGGTCGGCTTGTTGTAATAGGGCGTCACCACCAGCACGGCGTTGGCGCCGGCCCTCTCGGCATGCTGGGCGAGCTCGATCGCTTCCTTGGTCGAATTGGAGCCCGCACCTGCGATCACGGGCACGCGGCCCTTGGCCTCCTCGATGCACCATTCGACCACCTTCTTGTGCTCGTCATGGCTGAGCGTCGGGCTCTCGCCGGTGGTGCCGACCGGGACCAGGCCATTGGTGCCCTCGGAAATCTGCCAGTTGACCAGCGACCGGAATGCCGCCTCGTCCAGCGAACCGTTCTTGAACGGCGTGACCAAGGCGGTGAACGACCCCCGGAATTTCGTCTTGGCTGCCATGGACTTCCTCCGTACGCGGCGATCTCTTGAGCAAGCTCCCTTCATATCGGGTCTCACCTGCCGGTAAAAGGGCCGCTGCCCCATGACGCACCGATTAGGCCGCGATTTTGCCGCGGTGGTGGTGCAAACCCGGCGAAGGTAAGCGGCTGTTGGTATTTTGTCCGCATATTCAATCAAATACAGCCAGATCTTGTACAGATAGGTCTTGAGCCAATTCACTGATTCGGGGCGACGTACGCCGTGACCTCCTTTTCCCATGCCTCATGGCGATCCGCTGGTCTGGTCGTGTGCCTGCTGGCGGGGCTGTCGATAGGCTGCGCCGCCTGGGCCAAGTCCGATGAGACGACCGCGGAAGGAACCAAGGACACCGCGAAGCCAGCAGCCAACGCCGCCAAGGGACCTGCCAAGGGATCGGCCAAGGAGACAAGCAAGGCAACTGGCAAGGACTCAGCGAAGGGCGCGAGCACGGGAGCTGCTGGCGCTCCGGCAAAGGACATTGCGAAGAAACCTGCCAAGGATGCCGGGAAGGACGCCAGCAAGGAATCCGCGAAGCCCAAAGCTGACAAGCCCAAGCCCGACAAGCCGAAGGCTGCGGCAGCGGCCCCTGCGCCAAAATCAGGACCGACCGCCAACGGTTCGGCCCCCAAGACCGCACCCGCCCCGGCTGTGACGGCGACCATCAGGCCCACCGCCCCGGCGCCTGCCAGACCGGTCGCAGCTCCGGTGCTGGCACCCGCGACCCGCCAGCACGCAGCACCGCTCAAGCCAGTGACGCCGGCCGCGATCGCTGCGACCTCGTCGACGTCACAAGCCGACAAGGACACGCTGGAGAACGTCATTGAGCTCGTACGCAAGCGCAGGTCGGGCGACGCCTCCAATTACGCCGCCTCGATCACCGATCCAGTCGCGCGAAAGCTCGCCGAATGGATCATCCTGCGCAGCGAGGACAATGGCGCGACCGTGGAGCGCTACCGTGCCTTCCTCTCCGCCAATCCGAGCTGGCCGTCGCAGACCTTCCTGCGCCGGCGCCTCGAAGCCGCGATGTGGGACGACCGGCGCGACGACTCCGTGGCATGGTCGTGGTTCGAGAACGAATCCCCCGTGTCCGCGAAGGGCCGCTTCACGCTCGCCAAGGCGATGCTGGCGCGCGGCGACCGCGCCAATGCCGAGCGGCTGGTGCGCGAAGCCTGGCGCAACGATCCGATGTCGGAAGACACCGAGAACAACGCGCTCGACCAGTTCGGCGCGCTGCTGACGCCGGGCGACCAGAAGGCGCGGATGGACACGCTGCTCTATGGCAGCGAGACCGAGGCCGCTCTGCGTGCCGCCAAACGCCTCGGTGCCGGCTATGTCGCGCTCGCGAAGGCCCGCATCGCATCCAACAGAAAGGCACCGAACACGCGCGCGCTGCTCGAGGAGGTGCCGCGTGAATTGCACAACGATCCCGGCTTCATCTTCAGCAAGATCCAGCTCTTGCGTCGCGAGGAGAAGTTTGCCGAAGCCGCCCAGCTGATGCTGTCGGCGCCGAAGGATCCGAACCGGCTCTATAATCTCGACGAATGGTGGATCGAGCGGCGGCTGCTCGCGCGCAAGATGATCGACACCGAGGAATTCCGCAGCGCCTATCTGATCGCGCGCGACGCGGCGCTGCCCTCGCGCGACATCTACAAGACCGAGCAGGAGTTCACGGCGGGCTGGATCGCGCTGCGCTTCCTCAACGATCCCGCGGCAGCCAGCCAGCATTTTGCCCGCATCGGCATCGGCAGCGTCAATCCGACCACACTGGCGCGTGCCGGTTATTGGCAGGGCCGCGCAGCCGAGGCCGCAGGCCGCCAGCAGGAGGCGCGCAACGCCTACGCTCGCGCCGCCGAGCAATCCACCAGCTATTACGGCCAGCTTGCGCGCGCAAAGCTCGGCCTGCCGCAGATCGAGCTCAACAGCCAGCCACGCGGCCGCGGGGCCGAGCGGCTGGAGATCGTGCGCGCCGCGCAGCTGCTCTACGAGCTCGACGAGCGCGAGATGGTGGTGCCGATGCTGGCGGACATGGGCGAGAACGGCGATCCCGAGGCCCTCACCGGGCTCGGCGAGCTGACCCAGCGCTACAGCGACGCGCGCGGCATGCTGCTGGTCGGCAAGGCCGCGCTCAACCGCGGTTTGCCGTTCGACTTCTACGCCTACCCCGTCAACGGCATTCCGCAGTTCACGCAGATCGGCCCCGAGGTCGAGCGCAGCATCGTCTACGCGATTGCGCGGCAGGAAAGCGCGTTCAACCCATCCGTGGTCTCGCCAGCGCAGGCCTATGGCCTGATGCAGGTGACGCCCGACGCCGCGCGCTATGTCTGCAAGCGACACGGGGCGACTTACGACCTGTCCCGACTGAAGAACGATTCGTCCTACAACGCCACGCTCGGCGCCGCCGAGCTCGGCGGACTGCTCGAGGATTATCGCGGCTCCTACATCATGACTTTTGCCGCCTACAATGCCGGCCGTAGCAGCGTGAAGAAGTGGATCGACCGCTACGGCGACCCGCGCGACGCCAAGATCGACGCGGTCGACTGGGTCGAGCTCATTCCCTTCTCCGAGACGCGCAACTACGTGCAGCGGATCATGGAGAACCTGCAAGTCTACCGCGCCCGCTTTGGCGGCGGCACTCGGTTGCAGATCGAGGCGGATTTGCGCCGCGGTACCGGGAGGGTGGAGTAACTGCCCTCCTCACTCGAGGCTCTGGTGAGCGCATCGATTGTGAGCGCCACGCCCGTCCCCGCCTGTCCTTGAACGGGAGACGCTGAGGGTCAGGAAGCGCTTGAGCAGACGCTTCTGAGGCTCGATTCAGGAAGCCGCTGGCTCGCGGACAGAAGCTCGCTTGTGGCCATCCTTCGAGACGCCCGCCTATGGCAGGCCCTCAGGATGAGGTCGCGTTTCGCGGCGAGACCCTCATGTGAGGAGCCCGCCAAGGCGGGCGTCTCGAACCATGCAGGCCGAGCTGGTTCGGCATTCTCCAGCCGTCATATGCGATAACCCCACCTGACTAGGCGGCCCAGCAATCAGCTCACCCGCTTGACCAAACGTCCTAGCGGCCACGCGCAGGCCGCTCCAGCAAAAGAAAAGCCCCGGCGGTTTCCCGCCGGGGCTCTCTGTCAGATCGTTAGACCGAACTTACCAGTTGCGCTGAGCGCGGAGGAGCAGAACGACCGAGTCCTGATCCTTGAGCTCGTACACTGCGGCCGGCTTGGCGGTCGTGCCGGACGGCGTGAACGCAACCGTACCAGCATACTTCTGGTCGATGTGGGTCCAGGCAACGTCCGCCGAGAACGTCAGGTTCTTGACCGGGGTCCAGCGGGTGATGATACCCACCTGACCGACGTTGAAGTCGGGGTTACACGAGGTCACACCGGCCAGGGCACCGAACACGCCACCACCGATACCGGCGGGGCCGCAGATCGTGGTCTTGGCCAGGCTGCCGAACTGCACGCCGGCGTAGGCACCGTAGATCGCCGTGTTCCAGTAGGGATCCCAGTTGTGGGTGTAAGCGCCACGGAAGCCCCAGGTCTTGACGGTCTCCTGCGAGCTGCCGGTGATGTACACCGTGTCCGGAGCGTTGGCGAAGCCGATGCTGCCGTAGGCACCAGCAAGGCCCGAGCTACCGAACATCGAGTAGGAGCTGCCCGCGAGGTTCTGGAAGTTGTAGCGGGTCGCGCCGTCGGTGTAGACGCCACCGATGTTGATCACGTCACCCGCACCAGTCGGGATGTTCTTGATCGACAGAGCGAGCTGAACCGCCCAACCCCACTTGTCGTCGGGGTGGCCAGTCGGCTCGGTCGCGCCGTAATAGGCAACGTGGTTGTCATGCGCAGCGACCGACGCCTGGAACAGACCCCAAGCCTGGTCGACACGCACCATACCAACGAGGTTCGGAGAACGCGAACCGCCGATGGCGTTGGAGCCGTACGAGCCGCCGAGGATGCCAGCCGCAGACGCGCCGGTCATGTTGAGGTTGCCGGCCTGGAGGTACTGGGTCGGATCTTCCGCCGAGAACGACGCCGTCACGCCCTGACCGAAGTCAGCGGTGTAGGTGAACTGGAGGATACCAGTGACCGTGCCGCTGCCGCCGACGAGACCGTCGAAGTTGTTGCCGGGATAGTTGGTCCAGGGCGCGTCGAATTGCGACACGGCCTTACCCATCGTGAAGCCGGCGAACTGGATGAAGGCGTAGTACACGCCGAGCGAACCGGCCGAGGTGTTGCCGTCAGTGCCGTTGATCGAAGAACCAACAAGCGCCGGGGTCGCACCAGAGGTGTTGAGCGCCAGCGTACCGCTGTAGGCGGTGGTGCCGGTCGCGCTGCCGGTACCGGCATAGTTGCCGGTCGTCCAGGAGAACACGCCGTCGAAGAAGGTGCGGACCACGCCGTACTCGGTCGCGGTGCGCGTGTCGATGTTGAGGTCTTCACGAGCGCGAGCCGTGTAGTAGTTCGTCAGACGGTTGCGCGAACCCGCGTTTGCGGTGAACTGGCCGCTGAAGTCCGAGTTGGTGTTCACCGCGACTTCCGCGCGCAGGTAACCACCCAGCTTGATGCAGGTGTCGGTGCCCGGGATGTAGTAGAAACCCGCACCGTACAGGGAGCAGATCTTCACGTATTCGACCGCTTTGGCCTTCACGGGGAGATCGGCTGCCTGCGCTCCGCCCACGGCGATCAGACCCGCCGCTGAGCCGAGCAAAAGGCTCTTAACCAACTTCATGTTAAACCTCCAAGTTGCTCTTCAGGGAAGGTCACTGACCCGAACGGCCAATTCCCCAACCCCCTCTAAATCACCGCTTTGGTCACCTTCGCGTCTTCGGACACACCCGCATGAACGCGAGGGACTTAAGCGAAAGACCTAAACGGGACGACCTCGGGATGCCCCCCTCCGTCGCTCAGTCACAATTACCGAAGGCCCTTGCACACACAACAAGAGAACGCTCCGAAACGAGCCAATGAAGCGTGTTTTCCAACGGGTGTTGCACAAATAACACGCAGATGTGATCAAGTCGCCCGCGCAAGCCATTGAATTTATTGTCATTTTATAACCGGTTCCATTTGCCGCCGAAATTCTCGGCAAACGATCGCCAGCACGGAGAGGCGGTGTTGCGGTTCTGACGCGATCGAATCGCGGGAATCGTCGAGGGGCCGTGGGACGCCCCATCGCTCAGGGAATCGGCCCATCTCCGCAGCAGGCTCAACGGCGCACAGACACTCTATATGCGCGATGTCGTCCCCTGCCCGACCCGCAACACGCAACTCACACGGTGATAGCTGTTCGGATGAGGGCCTCCGTCATCGCTGCGCCTGAACGTCGATATGTTCCGGCGGCAATCCAGCCTGATATCTTTGCGGCATGGCCTCGTAGGCTGCCTCGAGGGCGCCGCGTGTAAAGCGCTGGTTCGCGAGCGCCTCACAATCCTCGCACGTTCGCGTGATCAATTCAGGCAGACCTGCGGCATCAAGCAAAGCGCGCCGCGACACATCCTGCGAAGCCATTTCCAATGTGCGTCGTCCATACCGCCTGCAAATCGTGATCGGCGCGATCGGGCATTCGTCCGTCTGCTTACTCGCCTTCATTGTCGCGCGATGAAACTGCCGAGCAAACGAACGACCTTCTCGTCGCAGGACTGGCGGTTTGAGTCCGGCAGCAAGACGTGATCGGCGATGACGCAATCCGACAGATGCTCTCATTGCGCTTGAGCTCTTCAAACCGTCGCCTTTGCTTGCATATGCGTCAGCAAAGTCGGGATTGAAGGCTATCGCCTTGTCGGCTCGGTTCTGCGCGGGCAGAGCCCGTAGCCGCAACGCCGACAGGTGTTTGTGGGCAAATTGTGAGATTGGACAGCGCGGGCCTGAAACTGAGCTCAGACAGACGCGCTGCCGTCAGGAAACCTGAGCAAAATCAAAATCTTGACCGGCTGCATGGCGGAGACGGAGGGATTCGAACCCTCGATAGGCCTTTACAAGCCTATAACGGTTTAGCAAACCGCCGCCTTCAGCCACTCGGCCACGTCTCCAATATGCGCGGTATGCCCGACCCGGCGCCGAGCCGCAAGCGGCAGAATTGGGGCTGGTGCGTTCTTTCACCTGAAAGTCGGCATCGCGATGGCCGCGCAAGCCTGACGCAAGGATTTGCGTGTCGCTCAGGCAGACCGATTCGCGGCTCATCTTATATGCGCGCGCCCGCGTCTCACGGCTGGGAACGCCAGATCCGCCACTGAGGGCGAAATCAGCACCGGCTCGCCGGCCCAGACATTGAACCACACCCCGGACTTGCGCCGGCATGGAAACGTCCAGGGCAGGATGCCCGTTTTGTGTGGCCGTCCGAGTTCCAGATCGCAGTTGTCGAGCGCGATCTGAATCGGCAGCCAGTGACCCGTTCTTGGGCCGTTTTTGCAGGCTCTTGATTCAACGCAACGAGGCTGACCCGTGAAAACAAGGGGTCTTGGCGCCTGTCTCCGCTCAGTGCGCGGAGACCCACGCCCTCGCCTCGCGCTGCGCGGCCGAGATCTCGGTATCCGACATCTGGCCGGCGACTTCCTGGCGCAACGCGACGGCGTCCTTGCGGCCCTTCAGGGCAGCGAGGTTGAACCATTTGTGCGCGGCGACGAGATCGACGAGGCCTGAACGGCCGCTCGCCCAATACATCCCGCGCTCGAACAGCACATCCGACAGCGCGCTTGCGTCGATCGGCGTCGCCATCTCCAGATCGAAAGTTCCCTGAAACATAACGCATCCCCTTTTTCTTGTGCCGTCTCGTTCCCCCGAGCGCGGCTCCCGTCCAACTTTGATTTGCATGATCCTTCCCGGGATCATGCGCTGTTCAACTCATCCCCAATGCCGTTTGCCGGCTTGTTGAAGACGATGATGGCGGGCAAATTTGAATGGCAGTTTAAGTATCGCGATGAAGCGAACGTAAACGGAGGCGCCCGGCGCGCCCGCGTGCAGTTCGAGAAGTCCCTGATTTGCAGGCACTTCTGCGATTCGTCAGATTTGGTTTACCGTGGGATTTTGGGACATCGATAACCATCGCGCGCGGTGGCGTGTGTCCTGTGGCTACAATTTGTGGGGGCGCTGCGCTGGAAGACCGCCTGACAGCTCGGGGCCGAGCGCCCGTCTGCGGCAATCAGGCCGGCAGGCCGCGAAGACCGAGACCGGCATCGGGGCAACCGCTCGGCAATTGCGCCCGAGCGACGACCGTCGCGACAACGACAGTTCGCCGCAGCCCTCGCCTGCCTCAAGGCCGATCGGCCAAGGCAACAGCGCAACGCGACGACGTCGCGATCAGGTCAGCAATGTGGGAGATGGGATGCCGGCAATACCCCGGCCTCAGGGAACGAGGGCGTCGGCGAACACGTCAGGACCAGATTCCACGTCGGCCCAAAGGCCGCTTGTGAAATTGCGGAGCCCTCGATCAAGGACAACCGCACCGAACGAAGAAAACTCGTTTCTTCTGCCGGACCGGACTCTGACGAGCGAACTCGTGAAAGCTGACGATCCGACCGTTGACCTGATGTCTCGCCGACACCCTCTATCGTCGACCAGAACCTCTAGGGGGCGCTGATGACGTGCCGGCTCAAGAGCCGGCAACTTCAGAAGCGAAGTTACTTCTTCTTCTTCGCGACCTTGCGGGTCTTCTTCGCAGTCTTCTTCACTGCGCTCTTCGCCTTCTTCGCCTTCTTCGCTTTCTTGGCCATGTTGCCCTCCGATGTGTGAGATGGCTTTAATCGCTGCGCGCATTCGGGGATCGAATGTGCACTCACCCCGAATACACCAACACGACGAAAAAAACATCTTCTCACTTAAGGAAGTGTTGACGACGCAGTGCGCGTGCGCTTGGCGAGCGCGATGCGCGTGCTCGCAGAGACATGTGCTTGCGATCACGCGGAGCGATCGCTGCATCGACGTCGGCGCGCGTGGCGACTGCAAGAAAACTCTATGCAGCAAGTATTATTCTGCACTTGCGTATTGCGCATGATCAACGCGGCGATGCACGTCGCGTCTCGCTTCGTCGCCGTGCGGACGCGCTCCGCGGACTCTGAGTCGCGAATTTTGGCAACGAAAATATTTTCATGCTTAACGGCGGAAATGCTCGTCGGAGCGTGTGCAGGTCGCCGTTTTGCGCGAATCGCGCGACGGCGATTCGGGCGCTGCATCGCCGTCGATCGGGACGAAGTCTGCCGTCGAGGATGCGCGCGAACGTCGCATCGAAAGCTGAAGCGAGGTGACGAAGCGCATCCCGTCACCTCGTTCGAACGTGCGGTGTCAGACGCCGAGCTTGGATTTGAGCAGGTCGTTGACGCTCTGCGGGTTGGCCTTGCCGCCCGACGACTTCATCACCTGGCCGACGAACCAGCCGAGCGACTGCGGCTTGTCCTTGACCTGCGCGGCCTTGTCGGGATTGGCCGCGATGATGTCGTCGACCACCTTCTCGATCGCCGAAAGATCGGTCACCTGCTTCATGCCGCGGCTTTCGACCAGCGCGCGGGGATCGCCACCCTCGTTCCAGACAATCTCGAACAGATCCTTGGCGATCTTGCCCGAGATGACGCCCTCGCCGATCAGGTCGATGATCGCAGCCAGCTGCTCGGCACTGACTGGAGAGGCCGTAATATCCCGGCCTTCCTTGTTGAGACGGCCGAACAACTCGTTGATCACCCAGTTCGCCGCCATCTTGCCGTCGCGGGCGCGGTTGGCGAGCTTGTCCAGCACGGTCTCGTAGAACACCGCGCTCTCGCGCTCGGCGACCAGCACGCTCGCGTCATAGGCAGACAGGCCGAAATCGGCGACGAAGCGCGTCTTCTTCTGGTCCGGCAGCTCGGGCAGCTTCGACTTCAGCCCGTCGACGAAGTCTTGCGAGAACTCCAGCGGCAGCAGATCCGGATCGGGGAAGTAGCGATAGTCGTGCGCCTCTTCTTTCGAGCGCATCGAGCGCGTCTCGCCCTTGTTGGGGTCGTAGAGCCGCGTTTCCTGGTCGATCGCGCCGCCGTCCTCGAGGATTTCGATCTGGCGCCTCGCTTCATACTCGATCGCCTGACCGATGAAGGTGATCGAGTTCATGTTCTTGATCTCGCAGCGGGTGCCGAGCGGGCCGCCCGGCTTGCGCACGGAAACGTTGACGTCTGCGCGCAGACTTCCCTTCTCCATGTCGCCATCACAGGTGCCGAGATAGCGCAGGATCGAGCGGAGCTTGGTCACGTAGGCCTTGGCCTGCTCGGCATCGCGGATGTCGGGCTTGGAGACGATCTCCATCAGCGCCACGCCGGAGCGGTTGAGATCGACATAGGACATGGTCGGCGACTGGTCGTGCAGCAACTTGCCGGCGTCCTGCTCCAGATGCAGCCGCTCGATGCCGACGGTGACGTTGCGGCCGCCGTCGAGCTCGAGCAGAACCTCGCCCTCGCCCACCACCGGCGACTTGTACTGGCTGATCTGGTAGCCCTGCGGCAGGTCCGGATAGAAATAGTTCTTTCGATCGAACACCGACCGCAGATTGATCTTCGCGTTGAGGCCAAGCCCAGTCCGGACAGCCTGCCTGACGCATTCCTCGTTGATGACGGGCAGCATGCCCGGCATCGCCGCATCGACCAGCGAGACGTGGCTGTTCGGCTCGCCGCCGAACGCGGTCGAAGCGCCCGAGAACAGTTTTGAGTGCGAGGTCACCTGGGCATGGATCTCCATGCCGATGACCATCTCCCAATCCCCGGTGGCGCCTTTAAGAAACTTGTGCGTGGCCGTGCTCATGTCTTGCTCCCGAGCAGCGCGGCAGCGATCCGCTCCCACTCCGCTTCCAATGAATCCTTGGCCGCGACCTGGCCGGCCTGGCGGTACCAGTAGCCGGCATTGCCGGGATCGCCTTCAACGCGATGCAGATAGGCATGCACCCAGGCGGCGTCGCGGCCATTGTCGTCCTGAACGATTCTGTGCGCCTGGTCCCAGTCGCCCTTCGCGGCCCACCACAGACCGGCGAGCGGCGCGCTCAGCTCCGGCGCGGGCGCCGCGCCGTCGAGGCTTGCGATGAAGCCAGCGACATTCACCACCACCTCGCGGGCGTGAAGCGGCCGGCCGCCTGCTCGATCACCTCGCCGAGCGAGAACAGCGTTTCCTCATCGAAGGGCCGGCCGATCAGTTGCAGGCCGAGTGGCAGGCCCTGCGCATCCTTGCCGGCGGGCACGGCGATGCCGGGCAGGCCCGCCATGTTCACAGTCACCGTGAAGATGTCGTTGAGATACATCTCGACGGGATCGGCGCCGCCCTTCTCGCCGATGCCGAACGCCGCCGACGGCGTCGCCGGCGTCAGGATCGCGTTGACGCCCTTGGCGAAGCAATCCTCAAAGTCCTTCTTGATCAGCGTGCGCACCTTCTGCGCGCGCAGATAATAAGCGTCGTAATAGCCGGCCGAGAGCACATAGGTGCCGATCATGACGCGGCGACGCACCTCGGCACCAAATCCTTCGGCGCGGGTGTTCTCATACTGCTCGATGATGTTCTTGCCCTGCTCGCGCAGGCCGTAGCGCACGCCGTCATAGCGCGCGAGATTGGAGGACGCCTCCGCCGGCGCCACGATGTAATAGGCCGGCAGCGCGTATTTGGTGTGCGGCAGCGAGACTTCGACGAGCTCGGCACCGGCGGCCTTGAGCCAGGCCGCACCCTCGCTCCAGAGTTTTTCGATCTCGGCCGGCATGCCATCGAGGCGATATTCCTTGGGGATGCCGATCCTGAGGCCCTTCACGGACTTGCCGATCGCGGCCTCGTAGTCCGGCACGGCCACGTCGACCGACGTCGTGTCCTTCGGATCGTGGCCGGCCATCGAGCGCAGCAGCATCGCCGCATCGCGCGTGCTGCGCGCGATCGGACCGGCCTGGTCGAGCGACGAGGCAAACGCCACGATGCCCCAGCGCGAGCAACGGCCATAGGTCGGCTTGATGCCGACGGTCGCGGTGAACGCCGCCGGCTGACGGATCGAGCCGCCGGTGTCCGTCGCAGTCGCACCCATGCACAGCAGCGCGGCGACGGCCGAGGCCGAGCCGCCGGACGAGCCGCCCGGCACCAGTGTCGTGTTGCTTCCCTCGCGCCGCCAGGGATTGCCAACCGGACCGAAGCACGAGGTCTCGTTGGCCGAGCCCATCGCGAACTCGTCATTGTTGAGCTTGCCGAGCATCACGGCGCCGTCGCGCCAGAGCTGCGAGGTCACGGTCGACTCGTAAGTCGGCACGAAATTGCCGAGAATCTTCGAGCACGCCGTGGTGCGCACGCCCTTGGTCGCGAACAGATCCTTGATGCCGAGCGGGATGCCGGCGAGCGGCCCCACCTCACCCTTGGCGATCTTGGCGTCGGCCTCGCGCGCCATGCTGCGCGCCTGGTCCGGCGTCTCCAGCACAAAGGCGTTGAGCACGCGCGCTTGCTCGATCGCGCTCAGATGCGCGTCGGTCAGCTCGAGTGACGTGAAAGTCTTGTCGGCGAGGCCCTTGCGGGCCTCGGCGAGGGTCAGCGATGTCAAATCGGTCATTTATTGATCGGGCTGCAGAAGAACGGAGACAGGGTCTTGTCGTTGGCCGGGTCGTCTTTTTTCGCGGCCGCATTCGCCGCCGCCTCAAGCTCGTCGAGCACGGCATTGGCGGCGACATTGGGGTCGGCAGCCTTGCCCTGCCGCTCCATCTTGTCGAGATAGCTCATATAGGCTTGATAGGCCTTCTCATCGTCGCAAAGCAGACACATCGGACCAGGTCCTAAAAGTTATTCAACGACCTTGGGCACCAGGAAGAAGTGACCTTCGGTCGCGGGCGCGTTGGCAACGATATCGTCGGCGATCTCGCCGTCATTGACCACGTCTCGCCGCTTCTTCATCTGCATCGGGGTCACCGAGGTCATCGGCTCCACGCCCTCGACATTCACCTCCGAGAGCTGCTCGACAAAGGCGAGCATGGCGTTGAGCTCGCCCTGCAGGTGCGGAACCTCGCCCTCGGAAACCGCAATCCGCGCCAGATGCGCGATGCGGCGGACGGTAGCGGCGTCGACGGACATTATATAAGGCCTCTCACGGCAAATTCTAACTGCCGTATAGCAGAGGCCGCTTTTGCGCCGCAACCGCCCTAGCCGGCCATCTGACGCAGGCGCGCCAGCGCCGATTTGGCCAGATCCCGGGTCAATTCGGCCGCCGGCAGCTCCCGGCCCATCGCGACCGCCTGCCCGGCCCAGAGATTGGTGAAGTCCACCTTGCCCTGCTTCTCGGCCGCCGCCTTCAGCGGCGACAGCGCCGTTGCGGCATGGGGAAATGGCGGCGCATCCGGCGAGATCGGGCCGGCTTCGCGCATCAGGCGGTTCTGGACGCCGCGCGCCGGCCGCCCGGTCATGACGTTGGTGATGACGGTGGAGTCATCCCGTCCCTCCGCAAGCGCCGCGCGTCCCGCCGCCGTGTGTGTGGATTCCGGGCAGCGCAGGTAGGCCGTGCCAATCTGCACGCCGGATGCGCCGAGCGCGAACGCCGCCGCAATGCCGCGGCCGTCGGCGATGCCGCCGGCGGCAATCACCGGCACCTTCACGGCATCGGCGACCTGCGGCACCAGCGCAAACGTGCCGGGCTGCTCGGCGATCTTGTCCGTCAGGAACATGCCGCGATGGCCACCGGCCTCGGCGCCTTGCGCGATGACGGCATCAACGCCGCGCTGTTCCAGCCAGACGGCTTCCTTCACCGTCGTGGCGGATGAAATGACGAGGCAGCCTGCCGCCTTGACGCGCTTGAGCAGAGCCGCCTCCGGCAGGCCAAAATGGAAGCTGACGACCTCTGGCTTGAGCTGCTCGACGACCTCGCAGAAAGAGGCATCGAACGGCGCACGGTTCGCCGCGTTGATCGGCGCCGCCGGATCGAGCCGATGCTCGGTGTAGTAGCCCGTGAGCCGATGCTTCCAGCGCGCGTCAGCCTCGGCCGTGAGCTCGATCGGTGTGTGGCAGAAGAAGTTCATATTGACCGGCGCCTTCACGCGCCGGCGAATGAGACTGACCTGCTCACGCGCCTTCTCCGGCGACAGCATCGCGCTCGGCAACGAGCCAAGCCCGCCGCCCTCGGCCACGGCGATCACCAGCTCGGCATCCATCACGCCGGCCATCGGCGCCAGCACGATCGGGAATTCGGTCTTGAAGAGATCGATCAGTCGACGGTCAGGCCACATGATGTGTCTCTTTCTTGTCAGGCGGCGGAGACGATCGAATTGCGCCGGCCGGCGAGGTGCTGCTCGGCTTCCGTCGCAATCCGCTCGACGATTTCGGCCGCGGGTGGAATATCATGGATCAGTCCGACCGCCTCGCCCGCAATCACGGCGGCAACGTCGAAATTGCCGGCCGCTTTAGCAGCCGCATAATCGGCGGCAACACTGGCAACATTCTGCATCAGCTCGACCTCGCGGCCGATCCAGCGCCGGGCGTGATCGTTGACCAGGCAGCGTCCCGTGAAGGGCGCCGGCCAGATATTGTTGCGCGAGAGATCAAAGACGATGCCACGCACGGTCGAGCCGCTATCCGCCGCGCAGATACGCCGCTTGGCTTCATCGGCGCCGTCAGCCTCCTGGCTTGCATAGAAGCGCGTGCCGAGCAGCACGCCGCTCGCCCCCAGCATCATCATGGCGGCAAGCCCACGTCCGTCGGCGATGCCGCCGGCGGCCACCACCGGCACGCGGCCCGCCGCAAGATCGACGATGGCCGGCACGAGATCGATCGTGGTGCGGGAGGCGCCGTGACCGCCCGCCTCCGTCCCCTGCGCGATCAGGACATCGGCGCCGGCATCGAGCGCCTGCTGCGCCATCGCCTGGTCCTGCACCTGGCAGATCAGACTGGCGCCGGCCGACTTGATCCTCGGCACAAACGGCGCGGGATCACCAAAGGACAACATGATCGCGGATGGCTTTGCCGCAAGCGCGATGTCGAGAAGCTCGGGCCGCTTGGCGAGGCTCCAGGTGATGAAGCCGATGCCGAACGGCACAGACAGGCCGGCAAGCTTTGCCGTCTCCTGCTCCAGCCACGCCCCCTCGCCATAACCACCGCCCAGAATGCCGAAACCGCCGGCGCGGCTCACGGCCGTCACCAGCCGGCTGCCGGCGAGGACGTCCATCGGCGCCAGCAGGATGGGATGCTGAATCCCCAGCAACGTAGTCAGCGGCGTTGCGATCGGCATGGCTCCTCCCCCGTCTGGACAGACAGACTAGGCGCGACTAGCATTCTCGGAAAATGAATTGTTGCGAACGCTGCCATCACAAAAGCGAAACGACACCATGGAACTCAGCGACATCCAGACCTTTGCCGCGGTCGCCCGCACCGGCGGCATCACCCGCGCCGCCGAAGAGCTCAACACGGTGCAATCCAACGTCACCCAGCGCGTCAAGGCGCTCGAGGCCGAGATTGGCACGCCGCTGTTCGAACGCCACTCGCGCGGCATGACGCTGACCGGCGCCGGCAGGCGCCTGCTTCCCTACGCGCAGCGAATGGCGGCGCTGTCGCGCGAGGCCGTGCTCGCCGCGCGCGACGACGGCGAGCCGAAGGGGCCGCTCGCAATCGGCTCGATGGAGACGACGGCCGCGGTGCGGCTGCCGCCGCTGCTCGCCGATTTCCACCGCCGCTTTCCCGCCGTGCGGCTGAGCCTGCGCACCGCGACCACCGCCGATCTCGTCACGGGCGTGCTCGAAGGCGGGCTCGACGGCGCCTTCGTCGCAGGTCCCATCGCGCATGCCGACCTCATTGCGACCAGCTCATTCCGCGAAGAGCTGGTGCTTGTAGCTGCGCGGCGCTGGAACTCGCTCGCCGAGCTGCGCGCCGGCACGCCCGAGTCCGGTCCGACTGCGCTGGCGTTCCGCACCGGCTGCACCTACCGGCAGCGGCTCGAGCAGATTTTTGTGGAGTTCGGCTGGCCCTCGGCGACACGCTTCGAGCTCGGCACGCTCGACGGCATGATCGGCTGTGTCGCCGCCGACATGGGGGTGACGCTGCTGCCGCGCGCCGTGGTCGAGCGCAGTGCGATGAATGGCAGCGTGTCGATCCACACGCTGAGCCCGCAGCACGCCCGCGTCGAAACGCTCTTCATCCAGCGCCGCTCCGGCCATCAATTCAGCGCGCTCAGCGGCTTCCTGTCCTGCCTCAAGACAGAGGACGACGTCATCGCGGCATGATATGCGCTAAGCCATGCCGGCTCCTATCCTGCCCCTGGTCGATGCTGCAACCCACTGGCCCCAGCGCGGCGCGCTGATCGGGCTTGATCTCGGCACCAAGACCATCGGCGTCGCGGTCTCCGACCCAGACCGGCGGCTTGCGACCGGCGTCGAGACCATCCAGCGCAAGCAGTTCAAGCAGGACGCGGCCCGCCTGCTCGCGATCGCGGCCGAGCGCAAGGCGATCGGCTTCGTGCTCGGCCTTCCCATCAACATGGACGGCAGCGAGGGCCCGCGCGCACAATCGACCCGCGCCTTCGCCCGCAATCTTGCCGCCCTCACGGCACTCCCGATCGGCCTCTGGGACGAGCGCCTCTCGACCGCGGCGGTCGAGCGCGAGCTGATCGGCATGGATGTCAGCCGCGCCAAGCGCGCCGAAGTGATCGACGAGCACGCCGCGATCTTCATCCTGCAAGGCGCGCTGGACCGGCTCGCAAATCTCCGCGCAGCTTCGGAGAATGGCTGATCCATGGCCGTCGTGATCGCGGCGCTGCTGCCGGTCTTCATCCTCATCGTGCTCGGCGTGGTGCTCCGGCACAGCCTGATGCGGCTCGACACGCAATGGCACGGGCTGGAGCGGCTGACCTATTTCGTGCTGTTTCCGATGCTGCTGATCCAGACCCTGGTGAAGGCCGACCTCTCAAAAGTGCCGGTCGCCGGCGTCGGCGGCGCGCTGCTGCTGTCGGCGCTCGCAATGTCGCTGCTTTGTCTGGCGCTCCGCCCGGCGCTGTCACGACTCGACATCGACGGCCCCGCCTTCACCTCGATCTTCCAGGGCGCCACGCGCTGGCAGACCTATGTTGCGCTGTCGGTCTCAGCCAATCTGTACGGCGAAGTCGGGCTGGCGCTTGCCTCGGTCGCGATGGTCGCGATCATTCCGTTGGTCAACGTCTTCAGCGTCGCGGTGCTCGCGCACTATGCGTCACCCGAGAAGCAATCTGCGCGCGCGATCGCCTTGACGGTGATCCGCAATCCACTGATCTGGGCCTGCGTCATCGGGCTATTCATCAACGTCATCCATCTGCCGCTGCCAAAAATCTGGCACGAGGTTGCGGACGCGCTCGGCCGCTCTTCGCTCGCCATCGGCCTGCTCGTCACCGGCGCCGGCCTCCAGCTCAAGGGCCTGCTCCGCCCGAGTCTGAGCGCAACCCTCGGTGTGGCGTTCAAGCTCGTGCTGATGCCCGTGCTCGCGCTGGTTCTTGCCGCCTGGTTCGGCCTCACCGGCAACAGCCTCGCGATCGTGGCGATCTGCGCGGCGGTGCCGACCTCGCCCAGCGCCTATGTGCTGGCCCGCCAGATGGGCGGCGATGCGCCGCTCTTGGCGCAAATCATCACGCTGCAAACGATTTTGGCGGCGATCACCATGCCGATCGCGATCGCGCTGGTGGCGTGAGCGCTAGCTCCCCAGCCACATCGTCAGCACCACCGCGGTCATGTTGTTCAGCGCGTGCAGCACGATGGTGAGCCAGAGCGAGTTGGCGCGGTAGCGCATGTAGCCGAACCAGACGCCGATCGAGAAGACCTCGGCGAGGAAATAGAGATCGTACTGGATGTGCACCGCCGTCCACACCAGCGACGACAGCAGAATCGCGCCGGGCACGCGCAGAAAACTCTCTGACCAGCCGCGATAGAGGAAGCCGCGCGCGAGCACCTCTTCCGACATCGGCGCCGCCACGCTGAAGGACAGCAGCAGCAGCACCGCGGCGCCCCTGTCGCGGCCCGATTTGAGGAGATCGGTCATGAAGCCCGGCGTCGCCTCGCGGCCGAGTGAGCGCGACACCACCTCCCAGGCCAGCACGACCGCGATGAGCCCGACCGCGCCGAGCAGGATCTGCTTCCACGACGGCCAATGCAGCGCGAGATAGTCGACGAAGGACGCCTTCCTGATGCGAATGGCGAGCCACGCGACCCCAAGCGTCGCGGGCAAGCCCATCGTGACCGACAGCGCGAGCGCTTCCGGCTCGGCGCCGACCAGCTGCATCGATGCGAGGTTGAGCGGCAGACCGCGATGCACCACGAGCAGGACGATCGCGCCGATCTGTCCGACGAACATCGCGACGAAGAGCAGGATCCCCCACAGCGATGTGCCCCAGAATTTCCACACGCGCGACGCCACGGGCGTCACGATGAGCGGCGGATGATCGGGATTGAGGGAGTCCATCAGCGAGCTTTCGCAAAGATACGGCGGGGTCAGTTCCGCCGCGGCGGAATCGGGAAATCATAGGCCGCCCCGCCCGCCCCCGGCAGGGAAAAATGCCACCACTCCTTCGAATAGTTCACAAAGCCTTGCTTCGCCATCGCAGCCACCAGACGCCTGCGCCAGGCGCGCTGGTCCGGATTGATCGACGATGCTGCGGTATGTCCCTTCAAGTCGGTGCAATCATAGCCGGTGCCCATGTCCACGCTGCCCTCCGGGATGCGCGCCTCGACCGGCGCCGTGCAGTCGGCATAGATCCTCGACGAATCGTATTTGGCGGAATTGTCGGCCTTGAGATCGACCAGCGTCAGGTCGAGCGCGGCACCCGTGGAGTGCTGCGAGCGGCTTGCGATATAGCCGAGCCGAAACAGCTCGGTCTTGGGAATCCGCGGATTGTAGCGCCGGTCGGCCGCGGTCTCGCGGCCGTTCTGCGACCATCTGACCATGTCGAGCGAGGCCCGCCCCGGCCGGTAGCAGTCGAACATCTTCAGCGACAGGTTCTGGCTGCTGAGCTCCTGCTGAACCGCCTTCAGCCGCAGCCCGACCTCCCGCTTCACCACGCATTCGCCGGCGCCGTAGCCGGCCAGCGGCCGGCCGACGAAATTGACTGACGTCGCGTAGCGGATGTCCTGGATGATGGTGGGATCGATGTCGCGCAGATAGACGAAGCCGCCGGGAAGCGATTGGGCGTGGGCGGATGAAACGATAGCTATCGCTATCGTCGCGATGAGAAGCGATTTCACACTATGCCTCCACGTCGTCATGGCCGGGCTTGTCCCGGCCATCCACGGCTTATTTGCGTCAAATGCGATAGAAGATCGTGGATGCCAGGGCCTTCGCCTCGCTGAAGCGGCTTCGGCCGCGCAGGCGGGACAAGCCCGGGCGTGGCGAAGAACGAGGCGACAGATCAGGGGATAACTCCCTGCCCCGGCTTTGGCCCTTGCTCCCCCCGCCATCCGCGCCTATAGCTCTCGCTTTAATGACATCGAAATCGACCTTCGTCCTCGGCCACCGGCATTTGCTGGGCATCGAGGGCCTTTCCGCGGCCGACATCACCGGCCTCCTCGACCTGTCCGAAGAATATGTCGAGCTCAACCGCCAGGTTGACAAGAAGCGCACCGTCCTGCGTGGACGGACACAGGTAAATCTGTTCTTCGAAGCCTCGACCCGGACCCAATCCTCGTTTGAGCTCGCGGGAAAACGTCTTGGCGCCGACGTCATGAACATGTCGGTCTCCTCCTCGTCCATGAAAAAGGGCGAGACGCTGATCGACACCGCGATGACGCTGAACGCGATGCACCCGGACATTCTGGTGATGCGCCATCACGCCTCCGGCGCGGTGGAACTCCTCGCCCGCAAGGTTGACGGTTCCGTGATCAATGCCGGCGACGGCGCGCACGAGCATCCGACTCAGGCGCTGCTCGACGCGCTGACCATCCGCCGCAACAAGGGCCGGATCGAGGGGCTGGTGGTCGCGATCTGCGGCGACGTGCTGCATTCGCGCGTCGCTCGCTCCAACATCATCCTGCTCAACGCCATGGGCGCCCGCGTCCGCGTCGTCGGCCCCACCACGCTGCTGCCGTCGGGAATCGAGCGGATGGGCGTCGAGGTCGCGCGCGACATGCGCGAAGGGCTCAACGGCGCCGACATCGTCATGATGCTGCGGCTTCAGCGCGAGCGCATGAACGGCTCCTTCGTGCCATCGACTTCTGAGTATTTCCACTATTTCGGTCTGGACCAGAAGAAGCTCGCTTACGCCAAGCCCGACGCACTCGTCATGCATCCCGGCCCGATGAATCGCGGCGTCGAGATCGACACGGCCGTGGCCGACGGCGCGCAGTCCCTGATCCGCGAACAGGTGGAGATGGGCGTCGCCGTGCGCATGGCGGTGCTGGAAGCGCTCGCCCGTAACCTGCCGAACGCGTGATGCCGATGCTGACCGACCGCCGCCCGATCCTGCTCGCCAATGCCCGCGTCGTCGATCCCTCCAGAGATTTCGACGGCCCCGGCGACGTCCTCATTGCTGACGGCATCATCCGCGAGACCCGCCGCGGCATCGGTGCCGCCGGCGTCCCCGAGGGTACCGATGTCGTCAACTGCTCCGGCAAAATCGTGGCCCCCGGCCTGATCGACATGCGCGCCTTTGTCGGCGAGCCCGGCTTCAGCCATCGCGAGACCTTTGCGTCGGCGAGCCAGGCGGCAGCGACCGGCGGCATCACCACCATCATCTGCCAGCCCGACACCCTGCCCGTCATCGACAATTCGGCGACCGTCGACTTCGTGATGCGCCGCGCTCGCGACACCGCGATCGTCAACATCCAGCCGATGGCGGCGCTGACCAAAGGCATGCGCGGCGACGAGATGACCGAGTTCGGCCTGTTGAAGGCCGCCGGCGCCGTGGCGTTCAGCGACGGCGACCGCAGTGTCACCAACGCCCAGGTGATGCGCCGGGCGCTCACCTACGCCCGCGATTTCGACGCGCTGGTCGTGCACCATACCGAGGATCCCGATCTGATCGGCGAAGGCGTCATGAACGAGGGCGAGTTCGCCACCCGCCTCGGCCTGATGGGCATCCCGAAGGCCGCCGAAGCCGTCATCCTCGAGCGCGACATGCGGCTCGTCGCGCTGACCGGCGGCCGCTATCACGCGGCTTCGCTGACCTGCATCGACTCGCTCGACATCCTCAAGCGCGGCCGCGATGCCGGACTTGCCGTCAGCGCGTCGGTCTCGATCAATCACCTCGCGCTGAACGAGAACGACATCGGGCCCTACCGCTCGTTCCTGAAACTGTCGCCGCCGTTGCGGACCGAGGACGATCGCCGCGCGCTGGTCGCAGCCGTCGCCTCCGGCCTCGTCGACGTCATCATGTCCGACCACAATCCGCAGGACGTCGAGGTCAAGCGCCTGCCGTTTGCGGAAGCCGCGCCCGGCGCGATTGGGCTCGAGACCATGCTGGCGGCAGGCCTGCGGCTGGTCCACAACGAAGAGCTGGACCTCAAGACGCTGATCAAGGCGATGTCGACCCGGCCAGCGGAACTGTTGGGGCTGTCAGGCGGAACCCTCCGCACCGGCGCACCGGCCGACGTCATCGTGATAGACCCCGACACGCCCTGGGTGGTCGATCCCGCCGACCTCAAATCGCCCTGCAAGAACACCCCGTTCGACGAAGCCCGCTTTACAGGCCGCGTGGTGCGCACCATTGTCGGCGGACGGACGGTCTACGAGCATGTCTAGGGTGCCGTCTTCCAGCGACGCGGGCCGCGTCTCGCATCGCGACAACATGTCAGGACCAGATCATGGGCGCTGGCTATGTCAGCCATGGAGAGACCGCCATGGGGCTTGAAGCGTTCCTGCCGGTTGCGTTCCTCATCGGCTACCTGCTCGGCTCGATTCCGTTCGGGCTGATCCTGACGAGGCTCGCCGGCACGCAGGATCTACGCTCGATCGGCTCGGGCAGCATCGGCGCCACCAATGTGCTGCGAACGGGACGCAAGGGCCTTGCCGCAGGGACCCTGCTGCTCGACGCGCTCAAGGGCACTGTGGCGGTGGTGATCGCCGGCTACATCGCAGGACCCAATGCGGCGATGGTGGCCGGCCTCGGCGCCTTCCTCGGCCATCTCTTTCCGGTCTGGCTGAAGTTCAACGGCGGCAAGGGCGTCGCCGTCTATATCGGCATCCTGCTCGGCCTGTTCTGGCCGGCGGCCGTCGTGTTCTGCCTGCTGTGGTTAGCTACGGCCTTCACCACCCGCTACTCCTCGCTCTCGGCGCTGGTGGCGGCGTTCATCACGCCGATATTCCTGTGGTGGTTCGGCCACCTCGCATTGTCGGCGCTGTTCGCGATCCTGACGCTGCTGCTGTTCTACGCGCATCGGGAGAACATCAAGCGATTGCAGGCCGGCAAGGAAAGCCGGATCGGCGAAAAGGCCTAGAGCGCGTTTTCGAGCGAAGTGATCCCGGTTCGCGTCAAGAAAACGCGTCAAAACAAAACCTAAAGTCGGAAAAAGTACGGATACCGCCGCACACCTTCCGCATTGTAAGCCAATTCCCGTTCGCAACTTCGAGCCGACTCACGGCCGGGAGTAGCGAACCGGTTCCATGCCTGTCATCCTGACAGAGGAAATGGCCTTACGCGGTAGCTCAGAATGAGCGAGACAATTGTCGGCACGCTTATCGACGGCGGTTCGCAAGGTGCGGGACGCACCGCGGCCAGCCAGCTGCTGTCGGCAACGGATATCTGGTCCGGAGCTCCCTCGCCGCCTCCCATCCCCGAGCCTGTCCTTGTTCCTCCACCAGCGCCGCCGCCTGCTCCCGTCGTGCAGGCGCCGGCTTCGATCGAGATCGTTGCTGTCGCCGCACCTGTCGCGCGCAAGCCTGCGTCCTCAAGACCCTGGCCGCCGCGGAAACTATCGCTGGCGCTCCAAGGCGGCGGCACCTTTGCCGCCTTCACCTGGGGCGTGCTGGAGCGGCTGCTGGAGGAGCCCGATATTGGCTTTGACACCATCAGCGGTGCCAGTGCCGGCGCCATCAACGCGCTGCTGCTCGCCTGCGGCCTCGCCGAAGGTGGCCGTGAGGCTGCGCGCGCAAGGCTGAACCGGTTCTGGCTCCGGCTGATGCACGAGGCTTCGTTCCGCTCACTGATGCTGGTCGGTGGCTTTTCGCCGGCGGGAAGCTCGGTCGCGTTCGGGCCGACCCTGCGGTCCGGCCATTTCGATCCGTTCGATCTCGATCCGTTGCGGCAGGCGCTGTCGCGCGACGTCAATTTCGCGGCCCTGCGCGACACGAGATGCCCGAAACTCCTGATCGCGGCGACGCGAATCCGCGACGGCCAGCAGCAAGTTTTCCGCAACGACACGATCTGCGCCGATGTCGCGCTGGCTTCGACCTGCCCGCCTCTGGTTCACTGCGCCGTCGAGATCGACGGCGAGGCCTATTGGGATGGCGGCTTCGGCGGCAATCCGCCGCTGGTGAAGCTGGTGCAGGAGACGGCGGCGACGGATGTGCTGCTGGTCCAGATCACCCCGTCCCGCGACTCCTATGTGCCGATCACGCTCGCTGCGATCGACCGCCGGCTCGACCAGATCGCGGCCAATGCCGCCCTCAACGCCGAGATCGCGGCGATCGAATGGGCGCGACCGCACACGATGCCGGCGCTGCGGCTCTCGAAAATCGCCGCGGAAGACTCGATCGAGGGCCTGGCACAGCGCTCCTCGGCCGATCTCGGCCGCGGCTTCATTCGCCTGCTGCACCGGAACGGCCGCGAGGCCGCCGAACGGTGGCTCGGGCGAGATGCAGACTCCGCCGCTGCGCAGATCAAATCGGACGATCCCGCTGTGCCGGCGGAGCCCGCGCTAGCCTGATTTCGCCACCGCATCCTCCAGGAACCAGGCCGCCGCCAGCGCACCGGGATCGTTGCCGAAGCGCGCGATCACCTGCACGCCGATCGGCAGGCCGTCCACCTTGAGCACCGGCACGTTGACGCAAGGGTTGCCCATCAACGTCCAGAGCCGGTTGTAGCGAGGGTCGCCGGTGGAGGCGAGCTCCTTGGCCGGCGGTGTGCCCGGCGCGGAATAGGTCAGGAGCACATCGACGCGATCGAAGACGTCGCCGAGGTCGCGGCGGCCATGGCGGCCGATCCGGCGCGCCTCGTCATATTCCCTCGGCGTCAAGCCGACCGTCGCGTCGAGACTGGCGCGCAGCATCGGCGCAATCTCGTCGTGATGCTCGGAGAATTCCCAGGCGAGCGCGCGATGCGCCTCGAAATCCTGGATGATGGGATGGATGCGCCAGGCCTCCTTCACCGTCTCGGACATCTCGATGATCTCGACGCTGGCGCCGGCGCGCTCGGCCGCCTTGATCGCGGCTTGCAGCCCCTGCTCTGCGGCCGGCTCGACGGGCCCGGCAAATTCCTGCCGGACCACGCCGATGCGCGGCGAGTTCGCAGCAGCAATGCCGGAAAATTCGCTGCGCCCGGTCATTCCCAGAAGTCCGCGCGCGAGATCCTCGGCACGCGCACCGAACAGGCCGACCGTGTCGAGCGCCCACGAATAGCATTTGACGCCGATGGTGGGCAGCAGGCGGAACGACGGCTTGATCGCAGCCGCGCCGCAATAGGCGGCAGGCCGGATCACCGAGCCGCCGGTCTGGGTGCCCAGCGCCAGCGGGATCATGCCGGCACCGACCGCGGCAGCCGAGCCCGAGGACGAGCCGCCCGGCGTATGGCCGACATTGTGCGGATTGAGCGTTGGGGTCGGATCGCGCGAAGCAAACGCCGTGGTCGTGGTCTTGCCGATGATGGTCGCGCCCGCCCGCTTCAGCATCATCACGACCGGCGCGTCCGCGCGCGGCTGCCAGCCGCGGTAGATCTCCGAGCCCATCTCGGTTGGCATATTGGCGGTGTCGATGATGTCCTTGATGCCGACCGCGATGCCGCGCAGCGGGCCGGTGTTTTGCGCCTTCGCGGATTTGTCATGGCGGACGAAGGCGTGGACCTCCTTCTCCCGTGCCTCGATCGCCGCGTGCGACTGCGCGATGGCGGCATCGGGCGAAAGCTCGCCGCGATCGATGCGGCGCTGGAGGTCGGCGAGTGAGATCATGGCAAAACCCTTCTTATTGCCATCGCTTTTAGCATCGCGACGAGGTCGCGCAAGCGCACGGCAGCCGGGCCTCTCGAGCAGATCATTCGTCTCCGCGACGGCACGACCTGTTGGCCTATAAGATCAAAAATGGAAACGGTGACTTTCAACCATTTCTATTTATATCGCAATTCGAAAGGTCCAATTTCAAAACACAACGAAGGCCCGCGACGCGCAATTTCTTCCAAACGGCAGACGCTGGTGCGTCACCGCCGTCGGACCTCAACACAGGAGCGACTACCATGGATACGACAGCCCGTTATGCTTCCCTCGTCGGCCGGCTGATGATCGGCCTCCCCTTCGCCATGAGCGGCTTCGGCAAGCTCGCCGCCTACGGTGCGACGACCGCTTACATCGCCTCTGCGGGACTCCCGGTGCCGCCGCTGGCTTATGCGATCGCCGTTCTCGTCGAGCTCGGTGGCGGTCTCCTGCTGATCGCGGGCTATCAGGCCCGCTCGGTCGCGTTGACGATGGCCGTATTCTCGCTCGCCGCGGCGGTCTCCTTCCACAACAACTTTGCCGACCAGAATCAGATGATCCATTTCCTCAAGAACGTGATGATGGCCGGCGGCCTGCTTCAGATCTTTGCCTTCGGCGCCGGTGCGCTCAGCCTTGACGCTCGCCTCTCGCGTGATGGCGTCGCTGCGGCTCAGGCGGCGCACGCGCACTAAGCGGACGACTTCGCGAAAGACCCGCCGTGGTCGGCGGGTCTTTCGTCGTACATTCGAAGCGTGATCAAGCGCACGGCGCTGTTGCTCACGCCCCCAGGTTGTTCCATGCTGCGCCCACAAGGAGACGCCGTGGACGCCATCAATCCAAGCGTGGAGCTTACTGAGGCCGAGCGGATCGACCGCCTGCGGCTGATCCGTTCCGACAATGTCGGGCCGCGCACCTTCAATTCGCTGGTCGCTCATTTCGGCTCCGCGCGCGCAGCACTGGAGCGGCTGCCGGATCTTGCACGGCGTGGCGGCGCGTCGCGATCGGGGCGCATCTGTAGTGTTGACGAGGCGAAGGCAGAGCTCGCCGCAAGCCGGAAGCTCGGCATGTCCTGGCTCGCGCCCGGCGAGGACGGTTATCCGGAACGGCTGGCGATGATCGACGATGCGCCACCGCTGCTCGCGGTGCGCGGCGACACGAAAACCCTGATGCGGCCGATGATCGCGATCGTCGGTTCGCGCAATGCCTCCGGCGCCGGCTTGAAATTCGCCGGGCAGCTCGCCCGCGAGCTTGGCGAAGCCGGCTTTGTCATCATCTCCGGCCTTGCCCGCGGCGTCGACCAGGCCGCGCATCGCACCAGCGTCGAGAGCGGCACGATCGCCGTGCTCGCCGGCGGCCATGACTGCATCTATCCACCCGAGCATGGCGATTTGCTGGTCTCGATCCTCGACCGCGAGGGTGCTGCGATCTCCGAAATGCCGCTCGGCCACGAGCCGCGCGCCCGCGACTTTCCCCGCCGCAACCGGCTGATCTCGGGCGCCGCGCTCGGTGTGGTCGTGGTGGAAGCCGCGCACCGCTCGGGCTCGCTGATCACCGCGCGCATGGCAGCCGAACAGGGCCGCGAGGTGTTCGCCGTTCCCGGCTCGCCGCTCGATCCGCGCGCCGCGGGCACCAACGACCTGATCAAGCAGGGTGCAACACTCGTTACCGAGGCCGCCGACATCGTCAACGCCGTCGCACCGATCATGGAGCGGCCGCCGATGCATCCGGCGAGCGAACCCGACAGCGAACCGTTCGAAAGCGATCCGCAAGGACATGACCGCGAGCAGATCACGAGTCTGCTCGGCCCTGTCCCGATCTCGATCGACGATCTCGTGCGGATGTCCGGCGCATCGCCCGCGATCGTGCGCACGGTGCTGCTGGAGCTCGAGCTCGCCGGCCGGCTCGAACGCCACGGCGGCGGATTGGTGTCGCTGCTCTAGGGCTCCTTTTTGACGCGTTTTCTTGACGCGCGGTCCCCACTTCGCTCGAAAACGCTATTTGCGCTGATCGAACTTCGTTCGTGCCGCCTCGATCTGCGCCAGATGCGCGAACGCCCATTCGCCAAGCGCCATGACCGGCTGCGTCAGCCCGCGGCCAAGATCGGTCAATTCGTAATCCACCCGCGGCGGAATCGTCGGGAAGATGGTGCGGGTGACGAGGCCATCGCGCTCCAGCCCCCGCAAGGTCAGGGTCAGCATCCGCTGCGAGATGCCGTTGATCATGCGCTTCAGCTCATTGAAGCGCTTGGGCCCGTCGCCCATCATCATGATCACGAGCACGCTCCATTTGTCGCCGACCCGCGACAGCACGGAGGCGACCCCGCGGCAGTCGGCATGGTCGGGACCCGGCCGCACCGGCTCGGCGGGCAAATGGCTGTCACTCGGTTTCAGAGATGTGTCCATGGCTCAAAAAAGTGCGTTCTTGCGGGGATTTCGACAGTCACTCATGTAGTGCGGGTTACAAATCTATACCATGGGTGACCCCAATGAAACTGCTCCATATCGACTCCAGCGTGCTCGGCCCCCACTCCGTCTCCAGGCAGGTTTCCGCCGCCATCGTCGACCGGCTGCGCCAGGCGACGCCATTGCTCGACATCGTCTATCGCGACCTGACCCAGACCCCGCTTGCCCACCTGTCCGGATCGCACCTCGCGGCCGCCCAGGGCGCACCCGCGCCCGCGGAACTCGCACCCGACCTTGCCGCCAGTGCCGCCGTGCTGGACGAGTTCCTTGCTGCCGACATCGTGGTGATCGGCGCGCCCATGTACAACTTCACCATTCCGAGCCAGCTCAAGGCCTGGATCGATCGCATTCTGGTGGCGGGGAAGACGTTCAAATATGACGCGAACGGTCCGCAGGGTCTTGCCGGCGGCAAGCGCGTGATCGTGGCGATCTCACGCGGCGGCTTCTACGGCGCGGAGACGCCCTCCGCTGCCGGCGAGCACCTCGAAACCTATTTGCGCTGGGTGTTTGGCTTCATCGGCATCACCAGCCTCGAATTCATCCCCGCCGACGGCATCCAGGTCGGCGCCGAGCATCGCGAGAGGGCGCTCGCCGGTGCGCTCCAGGCGGCCACGAGCCTGCACGCGGCCTGAGGCCACGCCAATCTTATTGGCCGCCGCGCGGTTACCTGCGGCGGCTGATGGACTTCCAAATGTTCCGTAGAGCTAGAACCAGACGCCCTGCACGCCAAGGATGACGGCGACGAGCGATACGAGCAGGCCGACGCCAGAGAAGATGGCGACGCCAATAAACTCTGACGTATCGGAGCGCTTGGTCGGAACGGCGGATCTTTCGGTGTAAATGCGCGGTGCAGAAATCGGCGAATAAATGCGAGCTGCCTTCGGCATTACGGGCTCCTTTAAAATGAGTCTTATGACCCCTGCCCGTAGAAAAGTCTTTGCGGCACCCGCGAAGGTTCAACGCATCATGCAAGCTTCAGAAAATACTTCCCGCAAGATGAGGGAACCGGCCGGCGCAACCCGCATCGCATGCGCCGACCGATTCAATTTGCGCGTGATTTGATCAACCGCGATAGATCGGCGCGCCGCTCGGCGAGGCAACCGCGCCACCGTCGACGAAGATCTCCTGGCCCTGGATGTGCGCGGCATCGTCGGACGCAAGGAACAGCACCGTCTTCGAGATGTGATCCGGTTCACCAATGCGCCCCAGCGGCGTCGCCAGCCCGATGCGCTTCTCGAACGCCTTCTCCGCGTCGGGCGTCGCGATCGCAGCACCCCAGATCGGCGTGCGGATCGCGCCGGGCGCGACCACATTGACGCGAATGCCACGCGGCGACAGCTCCGAGGCCATGATCCGCGCCATCGCCCGCACGCCGGCCTTCGCCGCGCCGTAGGCCGAGTAGCCGGGATTGCCGAGCACCGAGATCACCGAGCCGTTGAGGATGATCGAGGCGTTGTCGTTGAGATAGGGCAGCGCCGACTGAACCGTGAAGAACACGCCGGTGAGGTTGGTGCTGATGACCTTCTCGAACATTTCAAGCGTGGCTGAGCCGAGCGGCGTGCCGCCGGGAATTCCGGCATTGGCAAACACGATGTCGAGCTTGCCGAATTTTTCCGCCCCCTGCTTGATCGCAGCTTCAGTCGCGGCGATGTCGGTGGCATCGGCTGTGAGCGCGAGCCCGTTCGGGCCGAGTTCCTTGGCTGCCGCCTCCAGCGTCTCCTTGTTGCGCCCGGTGATGATCACCTTGGCGCCCTCGGCTACGAACAGTTTTGCCGTCGCAAGCCCGATGCCGCTATTGCCGCCGGTGATCAAGGCCGTCTTGTTCTTCAGTCTCACGCTCGCCTCCAGTGGTTGCATAATGAAACTGAGTTGCCATCTAGGGCATCTGGTTTTATAATGCAACCACACAAGCGCGTGATCGCCTGCCGAGCCCCGGCGGGCGCGACGGGACCAAAGACGATGGTGAAACGAACGAGCTTTGAAGGGGACTCCTGCCCGATCGCACGATCGCTGGAAGCGATCGGCGACTGGTGGTCGCTCTTGATCATCCGCGAGGCATTCTTCGGCTTGCGCCGCTTCGGCGAATTCCAGAGCAAGCTCGGCATGGCCAAGAACATTTTGGCCGTACGCCTGCGCTCGCTGGTCGATCACGGCATATTGGCGACCGCCCCCGCCTCCGACGGCAGCGCGTATCAAGAGTACGTGCTGACGCCGAAGGGCCGCGGCACCTTCCCGATCCTGGTGGCACTCCGGCAATGGAGCGAAGCCTTCGACGATCGCCCCGAGGAGATCGCGACCATCCTGGTCGATCGCGAGAAAGGCCGCCCGGTGCGGAAGCTGGAGCTGCGCGCCGAGGATGGACGGCTGCTCAGCCAGACGGATACCACGCTGAAGCCGCGACCGGCGTCGCGGCGGCGCGCAACAGGCTGACGCTGCGCACGATCTCTCCCCACGTCGTCCCGGCGAAGGCCGGGACCGATAACCACAGGGAGAGGTTTGGCGGAGACGTGCAGTTATTCAGCCTCCCGCGGTATTGGCACCTGCGATCACCGAAAAATCACGCGGTATGGATCCCGACCTTCGCCGGGACGAAGCATCCTCACGACAGCTTGCGCTTGGTCCGCAGCCGCAGATGCTCGTCGGCCTCCAACTGCGTCATGCCCAGGAGATAGTGCAACACGTCGAGCTTGTGGCGCTCGGCGAGCGTGCGCAATGCGGTCACCTGCTCGGCGATGAAGGCGACCGCCTCATCTGCCCCGCCCTCCCCTGGTTCCTCGTTGCGCGGGCGCCCTTGCACGCCCGACGGCGCGCGCGCCCGTTTCTTTCCTGGCTTAGTCACCAGACCCCACCGAATCCATGCCCCGCGGGAACATTACGCCCACATGGATCGCAACTCCAAGGTGGTAATTTGCAACTTTCTCGATATGAAACTTTTCCCATTCGGAGGCCTTTCAACACCCTTCGATTTGACAGCGGAGGCCTCACCACCCATGTTCGGGACGAAACGGCCGACCCGAATCTGAACGAATTCGGCCCAAGATTTCCCCGTAAGTCACTGGAACTACATGAATATCGTCATTGTGGAGTCGCCGGCGAAAGCCAAGACGATCAACAAGTATTTGGGCTCGTCCTACGAGGTTCTGGCCTCGTTCGGCCATGTCCGGGACTTGCCGGCGAAGAACGGTTCCGTCGATCCCGACAGCAATTTCAAGATGATCTGGGAGATCGACCCCAAGGCGGCCGGCCGGCTCAACGATATTGCGAGGTCGCTCAAGGGCGCCGACCGCCTGATTCTGGCAACCGACCCTGATCGTGAGGGCGAAGCCATCTCCTGGCACGTGCTGGAGGTGATGAAGGAGAAGCGCGCGCTGAAAGATCAGAAGATCGAGCGCGTGGTGTTCAACGCCATCACCAAGCAGGCCGTCACGGACGCGATGAAGCATCCGCGCCAGATCGACGGCGCGCTGGTCGACGCCTATATGGCGCGCCGCGCGCTCGACTATCTGGTCGGCTTCACCCTCTCCCCCGTGCTGTGGCGCAAGCTGCCGGGCGCCCGCTCGGCCGGCCGTGTCCAGTCGGTGGCGCTGCGTCTGGTCTGCGACCGCGAGCTCGAGATCGAGAAGTTCGTGGCGCGTGAGTACTGGTCGCTGATCGCGACGCTGCTGACCCCGCGCGGCGACGCCTTCGAGGCGCGTCTGGTCGGCGCCGACGGCAAGAAGATCCAGCGGCTCGACATCGGCACCGGCGCGGAGGCCGAAGACTTCAAGAAGGCGCTGGAACTCGCGACCTACGCGGTCACCGCGGTCGACGCCAAGCCTGCGCGGCGCAATCCGCAGGCGCCCTTCACCACCTCGACGCTGCAGCAGGAAGCCAGTCGCAAATACGGCTTCGCGCCGGCGCACACGATGCGCATCGCGCAGCGGCTGTACGAAGGCATCGACATCGGCGGCGAGACCACCGGACTCATTACTTATATGCGTACCGACGGCGTGCAGATCGCGCCCGAGGCGATCACCCAGGCGCGCAAGGTGATCGGCGAGGATTACGGCAACGCCTATGTGCCTGATGCCCCGCGCCAGTACCAGGCCAAGGCCAAGAACGCGCAGGAAGCCCACGAAGCGATCCGCCCGACCGACCTCTCGCGCCGCCCCGACAGCATGAGCCGCAAGCTCGATTCCGATCAGGCCAGGCTGTACGAACTGATCTGGAAGCGCACCATCGCGAGCCAGATGGAATCGGCCGAGCTCGAGCGCACCACCGTCGACATCAGGGCGAAGGCCGGCGCGCGCACGCTGGAGCTGCGCGCCACCGGCCAGGTCATCAAGTTCGATGGTTTTCTGGCGCTCTACCAGGAAGGCCGCGACGACGAGGAGGACGAGGATTCCCGCCGCCTGCCCGCGATGAGTCCGAACGACGCGCTCAAACGGCAGTCGCTCTCCGTCACCCAGCATTTCACCGAGCCGCCGCCGCGCTTCTCGGAGGCCTCGCTGGTCAAGCGCATGGAAGAGCTCGGCATCGGCCGGCCCTCGACCTATGCCTCGATCCTCCAGGTGCTGAAGGACCGCGGCTACGTCAAGCTGGAGAAGAAGCGTCTGCACGGCGAGGACAAGGGCCGCGTCGTGGTCGCGTTCCTGGAGAGCTTCTTCAATCGCTACGTCGAATACGACTTCACCGCCAATCTCGAAGAGCAGCTCGACCGCATCTCCAACAACGAGATCTCGTGGCAGCAGGTTCTGAAGGACTTTTGGACCGGCTTCATCGGCGCCGTCGACGAGATCAAGGATCTGCGCGTAGCCCAGGTGCTGGACGTGCTCGACGATATGCTGGGCCAGCACATCTATCCGCCGCGCACGGACGGGGGCGATATCAGGCAGTGCCCGAGCTGCGGCAATGGCCGGTTGAATCTGAAGGCCGGGAAGTTCGGCGCCTTCGTCGGCTGTTCGAACTATCCGGAATGCCGCTACACCCGTCAGCTCGCCGCCGATGGCGAAGCCAGCGCCGACCGTTCGCTCGGTCAGGATCCCGACACCGGTCGCGATGTCTGGGTCAAGGCCGGCCGCTTTGGCCCCTACATCCAGCTCGGCGAGCAGAAGGATTACGAGGAAGGCGAGAAGCCAAAGCGTGCCGGTATTCCAAAAGGCACCTCGCCCGGCGATATCGAGCTCGAGCTTGCGCTCAAGCTGTTGTCGCTGCCGCGTGAGATCGGCAAGCATCCGGAGACCGGTGAGCCGATCACCGCAGGTCTCGGCCGCTTCGGGCCGTTCGTGAAGCACGAGAAGACCTATGCCAGTCTTGAGGCCGGCGACGAGGTCTTCGACATCGGCCTCAATCGCGCGGTGACGCTGATCGCGGAGAAGGTGGCCAAGGGCCCGAGCCGTCGCTTCGGCGCCGACCCCGGCAAGGCGATCGGCGATCACCCGACGCTCGGCACCGTCACCGTGAAGAGCGGCCGCTACGGCGCCTATGTCACGGCGGGCGGCGTCAACGCGACGATCCCCGCCGAGTTCGAAAAGGACACCGTCACGCTGGCGCAGGCGATCGCGCTGATCGACGAGCGCGCCGCCAAGGGCGGCGGCAAGAAGCCCGCGAAGAAGGCGGCGAAGCCGGCCAAGGCCAAGAAGGCAGCGGACGGCGAAGACGCCGCGCCAAAACCCAAGAAACCGGCCGCGAAGAAAGCCGCGGTCAAATCCGAATCCACAAGCAAGGCGCGCGCAGCCGTGTCGACGACCGCCAAGACGTCGCCGACCAAGGCCGCCGCCACCAAGAATCCTGCAAATACTCCGGCCAAGAAGAGTGCCGGCAAGAATTAGAGGTTAAGTGAAACCAAAGCATGACCATGGCTTTCCCGACAGGAGCGCCATCGTCGCCTTCATCAAGGCACATCAGGGAAACGTCGGGACCCGCGAAATTGCGCGCGAGTTCGGCCTGAAGAATGCCGATCGCATCGAGCTCAAGCGCATGCTGCGCGAGCTCGCGGACGACGGCACCATTAAGAAAAAGCGCCACAGGATTTCAGAGCCCGACAGCCTGCCGCCGACGCTGGTCGCCGACATCACCGGCCGCGACTCCGATGGCGAATTGATCGCCTCGCCCACCGAATGGGACGAGGTCGAAAGCGGCGAGCCCCCTAAAATCCGTATCCAGATGCCGCGCCGGCCAAAGCCGGGCACCGTCGCCGGCGTCCGTGACCGCGTGCTGCTGCGCGTCGAGCGCACGGACGAGTCCGAAGGCCCGGCGTATCGCGGCCATATCATCAAGGTCTTCGACAAGGCCAAGAGCCGCATCCTCGGCGTGTTCCGCAGCCTGCCCGAGGGCGGTGGACGGCTGATCCCCGTCGACAAGAAGTCCGCAGACCGTGAGCTGAACATCGCCCCGACCGAGACACAGGGCGCGCAGGACGGCGACCTCGTCAGCGTCGACATCATTCGTTCGCGAAGCTTTGGTCTCGCCTCCGGCCGCGTGAAAGAGAAGCTCGGTTCGGTCAAGTCGGAGAAGGCGATCAGCCTGATCGCGATCTACGCCCACGACATCCCGTTGCAATTCTCTTCCGCCGCCGAGCGCGAAGCCGAGGCAGCGGAGCCGGCCAATCTGAAAGGGCGCGAGGACTGGCGCGACGTCCCGCTCGTCACCATCGATCCGCCGGATGCGAAGGATCACGACGACGCTGTGCATGCGCAAGCCGATCCCGATCCGAATAACAAAGGCGGCTTCATCGTGGACGTCGCCATTGCCGATGTGAGCTTCTACGTCCGTCCGGGCACCGCGCTCGACCGCGATGCGGTCGACCGCGGCAATTCGGTCTATTTCCCCGACCGCGTCGTGCCGATGCTGCCGGAGCGCATCTCGAACAACCTCTGTTCGCTGGTGCCGGGCGAGCCGCGCGGCGCGCTTGCGGTGCGGATGATTATTGCGCCCGACGGACGCAAGCGCTCGCACAGTTTTCATCGCATCCTGATGCGCTCGGCCGCGAAGCTGAATTATGCGCAGGCCCAGGCCGCGATCGACGGAAGGCCTGACGACACCACCGGCCCCCTGCTCGATCCAATCCTGAAACCGCTCTACGCGGCATACGCCTGCGTCAAGCGCGCGCGCGACGAGCGCGATCCGCTCAATCTCGATCTGCCCGAGCGCAAGATCCTGCTGAAAAGCGACGGCACCGTCGACCGCGTCGTCGTGCCTGACAGGCTCGATGCGCACAGACTGATCGAGGAGTTCATGATCCTCGCCAATGTCGCGGCGGCCGAGATGCTGGAGAAGAAATCGCTCCCGCTGATCTACCGCGTACATGACGAGCCGACGCTGGAAAAGGTCCACGCCCTCGCGGAGTTCCTGGAGACGCTGGACGTCCCCTTCGCCAAGGCCGGCGCGCTGCGCCCCACCCTGTTCAACCGCGTCTTGGCCCAGCTCGAGGGCCATGACTATTACCCGCTGGTCAGCGAGGTCGTGCTGCGCGCCCAGGCGCAGGCCGAATACTCTTCCGAGAACTACGGCCATTTCGGCCTGAACCTGCGACGCTACGCGCATTTCACCTCGCCGATCCGCCGCTATGCGGATCTCGTGGTCCACCGCGCGCTGGTCCGCGCGCTCGGCCTTGGCGAAGGCGCCCTGCCTGACAGCGAGACGCCGGAATCGCTCGGCGAGGTCGCAGCCCACATTTCGCTGACCGAACGGCGCGCGATGAAGGCGGAGCGCGAGACCGTCGATCGATTGATCGCGCATCACCTTGCCGACCGCATCGGCTCGACCTTCCAGGGCCGCGTCTCCGGCGTCACGCGCGCCGGGCTCTTTGTCAAACTCGCTGAAACTGGCGCCGACGGATTGATCCCGATCCGATCCCTCGGCGCGGAATATTTCAACTATGACGAGAGCCGCCACGCGCTGGTCGGCACGCGCAGCCGCACCATGTACCAGCTCGGCGATGTCGTCGATGTCCGGCTGATCGAGGCAGCCCCCATCGCAGGCGCGCTGCGCTTCGAGCTGCTGTCGTCATCCAGCGAGACCGCGCCGCACGACCGCAGGCGACCGGGTCCGCAACGCCGTCCCTCGTTGAAGGCCCATCCCGGACGCAGCCCGGACAAAAAACGCAAGCCGCCGAAGCCAAAGCCCGGCAAGAAGAAGGGCAAGGGAAAGAACAAAGGCAAAGGCGGGGGCCAGAAGGGCAAGGCATGGTGACCATGAGCACAGCCCCGAAGATCTGGACGCGCGAGACCGGCCTGGTCGAGAAGCGCGATCTCTGGGCTGCGATGAAGCGCGGCTTTCGCGGCCGCTGCCCGCGCTGCGGCGAGGGAAAACTGTTCCGCGCCTTCCTGAAGACCGCGGACAATTGCGCACAGTGCGGCCTCGACTTCACGCCACACCGCGCCGACGATCTGCCCGCCTATCTCGTGATCGTCATCGTCGGCCACATCGTGGTGCCCACGATCCTCTGGATCGAGACCAATTACACCACGCCGGTCTGGCTCAGCTTTGCCGCCTATCTGCCGTTCACCTTCTTCGCGTCGCTCGCCCTGTTGCAGCCGGTGAAGGGAGCTGTGGTCGGCTTGCAATGGGCTCTGCGCATGCACGGGTTTGACGAGAACCCGCCGGATGGTATTCCGCCTGTGTAAGCAAAAAAATGAAAAGCGTTGGGTGAGGACATGACGGATATTTCGCAGGCAGCCGAGAAGGCAAAGATCCACGAGGGCAAGGAGGCCGACCACCATCCCTATTTCCGCCCGAGGGATGCGGCGACACTGATCCTGGTCGATCGCAGCGGCACCGTTCCAAAAGTGCTGGTCGGTAAGCGCCACGACAAGGTGGTGTTCATGCCCGGCAAATTCGTCTTCCCCGGCGGCCGTGTCGACAAGGACGATTATCGCGTCTCGGTCGCGGCCCCCATCACCACGGAGTTAGAGGCCAATCTCGCCAAGGGCAGTCCGAAGACGCCGGCCTCGCGCGCCAAATCGCTGGCGATCGCTGCGATCCGGGAAGCCTGCGAGGAGACCGGTCTCTGCCTCGGACGCAAGGCTGAGGGAAAAGTGCCCAGGCTCGAAGGCCCCTGGAAGCCGTTCGCGGATGCGGGCCTGCTGCCCGATCCCTCCAGCCTGTTCCTGATCGCGCGCGCGATCACCCCGCCCGGCCGCGTTAAACGGTTCGACACGCGCTTCTTCACGGCGGATGCGTCCGCGATCACCCATCGCGTCGAGGGCGTGATCCATGCGGATGCAGAACTGGTCGAGCTGGTCTGGGTCGAGCTCGGCTCAAAGCCGCTCGCCGATCTGCATCCGATGACGCGCAACGTGCTCAACGAGCTCGACACCCGGCTTGCCACCGGCCCGCTGCGCCACGACGCGCCGGTGCCGTTCTTCCATTTCTACGGCGGCAAGATGCGGAAGGATATTTTGAGCTGAGTCCTTCCGTCATTCCGGGGCGCGCCCCTTGGCGCGAGCCCGGAATGACGGGATTGTGCTGAGCTGACGGCGAAAAACAAAAGATTCTTCCCGTCCTCCCCGATGGCGGAGTTCCGCCGCATCCCTATGTCTTTCCGAACGACAACCAAAACGGACTTAGGGCGCGATGGCACAACGGCAACTCAAGCTTGGCGCGTTCATGCGCCCGATCTCGATCCACACCGGCGCCTGGCGCTATCCCGGGGCCTGGCCCGACGCCAACTTCAACTTCGGCCACATCAAGCAGCTGATCCAGAAGCTCGAGGCCGGCAAGTTCGACGCCTTCTTCATGGCCGATCATCTTGCGGTCCTGAACATGCCGATCGATGCGCTGAAGCGCAGCCACACCGTGACCTCGTTCGAGCCGTTCACGCTGCTCTCGGCGCTGTCCGCGGTCACCGAGCGGATCGGCCTGATCGCGACGGGATCGACGACCTTCGACGCGCCCTATCACGTCGCGCGGCGCTTCGCCTCGCTCGACCATCTCAGCGGCGGCCGCGCCGGGTGGAACATCGTCACCACCTCGAACCCGGATGCGGCGCTGAACTTCGGCCTCGACGACCACATGGAGCACGCCGAGCGCTACAAGCGCGCTCGCGAGTTCTACGACGTCGTCACCGGTCTCTGGGATTCCTTCGCCGACGACGCCTTCGTGCGCGATGTCGAGAGCGGGCTGTTCTTCGAGCCATCAAAGATGCACACGCTCGACCACGACGGTCAATTTCTGAAGGTGCGCGGCCCGCTCAACATCGCCCGCCCCGTGCAGGGCTGGCCGGTGATCGTGCAGGCCGGCGCCTCCGAGGATGGCAAGCAGCTCGCGGCCGAGACGGCAGAAGCGGTATTCACCGGCGGCGGCAGCCTCGCCGACGGCCAGAAGCTCTATGCCGACATCAAGGGCCGCATGGAGAAGATCGGCCGCGATCCCGAGCACCTGAAGATTCTTCCCGGCGCCTTCGTCGTGGTCGGCGACAGTGTCGACGAGGCCAAGGAGAAGCGCGCCCTGCTCGACAGCCGCGTGCATTACGACAGTGCCATCGCCTCGCTCTCGGTCATCCTCGGCACCGACGCTTCCGGATTCGATCCGGACGGCCCTCTCCCCGAGATCCCCGAGACCAACGCCAGCAAGAGCGGCCGCCAGCGCATGGTCGACCTCGCCAAGCGCGACAATCTGACGGTGCGTCAGCTCGCCCAGCGCGTCGGCGGCTATGGCGGGCTCGCCTTTGTCGGCACCGCCAAGACCATCGCCGACCAGATGGAGGAATGGCTGGTCGGGCGCGGCTCCGACGGCTTCAACATCATGTTCCCGTTCGTGCCTGCCGGCCTCGCCGATTTCGTCGACAAGGTGGTCCCGGAGCTTCAGCGCCGCGGGATCTTCCGCAAAGAGTATGAGGGCGCCACTTTGCGGGAGAATCTGGGCCTGCCGCGGCCAAAAAACCGGTTCTTCGAGGCGTAATGGGACCGTTTTGGGTGGTTTTGGTCCGCTAAAACCTTGACATCAGGCGGTTTCTGGCTAGGTTGCCGGCCAACGCGGGCCGTTTGGCCGGCTCCAGATTCCCTTCATTTTTGAGGTCCTGAACATGGCCAAAGCGGTCACCATCAAGGTCAAGCTCGTGTCCTCGGCTGACACCGGCTTCTACTACGTCGCCAAGAAGAATTCGCGCACCATGACCGACAAGCTGGTCAAGAAGAAGTACGACCCGGTCGCGCGCAAGCACGTCGAATTCCGCGAATCCAAGATCAAGTAAGAAGATCAAGCAGGATCGCGGGATACGCTACGGACTTTGACGGGGCCCTTGGGGCCCCGTTTTTATTTTGCGGCCGATGGTCGTAACTTTGCGGCCATGATCGCGACGCTCGACGAGGGCAATGCCGGTGGCTATTCGGTCGCCTATGGCCGCGACGACACCTATTTCCCGGTCTACGTCACGGCGGCGCTGGCCGCGATCTTCTGCACCGCCACGTTTCTCACCGGCGCGCTCTATTGGCTCGTGCTCGCAGCGCTCGCCGCCGGCTTCACCTATTACAACATTCCGCTGCTCGAGACCGGCCGGCCGACCATCGGCGCCAACCAATACGGCCTCTTCATCCAGGCCTTCGGCCTGATCCGGTGGCGCGCCATCGAGCGCATCGATCTCGTCGAGATCGCCGAGCGCGCCATGACGGTGCATGAGCTCCAGATCGTCTTGAACGTGCCACTCTCGAGCGCGCTGGTGGTCGACTGGCGCAAGCAGCCGTCCTGGCGCTGGCTGATGCGCCTGCCCTGGCGGATGAGCCACACCAACATGGTGCGGATCAATGTCGAGCCGTTCGATCAGCCGCCCGACACGATCCATCGCACCTTCCTGCGGATGTGGCGCTATTACCGCAGCTGACCAGACAGCTTACGTCCTCATCACGAGGCCCGCATAGGCCTCGGCCCGCAGGCCGTAGGTCCATGCGACCGCTTCGCGCGCGGTGCGCAGATTGGCCGGCACCTGGAGGAAGAAATGCCGGCGCGTGCCGTCCGGCTCGGGCGTGGCGTTGACGACCTCCACCGCGGCCCAGGCGTCGGCTGCGAGCCAGTTCCGCCGCCACAGCACGCCGGTCTCGTCCTCGGCGATGCGGGTGGCGCCTCCGAGCGCGACGTAGCGTTCCGGCGTCATGATCTCGATCATGCAGCGGCGCACCTGGACGTCGATCTCTGCGTCGATCGCGGCAAGCGTAATCCGGTCCTTGTGCGCGATGATCCAGCGGGGCACCTCCACCCCGCGCCAAGCCCAGATCGACCAGCCATCGGGATAGCGCAGCGCCGGGCCGCTTGGGTGATGCAGCCGGTCACGCGCGTCACCGCACAGCAGGTTCGGCCGCTCCGCGAGCCAGCAGATGTGCTCATGGGGTTGCAGCCAGCCGACGCTGGTTGCGAGCTGCATCAGGCCGCGCAGCGGCTCCGTCTCCGCGCGCAGGCCAAGCAGCTCGCGGACATAATCGAAAGCGCCGAGCCACGACAGATCTTGCGGGCCTGCCGTACAGGACGCAAAGCTGCGGGGAGCAACCAGCGCCTCCAGGAGCCCCGACCACGACAGGCCGTTGCGGCGAAGCTGGCCCAGCACCGACAGGTTTTTCTCCGGAACGTTCCGTGTCACCGCCTCGGTCGCCGCGGCGGCGAGCGGGTCGTCGGGATTGACTGCGCTCTCGACGGCCGCAAGCATTCTCCGGGAGATCCGCGCCGCAACCGACGCGGCAACGTCGCGATGCACATCGTCGACGAGGCGGGCGCGAAGGTTGCGGCCGTCGTCGCGCGAGATCCGGCCGGCAAGCTTGGCCAGCGCCATCGGACCGTGGCACCAGACGATCCGCGCTGGCGACGCAAGCCCCGCGGCTTGATAGGCAAGCCGCACGGCCTCCTCGGCGGCGCTGCGATCGGCCGGCGCGGTCGCGCGCCGGATCGCAGCCCACCGCGCCCGAAAATCACCGAGCGCGCTCCGCTGCTCCGCCGTGAGCGCCCGTTCAATCGGCAAGGACGCGCGCATCCCGCGGGCCGAGTTCGCGCTGGCGGCGCACGCGGTAGGTGCCGCGCGGCAGCGTCAGCGGCGCGTGCTCCTCATGCGTCACCCGCGCATAGGCCGAGGCAACCCTGAGATGCCCGAGATAGAGCCCGGCCGGAATGTCGCGCGCCAGATCGTCGTCACGGAACAGCGTCGTGCGCTCGCCGATCGCATGACAATGTCCGGTCGCCTCCCCCTCCAGCAGCACCAGCGGAACACCCTCGGCAGTCTCGGCGAGCGTTCCCGATGGCGCTACATCTCCTACCCGCTCGATCAGCAGGTCACCTTGCGCAAAAATTTCAGTCATCGTTCCCTCTCCCGTGCCGGCGCACCCGCAAGGTCGGCGCGGGTGGCCGGATTCGTTCAACGTTGTTGTCGGCCGTTCAGTGCACGACCTCGCCATGCAGTGCGAGGTCGAGGCCGTCGCGCTCCATATCCTCCGAGACCCGCAAACCGACGAACAGCTTGACCACATACAGGATGATCAGGCTGACGACGGCGTCGTAGACGAAGACCGTGGCAACACCGATGCACTGGTTGACGAACTGGCCGGGATTTCCCTCCAGCGCGCCCGCGGTGCCGCCATATTGCTCGACGGCGAAGACGCCGGTGAGCAGTGCGCCGACGATGCCGCCGAGGGCATGGACGCCGAAGCAATCGAGCGCGTCGTCATAGCTGAACATCGCCTTCAGCCCGGTGCATCCCCAGTAGCACATGACGCCGGCTGCGATGCCGATCACGAAGGCGCCGACCGGGCCGACGAAGCCGGACGCGGGTGTGATCGCGACGAGGCCCGCGACCGCGCCCGAGCAGAGGCCGACGACGGTCGGCTTGCCCTTCAGCGCCCACTCGACCAGCATCCAGGTGAATGCCGCGACCGCGGTCGCGATCTGCGTCACCAGCATCGCCATGCCGGCCTGCATGCCTGCCGTCACCGCCGAGCCCGCGTTGAAGCCGAACCAGCCGACCCACAGCAGCGAGGCGCCGATGAAGGTCAGCACCATGTTGTGCGCCGGTCCGGTCTCCTTGCGCTTGCCGAGCATGATGGCGCACATCAGGCCCGCCACGCCGGCATTGATGTGCACGACGGTTCCGCCGGCGAAATCGAGCACCTTGACCCAGGCGGCGTCGTTGCCGGCGGAGAAGATGCCGTCGGGGCCCCAGACCCAATGCGCGATCGGCGCATAGACGAAGATCGCCCACAGGCCGATGAACCAGAGCATCGCGGAAAACTTCATCCGCTCGGCGAAGGCGCCGGCGATCAGCGCCGGCGTGATGATCGCGAACGTCATCTGGAAGCAGATGTAGACGCTTTCCGGAATCGTCGCCGCGAGCGGATTGGGATTGCCGATCCCGCCCTTGCCGATATCGCTGAGGATGTCCTTCAGGAACATGCGGTCCAGCCCGCCGATGAACGGCGTTCCGGCGCGGAAGGCCAGGCTGTAGGTCAGGATCGCGAACAGGATGGTAACGAGGCACGTCACCGCAAAGCTCGTCATCACGGTGTCGCCCACGTTCTTCTTGCGCACCATGCCGCCATAGAACAGCCCGAGCCCCGGCACCGTCATCATCAGCACCAGCGCGACGGAGGTCAGCATCCAGGCGGTGTCGCCGGAATTGGGCGTGCACTTCTCCAGGATCTTGCCGCCGCAAGCCGGCGGGCCCGCGTCCTCCGCGAGCGCAACGTCGCCCAGCGCAAGGTAGAGAAGTGCAATTCCCAACAGCGCGACCACCAGCGTCGCGAGCCTTTGGCGCGTGGATGTTCTTGCTTCCATCATCATCCTCCCAAGTCGCCTGAGATGTCGTCCGGCATTGCTTGAAACCGACGAGACGAACGAACGCGCGGGCGCGATGCACCGGCGCGATCAGCTCGGATGTTCGGGACAGAATTTCTAGGGATACGACGTCTCGGGATACGATGCCTCGGGACACAATGATCGCGTCTCGGCGCGATGAGGTCGTCGAGCGTCGATGGCTGGAGACTGGCAGCGACCAGCCTCATGGCTTATCGGCCTTTCCCTTGTCGCCAGATCGGAAAACGTCAGAGACGATTCCAAGTCCTGATCAAAAACAAGCAAGATTCGCACCATCGACGCGGCGCGATCAACCTGCTGAACGCGCTTCGATTCTCGTTTGCTGCTGTGCGGCACGTCAAGCGCACGCTGCTTCACGCAGCGGCGTCTCGCCCAGCGATTGGGCAGATGCGGACGATTCCCGCGCCGCCTTCGGAGCGCGACCGCGGATCAGGATGAGCTGGCACCGTGACTGCGATAACGCGCCTTACGTCACACAGCACGGCACGCTAACCCATTCCAAAATTTACGTATTTCGTCGCCGCCCGGAGAAGTGTGACGTTCCTCAAAGAGCTTCGTGACGGCCTTCAATATCACCTGCGGGATCGTTTCATGACTTTGGAATTTTCCCGTGAAAAACCATTTTCCCCTGCTCGATCCGCTGCGCTTCGCGACGGCTCTCGGTGTCGCCATTTTTCACCAGATGTTCTGGTCCTGGGCCTGGGTGTCGATCGGCGTCCCCGGTTTCGAGCGCTACGTGGCTGCCGATGTCATCTACCCCTCCGCCGCGCCCTTCACATGGTTCGGCTGGGTCGGCGTTGAAATCTTCTTCGTGATCTCCGGCTTCGTCATCGCGAATTCCGCGTGCAAATCTTCGCCGGGCGAATTTCTTCTGGGTCGCGCGCTCCGGCTTTATCCGGCGGTCTGGGTCTGCGCCACCACGAGCCTGCTTGTTCTGCTCATTTTCGGCAGCGGATCCGCGTCCCAATTCATTGTGCCCTACATCCACGCCATGCTGATGGTTCCCAAGGGAGTCACCGGTCAGTGGCTCGATGGCGTCTACTGGACGCTGGCAGCCGAGACGGCGTTTTATGGCCTCGTGTTCTGCGCGATGCACACCAAGAAGGTCACCTTGCGTCACCTCGCCTGGGGTCTCACCATCTACAGCGCCATCTTTAACGCGATCGCGTTGCTGATCCTGTCATGCACGACGCCGGACGACTTGCCTTATCTCATCATTCTGATGTTTCGGGTGCCGGCCGCGGCATTCCTGCTGACCCATGGCTGCTTCTTTGCGCTGGGCATCTGGCTGTTCATTTCCGCGAACAGGAAATTGACGGCGCTCGAGCAGGTCGCCGTTGCCATCACCTGTCTTTCGGGCGCCGCGGAAATCTACTTCTTCGCCTCGTTCTTTCTGACCAGCATCCCCGCGATCGCGGATCAATCGGCTCTTGTGCCGATCGCGGTCTGGGCGGCTGCGGTGCTCCTGATTGCCTTTATCGCAAACAGAAGCAGGAACAGGCGCGCTGCGGGCATCGCTTCTCCTGAGGCTCCGGCCTATTGGAGAACCCTCGGCCTCATCACCTATCCGTTCTATCTCCTGCACAACATCACCGGCTCCGCGATCATTCATTTCCTGGTCGATGCCGGCCTGGATGCCACCGCGGCCCTGTGGATCCAACTTGGTCTGCTTGTCCCGGTCTGCTGGTTCATCTCTGCGAAGGTCGAACCGGCGGTCAGAGGCGTGATGACACAGACCCTCTCCTATTTCGGAAAGCTTCCGAACAGGCTGCCGGCCTCGCGCCGCCCGGCCTTGTCCCGGGGCCTGCGCCTTCCGCGGCCTGTCCCGGCAAGGTGAACGTCACGGCGTGGTGACCGGCGCCCCACAGGGCGCCGGTCTGCAACAGCCCCGCACAAGGCAGGCGTGCTGGACTGGTCGCCACTTCGGATCATTTCCAGCCGTTCATGAATCGCAGAGAGCGCCGGGCCGCGGCCAAGCAATCCGGAAAGGTCACACCGGCGGCGCTCTGCCAGGCCGGCTTCGCCCATTTTCAATCCGGCCGGATTGCCGAGGCCGAGCTGTGTTGCCGGCAAGCGCTGACGTTGGACGCCCAACACGCGGATGCTCTCCATCTGTTGGGCGTGCTTTGTTTTCAGGCGCAGCAGCATGACGCCGCCGCGGAATGGATCGGACGCGCCATCAAGCAGGCGCCGAAGGCAGAGTACCTCCTCAGTCTCGCCACGGTGCTGGAGCGGCAGGGCCACCTCGAGGACGCGCGGCAACACTACGCCAAGGCCTTGATCCTCAAGCCAGAGGATGCCGGCCTCTGGAATCATCTCGGCAATCTGCTCTGGCAACTCGCGCACAGGGACGAGGCCGTGCTGCATTTCCAGCAGGCGCTGAAGCTGCATCCGCAATATTGGGAGGCCGCGCAAAACTGCGGCATGCTGCTGCTCGAGCTCGGCCGGCATGCGGAAGCCCTGAAATGCCTGGATATCGCCGCGGAACTCAATCCAAACTCCGCAGCCCTGTATCAAATGCGCGGCGTTTGCTGCGCGGAGGTGAACCGGCTCGAGGAGGCCGAGGCCGACTACGAGCGGTCCATTGCACTCGACCCCGGCCTCGCAGAGACGCACAACAATCTCGGCCTGCTGCATTGGAAATGGGGTCGGCTGGAACAGGCCTTTGCCTGTTTCGACCGGGCGCTCAAACTTCGACCGGATTTTCATGCGGTGCTCAACAACAAGGGCGTGGTGTTGTTGCATCTGCAATTGCTGGATGACGCTTTCGCGACCTTTCACAGAGCCTTGGCGGTCGCCCCGAACGACGCGCAGACGCTGTTTTACCTGGCGACGCTTCAGCTCCTGACCGGAGATTTTGACGGAGGCTGGCTTGCGCGCGAAGCGCGTTGGCGGCTTCCTTCCGTCGGTCTGGTCGATCGCGGCTTTTCCCAACGCCTTTGGCTTGGCGACCAGCCGATCGCAGACAAGACCATCTTGCTTCACTCCGACGAGGGATTGGGCGATGCCATTCAGTTCGCGCGCTATGTGCCCATGGTGGCGGCGCTCGGAGCCAAAATCATCCTGGAGGTCGAGCCGCCGATCCAGCAGCTCTTGGGTGGCATCACCGGCATTGAAAAGTGCATCGGCCGATCGCCTGCGAAGCCGCCGGCTTTCGACCTGCACTGTCCCCTTGGGACCCTGCCATTGGCGTTCGGGACGCGGCTCGATACGATCCCGTTTGCGCAGGGCTACGTGCCTGCGCCCTCAACGACGCGCGTGCAGGCGTGGGAGAACCGGCTCGGCCCCCGCAATCGCTTCCGCGTCGGCCTCGTCTGGTCGGGAAATCCAAATCACAAGAACGATCACAATCGATCGATCGCGCTCCACACGCTTGCGCCTCTGCTCGATTGCGACGTCCGGTGGATCAGCCTGCAAAAAGGTGTCCGGGACCAGGACCGGGCGTTCCTCAGCGAACGTCCTGACATCGTCGATCTGACCGAGCATCTGACGGATTTCAGCGAAACGGCGGCACTGATGGGCTGTCTCGATCTGGTGATCTCGGTCGACACCAGCGTCGTTCACCTCGCCGGTGCGCTCGGCGCTCCAGTCTGGACGCTATTGCCCTTCAACCCGGATTGGCGCTGGCTGCTCAACCGCAGCGACAGCCCATGGTATCGGTCGATGCGGCTGTTCAGGCAACCGAAGCGAGGCGACTGGACCAGCGTCTTGGACGACGTTCGGCGCGAACTCGATGGCATGGCGTCCGCATGGCGATCGAGGCAGCATCGGGCTTCGCTGCTGCCTGCCTGATTGAGGCGCGCGAAGGGCGGCCCGCTCGGCTTATCGACGCTGTCGGCGCGCTCCGCCTCAGATTAGAGCATCGAGAGCACGACGATCCCGTCTTCAAGTTCGCCCGAAGCAAGCCGCGCTCGCGCGATCCGCTCGAACTCCGTCCGATATTTGTGAAGATAGCTGAAGGCCTGCTTGTCGGTTTGAAACGTCGTTGTAAGTCGGCATATCTGTCGCGCCGCGCCGATCGCGAGGGTGAAGGTAATCGTTCCGCTTCCGTCGGACTTTGCTCTGGGCACGATCAACACTCTCCGGCTCGTGACTCGGTGCTCGACAATCCATCGACGGCATTGACGCCGGCTATCGCGGCGACTTCCTTGTCCGTTTCTTTGGGGCCGGTGACGGCAGGCTCAGTGCAAGTGCCGCGTCGGCGACTTCCTTGGCCTCGCGCAACTCGCGCAGTCGCGCCATGTTCTTTCGGACCTCGATCGCCTGCCGTTCGACATCCGCGATCGCCCGCACGCCTTCTTCGGCGGCCAGCCGCTGACGATCGGCGCGTGCCATCGCTGCAGGCGACGGTTCTGCCGATTTCCTGGCGCTCATCCTTCACCCCGTTCCGCAACAGACGAAACCCGCTCAATCCGGGGGATCGAGCGGGCAGTATTGCCGTTCCAGTACATCCGTGAAACGGCGCTACGAGATCAGGCCAGCGAGAGGTTCTCTGCGCTGACTTTGCCCCGCATCTTGTCGGTCTTGAGCTCGTAATTGACCTTCTGGCCCTCGGCGAGACCCGAAAGACCAGCGCGTTCGACCGCACTGATGTGAACGAACACATCGCTGCTGCCATCGTTCGGCTGGATGAATCCAAAGCCCTTTTGGCCGTTGAACCACTTCACGGTACCTGTCGTCATTTTCATCTCCAAAGCGCGCAAGCGCGTACCGCGCGGTAATCACGCGGTGATTTCAACTTCGTCGATGTCTTTGGAAAAGGAGCCCGCGGGCACGTTCAACAAGGCACAGCGGCTAATCGAATAGGCTCAATATACATACCTTTCGGTTTTTTGCAAGGAAGAAAGCCAGTTTGTTTTCGGCGCGACGTTCCCAGCGCCGGCCGGGGGGCAGTTCCAGATGAGATGTCGGCGCGCGACGGTCTTTATCGATTGACTTAGACTGGCAGCGGTGGTCACGTCGCCTCCACTGAACCGCATCGCCGCGATGGGCAAACCTGCTCGTTCGAGGCCGGCGAAGAGATGCGCGGTTGCTCTCATTCTCCCATTCGCAAAAAATCTCCTGCGCAATTGGCTGCGTGCAGGATCGCCCCCTTTCGCAGCCCAGCGAGGAGTTTCAATGCAGGTTCTTGTCCGCGACAACAACGTCGACCAGGCGCTTCGCGTTCTGAAAAAGAAGATGCAACGCGAAGGCGTCTTTCGCGAGATGAAACAGCGGCGCGCCTATGAGAAGCCTTCGGAGAGAAAAACGCGCGAGAAGTCCGAAGCTATTCGCCGGGCCCGCAAGCTCGCCCGCAAACAGGCGATCAGGGAAGGTTTGCTGCCTGCGCCTCCGAAGAAGAAGCTTCCGGAGCGCAAGCCGCCGCTTCCGCAGACCTCCGGGCCCGCAGGCTAGAGGGACTAAGCGGCAGGGGCACTGTCCGTTACAGCCTCGAACTGGATCTGGCGCCGCCCTCTTCGTCAGGAACAGCTGATCGGCGCCGATGTTGAAACGGTGCCAAATCGGAAAGCCGCCGCAGTGACACGCTATTATTTTGGCATCAGCGACAACACCGGCCGCTATCCCGCTTCCCGTTGTGACCTCGTTGCGTGTCCGCAAGGGGTGTCAAATGCGACCAAGCTCCGCGGCGTTCGCTCCAGACTCCTGAGCGGACGCTCATAACGACAAAGCCCTACGCCGCCTTCAGCACCGGTGGCTGCGACGGCCGGATCAGCGCGAACGCGACCTGGATGATGCCGCCGGCCAAGCCCAGCGCCACGCCGATGCGCCAGGCCATGTTGTAGGACCCGAGCGAGTCGTAGATCACCCCTCCTCCATAGGCGCCGAGGAAGCTGCCGATCTGGTGGCTCATGAAGGCGAGGCCCTGGATCATCGCCTGCCAGCGCAGCCCGAACATCTCGGCGACGGCGCCGGCGACCAGCGGGCCGACGCCCATCCAGAGGAAGCCCATGATGGCGCCGAACAGCAGCGTCGAGAACGGCGTCGCCGGCAACATGAAATACCAGGCGAGCGCGAGCGAGCGCAGGATGTAGATGCCGCCGAGCAGCGCCAGCTTGTTCCAGCGCTGGCCGGCCCAGCCGAAGAACAGCGAGCCCAGCACGTTGAAGCCGCCGATCATGCCGAGCGTCTGCGCGCTCAGCATTGGATCGAGGCCGCAGATCGCGAGATAAGACGGCAGATGCGTGGTCAGGAACACGAGCTGCATGCCGCAGACCAGATAGGCGCAGGTCATCACCACGAAGGAGGCATTGCCGAATGCCGCGGTCGCCACCGACGCAGCCGTGGCATCGCCAATGTCGTCGGCGGCCGGCTTCGGCAGAGGGATTTTGTCGACGCGGCCGGCATACCAGGCTGCGGGGATCATCAGCACCGACATCACGACGAAGCCGGCAAGTCCGATGCGCCAGCCAAAGCCTTCGTTGAGCATCTGCCCGATCGGCGCCGACAGCAGCGCGCCGAGCGAGCCGGCGCCGGAGACAATGCCGAGCACGGTGGAGCGTACCGTCGCCGGCACCGCCCGCGCCGCCACCGACATCGCGATCGCGGCCGCGGTGCAGGCAAGCGAGGTGCCGATCAGCACGCCGGCGCCGATCATGATGCTGACGAGGCCGTTGGCCATCGCCATCAGAATGAGGCCCACGATGTACATCAGTGAGCCGACGATCATGATCGGGCGAAAGCCGTAGCGCACCGTCATTGCGCCTGCGAGCGGCTGGAGAAAGCCCCAGGCGAGGTTTTGCACCGCCAGCGCCAGCGTGAAATCCGAGATCGAAATGTGGATGTCATGCGTCAGCGGCTGCATGAAGATGCCGAGCGACTGCCGCAACCCCATGCTCAGCGTCAGCATGATCGAGGCGCCGATCAGGATCGGCAATGTCGGACGCAGGACCTGCAACAGGGGCATTGTTGTTCTCCCTCGTGGGCACGGCAGGCGTGCCGGCATCTGCAATTCGCGCTGATTTTGATTACACAGACCTGTGTACTTAGGCTATAGAAGGCCGGTGCTGTCAAGCAAACAGGATTTGCGCTGCCGCATGGCTCCCCCGACGACCCCACAGACGATGAAGGAGCGGATCCTCGAGACCGCCGACAAGCTGTTCTATCTGCAAGGCATTCGCGCCATCGGCGTCGACACCATCGCGGCCGAGATCGGCATCTCCAAGCGCACGCTCTACAACCACTTCCCCTCCAAGGACGCGCTGATCGCGGCCTATCTGGAGCGCCGCTTCGTCCACGCCCACCCGTCCGACAAGCCGCCGGCCGAACAGATCCTTGCCACCTTCGATTCGCTGGAGCGGCGCTTCGCGGCCAAGGATTTTCGCGGCTGTCCGTTCGTCAACGCGGTCGCCGAGCTCGGCCCCGCCGATCGCGCGGTGAAGAAGATCGCCATCGCCTTCAAGGAAAGCCGCCGCGTCTGGTTTCGGGAGCGGTTGATCGAGCTTGGCGTTACGGATTCGGACGCGCTGGCAACCCAGCTCGTGCTGCTGGTCGACGGCTCGATCGCCCAAGACCTCGTCCGCGACGACCCCGCGATGGCCCGCGCGGCGAAGGAAGCGGCCACGGTGCTGCTGCGGAATGCGGGGGTGGATGTGGGCGGTGGTGGTGGTGCAAAGCCGATGAAGGGACGCAAGCCCGCGTCACAATAATTGCCGTCGTCCCGGCGGAGGCCAAGCCTCCGCCGGGACGACAGCGAGAATGAGGCAGCGCCCCTTGCCTTACGCTGCCTGTGACACCACGCGATTGCGCCCGTCGTGCTTGGCGCGATAGAGCGCGGTGTCGGCGCGCTTGAGGACGTCGGCGACCGCCTCGCCCTTCTGCTCCAGCGTGGTGAGCCCGATCGAGATCGTGACCTCGATGCGCTTGGTGCCCTTGTGGACGGCGAACGGCTCGCCCGCGATCGAGCGGCGCAGGCGCTCAGCAACCATGCCGGCGACATGGAGATCGGTCTCCGGCATCACGATGACGAACTCCTCGCCGCCATAGCGGCAGGCGAGATCGATGCCGCGGATCGATTTTCGCACGCGCACGGCGAACTCGCGCAAGACGTCGTCGCCGGCATCGTGGCCGTAATTATCGTTGATCGACTTGAAATAGTCGATGTCCAGAATCATGAGCGCAAGCGGCTTGCCGCGCGTGGACGCCTGCTCGGCGAGCGTCGCCAGATGGCTCTCCATATAGCGGCGATTGTGCAGGCCGGTGAGCGCGTCGGTGATCGCCATCTCAATCGAGTTCTGCACGTTGTCGCGCAGATGGTCGGTGTAGCGGCGGCGGCGGATCTGGGTGCGCACCCGCGCCAGCAGCTCGGTCTTGTCGATCGGGCGCAGCAGATAGTCGTTGACCCCGATCTCGAGGCCGCGAAGCAGCCGCGTGGAGTTCTCGGCCTCCGCAATCGCAAGGATCGGCACGTGACGGGTGCGCTCCAGCGAGCGCGCCTGGCTGCACAGCCTGAGGCCGTCGAAATTGTTCAGATCGAGCGAGACGATCAGCAGGTCGTAATTGCCCTCGGCGGCGTGGAACAGCGCTTCCGTCGGATTGGGCTCGACGTCGATGGTGTGCTCGGCGGCGAGGATCGTCGCCAGCCGCTCATAGGAGGACTCGCGGTCGTCGACCAGGAGGATGCGGCCGCCCTTGCCGGTGTCGGCAACCGCGCTGCGCTCGGGCGCCTGCATGCCGATCTCGAGCGAGGTGATGGCGCGCATGCGCAGCTCGTCCGTCATCATCTTCAGCCGCGTCAGCGAGCGCACGCGCGCGATCAGCACGACGTCGGAGACGGGTTTCGTCAGGAAATCATCGGCGCCCGCTTCCAGGCCGCGATTGCGGTCGGCCGGGCTGTCGAGCGCGGTGACCATCACGACGGGAATGTGGTGCGTGGCCGGATCGGTCTTGAGCCGGCGGCAGACTTCAAAGCCGTCCATATCGGGCATCATCACGTCGAGCAGGATGATGTCGCATTCGGCGCGGGCGCAGATCGCCAGCGCCTCGGTACCATTCGAAGCGGTCATCACGTCGAAATATTCGGCGGACAGACGGGCTTCGAGCAGCTTGACGTTGGCAGGAACGTCATCGACGACCAGGATACGCGCGGACACTTTGAGCTCACTTCCTATCCGATAAAACGCCGGACCGTCTCAATGAATTTGCCGACCGAGATCGGCTTGGACAAATAGGCTTCGCAGCCGCCCTCGCGGATGCGCTCTTCGTCGCCCTTCATCGCGAAGGCCGTGACCGCGACGACGGGAATGGCGCGCAGTTCCGGATCGTCCTTGATCCAGCGCGTCACCTCGAGGCCCGAGACCTGCGGCAATTGGATATCCATCAGCACGAGGTCGGGCCGCATCTTGCGCACGAGGTCGAGCGCCTCGTAGCCGTTGCTGGTGCCCGAGGTCTGGTAGCCGTGCGCCTCCAACAGGTCGCGGAAGAGCTTCATGTTGAGCTCGTTGTCTTCCACGATCAGGACGGTCTTAGCCATAGCGCCTCAGGCGCCGCTCGCCGGCGCTTCGAAAACTGGATTCAAACTAGCCTCAGATTCGCTCTAGTTTCGTTAAACCCGAGGGGCCAGTTTCTGCGATGTGGTTTCCAGTTGCTTGTCTGGGGTCGCAAGACTCACGGCGGAGACTCGGGCATGATGCAAAGTAGACACCGAAAGTTAACGGAAAGGCAAACCGGGCCCTTGAAAAAGCCTGTTCACAACCCCCGCGAAGTCGCTGAAATCGTTGCGATTCAGGCGCTGTCCTTTATTGCGGGCGACCCGGAAAGGCTGGGCCTGTTCCTGGCTGAGACGGGGGTCGGCCCGGAGACGCTGCGGAACGCCGCCTCCGACCCCAATTTCCTCCTCAGCGCGCTCGATTTCGTGCTGCGCGATGACGCCACTGTGAAGGCCTTTGCCAAGGCCTCGGAACTGCATCCGACCAACGTTGCCGCGGCGCGGCAGGTGCTGGGCGACGCGCTCGGCGACCGGACCTGGGAGCGCGACGTGCCGTGAGCGTCCCCGACCCGGCCGGGCCCCGCTGCTTCTGCCGGGATTGTCTGGCCGATCTCGACATGGGCGTGCGGCGCTGCTCGGCCTGCGGTTCCCCTCGCCTGGTCCGCCACCCCGCGCTCGCCAGCCTGACCATCGCCCATATCGACTGCGACGCCTTCTACGCGACGGTCGAGAAGCGGGACAACCCTGATATCGCCGACAGGCCCGTCATCATCGGCGGGGGAAAACGCGGCGTGGTGTCGGCGGCCTGCTACATCGCACGCACCTATGGCGTGCGCTCGGCGATGCCGATGTATAAGGCGTTGGAGGCCTGCCCGCATGCGACCGTGATCAGGCCGGACATGGCCAAATATGTCCGCGTTGGCCGCGAGGTGCGGCAGGCCATGCAGGCGCTGACGCCGTTGGTCGAGCCGCTCTCGATCGATGAGGCGTTCCTCGACCTCTCCGGCACCGAGCGGGTGCATGGCATGATCCCGGCAAAGGTGCTGGCGCGCTTTGCCCGCGATGTCGAGCGCGATGTCGGCATCAGCGTCTCGGTGGGCCTGTCCTGCAACAAGTTTCTGGCCAAGATCGCCTCGGATCTCGACAAGCCGCGCGGCTTTGCCGCGCTCGATCAGGAAGACGCGCGCTTGATGCTGGCCGAGAAGCCGGTCGGCTTCATCTTCGGCGTCGGCCCGGCCACGCAGGAGCGCCTGGTGCAGCGCGGCTTCCGCATCATTGCCGATCTCCAGAAGGCCGACGAGATCGAGCTGATGCGTCAGTTCCCGAGCGACGGCCGCAGGCTGTGGCGGCTCGCGCGCGGCATCGACGACCGCCGTGTCGAACCTGACCGGGGCGCCAAGACGATTTCGAGCGAAACCACCTTCGAGACCGACATCCGCGATTTCGCGTCGCTCGAGAAGATCCTGTGGCGGCTGTGCGAAAAGACGTCGTCGCGGCTCAAGAGCAGCGAACTCGCGGGCTCGACCGTCACGCTGAAGCTGAAGACCGCCGATTTCCGCCAGCGCACCCGCTCGCAGTCGATCGCGGCGCCAACGCAGCTTGCCGCGAAGATCTTCTCGATCTGCCGCGAGATGCTGGCGAAAGAGATCGACGGCACCGCCTTCCGCCTGATGGGCGCTGGCGTCAGCGCATTGCGCGAGGGCTCGCCCGCCGACGACACCGACATGCTCGACCGCCGCGCCGCGCATGCCGAGCGCGCGGTGGACAGTTTGCGCAAGAAGTTCGGCAGCGCCGCGGTGATCCGTGGCATTGCGTATGAGGGGCCGGAGAAGGCGGAGGAGTGATGGCAGGCGAACGCGATCTCGACTTGCTCCTGAGAGACATGAAGCCGGAGATTCAGCCGGGTGTCTTCGTGTTCTGCACAATCGCCGCAAGCGATCGCATTCCTGCAACACTCAATCCGCGCATGACGTTCCGCGAGCAGGAAGGAACGACGCTGGTGATCCTGCTTGAAGAAGCCGAAGCAGCGGGATTGCAGTACGCATTCCCTTCACGCCTGATTAGCTTGACGGTTCACTCTGCGCTCGATGCGGTTGGCTTCCTTGCGGCTATCACCACGCATCTGGCCGATTGCGGTATCAGCGTGAACGCCGTGTCGGCCTTCCACCACGACCATCTTTTCGTTCCCTCCGACATGATCGAAGATGCGATGGCCGCTCTCCGAGATGTATCGGAGGCAAGCCGGGATTAATCCGCTCCAGCAGGCCGTGAGCACAGCGGAAGCAGCTTGTCGCGCGTGAGAGGTGCGAGCTTCACCGATCCAGGCGTATTAGGGTCCAGCCAGAGGATCTCCTCGATCTCCGCGCCGGGATTGACTGACCGCGCGACGGCCACACGGAAAATCTCCGCATCGACCTGCCGGCCCGGCTCATGCGCGGCAGGCGCCGTGTAGCGTCCGACATAGATCATCTCGTTCGGATCGACCTCGATCCCGAGCTCTTCGGACAATTCGCGCCTCAGCGCCGCCTGAGGATGCTCGCCGGCCTCGATCTTTCCGCCCGGCTGCATGAAGGCCTCAGTGGCTCGTTTCCTGACGAGCAGCACACGTCCATCGTCGCGGCTGATCAGCGCCGCGGCGATCCGAATGGCATCTTGCAGAATCATTTCTCCACCTGCTTGTTTTCCAGCGCATTGCCGAAAGCCACCACCCATTCGCGCTGCGCGTCGGTATCCGGGACAGTCAGGCCTCGCGCGGCCCCGATCCGAGCCAAATGCGGATTTTCCGATGATCGTATCATGCCCCTGTTTTGCCCGACGTGTCCAGTGCTTCGCGGAGTGCCCCACGGGTCACGCCGGCGACCGTCCGCTACTGTGCATGGGGTTGTTTTCGATATTTTTGTGGCGAGCCCTCAATCCGCGACCGCCACCGCCTCGATCTCGATCAGCCATTCCGGCGCGGCGAGTGCGGAGACGCCGACGAGGGTCGAGGCCGGCGGCTCCATGCCTTCGAAGAAGGCGGAGCGGGCCTTGCCGATGATCGGGCGCAGCTCCGGCTTGTAGCCGACCACGAAGGTCGTGATCTTCACGATATTCGAGTAGCTCGCACCGGCCGCTTTCAGCGCCAGACCGAGATTCTGCATCACCTGCGTGGTCTGTGCGGCGAGATCGCCCTCGCCGACGATGCGCCCTTCTTCATCGGTCGAAACCTGGCCGGAGATGTAGATGGTGCGCGCCCCGGTGGCGGTGACGACATGGGAGTAAGCGGGATTGTGATGCAGGCCGCTGGGGCGGAGATGATCGAGCTTGGGCATGATGTTGTTCCCTGGCGTTTCTTCGTCGGGCGCAAGCCTATCCGGAAACGCGCCTGACGCCAACGCTGCTATCGCTCCCGCAGGCTCTCGTGCCGATAGCGCGCCAGCGGCGATAACAGATAGCTGATGATGCTGCGGGTCCCGGTCTTGATCTCGACGGTCACGGCCATGCCGGGTGAGAGATTGACGTATCTGCCGTCGATCAGCATCCGGCCCCGGTCGGGCGATATCCGGGCCGAGTAGACCAGCTCCTGCCCCTTGGGCTCGCTGCTGTCCTCCGCGCCCGGCGGTTTCTCGCCGTTCTTGTCGGCGGGCCTGTCGCGGGTGATGGCGTCGTGCGACACGCTCGTGACCTTGCCGTCCAACAGGCCATAGCGGGTGAAATTGAAGGTATCGATCTTGACCGCCACGTCCTGGCCGACCTCGATGAAGCCGATGTCCCGGTTCGACAGCATCGCCTCGATCTCCAGCCGGCTTTCCAGCGGCACGATCACCATCAGCGCCTGCGCCGGGGTGACGACGCCGCCGACGGTATGGATCGCGAGCTGCTGGATGACGCCGTCGACCGGCGCCGTCAGGCGCTGGAAGCTCCTCCTCTGCTCGGCCTTGACGACGTCCTGCATCAGGCCCGCGGCCTTTTGTTCGGCCTTGGCGAGGTCATCCGACAGCGAACGCTGATACTCGGCCGTCGTCTTGGTGGAGGTCTCGACCAGCGCAGCCAGCGCCGCATCGGCCTCCTTGTATCGGCTCCGTTGAACCACAAGATCCTGCTGCTGGCCGACCAGATCCTGCAGCTCCTGGAGATAGAAGATCTTCGACCCCAGCTCCTTGTCGAACAGCTGCTTGCGCATGTCGACGCGCTGCTGGAGCAGCGGGATCGTCGCTTCGAGCTTGCCGATCGTCGCCGTGATCGTCGCCCGCTCGGCCTCCTTCTGCGCGACCTGGTGTTCGATCGACGCCAGCTTGGCGGTCTGCTCGGCGGTCTGGCTCGCCAGGAACCGCCGCTGCACCTGCACGAGCTCGGCGGGAGCTCCCTCCGGCGGATGGAAGTTGGCGACGGGATCGCCGCCGTCGGTGAGCGCCGCGCGCAACCGCGCCGCCTCGAGCTGGGCACCGACCAGATCGCTCTTGAGATGCCCCAGCTCGGCCTCGTTCATCGTCGAGTCGAGATCGACCAGCACATCCCCTGCCCGCACCGTCTGACCGTCGGCAACCTTGATCGAACGCACGACGCTGGTCTCGAACGGCTGGATCACCTTGGTGCGGCCGCTCGGGATCACCTTCCCCGGCGCCACCGCAACGATGTCGACGGTGCCGAAGCAAGCCCAGACGATCGCAACCGCGAAGGCCGCAACAATCGTGGCGCCGACGGCACGGCCGACCGGATTGGGCGGCGCTTCGACGATCTCCAGCGCCGCCGGCAGAAACGCAATCTCGTCCCTGCTTCTCGCAGGCGCCTTGCTCGCCGGGAACGGCACAACCTTGTTGCTAGCTGATTTCATGCAAGCCCGCCTGAAGCCGGAACAGCGTGGCGTAGCGGCCGCCGGTCTTGATCAGCTCCTCATGGGTGCCGTCCTCGATCAAACGGCCGCGATCCATCGTGATGATGCGGTGGGCCATCCGCAGCGTCGACAGACGATGCGCGATCACGAAGACGGTCCGCCCTTTTGCGATCTGAATCATGTTCTGCTGCACGATCCGCTCGCTCTCATAATCGAGCGCGCTGGTCGCCTCATCGAGGATCAGGATGCGCGGATTGGTCACCAGCGCCCGCGCGATCGCGATCCGCTGCCGCTGGCCGCCCGACAAGGTGCTGCCCTGCTCACCGACGACCGTGTCGTAGCCCTCGGGAAGCTCGAGGATGAACTCGTGCGCGCCGGCCAGCCTGGCGGCCTCGATCACGCGCTCGATCGGCATTGCGGGATCGGTAAGCGCGATGTTGTCGCGGACCGTGCGGTTGAACAGGATGTTCTCCTGCAAAACGATCCCGATCTGTCGGCGCAGCCAGGTCGGATCGACCATCGCCAGATCAGTGCCGTCCACCAGCACCCGCCCGCTCTCGGGGATGTAGAGCCGCTGGATGAGCTTGGCGAGCGTGCTCTTGCCGGATCCCGACGTGCCGACGACGCCGACGAACTGCCCCGCCGGCACGCTCACACTGACATCGCTGAGGATCTCGGGTCCGTCGATGCGGTATCGAAAGGTGACATGCTCGAACCTGATATCACCGCGGATCGCGGGCAACGCCGCCCGCCCCGGGGTATACACGGGCTCGGCTTGCGTGTTCAGGATGTCGCCGAGGCGCTGCACCGACAACCGTGCCTGATGGAAATCCTGCCAGATCTGCGCCAGACGGAGCACCGGTGCACTGACACGGCCGGACAGGAGATTGAAGGCGACGAGCTCGCCGACGGTCAGATCGCCCGCAATGACGAGCTTGGCGCCGAAATAGAGGATCGCGGCGGTCGCGACCTTGCTGACGAGCTGGATCGCCTGGCTTGCGGTGTTGCCGAGGCTGATGACGCGGAAGCTCGCCGCGACGTAAGCGGCGAGCTGCTCCTCCCAGCGCCGCTGCATCTGCGGCTCCAGCGCCATCGCCTTCAGCGTCTCGACGCCCGCGACGCACTCGACCAGGAAGGCCTGGTTCTCCGCGCCACGCTGGAATTTCTCGTCGAGCCGCCAGCGAAAGGCGGGACTGACCCCCGCTGATATGGCGATGTAGAACGGAAACGAGGCGAGCGTGACCAGCGTCAGCAGCGGCGAATAAAACCACATCACCACGATGAAGACGATGGTGAAGAACAGATCGATCACGATCGTCAAGGCAGAGCTGGTGAGAAAGTTGCGGATGTTCTCCAGCTCACGCACCCGGGCAACGGAGTCGCCAACGCGCCGCGCCCGGAAATATCCGATCGGAAGCGCCAGCAGATGCCGAAACAGCCGCGCACCCAATTCGACGTCGATGCGATTGGTCGTGTGCGAGAACAGGTAAGTGCGGAGCGCTCCGAGGATGGTCTCGAACACCGCGATCGCAATCAGCCCGGCCACCAGCACGTCCAGCGTGGTCATGCTGCGATGGACCAGCACCTTGTCGATCACGACCTGGAACAGCAGCGGCGAGACGAGCGCGAACAGCTGGAGGAACAACGACCCGACCAGGACCTCGCCGAGCAACCGCCGGTATTTCTGCATGGCTCCGAGGAACCACGTGATGTCAAAGCGTCGGCTGAGATCGGTCAGGAGTGCCCGCTTCGCAATCAGGATGGCCCGGCCATCCCACACGGCCTCAAACTCGGCCCGGGTCATGAGATCCGGCTTCGAAGCTTCCGGCGCCTGGACAATGATCTTGTCGTCCCCGGCCTTGCCGAGCAGCAAAAATCCGCCATCGCGCAGGACCGCGATGCAGGGCATCGGAATCCCGGCGAGCCGCTCCCAACGCGCAGAGATCGTCTTTGCCTTCAAACCGAAGACCTTGGCGCAGCGCAGGATCTCGGTCACGCCGATCCCGGTGCCGAATTGATGCCGAACCTGATCCGGGCTTACCCCCACGCCATTCAGACGCAACAAGGCGACGACCGCATGAAGGCCGGGATCACTGGGCAACGCCTGGACCGCATCGTCAGCCATGCGCAGCCCCGCAAAATGCCCATTCCATCACGTCAAGACACTCCGACGGGCGCATTGTCTGCTCCTTGCATCCCACATCAGGCACAATGCGCAGGCCGCGCCCAAATCAGTATGATATATTAACGATCTATGTTATAGCTACCAAATGCGACTCATATACGAATGTGGATTTGAATTGGACCGCCGGCCTTGACGCCTCTTCAGTGCCGCTCGCGGAACGCCTCCGATACCCATTGGCATCCAGATCGGCACCAACAGCAACTCCGCGATACGCTCATCGTATCTACAAAATAGGACCTATTCGGTCCTCATCATCTGAGACGCGCCGATCAACTTGTCATGATTCGTCGCGAGATACCGCGGGGCGCCTTCCCGCAACAATCGATAGCGGCGATCCGACGCGTTAGCGCGCGCCACAACATAAGGATGAGCTGGAATAAAACGTTACTCACTGTGTTATGATAACAAATATGATGCGCATATTATAATTGGCGCACGTCACCACAATCAACTTCGGACGCCGATGACGGCGCCGACCCGACAGCGATAGCAACCAGCTCCCGCGCCAACGCCATCAGACGAAGTCCATTGCCGACTGCTTCCCGATGAATATTGCCCACGTCCCAACTCCCGCTCCTGCTGCGAACGGCTCATCCCGGCCACCGCCGCCCGCATCGGCTGACGCCGCCGCGCCGCCGGAGAGCACGCGGACGTCCTCCCCGGCAGTTCCGGATAAGCTGCCCTTCCGCCCGCCAGCCGACGTGCCGACCCAGTCCGGCCCGCTGGGGATTCGTTTCGACTTCAACGACGGCTGTAGGGTCTGGCTCCCCGACAACAACGGTCCCTACCGGGTCAGGCTCTGCGATATCGACAGCGGCAATGTCCTGTTCGAGACCGAGATCAAGTCCGGCCGCATCAATTCGACAAAGCGCTACTTCGTTCGTATCCGCCTCCAGATCTGGGTCAAGGACGAGATCGTGCTCGAGCACGACTACTCGGCAGCCGATCGCGACGTCCTGATCCAGCTCCCCGAGGTGACGCTCGGCGATACGATCGGATGGTTTCCCTATGCGGCCAGATTTCGTGCCCTGCACAATTGCCGATTGACCTGCACGATGTCCGAAAAGGTCATCCCGCTGTTCCGCACGGCGTATCCCGAGATCACATTGCTCCCTCACGGCGAGGTTGATCCGCGCCGCTACTACGCGACATACAGTATCGGGCTGTTCTTCGATGACCACGACCGGATGTTTCAGCCCTGCGACTTCCGTCACGTCGGTCTGCATCGAACCGCAGGCTACATCCTCGGCGTGGATCCGACCGAACAGCCGCCGCAAATTGCGCTCGCTGACGACACCCCTCCGATCGCCGAGCCCTATGTCTGCATCGCCGTGCAGAGCACCACGCAGTGCAAATACTGGAACAATCCACATGGCTGGCACGAAACGGTCCGCTTCCTGAAACAAGCCGGCTACCGGGTGATCTGTATCGACCAGAAGCCCGTTCACGGCTCCGGCGTGGTCTGGACCCACATTCCGCACGGAGCGGAGGACGAGACTGGCGACCGCCCGCTCCAGGAGCGCGCGCGCTGGGTCAGGCACGCGGCCTTCTTCATCGGCCTGTCGAGCGGGCTGTCGTGGCTTGCCTGGGCGACCGGAACGCCCGTCGTCCTCATCAGCGGCTTCACGCATCCGACCAATGAGTTCACGACGCCGCACCGCGTCGTCAACTACCACGCCTGCAATTCCTGCTGGAACGATCCTGTTCACAGGTTCGACCACAAAGACTTCCTGTGGTGCCCGCGCCACAAGGACACTCCGCGGCAATTCGAATGCACGCGGCTGATCACCTTCGACCAAGTACGACGCACGATCGAAGCGATCCCGGGGTTCGGGACGCAGAACGGCAATAGGACACAGTGAATTTTACAGGAGAGATGCGATGACTGACACAGTGCAGCCCGGCGAGACGTTGGACGTCGGCTCCGGGACGACCGCCGATGGGACCTTGGTCTTGTGGAGCGGCACGCTCGAAATCAATGCCGGCGGCGTAGCCAGTGCGACGGTCGTAAACGGCGGCGGCCTGCTGGTGGTGGATTCCGGCGGAACGGCCGTCGACTCCTTCCTGGGCGGTCTTGCCGTCGAGAACGTGTTCGGCACCGACATCGATGCGACGATCGCCGGAGGCGCCGTCATGAACATCCTCAACGGTGGCCGGGCGATTGGCACCACCTTGGACGGCGCCGCCCAGAACATCTACTCGGGCGGAACGGCCAGCGGCACAACCGGCAGCGGCGTTCAGGCCATTTATGACGGCGGTATCGCGACCGGAACGAACCTGAGCACCGGCGCGCAATGGGTCTATTCCGGCGGCGTGGCCAGCGGCACGACGCTCGGCAACGGTATCTACCAGGCCGTCTATGGCGGCGCGATGGTCAGCGCAACGACCATTGCCGGTGGCCAGGAGGACGTTATCGGCACCGCGATCAACACGACGATGACGAGCGGCTGGCAATTCATCGGAAGCGGCGGCGTCGCAAGCAACACGACCATGAGCGGCGGCTCCGAATATGTGCTGGCTGGCGGCACCGCGTCCGGTACGCATATTAGCGGCGGGTCGCAGATCGTCTGGGACGGCGTCGCCAACAACACGGTGATGACCGGCGGCACGCAGACCGTGCTTGGCGGCGGCGTCGTGAGCGGCACGACCCTGACAAGCGCAACGCAGCAGGTCGAGGTTTACGGCCTGGCAGTCGCGACCGTGGTCAATCGCGGCGGCTACGAAGTCGTCACCTCGGGCGGTTTCACCAGCGGTACGATCGTCAATAGCGGTGGCTACGAGTTCGTCAGCGCGGGCGGCAGCTCGGTGGCGACCACGGTCAACCGCGGCGGCTATGAAATCGTGAGCGCCGGCGCGACGTCCACCAACACGACGGTGAATTCCGGCGGCTACGAGGTCGTCGACACCGGCGGCATCTCGAACGGCGCCACGGTGTTGACCGGCGGCTACGCCATGATCCAGGTCGGCGGCCTGGCGAACAACATGGTCATCAGCGCGGGCTATCAGTTTGTCTACGGTACCGCCGACAACACGACCAATCTCGGAGGCACCGAATACATCTATGGCGTCGTCGACGACACCGTGATCGGAAATCACGGCAAGGAGAACGTCATGGGCGTGGCCAACGACGTGGTCGTGAACAGCGGCGGCCTTCAGACCGTCTCGGGCGGCATCACCAACGGAACGATCGTCCACAGTGGCGGCGTCGAGCTGGTGAACAGCGGTATCGCCAACGGTACGATCATCTCGGGTGGTCTCGAGCATGTCGCCGAAGGTGGCGCAGCAGCCGATGTCACGTTCCAGGGCGGAAACGGCACGCTCCAGCTCGACAGCTCCGATCTGTTCTCGGGTCAGATCTCCGGGTTTGGCGACACCGACATGCTCGACCTCAGGGACATCGCCTTCGGTGCAGGGACGACGTTAGGCTATGCGGCCGACCCCGGCAATGGGAGCGGAGCGCTAACCCTCAGCGACGGTACCAATTCGGCGTCGCTATCCCTGCTCGGCCAGTACGCGGCCGCGAACTTCACGCTGGCTTCGGATGGACATGGCGGCACGATGATCACCGAGCACAATGCGGTGGCGTCGGGAAGCCTGGCTCCCAACGCGCTGGCAGCCTAACGGCAGAGCGAGACCACGGGGGCCTTGCTTCGCAGCACACATCAAGAGGGCGCGGCTTCACTGAAGCTGCGCCCTTTTTTCTTGCCGCGTGACGGATGATCCCGCCCTCAATTACAGGGCTTGCTGTCCTTGACGTCGAACTTGCCCATCGCGCCTGAGATGACAAAGTCGTTGTAGTCGAGCACGAGCTGGCGGGAGACGCCGTTTTCGTAGAGCTCGAACGACATGGCATAGACCGGCGTCTGCTCGCCTTCCTTCTGCTGGGCCTCGCGGTCGAAATAGCTGACGGTGACCGGCCAGCGTTTGAGCGATTTCATGTGCTCGTCCGACGTCGACGGATCGGGCGAAGCGGTGCGGTCGTCCGGGATCGGCTGGCCGATCACGGTCAGGGTGTTGTAGACCTTCTCGCCATCGTCGGAGCCGTCATAGACGGAGAGCTCGAGCAGCGGCTTGCCCTCCTTGGCCGCCGCAATGATGCGCTGGATCTGCTCGGTCGGGAAAACGATCTTGCCGTCCAGGGTGAAATTCTTCGGCGCCGGCAGCTTCAGCTTGACGTTGATGTGGTCGCCGTCGCGCTCCGCCGAGCCGTCGACCAGGCCCGCCTCGGTCTCGTTCATGCGCGTCTCGATCTTGAAGCGGTAGCTTTTCCCCGCCGCATCCTCCCAGGAATTGGAGCGGAGGTCGCTCAGCGTGATCTTGCCCTCGCCGCTGTCGAGCTCGGAGACCTGACGGAATTCGGAGGTGTAACCCTCACAGCTACTGCCGGCGAAATTGTAGAGGATGCGGCCGCGCGCGCTGTTGATGGAGTTGGAGCGCGATTTCACAAGGCTCAAATCATAGAGCGCCTGATGCGCGAGGAACGGACCGTTGGCCGCATAAGCCCCGCCGCTGGGCCCGAAAGCGGCCGCCGCGAGCGCCATCACACCGAGCGAAGTCCGGAAAAGGTGCACCATGTCTGTTCCCTGGGGAAGCGCAGATTCGACACTTTAATGACCGTTCCATTGCGTCGCAACTGGGGCCGTTTCACGGAAAGTTGCGCCTCTTGGTTGAACCTCCTGTCCTGCCTCAAGAAAATGCAGCGCGGCGGCCCGGTCGGCTTGCTTGCATGTGACGGCACGATGGGCGAAACAGGGCGCGCCCGGCCGCGACGGCCGGAACGGATATGAGTTTTCAGACATCGAGGTCGAACATGGCGGGCACGGTCGAGCAGAAACTGGCGGATCAGGGCATCAAGCTGCATGAGGCGCCCACCCCTGTGGCCAATTACGTGCCGTTCGTGCGCACCGGCAATTTGCTGTTTGTGTCCGGTCAGGTCTGCTTCGATCCCTCCGGCAAGCTGATCGCCAAGGGCAAGCTCGGTGGCGGCGTCTCCCTCGAACAGGGCGCGGCGGCCGCGCGCGGCTGCGCCGTCAACCTGCTCGCCCAGGTCAAGGCCGCGCTTGGCGACCTCGACAAGGTCGTACGCGTTGTGCGCCTCGGCGGCTTCATCAATTCGGCCCCCGATTTCCTCGACGGGCCGAAAGTGCTCAACGGCGCCTCCGACCTGATGGTCGCGGCCTTCGGCGACAAGGGCCGTCACGCCCGCACCACCGTCGGCGTCGCCTCGCTGCCGGCGGACGCAGCCGTCGAGGTCGAAGGCGTATTCGAGATCGCCTGAGCCGGATGCGCGCTCCTGATTGGCTGACAGCCCGGCCGGTCGCCCATCGCGGCCTGCACGATATTTCGCGCGGCATCGTGGAAAACATGCCGGGCGCGGTGCAGGCTGCGATCGCGGGCAATTTCTCGATCGAGGTCGACATCCAGCTCTCCGCCGACGGCGAGGCGATGGTGCACCACGATCATGCGCTCGGCCGCCTCACCGAGGCGACCGGTGACCTCGTTGAGAAGACTGCAGCCGAGCTGAGGGCCATCAAGTTCAAGGCCACAGACGAGCGGATGATGTCGCTGTCCGACCTCTGCGGCATGGTTGCCGGCCGCGTTCCGCTGGTGATCGAGGTGAAGAGCCATTTTGACGGCGACCGCAAGCTGGTGAAGCGGATGGCCGAGGTGCTGGCGCCCTATCAGGGTCCCGCGGTCGGCATGTCCTTCGATCCCGACCAGGTGCTGGCGCTCCGCGAGCTTCTGCCCTCGCGCCCGCGCGGCATCGTCGCCCAGCGAAGCTATGACGACGAATACTGGGCTGACCTGACGCAGGCGCAGCGCGACAGCATGCTGTACCTGCGCCACGGCTTTCAGACCCAACCGCATTTCATTGCTTACAAGGTCGACCACCTTCCGGCCCCCGCCCCCTGGATCGCCCGCAATGTGTTCGGCTGCGCCCTGCTCGGCTGGACCGTGCGCACGCCGGAGCAGCGGACGCGTGTCGGCCAATACGCCGATCAAATGATCTTCGAGGGGTTTGTGCCGCAGGCTTGATGTCCCCGCCCTTGAAGTCGCTGCTGCAATGCACGATCTTGGGCGCAATGGCATCATCCGACATCACGCTCGAAGCCGTCCCATCCATCAGCGAAATTTCGCCGGAGGATTGGGACGCCTGCGCCAATCCTGGCAAGGCCTGCAACGGGCATGGCATGGGAACCTTATCCGGGCTCCCAGGCGGTTCGGCTGGCCTCTTAAAGCCCGCCTATAACCCGTTCGTCTCGCACGCGTTTTTCTCCGCCGCTGAGAAATCGGGTTCAGCCACCATCCGCACCGGCTGGGGGCCACGGCATCTGGCGGCGAAGCTCGATGGTCGCGTCGTCGGCGTCGTGCCCTGCTATCTGAAATCGCACAGCCAGGGCGAATACGTCTTCGACCGCGGCTGGGCGGACGCCTATGAGCGCGCCGGCGGCCGCTATTATCCGAAGCTTCAGGTTTCGGTTCCCTTCACGCCTGCGACTGGACCGCGGCTACTGGTCCGCGACGGCGTCGACCGCGAGCGCATCACCGAGGCGCTCGCGAGCGGCCTGGTGGCGCTGTGCGGCGTCAGCAAGGCCTCCTCTGTGCACGTGACGTTCGCACGGGAGGCCGAATGGAAGCTGCTCGCCGGGCACGGCTTCCTCCAGCGTACCGACCAGCAGTTTCATTGGCACAATGAGGGCTTTGCCAGCTTCGACGATTTCCTCGCGACGCTCAACTCGCGTCACCGCAAATCGATCAAGCGGGAACGGCGCGATGCGCTCGCCGCCGGCGTCACCATTCACTGGCTCACGGGCAAGGACATCACCGAAGATGCCTGGGACGCCTTCTTCGCGTTCTACATGGAGACCGGCTCGCGCAAATGGGGCCGCCCCTACCTCACGCGCGAATTCTTCTCGCTGATCGGCGAGACCATGAGCGAGGACGTGCTGCTCGTGATGGCCCGCCGCAACGACCACTGGATCGCCGGCGCCATCAACTTCATCGGCTCGGACACGCTGTTCGGCCGCAACTGGGGCGCGGTCGAGCACCATCCGTTCCTGCATTTCGAGGTCTGCTACTACCAGGCGATCGATTTTGCCATCAAGCGCGGCCTGACCCATGTTGAGGCCGGCGCGCAGGGTGAGCACAAGATTGCGCGCGGCTACCTGCCACGGACGACCCATTCCGCCCACTTCATCGCCGATCCCGGCCTGCGCCGTGCCATCGACGATTACCTCAAGCGCGAGCGCGCCTATGTCGCGGAAGCCGGACGGGAGCTCGCCGAGCTCGGCCCGTTCCGCAAAGGTGCCGACGAGGCGCCTTGACGGCTCGCCGAGGCTGATGACAGTAAGCGCAAAATCTATGCGTTAAATTCTTGGGAGCTGCTGCCATGACCGCCTACGACCCCAACAACATCTTCGCAAAGATCCTGCGCGGCGAGTTTCCCTGCCACAAGGTCTATGAGGACGAGCACGTTTTCGCCTTCCTCGACATCATGCCGCGCGTGCCCGGCCACACGCTGGTGATCCCGAAGGCCCCGGCCCGCAACATCCTCGACATCAAGCCGGACGACTTCGCCCATGTCGCCCGCGGCACGCACAAGATCGCCGCTGCCGCGATGAAGGCGTTCGACGCCGACGGCATCAGCGTGCATCAGTTCAGCGAATCCGCCGGCGGCCAGGTGGTGTTTCATCTCCACATGCACGTGATGCCGCGCCACGAGGGCGTGGCGATGCTGCCGGCCGCCAGCCGCAAGGAAGACGTCAAGGTGCTGGAGGAGAACGCGACCAAGCTGATCGCGGCGCTGAAGGCGGGTTGACGCCCTCACTCCGTTTGGAAATCGCCAGCCTGCGGCGCAGCAAGCGGCGTGAACTCGCAGCGGTCGGGCTTGATGTCGATCAGCGGCGTATGGTCGATGCAGTCGAGACCACGCACCAGAATGGTGCTGCCCTCGATGCCGACCAGCTTGACGATCGAGGTGCCGATCGGATTGGGCCTGACCGGCGAGCGCAGCGAGAAGGTGCCGCGGGTCTTCTCGTTGTTCTTCGGGCTTTGCAGCACGATGTCGCGGCGCGACTTGTCGAGCCAGTAGAGCACTTCGAGATTGCTGTAGAAATCGACGCCCTTGATTGCCGGCACGAACGGCTCAAAAATCTCGAGGCGGCAAATCGGACCGTCGTGGCGGCCCTGCCGCGGCGTCTCCAGCCGCGATGTCCACGGCGTGCGGATGCGGCCGATGAAGACGAGGCCGGCGTCCTCCGTCGACGGCAGCTCGATGGCGACCTCGCCCTCGCGGAGCTCGTTTTCGCGAACCATATGTCCCGTTCCTTGCTATTCGGAAGTGGTTTTAGCCCAACCACCACTTGCCGGCCAGCATGAAGACTTCACCGGCCACCACGCCGGCAAAGATCGAGCGGCGGGTCAAGAGAAAGACGACGAGACCGGCGCCGACTGCGCCGTAGCGCAAGACGTCGGGCACGCTTGCCAACGCGCCCGGCGGCTCGACCACGATCTGGGCGATGACACCGGCCAGGATCGCGGTCGCGACCGCCCTCACCCAGACCAGCAGCTCCGAGCCTTCGTCGATGCCGCCGCCGAACCACAGGCCCAGCATGCGCCAGATCTGATTGGGGATGACACCCGCGACGAACAGCACGAACAGCGCCTGCCAGTCGCCGATGAGTTGCGCGGCGCTCATGCGCGCACCTCCCGCCACCAATGCACGCCATAGGCGATCGTGCCGGCTGCAAGGCCACTGACGAGGATGTCGAGGCCGGAGTTCATCTTCGCCGCAATCGGATAAAGCAGAACCCCGAGCGCGAGTGCGACGACGTCGGCCACCTCGCGGCTGTTGCGCGCGGTCGAGAACAAAAACGACAGCGGCGTCAGCAGCAGGATCGCGGCACCCAAAGTCTGCGTCAGATTGGCGGCGAGGAAATAGCCGATCGTATTGGCGGTGAGACACACCGAGACCAGACCGAAGCCAAGGCCGTTGACGAAAGCGATGCGCCGCTCGCGCGGCACTTGCGGCAGGAAGCGATGGCACTCGACCCACAGCGTGACGGCCGTAAGATGCGCCGCAAAGTACAGCTCGCGCCGCTTGGTCGTCGGCGTGCGCATCAGCGGCAGCACCGAAACCACCATCGGAAACAGCCTGACAGCACTAACGGTGACCGCGATCGCGGACTGGATGATGGTGGCGCCCGAGCCGAGCGTCGTGATCAAAATGATCTGCGCCGGCCCGGCCCAGACAAACAGCGTGGAAGACAGCGCCCAGACCAGGCTGAAGTGGCTGTCATGGGCGAGCGCGCCAATGCCCAGATAAGTCGCGAACAGGACGAGCGTGAGGATCGTCTGCGTGATCGAGCGCAGCCCCCAGCCGAAGGCGCGCCACGGACTTTGCCATTGAGGAGAATCGAGCGGAGGTAGCGGCACGGGAGGTTGGCCGACGGTTGCGGAATCGTGCCTGCATAACGGGCAATGCGGGCGACCGCGTCAAGGAAGCCCGCGGCGGGGCTGGCATGCGCGCGCCCGCTACCCGCTCACGCCGCGATTTTTCAGCACAAAGCACGCCCCGCCCGCTTTGCGGATGCGATTGCAGAGATCGTCCGCCTCGGGGCGCGTGTCGGCGCCGATCCGCACCTGGTAAAAGGCGTGCGAACCGCGGCTGCGCACCACCGAGGAGAGCAGGCTCGGATCGCGATCTCCGACCACGGCGGCGAGCCGCGTGACGGCACGGGAATACATCGCCAGCGCCTTGTTGCGGTCGAATCCGGCGGCGAGCTGCACACCCCAGATTTTTGCGGCGGCAAGCTCCACATGCTGCTCGAGCTCGGCGACGAAGGGATTTGGCGCCCGCTTCAACAGCGCCATCAGATCGCGGCAACTCGTCGGCGGCGAGCTCGGCGGCCCCTTGCCGGTCGCTCCCGCCTTGGCCCAGGCCTCGACCGTCGCGCCGGTGATGGCGTAGACGTAATTGCGGGTCTGCTCCGGCATCGGACCGGTGCCGGCGAGCCATTCCTGCACCCGCCGCGGCCCGGCATTGTAGGCGGCGGCTGCGAGGCCAAGATTGCCGAACTGGTTGCGCAGCTCGTTGAGAAACTCCGCCGATTTCGGCAGCGCCTGCACCGGATTGAAGGGATTGAGCAGCCCGCGTTCGCTCGCGGTGCCCGGCATGAATTGCGCGATCCCCTGCGCTTGCTCGCCGCTGCGCGTGATGGGGCCGACCGCATCGGCCTGAAAGCGGCTCTCCTGCCAAATGACGCGAGCGAAGAACTCCAGCGGTAGGTTGGCATCGCGCGCGGCCGCCTCGATGATCAGGCAGATCGATTCCCGCGTGTCGCTCTCGCGTGCATCCGCGGGCTTTGCCGGCGGCATCGCCAGCTCCTCGACGCTCGGCACCGCGACGTTGGTTTTTGCCGGTGAGCCATCCCATGCCGCCGCCGCCGTCACCAGGACAAGCAGCGCGATGATGACGCGCGATGCAGTCTGCACCAACTGGGTGCAGGCATCACGGTGGCGCGCACCGGCGCGGCATGCAACAAGGTGATGTGCCATGTTGTGGCATCGAACCATGGTTCAACGAGTTGCCAATATATGCTGCCTGACCTGCTTCTCCCAATGCACTCCCCCGCCAAAGGGATCCGCGCGATCCTCGTCCTCGTCGCACTTGCCCTGTCTGCCGCGCCGGCCGTAGCTCAGGTCAGCTGGCGGATGACCACCGAATATCCCGAGAATAACATTTCCGGGATTGGGCTTTCGACCTTCGCCAAGCGCGTGTCGGAACGCACCAACGGCTTCCTGACACTGGCCAATGCGTTCGACAACGAGCTCAAGATCAGCTCAGGCGAGATGCCGCGCGCTGCGCAGGATGGCAAGATCGCCGGCGGCGATGCCTTTGCGGGTGCACTGTCCGGCCTCGACCCCGCGCTCGGTTTCTCCACGCTGCCGTTCCTGGTGCAATCGGTCGACGTCGCCCGCGCCGCTAATTTGCGCGCGCGCCCGCTCTACGAGAAGGCGCTCGCCGCGCGCGGCCTCAAGCTGCTCTATTTGACGATCTGGCCGGCCACGGGCCTCTGGTCGGACCATGTGCTCGAAAGCGCCGACGATTTGCCGAAATTGAATTTGCGGGCCTACGATGCCAATTCCAGCGTGGTGATGCGCGCGGCCGGCGCCAATGCGCAGTTCCTGCCGATGGACAAAGCGCTTGCCGGCCTGAAGGACCACCAACTGAACGCATTCCTCACCTCGGGCGACGGTGGTGCAGGACGCAAGCTTTGGGACTTCCTGCCCTATTTCACGGCCATCAACTACGCGATGCCGGTCTCGATCGCCTTCGTCCGCAACGAGGCATTTGCCGCCCTGTCGGAGCCGATGCAGCGCGAGGTGCTGGCCGCAGCTTCCGAGACCGAGGCGAGCCAGTTCGCGCTGCTGGCCCATCGCACGGCCGAGAATTACGCGCGCATGCGCGACAACGGCGTCAAGATCGCCGAGCCCGCGCCGCCAGCCCTTGTCACAGCGCTCCGCAAAGCCGCAACGGACGCGATCGCCAGCTGGGAGACGCAGGCCGGCCCGGACGCTGCCGCGATCGTCGAATGGACCCGGCAGCAATGACGCAACGGGCCTTGACTTGAGGCCTGTTCCCACTAGCAACGGGCGGCAATATGAACGCTGGCCGGGGCCCGATGGCGATAATCTTCTTTGATCTCGATGGCACGCTGACCAACCCAAAACCCGGGATCACCCGCTCGATCCAGTACGCGCTGGAGCGGCTGAGCCTTGCGGTGCCCAGCGAGGACGAGCTGACCTGGTGCATCGGTCCGCCGCTGCATGCCAGCCTGAAGAAGCTCACCGGAACCAACGAGCTAGCCGATCGGGCCCTGCTGCTCTACCGCGAGCGCTTCAGCGATATCGGCCTGTTTGAGAACGAAGCCTATGCCTGCATCACGGACACGCTGACGACGCTTGCCGCGACCACGCCGCGCATGTTCGTCGCCACCAGCAAGCCCGCGGTCTACGCCATCCGCATCGTCGCGCATTTCGGCCTGAAACCGCATTTCGAGCGCGTGTTCGGCTCCGAGCTCGACGGCACCCGCGTCGACAAGCGCGACCTGCTCCGCTACGCGCTCGACGAGGCAAAGGTCGATCCCGCCAGCGCAATCATGATCGGCGACCGCAGCCACGACGTGGTCGGCGCCCGAACCAACGGCATGACCGCGATCGGCGTGCTCTATGGCTACGGCAGCGAGGCCGAGCTGCGGGACGCTGGTGCGCATCATATCTGCGCCGCGCATCCCGAGGTGATCAAGCACTGCGTGGCCTAGGCACCCACCCTTTCGACCGCTGCCAGCATACCCGTCTTCGGATGGCAGTTCAGATATTCGAAAAACTGCTCGTCGGCGGCCGCGACGGTGACCTCGTGATAGAGCCGCAGCTTTGCGGCAGGCCCGAGCGTCGAGAGATATTTCATCGCCGCGCCAAAGATCCTGACATGGGTCGGGTGCGATTCCGCCCAGCGCTCGAGCGCAGCCAGGCTCTTCCACCAGCTCTGGCCGTAGGACTTTTCACTGATGCTGCCGTCGGCCGAGAGCACCTGCATGTAGCGGTTCGCGTAGCAGCCAATCGCAACGCCGTCGTCGCGCAGAAAATCCATGCCCTCGCGCAGCACTGGCTCGACGTCGTCGAGATAGAGCTTTCGCTCCGACGCCTCGGTATCGCTCCAATCCTGCCCGGAGCGGATCAGGCACAGATTGTCATGCGCCTTGACCCGCAGCCGCGCGCCGTCACGGATCAATTCCGGATTATCGCCCGGCGACATCGGATCGGTCTGCGACAGCGGAATCCGATCGCGCATGCCGCCCCAATAGGCGTGCTCCTGCACCTCGCCGCTCATGCCTTCGGCGATCACTGCGACACCCTCGGGGCGACCGAGCGAGGAGAATAGCGTCTCATGCCGCGCCACAGCGGGACGCAGAACCTCGATGAAGGCGCCGATGCCCTCGCGCTGCTTGCCGGTCCACACCTCGCGCGCCGGCGCAAACCAGGCATCGAAGCGCGCGATGTCATCCCAATAGGCGACCGTGACGACGTTCTCGTAGCCGGCCTGGTCGCGATATTGCGCGCGGTCCCAATGAGAGGGACCGTTGGCCGCAGCGAACAGTCCTGCGATTTCGTTCAGCGCCTCCGTCGCGGCCACCGGCGCCGCGCCGCGATACTGCACCCCGAAATAGGCCATCACCACCCGGCTCACGGCCGGCTTGTAGCGCGCCACGAAGGACGGATATGGCGGCTGGTAATCGTCCGGCACGCGCTTGTGGCGCGTGCGCGGGGTTTCGAGATGTACAGGAATTGCGGATTCCATGGATCGTGCCCTCCCCTTGATTGCGACGATCAACTCGCCGCCGCAGCGATATCTGCTGGCTCGACGGTGTCGACCGGCAGCGCGAACTGCTCGACCCGCTTGTAGGGCTTCTTGTTGAGCAAGAGCCGCGTGACGTCCGGACGCGAATAATGTCCGGCGGGGTCGGCTGCGTTCTTGGCCACGCCGATCGCGCCGAGATCGATCTCGGCAATCAACAGCCCCTCCTGGTCCGGCGCGAGCTTGTCGCCGATCTGGCTGCCGTCGGGGCCATAGATCGCGGCAAAGCCGCCGCCGACATGCAGCAGCGCGTTCTTGTCGGGCCGGTCGCAGAGCTCGTCGATCATGGCTTGCGACACCGTCGCGCAAGGCGCGAGCACGAAGCACGAGCCTTCCACGGCATAGACGCGCGAGGCGGCGTTGTTCACCTCGGCGCCGAGCGCCGGCGCGAAGGGATCGTAGAGCGAGAAGCTCGGCCAGGCCGCAACGTGAACCTGCTCGTTCTGGGCATACATCGCGTATTTCGACAGTGGCTGGAGATGCTCCCAGCAGCACAGCGCGCCGAGACGGCCGATGTCGGGCCGGGCGTGGACGGCGAGATCGCTGCCATCGCCCTCGCCATAGACTGTGCGCTCGGCGTGGGTCGGCCGCAGCTTGCGGCGCCTTGCAATGGTCTCGCCATCGGGGCCGATCAGCCATTGCGCCAGATAAAGGCTGCCGCCGTCGCGTTCGGAGAGGCCTATCACGGCCGTCAGTTTTGCCTTACGCACGGCATCGCGAAGCTTCTCAGCCTGCGGGCTGTCATAGGACAGTGAATTGTCGAAATAACGCTGCACAAAACCGCGGCCGATCGCCCAGGCCGGTGAGTCCATCCAGATGTGCCAGGGGTAGCCGGGAATGAAGGCTTCCGGGAAGGCGATCAGCTTGGCGCCTTTCTCGGCCGCCTCCTTGATCAGCGCGGTTGACTTGTCGATCGAGGCGTCAAGGTCGAGCCAGGCGGGCGCCGCCTGCACCACTGCGACCTTGTATTTCGGATGTTCGATGCCCATTGCCGCCTCCATTGCCAGTTGATCGGAGACCTCGTCCGATGCAGTCTATTTGGCCAAGCCGGACGGACCGGCGCTCGACCACGGCGGAACAAAAACTCGACCGGACAGGATCGCCGCCCCGGTACGGAACTTGCCTCCGATCAGGCCGGATCTGCGCCGACATGCGATTTCGCTGGATGTGAAAGGGAGGGTTGCCAGATGCCAATCCAGTTCACGACGGACGGCAGCCCCGGCTACCGGCGGCTTGCGCTCTGGCAGGACATCGTTTGCGACGTCTTCGTCGGGCTCGACTGCAAGTCCGACCTCGGCAGCGCCTTTCACGGCTCGGTCACGCAGGCCGCTCTCGGCAAGGCGATCTGCTCGGACGTCAGCTCCGACCGCCAGCACGTGTTCCGCACGCCCTCGCGCATCGCGCGCTCGGATCAGGATTTTGTTCTCATTGCGCTCGGCAATCGCGGCGACGGCGGCGTGGTGCAGGACGGCCGCGAGACCGTGATCCATCCCGGCGAGTTCGCGCTCTACGACACCACGCGTCCCTATGAGCTGAAGTTCAACGACAGTTTTACGCAGACCATCTTCAAGGTGCCGCGGGAGATGTTGCAGCGGCGGCTCGGCCGCACCGAGACGCTGACTGCGATCTCGTTCGGCGCCGACGCGCCGCTCGAACGGCTCGCCTATGATTTCATCTTCAAGCTCTGCCAGAGCGCGGACCGGCTTGCGCCGAACAATGCCGCTGCCCTGTCAGAGCAGGCCGTCGATCTGCTGGCGATGGCGCTGAGCGAGCGGCTCGGCCAGACGTCGCTGCCGTCCTCGACCCACCGCTCCGCCCTGCTGTACCGGCTGAAGGCCCACATCCGCAGTCACCTCGCCGATCCCGACCTGTCGCTGCCGGAGACCGCCGCCGCACTCGGCATTTCGCCACGCTATGTCAATGATCTGCTCGCCGACGAGGACACCTCGTTCCAGCGCCATGTCCTTGCCGAACGTCTCGCCCAATGCCGGCGCGACCTCGCCTCGCCCCTGCTCGCCCACCGCCATATCAGCGAGATCGCCTTTGCCTGGGGCTTCAACGACCTCTCGCATTTCGGCCGGGTCTTCCGCGAGCATTTCGGGATGTCGCCGCGCGATTTCCGACAAGGCCAGTTGCGGCACTAGGGCGCCAGCGCATCGCTTGGAGATGCGACACGCGCCATCATCGCTTCGCTCATGGGAAGCTGGAGGTTCTGTCCTTTCGGCGGAATCGGCGCCTCGAACCATTTCGCATAGAGCTTACCAAATTCGCCGGAAGCCATTTTCTCCCTGATCGCGGCATCGACCAGGGCCTTGAATTCCGGATCTTCTCTGCGAGTCATCAGCCCGTAATAAGACGGCGCATAGGTCGCCGCCAGCATCCGGAACGCCCTGGGATCGGACGCGTTCGCGACGAGGCCAGCGATCAGGATATCGTCCTCGAACCACGCGGCGGCGCGACCCGTTCCCAGCATCAGCAGCGACTCGGCGTGGTCCTTGGCCTGAACGAACGTCACGTTGAGCTTCTGATCATCGAGAACCTTCTTGGCGACCGCGAAGTTCAGCGAGCCCTGGGTGATGACGACGGTCTGGCCGTCGAGTCCTTTGGGCTCCGTAACTCCTGACGCAGCGGACACCAGCCAGCGCGGCGACGCCACGTAGGTCGCAACGGAAAACGAGACCTGCTTCTGCCGCTCGGCGGTGTTGGTCGTGCTGCCGCACTCGACGTCGATGGCGCCGTTCTGAAGCAACGGAATGCGATTGGACGCATTCACCGGCACATAGTCGATCCCGAGCTCCGGTCGCCGCAACGCAACCCTGATCTTGGCGGCCACCGCAGAACAGAGGTCGAGCGAGAGCCCGGTCGGCTTCTGATCGGTCCCGAGATAGGCGAACGGGATCGAGGCCTCCCGGTAGCCGAAGGTGATCTTTCCGGTCTCCCTGATCTTGTCGAGGGTCTGACTTCCGGCCTGCGCTGCTGGACCGTCCAGCAGCGCAAGCGAAATGACGGCGACGGCGAACGTGAACGAATCTCTGCGGATCATGTCAGCCTCCGGATCGTTGCTAGGCGGCGGGGTTTCGCGACAGCTCGTCGAGGCTTTCCCGCAACGAGCGATCCAGGATCTCGACGGCGCGGTCGATCTCATCTGTCGAGACGGTGAGCGGCGGCGCGATTCGCCAGACCGATCCGCGCTCGGGACGGCGGCGGATGTTCATGCTCAACCCGTGCTCGAAGCACTTTTTCGTGGTCAGCCCACCGAGCTGATGGGCCGCACGCCGGCTGTTGCGATCGGTGACGAGTTCGACGCCGAGCAGAAGGCCCATGCCCCTGATGTCGCCGATCTGCTCGTATTTCTGCTGGAGGCCTTCGAAGCGGCCGCGCAGATAGGCGCCCATGATATTGGCGCGCTCGACGAGCTTCTCTTCCGAAATCACACGCAGCACCGCGAGCCCGACCTCGGCAAGCAAGGGATCGGAAACGTGGCTGGTGTAATAGGTGAAGTGATCGTCGTGGAGCTTGCTCTCGATTGCTTCGGTGGTCGAGACAGCGGCAAGCGGCAGCCCGCCCCCCAGCGTCTTCGACATGGTCATGATGTCGGGGACAACGCCGAAATATTCCGATCCGGTCTTCTTGCCGATACGCCCGAACGCCGTCTGGGCCTCGTCGAAGATCAGCAGCATGCCGCGCTCGTCGGCCGCCTTGCGCAGCGCTTCCATGAACGCCTTCGGCGGTACCAGCACGCCGCCCGCGCTGATCACGGGCTCGGCGATGATCGCCGCGCCCCGCCCGCTCGACTGCATGTCGAACATTTTCAGCGCAAGCTCGAGATTGGCGAGCGCGGATTCCTCTTCGCTGCCCTTCGCGATGTAAGGCCGGTAGGCGTTCGGCTCGGGGATGACGAATACGCCGGGCGGCGGTACGCCATAGCCCTTGCGATCGCTCGCCATCGAGACCGAGGCGGCACCGCCGGTGATGCCGTGCCAGGAGCCGCCGAGGACGAGCACCTCGTAACCGCCGGTGTACATCTTGGCCATCCGGAGCGCGACTTCGGTCGCTTCCGAACCGGTGTTGATGAAGATCGAGCGCTTGAGGTCGCCGGGCAGCCAGTCCTTGGCCAGCACCTGAGCGAGTTCGGCCACCACCTCGGGGATCATGCCGCTGAAGAGATGGAACGCCTTCTTGCCCGCTCGCTCCACAGCCGCGACGATCGCCGGATGGTTGTGGCCGATGGTGGCGCACATCTGCCCCGACGTGAAATCGAGATAGTCGCGCCCGTCGCTGTCGGTGACGATGGTCCCCTTTGCCGAGGTGAAGAGGTTCGGGAACACGTCTCCGCCATATCGGACCAAAAATTCGTCGGCGGCCTGTTTCAGCGCTGAAGTCATGTCGTCTCCTCGGGCAAGCGGCATCCGCCGCACGGCTGCGCGGCGCGGCGATGCGGTTTCCGCTCGCCGGTCTCGGGTCGGGTTTCGGGCACGAAGCTGTTGCGTCAGGGCGTTCGCGGTACGAAACTTGCCAGTGCAACAGGGAAATTCGTACCGGGCAGGCATGATGGGCGCCAGTTCAAAAAACTCAGCAGCCGATGAAGTGGAGTCAACAGAGCGGCCGCGCATGCCGCCGCTCAAGGCGCTGTCGGCGTTCGAGGCGGCCTCCCGCCACGGCAGCTTCAGCCGCGCCGCCGAGGAGCTTGGGGTCACGCCTTCGGCAATCAGCCACCAGATCCAGAAGCTCGAGGATTTTCTTGGCGTCCGCGTCTTCTCGCGGCATGCCGGCCGCGCGGTGCTCACCAATGCCGGCCGGCTCTATGCCGGCGAGATCGAGCGCGCGTTCGGCACGATCATGGGTGCGACGCGGCTGGTGGCGCCGCAGTCGCAGCGCGATCATCTCTTCATCGCGAGCGGCCCGAGCTTCGGTGCCAAATGGCTTCAACCGCGGATCGGCGACTTCATCGGCCAGCACCAGGACATCGGAATCCGGCTGTCGACCATCGCTGATCTGCGCGATCTCGAAACCATCCGCTTCGATCTCGCCATTGCCTATGGACGTCCTCCCGTCCTGAACGGGCGGCAGATCGAGCCACTCCTGGCGGAGCGCCTGCGTCCGCTATGCAGTCCGCGGCTGATCGAGCAGCTCGGACTGCACGAGCCCGGCGATCTCGCCCGCGCCACGTTGATCCACTCCTCGAACGCGCTGACCTGGACCGACTATTTGCGCAAGGTCACTGGATCGAACATCAAGCCGCGTCACGAATTGTGGTTCGACCGATCCACCATGGCCATCGATGCGGCTGTCGAAGGTCTCGGCGTCGTCCTGGAGAGCGAGATCCTGGCCGCCGAGGAGCTGGACAAGGGCACGCTGGTCGCGCCGTTCCGCCAGCCCAAATTCGAGGTTGAGACGGTGTCCTATTATCTCGTGCGCTCTGCCGAAGCGAAGGGCCGCAGCCACGTCGCTGCGTTCGAAGCGTGGCTGCGCGCGAAGATTTCGGCAGCCAATCTGCAAACGACCAGCGTCGCGTAGCATATCCGAGCCTTGCAAGCAGAGCCGCCATGTGCGCGCACAATGGTACGCAGTGCAGGCTTGAGCTAGCCTCAGCACCAAGGCCGCAGGGATCAATCAGCGGCCAGCCGAGGAGCATATCGATGGAATACCGACGCTTGGGCCGGTCCGGCCTCATGGTACCCGCGTTGAGCCTTGGCACCGGCACATTCGGCGGCGTGGGCCGCCTCGCGGCATGGGGCACGACGGATGCGACCGAAGCGCGACGGCTGCTCGATATCTGCCTCGAGGCCGGCGTGTCAATGTTCGATACCGCCGACGTCTATTCGCTCGGCGAATCCGAGCGCGTTCTGGGCGAGGCCATCAAGGGCCGCCGCGACAAGGTGCTGGTTTCGACCAAGGCGACATTCCGCTTCGGCGATGGGCCCAACGACGTCGGTTCGTCGCGGCAGCATCTGCTCGCCGCCATCGATGGTTCGCTGAGCCGGCTGGGCACCGACTACATCGACCTGTTCCAGCTCCATGGTTTTGACGCCTTCACTCCGCCCGAGGAAGTGCTTTCCACGCTCGACGTGCTCGTGCGCGCCGGCAAGATCCGCTATGTCGGCGTGTCGAACTTTTCGGGCTGGCACCTGATGAAGTCGCTCGGCGTCGCCGACAAGCACGGCTTCCCGCGCTACGTCGCCAACCAAACCTATTATTCATTGATCGGGCGCGATTACGAATGGGAGCTGATGCCGCTCGGCCTCGACCAGGGGCTCGGCGCGGTGGTGTGGTCGCCGCTCGGCTGGGGCCGCCTTACCGGAAAAATCCGCCGCGGTCAGCCGAAGCCCGAGGTCAGCCGCCTGCCCAAGACCGCCGATTTTGGGCCGCCCGTGCCCGACGAGCACCTCTATCGCGTTGTCGAGGCAATCGACGAGGTCGCCAAGGAGACGGGCAAGAGCGTCTCGCAGATCGCGCTGAACTGGCTGCTGCAGCGCCCGACAGTCTCGACGCTGATCATCGGCGCACGTAACGAGGCTCAGTTGCGCGAAAACCTCGGCGCGGTCGGCTGGTCCTTGACCAAGGACCAGATCGCAAAGCTCGACGCCGCGAGCAAGGTGACGCTGCCCTATCCCTATTGGCACCAGCGCACGACTTTCACCGACCGCAATCCGCCGCCAGTGTAAGCGCGCCGCTCCTAGCGGGGATTAGCACGAAGCTCGCGCACGCCGCGCCCAGCCATCACCACCTTGGCATTCTGCCGCTGTTTTGCCCGACAGGTCAATGAATATTTCTGCCTTCCCGAATTCAGATTTTGCCAATCATTTCTACTGTGCATGGGGTTGTTTTCGCGTTTTTTGTCGGAGCAGCCCCGATCCATGCCCACAGCGCCGGGAGACCCGCTCCCGGGACAGGAACCGTCCGTACCTTGCCGGGTTGCGACGCATCTCGCAATTTCCTAATCCGGAGGTCAACCACGGCTCGAATCAAGCACGCCTCCCTCATGTCGCCCGCCCCAATCGAGCATGCCGACGGCCTGCCGCAACCGCAGCGCAACCAGGCGATCCTGACCATTGCGCTCGGTATCACCATGGCTGTCGTCGACAGCGCCATCGCCAACGTGGCACTGCCGACGATCGCGGCTGACCTGAACGCGAGCCCCGCCTTCTCGATCTGGATCGTCAACGGCTACCAGCTCGCGATCACGATCTCACTGCTGCCGCTGGCGTCGCTGGGTGAGATCGTCGGCTATCGCCGGGTCTATCTGGTCGGGCTCGCGCTGTTCACGCTCGCATCCGCCTTCTGCGCGCTGGCGCATACGCTGCCGCTACTCACCTTCGCGCGCATCATTCAAGGTTTTGGCGCCGCCGGGATCATGAGCGTCAACTCGGCGCTGGTGCGCTTCACCTATCCGCGCAGCCTGCTCGGTCGCGGCATCGGTATCAACGCGCTGGTTGTGGCCTTTTCCGCCGCGGTCGGGCCGACGATCGCCGCCGGCATCCTTGCGGTCGGAAGCTGGCCCTGGCTGTTCGCCATCAACGTCCCGCTCGGTGTGGCGACGCTGGCGCTCGGCTGGCGCAGCCTGCCGCATACGACACCCGCGAGCCATTCCTTCGACTGGCAAAGCGCGGGTCTGTCGGCGATCACCTTCGGCGTCGGCATCGCCGCGATCGACAGCGGGCACGGCGAGGCAACCATCACATGCCTGGTCCAGTTCACCATCGCGATCATTGCAGGCGCCCTGCTGGTCTATCGCGAAACCCACATGACGTCGCCGCTCCTGCCGGTCGACCTGCTGCGCATCCCGGTGTTCGGGCTGTCGATTGCGACCTCGATCGCCTCGTTCTGCGGCCAGATGCTGGCCTTCGTCGCGATCCCCTTCTACCTCCAGAGCCGGTTCGGCTATTCGGCCGTTCACATGGGCCTTCTGATCACGCCGTGGCCGATCGCGGTGGCCTGCGCCGCGCCGCTGGCAGGCCGGCTGGTCGAGCATTATCCGGCTGGCCTGCTCGGCGGCATCGGGCTCACGCTGTTCGCCTGTGGTCTCGGTGCGCTCGCCTTCCTGCCTGCGGTCCCAACGCCGCTCGACGTGGTCTGGCGGATGGCGCTGGCCGGCGCCGGCTTCGGCCTGTTCCAGACGCCCAACAACCGCACTATGATCGCGGCCGCGCCGCGCGAGCGCTCCGGTGGCGCCAGCGGCATGCTGGGCACGGCGCGCCTGCTCGGCCAGACCACGGGCGCGGCGTTGGTGGCGCTGTTCCTCGGCCGCTATCCGATCGACGGAACCCGGATCGCGCTCCTCACTGGCGTCGGCTTCGCGCTCTGCGGTGCGATGCTCAGCATGCTGCGGCTGTCACCCGCAGGCGCGCGTGGCGCCGAGCAAGTCCGCGTCCAGGACGACCAGCGGCTGCGGGGCGACTGAGGGCCCACGCCCGGACTTATACAATCCGTAGTTTTACCACTCCCCCCGAGAAGTATTGCGCTCGCGCTCCAGTTGCGCTTCACTTGTGGCGGGACAAGGGGCAATTTATTCATGCGTTCATTGGGAATCGTGGCGCTCAGCGTCATGCTGGGCGGCTGCGCGTCGGTCACGCGCGGCACCACCGAGAACATCAGCATTTCATCGACACCATCAGGCGTAGAGGCCGTCGTCAGCGGAATGGAGGTTCCGACCACCTGCACGACGCCATGCTCCGTAGTGGTCAAGCGCAACGCGGACATCTCCATCACCTTCCAGAAGGAGGGCTATGAGCCGCAGGTCGTTCCGCTCAGCCGGGACATCCCGACCGCCGGCGCCGCCGGCTTTGCGGGCAATCTCCTGCTCGGCGGAGTCGTCGGCATGGGCGTCGACGCCGCGACCGGTGCGGCAACCGATCACAAGCCGAATCCGGTCATCGTGACGATGCAGCCGTCCGCGCCGCATGTCGCACCGCGTCCTGCAAAGAAGCCGCGGCCGCCGAAGGCGCCCGAAGCCGGAACGTAAGACGGCGCTCCGTGGCCTGACATCGGTGCAAGCAAATCGGCGCAAACAAAAAGGCCGGCTTCGAGAGCCGGCCTTTTCGATTCATGTCGCAGCCGATCAAGCCTTGACCAGCGGGCCCTTCGAGGTCGGCCCCTTCGAGCCGCCGGGGCCACCCGGCTTGTTGGGCTTGCCCGGCGGGCGCTTGCGGGCGCCCGGCAGCTTTTCCTGCTTCGGCGTCACCGGACCCTCGACGAATTCGAAGCCGATCTTGTCCTTGGTCTCGTCGGCCTCGTCCTTGACCAGAACGACGCGAACGTGGCCGCCGCCCTTGAGCTTGCCGAACAGCACCTCGTCGGCCAGTGGCTTCTTGATGTGCTCCTGGATGACGCGGGCCATCGGACGCGCGCCCATCTGCTCGTCATAGCCGTGCTGAACCAGCCAGGCCTTGGCGGGCTCTGACAGCTCGATGGTGACGTCGCGATCGCCGAGTTGCGCCTCGAGCTGAAGCACGAACTTCTCGACCACGGTGCCGATCACCTCGACACTGAGATGGCCGAACGAGACGATGGCATCGAGGCGGTTGCGGAACTCCGGCGCGAACTGCCGGTTGATCGCCTCGTGGTCGTCGCCTTCCCGCTTCGACCGCGTGAAGCCGAACGCCTGCTTGGCAAGGTCCGAAGCACCCGCATTCGTGGTCATGATCAGGATCACGTTGCGGAAGTTGACCTGCTTGCCGTTGTGGTCGGTGAGCCGGCCGTGATCCATGATCTGGAGCAGGACGTTGTAGAGGTCGGGATGCGCCTTCTCGATTTCGTCGAGCAGCACCACGCAATGCGGATGCTGGTCGACACCGTCCGTGAGCAGGCCGCCCTGGTCGAATCCGACATAGCCGGGAGGCGCGCCGATCAGGCGCGACACGGTGTGCCGCTCCATGTATTCGGACATGTCGAAGCGCAACAGCTCGACGCCAAGCGACGCCGCGAGCTGCTTTGCGACCTCGGTCTTGCCGACGCCGGTTGGACCGGAGAACAGGTAGCAGCCGATCGGCTTCTCCGGCTCGCGCAGGCCCGCGCGTGCGAGCTTGATCGAGGCGGCAAGCGACTCGATCGCCTTGTCCTGGCCGAACACGGTGCGCTTCAGCGTCTGCTCGAGATGCTTGAGCACCTCGGCATCGTCCTTCGACACGCTCTTCGGCGGGATCCGCGCCATCGAGGCGATCGTGGTCTCGATCTCCTTGATGCCGATGGTCTTCTTGCGCTTGTTCTCGGCGACCAGCATCTGCGCCGCACCGGACTCGTCGATCACGTCGATCGCCTTGTCGGGCAGCTTTCGGTCGTGGATGTAGCGCGAGGAGAGCTGGACGGCGGCCTCGATCGCCTCATTGGTGTATTTCAGCCGGTGGTAGTCCTCGAAGTAAGGCTTGAGACCTTTCAGGATCGCGATCGCGTCCTCGACCGTCGGCTCGTTGATGTCGATCTTCTGGAAGCGCCGCACCAGCGCGCGGTCCTTCTCGAAGTGCTGGCGATATTCCTTGTAGGTGGTCGAGCCCATGCAGCGGATGGTGCCCGAGGCCAGCGCCGGCTTGAGCAGGTTCGAGGCATCCATCGCGCCGCCCGAGGTCGCGCCCGCACCGATCACGGTGTGGATCTCGTCGATGAACAGGATCGCGTTGGGATGCGCCTCGAGCTCCTTCAGCACCTGCTTCAGGCGCTCCTCGAAGTCACCGCGATAACGCGTGCCGGCGAGCAGCGTGCCCATGTCGAGCGAGAACACGGTCGCGGCTGCCAGCACTTCCGGCACCTCGCTGTCGACGATGCGCTTGGCAAGGCCCTCCGCGATCGCGGTCTTGCCGACACCGGCCTCGCCCACGAACAGCGGATTGTTCTTCTGCCGACGGCACAACACCTGGATCGCACGGTTGATCTCGGAATTGCGTCCGATCACCGGATCGATCTTGCCGTCGCGCGCCTTCTTGTTGAGGTTGACGCAATAGGTCTCGAGCGCTTCGCCCTTCTTCTTGGCGTCCTCGTTGCCCTTGGTCTCGGTCTCCTCGTCGACGCCGCGCACCGGCCGCGCTTCGGAGACGCCGGGCCTCTTGGCGATGCCGTGGCTGATGTAGTTGACCGCGTCATAGCGCGTCATGTCCTGCTCTTGCAGGAAATACGCGGCATGGCTCTCGCGCTCGGCGAAGATCGCGATCAGCACGTTGGCGCCGGTCACCTCTTCGCGGCCGGAGGATTGCACGTGGATCACCGCGCGCTGGATCACGCGCTGAAAACCGGCGGTCGGCTTGGCGTCGTCTGCGCCGTCCGTCACCAGATTTTCGAATTCGGTCTCAAGATAATTGACGAGGCTCGTGCGGAGCTTGTCGAGATCGACGCTACAGGCGCGCATCACCGCGGCTGCATCGGAATCGTCGATCAAGGAGAGCAGGAGATGCTCGAGCGTCGCGTATTGGTGATGACGCTCGTTTGCGATCGCCAGCGCACGATGCAGGGATTGTTCAAGGCTTTGGGAAAAAGTCGGCATTCGCGTCCTCTATGGCCCCCACCATCATGATCGCCATCGCCCGGTCAGGCAACAACAACCTTTGTCACATATAGTTATACAAGATCGCGGCGAAAGACCGGTTCCGCGACTCGATGGACATTACGCGCCCACCGCATGCTCGATGCAAAACCCGTTCCGATTTGGGCAGAACTACCCATTTGGGCAGGATCGGCGCCGGCGCTGTTGCCGCCGCGCGCAACAGGGTGCGCTGACGTCACACACCGCACGAACAGAACCCATCTGGAGAAACTCGGGATTCGAACGGGCGGTTACTTCTTTTCCATCACGCATTGCAGCGGGTGCTGGTGCTTGCGGGCGAAATCCATCACCTGCGTCACCTTGGTCTCGGCGATCTCGTAGGTGAAGACGCCGCACTCCCCGATACCGTGATGATGGACATGCAGCATGATCTTGGTCGCGGCCTCGACATCCTTCTGGAAGAACTTCTCCAGCACGTGGACGACGAATTCCATCGGCGTGTAGTCGTCGTTCAGGATCAGCACACGATAGAGGTTCGGCCGCTTGGTCTTCGGTTTGACCTTGGTGATCACAGATGTGTTCGGACCGGTCGGGCTACCGGAACGGTTCTCGTCGTTGCTCATCCGGGGAGCGTGGGCGGCCGCGGCCGCGAACATGTCTTGTCTGGAAGTCAGTTGCAGCATGGCTCAGGCGTTCAAATTCCCCACGGAAGCGAATAACGGTCCGCCGCGCGGCCCCGCACTAGGGAGCCTCGCACAGGCGCGCCGCCTTGCTGGATCGCCGCTTCCAACCGGTCCGGTCCGGATCGATTGTGAGGAATATGGGCCCACCCCCGGCTCGCCGCAAGCGTGCAAAGGTCCAGCCGGTGCGGCCGCAGCGGTCCCGATTCCCGGTCCGGGCGATCCTGACCAAGGTTAATCAATCCGAACCGATTTGACAAAAACTTCCACCCTAGCCGTTTAGAATCTGTTGACCAGGAACCTGTCGTAAACACCACAGCGACGGTTCGGCGCGCCGATAGCCCCGGCTTTCTACGGGGCAATTTACACGTTGTTGAACGATTTGGCGCGAAATCGGGCAAAGCCACAGAGCCCGGGGACCGTCATGTTTCGCCTGCCAATTGTCAGCCGCATTGGACGGCAGCTCGCCCGTTTCGCCGGGGCCGAGCAAGGCAATATTGCCATGATCTTCGCCATCGCGCTCGTTCCAGTGCTGGGCTTCGTCGGTGCGGCAGTCGATTACAGCCGCGCCGTCCAGGCTCGCACCTCGATGCAGGCGGCGCTCGACTCAACAGCGCTGATGCTGTCCAAGGACCTGTCGTCCGGCACCATCACCACATCGCAGATCAGCGCCAAGGCCACGGCCTACTTCAATGCGTTGTTCACCGACACCTCTGCGCTGCCGAACGTCACGGTCACCGCGAGCTACACTGCGAGCACGTCCATGGGCTCGACCATCCAGGTGAACGGCGACGGCAACTTCACCACCACCTTCATGAAGATCGTCGGCTTCCCGACGCTCGACATTAGCACCTCATCGACCAGCGCCTGGGGATTGGTGCGCATGCGCGTGGCCATGGTGCTCGACAACACGGGATCGATGGCCGACAACGGCAAGATATCGGCGATGCAGACGGCTGCGAAGAACCTGGTCGACCAGCTCAGCGCGCTCGCCAAGACTGACGGCGACGTCTACATCTCGATCGTGCCGTTCGCCAAGGACGTCAATGTCGGCGCCAGCAATTACAGCCAGTCCTGGATGGACTTCTCGGACTGGGATGCCGCCAACGGCAGCTGCAGCAAATCGAGTTATACGTCTCAGTCGTCTTGCGTGAGCAACGGCAAGACCTGGACGGCTGCCAATCACAACACCTGGACCGGTTGCGTCGTCGACCGCGAACAGGACTACGACACCAAGAACACGACGCCGACGAACGGCAATTCTTCGACGCTTTTCCCGGCCGAGCAATATTCCTACTGCAACACCGCGAGCTCCGCCTATTTGCAGCCGATCATGCCGCTGAGCTACGACTGGACCTCGCTCAAGAGCCGGATCGACGCCATGAAGCCGACCGGCAATACCAACCAGGGCATTGGTCTTGCCTGGGGCTGGATGACATTGTCGACCGGCGACCCCATGAACGCGCCGGCCAAGGACACCAATTATACCTACAAGGATGCAATCGTCCTGCTCTCCGACGGCCTCAACACGCAGAACCGCTGGTACAGCAATGCGTCCCAGATCGACGCGCGGCAGAAGAAGCTGTGCGACAACGCCAAGGCGGCGAACATCACGATCTATACGGTGCAGGTGAACACGGGCTCGGATCCGACCTCGAGCGTGCTGCAATATTGCGCGAGCAGCACCGACAAGTTCTATCTGGTGACGTTGGCGAGCCAGACCGTCTCGGTGTTCAAGGACATCGGCACCTCGCTGTCGAAGTTGCGCGTGGCGCGCTGACGGAGCCATCGCACGGAAACGAAAAAGCCCGGCTGGTCAGCCGGGCTTTCGATTCCAGGACTTCCAGAAGATTTAGTGAGCGGCCGGGGTGAACTTCGACACGACGGTCTCGACCGGCTTGAACGCCTGCTTGGCGAGGTCGCTGTAGAGGCCGGCGATCTTCTGCGATTCCGCAACGAAGGTCTCGTAGGCGGAACGCGCGAATTCGGTCTGCGCTTCCATCGCCTTGTCCAGCGACTTCACGCCGGAAAGCTTCTCGACGAAGGACTTGGTGTCTTCGAACGACTTCTTGGTGTAGTCGCCATAGGCGCTGGCAATCGCCTGGAGGCCGTGCTGCACCGAGGTCGCGGAGGCGACGCACGTCTCAAACTGCTCTTTCCCGTAGTTCTGAAAGTCTTCAACCTTGAACATTTCGGAATCCTTTTTCCCTGGCTTTCGTCCGGAAGCCCCGGCTCCCTGACTCTGCCCACAATTAGTGCAACGCACAAAAAAGTCAAGAATCTTGTGCGGCGCACAAAAATAGATACAGATCGCGGAGATTCCCGGGCTTTCCCGCAAGGGTTCCTTAAGCTTTTGGAAACCGCGGGCCCCTACCCTGATTCCCTGGACGTGTTCGCCTTCCGCAGATGGTCAAAAGCCATTTGAGAACATCACCTTAGCCAGAAAAGCGGCTCAGGCCCAACGTTCCCCGCCAGTGAGCACCAGCGGAGGGACAGCCTGAGCAGGTAATGATCCCGGGTCCGCAGGGCACAATTTCGCCTCACGAGCCGGTGATCAAGTCAGAAACGGGGACGGGGTTCCATGCTTCGTAATAACTGGTCTTCCTCGCGCTTGGCGCGGGTTGGCGTCTTCGGGCTGCTTGCGGTCACCACAGCCGTCATCGTCACCACCGACGCCGCCGAGGCACGGCGCTATCGGCGCCACTACGCGCACCACCGGGTGCAACGCGACGTCTCCGAGAGCTACAGCCCGCAATTCGCCTCCATCATCGTCGACGGCAATTCCGGCGCGGTGCTCCAGTCGACCAGCCCGGACGGGCTCCGCCATCCGGCTTCGCTGACCAAGATCATGACGCTCTATCTGCTGTTCGAGCGCCTTGAGTCCGGCAAGATGAAGCTCGATACCGAAATGCCGGTCTCGCAACACGCCGCCGATCAGGATCCGACCAAGTTGAACCTGCGCGCCGGTCAGACCATTCGCGTCGAGGACGCGATCAAGGGTCTCGTCACCCGCTCGGCCAACGACGCAGCCGTGGTGATCGCGGAAGCGATCGGCGGCGACGAAGACGATTTCGCCCAGATGATGACGCGCAAGGCGCGCGCGCTCGGCATGTCCAAGACGGTGTACCGCAACGCCAACGGCCTTCCCAACGACGAGCAGGTTACAACCGCGCGCGACCAGGCCACGCTCGGCCGCGCCATCCAGGAGCGCTTCCCGCGCTACTATCGCTATTTCTCGACCACTACGTTCAACTGGCGCGGACAGTCGATCCGCAACCACAATCACCTGCTCGGCAGCGTCGAGGGCGTTGACGGCATCAAAACCGGCTATACTCGCGCCTCCGGCTTCAACCTCGTAACCTCGATGCGCCGCGGCAACCGCCATCTGATCGGCGTGGTGCTTGGCGGCCGCAGCGGCGGCTCGCGCGACGCCATCATGCGCAACCTGCTCGCGGAGAATCTCGAGAAGGGCGCGACCACGCACACCGTTACCTCAGTGACCGAGCGCAACGGCGCCGACGCCAACACCGACGTGGCCGATGCATCGGATACCCCGGCTCGGCCCGCTCTGCAGGCGGCAGCCGTGCCTGCTCCTGACGCCGCGGCACCGCGTCCGACTTCGCGCCTGTCGGCGCTTGCGGCCGCAACCGCCGCGATGCCGCCGGCGCAACCCAAGCCCGAGGCCAAGCCGACCGAGTCCAAGATCGAGCCCGCGCCGCTGACCAATGGCGTGATCTCGAGCCAGCCGCTCTCCCTCATTCCGGGCTCGTCAGAACCGATGAAGCCGGTGCGGGTCAAGACGGTTCAGGTCAAGGCTGGAGCGGTGAAGGTCGCCTCTGCCGCCCCGACGCAGGTCGCGCCGCAAGTCACCAACACGATCTCGTCCCGCTCCGATGTCGCCGAGACATCTGGCGCTGTCGTCGCCCGGGCGGACCTCATCAACAAGCCCGAGGTCGTCAGCCAGCCGGAAGCGCCGAGGGCCGAGATCGCCCGCACCGAGCTGCCTCGGCAGCCTGCGGGCTTCGGCTCCGGTAACGGCGTGCTCGGCGTGCTGCCGGCGGCAACCGCCGCCGCGCCCGCACCGGTCGCCACCGCCAAGCTTGCCTCGGCCGATCCGACACCGCAGCCGATCCAGATGAGCGCCACGACCAAGCCGGTCGTCACCCATAGCGGCTGGATCGTCCAGGTCGGCGCCCTCGAGAGCGAGAGCGAAGCCCAGCAGCGCATCGACGCCGCGCGCAGCTCGGCCCGCGGCCTGCTCAGCAAGGCCGATCCGTTCACCGAGCCGGTCGTCGCCAAGGACAATCGCAAGCTCTACCGCGCCCGCTTCGCCGGGCTCGAGCGGGATCAGGCCGAAGCCGTCTGCCGCGCCCTGAAGCGTGCCGACATTTCCTGCATCACCGTCCGCAACTAGTTTCAGCGATACCCCGATCCCAATGCCCGCGCCCTACGGCGCGGGCATTTTCGCGTTGGAGACGCAATGATGCGAAGGCTGTCCAGCGACAACCTCTCGTCAAGGATTTACGGTTAAATTTTGCTCAAGGGATCGACCACGCCGACAATGGCGGGCATCGGGGCGACGGCGAACAGAGCACGCGGAGCTGACGCGGGATTTGCGTTTGTGGCGTGGTGCCGGAGTTAGCCGTTATGCGTACGAAGCAGAGTATCCTTGGCCTCGTTTACCCGGGCAGCGAGATACGTCGAGCCCCCCTGGTCGGGATGCAGTTTCTTCATGAGGGATTTGTGCGCCCGGCTGATGTCGTCGCGCCCCGCTCCCGGTTGCAAGCCAAGGATCTGATAGGCTTCCTCCGCCGTCATTTTGCCGCTCGCCGTCGCGCGGCGTTGCCCCCCTGCCGCGTCGCCCTGCGCGTTCTGACGCCAAGCGGGAAAGCGGCGGTCCAGATAGCTTTCAAGTAAAGCCACGCTCTCGGCGTCAAACGCCGGGACCATCGCCAGCAGGCTGGCGAGATCGAACTCGTCGAGCTCGCGCCCGGCATGGGGTCCTGCAACGATCTGGCCTGCCAACTGACCGGAATCGTGGTCGAGCCGCATATCCAGGAATTGCGAGCGTACGCGCGAAGTCTGGCCGGACGTGCGCGCCGCGCCGCCGCCGAACAGGCCACCGACACTGCCGAAGCCCGCATTCGCCAGCGGCGTCCAGCCAAGCAGCCCGGCGCCGAAGATTCCGAGCGGGATCGCCACCGCCAATTCGCCCCGCAAGCCCGTGAAGGCCGCGACCGCGAGCGCGACCACGCCACCGCCAACCTTGATGGTGCGCGCCAGCACCGCTGGATTGGCCGAGCGGAACATCTGCAGCAACAGATAAATCGTGATAACAGCGACAAGGCCGGCGATCAGGGTCATGCGCCGAATATAGTCGCCCTATTGTCAAAATGCATGGCGTCCTTTCGGCATCCGCAATTGAGGGCGCTGCTCGCGGCGGTGATGAGGACGGCAACAGCGCCCTGGTTCATCGCGGCGGAGATTTGCGAAGACAATGAGCAACGGATTCAAGCTGACGCAGGCCGCACTGACCTGACCTGCTATTTCATCTGTCCGATCAGCTTTGCCGCTCCGCTGATCGCCTTCGACAATTTCAACAGCGCCTCCCGGCCACCGACGGCATAGGCCGCAGCCGCGCGCAAGAGATCGCGGAGCTGCGCCGCCGCGCCAGGATCGAACCGGCACCAGGCGCCGCCGGTGAGGCGTGCGATCTCGCGAAAGGCCTGCTCGGCCACGGGATCGTCCCCTTCCTGAAACAGGAACACCGGCACCTTCAGCATGCCGAGCTCGCCTGCCTTGGCGCAGAGCTCGTCCACTTTCTCTTCCATCGCGTCGCCGACGAAGACCAGTGCGCGCACGCCAGATGCGACCGCCTCGCGCCGCGCCTCGGTCAGCACCTTGCCGATCTGGGTATCGCCGCCGCGGCAGTCGATTTTGCTCATCAGCGTCGCAAGCTTGCCACTGTCCGAGATCCATCCCGTCGCGCGGCATTCGTTGTAGCCGCGGTAGTAGACAAGCCGGACGTCGAGGCTGCCGAGCGCGGACGCCTCGCGGAACATATCGCCCTGGAGCGCGCAGGCCATGTCCCAGGTCGGCTGCCGGCTCATCGTCGCATCCAGCGCGAAGATCAGACGGCCCCTGGCGCCGGGCGCATGTGGCGATAGCGCACGCGCCCTGGCGACGAAGTCGGCGACATCCTCCGAGGTCGAGGTTTTGGCCTGCGGCAGCGCACCGTCGCGTTCGGCCTTTGTCGAAACGGCATCGCTATTGCGCGGTTTGATCGGTTCACCGGACATCGCTGGTCGCACCTGGTCTCAAGCAACCAATGTGGATAGCGCGCCCTGCCCGGTCAATGAGCTAGCCTCCGCAGGCGCGTGCCGGCGGAGGCCTCGTAACCTGTTTCCAGCGATGTTGGACGGATCAGCTCTTGGCGGGTGACATAAGGGCCACGGGGCCGGGCTCAAGCACCTTCGGCGGCGACGACGTCGTGTCGACCGGCGCGATCGCACTGTCGGTGTCGCTCAGGAATTTATCCAGCATGCCCTGGATCGAGTTCTTCGCGTCATCCGGACCGGTGTCGCGCATGTCGTTATGCTGGAAGTCGGTCTTCACGACCTGGATACCGGCCTTCTCACATTCCTCGTCGGTCGGGATCACGCCCGGATCGGTCTTGAACTGCGGATCCTTGGAGCGGAACGACAGGATCTTGAACTTGCCGGCGGTCACGAAAGGCACGCGGAGATTATCCAGCGTCACGACCTTCTTGACCTCGTCCGGATACTGCTTGGCGAAATACATCGTGATGTCGCCGCCCATGGAGTGGCCGACCATCGTCACCCTGGCGTAGTCGGCGTTGGGCTGAACCTTCTTCATCTCCTGCATCGCGAGATGGATGTTGGCGACGCCGCGCAGAATCTGCGGCAGCCGGCCGACATAGAGCTCGCCGGGCTTGGTCACCATCGGAGGATCGGTCGGCAAATCATGCTGCGGGCTGACCACGAGATAGCCACGCGCCGCAAAGACGTTGGCGAGGAAGCCGTATTCGGTGTTCTTGACGGTGTTGCCGTGATTGATCACGGCGACCGGCATCGTGATCATGCCGGCATTGGCCTGCATTTCCTTGTCGCGGCGGATCGCGATGTCGACGGGCACGGGACGGTTGTCGCGCGAAGCGTCATAGAAGGTGATGGTCTCGTGCTTGATCGCCCACTTGCTCGCCGTGAAATAGGCGACGCCGCAGAGGGCACCCACTGAAACCAGTACGGCAATTCCACGCTTCATTTTCGTCCTCAGCCTCAGGCCGTTCTGGCCTGAAATCGCAGTTGAAATCGAGTTGGTAGAGGCCTCTCAAAGGGCCCTTGTCGCCTATTCCCTAATATACGTCACAGCCACGTGACAGGAAGGCTAAAAATTGTGATCCGGCAGCCCTTTCGTTGTGCGACGCACACGTTTGTTGGGCAATCCCGGTCCTCTACGGACATCAGGATGCGCATGACCATCCGACGCGACCCGTCTCGATCGGGTTCAATCTCCCAGTAAACATTGAATGAAACGGCGTCGCGCCGGCTCCGTTCCGGCGGGAACCGGCGATATGGATCGACTGGAAGTAGCTCTATACCGCCGCAGGTTCAGGCGCCGAGGATGTCGTGGACCTCGAGCGGCTTGTCGACCTGGCTGAACCACTCGGCCCGGTTGGCGGCGCGGCGACGGCCGCGTTCGTCGAGCGGGAGCTTGAGCTGGCGGAGCAGGCTCGTCACCTCCTCCCGCGCAGTCAGATGGCCGAGATTGGGCCGCATCCCGAGCGTCGCCTCGTCGATCTCGTCCAGCGCTGTGAGGCCGCGCGGGAAGAACTCGCGGTAGACGACGCGCTCGGCGAAGCCGTCGACGTAGCGGAAGCCGAGCCGCAGCGACAAATCCTTCAGGCCGTCGGCGACGAGCTGCTTGTTGCGGGAGCCGAGCATGGACAGGCGGTTGCGCACCACGATCCAGTCGGTGGTCGAGCCGTCGAGCTGGCGGCGCTTGCGGCGGGTGTCGCGCACCATCTCGGCATAATGGCTCTCGCCCGTCACCGCGTAATTGGCGGGATCGACGGTGCCGAGCACGTCGAAATCGAGGAAGCTGTCGTTGATCGGAGTGACCAGCGTGTCGGCCATCGAGTGCGCGAGCCGCATCAGATAGCTGTCGGTGCCGGGGGTATCGATCACGATGAAGTCGAAGCTGCTCTCGACCGCCGAGACCGCCTCCATGAACTGCTGGAACTCGGAGCTCTCGTTCTCGGCGATCTGCATGGTCTCGCCGAGCTTGATGCAGCGATGCACCGGCAGCTCCAGATCGAGCTTGGTGCGGCGCGCCCAGGCGGAGCGGTTGTTAATGTAGTGGGTGAAGCTCTGCTGACGGCAGTCGAGGTCGATAGTGGCGACGCGCTGGCCGGCCTTCAGGAGCGCGACCGCGATGTGCAGGGCGGTGGTCGATTTGCCGGAGCCGCCCTTCTCATTGCCGAGCACAACGACATGCGCCGAGCCGGATTGGCCGTGGCTAGCCTGCACAAGCATGGCGGTCCTCAACACCCCTAAGCAATATCTTCGAGTTGGCCGCGTCTGCGGTCAAGTGAAATGCGTGACAGGATAGCGAAATCGCTGTGCGTTGGTCTTCATCATGAATCGTGCAGGCTCGTCGCGTCTGTGATCCAGCCCACAATGTCGCGACGCCTTTCGCGGCGTCGCGCAGGATGCTGTGCCGCATGTCGATGCATGGCGTCCACGACCGCTGCTTGTTAAGGTTAGCCGGCTGCGCGGCTGGCCACGCCCAACCCCACTCCCCAACCCCTCGAGTCCTGATGTCACGAAGCCCCTTGATCACCCGCACGGTGCCCGCCCTGCGGCGCGCCGTCGACACTCTTCGCAAGCGAAAGGCCACGGTCGCGCTGGTGCCGACCATGGGGGCACTCCATGACGGGCATGTGTCGCTGGTGCGCCTCGCCAAGCGGCGCGCGCGCCGCGTCGTGGTCTCGATCTTCGTCAACCCGACTCAGTTCGCCCCGACCGAGGATTTCGGCGCCTATCCGCGGACCTGGAAGGCCGATATCGCCAAGCTCGCGGCGGAGGATGTCGACATCGTCTGGCACCCCGGCGTCGAGGCGATGTATCCTGAGGGCTTTACCACCCGCATCGTGCCGGAAGGGCCGGCGCTCGCCGGCCTCGAGGACCGTTTCCGGCCGCACTTCTTCGGCGGCGTCGCCACCGTGGTCGGAAAGCTGTTCACGCAATGCCGGCCAGATGTCGCGATTTTCGGCGAAAAGGACTTTCAGCAGCTCCGCGTGGTGACGCAGATGGCGCGCGACCTCGACCTTGGCGTCAAGGTGATCGGTTCCCGCACGATACGGGAGCGCGACGGGCTCGCGATGTCCTCGCGCAATGTCTACCTCTCGGCCGAGGAGCGGCAGACCGCCACCATGCTCTACCGCGCCATGAAAGAGAGTGCCGGACGCATCCAGGCCGGCGAAGCGATCACGCCCGCGATGGCACGCGGCGCCGAGATGATCACAGCGGCCGGGTTTGTGCTCGACTATTTCGAGGTCCGCCATGCCGAGACGCTGGCGCCGGTCAATTCGCGCACGGACGGGCCGTTGCGGATCCTGGTCGCGGCCAAGCTCGGCGCAACGCGGCTGATCGACAATATCCCGGTACGATAGCCGAGGTTGACCTTGCGCCTCCCCTCAACCGCATGGATGATCGCGATGAGGGAACGAACCAAGCAGCAGGGCGCAATGTCGTCGATCCGCACGATCATCGTGAGCGCGGTGCTGGTGTTCGTCGCCGCCACGGCTGCACAAGCACAACAGCGCCCGCCGATCGGCCTGTACGGGTCGCCGACAGACGCGATGATCTTCTATGTGGCGCGTGGCCCGGCTGGCGCCTGCGGACCGGGCTGCTCGGACTGGATCGCCGCCGAAGGCGCCGTGCAATGGGACAGCTGGAAGCGGCTGATCGCGATCCTCGACCGGCAGGCCGGACGCAAGCTGCCGGTGGTCATTCACATCTGGGGCGCGTCGAACCTCAACGTTGCGACCAGCATGGGCCGCATCCTGCGCGACCACGGCCTGGATGCAATCGCGGGCGCGACTGAGGTCGAGGCCTGCGCCGGCAAATCGGAGGCGGATTGTTTTGCGCTGAAGCGCCCGGGCGGACCGCTCGACGCCAAGGTCGCGCTGCCCGACGCGGCCTGCGATTTCGCCTGCGTCCTCGTGCTCGCCGGCGGCGTGCATCGCAGCCTTGCCGAAGGCGCCAAGGTGGTGCTGACCGGCCGTTCCATCCGCAACCGCCGCGCGCCCAACGTCTCGGCGGAGCAACGCGAGAGCCTGACCGTGATATTTGGCGAGCAGTACCGCAAGTACCTGCTCGAAATGGGCGTCGAGCCCGCCCTGGTCGACCTCGTCGACAGTCTTGACGCAGGCGCCCGCCCATTCGTGGTGCCGCCCGCCGAGGTGGCGCGGCTGCACATCGTCACGCCGCCTTGAGCGGTCTGCTCAGAGCAGTCCGAGATCGCGCAGCTCGCGCCGCATCGGCTCCGGCATCGCCGCGATCGTGCCGGCGGCGGACTTTCCGAGATCGGGCGGCACGGAATCGTCGGTCAGATAGCGCCAGCCCTGGAACGGCCGCATCGGCCGCGGCGACACCGTGATCACCTTCGGCTGCATCACGATCCGGCAGCGCCCGATGCCGTCCTTGTCGCGGAACGGCTCGATGCCGATGATCTTTTCGCGCGCGGCGATCTCGCCCTTGATGACCCAATAGAGCGAACCGCCCGACAGGATCTCGGCGTCGCGCTTGGGCACCATGCGCGTGATGTGGATGTGGTGTTGCGGCAGACCTTTCTTTTTGGCGGTCTGCATCCGTTCGGCGATCCACTCCTTCAATTCCTTGACGGAGTCGCAGCCGACGGCAAGCTTGATCAGATGGAGAGGCATGGCCCAGCATTAGCGGGCCGGCCGCGGATTTGGAATGCCGATCTAGTCGTTATCCGCAGCCGCGGGAGCCGAGCCCGGCGGCGGCGCCAGCGGAACCGGAGCCGCGGCCGGCGCACGCGCGGCCTTCGGCGCGGGCTGTTTCTTCGCGGCCGGTGCCGCAGGCGCGGCGGCCTGAGCGGAGGTCGCCGCCGGCGCGCGCGGCGCTGGCGCCGCTGCGGCGTTAGCGGCGGGCGCCTGACGTGTCGCGGCCGCCGGCGGCTCCGGAGTCATGATGCTCACCGGCGGCGTTGACGCGGCGCTGGGGAAGTCGGCATTGGTCGGCTTGCCGGTCGGCATCGTCGGCGGCAGCGCGGCGAGCGCGCCTGACGGCGGCATCGCCGGCGCGGTTGCCGGCGCGTTCCAGCTCGGCGCATAGCGCGCGACCAGCATGTCGTAGAGATGGGCGTCCATGTTGGCGGCGACCTGCTGCTGATCGGTCAGCGAGCGGAACGCGGCGCAGTCGAACTGGGTGCAGCCGTCGCGTGCGATCAGCACCTGCGCGACAAGGCCGTAGCGATCATGCTCCAGCGCCTTGCGCAGCACCTTCATGTCCGGCGTCAGGCTCTTCTCGGCGGTCGCGGCATCACCAAGCGCGGTGAGTCGGTCGATCCGGGCCGCGGTGTAGGAGACGGCCGCAGCGGCGGCATCAGGCGAGCCGAACAGCGCCTTCTCGCAGCCGACCAGCACGGCATCGCCGGCGAGATCGTCGAGGCAGGACAGCGCCGGCAAGTTGGCGGTTGCGACCGCCTGCGCGCGCGCTTCGCTCGGCGCGGTCCGCCCCGCCGGTCCATAGACGCGCATGGTGGCGGCGACCGCGATGCCGATGGCGAGCAGCGTGATGACGGTGAGCGCGCCGTTGGCGACCGATTTCTCGGCGCGCAGCAGCGTGATCAGCATGATCAGGCCGAAGAAGCCGGCTGCCGCCAGCGTCATCCACATCGGGAAGGCCGGCGAGCGCCAGATTTGGTCGAGCGACGTGGCCCATGCCCAGTTCATGCGCGATGTCCCCTCACGCGAGCAAAGAGCGAATGGTCAAAGCGAGCACCGCTAATCGGCAACTGCCCCCGGTGCACCTTGTGAAGGTGAAGCGGGCCTTTTGACGGCGGGCGGAGCAAATTCGGCCGCAATGTCAATGCGCGGTGCCGTCAGCACGCTACGAGAGTGCGAGCTGGCTTTCCTTGGCGACGCGTTCGAAGGCTTCGGTCGAGCTCTTGATCCGGTACTGGCAGTCGTCGCCTTCCGTCGGCAGCAGGCGGATGATCTCATACGAGCCGCTGGCAGCCGGGCGCGCGACGTTGCTGGCAGTGAACAATACGCGCGTTCCAATCGGGAATTTGTGCTTCAACACCCTCTCCATCACTCAAACAACGCCTGCCTCGCACATGGTCCCACTGCGATGGCCGGCCGGAAACCCAGTCGCTGTATAGCATGCATGCGACGATTTTGGCCAGCGTCATGCGCGCATGGCAAACGCCCGAATTTTGAAGTCTTTTCAGGACGATAATGGGAACTGGGCCAGCCTTGAATACCGCTGGAACCAGGCCTTATGCGCCATGCGGCAGACGCCCCTGAGGGCTCGCCTGGTCCACCGCCTTGGGCAGTTCCTGGGCCAGAATCTCGCCCAGCTGGTCGACCGGGATATTGTAGCGGGCCGCGAGCTGGCGGACGGTGTCGCTGCCGAGCACGGCGCGGAGCTGGTCGGCCGAGATCGGCAGGTTCTGGCCGTTGCCGAGCCAGGATTTGACCTGATCGCCAAAACCCGCCTGCTCGAGCTTGGCGACGATCGCCCCCAAGCCGCCCTGGTTGTTGCTGCCCATCACCTCGCTCAGCACGGCCGGCAGCACCGCAGCGCCAAGCTGGCCGAGCGCGCTTCGCAAGGCGGGGTTGTTCTCCAGCGAGTCCAGAATTCCCATGACCGTCCCCTCTCCTTAACCGTTGTTCCCTGCGATTGAGCGCCGCGAGCCGCCATGCCGTCAAGCGGCGCCCGATCAAATTCGCGATTACACGTTCTCGAACTTTTCGATGACAAGCGTTTCGGCGATCCCGTCGCGGGTCCATTCCTGGAAGGCCGGCAGCGCCATCATCGTCTCCATATAGGTCTTGGCCTCCGGCTCGACCTCGATTGCGTAGGTGCGGAAGCGGTGCACCACCGGTGCGAACATCGCGTCCGCTGCGCCGAAGCGGCCGAACAGGAACGGCCCGCCTGAGCCGTAGCGCACGCGGCATTCGCGCCAGATCTCCTGGATGCGGGCGATGTTGGCCTTGGCATCCGCCGACAGTGTCACGGCGCGGATCGGCCGATGCAGGTTCATGCCGCATTCGCTGCGCAGCGCCACGAAGCCGGAATGCATCTCGGCGCACACCGAACGGGCATGCGCGCGCGCGGCGACATCGTCGGGCCACAGCTTCTTGTCCGGATAACGCTCGGCGATGTATTCGATGATGGCGAGCGAATCCCACACCGTGATATCGCCGTCGACCAGCACCGGCACCTTGCCGGCACGGCTGAAATCCAGGATCTGTTGCTTGTCCGCGGGATTGTCGGTGTAGAGCGGGATCACAGTCTCCGCGAACGGAATGTCGTTGGCGCGGAGCGCGAGCCAGGGCCGCATCGACCACGACGAATAGTTCTTGTTGCCGATCGCAAGCTTGAGCGCTGCCATGTCACCGGTCCTTCCCGAGTCCTTTGGATACGGCTGCTTTTAGCGCCATCGCCTGCCGCCAATCAATCGTTGCCGCGCAGGGGTATGCGTGGCAATCGTTCCGATCCCCGAGGAGAGATCTATGAGCAGGCATTGGGTCGACATCACCGCAGTCGGCTTCTTCATCATCGAATGGCTGGTCTATGCCGCTACGCTCGAGCACTCGGCCTATGGCCGCAACAGCCTGTCCGCGCGCATGAACCGCTATCGCGAGGTCTGGGTCCGCCGCCTGCTCGACCGCGAAGCGCGCATGGTCGACATGCAGATCATGGCCTCGCTCCAGAACGGCACCGCCTTCTTTGCCTCCACCAGCCTGTTCGCGCTCGGCGGCGCGCTGGCGCTGCTGCACGCCACCAACGACGCCATCACGATTCTGGGCAAGCTGCCGATCGACCTCAGCACCTCGCCCGCGATGTGGGAGCTGAAATGCGTCGGCCTGGTGCTGATCTGCGTCTATGCCTTCTTCAAGTTCGCCTGGGCCTATCGCTTGTTCAACTATGTCGCGATCCTCTACGGCGGCATGCCGCCGGCCTCTCAGCGCGACACGCCGCAGGCCGAGGCCCATGTCATTCGCACCACGCGCGTGTTCGAATCCGCCGGCCGCCACTTCAACCGCGGCCAGCGCGCCTTCTTCTTCGCGCTCGGCTATCTCGGCTGGTTCGTCAGCCCGTGGGTGCTGTTCGTGACCACGGCCGCAGTGGTGATCGTGACCTGGCGAAGGCAATTCGCGTCCAGCGCGTGGGCTGCGATGGCGCCGGAGGTGGTGGCGGGCGATGAGGGGATGCACAAGCGCGGGCCGCAATGACGGAGCGAGAGGCGACATCGCCTTTCTCCCATTCGCATTTCAAACCGTAGACACGCCTTCGCATTCTCGCGGCGCATTTCGCCCGAGCTTTGCTTCGTCTCTCCACCCTCTGATCCAAGAGGGCGCAGGGAAGGCCGGGTGCCGGCCGGCACCCGCGGTCCGCTGCGCGAGGTGTAGCGCAGGAAGAACCGCACAGCAGCATACAGGTGTAGCCGATACACTCGGCCTTCCCTGCGCAGTGGGTTGACGGCTTATGCCGTGCTCTCCCGGGAGCCGAACTTTCCTTCTGGCCTCCCTCGCCCCGCGAATTGGCGGCGCAGTCCACCCGGTTGGGCTCGCTTGCGCCTCCGCGACAGGCTTGACCGTAGCAACGACGGCCAGGACCACACGGTTTTGCCGTACGCGCGTTCGTCCGTTGCCACAGGGTCTTCCGGCAGTGTGCACACGCGCCGCAAGAATGTTGGCGAGACGAACTTTCAGCGCCGCTCATCCGCACGCGGTTTCGGGCTCACAGGGACTACCCGCCCTGCCCGCACCTTTTCGTGCCGACGCTGCCGCGTCCACCGCAACCCGGCTCGCAAAACGTGACGACGTACGATCGCCCCTCAAGGTCGAGCCGGGATGGACGACACATACGATATTTCCGAATTTCGGTAAAGTGGAATATTTTTGGGCTGGCCGCTTGACAGTCTCACAAGTGTTTTGCCCGTCGGGGCGCCTTACTTGACATTGAGCGGGAGATCGGGTGCAAACTGAGGTCGTGATCAGCTTTTCGGACATTGCGGACCTGGCAACCACGCCCTTCTCCGGCGACGACGTGGTTCGTGGCGTCGAATGCTCTGCATCGGACGGTGACGGTCCGGGACGCGTGCTGGTCGAGGTCGACGGCAAGCGCGATGTTCTCGCCTTTTATGGTGCTGCGCCTCGGGGGGCACCGGCCGACCCTGTCGTCTTTCTGCGCGGGGATGCCGTGGAGAAGCGCGACGGCACGGTCGTCGCCAACGAATGGTACGTCGCAGCGACGGCCTACGACGTGCAGGCGCTGGCAGAACAGCTGAGCGCCAACTTCCGTCGCCCCTACGTCCATCTGGCGCGTCCCGGGATTCTGGGCTCGTCAGGTCGCCATCTCGACCGGCGGCGGCCGCGCGAGGTCGCGCTGGTGGATGCGGCGCTCAGCCGGCTCAAGGCGCATTTTGGCTGGCGTCGTCTCAATCTGGTCGGCCAATCCGGCGGCGGCCATCTCGTGGCGGCGCTGATCGCGCGCCGCGACGATATCGGCTGCGCGGTGATCACCTCGGGGAATACCGCGGTCGCGCAGCGCAATCGCGAGAACGGCTGGACCGCCGACATCACGGGCCACAGCGATTTCCTCGACCCGATCGACCATGTCACTGATGTGGCGCGCCATCCACCGCAACAGATCATCGTGCTGACCGACCCGCAGGACCAGCGCGTGTCGGCGTCGGTCCAGACCGCCTATGTCGAGGCCCTGCGGCGCGCCGGCGTCGCGGTGGACCATCGCCTGCTGCCGGCCTCCGGCAAGCTTCGCCATGATCTGCAACTGCCGGGAATTCTGGCCGCCTTCACCTGGCTTGCGAACCACGGCGCCTAAAGCGCGATGAAATTTGATTGAAACGATGCGAGCCGCGAACTCCGAACACCTCTCCCGTAGGGAGAGGTCGGATCGCATCGAAAGATGCGATCCGGGTGAGGGGTTACGGTGTCACTGGGTGCCGCGGCCCCTCACCCGGATTGCTCTGGAAGATGCTCCGCATCGCCAGGAGCAATTCGACCTCTCCCCGCTGGGGAGAGGTGACCCCGGGGCAGCCGGTCGAACCTAATCGCATCGCGCTTTAGCCGGCGGGATCGGCCGCGCCTCGCTCGACCCGCCCCACATGCCCGCAACTATTGACGTGTGATCTTTTCCCACATATTCGTGCCGGCGCGAATTCAGCGGCAGCCGGGCGCAATGCATCCTGATCTTCGGCCGGCATCGGCACACACTGCAATCAAGCCGAAACAGTCGCGCGACATCGCTTACGCCGCGCTGCTGGGATCGATCACGGCGATGGTCGCGGCCGGCCTGCTGGTGCGGCTCGATTCATTTCCCGGGTTGCACGGCGACGAAGCCTGGGTCGGGCTGCGCGCGCTCGAGCAGCAGGCCCGCGGCATGTTCACGCTTCGCGGCATGAACGGCTACACCGGCTCGCTATTCCCTGAAATCGTGAGCCTGGTCTTTGCGATGGTCCCGGCTGGCACGGGCAGCCTGCGGCTGGCGGGCGCCATTCTGAACGGTCTGGCCCTCGGTGCGACAGCCCAGGCTCTCCGCAAGAGAGGCGCGGCCGCGCTCTACTTCGCGCTGGCGATGGGATCCTCGCTGCTGTTCCTGTTCTACAGCCGGGTCGCCTGGGAGGTGAACGCACTCCAGAACCTCCTGCTCGCGCTGGTGCTGTTGGCCCTTCCGCACCTGCTGCAACCAGACCGACGCTCTCATCGCTGGCTTTTCCTTCTACTGCTCGCCTTTTCGCTGGGCTGCTGGAGCCACGCCATCTTCGTCGCCGCGGCGCTGTCCTTTGCCGCGGCCACGCTCCTCGTCGCGCTCAAATGGCCCGGCGAAAGCAGCGCAAGGCTGCTGCTGATCGGGCAACTGAACCTTGCGGTTCAGCTTATCCTATGCGGACGGCGTTTTGTCGGCGATGGCGGCTTTGCGTCTCACGCCTTGCCGGCAATGCTTGCCGGCCTCGGCGTGATCGCGCTCGCGACCCATGTCTATGTTCGTCTCGAAGGCCGGCTTCTTTCGCACATCATGAAAGCCTTGGCCGATCGGCGTGTCGCGTGGTTCGCAAATATCGCGCTCTTCGGTGTCGTGGCGCTCGCGCTGGCGGCGTCGCCGATCGGCGATGTCAGCTTCTTCGGCACGGTGTCGGGGATGATCCTGCTCGAGCGGGTCGTCTCTTATTTGCCCGGCCCAATCGAGATGATCGCGCTGCACCTGCGGATGGTGCTGCTGCTCGCCTTGTTTGCCGCGGCCGCGCTCCAATGCTTCCGCGCCAGGCCCAGCGAGCCGGCGCAGCTGCTGCTGCCGCTGGTCTGCCTGTGGACGATCGCCTATTTCCCGGCGCTGCGGCTGTCGATCGCCAGCGTCGCCGATCGCTACTACATTATCCCGCAGTTCCTGTTCTTCGTGTCGATCGCGCTCGCGATCGACGGCCTTCGCGCAAGCTGGAAGATACCAGCGATAGCGCTGCTGCTCGCCGGCTTCGTCCACGCGCAAGTCACGACGATCCGCGAGGCCTTTCGCGACGAGGACAGGCCGCCGTTCGAGCTGTTCGACTATGCCGGCTACACCGACACCTCCCGCCACTTCATGCGGCTCGACGCGCTCACGCACGAACTGAAGTCGCGGGACTTTTGCCGGGTGGAGTCATCCAGCTTCTTCATTGCCAAGCCCATGCGCTTCCTGATGGCCGTGGGTCAGCCCTGCACGGGCAACGGCGCGGTGCAGGTGGAATATTGTGCGGACTGTCTCGCACCGGTTCGTGGATTTGAGCTGCGATAGCAGCCACCTACTACCCGCCAAAATCCTGCGGGGTGAACGACAGGTCCATCACCTTCCACTCCCCGTATTTGTCGGGCGGCAACATCTTGTAGGGCTGGCAGGCCTCCATCGCGCTCATCGCGGACTTCACGATGGCCACGCCCTTCGTGGATGGCGGAGCCTCGATCAGGATCGGCGGGCGCGCCAGCGTGCCGTCGGTGGCGAGCACTGCGCGCAGCTTGACGCGCACATTGTCGGTGGGCGCGACGCCGGCCGGCAGCTTCGCGCAGCTCCTCAGGTGCCGGCGCAGCTCGGCAATGACCTCGGGCGGCAGCTTGGCGCCGACCGAATCCTTGGCGTCGCCGCCGTCATCCTTCGGCGCGTCTTTGAGCTCGACCGGCAATTCGGGCGGCAGGCCCAGCATCACACCGTATTTGACGGTGACGTCGGGCTCGGGCGCCTGGTAGACCGGCGGCGGAGCCGCCTGCGGCTGTGGCATCGCTTGTTGTGGCTGAGGCGGCTGTTGCGGGGGCAATTGCGATTGCGGCGGCTGTGGTTGTGGTTGTTGAGGCTGCGGAGCTTGCGCTTGCGGCGGTTGCTGCGCCTGCGGCTGCGCGTTGGCCTCCTGCTGCTTCGGGGCCTGTGAGGGTTCCGGCTGCGGTTGTTTTTGCTGCGGCTCAGCCGCGGCCTTGTCCTTTGACGATGGTTGCGATGCGGCCTTCTGCTTGGCGGTTTCCTTTGCAGTTTCCTTTGCGGTTTCCTTGGCCGCCGGCTTTGCCGCAGCGTCCGGCTTGTCCTTGTCGGTGAAATCGAGCTTCGGCAGCCTCAGCTCAGGGGTCGGGGTCGGCTCCGGCGCCTTCTCCTTTGCGGCCTCCTCCGCCTTCTGCTCCTGTTCCTTGACCTGCTCCGGCGTGACGATGTCGACCGTCACGGTCTCGGGCGGCGCAGCGTGGAATGGATGGACCTCGCTGATCAGGATGATCAGCCCCACCAGCGTCAGATGCGCGATCGCCGACGCTGCAATGTCCGTCCGAATGATCTTTCGCAGTTCCATCGCCCGATCTTGGGTTGCCCGCTTGCTCCTAGCATACCGCAGGCACCCCTCAATCCCATTTTGGCGCGAAGCCAAAGTCAGTCAGGCGCCCCTTCGGATTGGCCAGCGCCGAGATCATGGCCATCTCGTCCTCCGCCAGCTCGAAATCGAAGATCTCGATGTTCTCCGACAGCCGCTCGACGCGCGAGGTGCGTGGAATCGCCGACACATTCTGTTGCACCAGCCAGCGCAGACAGATCTGCGCCGGGCTCTTGCGATGGGCGCGGCCGATTCCCGCGAGCGTCTGGTCGGCCTTGACGCGGCCCCTGGCGATCGGGCTGTAGGCGACGAGTGCAAGGCCGTGCTGGTCGCAGGCCGCCCTCACCTTCGCCTGGTCGAGATAAGGGTGATATTCGACCTGGTTGCAGACCAAGGGCTCGCCCGACAGCGCAACCGCCTGCTCGATCAACGCCACCGTGAAGTTGGACACGCCGATGTGCCGCGTCAGGCCCATGCGCTTGGCATGGGCGAGCGCGCCGAGCGTCTCCGCCAGCGGCACATGTGGATTGGGCCAGTGCAACAGCAGGAGATCGACGGCGGGAAGCCGCAAACGCACCAGGCTCTCCTTGACCGAGCGCTCGAGATCGTGCGGCGCGAAATGGTTGGTCCAGACCTTCGTGGTGACGAAGATGTCGTCGCGGCGCACACCCGAGGCGCGCACGCCGTCGCCGACCTCGCGCTCGTTGTCATAGACCTGCGCGGTGTCGATATGGCGGTAGCCGAGCCGCAGCGCCTGCTCGACCACGCGCGCGCAAGGCCGTCCGCTCAGCTCCCAGGTCCCGAGCCCGATCGCCGGGATCCTTGCGCCATTGGCCTCGACGAACAGCATGAGGCAGCCTCTCTGTTGCGATCGCCCCCGACATATTATGGACCCGCCCCGCCAGGCTGCCAACGGATGCCGGGCCGGATATTCAGCGCAATGCTAACGGGAGGTTCGTGTCAGGCTTTGGCGAGCGCCTGGAATACGGTGTCGGGCGCATGCGCGATCACCGCGAGCAACGCACGCGCCGGTCCGCGCGGGGCGCGCTTGCCCTGCTCCCAATTCCGGATGGTCTCGACGGGTACGCCAAGCTTGGCGGCGAACTCCATCTGGGTCAGGCAGGCGCGGCGGCGCAGATCGCGCACCGCGAGCGAACCGGCCTCGGCCGGCGCCGCACTGGCCGCGGGCGGCATCGGACATTCCTGCCCGTCCCGCAACTCGACGATCCGTCCGTCCGCCTTCAGCCGCAACCGCATGCCCATTCCCCCAAGCGCGGCCGATGATGCGGCAGCACGCTTAAGGTCGGATTAAAGATGAAGGCCTCTGTGCCCCGGACGCGGTGCAGCGCGCCTTCGCGGTGCGCCGCAGAGCCGGGGCCCATTCGCCGCAGCGTACCGTGCCGCTTTCTGGGTCCCGGTTCTGCGCAGCAACGCTGAAGGGCGTTGCAGCGCGCCCGGGACACGAACCGTTACTTCAACCCGAACCACAGCGTCGCAATGCCGAGGAAGGAGAAGAAGCCGACCACGTCGGTCACGGTGGTCACGAACGTGCCGGAGGCGACCGCCGGATCGGCCCTGACACGCTCGAGCGCCATCGGAATCAAGATGCCGCCGAGCGCGCCGGCGACGAGGTTGCAGATGATGGCGAGCCCGATGACGATGCCGAGGCCGGGGATCTTGAACCAGGCCACCGCGGCGATGCCCGTGATCACGGCGAAGGCGAGTCCGTTGACGAGGCCGACGGTCGTCTCGCGCACCACCACGCGCCAGGCGTTGGAGGAGCCGAGCTCGCGGGTGGCGAGCGCCCGCACCGCGACGGTCATGGTCTGGGTCGCGGCATTGCCGCCCTGGCTCGCCACGATCGGCGCCAGCACGGCGAGCGCCACCATCTTCTCGAGCTGGCCCTCGAACAGGCCGAGCACGGAGGACGCGAGGAAGGCCGTGGCGAGGTTGACCAGCAGCCAGTTGAAGCGGGCGCGCGCGATGGTGAACACGGTGTCGGAGAGCTCTTCGTCGCTAGTGACACCGCCGAGCGCCTTGAGGTCCTCGTCGGCCTCCTCCTCGATGACGTCGACGACGTCGTCGACGGTGATGACGCCGACGAGGCGGTCCTGGGTGTCGAGCACCGGCGCGGCAACGAGGTTGTATTTGCCGAACATGTGCGCGACTTCCTCCTGGTCCTCCAGGACGGAGACGCGGCGGCGATCCTCATCGGTCAATTCGGTCAGCGGCACCGGGCGACGGGCGCGGAGCAGGACGTCGAGCGAAACCGCGCCCTGCCAGTGCTGGTCCTTGTCGACGACATAGATCTCGTAGAAGCGATCGGGGAGATCCGGCGTATCGCGCATGTAGTCGATCGCCTGCCCGACCGTGAAATCCTGGGGCACGGCGATGAACTCGGTCTGCATGCGCCGGCCGGCGGAATTTTCCGGATACAGCAGGCTGCGCTCGAGCGCGACGCGCTCCCGTAGCGGCAGCTTCTCGAGGATCTCCTCCTGCTCGTCCTGATCGAGGGTTTCCAGGAGTTCGACCGCGTCGTCGGATTCGAGCTCGCGGACGCCCTCGGCCACCGTCTCCGGCGGCAGCTCGTCGAGGATCTCATCGCGCACGGTCTCGTCGACCTCGTTCAGCGCGGAGAAGTCGAAATCGGCTCCGGTCAATTCGACCAGGCGGACGCGGTCGTCGGGCGCGAGCGCCCCGATCAGATCGCCGAGGTCGGCCTCGTGCAGCTCGGCGACGCAGGCGCGCAGCGCGGCGCTGTCGCCGGCCTCGATCGCATGCGCGATTTCCTCGACGAACTCGTGCCGAATTTCGCCGTCTTCATTGCGCATCGGGACGTGGTCGAGTACCGAAGCTTCGGCGGACGCCGCACCGTCCATCTGTTCATCCATGGTGCGCCTCGCCGTTTGACAGGTTGGATCGATTGGTTCGGGCTGACGGTCAGGCAATACCCACAAGGCAATCGCGAGCGCAATGGCAAAGATGCATCGTCTGGAACGGACCTCGATCATGCTGGGCGCGATCCTCGCGGCCCTGATCGGGAGCGCCCCAGTCGAGGCCGCGGACTGTCCGCGCAAGGACACGCTCGGCACCTCGCGACTGCTGAGCGTCGACGCCAAGACCACGCCCCGCGTCGGGCTGAAGAGCTTTCCGCAGACGCTGCCGCTCGCCGATCACGAGGTCGTGCTGACCTTCGACGACGGCCCACACCCGCCGACCACCTCGAAGATCCTGGCGGCGCTGGCGCAGGAATGCGTGCACGCGACCTTCTTCCTGATCGGCCTGCACGCCTCCGAGCACCCCGACATGGTCAAGCGCATCGCGCGCGAGGGCCATACCATCGGCCACCACACCTGGTCGCATCCGTTCATGGCGCGGATCCCGTTCGACAAGGCGAAGAGCGAGATCGACCGCGGCATCGCCGCCGACGAGCTGGCACTGCACGGGACCTCGACCACGACGCCCTCGACGCCGTTCTTCCGCTTCCCCTATTTCGAAGCAACGCCTGCCGAGCTCGATTTGCTTCAGGCGCGCGGCATCGCCGTGTTCGGGGCTGATCTGTGGGCCAGCGACTGGAACGAGATGACGCCGGAGCAGGAATTGAAGCTCATCACCGAGCGGGTCGCCGCGGCCGGCAAGGGCATCATCCTGTTCCACGATCCCAAGGCGCGCACGGCCGCGATCATGCCGGCTTTCCTGCGGTATTTGCGGGAGAACGGCTTTCGCGTGGTCCACATCGTGCCGCAAGGCGCGCCGCCGCCGCAGAAGAATGCCGACGCGCATTGATGCCGGAATGTCACGCCACGGCAAAATGGGGTGATTTGGGCCCTATTAACATTCTGTTCATGCTAGTCCATGCAATGATGACAGGGGTTTTGCGCCTGAACCGTTTTCAGGCATCCCCGACCTACTATGGCGCCAGTCGCATATGAGGGCAGACGAGGTTCATGATCGGCAGTAGCGTTGCTTTTCGGACGCGATCGTGGGCCGTCCTGCTTCTGGGCTTGCTGACGACGGCGTCGCCGGCAGCCTTCGCGGCCGAATGCCCCGGCCATCCCGATGCGCTCGGCACCTCCCGAACCCTTGTCGTCGATCCGCGCGAGCATCCGCGCATCGGCACCATGCAGTACCGCGAGACGTTGCCGTTGAAAGACCACGAGGTGGTCCTGACCTTCGACGACGGTCCGCTGCCGAAATATTCCAACCAGGTGCTGAAGATCCTGGCCGACGAATGCATCAAGGCGACCTTCTTCACCATCGGCGGCCAGGCCAAGGCGAGCCCGGAAGGCGTGCGCAAGCTGGTCGCGGCCGGCCACACCGTCGGCACCCACAGCATGAACCATCCGCTGACCTTTGACCGGATGCCGATCGAGAAGGCCGAGACCGAGATCAATGGCGGCATCGAGTGGACCTCGGCGGCGATGACCGATCCGTCGTCCCAGCTCGCGCCGTTCTTCCGGATTCCCGGCCTGATGCGCGCCGAAGGCGTGGAAAACTATCTGATCTCGCGCGGCATCCAGGTGTGGAGCGCCGATTTCCCTGCCGACGACTGGCGGCACGTGTCGCCCGACCGCGTCTACCAGCTCGCGATCCAGCGGCTCGAGGCCAAGGGCAAGGGCATTTTGCTGCTGCACGACATCCAGGCCCGCACCGTGGCGGCGCTGCCGAAAATCATCCGCGACCTGAAGGCGCGCGGCTATCGCATCGTCCATGTGGTGCCCGCGACCGCCGACCGGCCGGCGACGCCGACCACGCCGGTCGAATGGTTGTTGCATCCGCCGAGCGAAACCACGCCGATTGCGCGTTGGCCGGCGGTGCCGAACTTCGTGTTCGCGCAGACCGTGACGCTTCCGGCCCCGAACCTCGCCGATCTCAATGCGCAAGCCGCCTACCAGCCGCTGTTTCCGCGCAAGACCGTCGCGCGTGCGGATGTCGCGGCCACCCTGCCGGTGCCGGACCGCGATCTCTTCGCCATCCCTGAAGGCTCGATCGAGGTGCTGCTGTCGACGACCTTGTCGCGGCGGGCCGCGACGCGTGTCGCCATGGCGGCCGAAGCGCCGCGTGCGGCCAGGGGCAAGGCGGGCAAGATGCAAGGACGCAAGACCGCGCATGCTGCGCACGCCGCGCCGAAACACGCGGCGCAGGCCAAGAGTCAGGCGAATGGCGCCGCGCCGCATCCGACACGGCTTGCCAGCCTGAAGAAGCGCGCGCAGTAAATCCTTACTGCCGCATGATGGCGGCGACGCAGAGCAGCACGATCAGCGCCAGGAAGAACAGGTCCATATAGGACTTGAGCTCGCCGTCGCGGCGCAGCCGCGCGACATCCATCACGATCTGCTTGCGCGCGCTCGTTCCGCCCGAGCCGTCATTGATCGGGGCCTGGAGGCGCCTGGTCTCGGCTTCGAGCTTCTCGATCTTCTGGAAGAAGTAGAACGCCCGCAGCGTCGAGGCCGCGCGCATGCCTGAATAGACCAGCACCAGGATCGCCAGGATCGCCCGGTTCGGATACTTCTCCATGAAGTTCAGGCTGAAATAGACCAGCGCCATGAACGCGAAGTTGGTCAGGAAGCGATAGACGAAGCTAAGAAAGACCATGTGGCTCCAGCCTTGAGCGGTACGACCGTTTGGCTTTGTCGAATTCAGAGATGTGGATTGCAGGCCGGAACAGCCGGCCTGAGCGGCGCGCGAGGCCCCTCTACGCCAACTTTGTTTCAACAAAGATACGAACGCCAGCGCAATTGCCGCCTTTTAGCCACGCGCGACCATAATGCAAGCGAGGACAGCGGTCGGCTTGTTCCGCGCGCGCGGCTCGATGGAGATTCAACGGAAGCTACAGTAGACTGACACGGTCACCCGCATGTGGGGTCTGCCGATGCCGAAGAAGGGAATCACGGGCCACGACGACTGGGTTCTGACCGAGGCGCTCGCGACCGCGCTGGTCGCGCTGGAGCAGCTCGCGCCGAAACACCAGCCGAGCGCGCATATGGATGATATCCGAAAAATGCTGGCGAACGGCAAGGAGCCGGCGGCGGTGAGCCTGCATCTCGCCCAGGCCAAATGCCGCCTGTTTCCAGAGACCGACCCGCTCGAGATCTACAAGGAATACGGCATAGGCGAGGAATATGGCTAAAGCCCCGGCGCGCACCGGGCTCGACTATATCCCATGTGATGTCAATCGGTTGCCGGAAACCTCTAAGGCTCGAGGTGCGCGCCCGGAAGGGCCTGCGATTTAATCCAAATCACACCATGGCCGGCTTTGCCCGGCGCCTTTCGCCGAGATCCATACAATTTGAAGCAATCGCTTAGCGGGATCGCGAAGTGTGTCTGCGAGCCTCCCATCCGGACGCCGATGGGGGACGGGCATGGCGAATTTCAGCAGCGAGAGACGACACGCCACCCGGCTTCGCGCCTGGGTGATGGCAGCCGCTGCGCTCGCCGCGATCGCCCCGCTGCATGTTTCGCCGGCCCACGCCTTCCTCGGCCGTCCGGTGCTGTTCGCCGCAATCGGAAATGCCACGAAGGCGCCCAACGGATGGTTGCAGCTTTGCGCGACCGGTGCCGAAGAGTGCAAGCCGGAGGCCGATCAGGCGCGTGACGTGACGCTGACGCCGGATCTGCTCCAGCAGCTCTACGAGATCAACAAATACGTCAACGACCGCGTGCAATGGACCAGCGATGCAGAGCTCTACGGGAAAGCTGAGCGTTGGGCCTATCCGCTCGACCGCGGCGATTGCGAGGACATGGTCCTGCTCAAGCGGCGGCTGCTCGCCAAGGCCGGCTGGCCGCTGGGGGCGCTTCTGATCACCGTCGTCGAGGAGCGCGGGCACGAGAAGGAGCGTCACGCCGTCCTGACGGTCCGGTCCGATCGCGGCGAGATGATCCTGGACAACCTGACGCCGGAAATCCTGTTCTGGTACGAGACCAGCTACCGCTATCTGTCGCGGCAGAGCGCCGCCGACCCGAATGTCTGGGTGTCGTTCAACAGCGCGCAGGCCAAACCGGTCACCGATCTCGCGCCGCTGCCCTTGCCTCCCCCCTTGGGGATCAGCCTGGGGATCAAGCCCTAGCCCTTCTGACGTGCACGAAGCTGCTCTTCGTACTTGAGCTTCTCCAGCAACATGTCGGTTACAAGACGTCGCAGTTGCGCGTTTTCGACTTCGAGGCGCTTGATGGTCTCTTCGGAAGAGGCCTCGCGCGGCGCGCTCAAGCTGATGGTCATCTCGCTGCCTGCGCCATCCGCCGACTCCGGGGATTTGACCATCTTCTTCCAGCGATGATATGTCATGATGCTCACGCCGAGCGCTTTTGATATCTCGCGCTGCGTCTTGCCTCTGGCCACGAGTTGATCCGCCTGAGCCAGCTTGTCCGAAATCTCCCGCGAATCATGTCTCCTGCCGACCATCTCCGCCCTTTCCGGCCAATGTTCACTTCACACTAATAAGCGCAATTAGTTAACCTTTTCAACATACTTATGAAAGGTTGGCTAACGTGTTCTTGGTGGTTAGGCTTGACGCGGATCGTCCCCGCAGTAAAGCCACCACTTCACCATCGACGTGACGATGGTTAACTTGCGCCCGCCCGATGCCCCCAGCCGGCGCTCCCGATGCCCGTGTCAGCACCACACCGTTAGCACCAGAAAATTCCCCTAGACTCAGGCTGCCGCATCCCCCTCGAGCCTGCATCGCAAATTCAATCACGAAATTAAAGGAAAAATCAGGGCTGCCCCCGAATATGCCGCGGACCAAGGGGAAAAATCCGTCGTGCCTCAGATCTGGCTGACTTACAACGAACTGGCCGCGCTGATCGACTGCGACGCGGCAGAGGCCTGCGGCACCGCCGCGGCAATCCCGCTCGATCGTCGCAAGAGCCGCGACGGCCTGACTCGTGTGAAGCTCGACGCCGCACTGACCGAGCTGTTTCTCGACGCCGCATTACGACAGCGGGCCGAGCAGGAGATCGCGGCCTGCGCCAGCAATCTCCGAGCGATGCATGAACGAATGGCGCGACGGCCGCTCACGCTACCGACCCCGCACGCGGCAGCCGCAAGCTCGACTGGTCGGGGGTAGCTGGCGGCCCCGTTCCGAGACGTGACCGCGCGCGAGACGGTTGCGGCGTTCAATAGTATCCGTGGCTGCTGGCGACGTCGTCGAGCATCTCATGCCGCCCGAACTCCCTGAGATCGACCTTGTTGAGGACGACACCGAGCAACCGCTCGTAGATTTCGGGAGCTCCGAGCAGTTGCTGCCGCACCGTGTTCTTGCGCGACCGGCCCCATTCAATCACCTGGACGTATGTATCAACGATGCCTGCCGTCGCCCGGACTTCAGCAACGGGACCAAGGGGCGGCAGGTCGATGATGATATAGTCATATGTCTCGCGTAACCGCTCGATCAGCATTTTCAGGGCCTCCGAGCTGAGAAGCTCGCTGCCCTGAGCCGATCTGGACCCGAGGATTGTCGGGAGGAAGTCGAGCCCGCGCGCGGTGCGGAGTGCATCGTGCAGCGCGACCTCGCCGGCGAGTACTTCGAGCAGGCCATTGGCCGCATCCGGGGCCATGGCCCGGCTGATCGTCGGATTGGGAAGGTCACCGTCGACCAAGATGACCTTCTTGCCGACATGTGCGATCAGTTCGGCGAAGTTGCTGGCGATCGTCGATTTTCCCTCGTCAGGCAGCGTCGAGATCACGCCGACGACCCTGCTCCGCCGACCGGCCGTGCTGACGTCGACCGCGACCTTGATCGAGCGGAACGCCGACGCAAACAGCGACGACGGATCGAGAACCGCGCGGCCCAACAGCGGATCCGCTCCGCCAGGCGGCACGGCGTCCAGCCCGATATAGCGCCGCAAGGGCGCCGGCAAACGCGATCGCGGCGGAGCGTCCAGCAAGGGCACCACGGCGAGACATTTGACCTGGAGGGTTTCCCGCACCTGGCGCGTGCTGCGGAAAACCGGGTCGAGCGCCTCGCGCAAGCCGGCGATCACCAGGCTGAGCGCAAGCCCCAGAACCGTGGCGGCACCAAGCACGACGGATGTGCGCGGGCTGCTCTTCTGCTTGGGCGCCGTCGCCGCGCTGATGACGCGGGACTCCGTGATCGGAAACGATTGCTGCTGGATCGCCTCCATGTAGCGCTGGAGGAAGCTGTCGTAGATCGCGTGAATGGCCTGGGCATTGCTCTCGAGCTCGCGCAAGCCGATGCGTTCGCGGTTGGTGAGCCTCGCATCCGAGACCATGTCCGCGAGCTTGTTCTTGAGCGACTGCTCGCGTGCGACGGCGATCTCATAGTCGCTCTTGTTGCTTTCAGCGATACGGCGCAGCTCGTCGGTGATGGATTGGCGCACCTGCTCCATCTGGGCCCGCACGTTGATCGCCGCCTGATGGTCGCTCCCGTAGCGCTGCGACAGGATACCCTCACGCTGGGCCAGGTCGAGATACTGATTGCGCAACCGAATGACGATCTCGCTTTTCAGCGAATCCACGACGGACGCGTCGGGGATATCCATTTTCAGGATATCCTGGATGCGATCGAGCCGCGCCTTCGCCTCGGCGCTGGTCCCGCGCGCTGTACTCAGTTGACTCGTGATCTCGCCGAGTTGCTGCTCTTCCAGCGATCGCGTGCTGGTGTTGGCTCCTCCGGACGACGAGGCGATAGCGATGTCGACGATCTTGTTTTTTTCCTTGTAGTCGAGCACGGCGCGGTCGACGGCTGAAACCTGCTCCCTCAGTTCGGCGATCCGATCCTGGAGCCATTTACTGGCTCGCCTTGTGGCCTGGTATTTCGACTCGAGCTGGTCGACGATGTAGGCCTCGCCGATCCCATTGGCTATTTCAGCGGCGCGATCGGGACGCAGCGAGGTAAAGGCGACGTCGAGCACATAGGTGCGGCCGACGCGGGTGATGGTGCGCTGACGCAAAACTGCGTCCAGAGCCTGCGACTGCCGGCTCTCCAGGCTCTGCGTCGAACTATCAGTCCCCCAAAACCTTCCGCCAGATCCGGCGAACTCAGCGTCCTCCGCCAGATGCATCTCTTTCACGACGGACATTCCGACGCCGTCGGACTTCAGGACTTCGACCTGGGTTTCGACCTGAGTGGTGTCGAGCGGCGTGTCCGCGAATGACGTCTGCTGCTGTTGCAGCACCCGCAATTTGCTGGAGTCGATCAGCACCATTGCATGCGCTGTGTAACGCGCCGGCGTCGTCAGGAGATAGGCCACGCCGAGACCGATCGCGCAGGCGGTGACGATCAGAAAGACCAGGTACTGACGACGGAAAAAGCCCCAGATCTTCTCGACGAGGTCCGACACGGAGATCGCGTCGTCGAGATCTTCCCGCTCCGCCTGATCGATTGGATTGGCTGGCACGACCGTTCGAATATCCATCGTTGTCCGCCGGGGATTGGCGCCATCGACGCGCCCCCGTCCAAATCCTCGACTGCTTGCCTGCCGCGTGACCACGCGTGTCTCGGGCCACCCGATGCCCCGCCAAAGCCGGTCGTCAGGTGCCCAGATATGAGACGTGCTCCCCCTTGCTTCGGCGAAATAAAACAAACCCCCATTGCGTCATCTGCGCGTCACAGATGCCGCGTCCCTCGCGGCAGGTTCCGCGGCAATTCGACCGGGTCGGCGCGCCGAGGAGGTCACCTGTCGATGACATTGACCGTGTTGCGCCGTTCAGTGGTCAACAACACCCCGCGGTCGATCACCAAGCCAACACGCGACGCTCCAATAACATTGTCCTCGATCACAACGTCACGTACGCCCGGGAAGGCCGGCGTGACACCGGTCACTTCGATATGAGAGTCGTTGTCCATCCGGTTACCGCGCACGATCACGCCGCGAACCAACGGCGGCAGGTTCCACACACCGAGCGAGCGCACCGCCTGAACCGCGATCAAGGCTTCGCCGGACGCGATCGTGCGATCCGGCCCCGCCTGGTAGGCGTTGCCTTCGGTAATCCGGTTGTTGAGGAGCTGGACCTGCCAGCTGGGCTGAAAATGGTGATAGGTCATTCCGCGGTCGAAGAAACCGCCAGTTCGCGTGGCGACGTTTCCGGCAAGCACATGATTCAGGCCGGTGCCGTAGAATTGTGCGGCGACGCCGACATCCTGGAATGTGTTGTCGACAATGAGATAGTTCTGATGCATCTGAACCACGGTGACGACCGAGGTCGCATCGAGGTCGACCGCAAGCTTGCGGTCGAGCGTAACCGACATCGGCCCATTGTTGCCGGCCGGATCGAAGCGGACGACGCGCGCGAATTGGCCGGCCCCGAGCCCATCCACAACCATGACGAGGGCCCCCACCCAGGTCGTTGCGATGACATGTTCGTTCGCCGGCCCCGGTAACGATAGCTGGTCCGGCGCAACGCTCACGGCAGGACCGAAATAGAAGCCACCGCCGCCGTCACTCGAGATCGCTTCGCGGTCCCAGCCGTATATCGCCTTGGAAATATTGTTGGCGAAGAACACGTTCTCCGATCCGGTCACATCGGGCGAAAGCGTATTGATCGATCCACCGGTGCCCTGAAGGTCTGCGGCGGTGACGGTGTTATTTTCGAATATGACCCGCTTGACCCCGGTGAATGAATACCATCCCAACCGACCGTTGTTGAGAATGTTGCCGGAGATCACGGCGTTGCTCGCCTTGAGCAGATAGAGCGACCGGCCCGATCCAACGACATCGCAATCGGTGACAGTCAACCGATCGCCCGTCAGACGGATCGTATCCAGAAACTGTCCATATTGCTGCTCGATCTTCAGCATCCGCTGATAGGTTTGCTCGGCAGTTGTATGGCCGCGAAAGGCCGAGGCGCGAATACGCACGCGCCGGAGAGCAATGTCGGACGCATTCGGGATCGGAACTCCGTTCAAAAACCCACCCGCCACGATATGCCGATGCCGCGAGGCATAGATCGTCAGGTCTTCGATCGCGAAATGCGACGTGCCTGCAATCAGCGCCTCGGGTGGATCTTCCACATCCGACCAGACCAGATTGACAAGATCCGTTCGCTCGCCCTTGAGCGTCACATGGGGCGGGATCATGAGCGGGCCCGTTATCAAATACCGGCCGCGGGGAAAATAGACGGTGCCGCCGCCCTGTTGAGCCGCGCTGATCGCGGCTCTGACGGCCCGCGACGCGTTGATGACGCCGTCGCCGAATGCGCCATATTCGCGCACGTTGAAAATTGCGCCTGTCTCCGCGACGGCAGGAACGACGTGAATCCGTTCTGCATCGACGACGTCTTCGTCGGTGCCGTTACCGTTCGAGAGGCGCAGACGATAGTCGCCGGGCGCCACCGTATCCGGAAGACGAAAGCGTCCGTGCCAGAGATTCCCTGCGCTCGGACTCAACGTGACGGGCTGGCCCGCGCGTTCTGGAACCATGATGAGTTTCGCCCGATCCAGCCTCCGGACAATATTGCGACCGAAGATGCGCACTTCCCCGCCCGGCGAGACCGTGTCGCCAAGGCTGGTCTGCACCCAATAGATGGTCGGTCTGTTGAGCAGGGCAGCGCTCTCGCCTTGCGGATAAGTCAACGTGAACCGGTAGACCCCGGGGGCAAACTCCTTCGGCACGACAAATTTCACGGATTGCGCGTCTTGCTGGATCAACTCCACCGACCGCGGGGCGGATCCGTCCCCGCCTGAGGCGCCGTCCGGAACACGGCTGATGCTGATCGCCGTGACGGCATCGAGTTGTGATCCCGTGACGATGACTGTGTCATCCGGACCAACGGGATCGTTGAACCAGAACATATGCGGCTGCGCATCCGCGTCCGCGACCGCGAGGACAATCAGCGCAAATGCGATGCACAACGATCGAAACATGCGATTGCGCCCCCGGTACAGGCTCGCGAGGTCTGTTACGACGGCTTCAAGATGAAGCAGCCCGATGGCCTCGTTCTATTTCCGGGCGACGGCGAGCATCGATTTGGCCAGCGGTGGTATCCGCCCGACACGGTGGAATTCAACGTCGCGGAGACCGGCTTCCTCGAGCAGCATACGAAGTGTCTTGTACGACCAGAACTTGATGTGCCCGTGATCCCACAGCGCCGTGAAATGATGGTCCAGCCGGCCCGTGACAGCCATCGTCAGATTTTTCCAGTAGCCGTGATAGGGCGTGCTGATGATCGCGGTGCCGCCCGGCTTGAGCAGACTATGCACGGTGGCGGCGAATTTGCGTGGATTATAGAGGTGCTCGACGACTTCGAGGCTGACGACGAAGTCGAACTGGCCATATTTTTCGGCGATGGGATCGTAGGCCGAGCCACGGTCGATCTGGAGATGCGGATATTTCTGTTGCGCGTACCGGATGCCGGATTCGGAGGGGTCGACGCCGACGACCGAATGACCGCGGCGATGCAGCAGCTCAGTGACCGATCCGTTGCCGCAGCCGAGATCCATAACGCGGGTTCCCTTGCCGCCGCGCTCGTCGATGACGGCAAGCAGGCACGGCAAGAGAATGTCGTGCGATACGTCCAGCTCCGCATCGTCAAAGGTATATCCAGAGATCGATTCGAGCTGTTCCATACCCATCTCCTAGCCGTTATGCGGCCACGCTCGTCGCGGCTGCCCAAACGATCGCCGGGAAATCGATCGCCCGCGGCACGCTCAATAGACGTGATTGGTGACATCGCCGCGAAATCATAACGTTGCGCCGTCCCTTTTATGATCTTCCCGGAAAGTCATGTTATCAATGAGACTTCCCTCGCCCCTTGCGGCTCCCGTCGCGGTCCGTCACGACCCGTCGGCACAGGATGCGGGTCAGCACCGCGAGAGCGACCATCTCGACGAATGTGAGCGAGACCACGGAGCCCAGCGAGCCGCGCACGAGAATTGGTGCCGAGGCCATGAAAATGAACGCGCGCAGATCCAAGCCGTGCACCAGCACCGCTCGCTTGCTCCCGAAGAATGTGAGCAGGAACGATACCAAAACGGCGCCGATCGCAGCGCCGGCCATGCCGAGGTCGGCGTAGAAGTCGCCCGCCACGAAACCCGACAGGTTGGGGGTTGCTGCCGTCCCGAGGTCGGCCAGCGCGCCCCCCATATCGCCCGCCAGCACCGTCTCCTTTCCCGGCCAGAGGCTGCGTGGCACGAAGAACAACATCAGACCCAGCGTCTTTCCGCCCCAGAAGAAGTCCGAGAGTTCCAGATAGCGCACCTCGTAGACGAGCATGTCGAGCACGTCGAGGCCCGGGATCGTCAGCACGCTGGAGACGTCGACGGCTTCGATCGCCTCGGCCAACGAGGCGCCGGATCTGGAAGTGAGATTGAGCATCGGCATGAGGACGACGAGGCCGATCACCACGCCGAGATAAAATGTCTTGATGCCGAGCTTCCCGGAGATGAAAACCAGAACGATCGGCAGCCAGGCGATCAGGAAAACGAATCGCGCCGTGTTATACGGATTCTGAGCAACGAAGAGCAATGCGAGCGCAATTGACGTCGACATGACGACGACGGCGCTCCGCCGACGAGGCATGCACTTCGCATAGACCGCGATCAGGAGACAGGCGACCATCTGTAGCCCGAGTGCGGAAATGCCCGCAGTTCCCACCGCGCCGTCGTCAGACAATTCCTTGGAATATCGATCCGCAAGGACATTTCCGATACCGCCTTGCGCAACCACGAACACGGCAAAGCCGAAGACGCTGAGGACCAGCAGTACGGGCAACACGTTGACCTTCAACCGGTAGCGCACCGGCTCCGCCGCCGTGACGAGCCGCCTGATCAGGATGCTCGTGACGGTCGCGGACAGGAGGAAGATGATGATGATGATGAAGGCGGTTGAAATTTCCGTATTGGTGAAAAAAAGCCCGGTGACCGGTCCTTCATTCTCAAAATGTCCGAACCTCAACGTCTGACAGGGCGCGATGACGAAGAACACGTACATCAGCAGCCACAGCATGTCCTCGACGGTTGCGTAGCGCCCCGCAATTCGGGCGACGTTGTAGCAACAGATCAGGAAGGCGGGAAATGTCAGCGCGGCCACGAATTTGTCCGCCGCGAACAGCACGTTCAGGGCGTAATAGCCGACGAAGAAGGCCAGCCTCATGCGCATTGCGGGGGCGAAGAGCCGATGTCTTCGCAGCCTCACCGGCCTGTCGGCGAAGCCGCGCATCTCCGCGCTGGTCATGGCGGTCATGGCTGCTGCCCCATCGCCGCAACCTGCTGCTTCGACCTGCCCAGCCGCAGCGCGAGCAGCACGACGCCAAGCAGGGTCGACAGGATATCGGCCGCAATGAATGCATACACGCCGAGCCTGCTCAGGAACACGTAGCTCGCCACAACCCCGACCAGGTGGAAGACCGTGATGTCGACCGCGAGGCCCTCATAGGCTCCGGTTGCGGCCAGCCCCTGCATCATCATGACCACCGCGGTCACCGTCAGGATGGTCGGGGCGAACGCGCTCAGGAGTGGCGCGACGGCGCTGAACTTGCTTCCCGGGAATTGGGCGGCGATCAATCCGGCCGCCGACACTGCCGCCGTGAAGCTAATTCCCGTGGCAGCCACCAGTTTCTGAACGCGGAGGGCAGTTCCCACCGGATTTTCGTTGTGACCGGACAAGCATGCGACCAGGGTCGGGAATTCGACCCGCTGCACGAAGGCCACGATCTGAAGCGCCCCAGTCGCGACCTGTTTGGCGTAGAGGAAGAGAGCGGTTGTCTCGGCACCAAAATAGGTCGCGCTCAGGACCACTTGCGCGCGGCCATAGATCTGGGGCGGCAAGAGGACCCAGAGCATCGCCCCGCCTTCCCGCGCCGCCCTTCGCAGACCGCGCATCGTCGTGGTCGGCGCATGTGGCCGCCAGCCGAGTTTGACGAGCGCGATCCATTGCACCACGACCATCAGCAAGGATCCGCCGGCAAAAGCCGCGCCGAGCGCCGCGCCCGCGGTATCGGGCGAAGCGTGTCTCGTCGCAATGAGAACGAGCGCAGAGACCGCATAGGGAAACGCAGCGCTGGTCCCGCTGATTCCGCTGAACTTGAATCCGTCCAGCAATCCGGCCGCATTGCAGGCGACGAACAGCAGACCGGGCGCCGCAAACAGCACGTAATTTCGAGAAAATCCATCCGGAGCGAAAGCAAACGCATAGATGCTTGCCGCGACGATCAGAGCCATCGCCAGAAGCATTCGAAACACGCTCGCATTCCAGAAGGCTTGCGAAAGCTCCTTGGCAGCACTCCCGGAAGCAGACGCCGCGTGGCGCGCCAGCGTGGTGTTCGAGCCCGCATCGACCGCGAGGCTGCCGAGGACGGCAAACAGAAAATGGGTCCCGAACGAGGCGAGCAGACGATATTCGCCAGCGGCGATCAGCCAGGTCTGGGTCAGGAACACAGCTCCCTGCCCGAAGCCGTATCCGCCGAACAGAAGCCCGATATTCGCGGCCTGCGACAACCGTGGCTTCACTAGCAATTCCTGTTCCCGAATAGTCCTGGAACGATCGACCGAAGCCGCTGAGCTTCGGCGCGATCGTCCCTCAACGGCTGTCGTTCGGCGCGACCGCCATCAGTTCGACGTCTTCGCCTTGGCGGCGTCATTCGGCGTCTTGGCGGCCTGATCCTGCGGCGGCTCGGGGATATCCATCCGCTCGATCTTCGCCTCCGACCGCAGCTTCTCCATGGCCGCAAGCTGAGCCTTCCGCGCCACGACCATCGCGAACTGACTCTTCACGATGTCAAAGTCGAGCGGCTTTCGCGTCTGCTTGTCCTCGACCTTCACGACTTCCCAACCCTGCTCCGTGCGGATAGGGGCGGTCGTGCTTCCCACGTCGGTCGTGAACGCGACCTTCGCGATTTCCGGCTTCATCTGCTGGCGGCTCTGATAACCCGCTTCCTTGAGCGTGGCCGGCAAAGACGTTCCTGTCATGTCTTCTGCGACCTTGGTGAACTCCTCGCCCTTCTTGACGCGGGCGACGGCCTCGTTGGCGCGCTCCTCTGCGGTCTTGACGGCCTTCTCATCGCCGGCGGCGTCGACCTTGAACAGCATGGTCCGCATGCGGATCTGGGGCTCGCTGGTGTCCTTGACCGCCTGCTCATAGGCCGCGCGCACGGAATCTTCCGAGATCGCGCCCTGCCCGACGGTGCCCAGCCAGCTTTCCATCAGCGCCTTCTTGCGGATGAAGTCGAAGTTGCGCTGAAGGGCAGCCTCATCCACCTTCAGATCCCTCTTCTGCGCATCCCGCGACATCAGCGCGACGTCGATCAGGTACTGGACCAGAAAATCGTGACGCGCCTTCTCGTCCAATCCCTTCAGATCATGCACGAACATCTGCTGCGCCAGCGCGTAGTCGCGGCCGTCGATCACGATGTCGTCGACCTTGGCGACGATGAGGTCGCTGACCTTGGCGAGAACCGTGTCGCTTGACTGGGCGCGGCTCGATCCGCTCGCGGCCCAAAGGCTCGTCGCGACTGCGAGTCCGACCACCATTCGAGAATACACGCCAGACGACTGTTGGCGGCGAACACGATTGAGAACCATCATACCCTCGATCAGATTTAGAAATGCATCACCGAAGACTGCACAGCAGCAGCGTGACGGCGTGATGCTCCCGCAACTGCAACTGGTCGTGCCCGCTCGGCAGGACCAGGATGCGTCTGTAATGACCCAAGCCTGACGCTAATATAATGCAGGGAAGAATGATTTGTGACTATCGACTCCAGTTATGTTATCAAACGTTGTCATGATGTTTTTTCAGTCGTCGCGAAGCGGGCTGTCGCGATCAGCACATCATGCAGGATCGCGGCGCGATTTGCGTGAAATCAAAGCGAATTGCAGCAGTATTTCGTCTTTGATGCGGTCGGAAGATTTCACCGCAACACACACTCAACCAACAAGAGCGCCGCGCTCGACGAGTATCATTTGACGATGTTATCGTTTTCACAAATGTAACGTTAAAGCATAACAAAGCCTGACTAGGGTCCGCCGCACCCGATACGATGCCCGCTGGGGGAGAAGGTCGGGACCTTAGAAATCGAACAGGAGTCTCTAATGAGAAACTGGAAAGCGTATTTGCTGGCCTCGGCCGCCATCGGCACTTGCGGCCTGGCTGCGCCGGCCCAAGCTCAGCTGGTCTACGCGGGAGGTGCGTCGTTCCCTGCCCCGGTCTATCGCTATCTCTTCGACTGCCACTCCGTCCAAGTCGACGGCAATCCCGCCGGCCCGACCTGGCCCTATCCCGCCATCGGCAGCATTCCCGCCGGCACGTTCGAGCCCGCTTATCCGATCTCTCCGTCCTGCGGCAGCGGGACCGGCGACTCGAGCGGCCTGTTCATGCAGATCCTCTACGTTCCGGTTGGCTCGGGCGGCGGCAAGCGCGCGCTCATTGCCCATGACGGCTCCTCCAACGGGACCGGCTTCGGCTCCGCGCCCGCCGTTGCGCTCCCGATCGTTTCGGGCTGGATTCCCGGCTGGACCGATCACTACGGCTATCCGTCGGTGCAGTTCGTCGGCAGCGACGACATCTGGAATTCGACCGATGCGGCGAACTACACTGCGACCGGCAACAATGCCAAGTACGGCAACATCATCCAGATGCCGGCTCTGGCTGGCGCTGTCGTGATCGCGTTCAACGGCAAGGACGGTGCGGGCACCACCCTCAATATCGCCAACGCCGTTCCGGCGGGTGCGACCTCCGACAAGGCCACGTTCGGTTATCCGGGCAACTATACCGGCCTGAACCTGACCCGCAAGGCGCTGTGCGGCATCTTCACCGGCCACATCACCGCCTGGAACGACCCCGAACTGACCAAGGCCAACAACAACGTTGCTCTCGGCACCGGTCAGATCAAGGTCATCCACCGCGCTGACGGCAGCGGCACCAACTTCCTCTTCACCAATGCCCTCTATCGTCAGTGCCAGGGCGTCACCGGTCCGCTCAACACGGCCGATGCGCTCACCGCTTCTCCGACCACTCGCTCGTGGGAGTTCCGTTTCAGCGCCCGCGTCAATACGGCCTGCCCCGACGCTCTCTATGAAGCGAACAATCTGATCAACTGGCCGGATTTCACCAACGACACCTGCTCGCCGGCTCAGCCGCTCAACAACAACCCGGGCGGCGGTGTGTTCGTTGGTGCCTCCACCAACGGCGGCGTCAAGACCGCGATCGAGAGCACCAACGGTGCAATCGGCTACTCCACCACCGACTTCTCGCAGCCGGTGCTCTCGACCGGCATGCAGGTTGCCAACGTCCAGTCGCAGTATGACGTGGACAACGCCACCGGTGCCTTCCAGTGGCCCTCGCCGACCCGCATCAACAACGCGATGGCTGCCGTCACGCCGATCCTGCCGGACGCCAATGCGATTGCGAACCCCCTGAACTGGAGCTCGCAGTCCCAGGTTCCGAACCCGGCCACCCCCAGCTCGTACCCGATCGCGGGCTTCACCTGGCTGGACTTCTATCAGTGCTACAGCCAGACCCGTGACAGCGGCCTCGGCCTCGGCACCTTCCAGAACATGATGAACTACATCGGGTTCCACTACTACGACTCGCACGCTGCTGCGATCCTGAAGTCGCAGGGCTTCTCGCCGATCCCGAACGCCTGGCGCGATCCGATCATCCCGCTCATCACGGGCGGCCCGTCGCAGATGGGCAACGCCGGCGATTCGGCCAACCCGGTCTGCAAGACCCGCTCGGGCGCCTGATCTGACCGTACAAGGCCTCCTTCAAACGAGGCACCTGCACCCGGCTTCGGCCGGGTGCATTTTTTTGTACCGTTCGTCTGAGGATATGACGCGCGTTGCTTGCGCCCGGCGTTGCGCAGATTTGGGTTTGTGAATTCGTCGCGGGACAATGCCTACAATAGGCGAGCGGCGATCTCGGATGCCAGCCCGCGCACGAATGGCGGGAAGATCATGTTGGCATGGGTGCCATCGACTTCCACCACTTCGAGCTCGGGAATCTTCGGCCGCCAGGTTTCGACGGGATCGACGAGATCCCGCTTGGCCGACTCCCACGACTTGAACAGAACGACAGGAAAATCGACGACGGGCGGCACATAGCGTTCGTAGGCCACGAGTGCGAGATCCTTGACGACCTTGATCCTGTCGTCGAGCCCGGATTCGTAGTAGCGCGTGAATTCTGCATCATAGGTGAACTGACCGATCAGGCGACGGATCAGCGGACGCACGATATTGAGCAAGTTATCAAGGCGCTGCCCCGATGGCGCCTGGAACAGCCCGAAGACCCGCAACTGCGAGCGCCGTGCCGCATAGCGCAGTCGCGTCGTCAGCGACCAGTGTCTTTCCACGACGTTGGTGTCGATGAGTCCGATCAATCCAAGCTTTCGATTGTCCGAACGCAGTGCCCTTGCCATCTCGATCGCGATCTCGCCTCCCATCGAATATCCGACGAGATTGACCGGCGCGGCACGATCGCCAACGAGATGTTCGAGAAACTCGGCCGCGGTCGCTTCGATGGACTCGAAGCGCGGCGCGTCGCCCTCGAAGCCGGGCGGCTGAAGTCCCCAGATCTTGCCGGGGAATGATGACGCCCGCGCCAGCGCGACGACTTCAAACAGAGTCCCGCGAACGCCTGCGATCAGATAGAGCGGCGGACGATCGTCGCCATCCTTCAGCAGCAGCAGCGGCGAAGGCTCGGGCCACCGATCGGTCGCGATAGCCTCGGCAATGGCGTCCGGCGTGCCCAGCCTCAACGCGGTGCCGATCGGAATCCTCTTGCCCAGCGCCTCTTCAATTTCATCCAGCAAGCGAACCACCCGCCTGACACCGATCCCGATATGGCGGAGATCTGCGTTCGGCTGCTGTCCCTTCGGGCCCGTCGTGCGCTGCCAGATATCCAGAACCGTCTCAAGGATGGAAGGCGATTGTTCTATCGAGGCTGACCCGAGCTGTGCGTTGGGCGTCATTGCGTCGCTCATGATCGCATCCCCTGCCGGAACATTTCTCAGCTTGTGTGGCTCTGGCATTCGGAGACGCGATGCTTCCGGCGGGTCCGCAAGTGCCGCCAGCGCACGGTGATGGCAGCGCTCGTTGACAGTCTGATGAATTCAGACGCGCGACCGACGTCATTCCGCGTGATCCTTGATAAGACGGCGATCAATTTGATATCGTTCATCTCATCCATATATTGTATGGATCATATCTGGATGTGAAGCCATCAATGAAGCCGTCATTGCGCGTTCTCGAGATCATTGCGTCAGTAGACCCTCGCGGTGGCGGGGCCATCGAGGGCCTGCTTCGCCAAGCGGAGGCCCGGCGTGCCTTTGCTACGGACACACATATCGTCAGTCTCGACGCCCCGGACGACGGCTGGGTCGGCGCATGTCCGGTGCCGACCTTCGCGGTCGGGAGCGGGATGCTGAGCAAGCCATCCGGCCCGTTGAACTGGCTGTGGGCGCATTACGGCTATGCGCCGAAATTCGTGCCGTGGCTGAAATCGCATGTCGGCAACTACGATATCGTGGTCGTCAACGGACTTTGGAATTATGCAACGTTCGGGGCGCGGCAGGTGCTGCCACAATCCGGCATTCCCTACGCCGTGTTCGTTCATGGCATGCTCGATCCGTGGGCTCGCGGGAGCTTGAAGCATGCGTTGAAGCAGGCGCTTTGGCCGCTTTGCGAAGGCCCGCTGCTTGCAAACGCGAACGCCGTGCTGTTCACCACCGAAGACGAGATGCGCCGCGCCCGCAACACGTTCTGGCCATATCGCGCCAGCGAGCGAATTGTCGGCTACGGGACCGCGGACATCGTGGGGGATCCCGCGCACCAGGTCGGCGCTTTCCGCAAATCCCTGCCTGCGCTCGGCGACCGCTCGTTTCTGCTCTTTCTCGGTCGAATCCATCCCAAGAAGGGCTGTGATTTGCTGGTCACCGCGTTTGCAGGGATCGCGACCGAGCACCCCGAGCTTGATCTGGTCGTCGCGGGCCCGGACCAGGTCGGCTGGCGCAGCCAACTCGAGGATCAGGCCCGCGCTGCCGGCATTGAACGTCGCATCCATTGGCCCGGCGCGGTGTTTGGGGACATCAAATGGGGCGCGCTGCGCGCCTGCGATGCTTTCGTGCTGCCATCGCATCAAGAGAACTTTGGCGTCGCGGTCGCCGAGGCACTTGCAGCCGGCAAGCCGGTGCTGATCACCGACAAGGTCAACATCTGGCGCGAGGTCAAATCTGACGCTGCCGGCCTGATCGCGACCGATGACGCCGCGGGGGTCTGCGACCTGCTTGCTCGCTTCGCAGCACTGGCCGAACCCGAGAAGGACGCGATGCGCAAAGCCGCCCGCGATTGCTTTCTGCGGCGGTTCGAGATCAGCATCCCGGCCAAGCGGCTTGGCCGGGTGCTCTCCGAGGTCGCAACAGCGCATGGCCGGACGCCGGCGATGGCTACGAGTGCAATCTCCTAGCCAGGCGATGCACGCGCAGCGGAATGAACGAGCTTGTCAGCTCGCCGCGGCTTCGGGCGACCTGCAAGCGTCGCGCACCAGCGCCTCATGCTCCGGCTTGGCGACAATGTAGTTGCCGAGGCACAGCGCATCAAGCCCGGTCCGCACGAAGCAGTTCACAGCCTGCTCCGGCGTATCGACGATCGGCTCGTTCTCGTTGAAGCTGGTGTTGAGAACGATCGGAATACCGGACAGGCGACCGAACGCTTCGATCAGATCGAAGTACAATTGGTTCGTCTCGCGCTCGATGCTCTGAAGCCGGCCGGTGCCGTCGACATGGGTGATGCCCGGCAACTGGTCGCGCCATTCCGGGCGTACCTTCACGACGTGCATCATGAACGGGCTGAAGACGTCCTGTTCGAAAAACTTGCCGACCGCATGCCGCACGATGGTCGGCGCAAACGGGCGGAACAGTTCGCGGCGCTTGATCTTGGCGTTGATGAGATCCTTGATGTCCGACCGTGTCGGATCGCCCAGGATCGAGCGGTTGCCGAGGGCACGTGGGCCCCATTCCGACCGGCCCTGATACCATCCGATCACCAGGCCCGCCCGGATCAGGCGGGCGGCAGCGTCCGGAAGTTCGGCGCGGGACACCTCGTGGACCGGAAAGCCCGCAGCCTCGGCTGCCTTGCGCAGCATGCTGTCCGGATATTCCGGGCCCCAATAGGCATGCTTCATGTAGAAGCGCTCCGACCGACCCGCGACGTTGTGCCAGGCCCACATGGCGGCACCGATGCACAGGCCGTCGTCGGACGCGGCCGGCTGGAGATAGACCTTCTCGAACGGGGTATCACGCAGCAACCGCGCATTCGCCACACCGTTGAGCGCACATCCGCCGGCATAGGTGATCTGGTTGGTGCGGACCCGATCGTGAAGCTTCTGGAAGCAATCCATCGCAACATCCTCGAACCGCACCTGGCACGAGCGGGCAATGTCGCGCTGGCGTTGCGTCAGCTCGTCGCCGCGCTTGCGCGGAGCGCCGAGCTTTTCGGCCCATTTGTCGGTGTAGAGCGTCCCCGTCACGATCGCGTTGCGATCGTCCACCCCACCACTCTCACCACCCGAATGCATTCCGAACCATCCGGGTGAAAGACGGAACCAGCCGTCGTCGGGCGAGGTCACGAGCTCGCGCATGAACTCCGCGTAGGTGTTCTCCCCATAAGGGGCAAGGCCCATGACCTTGTATTCCTCGCCGAACCCGTCAAACCCGATGTACTGGCAGCAGGCCGTGTAGAAGAACCCGAGGCTGTTCGGCAACGACACGCGATCGAGCACCTCAATACGGCTGCCCTCGCATCGTGCGGCCATCGCGCTGACGAAATCGCCGCTGCTGTCGTACGAGAAGCCGGCGGTGACCCCTTCGAACGGCGAGCAATAATAGGCGCTCGCTATGTGCGCGATGTGATGCTCGATGTTGACGAGCTTCGCCCGCAGCGAGCCGGTCGCCTCGCCGCACGCTTCCGCAACGCGGTCGACGGTGCCCTTCTCGGCATTGGCGCGACGCAGATGCTCTGCCGCCGCCTGCGCCCCGCGCCACGGATTCTGCAAGACATACATGGCCTTGCTCAACCGGTTTTGCTGCGTATCGCGGGGAACCGCGATGATATCGATATCCCTGGCGCTGACCCCGCCGATCGCGAGGACCGACCTGATCGCGTGTTCCGGGAACGACGGATCATGCTTGATGCGACGTCCGAAGCGTTCTTCGGCGACAGCCGCAACGACCTTGCCGTCGAGGATCAGCGCGGCCGATGCATCGGCGTGATTGAAATTCAGCCCCAGGATCGCGGTCATATGCCCACCCGTCTCCTCTAGCGGCCGCCGCGATTTCCTGCGTCGGCGCGTGTGTTACGCGGAACGTCATGCGCGAGCCCCAAGCACGCACCTCACGGTCGTCAGGCTCGCAACCTGCCCGTTCGGCACGTTTCGATCCCGTCAACGCGGGCACGGGATACACCACGTCATATTATGTTACGATGACATGCGACATCGCGATCACATCACGGTGTCATCGACCTCGACCGCGCGACGCGCAGTCTCAGGCGTCCAAGGCCCCGCAAATCTGCCGCTGCGCCAGCCTCTGCTGGCCGGAACGGGCCGCACGTGTCTCGTGGAACTCTTTCTAACTAATGTTGTGACGTCGCCCCGATGTCACAGTCTAATGTTAACTGAATGTTAACCGCAACAAAGCCCGCCGGAACGCCGGCAAATGCGGTGAATATCTATGAAATGACAAGGGATTAGACGGTAATTGCCATGAGATCATTGCGCATTCTGCTGGCGGATCTGGCGTTGGTGTCATTCGCGCTGGTCGCGTCCTCGGTGCTTCGCGAAAATCTGGAATTCTCGAGCGATCATCTCGTCGCGCTGATCCCGTATGGTCTCCTGACGATTGCCGCGGCTGCAATCGTGCTGCCATTGTCGGGCGTCACTCGCGCTGTCTGGCGCTACTCTTCTCCGCAAAACTATCGCGATATCGTCACCGCGGTCGTGGCGATCGTCGCCGGCGCCTCGGTGCTGACTTTCGTTGCCAACCGGCTCGACGGGGTGTCGCGCGCGTTGCCGCTGCTCCAGGCTCTCATCACAATCACCCTGATGATCGGGGCGCGCATCGCGAGCCGGCTTTGGCATGCACGGCGCTCGCCGGGCGATTGGCAGCAGGACGTGATCGTTCCCACGGCCGAGTCCGTCCTTCTCGTCGGCCTCAATGAGCTGGCTGAGCTCTATCTGCATTGCATCACCCGCTATGCCCGCGATCGCGTTCGCGTCGTCGGCCTGCTGGACGCGCAAGCCCCTCGTGGGCAGTCGCTGTTGTCGCATCGCGTCCTCGGCACACCGGAGCAGGTTGCCGATGTTGTCCGCACGCTCGAGGTCCACGGCGTCGTCATCACCCGGATCGTGCTTGCAGTTCCGCTTCGCGAGCTGTCGGTCCAGGCGCGGGAAGCCCTGTTCGCCCTCGAAGCTGCCAACGCGATCCCGCTCGAATTCCTCGATCAGAAGATCGCATCGGAACGTCCGAACCGGGAGGCACCACGCAGCGGCAAAGCCCCCGAGACGCGGGCGCAGACCTATGCATTCAGCGCGATGAGCGGCGAGGGCCTCGCCAGCTCGCCCTATCGCACCATCAAACGGTCCCTCGACATCTTTCTCGCGGCGCTGCTTCTCGTGATGATGGCCCCCCTCATGGGCGTGGTCGCGCTCATCACGATCATGGACGTCGGCTTCCCGGTGCTGTTCTGGCAGCAGCGTCCGGGGCTCGGCGCGCAGCCGTTCAAGGTCTTCAAGTTCCGCACCATGGCCGCAGCCCACGATGCGCTCGGCCGCCGCAGGCACGAGTCGCAGCGCGTTTCCGCGGTCGGCAATGTGCTGCGCCGGACCCGGGTCGACGAATTGCCCCAGCTGATCAGCATCCTGACCGGCGACATGTCGTTCGTGGGCCCGCGTCCGCTGCTCCCAGTCGATCAACCGGCGGATTATTCGGCCCGCCTGCTGGTGCGTCCGGGCCTCACGGGCTGGGCCCAGATCAAGGGCGGGCGCGCGATCTCGCCGGCCGACAAGGCCGCGCTCGACGTCTGGTACGTCAAGAACATGTCCTTCATGCTGGATGTTAAGATCATGCTCGGCACCGTTCCGATGATCTTGTTCGGCGAGAAGATCGAGAGCGACGCCATCGCGCAGGCCTGGCGCGAACTGGAAAAATCGCGAGCCTGAGCTGAAAATCATGGGGCCGCCGTCATCCTGGCGGTCTCCGCGCGAGGCGTCACGTGTCGTGAAGGCGACATGTTACTGCCATAGCGTCACGCATATCTTACCATCATAACTTGCGGACCATATGTTATGCTACCCGAGTGCCCCAATATGCGATGCGGCAAGCGGCGCGCGCGCGGCCTGACTGGCCGCGGTGTGGTTCACTGAGAATTCGGGCCCGCCGCCGTCATGTCCGCCTCCCGGCTCGTCTACATCTGCGATTGGCTCCCGCCGGACTTCGGCGCGGTGGGGCAGTATTCGGTGCTGTTCGCCCGCGAGATGGCACGCGACCGCGGCCTGCATGTTACGCTGGTCGGCCTCACCTCGGGTGAAGCGACAAGTTCGATCGAGCGCTTCGAGCGCGGCACGCTCGAGATCGTCAAGGTGCCGGTTCCCGCCTACGACAAGGCCCGGACCTCTGCGCGCATTCGCTGGACCATCACGACCAACACCAAGCTGCTGCGGGCCGCGCTCCCCTTCATTCGCAAGGCGCAATCGGTTCTCTTCACCGGCAGCCCGCCGCTGTTCCTGCACTGGATCGCGCCGCTGAACGTGCTGCTGCGCAAGCGGCTGATCTATCGCATCACCGATTTCCATCCGGAATGCGCGATCGCCGAACGCGGCAGCCCTAGCCTGTTCCTCAAGCTCGTCCTCACGCTCACCCTGTTCTGGCGCCGGCGGGTCCACACGTTTGAGGTGCTCGGGCACGATCAGGCGATGCGGCTCAACGAGATCGGCGTGACCAAGGATCGCATCGTGCTGAAGCGCGATCCCTCCCCGATCGAGATCGGCCCCGGCACTCCGCCGCTCGCCCGGCCGCCGCAGACCGACGGCAAGTTTCTGCTGCTCTACTCCGGCAATTGGGGCATCGCACACGACACGGCGACCTTCGTCAGCGCCTATATCGAGCATCACAAAACTGGATCAGGAACGGTGCTGCTCTGGCTCAACGCCATCGGGAAGGGCGCGGCCACCGTCGCCGAAGCGCTTGACGAGGCCAAGGCGCCCTACATTCGCACCGATCTCGTGCCGCTGGACCAGCTCGCCTCGCTGCTCAGGACACCGGATGCGCATCTCATCACCCTGAAGAACGCGTTCGTCGGCTACGTGCTGCCGTCCAAGGTTTATGCCTGCGTCGACTCGGATTTGCCGGTGATGTTCATCGGCCCGACGGAATCCGACGTCCACCTGCTCTGCGACGCGCGCAAGTCCAGCGCGTACTTCCACGTCGATGTCGGCGACAGCGATCGATGCGCCCAATTGCTCGAAGATTTCGCCGCGAACCACAACGCATCGTCAGCAAAGAAACTACGATTGGTCAGGAGCAGCGTATGAAGAAGGCATTGGTCTGCGGCGCAGGCGGGTTCATCGGGTCCCATCTGGTCAAGCGCCTGAAGGCGGAGGGTTTCTGGGTCCGCGGCGTGGACCTCAAATATCCCCGCTTCAGCCCGACCCAGGCTGACGATTTCATCGTCGGCGATCTCCGCGATCTCGCGGTCTGCCACGAAGCCGTCGATACGCGCTTCGACGAGGTGTATCAGCTCGCCGCCGACATGGGCGGCGCGGGCTACATCTTCACCGGCGAGAACGACGCTTCGGTGATGCACAATTCGGCGCAGATCAACCTCAACATCCTCGAGGCCTGCCGGCGCCGCAATAGTTTTCGCATCTTCTACTCGTCGTCGGCCTGCATCTATCCGGAATACCGCCAACTAGAGGCCGAGAACGCGGGCCTCGCCGAGAGCGATGCCTATCCGGCGGCGCCCGACAGCGAGTACGGTTGGGAAAAACTGTTCAGCGAGCGCCTCTACGCGGCCTATGCCCGCAACCACGGCTTCGAGGTCCGCGTCGCGCGCTATCACAATATCTTCGGCCCCGAAGGCGCCTGGAACGACGGCAAGGAAAAGGCGCCGGCCGCGATCTGCCGCAAAGTCGCGCAGGCCGGCAACCCCGGCGAGATCGAGATCTGGGGTGACGGCGAGCAGACCCGCTCCTTCCTCTACATCGACGAATGCCTCGAAGGCACGATCCGCTTCATGCGCTCAGACTGGGCCGGCCCGGTGAACATCGGCTCGGAGGAAATGGTCTCGATCAACCGCCTCGCGGCGATCGCCGCCGAGATCGCCGGCAAGACCATCACGCCGCGGCACATCCCCGGCCCGCTCGGCGTGCGCGGCCGCAACTCGAACAACAAGCTGATCTTCGAGAAGCTGGCCTGGCGTCCGTCGCAGCCGCTCAAGAGCGGCATCGCCAAAACCTACGCCTGGATCGACCAGCAGGTCCAGAAGACGCAGCGCCCCAAGGACGCTCCGAAGCCCGCGATCCGCCAGCCGGAAATCGTCGCCGCGGAGTAACGACCACAAGAAAAGGGCTGATGGCGACTGTGCCGCATCCGGGATCGGATGCGGCACTGTTTTGACTCACGACAGGCTGGAGGTTAATGTCATCGCGCTTGGCACGGGCCGCAGTCAACTACAGTCGATCGAATTTGCCTACGACTGGTGCGCGATAGCTCGCTCGCGGCCGCGTTCGCCGTCCGACGCGACGATACGTGGCATCGGGGAAGCCGGCGCCGGAACCGCGACATTCGGATCAAATCCGGTCGCGAGCCGCACCGCCTCGCTGACCGGAACGCCCCGTCGCTTGGCCAACGCCATGATCTCGTCGAGCTTGGCGTCGATCAGGGTGCGGTACCAGAAGCCCTGGAGGATGTGGAAGTAGTAGCCCTGCTTGCCGTCGAGGAAGCCGAGCCGCGCGACATAGCGGTAGAGGAAGAAGAACAGCGGCCGCACGCCGCCAGGGAGCTTTTCGTAGACCCGCTCCTTGACGAAGCGCTTGAGCTTGGCCTGCCAGGACGCGCTGTGGCGCTGGATGTCCATGTTCTCGCCGAGCAGCCCGCGCGAGGCGAGGATGTCGATGACCTCGCGCGAGGCGTAGCGATTGTGCTTGCTGGTCCACCAGTCGAGCGAATTGAGGTTCTCGTCGACGAGATCGATGGTCGATCGCACCACCTTGCCGCTGACGATGATGTGCTCATCCATCCAGCGCTGCTCGCAGGAGCCCTGCCCGGCGCGCCAGAGCCGCAGCTGCCAACTCGGCTCGATGGCGCCCCATCTGATGCGGCGTCCGAGGAACACGATCTGGCGGCGGACGACCACGCCGGCGACGTCGCGCGGCTGCCGGTCCAGCAGATCATGCAGGCCGGCCGCCGATTCCGGCGTGAGATATTCGTCGGCATCGATCCGCATCAGCCAGCCGGTCTTGCCGGCGCAGGCCGAGATCGCCTTGTTGGTCTGGGTCGCGTAGTTGATCCAGGGATTCTCGATCACCTCGGCACCAAGGCCGGCCGCGATCTCCCGGGTGCGGTCCTTCGAGCCGGAATCGACGACGAGAATGCTGGCGCAGTGCGCACGGATGCTCTCGATGCAGCGCGCGATGTGCTTCTCCTCGTCGAGCGTGAGGATGATGGCATGGATCTCGGTCATCGCGGCCCCCCGACCTCTGCTGTCTCGCGCGCGCCGCTACGGCTGCTTTTTCTTCTGGTCGTCAGATTTACCGGAGTCGTCGGATTGGTTGCCCTGACCGTTGCCGGACGAGTTGGAGTCCTGGCCGCCAGTGCCGCCGTAGCCGACCACCTCGACGATGAAGACCGAGGCGCGATCATTGTTACCCCCGGCGGTCGGCGGCTCGGCCGACTTGGCGGCGGCGCCGGCTGTGTTCGAGGCCGCGCTGAGCGCGCCAATGTTCGGCGCCGTGACAGTCGGGATACCGGTGGACGTGCCGCCCACCTGGATGTTGCCGGCATTCACCACCTGCACGGCCGCGATCACCAGATTGCCGGACACCCGGATGCCCGCTTCACCGGCATCGACGGTGCCGCGTGGCGCGAGCAGGAAGGCGTTCGACTCGCTGGCGAGCTTCGAGCTCTGCACCACGGCGATGCCGGCGCCGCTGACGAGGCCGCCAAGATCGACGCTCTGATAGTCGTCGGAGTTGAACGTGACCTGGAGCGGCGGGAACGACAGCGTGGTCTGGGCGCCGCGGCCGGCGTCGAGGTCGCCGTTCGAGCTCCACATCAGGATGTCGCCGCCCTGCTGGGTCATGATGCGGCTCGAATTGACCAGCACGCTCGCGTCGGTGAACGTGTTGATCGCCCCGCCGCCGAGCGTCAGGATGCCGAGATCGTTCGGCTTGAGCAGAGGGTTCGGCTCGAGCGCGAGCGAGCCGACGCGGATGGTGCCGCCCGGACCAAAGATCGAGATGTCGCCGCCGAACCTGGTCTGGATCGTCGCATGCAGCAAATCGAGATCGCCGGTGTGCACCAGCGCGTTGGCGCCGTTGGTGCCGCCGCCGAGCGCGTTCCTGGTGTAGCCGAAGTCCGACGGGAACATGGTGTTGATCGCCTCGTAGCCGCGCTGGTAGTTGCCGGACGTTGCGGTCTGCGCCTTGCCGACGGCCTTGAGCTCTGCAAAGAACACCTTGTCGGCGAAGACATGCTGAAGATCCTTCGGCAAGGACTGGAAGATGCTCCACGCGTCGGAATCGCTGCCGGCCGGCCTGCCGATGCTGACGAGGAAATCCTTCAGCTCGCTGATGTAGTTGTGAGCGACGTCGGAGGCGTTGGCGGGATCGATATAGGTGGCAATCACGCCTGGATGAAAGACGGGCTGATTGGTGGCGGCATCCACCGTGGTATAGCCGTCATAGTTGATGCCGTTGGCGACGCCGAACATCGTGATGATATCGGCGCTGGTGCCCGGCAACTGCTCGTTGCGCTTCCTTGTGCTCGACGTAACGGGACCCAGCAGCGTGACGTCGTACATGCCGCTCGAGCCCTGATTGACATATCGGTTGCCGACCGGCCAGAGACTGGCGTTGCCGATCGCGGCGATGCCTTCCTGATCCAAGGTGAAGGCGCTGCTGTCGCGCGTCACGGGCAGGAACGGCCCGAGGTCGCGCCCGGCCTGCACGACGAGGAAACCAGGACCAGCGATCTGGAGGCCAGGCCCACCGAGGCTGCGTCTGAAGGAGAAGCCTGCAGATACCGTGAGACCTGGAGGCGGTGTTCCGAGGGTTGAAGGCGCCGTGCCGTAATTGTACAGAATGTCACGTCCCGCCTGAATGGTCGTGACGTCGTCTGCAGCAATGTTCTGGGCGATGAGATTGAGATTAAGAATATCACGACCGGCATAGATCTTCGCCGGCCGGTTGAGCTCGACCCTCGAATAGTCAACCAGCGTGGCAGAGGTGACCGTGCCAGCCGGCACGATGCTTGTCGTGGTCGCCACCGCCGAGATGTCGCCCGACACCGCATAGATGCGCGCCGGGTTGGTGTCGTGATCGTCCTGGTGAGCCAGCAATGCGGAACTGGAGGCGCCTGTCATACCGTTATTGGGCTGGTAGGGATCGAATGCCGTATCGAGTAGCGACGGTCCCGCCGAAATGGACGGCCCGGGGGTGGCCAGATTGGTATAGCCGCCGGTCAGATCGATGCTTCCCTGCGCGAGTAGTTCAAACGTGCCATTCTGCGAGCCTGTCAGGACGATTCCGGGCATTGTCGCGGTGGTATTAGTCGCTGAATTGGTCACGAGCCCTTTTGTAGTAATGTCGCCGCCTGCAGCGATGGCGGTGAAGCTCGCCGGGTAGATCAATCCCGTCGTCCAGGCCGTAGTACCGCTTGTCTGCGGCATCGCGATATTCAGATTTCCAGTGGCGGCCAACAGGTTTACCGCGCTGTTGGGGCCGTAGGTGTTCATGAGCAGCGATTGGGTCGAACCCACCCCCCCTTGATTGGCAAATGAGGGCGACTGCAGGTGCAGCTCGGCGGGATTAACGATGCCACTGATCGCCATCGATCCGCCCGAAATCATGCTGATCTGGCCGGTGTCCACCGCGAGCAGTGTGTAATTCGGCGCGGCCGATCCGTCCTTGAGCGTGATCGTCCCGTTCGCATCCACGATGCCGCTGACCTGGATACTCGCGTGTCCCGAGCCTTCGTAATAAGAACCGCCCAGCAGGTTGCGGCCCGCCCGCACCGTCATGTTACCGCTGCCGTAGAGCTGGGTTTGCGGCGTGCTCAGCGAGCTCAACCCTCCGGTGACCCGCCCGGTCGTAGGCAGAGAGACCGAGACGTCGACCAGATCGCGTCCCGCCGTGACGTTGACGTTGCCACCAGCAGACAGAATCCCCTCACGGAAGCTGGCGTACTGGATCCACCAGGCTGTCTGGGATGCAAAGGCCCCTGACGAAGGAGCGAACACGCCGGCGCCCAGTGTTAGGGCACCGGCCGCGTTTGTCACGCCAGCATCAGCGATGAGCCAAGGCGTGTAGTAGGCGTTCGCCAGGGCAGCGATATTGAACAAGTTCGTTGTCGTGACATTCCTGTAGCCTTTGATGTCCTCCTGCGCGATGACCGACACATCACCCGCGGCAACCGGGAACGCTGCAGCGGTCGGTGCACCGTAGACCACTTCCAATCTGCCCGAGGTACTACTGCCATAGCTCATCAGTTGCGGCTCAAGGAATCCATTCGAATCCGTTACATTGCCCGACGCATCATAGGGATTGGCATATCGGGCCGTGTTCACACCTGCAGCATAGATGACGCCCGGAGCGGCAGTATCGGCGAGGCTGACGTCGCGCGCGGCCGCAATCGAAATGCCGCCCGTGCCGGTCCGCACCATGGTCGGCAGATTGAGATTGAGAAGCGGTGCAATGGTTGTGTTGAGGACGTGGCCATTCACGACGACGTCTCCAGCATTACGGCCATTCACGCTTGCGAGCGACTGCATCGCGTTTGGATTGGCGCTTCCCATGTCGGCGCCGGCGGTCAGACGATAAGACCACGAGCCAGGATTGACGATCGCAGCCCAGCCATCCGGCGCGGAATCGGCACCACAATGACTGACGCAGACAAGCAGCGAATGCGGGAACAGATCCGCTTCGTTGAGGTCGACCGCGCTCGCGCTGATGCCATTGGGATTTCCGGTCGTGTTGTACGGCGCGAACGGTGCGGGCAGGTAATTGTTCAGGGTGGAGTTACCGTTGTCGATCGTCCTCCGTGCCGTGGTCGAACCAATATAATTCGAAACGGCGGTCTTGTAGGTACCGTTCAGATAGTCGCCGAACTGGAAGAACCCATCGGAGATCGACGCGTTCACGTTGATGTTGTTGAACGCGCGCAGTGTCAGCGCGCCGGCTTCGACCCCGTAGCTCGGGGCGTCCGCGGTTCCGTAGTTCGCGAGATAGCGGTAGGCAAAATCGACATAGCTGGTGCTGGGGTCGAAGTACTGGAGTCCCGCCAGCGAGCCGGTGTTCGGCTTCAAATTGCCGACCGTGCCGGCTGCGAGATTCCAGTTGCTGGCAACAGTGATGTTGCCGCCGTTGATGGTCGGATCCGGGTTGACCAGGTCGACGCCGGGCCGCAGATGCACCACCGATCCGAGCACGCCGGCGAGCGGCTTGACGATCCGATCCATCGCGCCGCTGAAGCCATAATACTTCACGTCAGTGCTGGTGTTGTAGACGAACTTGCCCTGCACGTATTGTTGCAGCGTCACGGCGGCAAAGGCGCCCGACCCGGTCGCTGCGGCAGTATCCATGTCCGCGTTCACCGCGGCCGCCTGCGTCGCGCCTGCGCCGCCGCCCGAGAACGTCGCCGTGGCGGCGCCGGTGTAGAGCGAGCCTGCATTGGTCACGTTGACGCCGACGACCGTCATCACGGTGCTGGCGAAATCGCTGCTCGAGAGGTGTCCAGTGACGACGAGCTTGCCGTCGCGATAGAACAGGATCGTGGCTGGCGCCCCCGTAAACCCGCTGCCAGCGCCGGTGATCGTGAACGTGGGAACGCCGTTCGCATCCGTCGTCACCGTTCCGGTCGCCGAAGCGCCGCCCGACGCAGCCTGGATCACCACGGTGCCCGCGAAATTGGGATCGAGATGATACCAGCTGCTGGTCGAGGCAATCGCGATGCTCTTCAGCCCCATCACCGCAGTGCCCGTGGCCTGGCCGGCGGTCGTCAACTGCGCACTGGCAAAATCGCTGCCGGTCAGGTGCGCGGTGGCGAGGAGAACACCTTGGCTGTAGAAGCGGATGGTCGCAGGCGCGCCGGTGAAGCCGCTGCCCGGATTGGTGATCGTGAACGTGGGCGTGCCGTTCGCGTCCGTCGTCACGACACCGCTTGCGGCGGTGCCTCCCGTGGGCGCCTCGATCACGACGTCGCCGACGAAGTTGGGGGCGAGCGCATTTTGATACCAGACACTCGACGAAGCGATGGTGATGCTCTTGAGTCCGGTCGAAGTCGTTGCGGGCGCAGAGAAGATCACGTTGGGGACTTCGGTATAGGAGCCCCCGCTGCCGGGAGGCACATAGACCGTGTTGACCTTCACGCTGGTCGCATTCACCGCGCCGCCCGGATCGAGCACGCCGTTCCAGCCGAGCGAGGACGCATCGATGCCGCCCTGGCCGTTGGTGCTGAAGCTGACGAAGGACTCGATCGTCACGTCGCGGGCGCCGGTGATGGTCGAGGCGATCTGCGTGATGTAGACGTCGTTGCCGCCGTCGTTCGGCGCGCGGACCAGGACCGTCCCGCCGCTCAGCCCGCCCTTGGTGCCGCCATGGACGTCGATGCGCGAGCCCGGCTGGAGGTCGATGCCGGCGTTGCTCTTGGTGCCCCAGCCGATCCCGATCGTCACGTCGCCACCGCGCTCGTCGCCGTGCTCGGTGGAGGCGTTGATGACGCCCGTCGACGTCAGCGTGATTTCGTTGGCCGCGTAGAGGTTGACTTGTCCACCCGCCTGCCCGGTGCCGTCGGCGGTCGTCCCCGCATAGCCGCTGGCGTCGATCGTGCCGGCGATGACGAGACGGCCGAAATGCCTGGACGGATCGCTGCTGTCCCAGGTCTGGTCATCCGCCGTGAGCGCAACGGAATTGGCCTTGAGCGTGTGGCCTTCGGACAGCATCAGATCGCCGGTCCTGGTGTGGATGTCGATGGCGCCGGTGAACCCGCCCGCCAGCAGCTTGTCCGCCAGCGGATCGAGCGCGACCCTTGGCGTGTAGGTCGAGCTGACCTGAAGACTGTTGGTGTCGATCAGGAAGCTGCCGCCAAGACCGTTGCCGCCCTTGCCGTGGAGATCCCCGAGCAGGGTCGCCTGACCGGCGGTCGCAAGAATCTGGATCTGCCCGCCATAGCCCAGTCCGTCAACAGGCTGCGCTACATCGATCACGCTGGCATCGTTGCCCTTGCTCAGGTCGGTGGCACCGACCGTCACGATATTGCCGGCATCGGCCTTCAGCACGACCTTGCCGCCGGACAGGTACGTCGTGGTGTCGACCAGGTTCTTGGCGTAGCCGCGCGCCGACAGATAGGCGTTGTTGCCGAGCGTCACGTCTCCGGTCGTTGCCTCCAGCGTGATCGTACCGGACTGCGCCTGGATGATGCTGCCCGCGCGCTGCTGGCCCTGATCGTCCACAAAGCCGCCAACGCTGATGCTCTTGCCCTGGACCAACAGGCTGCCGCCGGTGTCACTGCTGTCCGTGGGCGGATTGATCGGCAGTGGTTTGCTGGGATCGAAGATGGCGTTGCCGATGTTGACGGCACCGGAAGTGGTGGCGACGAACGAGCCGCCGCCCTTTGACGTGTTGCCGCCGACCGAAACCAGCGGCGTGATCATCTGGAGACCGACCACATCGGTCGGGAGACCGTTTGTGTCGCTTCCAGTCCCCAGCCTCAGCGTGCCCTGATTGCTAAACAATACGTGCTCGCTGGCCGCGAGGTTTACTTGCGAGTATCCAGCGATCGTCTGGCTGCCCCCGCCAAATACGATGTCGGTCGCGACGATATCGAGGCTCCCACTCACTCCGGCTTGCGCCGATGTGCCAGTCAAGCCGCTGCTGTTGAGCAGCGTCACGGTGCCGCCGACTTGGATCTTGCTATCGCCTCCCGTGCCGGTGACTGCGCGCGCGTCGAGCGTCAGCCCCTGCATCGCCGTCTGGATCAGATCGGAGCCATAGAACGTGATGTCGCCTGCGACTGCCGCAAGCGTCAGGTTCTTCACGGTTGCAAGCTGGGCCAGATTGGCGTCGCTGAGGATGACGCCGTCGCTCGTGCTCGCCCCGATCCCGATGCTGCGTCCTGCGATCTTTGCCTGGCCCGCGTTGATGGTGGCAGCGGGCAGGTTCGGGTTGCCCGCAACCGGCTTGTTGAGCACGATGCTGTTCGTGCTCGCCGTCGCCTGCATGAACAGGTTGTTGGTCGTGATCTGCGCACCGGCACTGATCTCGACGTGACCGACATTGCCCCCCGGCAAAGTGACCGCGGCCGGACCGCTGCTGCCATCGGCGCTGCGCACCGGGAAGAAACCACCCAGCGTCGTGAACTGGATCGTCAGCGGCGATCCCGACGGGCCGGCGACAGACATCGTCGAATCCTGAGACGCGACAAAGAGCGCGCCAAGGCCCTGGCTGGAATAGCTCGACAACACGTCCGTGGGCGGGTTGTTACCGTAGCCCACACCCGGAACGCCGATGGGAATTTTGTTGATATCGGCGCCCGTGATAACGGTGCCGGTGGAATCCAGCGTTCCGCCGAGAGCCGTCGCCACTTGCTGCGCCGTGGTGGTGCTGCTCGCATTCGAGCCGACATAGAAGTTGCGTCCCACGCCGGTATGAACATTCCCGGTGGTCTTGATGACGCTGCCAGTGGCGATCGAAATCGTGCTGGTCCCCGTCGGCGCATTGGCGGTGAACTGGGACGTGCCGTCGAACCAGGTGCCGTTGACGTTGACCTGGAACGACGACGAGACAGTCTGTTGCGTCGTGCCGAGCGGGGTCGTCACGAGCATGATCTCGGGAAGCGACAACCCGCCGGTCTGCGTCGCCGGATCGACAGGCGTGTCCACCACGACGTCGGAGGCGGTTCCCGTGATCAGCGTACCCTTCGCCGTATCGCTGCGCAGGCCGCCGATCAGGACGCTTTCGAAGCTCGACAGCTGGTCGCTCGCAACGACGACATAGCCGGCGGCCGTAAATGGCTGCGGATCAACGCTGGGGCTCAGCACGGCGAGCTTGCTCGCCGAAATATCGAGCTCGCCGCCGCGGCCGCCGGCAGCCGGCGCGCTCAACTCGGTTGCGGCGAGGATGAGCTGCTGCTGCGCAATCACTGCGATGCGACCGGCGTCGACGGGAAGCCGGGGGATCGCAACGCCATCGTGATTGGCCTTGTCGATGAAGTAGCTGTTTGCGCTGCTGAAGCTGTATTCGCTGTATTGCTGCCATACCGAGCTGCTTTGGACCGCGAACAGCTCACTCCCCGACGCGTAGGCTCCCGGCCGCACCGATTGGGTATAGTGTCCCGTCACCAGCACGGTCCCGTCGGGCAAGGTCGTGCCCGACGCGACGTTGCGTCCGAGATTGCTGCCATAATCGACCACGCGCAGCGCGCCCGGCAAGGTCGCGTAGTGCCCGGGGTAGAGCGTGTAGGTGCCAGCCGGCACGCCGGTGCTGCCGTCGAGATAGATCTGCTGTCCCGCCAGCGGATAGGCATCGCCCGCCTTGACCGTCTGACCGCCATCGAGGCTGCGCGCGGTGGTAAAGTGGATATCGAAGGCCGCGACCGGATTGTTGCCGGACGGAACGAGCGCGTAGACGGTCTGGCCCGAAGGAGTCGTGGCGAGCGTGTCGCGCGAGCCGCCTTTGCCCTGGATCCACTCCGACGCCTGAAGGTCGCCGCCGCCGCGCGTATCGATCGTTGCGCCCTGCTTGACCGCAACGCCGCTCGCATTGAGCACAAGCCCTTTCGAAGGCAGCACCGGCTCCGTACCGCTTGCCGCAGCCAGGATGGGATGAAGACTGGCGTTGTAATACCAATTCACGCCGTCGAGCGTTTCGCCGTAGGGCACGACGGTGCCGGCGAGCGTGACGGAGGTCAGGCTGCCAGGCTCGAGCGTCACGGACGTTGTCTGAATCTTCAACGTGTTACCGGTCGCGGTGCCGTCATCGCCGAGTGTGATCTTGCCGAGCGGAGCGAAGATATTGCCGTCCTGATCGATGGTCGCCGCATAGACGCTGAGCGAGCCGCCGGCCGACAGGGGAATGTCGCTGCGTCCGCCGGCGGTGGACTGGAACGTGACGTTACCCGTGGTCTGAATGGTGAAGTCGACATCCGAGACAGGGTAGATTCGCTGGGCGTCGAGGACGAGGTTGGCGCCGCCTGCGGCGATCTGGCCGGTAAATCTCGCAGCGTCGCTCGAGGTGCCGCCCGACGAAAACCCGTCAGCGACCTTCGGGGTGCTCAGACGGATGTCGCCCGCACTCTTCAGCTCGATGTCGTTGAAGCCGGCGAAGGCGGCGTTTTCGACGTCGATCGTCTTCGCGATGATGACGTCCGACGAGGGATCGCCGGCCCTGGTGCGCTCGAAGCCGAGATAGAGCGAGCTGCCGGCCGTGCTGCTGGCGCCGCCACCACCGGTCAGCAGCATATAGGGTGCCGCCAGCGTGACCGTGCTGCCTGATGTCGTCGAGCTGATCGTGTTGGCCGCGATGTAGAGGCGGGACAGGCCGTTGTCGGACGTCCAGGTGACGGAGCCCGAGATCGACAACGCGCTCAGCGACGGGGGGGCGATGGCATAGGTATTTCCCGACAGACCCGTGAAGATTCGCGCAGGTCCGTTCTGCGCGGTGCCGCTGTAGAGGAAGACGTTTTCGAAAGCGCTCAGCCGATCGACCGCGGCAAATATCGAGGACGACGTGCCCGACGCCGATGCGAGCTGATTGACGAGAGAACTCGAATTGCTGGCGAGGTTGGCAAGCGTCGCCGGACCGGCCGCAAGGATTCCGGACAGCGCAGCCGAGATATTGGTCGAATCCTGTTGCAGCAGCATCGCGCCGCCGCCGAGCATGATGGTGCCGCCATTGGCCAGCGGCGTCTTGCCGTCGGCCGACATCACCTGCGTTCCATCGGCCGAGCGACCACCCTTGGCCACGAACGTGCCGCCCCAAACGAACGAGGCCGCATCGATCTTGACGGTGCCGGCGTCGCTCCAGGACTGGGACGTGACCGAGTTGCCGCTGGCGTCCTGGGCCTGGATCGACGTGGCGTAGCCGGATACGTCGACCACGGCACCCTGCTCGGCGACGACATAAGTGCCGGACGGGACAGCACCGGGGGTGTAGGTGTTGGCGAGATTGCCGACCTGAACGTTCGGCGCGGCGGCTTCGATGGTGAAGGAGCCACCGCCGAGGACCGTACCGCTGACGGTCTGGCCCTTCGGCTGCCCATAGCGCGAGTTGGCCACGAATGTTCCGGAGACGTCGACCTTGGCCTGAGGTCCAAGCCAGGTCTTCTGCGCGTTCACCACGACCGTGCCGGCATGATCGATCACGCTGCCGCGCAACAGGACGTTCTGGGCCGCCTGCTCCCGGAGCGGAGTCGACAATAAGTAGTTCGGAATGCCGCCAAAGCTGATCTTGGCCCCCGGATCGGTCGCGATCACGGCGCCGGTGTCGAGCAGGATGTTGTCGGATTTCAGCGTGAAGTCGACCGACTTGCGCTGATCGTCAGGCAACCGCGCAAAGCCTGCGACATTCGCGATCTTGCTACCGGTGCCGACAGCACTGTAGTCGGCAAGGCTCGCGAGGTTCTGCTGCTGGAGCGTCAGATTCACCCCTGCGGCTACCGTGATCACCGAGCTTGTGCCGGTCCAGCCGTCGGGCGTCGACTCGATCACATAGGCGCCAAATCCTCCGTCCGTCAGCCGGGAGGCTGCGAGCGTGACCGGCGTCAGGCCCGCGCCGGTCGAGGTCACAATGCCGGAGCTCGCGTCTGCATGCGCGGTGCTGTCGATCGTGATCGTCTTCGCGGCACCCAGCGTCAGCGTGCCGTTACGCTCGAAGCCATAGGCCCGCAGCGTACCATCGAGCTGGAGTTGAGCGACGTTGCCGCTGCTCGGCCTCGGAGGTCCCCCGCTGCCGTTGAGTGGGTCAACAAACTCGCTTCCTTGATTAGTGAGCAGCGAAATGCTGCCGCCACGCCCCGCCAAGACTCCCGTCGAGGCGGTCTTGGCAACCCCGGTCGAGGAAATGTATCCGCCGCTCGAGGCATCCAGCAGCGATCCCTGCGCGAGCAGAATGCTGCCGGTCGTGTCGATGGTTCCGTTGCTGCTCTTGTTCGTCGCAATTGAAATCGAACCGCCGTCGATGTATCCTGGACCGCCCATCGCGGTTCCGAACCGGCCGGTGTCGTTGACCCAGCGGCCGCTGACGTCGAGCGCGCCCTCGACGAAGACATCGGCCTTGCCGGATACGGTCTGCGCCCGCTGGAATAAGGGATTGCCTGTGATGCCAAACGTATAGGCGTCGGTCACCAGACTGATCTGGCCGCCCGCCACCCTGATATTTCCTGCGATGCTGATCGCGCTGCCGGTCGTCGCCGAGAACGTTCCGCCGGCCGCCAGATTGAGGTCGGGCAGTCCCGCTGCGTCGTTCGCTGCATTGTGCGTGACCAGCAGATCGTTGCTGTTGACTTGCAGCAGGCTGAGACCGTAGCTCGACAGCGTCGGGGCCGACAGGACGGTCTGGTGCGTACTGGTCGGGGTGAAATCAGCACCCTTCACAACAGGAGCGCCGGTCTGCCCGATCTGGTTCGTCACTGCCAACTGGTCTGACGCCGCATCCGCGTCGATCACGACGCTGCTCGAGAGATTCAGCGTGAGATATCCCTGCGACGGGAGTTCGTCGCCCTTGGCTTGAGCGGCGGTCACGCCATTCGTCGATGATGGTTTCAGGCCCTGCGAAATTTGCCGCTCGCCCCCCACGGAGCCGAAATACATCTGCCCCTGGAGCTGTGGGCTGACGGTGGTGATGTTGACGCCGCCGGCATCATGCCCCTCGGTATAGCCGGACTGATAGATCTGCGTCGCAGTCGACCAGATCTCCTTGATGCCCCAATGCGAGTGGTCGACCGTGAACTGGCCGGCCAGTCCGATATAAGTCATGTTGGGATCAGCGTTCGCTATGCCATATCTGCGGCCATCGGCCCCGAGCAGGATGCTGGTCGAGACCATGCCCGGCAGATAGGTGACGTTGCCGCCCGCGACATTGATCACCGAGCCAGACTGCGTAATCACTCTTGCTTCGTTGGTCGGAATGTCCGGCGCGGTCCGGTCCGTTTGCAGGCTGACGACGCCCCCGGTCGTCATGAGCTGCTGGATGCTGCGGCCATAGGCGTTGATCGTACCGCTGGCATCGGCCACCGGCGTTCCGACCCATGTCGTGCCGTCGCTGCGCGTCCCGGAGGCGCGGATGTCGATCCACAAGGTCTGACCGTACAGGGCGCCATTTCGTTGGAGCGGCGTATCGGCAAATTCATTGCCGCGCGGCACGAACGGAATGAAATTGTAGCTCGCCGGGAGCACGACGTCCTGCAGCCCTGCGACGTCGATGGTTGCTCCCGACTCCAGCTCGATGCGCTGTGGACCGGTGACGCTTGGTTGGAGCGCGGCGGGGCTATTCTGCGTGCCGAACAGCCTGTACACGTCAGGATTCGTATAGAAGGACGTAGCACCAAGATCGGTGGCACGCAGCGTCACCGTTGCCGAAGGCGCGGATATCAGGCCGCTCGATCCGACCGTGACGGAGCCCTGGGCCGACAGTTCGACATAAGCCGGTGTGAAGGTTTGCACGGTACTGCCGGCGCTGCCGCCCTGCGGCAGGCTGCTCGTCAACGGATCGTCGTAGGGAAGTGAGCTGATCGTGCCTTCGAGGTCAATGCTGGTCGCAGCGCGCAACAGCACCATGCTGTTGCGGGTGATGCCGGTATCCGCCGAGATGACACCGGCCTGGCCGATCGTGATCCGGTCGCCGATCGCCTCGGTGATACCGCGTGGCGTTTCGATCAGACCGTCATTGCTGACGAGTCCCGTCCCCGCAGCATAGTTGTTTGTGATCGGGCCGCTGCCCAGCGCTTGATAAACATCGGCAAACTGGGTGACCTGGAAGTCGGTCCCGCGATAGGTCACACCGCTCGGAAGCACGCTCGACGGCAGTTTCCAGAAGCCTCCGGAGATCAGGTTGATGCTACGGCCCGCGACCAGGGCGACCTCGCCGGCGGGAGCCGCGAGCGAGCCGGAATTCGAGACGTTGCGACCGAACAGATAGATGAAGCCCGGCGAATCCAGATCGACGATGCTGGTCTTGATGGATGCACCGGCCTGAACTGTGACATCACCCCAATGATTGTTCTCAGACGCGTAATTCGGGTCGCCGGGCTGCGACGTGGGCGTAACCGAGAAAGCATTGGGACCATTGATGCCACTGCCGAGGAAGAAGCTGTCGCGCGCGGCTTGGGTCATACCAAGCGCACCGACATCCAGGCTCGAGGCCACCAGGGCGTGAACGTTGACCTGCGCGCCGGCACCGAAGATGATGCCGTTCCGATTGATGACGTAGACGCCGCCAAGCGCGCTCATCTGACCCAGGATCTGCGTCGGGGACCCGGTCGGATCGGTCACGCGGTTCAGCACGGTCCAATCGGAGGACTGCTGCTCGAACTTCAAGGTCGTGTTGCGGCCGATGTTGAAGGTCTGCCAGTTCAGGATCGCCTTTGACTGCGTCTGGGTGATGTCGACCGTGTACTGCCCGTCGTTGAGTGTCTGGGTGAAGGTCGTGTTGGCGTTCTGCCAGGCGGACGGGGTGTTGAGCTGAAGGGTCGAGCAGGACGCACCGCAGGCATTCTGCGTCACGCCGCCAAGCGGCATCAGGCCGCCGGTGACGACGCCGTTGACGGTTGATTTGCCGACCGCTGCTGCCGCCGCGTCCTGCTGCGCCTGGCGCGCCGCCGCAAGTGCGGCCGCCGCACGCGCCAGCGAGACTTGCGCCTGCGCTCCCGCACTTGCCGCCTGCTGTGCAGCAAGTCCTGCAGCAACCTGCGCCGCAGTGGCCGGGGCAACCGAAGAATTGCTCGAATTGAGATTGCGTGCCTGCGCCTGATGGTTGATCAGCCAGGGCAGCAGCGCCGTCGAGGTGAGCAGCGCGGCCCGGAGGCTCCGCCAGCGAAACGAGAAGGCAGAAGGCTTCAGATCGATATTCACCGGCACACTCCAGCGGCATGGGGGCGTTGCTTGGGGCGGCCAAGGGACCGCACCGGCCGTTTCCCGGCCGCCGCTGAGAGCACGCAACGTGCCTCCGGGTATCACATATATTGTTACATGTATATGATATTTAACTAACGTTTAACGATATTGGTGATCGGAACCGACGCGTGTCATTCATAGGTTTCGTGGATGCGGTTTCAGGGAACAAAAAAACACGACCGAGCTGCGCGATCACGCAACCCGGCTGGATTATTCAGACGGAACCTTGCCTACCGCGACGGTGCAGCGTCGGGCTTCGTTTCGAGCAGCTTGGAGAGCGCGATCTCATTCACGACAGGCGGGCTCTGCTTGAGCAATTCCGTCACATAGGCGCGGCGATTGGCCTCGACGCGCTCGGCCCGCATGCGCTGTACCAGCGCATCCCTCACCTCGGCGAACGGCCGCGTATGTGCCGCCTCAGTGTCCAGCAGCTTCACGATGTGCCAGCCGTCGTCGAGCCGGATCGGATCGGTAATGCCGGATTTCTGCAACCCGGTGACCTGACCGCGAATTTCGGGCCGAAGATCCGGCTCGTTGACCCAGCCGATCTCACCGTCGCGTTCGGCGGAGCCGGACTCATCGGACGAGCTGCGCGCAATTGCCGCGAAATCCGCGCCGGCCTGCTTGGCCTTCTTGACGACGTCGTCGAGCTTCTTGCGCGCGGCGTCCTCGGCGGCCTTGTCTGCGTCCTTCGGCACGGCGACCAGGACCTGGGCGAGACGGAAGCGGCGCGGGACAAGCAGCGCGCTGGCGTTGGCGTCGTAGACGCTCTTGATCTCGGCCTCGCTCGGAAAGCCGTCCGGTGGCGCCGTCACGGATTGGAGATAGCTTTCGACGATCAGGCTCTCGCGCGCGCGAGCCAGCTGGGCAACGACGGCGGGCTGCTGGTCCCATTTCTTGGCCGTCGCCTCCTTCAGCACGAGGCGGTTGGCGAGGATGGCCCGCACCGTCTGGCTGAGCAGAGCCGGGTCGCGCGCCATCGCAGCCTGCTGGCGCGCATCCAGGAGCTGAATCGTCGCACGCACCTGGTCGGCCGTAACATCGCTGTCGCCGACCCGCGCAATCACCTCGCTGCTCTTCACCGCCGAAGCATCCTCCGCGGCCGCAGGGCGCACGGGCGCGGCAGGCGCCGGGCGTGCCGGTGCAGGAGCCGGCGCCGGTTGGGGTGCGTTGCGGGTCTGGGCCATGGCCATCGGCGAGCCGGCAGCGAAGAGCGCGCCAGCGAGCATGGCGGCTTTGAATGCGTGATGGATCATGGCTTGGCCTTCTGTTCGAGGATCTTGTCGCGGAAGTCCTGGGCCGCGTTCTGGTGCTCGACCCGCTTCAAGCCAAATACGGGATCGTGGTCGAGAACCTTCTCGAACGGATCCATCGCCTCATATTTGGTCACGACGTCGTTGGCGACCTTCACAAGCTGAACGTTCTTGGCCTCGCAGGCCTTGGTGCTCGCCTTGAACGTGGTTGCGTCGGACTCGAACTTGGCGCGTTCGGCATCCTTGGCTCGCGCGACGCTCGCTGCCTCGGCATAGGCGGTCTTCCACTTCTCGAGTGAATCGTCGCGTTCGGCGAGACGCTCGTTGAAGTCCTTCACGGCCTGGCGATAGGCCTGCTCCGCTTCCTTGACCTGGGCACGATAGGTCTCGTTCTGCTTGCGCAGCCGGTCGCGCTCCTGTTCGGCCGTCGTCAGCCTTGCCTGAAGCGCGGCGCGCTGATCCTCGGCCGCCCTCGCCTGGGCGGTAGCGGATCGCAGCGCTTCGCGCAGGCGATCGCCTTCCTGGTCGGCGTGCGCGGCCGGGGAGATCATCAACGCCAATGCGATCACGGGGGAGAGACGCAGGAGCCGCATGATCAGAACCTCGCATTGAGATCGAGCTGGACGACATCGACGGCGTAAGGCAGCCCGGCGATGCTGTTGGCGCTCATCCAGCGCACAGAGGCCCAGACGTTCTCACCGAGACCGACATTGCCGCCGATGAAATAGCCCTTGAGGTTGGTGCCGCCGAGACCGAAGTCGGAATCGACGAACGCATCCACCATCGCGTCGGACTCGAGATATTTGTAGCCGACATGCGCATTCCAGTCCCAGAGATGCTTGACCTCCTTGTCGCCCACCGTGAGCCGCGCGAGCCAACCCTGGTTGCCGCCGTTGAAGGGGCCGGCCGAGCCATCTGATGTCGGCGCGAAATTGTTGACGGCGACGGCGCCGACGGCTCCGCGATTGAAGGCCGTGTTCCAGACGTATTCCCCATCGAGGATGATGTGGATCGGATTGAACTGGGCGAAGTCGAGCTGGACGCTGGCGACGACCGGGCGGAAATCGCTGGCGAGGCCATAATACTGGTAGTTCAGCGTGGTGACGGGCGTCGTCACCGTCGGGATGTTGCGAAGCCGCATGTAGGTGTTGCCCTTCTGCGCGAACAGAGGACGCAGCAAATCCGTATCGCAGGTATCGGTGGCGGTCGCGACAAGACATGTGCTGGAGAGCTTGCCGCGCAGGTTCGCGAAGTCGTAGTAAGCAACCGCCACCGTCAGGTTGGTCTCGGGATCAAACCTGGCACCAAAGCCGGCTTGCGTGCCGAACAGCCACCGGTCGCGGCTCGGAGACTTGATCGGTCCATTCAGGTCCGCGGTATTGAGACCTGCGTTCAGATCGGTGTTGAAGATCGGAAAGGCGCCGCCGACGAAGAACGGCGTGAAGCCCTCATCCACCTCGTGCTTGGCCTGGATGGCAAATCCGTCGAAGCCGAGTTCCTTATACCAGACGAGATCTGTCGGCGACCAGAACGGGTTGTCGAACCGGCCGACCGAACCGACGAAGTCCTGCACCGGCTGGTACTTGATGAATGCGCGATCGAGCCAAAGTGCATATTTCGAGAAATCACCGCCATTGCCGCCGAAGGTCTGATTTGTGGAGACCGGCGAGCTGCTATCGCCTGTCGCAATCCGAAGGCCGGCCGAGAAGCCGTCATACAGATCGACATCGGCGCCAAGTCTCGCGCGGAAGCGGAACCGGTTGCGATCCTGAGTCGTGTTGTAGGTCGGCGGAAAATAGGGATTGATCGCGTTGGCGTTGTCCTCGAGGAACGGGTTGCCGGTATTGATCGCGTTGAAATTCTCCAGCGGGCCGTTTCCGGCTGGAAAATGGTCGCCCTCATAGCGCGCGCGGATGTCACCGTAGAACCGGATCCGCTGGGCCCATTCCGGATACTTGCCGGGAGAGGCCCAGTTCTCCTTCTCGGCCTTCGCCATGACCTCGGCGCGAATTTCATCGCGCAGCTGCTTTTTGACGATTTCGGGGACATAGGTGACGCGCTTGGTGCCGGGCGGCGAGACCGCGTCCGTTGCGGTCGCCGCCGCCTTCTCGGCGCCTTCCGCCTTGGTCGTGGCGTCGCGCGTAGCCTGGCGGGCGACGTAAGCCTCGTCGTCCGCCTGCTTGATCAGCGCCGTCGCCTGCTCCTCGCTGAGCGTGCCCTGCTTCACCAGCAGATTGATCAAATTGACCGTCGCGTTCGACGATGGCGGTGCGTTGCGCGAGACGGTCGGGCGCTTGCCCGACGGCGTGTCGTCCTGGGCATGCGCCGGAACGGAAAGCGCAAGCAGGATCGCCGCGGTCCCCGCCAGCTGTCGCTTTGTCATCTCTGCACGCCACATGACATCAACCCTTCTTCCACTCTTTCTCACACTCGCTTGCGCAAACGGCTCCCGCCGCCCCGCCGTCTCTTCAACCCGGACTGCGCGCCGTGACCTGCATCACGATCGGCATTGGCATTTCCCTCGGCGGCGGCTCACGCAACGTCATGCCGCTGAGCACCTGGTCGCGGATCACCGCGTCGAGCTCGCTGTTGCCGCTCGAGGACGCGAGCTGCACGCGGGTGATCCGGCCGGTCGCATCGGACCAGAGGTTGACCCTGACCCGCATCGTCGCGTGACGCGTCTTGTCGTTGGCACGCAGCGCCGCCTCGACCTGGGCCTGCACGATGCTGGCGTACCAGCCCCATTTGCTGCTGCCGCCACCGCCACCGCCGCCGCCGCCGATCAGGCCGCCCTTGCCGCCGCGCAACGTGCCGGGACCCGCCGTGTTGGCCTCGAGCGACGGCGGGCTGTCGTTCGAATCGCTGGGAGCGTCCGGCGGCGCTTCCTTGGGGATGTCGACCGGCTTCTCCTCGATCATCTCCTGCTTGACCGGAGTCTGCTCGACCATCTTCTGCTCGGGCTGCTGCTCCGGTGGCGGCGGCGGAGGTGGCGGAGGCGGCGGCGGAACGATCATCGTCACCTGAAGCTCGTTCACCTTGCGCGGTGGATTCTTGTCGCCGCCCATCAAGACCATGATGCCGCCGACCATCAGCGCAAGGACCAGCAGACCGCCGCCGCCCAGCAGCAGATAACGCCGCCAGGCCGGTCCTTCGCTCTCCTCGATGTTGTCGCGCTGATCCATCGAATTCACATGCTGTCAGGTTCACCGTGCCACCGGCTTGGTCGCCATGCCGACCTGGGTGAAGTTAAGGCGGCCGAGCATGTCGAGCACGTCGACGACATTCTGGTACTGGGTCTGGGCGTCGCCGCGCACCACGATCGGAAACTCCGGCGTCAGCGAGCGCTGCTGCACCAGCCGCTGCTCGAGCTCGGGCAGCGTCACGGGGATCGTGTCGAGGAACAGCTTGCCGTCGTTCGCGACCGTGATCGCCTTCGTGGTCTGCTGCGCCAGCGACGGCGCCGCGCTTGCCTTGGGTAGATTCACCTTCATGCCCTGCACGGTCGCCGTGGTCATGATGATGAAGATCACCAGCAGCACGTAAGCGAGATCGAGCATCGGCGTGATGTTGATGTCGTCGTACGGCTTGCTTTCGGACTGGACTTGCATGGGTTACTCCGCCGCCTGCTTCACCGGCTCGTCCGGCAATTCGTAGGACTCCGCGATCCGCGTGATGAACTCATCGACGAAGACCTGCATCTCGCTCGAGACATCCTTGATGCGGATCGTCAGGTAGTTGTAGGCAAACAGCGACGGGATCGCGACGCCGAGGCCGGCGACGGTTGCGACCAGCGCGGCCGCAATGCCCGGCGCGATCGCGTTGACGTTGACGTCGCCAGAGGCCGCGATCGCCGCAAAGGTGATCATGACGCCGACGACGGTGCCGAGCAGGCCGAGGAACGGGCCGCCGGAAATCGCGATCGTCAACATCACCATCAGCCGGTTAAGGCGCTGGCTCTCCCGCACGAAGCCGCTGTCGAGCACGGCGCGGATCGACTGGATCGCCTGCGGCGACAACCGCCGGTAGCCGCCGCCCGCAAAGCGCTTGCGAATTTCCTGCGCCCCGGCCGCGAACAGGCGATAGAGCGGTGCGGCGTGGATCGCCTTGCGCTGCTTCGCAGCCAATTCGCCGCCGAAGCTTGGATCGTTCTCCTGGCTGTCGAGCTGAAGCAGACCGCTGATGTCGGTCGATGTCTCGCGGAAATGCTTGAGAAAGATCTCGTTGCCGCGCGCAACCCGGTTCAGATACGAGATGCGGTCGACCATGACGTACCAGCTGATAAACGCCATGATCGCGAGCAGGCCGATGACGACCCAGCCGTCGAGCGTCACCGAGCGCAGGATCACGCCGAAATAGCCGCCGCTGAACCAGCCCGAGGTTTCCTCGTCGACGCTGAACGAGATCAGCTTGGCCTGGTCAGGCCCCTGCCCGATCGCAGCCAGCTTGATGAAGCCGGCGGGCCGCGCGACCTTCGCGATCTGAAACTCGTCGATGTCGCCGGCGAAACCCGCTGCCGCGGCGGCCGGTGAAGCCGCCGGCGGCGGCGTTTGCGCAGCATCGCCCGCGGGTGTGGCCGGAGCCGCCGTTGCGTCGGCCGCCGGAGTTGCCGCCGCAGGCGCGCCTGCGCCGAGTTGGGCCACGCCTGTCATGGTGGGAAGGCCCGCTGCAAGCGTTGCGGCTTGGGCGCCATCGACATAGAGCGTGATCTGGCTGCCCTTCGCCGTAAAGGCGATCTGATGCCAGGTCCCCGCCGCAATCGCCGCGCCACCGGCGCTGCGCTGCGTGTTGCCGCCGCTCACCACCTCCACGAAGGCGACACCATTGTCCAATCCAACCGTAAGCCCGTTCGCACCCTCGCTCCGCGAGAACAGCACCGCGCCCGGCTGGGTCGCGGTCATCTTGACCCAGAGCGACCAGGTCAGCTCGCCGCCCTCGGCGACCACGAGCGATGGCGAGTTGGGAAGCGTGAGTGCAGTCTGTCCGTCGAGGCGCGCGCCCTGCCCGATGATGGCGCCATCGGCGGCCGGCACCACGGTCTGCGCGCTGTTGGCCCAGGCCGTGACATCCTGCGCCGGGGTTCCCCGATCGTTGAAATGATAGACCAGCAACGTATCGGGATCGTAGGTCCCCTTGGCGTCGACCGCGGTCGGCGCCTTCTGATTTCCGTAGTAGAGCCAGATGTCGTTCTTGGTGCCGGGCTTCAAATCGGCAACGCTGACCCAGATCAGCGCCTCGCCGAGCAATGAATCGTATTTCTCGACGTGGTGCTTCAGCGGCGTCTTGTCGTCGGCCGCGACGAAGCGAAGATCGCCGCCATCTTCCTTTGCGGCGCCGAAGCGGAAATTGCCGACATGCAGGCGCACCAGGATCGGTGTCGTACCGATGGCGTCGCTGATACCGGCGCCAGACTGTCCGGTGTCGATCGTGATCTTCTTGCGCAGCGTCCACTGATCATTCCACCACGCGGCGGCAGGTTTCGGCCACAGCACGGCCAGAAGAACGAGGACGAACATCACCGGCGCGCTGAAGCCGTGTCCGCGGCGTGATCCAAAACGAAGGAGCGACATCTAGAATTCTCCCCAGACGCGAAAGCTGAACCGTGGATGATTGGCGACGGTGACCTGCTGGCTGGTCAGCGGCATGGCGACGAAAACGACGCTGTTGAGATAGCGAAGCGACTTCATGCGCATGCCGACACCGTAGCTGGCGAGATCGAAATGCGACTGCTGATCGGGCAGCGGTTCGTGGATCCGCGCGTTGCCGGCGTCGGCGAACGCAAAGAAGCGCCATTCGTCGAACGCGTTGTACTTGATGGGTTCGCCGAGCGGATTGGGCAGCTTCTGCTCGAGATATTGCGCAAGATTGGGCGTTCGTAGCTCCAGCGTTCCGGCGACGCCGTAATCGCCAAGAACCTCGGTCTCGAGATAGCCGCGCACGGTATCTTGTCCGCCAAGGCTGAACTGCTCGCTCGATATCAGCGGCTGATCGGCGGCCTGTCCCTGGAGCTTGGCGTAGAGTTGGAAGCCGCCGGCGAAATCCTGGGTGTGCGAGATGTCGGCATGCAGGGTGATGAAGCTCGGCGTCGCGTCGAAGCGCTTGGCGTCAAATTCATCGCGGTTCGAGCCAGCGCCGCGCAGATTGGCGGTCACCGTGGCGTTGAGCTGTGTGAGATGTCCCTCGCCCTGCCACGTGGCACCGTAGGTGGCGACCAGCGGCACATAGGTCACGGGGGAGTCGAACGCATCGGTGCCGAGCTTGAGCGACTGCTTGAAGTCCTTGTAGTCGACGCCGAGCGACAGCGTCTGGAACAGATCGCCTTTCGACGGCAAGGTCAGGACTGCACGTCCGCCGACGACCTGCCCGGGACCGATGACGTTCGCTCCACCGACCGTTGCAACCGAGCTGTCGGAAACGAGGCCGTAGACGAGAACGCTGAGCCAATCGATCTCGGTGCGCGCCAGATAGGAGCCGGAGACCACCATCGCGTCCTTCGGATTCTGCGGCGCAACCTGGTAGGTCCAGGTCATGGAATGGCCGAGCTGCCAGAGGTCGTCATAGTGCATCGAAACGCTGGCGCGCAGCGGTGTGGTGCTCGGGCTCTGCTTGTTATTGAGCTCGAGGCTGCCGTGGAGCGGGAAAGTATCCTCGACGTTGAGATCGACATCGACCGTTCCCGGCGCGACGCCTGCCCGCAGTGCCGGCGTGACGCGCCTGTCCGTCCAGCGATTGAGCGCGACGATGTCCTTCGTCACGTCCTGGAAATTCGGCAGCGTTCCTTCCTTCAGCGAAGGAGCGCTGTCCTTGATGTTGTTCAGATCGAAATAACGTGAGCCCTTGACGCGCAGGCGTCCGACCCGGCTCTCGGTGACTTTCAGCACAACGAAGCCGCGCTGCGCGTCCTGCTGCGGGACCGCCACGGTGACGGTCTGGAGGCCCTTGTCGTGATAGGCCTTCTCGACCGCAGCGCGCGCCTTCTCGACGTCCTGTGCGCTCCTGTTCGGACCGAGGAACGGATACACCGCCGTCTCAACCTCGATCTGCGGCAGATTGTCCGCACCCTCGATACGAAACTCGTCGATGTCGAAGTGGGCTTCTGGAGCGGCTGGTTTGGCGGCATCTGCGCCGTTCTTGGCCGGCGCGGTTGCCGCGGGCGCTGCTGCCGGCTTCACCGCGGCAGGCTTGGTCGCTTCGGCTTCGGACTTCGCCGCCGCGGGCCCGGCGCAGATCGCACAGATCAGCAGGCCGCAGACTGCGAGCTGCGGTGCGCATGCGGCGACCGACCGGCCTCTCCGCAGGGCGCGCAACGGAAGCGGCACATGATGGCGCGCGCTCCTCTCATACAGACCACGCGAATTCACCTAAGCCTCGATATCATGCTCGCATTGCGGCCAGCTCGTCGCGACCGCAGTGATCTTCGGACAGCCCGAACCGACCGGGACGCGCCAGTCCGCCGAGCCTTATCCGATAGACGTCGCGCTCGCAGTCGCCGCGAAAAGATTCCCGTACGCTTGGACGAGCCGCATCGTTGATGTGATGATTTCGCGCAACATAACACGACTATCGCGCGATGATTATTATAGACTAACAGTTCGTCACATTACCGTTGTGCGGTCTCTCTACCGTCCCGCCAAAATTCGGGGTTTAATAAGTGGGGCGTAACATGACCATCGATACCATCTCCAGCCTGCGCAGCTTGCTGCTCGCCGAATACGTCGATTTCGATCGGCGCCTGACGCGCCGCCTCGGCTCGCCGGACCTCGCCTCCGAGGCGCTCAACGAGACTTATCTTCGTCTCGCCGGCATGCGAGAGATCGGGCCCGTGCGCAGCCCCAAGGCCTATCTGTTTCGCATTGCGCTCAACATTGCCACCGACCGCCGACGCGCCGAGAAGCGTCGCCTCACCGCCGACGAGGTCGACAGCATGCTCGAGATTCCCGATGACCGGCCCGATGCGGCGCGCGTGATCGAGGATCGCTCCGAAGTCGAACAACTCAAGCGCGCGATCGCCGAGCTCCCGGAGCGGCGGCGCCGCGTCCTGATGCTCTCGCGCATCGACGGCTTGCCGAACCGGGAGATCGCGGCAATCCTCGGCGTGACGGTTCGGACCGTCGAGACCGACCTCAAGCAGGCGGTCGAGCATTGCGCCGAACGCCTCAAACGTCCCGCGCGCGGCAAATTCGGTTTTCAGCGCGTTGCAACGTCTCACCTACAGAGATATGTCGATCGGGGCCATCCGCTCATGACCGGCATGGGCGGGAAAGCGCTGGATCGTGACGAAGCGAAACCATCAGGTCGATCACTTAGATCCCTTAATCCGTGAGGCGTTGTCGTGGATCATGCGCCTCAAATCGGGTGAGGCGACGATTGCGGATGCCGAACAACTGATGGATTGGCGCGGCAAGAGTTCCGCCCATGAGCATGCCTTCCGCGATGCCGTCAAATGCTGGCGCGCCATCGGCGAGGCGCTGGCGACCAGCCGCCCGGCCCCGGCGGTGCGGCGCCGGCGTCCTACCGGCGGAAAGAATCGCGCATGATCGGGCAGCCTGACTTGAGGGCCGCCGATCGATCTCAGCACACCTCGGAGTAGTGCAAGGTCTGATCAGCGCAGGTCGGGCGGCGTCTTTCGCTCCGTTGCGCAGCGCAGGCGCGTATTCAACTCTGCGAAGTTGATCGTGCCGGTCCCCGACAACACGCGGCTGCGCGAGGAGCCGCCGCCTGGAGATCTCGCAAGTGCCGGGGATCTTCCGAAGGTCGGTTGCGGAACGGCACCGGTAACTGGAACGCCGCTGGCAACCAGATGAGCGCGAACGCGTGCGCAATACTCAACCGACAGGTAGGAAAATCGTGTCTCGCCGTGACCAGCGCGATATTTCATCGTCGCCGTACAGAGATCGCCGTTGGCGCGGCGCCAGGCGCCAGCGAGATATTGCACGCCATAGTGCACGTTAACCTCAGGCGCAGCCAGCTCCGACGTTGTGCCGGCGAAACCCATCATTCGCGCCGTCGGCAGCATCACCTGCATCAGCCCGACCTCGCCATCCATGCCGACAACAGCCGGATTGTATCTGCTTTCCACCGCCATCACCGCATCCGCGAGCGCGGGCGGCAGGCCGAAAGCAAGCGATTCACGCTCGACGAGCTGGCGATATTCAGCGCGGCCGGCGCGCCAGTCGCGGCCGAACATGGCGCTGGTCCGGTAGGTATAGTTGGCGGCGAGCAGCGGGTTTGCCGGGGGAAAATCGGCCGCGGTGAGCGGCCGCGGAGCAAACGGTTCGAGCAGCAGAGGCTTGGGAGCCTCATCATCCGCTTCCGTCGACGCAGCAGCGTCACCGCTGATCTCGGTCTTTTTGCCGTCGTCGTCCTGCGCCCTCGCCTCTCCGCCTAGGACAATGAGCAGGCACAAGGCAGCCGATGGCCACGATCGAGATGTGGCCCAAATAGTCTTCGCTTGCGGAGAGGGTTTCGACATCAGCGATGCGGCAGCACGTTGGAGATGGACGGCGGGCGGAAAGGCGTGATGGTACGACCGTAGTTGGAACCCAATTGCTGGCGCACGGCCGCCTCGTTGCCGATGCCCACGCGCACATCGGATGAGCGCGCATCTATCGGCGGCAGGTTGAGCGTTGGATTGACCTTGTCCACTTCCCGCCGAAGTTTTTCGTTTAGACAGCCGAACGCGGTATCGCCCCCGATCTGCACGTCGACGCAGCGCTGAATTGTGGCGCCGGATGCGCCACCGCCGATGATTGTGCTCTCACGCTGGCCGGCCGGCGGATTGGCCGGACCCGGAGTCTGGGCCACCGCCGGGACCGCCATGATCGCAACGAGACCGGCCACGAGGAGGTAACCGCTACGGCGAAATCCTATTCTCGACAGAGCGACAGCCATGCTGCGAAGCCTCCATTAGACAACATGGCTTCATCTCGGAAGCCCGTGATGTGGCACCAACGCCGATCGCCCGACATGGTATGAGATTCTCATATTATCATAATTCTCTGACCTGACGCGTCCCGATTTGGGAAAGGGGAGCCCCATCAATCCTGTCACTCAAAGCTTGCTTCGGACCACCTTGATGTCGTTGACCAGCGTCACTCCGTTATCGGCGGTCACGACCGCCGTGTTGATGAAGTTCAGGACCTTGGTGATATCGACCTCCGGCGCATTGGCGGCGTAAAGCACGTCGAATGGACGCATCTGCATCTTGGTGGAGACGAAATAGCCCGCCGGATCCTGGAAATTGACGTTGAAGATGATCGGTACGGAGTCGCCGTCGAATTTCGAGCAATCGACCCCGAGCTGCGTAGCCACCTCGCGCGGCTCACGGCGATAGAGGAAGACCGAAGCCGGATCGGCCTGCAAGTCGAGCAGCCCTCCGGCCTTCGCCACCGCCTGCGTAAGGTTGATCCGCCATGCATCGAAATTGAACTCACCCTGCTGGCCGGTCGCGCCGAAGGCGATGAATTTCATCGGCTCGCGATAGAGATAGATGCGGTCGCCCGGCTGCACGAAGATGTTGCTCGCGGGAAAATAGACGAGGTTGCCAAACGGTACCGTGGCGCGCTTGCCGCCGCGTTCCAGGACGACCCAGGTCTCCCAGCCGGCGCCGCTGATGCCGCCGGCGCGCGTGATCGCGTCGGTGATCCGATCCTGGGCGCCCGCCGCCGGCATCGGGAAGCGGACCGGCGTCCTGACTTCGCCGAACACGCTGACGAGCGACGACCGCTGCTGGGTCGATGTCACGACGACCTGCGGATCGATCGCGCGCTTCTTGATCTGCTTCAGGATGTCGTCCTGAATCTGCACATTTGTACGGTCCGCCGCGCGTATCCTGCCGGCATAGGGCACCGTGATGTTGCCGTCATTGTCGACGGCCTGATCAGGCAGGCTCACGAAATTGCCGGGTCGGACACCGGCCTCCGGCGGCACGTAAAGGCCCCCCGCCGAGGCCTCGAAGATCGTAACGCTGATGATATCGCCGATGCCGAAGCGGATGCTCGAAGGCGGACGACTGTCCGCGAGCCCCCCCGGCAGTCCGTTGGGTTCGAACTTCTCGAGCAAGCGCACGACATCAGGCGTGAGCTTGACGACGGCAAACGGCAGCACGCTGGTGTTCTCGGCCTTGATGTCGACGCTCGCCGGCCCCGACATGGAAATGAAGCCGCAGCCGCCAAGCAGAACGGAGGAGACCAGACAGCATGCGATGGCCAAGAGGTTTCTCAATCGCATGACCGTTTTGTACTCAGCTGACCGTTCGCCACGCCTGCGCGGCGCCCTCCGCGCCTGCACGCCTTCCGCAAGGGAATCTGTTGCGGTTCCTGCTCCATAGACGCTGCCGGCGCAGCGACCACGAAAACAAGACGCGCAATCTCGCTGGGAGGGTGGGTGCCGAGACGCCCGGAAGGAAACCGGGACTGGAGAAACGCCCGCGACGCCCGAGGACACAACAACCGGGCGCCGACGCTTGGGGTTTGCGTGCCGGCCAGAGCGGATCAACCTGGTCCGCCCGGCTATCGTCGCGTCGGCTCGCGTGAGCCGGCGACGCTCGATCAATGACGAACGAGCGCTTCGGTCGTCACGTTGTGGAGAGCAGCTTGCGCAGGCGCACGACTTCGACCTGGGTTTCCTCGACCATGCGCATCAGGAGCACATTCTCGTGCTTGAGATTTTCGATGCGACGAAGCAGGCTGTTTTCGTCCTGCTTGAGGCCCAGACTATACACATTCTCGTTTGAATCTTGCAGCGCGGACTTGGGACAAGTCAGATCAATCGCATTTGTCGCGCGCATTTCAACCCCCCAACTTACAAAAACAGGCTCGACTTCCAGCAACGCAAAGAACAGCAGCCCACTGCCTGCCAAGCGAAGCCTATTTCCCATTCTTGTAAGAATGTTTCTTATCGTTGCTGTGACTGATGTTAAAAAAAATTTCAGATTGAAGACGAAAAGCGATCGTTATGTTGGACGAAAAGCGGTCATTCTGCGGCGAGCACGTCGACACCGGCCGAAGACTTTTCCCGGCAGCCGGCACAAAGTGTCGTATCTCTGCGATCTTCCGGCGGCCGCAGGAGCACAATCCTGCAACGTTCTGCATTAGACTGTTTAACGCTCGTTGGTCGCTGGACCTGGCGTCGATCCACGGTTGTTCACCTAGCGGGGCCTCTGCGGCATGATCGGGCTTCCTGGTGGTGGCTGGAGCGATTGCAGTGTACGTTGCACACCCGCGTTCGTCAGCGTTTGAACCGCGCCGGAAGGCTTGAACGCGTTGACAAGGGCCGCAGGCGGCGACGATGTTGCTGACCCAGCCATTGGCTTTGCGGACGTGGATATCGGCGTTGCCGCCCCGGCAAGCATTGGTGCAGAGGGGCCGGGCGTAAGGTCAGGGGGCGCCAATTCCAGAGTGGCATTGTCCAGTCCCCTTGCCAGTTCGACTTGGCGCGGTTTGACATTGCGCAGCGTCCATCCCTGATGGTCCTCGCCCGCTTTAAGACGCAGGACTTCCTTGCTTACGGAATCGATGAACAAGCCGATGCGTTCGCGCGATCCCGCAACAGTGCCGAGCAATGAGAGCTGCGGCTTTTCTGGTTCTGGCGGCTTCGGTGGTGGGCCAACCGGCGCTGGTGCAGCTCTGATCATCTCCAGCGGCGGCGCTGGACGCCGCGACGGCGCGAACAGCGGCTGATCGCGAGACGCCGTCAAACGCGCCAGTGGAATCGACCAAAGCGGATTACCACTCGTGATGTGTTCGTCCGGAAGCGCGGTCGCAGGCGTGGTGGTCGCAGCCGCACCGGGCTGCGGCGCTGTGGCAACCGGGGCCGCGGCAACCGGCGCGTCAACCGGCCTCGGCGCGAACAAATCACTACCACTCGGATCGACGGTTTGCGCATCAATCACGAGCGGCGTGTTCGCGGCCAGTGCCTCGGCGTTGCCGATCAGTACCAAACCAATCAGCACGGCAAGAGCGCGCATTTCCACGCCTTTTTCCAGATGAACACCGAGACGGGCAATAACGTTCGCATCCATCGGCAATGTGATACTATCGTTATAACGCTAACGTTGCCGCTCGATCAAGTGATATCCGCCGGCAACATCGTGCGGCTAACGGGGGCGCGGCGCCGGCTGCAGCGCATGACCTACTTTATTTCTGGCTTTGCCGCTGCCCGGACACGCCAAGCAACACGCGCAGCTTTCCGCCCTGAGTCGATGCCGAAGGCGCCTGTACGACGAGTTCGTCGACGAACAGAAATGGCATACCCGCCTCCAGATCGTACAGAAGGGGCTGGAGCTGGGCCGGATCGATCTCGAAATTCGAGGTGGCCGTAATGAAGCCTGCTTTGGATTTAGGTCCCTGAAGATCGACCTGCGACGACAAGGTATTGCCGTTCACCCGCTTCGTTGCCGCCGCAACCCGTTGGAGAAGTGTTGCGCCGGCAAGCGAGGCGCTCCCGCCTTCGAGGAAGGGCGAGCCTGACGGGACATTGACCGCAGCCCGTGCCGCTGGGGCACGTTCCGGACCGCGAGTGTCCAGGCGATCGAGGATCTCCATGGCGGCGCCCGCCGCTCCGCGCCGCTCCAGGATGTCGAGCGTCGTGCCGATCGTGACGAAAAGGAAGAGTACGATCAGGGCGACGTAGGCGGCGGCCGCCGCGATCGGAAACCGTAAGAGAAGGGCTTCGACCCTCTGCATGCTGATCATGTGCCGGACCCGAAATATGGTTTGAGCTTGGTTTCGATGTGAAAACGCTCGCCAGACTCGTTGGCGGCGTGTGTCGTCGGCGCGAAGAATCCCGCGCTCGCAAAGTGCGGCGACTGCTCCAGGATCGAAATCAGGGACGGTGCGTCGCGGGTGACGCCGACGATCTGCAGTTTGTCGCCCTCGATCCGGACCTCGGTTGCGTAAGTGTCTTGCGGCAGCAACGCCGACAGCGCTTCGATGACGATCACGCTGGAGGGGGAGGTCTGCTTGCGGCGGATCAGGAGGTCGAGCGGGCTGCCGCTGGAGCCCGTCTGGTTGCCGCGCATGACTGCGCGCCGTTCCGCGATCCGCTGCTGGGTTTGCTGTTGCTGCGTGTCGTAGGAATCTGCGACGAACCCGCCAAGGCCGAGTGACAGCATCGCCAGCACGCCTGTTGCCGCAAGGCTCGCGATCAGGGCGGTACGTATCCAGCGGCTTTCCGCCAGCTTGCTGCTCCGCTGATCGAGAACGGTGATCCGGCCATGCTCTTGTGTCTCGGTCACGATCCCGACACCTGCTGCTCCCAGGTCAGAGAAGGCTTGCACCAAGGACAAGGCCGCCGTTCGCCCGGTGGCCACCACCGTTGTTTCGATGCGGTCGCCGGCGATGGTGTGCGGAGCAGTCCAGTGGAATAGCGCTTCGCTCGGCGCCCACGGCGTGATGCGATCGATCTGGGCGCGGATGATTCCGTCGAGGAACTCGGCGGCGCGGCCCGGCAGCTCGATCGGACGGAAGACAAAGCGGGACGGCCGGAGCTGCAATTCGACCACCCCTCCCCGCACTGCGGCCGCCCATTGCGGCGAAAGCGGATCGTTCAACGCACCGTCGGTCACAGCGACGCGACAGGCGAAGAGCTCGCCGTCCGCGATCTTGGTTGTCGGCGCGAGGCGCATCGTGAAGGCCCCGGCCTCATTTTCGGCGACCTCGATCCGGCGAACCGGTTTCACATTCGCGAGCCGGGCGCTCACGACACCGGCCACGGTGTCAATCCACAAGGACGACGCTGCCGTAATTTCACTGACGACGCTCATCTTTGCGTTCCCCCTCTCGACGGATCTATGTCATCTCGCCACGTGAACACCCGATAGGCACTCTTCGCGCCGCGATCGAACAACACGATGACACCCTCCGATCTGCTGTCTCTGCCGTCGGGAAGAATGATACGCATGCGAATGCGGTAAGCATTGCTTGCGGCGACCGTCGCACCGGTCACCCCGCCACCGAGAATGCCCAGGACGAATTCCGGATCGTTCGAGGACAACGCGTCACGCTGACCCAGGAATGCATCAGCCTTCGCAGAGGTCATATCGGGAAGTGCGGAAAGCACTTCCGGAGCCGCCTCCAGGACGTTGACCCCCGCAATGCCGCTGTACAATGTCAGGAACGGCCGTGCGCGTTCCGCCAGCTCTGCGGGTACTCCCAGAACGAGCGATAGCTCGTCCACATTACTGAAGGGAGCGTGGCGCGGCAGGTACGCCAAGCCGGCAGCAACGTAGAGAGTATCCTCCTGGTCCTGCACATTTGGTTTTGGCGCACTCCGCCACGCCGCGATCCGATCCGCAAACTGGCTGGCCGCTCCGGACTCGACGCCGAGGGCCACAAACAGGCCGGCGATCACGGATCGAGGCGCCATATTCAAGTTGATGCGTGCGGCCTCGGACTGATACTCCACCGCGACCCTTGCGTTCGCCAGCCGGAACGTAAAGCTGCCATGGGATGGGCGCACCTCAGGTGCGGCACCGGACAACTGGTAGGCAGCCAGCTCGACGCCAGCCGTCGATATCATCTGAAGCTGCGTGGCCGCGTCGAACGCGCTCAGTGCAATGGCCGATTGGGTCATGTACACCGAGCCGACCAGGATCAACCCGGCCAGGGCGGCAAGCAGCCACAGCGTCGCCACCACGATGAAGCCGCGCTCAGCCGTCCTCGAGCCGACATTTGAAGGGTTCTGGGTCACCTGCGCCCCGTCCCATCGTTACTTGCGGCCTGACTTTCGCCAGGGCGAGCATCATTGGCCGGCTCGCCCTGAGGTGCCGCTGCGTTGGCACGGACACGCGTCGCGGTCGAGAGCACGATCGTTCCATCGGCGTCGTGAAGGTCGAAGCGAACCGTTGTCGGCAGACCCGCCCAAGGGGGCCAGATAGCGCGCCAATCGCCTCGCGGACCGGCATAGGCGAAGGTGATGCGAAACGGCCCGCGCAGCAACACGACAGGATCCCTAAACGGTATTGGATCAACCGCAGGATCGCCGGTCGGGAGAAGGACGAAGGGTGCCTGGGCGCGCACCAGTGCCCGCCCCGCGCGATCGGTCATCTCGCCGATCCGCACAATCTCCAGACCCGGGCGGTTGTTGGGACCCACAGCCGAGCGCACGAAGACGATCGAGGAATCATCACCACGGAACAAGGCGGCGGTGTTGTCCCGGTTCGGCGTGACAAACTCGGCGGCAGACAGATCGGCCGCCAGGCGATCAAGCGCGACCGTGACCTGTTCGTTGCGCTGGGTCTGGAGCAGGCCACGATTCCATGGCGGCAACCACGCCCCTGTCACGCTGGCCAGTACGCCGAAGGCCAGCCCCATGACCGCCAGCGCGACAAGGGCCTCGAACATGGTGAAGCCCGCGTTCGATCTCCACAGCCGGACGAGCATCGACCTCATTGCCGCCCGTCCCGGTATTGCAGACGCACGGTTTCGAACGAAACGATCGCCCCGGTCGGCGATTGCACGCGCAGTTCAACCCGCTGCGGAACGAACGGCGAGTCCGGAACCGCCGTGTCGGCATCCACGAACGGCGAGATCCGCATCTGCCAGCGATAGCCGGCCTCCCTGCCGGAGAGCTCCGTCGGAAGCGGCTGGCCTTCCTGCGGAAGGCGGGATGCGATCAGGCGCGCCGTCTGCATCAGGGCAGTATGCTGCTCGAGCTGCTGCGCACCGCGCACGTTCCTGGCCACGAGCGAACCGACCGCCGCAAGCACGATCGACAGCAGTGCCAGCGCGATCACCGCCTCGATCATCGTGAAGCCGGCCTCACTGCGCCGCCTGGACGACTTCCTGCGTGACAATGTCCACTCCTCCCGTCAACCAGTTCACCCGCACATCGAACCCGCTGCCGAACCGGGTCAGCCGTATTGCTCCGCCGCACGACATTCCACTCGGGAGAAACGTAATGACCGACGGCATCTCTCGACCATTGCAGCGCTGCGGCAGCAGTGCGTCGAACACGACGTCGTCCGGCACCCTGACAACTCCCCCGCTCGAGCCGGCCCGGACGATCCGCCCGGGCGCGTCGACCACAGCGCTGACCGACAATCGGCGTCCCATCGCCGCATTACGATCGGCCTTCAGCAGCGTGGCGATCTGAATCGCGTAGGCCTCCAGCTTCGGCCGCGAGGTGGCCATCGGCATGCGCGGAAGCGAAATCGCCACGAGCAGCGCCATGATGGCAAGGACACAGACCATCTCGAGCAGGGTGAAACCGGCCTCCCCGCTCTCGAGATTACTTCGCTGCCGATGAGATATCGCCAGCCGTTCCCGTCCCGCCTTCCTGTCCATCCGAGCCGAACGAGCGGATCTCGTAAGGGTCCTTCTCTCCGGGTTGCTTGTAGACATAAGGGTTGCCCCATGGATCGTTGGGAACACTGCCGCCCTTCACGTAGGGCCCATTCCAGGACGACACGCCGCTGACCGGATGCGCGAGCGCGGCCAGCCCTTCCGAGCTCGTCGGGAAGCGGCCGGCGTCGAGGTAGAACAGGTCGAGCGCGCTGGTGAAACTCTGGATCTGGATCTTGGCCGCCTTCACCCGAGACTCGCTTAGATAGTTGAGCACTCGCGGGCCGACCAGCGCCATGATCATGCCGATGATGGTGATGACCACCAGCATCTCGACCAACGTGAAGCCCTCCTCCCCCAGGCGGCGCCGGCGCCGCCTGGGCGGAGCGAACAGGCTCCTCCTCGAAAAGCCGATCATGCGCATTCTCCCCTGTTCATCCGACAACTTGCGTCACCGAGAGCAGCGCCGTCATCACCGAGACGATCAGGCCGCCGACGACCACGCTGATGAGGATGATCGCGGCCGGGCCGATAATGGCCACGACGCGATCGAGCTGACGCTGCAGCTTCTCCTCGTAAAATTCCGCTACACGGCCGGACAGCGTCGGCAACTGGCCGGTCTCCTCACCGAGCCGCAGCATGCGCACGGCGACCGGCGGCAAGACGGCCGAGGCGGCCAGCGCGTCCGCGAGCCTGCCGCCATGACGCACCCGATCGGCCATCGCCGCCCATGCCGGTACGTCGCCCGTGGCGGTCATGATGTCGATCAGGATGCGCAACGTTGCTGTCAGTGTCACACCGCTGCCGAGCAGAATGCCGAGGTTCCGCGAAAACAGCGCGGCGCGGTGAAATTCCACGACTGTCGAGATCACCGGGAGCCGCGCCAGCTGCGTCACGACGCCGGCGCGAACAGCGGGCCTCCGCCACGCCAGCCAGCCGCCGATGACGGCGATGCCGACCGCGGCGCCAACCTCGACCCCGTGACCGCGCAGCACGTCAGAGAGCGTGAGGAACACCTCGATGACCGGATCCGTCTTGGCGTTGAAATCGCGCAGTACCGCGGAGAATTGCGGCAGCACGAACGTGACGAAGAAGATCAGCACGCCGCCGGCCGCGAGCAGCACAAAGGCAGGATATTGCAGGGCGCCGGTCACCTTGCGGCGCAGGGCCTCGGCTCGTGTGCGCTCGCTTCCGATCGTCTCCAGGATGTGGTCGAGGCCGCCGGACATCTCGCCGACCCTGACGAGGGCGACATACATTGCCGGAAACAAATTCGGCTCGCGCCCGAGCGCCTCGGCAAAGCTCTCACCGGACAGGATCGCATTCTTGATGTCGTTGATGACCGGCCGCAACCGTCCGACGTCCATATCGTTGGCGAGCAGCTCCAGCGCGTCGTTAAGGCGCGCACCTGCCTTCAACAACAAGGCGAGGTCGCGCGTGAAAATGGTGACATCGGCCGAGCCCGGTTTCGACAGCGAGAACGAGGCGAGCGAAAACGACCAGCCTTTGGCTTCCTCCTCGGGACCTGCATCGATGGCAACCAGACCGAGATATTCGATACGCTGGGCGACCTCGGCGAGGTTCGACGCGGTGATCGAGCCGGAAACGACCTCTCCCTTCTGCGTCAGCGCGCGGTAGCGGAAGTTCGGCATCTCGTCACCGCACGGTGGTCACGCGAAGGATCTCGGCCGCCGAGGTCATGCCCGACAGGCACTTGGCGAGGCCATCCTCGATCATCGTCGTCATCCCGTTGCGGATGGCGACCTTGTCGATGGACTCCCAGTCGGATTTCTCCTCGACCAGGGCACGGACGTCCTCGTTCATCTCGAGCACCTCGAACACGCCGATACGTCCGCGATAGCCGACACCGCTACACCGCTCGCAGCCGACAGGCTCGAAGATGACATTGCCGACGGACAGACCGACCGCCGTGTAGCGCGGGTCCGCCTCGACGTCGGCGTGGGTCAGCGGCCGGCTGGCCTTGCAGCGATCGCAGAGCTGACGGACCAGACGTTGCGCGATCACCGCACGCAGGGTCGAGCGCAGCAGGAAGGCTTCGACACCGAGATCAAGCAGGCGCGGCACCGCAGCTGCCGCCGTCTCGGTGTGCAGCGTGGTCAGCACCAGATGGCCGGTGAGCGCGGCGTGGATGGCGACATGGGCGGTCTCGGAGTCGCGGACCTCGCCGACCATGATGACGTCGGGGTCCTGGCGCACGAAGGAGCGCAGCGCGGTCGCAAACGTCAGTCCGATCGAAGGTTTGGCCTGGGACTGGGAGACACCGGGGATCTCGTATTCGACGGGATCCTCGATGGTCAGGATCTTCCTTGTCGGCTCGTTGAGCAGCGACAGCACGGTCGCAAGCGTCGTTGTCTTGCCGCTGCCGGTTGGTCCGGTGACGATCACCATGCCGTGCGGCAAGGCCAGCATGCGTCGCAATTTGCTCTGGTCGCCAGCCAGGAAGCCCAGCTTGTCGATCGACAGCAGGGCGCGGTCGCGCGGCAACAGGCGGATAACAGCGGACTCGCCGTGTTGCGTCGGCATGATCGCGACGCGGACGTCGATTTCCGAACGCGCGACACGGACACGCGCGCCACCGTCCTGCGGCAGGCGGCGCTCGGCAATGTTGAGGCCCGCCAGGATCTTGATGCGCGAGATCACTGCTGCTGGAGGAACGCCGCTCGGTGTCGCGACATTGCGCAACAATCCGTCGACGCGCATCCGTATGACCAGCGAGGTTCGGCCCGGCTCGATGTGAATATCGCTGGCGCGCAGCTCTGCCGCAGTCTCGAACATGTCGCTAACGGCGCGGACGACGGGGGCTCCGCTCGCGAGGTCGCGCAGATTGTCGATATCATCGTCCTGTGCGGTCGAGCTGGCAGCGGTCTCGGCAGTTACGGCCTCCTCCTCGCCAAGGCGCTGGTCGAGTGCGGTGGCGATATCCTCGAACGACGCCACCTTGATCGCGGGCGTCATCCCCAACACAATCGCGGCAGCCTGGATCGACGCACGGTCGGTCGGGTCGGCCAGCACGAGAAGCGGTGTACCGCCCGGCGGCTGACACGGAAACACCGCCATTTCGCGCAAGAATCGCCGCGAGAATTGCTGCACCCGGGATTCTGCCGCCATCATCTCCTGGAGCGCGACACGCGGCAGCTCGAAGAACAGCGCCACCTCGTCGGCAAATTCGTTCGCCGACAGTTCGCTCATTTCCCACAGCTTGCGCAACCCGCCCTCGGCGGGACCAGACCCGTTCAGCCTGCCCAGCTTGTCCACGTCCGCCTTCAGGCCGGCCTTCTGGCTGAAACGAGCTGCGAACTCGTGCGCATTCGGGGAAGCCATGAATGTCTACCGCAGTCACTCTGATGGCCGCAGAGCGGCGAGCGCGCCGTTTACCTTAGTTTTCCGATTGGAAATGTGACGTGATGATCCGTCGCAGCACCGGTCCCGACAGTTCACGCCTTGGCGGGGTGAAAAGCCGTTGACGCACCTTCACAATTTCGATCACATCACATTAAGATAACAATACCTCTCACATTCAATGCGATGCCGTCGACATTCATAACACAAGACTGTCACACGAGACGGTTAAGCAAGCCGGCATCAGCCCGGCCATGACAACGGGCGGCGCGTGAGTGAGGCAGTCCAGTGAGCCGAGCAACATTCCGGATCGGCTTGATTGTCCAATGCGTCCTCATCTCCGTGTTGCTGGGATCCTGCAACACGGTCAGCAGCATCGCTGACGCCGACAACAACAAGGACCCTGACGTCTTCGACAAGGTCCGCTCGGTCGACCTGCTGCCGCGTTATCCGAGCCAGCTGCCGCAACGGCAGCTCTCCACCGGCCCCAAGGCCAAGACCGCGATCTACGCCGCCGACCCCGGAGATGATGCCCCGACGGCAACGTCGGCGCAGGCCGCCACCGCAAGCACGGACAAGTTCGAGCTGAATTTTGATAATTCGCCGATTTCATCCGTCGCCAAAATCGTGCTCGGGGACATCCTCGGCGTCGGCTACGTGATTGATCCGCGCGTCCAGGGCAATATCAGCCTCTCGTCGGGCCGCCCCATCCCGAAAACGGATGTCGCCTTCGCGCTCGAGAACTCCCTACGCCTCGTCGGTGCAGCGCTGGTGCGGGATGATACCGGCTACCGGGTGATGCCGGCGTCCGATGCCGTTGGGACCGGACTGGCGGATGCGTCAGATCGCATGACGCCCGGCTACGGCATCACTGTCGTGCCGCTGCAATATGTCTCCGCGCAGACGGTCATCAAGCTGGTCGACAGCTTTGCCGCCAAGCAGGGCATGATCCGCGCCGATACCAGCCGGAATCTCATCCTGATCCAGGGTACGGGCAGCGAGCGCCGCAGCGCGGTCGACCTCGTGCTCAGCTTCGATGCGGACTTCCTGAAGGGGCAATCCGTCGGCATCTTCCCGGTGCAGAACAGCAATCCGGGCCCGATCATCGCCGAGCTCGAGAAGATCGTGGACTCCGGCGAAGGCGGCATGACGCAGGGCGTCATCAAGTTCCAGTCGATCGCCCGCATGAACGCGGTGCTCGCAGTCACGCGCAGGCCGGAACTGCTGAGCCGCGTCGAGACCTGGATTCGTCGCCTCGACACGACCAATACGGGACGATCGGCGGTCCACGTCTATCGCGTGAAGTTCGGCGACGCCAAGCAGATCGCCCGCGTGCTGAACGATGTCTTCGGTGGCAGCAGCTCGTCGGGATCCTCGTCATCCCCGCTGGACAGCCCCGCCGGCCAGGTCGCACCGGGCTCCGGCTTGTCGGCGAGCTCGAGCGGCGGCTCCGCTCTCAACCGGCTTTCGGCCTCACCCACCGGCCAATCTTCAGGGGGCTTCGGATCGAGTGGGCGGAGCGCCGGTGGCGGCGCAACGGCGGACGCGTCTTCCGGCAATCAAGCCAGCTACGGCGCAAGCGCCACGAGCCAGGGCGGCGGCAGTCTGTTCGACAATTCCGCCTCAGGTCAGAGCGGAGGCCGTGGAGGAGGCCCCGGTGGGGCCGGAGTCCTGGATGGCGTTCGCATCACCGCCGACAGCGTCAACAACACGCTGTTGATCTATGCGAGCCAGGAGCAGTACCGCATCATCGAGCAGACCATCAAGGAAATCGACCAGCCGCAGCTCCAGGTCGCCATCGATGCCACGATCGCCGAGGTCACGCTGACCGACGATCTGCAATACGGCGTCCAGTCCTACATTATGAGCCGCGATCTCGGCCTCAAACCGGACACCGGCTCGTTCGGCTATAACGGCGCCTCGGCGGTCGTTGCCGCGGCGGCCGACGTCGCGCTCCAGCGCGCCATCCCCGGCTTCAATTTCCTGGTCGGCAGTGCGTCCACACCGAGGGCGGTGCTCAACGCGCTGCATGCGATCACGGACGTCAAGGTGCTGTCGAATCCCTCAGTCGTGGTGATCGACAATCAGATCGCGACGCTTCAGGTCGGCGACGAAATCCCGATCCAGACCGGTAGCGCAACCGTGCTGACCGGCAGCAACACGATCGCTAACACCACCGACTATCGCAGCACCGGCATCATTCTGCGCGTGGTGCCGCGCATCAACGCGAACGGCAATGTCAGGCTCGACGTCGAGCAGGAGATCTCCAATCCCGTGGCCAGTTCCACGACGTCGGGCTCCTCCTCGACTTCGACCAACTCGCTGACCCCGACGGTGTCGACCCGCAAGGTGCGCAGTTCGGTTGCGGTCGCGAGCGGCCAGACCGTGCTGCTGGCGGGCTTGATCAGCGACAGCCAGACCAAATCCCGCCAGGGTATTCCGGGGCTCGACCAGATTCCCGTCATCGGCGAAGCCGTGTTCGGACAGACCGACAAGCAAGTCAAACGCACCGAGCTCATCATCTTCATCCGCCCGCAAATCATTCGCGACGGCGCCGACGCCCATTTCGTCGCCGAAGAGCTGCGCACCAAGCTGCGCGGCACGATCAACGCGATCGGGCCGAAGCAGACCGGGCCAACGACCTACCGCTGAGCCCGCACAAATTACTCCGAAAATGCAAGTGAATCACATGATCAGGTCGAGCAGGCCCTTCCTCGCCGCCATCGTGCTGGCGCTCGCAGCGACCGGCGTTGCACACGCGGATACGCTCGGCGCAGGCAGCGCCGCATTCAGCCGCGGCGACTACAATAATGCCGCGCGCCTTTTGCTTCCGCTCGCCGAGCGCGGCAATGCGCAGGCCCAAGGGATGGTCGGCTTCATGTATGCGACCGGCCAGGGGCTTCCGCAGGCCTATGACGCCGCGGGTTACTGGTACAGGCAAGCGGCCGAACAGGGCGATACCACCGCGCAGTATCTGCTCGGCCTCGCCTACGACAAGGGCCAGGGCGTTCCGCAGGACGACGTTGCCGCCTACAAATGGCTCAACCTGGCGGCATCGCATGCGCCCAAACGCCGGCGTGACAATTTTGCCAAGTTGCGCAACGCGGTCGCCTCGAAAATGAGCGACGGACAAATTGCGGCCGGACAACGGCATGCGCTGCGATGGCCCCAGAATTCCCTGTTCTAAGCAGAAGCGCGCGAGATCGTGTCGCAGCCGGCGTTGCGTCCGCAGGGGTTTACCTAGCGCATGCGCGAATATAACATTCGACTAACATAACCTGCAATGATAACGCTACGGCGCATCATTTCCGATTTCGTCTGGAACAGACGGCCCGGGTAGCGGAATTTTGGAGACGCGCCGAAATGGCTCAGTCAGATCAAGCGAAGGCCCCATCCAAAGCGCTGACGCGGCGTACGATTTTCGCCGCGGCGGCGGCTATCGCAGGGTACGGGGCGAGGCCCGCCCGCGCCTATTACCACGGTCAAAACTGCTTCCTGAAAGGCACTGGGATCGCGACCCTGACAGGCTCTCGCAAGATCGAAGACCTCTGCGTCGGCGATATCGTCCCGACCGCGTTCGGGGGCGCACGGCCGATCGAATGGATTGGGCGATTTCGGCGGACCAGGCGTGATGCGGGCAGGCCATGGGACAAGCACGCGCGCCCAGTCCGCATCGCGCGCGGCGCGCTGGCGACCAATGTCCCGTCAGCCGACCTATTCGTGACCGGAGGTCACGCGTTGCTGATCGATGGGCTGCTGATCCCGGCCGAAAGCCTGATCAACGATACCACGATCTCGCTCTACCCGGCTCACGAGCATGACGAACTGGAATTTTTCCATATCAAGCTCGAGAGCCACGACGTGATCTACGCCGAGGGCGCGCCCTGCGAGTCCCTGCTCCGTGTCGACGAAACGCTGAGGAGCTCGCCCGATCACCACGGCGAAGCGCAGGACCAGCACTGCGCGCCGATCGTCGACAACGGCCTGCGTTCCGAATGGTCCTCCGGCGTCAGGAAACTGTTTTTGCCGTCGCAACGCACGCGACAACTCGACCTCATCCGAAGCCGATTGAACGCCCGCGCAGCCGCTCTTGCCGAGCGGAAGCCGCTGGAAGTGGCAGCATAGCGTCGCGCGCCCTGATCGTATCGCCGGCCGGCGGCAGGCAGTCGGTTGCGCTGCGCTTGCCTGCGTGCGCCTTCTTTGGCGCTCTCTTATACAGAGCAAGTCGATGTGTTCTGTTGATTCCCTTTAGAGACGAACTGGCTCTTGAGCCGCTCGATTTCATTCATTGCTTCCACGAGTTGGGCCTCGCGCATTGCGAGCAGCCTCCGAAGCGTTCGAATTTCCTCGTCCCTTGAAGAAGGATCCATATGCGTCTCTCCGAGGCGATAAATTTGTCCTACGACTATTCAGCGGCGGCCTTACGGCGCTAGGCTTGGAATTGCTCTCGCCACGTTGCGGTTGACCAATGTGCGTCTGAGGCGTCTTAATTGTGCGCGCCGTATCTCCTCTCGCAATATTGCTCCAATGCTTAGTCCCTGGATAGAGTTTCGCCCGGAACGCCGCGATCCACAGGCGCGGGTCTTATGTGTCCCCTATGCCGGTGGGAGCGCACAAGTTTACCACATGCTTGCGCGCAGCATGCCCGAAAACATCGAGGTCGGCGCAGTCCAGCTGCCGGGACGCTGGAACCGCAGGCGGGAGCCCCTATTGACCAGGGTTAGTGACGCATCCCGGAGCCTGGCTGACGAGATCACACATCTGTCACGGATGCCCTACGTCTTGTTCGGTTATAGTCTTGGCGGGCTCATTGCTTTCGAAACGGCGCGTATTCTGGCGCAAGATGCAAGGCAGCAGCAACCGCAAGCCCTGATAGTGGCTGCGATCGAAGCACCTACGGAGAAGCTGAGTCTCCCGCATCTGCACACGCTTCCCGATGCCGAATTCATCAAGAAGCAAATGGCCCGGTATCCCGGCGGGATCTCTCCGGCTGTCGTTGCTGAACCCGACCTTCTGGAGATGCTATTGCCGATCCTCAAGGCAGACATGAAAATGTACGAAACGTACCAGTACTTGCCCGGAACGCCGCTTGCGTGCCCCATCTACGCAATTGCTGGAGAGCAAGACCATCTGTGTCCGCCATCTTCGATGGCTGGCTGGGAAAAGGAAACGAGAGGGTCCTTCTTTAGTGAAGCAGTCGCAGGAAATCACTTCTTCATCAACAATACTGTCGATCGCATGCGCGCGACGATCTTGAGAGCTCTCGATCAGTAAGCGCGCGGCGGCCGAGCTCTGAGCAGATGTGGTGCAACTCCGTCGACTATTACAAAGCAGCTACCGAACTCTGGTCCTGCTGTTCTATTCCGTCGCAGCCTCATCCGCACGATCAGCGCCTTCCGCGCGCAATTTAAAGCGCTGAATCTTACCCGTCGCAGTCTTCGGCAATTCTGTGCGGAATTCGATCCAGCGGGGATATTTGAAAGCAGCGAGCTGCTTGCGGCAATGGTCGCGCAGCGCAAGCGCCATGGCTTCGTTCGGCTTGCCGGAAGGCTTGAGAATGACAAACGCCTTGGGCCTGATCAGGCCATCCTCGTCGGGCCATGCTGCGACCGCCGCTTCGAGCACGTCGGGATGGGTCAGCAGCGCCCCCTCGACCTCAAATGGCGAGACGTAGATACCGCCGACCTTCATCATATCGTCCCGGCGCCCGCAATACGAATAGTAGCCGTCCTTGTCCTCAATGTATTTGTCTCCCGAACGAAGCCATTCGCCCAGAAAGGTCGAACGGGACCGCTCGCGGTCATTCCAATACATGATTGCGGCGGTCGGTGCTCGAACCTGCAATTCGCCCATTTCTCCCGGCGCGACAACGGCCCCCGCCTCGTCAACCAGACGGACTTCGAAGCCTGGTACGGGTTTGCCGCTGGTGCCGTAGCGAATTGCTCCTGGGCGGTTGCACAGGAATGTGCTGATCACTTCCGTAGACCCGAGACCATCAAGGATGTCCATGCCAAAGCGTTCGCTCCAGGACCGCCCGATATTGACCGGAAGCGCCTCGCCGGCGGACCAGCAACGCCGGAGCTTCAGCGCTTCGCGCTGCACCGGATCCGCCGCAAGAAACGCCGTATAGAAAGTCGGCACCGCAAAGAACACGGTAACGCCGTGCCTTCGCATGAGCTCCGCGACCGAGTTGGGCGTCGGACGTTCTGACGCCAGCACCGTCGTCGCACCAACCGAAAGAGGATGAATCATCGAATTGCCGAGGCCATAGGCAAAGAACAGTTTCGACGCCGAATAGACGACGTCCTCCTCGGTGAGGCAGAGTACGTGAGCACCGTAGCAAGAGGCGGTGAGCCCCAGGGTGGCATGGACGTGCACCGCAGCTTTCGGCGTTCCGGTCGAACCCGAGGTGTAAAGCCAGAAGCATATCTCGTCCTTGACGGTCGGCGCGGTATGTTCGGTTGTAGCGGCCGCCTGCAGCGCGTCCTCGAAAAGCGTGCGCCCGAAGCCATGGGTGCCCGACACGAGGACATGCTCGAGGTCCGGACTCGCGTCGATCAGATTCGCAAAGCGAGGGTATAGCTCCTCCGAAACGATCAGGAGGCGAGCGCGGCTATCCTCCAATATGACTCGATATTCTACCTCACTCAGCAACGTATTAACGGGCACCACGACCACGCCCGCCTTGACCGCACCAAGAAAACACGTGGGCGAGTCGATTGTGTCGGTCAGGCAAATCAGGATACGTTGCTCACGCTGAATGCCGAGATTGCGCAGCAAATTTCCGAACCGAGCCACCCGCTCCGCGAGCTGACCATAGCTCCAGGCCCCACGCTGGTCGATGTAGGCGGTCTTGCCCCCGCGTCCCGCCACCAGATTTCGAGCCAGGACATCGTCGGCGAAATTGTAAAGACGCGGGATCGCAGCAATTGCATTGCGGCCGACGTCCAGATCGAGCGTGTCCGGAATTTGAGTATTCATGCTCTTCACCATGGGCCTCGCGCAGACAACACGATATATCGAATGCTCAAGCAGGCAAGATCGCGGTTGCACAAACCGTGCGGTCGGAGTGCTCGACCACCGAGCGGAACCTACTTGCTCCTAAAATTCTGTGACCGCCAACACAGAGCGGACGAAAGCTTAGCTTCCAATCAAGTTTTGACTTTCCGAATATCTCGGATTTGGCGCTGCATCAGAAGCAAGGAAACGATTGCAGCTCCCATGAAGCCGAAAACGATCCAACGATTGCTCACGCCCACGATGTCATTCAGGAGCGACATGTCACCCTTCGCGGCCAAATAGGCTGCCACACAAAAGGCGACGGACCAGATTCCGTAGAGCACGGCCCTCGTCTGGATGCTCTTCAAAGCGGGATTAAAGAACTGGAACGATGCTGTGAGGCTGTTAGCATCACTCAACAAACGGTCCGCGCTATGCCTGGTCGCCAGCACGATTTCCGGCCAGCGATGAAGCCCTTCCCTCACATCGGAAATAAAACCCCGCGTGAAGAACTCAGGCAAATCGGAAATCCAATCGTAGTCGGGTGCCAATTCAGAAACGACCGCATCGACGGTCATGATGGTCTTGTAATAGATGCTCAGCTCTTGCGGCATGAGAATTTTGTGGCGTCGCGCAATCGTCATGGTGCCCACCAGCAGCTCCGTGGTAAGCTTCCGCACGTCCGCCCCCGCAATATCCAGCGCAAGCCGATACATCTGATACGCGATGAAAAAATCTTCCCGCGCTTGACGCAGGTCGGTATCCTCCGACGGAACGAGCAACTTGAAGTTTGCGGCGACAGCTTGCTCGATGTTCCTTCGGTACAGATGAATAAAGACCTCGGAGAGTGCCGACCGGAATTCCTTGGACAGCCGGCCGGTCGCGCCGAAATCGACAAATCCGATCCTGTTTCCGCTGAGCACGAAGACATTGGCTGGATGAGGATCTGCGTGAAAGATGCCATCGCGGAAGATTTGGTTGTAAACCGACCAAAAGTAATTTCGCGCGATCTTTTTGAGATCGTCGCGTTGCAAATTCAGAGCACGCAAAGCTCCAGTATCTTGCGCTCGCGCTGCATTGCCAACCTCCAACAGCGAGATGCCTGTCAGCAGCCTGGTGGCCAAGACGCGCCGTGAGCAAAACTCAAAACGAACGTCCGCACAGACCTGAATTGGATCGTGCTCGGATCGCACATGTATCCGAAAGGTGTTTCTTGCTTCAGTTGTGAAATCCAGTTCCTCGCGGCTCCACTTCTCGAACTCTTCCGAGAAAGAGCGAAGCGCGGATCCTCCTAAAGAATCCATCAGGCCGACCAGCCACGATATCATGTGGAAAATACGAAAATCCGCTTCGAATTGTTCCTCGACGCGGGGCCTTTGCACTTTGACCGCGAGTTTCTCGCCATCGCGTGCGGTCGCGATATGAACCTGAGCGATGGAAGCGGTTGCGCGCGGCACAGGATCAAAGGACGCGAATATCTGCTCGGGAAACGAACCAAGTTCATGCAGGATCACTTGGCGGATCGCATCATATGGAACAGTCGGAGTCTGGTTGAGAAGCTTCAACAGTTCGGCGCAATATTCGCTCGGCAACAAATCGAACCGTAGCGCAAGCGCCTGTCCGATCTTCATCCATGCGCCGCCCAAGTACTCCAAAAAAAGGCGCAAGCGTACTTCCGGTGGAACCACTACCTTTCCTGGCCAAAGCTTGGGACGGACGTAAAAACGCGAAACAGCCGAGATAATTTGGCAAAGCCGACGCGCACCCAAAAACACGTGGCCAATTCTATCGATCAATTGCTAATCACTCACAACGGTCAAGTCGCGACCGACAATGTGGGCCAAAGCTGATATTTAGCACGACGCGGCCGGATTTGTACAGCGTTGGGCTCCGCTCCGACTGGCCATCGGAGGAATTGAGTGTTGATCGGTCGTACGACGCAACTCAGCCGAGAACGTCTCGCGCGAGCCGACCACAATCGGCTTGCACGCACCTGGAGCGGAACCTAGGATCGCGGCAGCGATGGCCCGCCTCCACGTTTTATCACAGTGGCTTGTACGGTTAGCACGCGGAAGAGCAGATGCCTGATTTGTTCAAGTCGATAGCGCGCCTGTTCCAACTGACGCTTTTGCTGGCGCGGTATCAATTGCCAGCGGCATGGCCCTTCCGGTCGAGCCCACAAAAGTCGGCGCGCGCCCTGCGCCTCGTGTTTGAAAAATTGGGTTTCACCTTCGTCAAGCTCGGTCAGGCTCTGGCTCTTCGCTTTGACCTGTTACCCGCGGACTACTGCCTGGAACTCCTGCAAATCACCAACGAGGTGGTGGCAGAAGACTATTCAGCAATTCATCAAATCATCATCGAAGACCTTGGTCGTTCCCCCGACGAGATTTTTGCGGCGCTTGAACGCGAGCCCTTTGCGGTCACGTCAAGCGGGCAGATCCATCGGGCGACGTCCTTGGGCGGCGTGCGGCTCGCAGTGAAGATCCAAAATCCGGCCACACGAAAGAAATACCTGACGGATATTCGCCTGATGCACTGGCTTGCCGCTCCGTTGGATTGGGCAAAAGTCTTTGGAGCCAACTCGGTTGCCACCTATGTGAAGGAATTTGAGCGCGCTCTATTTTCGGAGCTCGATCTCGCGGACACGGCGCGCAATGCGACAGTCATGTCGGAGTTGTCCAAGGGCGATGAAGCCGAGTTCAATTTCACAGTCAGAAAAGAATATACCGCCAAACGCATTCTGACTTGGGAATTCGTCGACGGGATCCCCGTGCAGCGAATCTTGAACGCGATCCAACACGACGACAGGGAATACCTTCAGAGTCTCAAAGACCAGGACTACGATCTGCGCCTAATCGCTCGACGCATTTACTGGTGCACACTCAACCAGATTTATCGAGACGGGCTTTTCCATTCCGATCTAAGTCCCGCCGGCATCCTGATCCTGCCCGACAACCGGATAGCTTATGTCGACTTTGCCGTCGTCGGACGGTTCACCGAGGAACACCAGGATTCATTTCGGTTTTTCATGCAGTACGTGCTTCGAGAACAGTTTGACGACGCAACCGATGAGCTGTTGCGATGGATCGAAGCCGCACCGAGCACAGACATTGCCAGATTTCGGCGGGATATGTCCGTCGTGCTTGAGGACTATCTGTATGGTTTTCGCAGCCCCGTCGGAAGCGTGACTTGGCTGGCCGCCAGACATATCGTGGTTCGGATGATGTCTGTCATACGACAGCACGGCTTATCCATTCCGGCGACGGTTTCGCTGTACTTGCGGACTTTGCTGACACGGGATGCAATCGTCTTCGAGCTCGCGCCCACATGCGATCCGCTGGCGGACGAAGCGCAATTCATGATGCGCGCCGCGCGCATCGACGTTGGCGAGATATTCACGCAACGACAGGCAATTGGAAGCGTTACCGAGACGTGGGGACAAGCCAAGGAGATCGTAGCTAATGTAAATAAGCTGCTGACATCCGGCCGCTCGATCGAAGTATCGCTGCGAATGTTGCAAGCTCGCCTCTTGCAGTATGGCATTTGGACGGCCCTCATCGGCACGATTGCATCTCTTGGATTCCGTGAGGATGCATTCGCGAGCCTGAATGCTGCACTCGGAGTCGGGCAATATTTCATTCCCGGAACGCTACTTTTCTGCGCGTTTATTTTTATGCTGTTGGCCCTCCGTCAGGGACGCAAGCTTGCCGCCATCGAGCAATCGAACGTGATCGGACGAGAGGTAAGCCAGCGCAGCCTCGGGCGAGTACGCTAGGTGCCAGCCCAAGGCTCGCGATCGTTCCTGGGCTTCGGAAAAAGTGCCGCAGCGATGGAGCAGCCCGCGCCAGAGAATTAGGTTCAAGCGCTGCATCACGGATCAGATCACACAGGGAATGCGCTCAAAAGCCGCAAAATAACCACAAGCAACGCGCGAAACCGACTTTCGATCCGTGTCCGCTCGACGTGGGGCGGATGGACAAGTTCTTAGGACATGCTATCCTTTGTTGATCCATATTGGAGATTGTTCATGAGCAAGGCTTCGACGGATTCCCGGCGTTCTGAAAGCGCCTCCGAAACTTTTAGCGAACACGAACCGTGGGCTGTGCCTGAGGCTGACATCGCAGCTTGGGCCGAGCGCGAGAAGAAGCGTCGGCAAGCATGGCTTGAAGGCCCGAATGAAGAAGAAAAGCAGGCTTGGGCCGATGCCGAGCGGCAACGCCGCAAGCGCCAATACCGCGAAGATTTGTTAGACATTGATCTTTTTGACATTGATTTTGAAGAGGGTCGGCGCATGGCCGACCGGATGATGACCGGCTTCACGAACCGCATGGTTGAAACGCCTCTTCGCAAGCTGGGCGACCTGCTCCGCGAGGGGCGAGGTGCCGAGTCTCGGCAAAGAGACCCGTTGCGCCGGCGTCGCCGGGTACACCCTGACGACAACGATTGAGACAATTGCCAATTGTGGTGCAGTGGTCTCTGGGGCGGTTTGAGTTTGGAGTGTCGCGGAGATATGCAGCATGAACATTGTGTGCGAGCACCTTAGCTCGCACACAAATTCGGTTATTTGACGTAGGGATTTGACGAGCAATCCGCTTGGTATCGGAGCGGACATTTGCTTACCGCGCGGCCGGCAAGCCGGAATTGTTCCTGCCGCGATCATCAGTTTTTGTCGTTCAGAGTGATGTCGATCACCTTCGTGGCATCTCGGTATCCTCTGCTGAGCAATTCGAACAGCAATCGGCGCTTGGCGCGGCCCATTGATTTGCTCTCGCCGTCCTAAATCAACTCAATGCCTGATCGGCTGTAGCAGCGATGACCCGCGACTTCGCCGCGCCCCTGATCATGATCCCTTCTCGAACAGCGCATCGATGTGACCCGGTGCTTCCGGATGGGCATACATGGAGCTGTGGGTGCCCTGCACCATGGTGATGGAGGTCAGCTCAAGCCCAAACCGGCTCCAGCCCAAATCCGGTAGCGAATGTTCTTCAAGGCTACGAAGCGCAGGGTCGTGCTCCTTTGCGTGGAGCATGTAAATTGGCGCTGATACTGCTGGCAGGACGTAGCCGATCTGGCCCTTGACGTTGTCGGATATCATCTCGCGCAGGGCCTGGGTTGATGGTGCACCGGTAAGTTCGGCTAGCTTTTCGGAATCGTCCTCGGCAAGGCCGTACGTTCTCATCAGGTGGGCCCATCCCATTCCATCGATGGCATTCATCATCGAGACTGGTACGGAGTGGAGGTCAGGCGGCGCCTGCGTGTCGAGCAAGGCGATTCCAGTCACATGATGGCCCCGACGTTCCAATTCGGAAGCCAGTGCAATGGCGACAACTCCGCCAAAGGAGCCTCCGACGAAAAACACGGATCGATCGCCGATCCAGGACTCCACGTGTGGCGCATAGTTTGAAGCCAGATCTTCGACAGGCCCATGCAGCAGCCCCTGCGCCGCGAGTGGGTATGGATTGAGACCCGCGATAGGATAGTCGCCAGCCAGGTTTTTTATGACCTGCGGCGTGTTCTCGCGGGTCGAGCCATGGCCAAGGCCCGGGATGTAAACCAGTACCCGATCTCCAAATCCGGGGCGTATGGGAACGACACAAGAAGAACTTCCCTTCTCCAGCAAGGCAGTCATCTCCGCAAGCCCTGAAAGCCGCCGCTCCAGGTCGAGCTGGCGCAGAAATTCGGGATCTGCGCTATCAAGCAATGCACTGAGTGATGCCAGCCCTTCGAGTTTTGATCGGACCTTGCTTTTCCCGTCCGCACCTTGTCTCAGCGACGCGCGCTCGTTCAATGAGAGCTTCTCCAACAGCAGCGGTGCGATCGCCCGCGCCGTCGGATAATCGAACGCCAGCGTGGTCGGCAGCTTGGTCCCAATCTGCCCCGACAGACGGTTGCGGAGAGCAACCGCCATCAGCGAGTCCATTCCAAGTTCGTTGAGCGGTTGGTCCGCAGACACTGACGAGGCCCCGGGCAGTGCCAGCACCGCTGCGATCTCCTCCTGCGCCAGCTCCATCAGCACAGCCAGCCGCTCCGCATCGCTTGCAAGCGCAGCCAGCCGCGACCGCAGACTGTTGGTGTCACCGCTTCCGGCCGAGGCACGCCGCAAGCCAGTGCGTACCAGGCCACGATACAGCGCCGGCACCTCCTCGCCGAACTGGCGCTGCATCGCGGCGACATCCAGATGGATCGGGATTACCGCCGCATCCGGCAGCGCCTGCGCCGCATCGAGAAGCTTGAGCCCAAGCTCCAGCGACAGCGCCTGCACGCCTTGCCGCCGCATCCGCATCAGCTCGGCCCGGCCCAGATGCGCCGTCATGCCGACGCCGCGCTGTTCCCACAGGCCCCACAACAGGCTCTGCGCGACAAGACCACGATGCCGACGCTCCGCCGCAAGCGCATCCAGGAATACGTTCGCTGCCGCGTAGTTCGCCTGCCCCGGGCTGCCAAGCCCGCCCGCCGACGAGAACAGCACGAAGGCCGCGAGGTCCTGATCCGCCGTCAGCTCGTGCAGGTGCCAGGCACCATCGAGTTTTGGTCGCAGCACACGCTCCAGTCGCTCCACATTGAGCGACGGTACGATGCCGTCGTCCAGCGTTGCCGCAAGATGGAACACACCCGTCAACGGACGATCCGGTGTGATGCCACGCAACACCGCGCCAACCGCATCACGGTTCGAGACGTCACAACTTTTGATCTCCACCGTCTGCGCACCAAGCGCTTGCAGGTCTGCAATCAGCTCGCTCGCGCCAGTCGTCGCCATCCCGCGACGCGACGTCAGCAACAGATGACGTACACCGCGCTTGGCAACCAAGTGCCGTGCAACCTCACTACCAAGTTCGCCCACGCCGCCCGTGATCAACACCGTTCCGCCAGTAGCAAGATGTCGCGGCTCGATCGCACTTGTGCCTGTGCGCGCCAGCCGCGGCGCCAGCACCGCACCATGCCGCAGCGCCAGCTCGGGCTCAGACGTCGTCGACGTCAGCCTCGCCAGCAACGACGCATCCGCGAGGACCGCATCGACGTCGACGAGCTGCAACCGCCGGTCCGGATGTTCCGCCCGTGCGCTGCGCACCAGGCCCCACAGCGGCGCTCGCGTCAGTCCGCCGGCGCCTTCATCCGGACCCGTCGCCACCGCGCCACGCGTCAGCCACGCGACATCCGTCTCGTTCAGGCGCGCCTCGCCAAGAAGCCCCTGCAGCTCGGCCAACCCGCGTTCCGCCGTCGCATGCGTTGCCGCAAGCACGGGGCCATCAGGTTCAGCCGGATCGGACAAATGGTCGAACACGATCTGAGCCGGGACTGATGCACCCGCGTCGAGCCGCGCAACAACAGCCGCAATACTCTCGACGTGATCAAGCCCGAGAGCCGCCGCAAGCGCGCCGTCGCCGCCCACCATCAGAGGTGCTTCAGAGGCAGCATCGCTCAACGCCACCGCACGCCACTCCAGCCGATACAGATGCTGCGCCTCGCTGCGCGAAGCCTCACGGATCTGTGCCTCGCTCGCTTCCTTCAGCCTGAGACCACCGACATGGGCGACCACCCGCCCGTGCCCATCCGCCAGTTGCAGATGCGCCAGCGCCTCGCCCTCGCCACCGCGCTCGACCGAGGCGCGCACCCGCAGCTCCCGCGCCCCCGTCGCGGCCAGCGACACCTCGGACCATTCGAACGGCAGCAGCAGCGGCGCATCCGCTCCGCCATCGAGATCGCTGCCCGCAACAGGATCAAAGCTCAGCACATGCAGCGCCGCATCCAGCAGCGCCGGATGCAGCCCGTAACTCTCCGCCGAGTCCGACAGCGCATCGGGCAGCACCGCCCGCCCAACCACGGCGTCCCCAACACGCCAGGCCTCAACCAGCCCCTGGAACAGCGGCCCATAGCCGTAGCCGCGGGCCTGCATCCGCGCATAATGACCGCTCAAATCGATCGGCTCGCCGCCGACGGGGGGCCACACCTCGAGCCCGCTTGCCTCGATATTGTCTTGGGCGGCGGCTTCTGCCGCCGCCTCGCCCAGCACGCCCTGCGCATGCAGCGTCCACGATCCGCCCTCGGCCGCATCTTCCGCACGGCTGTAGATGCTCAAGGCCCGGCCGCCGGCGCCCGCCTCGGCACCATCGACCTGGACCTGAAGCCGCACCCCGCCCTCCGCCGGCAGCACCAGCGGCGCCAGCAGCGTCAGCTGCGACACGCTCGTGGCGCCCACCGCACGCGCCGCCGCAAAGCCGAGCTCCAACAGCCCGGTCCCCGGCAGCAGCACCGTCCCGAACACCTTGTGGTCGCCGAGCCAGCCCGCGTCCGACAACGACAGCCGCCCCGTCAGCAGGAAGCCGTCGCTCTCCGCCAGCGGCGTCGCCGCGCCCAGCAGCGGATGCGCGGCTTCCGACAGGCCCATCGTCGCGACATCACCGCCCGCCTTCTCCGCCTCAAGCCAGTAACGCTGCCGCTGGAACGCGTAGGTCGGAAGCGAGGCAACAGGCTGCTTGGCGAGATTGCCAACGGCCTTCCAGTCGACGCCAACGCCGTGAACGTGCAGCGTGCCGAGATTGCGCAAAAGCTCCGACATCCCTCCGCCATCGCGGCGCAGCGATCCCGCCACCACGCCATGCTCGCCGCTTGCCGCAGACAGCGGCATTGCCAGTACCGGATGCGCGCTCGCTTCCACAAACACGCCATGCCCGTGACCGATCAGCTCGGCCAGTGCAAGGTCGAGCCGCACCGTCTGCCGCAGGTTCCGGCACCAATAGGCCCCGTCCAGCGATACTCCTTCACAACGCGATCCCGTCACCGTCGAGATCATCGCCACCTGACCTGACTGTGGCTTAAGGTCCGACAGCAAGCGTTCCAGCTCCGGCAGGATCGGGTCCATCTCCGCGCTGTGCGAGGCGTAGTCCACATTGACCTGCCGGCAGAACACCCCTTCCTGGCCAAGGCAGCCGACCCAGCGCTCGATCGCTTCAGTCGGTCCCGAGACGACCGTCGAGCCCGGCGTGTTGACCACCGCGACCGACAGACCGGACCATTCCGCCGCTTTCAGCCGCTCTTCCACGAGCGAGGCCGCAAGCTCCGTCACCGCCATGGCTCCGCGGCCGCTCAAGCCACGCAACAGCTGGCTGCGCAGCGCCACGACCCGGGCGCCGTCCTCGAGCGAGAGGATGCCAGCCACCACGGCGGCTGCGATCTCGCCCTGGCTGTGGCCCACCACCGCCGAGGGCACCAGCCCGAGACTGCGCCACACGGCGGCAAGGCCAACATTCATCGCAAACAGCGCCGGCTGGATCACGTCCACCCGCTCCAGCAGGGAGGGTTCGAGATCCTCATCCCCACGAAGCACAGAGGTTAGCGACCAGTCCGTGTATTTCGACAGCGCCGTCTCACAGGCCGCAATCGCTTGCGCAAACACCGCCGACTCCGCCAGCAGGGCCCGGCCCATCGTTGGCCACTGGCTGCCCTGTCCAGGGAATACGAACACCACACGGCCGCGGTCGCGCACCTCGCCGAGCGACACCGCCGCATGCGGGCGGCCCTCGGCCAGCGATCGCAACGCCTCTATCGCCTCCGCCGCATCGCGTACTGACACCGCGGCCCGCGCGGCGAACTGCGTCCGGTGCAACGCAGCCGTCGCCACCACGGAGCCCCAGTCCGCATCGGGATGTTGCGACAGCCACGTCCCGTAACGCCCGGCCTGCGCCCGCAGTGCCGCCTCGTCACGGCCGGATACCAGCAGCGGGATCACGGCCTGCGACGATGCTTCCGTGCCGTTGATCTCACTGCTGACAGCAGCAGACGCCCGCGCCGGCGCCTCCTCGATCACGACATGCGCATTGGTCCCGCTGATGCCGAACGAGGACACGCCGGCACGGCGCACATGCGAGGCCTCACGCGGCCACGCCCGCGCCTGCTGCAGCAGCGACAGCCCGCTGCCCTCCCACTCGATCTGACTGCTCGGATGCTCCGCATGCAGCGTCTTCGGCAAGACCTCGTGCCGGAGCGCCAGCACCATCTTCATCACGCCGAGGACGCCGGCCGCCGCCTGGGTGTGCCCGAGGTTCGACTTCGACGAGCCCAGCCACAGCGGGCGATCTTCGCGCCGGGTCGGCCCGAACACCGCGGCCAGGGCGCCCGCCTCGATCGGATCGCCAAGGCTGGTTCCGGTGCCGTGCGCCTCGACCACGTCGATCTCGTCGGGGCTCACCCCGCTCGCCGACAGCGCCGCACGGATCACGCGCTGCTGGCTCGGGCCGTTCGGCGCCGTCAGCCCCTGGCTGCGACCGTCCTGGTTCACCGCAGAGCCCCGGATCAGCGCCAGAATCTCGTCGCCATCCCGCTCCGCATCCGACTGGCGCTTGAGCACCAGCACGCCGCAGCCTTCGCTCCAACCGGCGCCGTCAGCGCCGTCGGAGAAGCTCTTGCTTCGGCCGTCGGGCGCGACAGCACCCGCACCCATGCTGACCAAGGCTATGGGCGTACACATCACGTGCACACCGCCCGCCAGTGCCAGGTCGCACTCGCCCTGCCGCAGCGCCGTGCAGGCGAGATGCAACGCCGACAGAGATGACGAGCAGGCCGTATCGATCGTCATCGCCGGGCCTTCGAGGCCCAGCACGTAGGAGACGCGACCCGCCACAACGCTCGACAGCTTGCCCGTCGTCGTCCACATCGTGGTGTCTTCAAGCGAGCGATGCATGCCGTAGTCGCTGCCCATGGAGCCGAGATACACGCCGGTCCGGCTCTCTCTCAGGCCTTCCGGTTGGATACCAGCTCTCTCCAGCGCTTCCCACACCGCCTCCAGGATCAGGCGCTGCTGCGGATCCATCTCCGCAGCCTCGCGCGGCGAGATGCCGAAGAACGTAGCGTCGAAATCCTCCACAGCGTCGACAAAACCGCCTTCCTGCGTCAGCCATCCCGTCACGACTTCCAGGCGTCGCAACAGATCGCGGCTCCAGCGGCCAGGTAGCGGGCCAATGCCATCACCACCTCGCTCCAGCAAGGCCCAGTAGCTCTCAGGGCTCGCCGGACCTCCAGGTGTACGGCAGCTCATCCCAACGATCGCGATCGACTCCGACGCCGCCGTCGATGCGGTGATCGCCCGCCGCTTATCGTGTCGAGCAGCAGTCCGATCGAGCTCCAGCTTCTCGAGCAGCAGGCGCGACATTGCCCGCACCGTCGGATAATCGAAGGCGAGCGTGGTCGGCAGCTTGGTTCCGACCCGCTTCGACAAGCGGGTGCGAATCTCGGCCGCCATCAGCGAGTCCAGTCCGAGATCTTTCAGCGGTGCATCCGCAGGCACAGACGAGGCCCCGGGCAAGGCCAGCACGGCCGCGATCTCCTCCTGCGCCAGCTCCACCAGCGCCTGCTGCCGCTCACCGTCGCTCGCAAGCGCGACCAGCCGAACCCGCAAGGCGTTGGTGTCACCGCTCGACGTCGAGGCACGCCGCAAGCCAGTGCGCACCAGGGCGCGATATAGCGCCGGCACGTCTTCGTTGAACTGGCGCTGCACCACGCCGATATCCAGGTGGATCGGGATCACCGCCGCGTCAGGCAGCGCCTGCGCCGCATCCAGCAGTTTGAGCCCAAGCTCCAGCGGCAGCGCCTGCACGCCCTGGCGGCGCATCCGCATCAGCTCGGCACGGCCCAGATGCGCCGTCATACCAACACCGCGCTGCTCCCACAGGCCCCACAGCAGGCTCTGCCCGGCAAGACCACGATGCCGCCGCTCCGCCGCAAGCCCATCAAGGAATGCGTTCGCTGCGGCGTAATTCGCCTGCCCCGGACTGCCGAGCGCCGCCACCGACGAGAACAGCACGAACGCCGCCAGATCCTGATCCGCCGTCAGCTCATGCAGGTGCCAGGCGCCATCGAGTTTTGGTCGCAGCACACGTTCCAGACGCTCTATGGTGAGCGCCGGCACGATCCCGTCGTCCAGCAATGCGGCAAGATGGAACACACCCGTCAACGGGCGTTCCGGCGCAATGGCCCTCAGGAGCGTGCCGACCGGGGCACGATCGGAGACGTCGCAACTGGCAACCTCAACCGTCTGCGCGCCCAGCGCCTTCAGCTCCGCTACCAGCTCGCTCGCGCCCGGCGTCGCCATGCCACGGCGCGACGTCAGCAACAGATGACGCACATTGTGGCGAGCAACTAGGTGCCGCGCGACCTCACTGCCGAGTTCGCCCACACCGCCCGTGATCAACACCGTCCCGCCAGCAGCAAGACGCCGCGGCTCTGCCTCGCCTGCTCCGGCGCGCACCAGCCGTGGCGCCACCACAGAGCCATGCCGCAGCGCAAGCTCGGGCTCTGTCGTCGACGAAATCAGCTTTGACAGCAGCGAAGCATCCGCAAGCGGCACATCCACGTCAACAAGCTGTAGCCGCCGATCGGGATGTTCCGCCCGCGCGCTCCGCACCAGTCCCCACAACGGCGCACCCGACAATCCACACGCGCCGTCATCAGGACCTGTCGCCACTGCGCCCTTCGTCAGCCAAATCACCGACGTCTCGCCCAGACGCGCTTCGCCAAGAATTCCCTGCAACTCGGCAAGACCGCGTGCAGCCGTCGCATGCGTCGCCGCAAGCACGCACCCACCCGCCTCGGAGAGATGGTCGAACACGATCTGCGACGGTATCGCTCCGCCCTCGTCGAGGCGCGTAACAACGGCCGCAACGCTGTCGGCGTGATCGAGACCCAGATGCCTCGCCAGCGCGCCGTCGCCTCCGACGATCAGCGGCAAGGCAAGCGCCTGAGCTCCGCTCTCGCTCAAAGCGACCGAGCGCCACTCCAGACGGTACAGATGTTGCGTCTCGGTGCGCGCGGCGTCACGGATCTGCGCATCGCTCGCTTCCCTCAACCGCAGCCCGCCAAGGCGCACAACCGCGCGCCCATTGCCATCGGTCACATGCAGCACCGCCAGGGCTTCGCCCTCGCCACTTCGCTGCACCGATGCACGGATACGCAATTCCTGCGCACCGGTCGCAACCAGAGACACGTCCGACCACTCGAACGGCAGCAGCACCGGCCCGTCGCCGAGACCCTCGACCTGCGCAAGGGTCAACACATGCAGCGCGCTGTCCAGCAGCGCCGGATGCAGGCCATAACTCTCCGCCGACGGTCCCAGCGCTTCCGCAAGCACCGCGCGGCCGTAGACAACATCGCCGACACGCCAGGCCTCGCTCAGCCCCTGGAACAGTGGTCCATAGCCGTAGCCGCGCGCAGCCAGCCGCGCATAATGACTGGTCAGGTCGATCGGCTCGCCGGCAACGGGTGGCCATACTTCGAGGCCGCTTGCCTCGATATTGTCTTGGGCTTCTGCCGCAGCCTCGCCCAGCACGCCCTGCGCATGCAGCGTCCACGACGAGCCCTCGGAGGCCGCTTCCGCACGGCTGTAGATGCTGAGCCCGCGACCTTCGGCCGCACCCGCCTCGCCACCATCGACCTGGACCTGAAGCCGCACCCCGCCCTCCGCCGGCAGCACCAGCGGCGCCAGCAGCGTCAGCTGCGACACGCTCGTGGCGCCCACCGCACGCGCCGCCGCAAAGCCGAGCTCCAACAGCCCGGTCCCCGGCAGCAGCACCGTCCCGAACACCTTGTGGTCGCCCAGCCAGCCCGCGTCCGACAGCGACAGCCGCCCCGTCAGCAGGAAGCCGTCGCTCTCCGCCAGCGGCGTCGCAGCTCCCAGCAGCGGATGCGCGGCATCCGACAGGCCCATCGTCGCGACATCACCGCCCGCCTTCTCCGCCTCCAGCCAGTAACGCTGACGCTGGAACGCGTAGGTCGGAAGCGAGGCAACAGGCTGCTTGGCGAGATTGCCAACGGCCTTCCAGTCGACGCCAACGCCGTGAACGTGAAGCGTGCCGAGTGCCGCCAACAGCGCCTCGCTGCCATCGCGCCCGCGGCGTTGTGCGGCAATCACCTGCATCGGTGAGCCTTCCGACAAGCATCCCGCTGCTAGTCCGGTCAGGATGCCGTCCGGACCAAGCTCAAGGCTCGCCCGCACGCCGTCGGCTTCCAGCACATGCACGCCGTCGAGGAACCGCACCGGACTGCGCACCTGACGCACCCAGTACGCCGCGCTGCACAGCTCCTCCTTGGTCGCCAGACGGCCCGTCACGTTGCTCACGACCGGCAGCCGCGGCGTGCCGAAGGAGACTGACGCCAGCACTTGGCCGAACGCCTCCAGCATCGGCTCCATTCGCCTGGAATGGAACGCGTGGCTCACCTGCAGACGAGAGGTCCTGCGGCCCTTGCTTTTGAACGCTTCCGCCAGCGCCAGCACGGCGGCTTCATCGCCGGAGATCACGGTCGAACGCGGCCCGTTCAGGCCGGCAATCTCGACGCCTTCAGAAAGCAGCGGCAGCACCTCCGCTTCACCGGCCTCGATCGCCACCATGGCGCCGCCGGCGGGTTGCGCCTGCATCAGGCGGCCGCGCGCGGCCACCACACGGCAGGCATCCCTGAGCGACCACACGCCCGCAACATGTGCGGCACTGAGCTCGCCGATGGAGTGACCGAGCAGGATGTCGGGCGCGATACCCCACTGCTCCAGTTGACGGAACAGCGCCACCTCGACCGCAAACAGCGCCGGCTGCGCATAGGCGGTCTGGTCAAGCCTCGAGGCTTCTTCCGTACCCTCTTGCGCAAACATCACATCGCGAAGCGGCAGATCCAGCAGTTCGTCAAAATGGCCGCAGGCCTCCTCGAACGTGGCGCGGAACGCCGGGCACGTCTCCAGCAGCGCCCGGCCCATGCCGATCTGCTGCGCGCCCTGGCCCGTGAACAGGAACGCCAGCTTGCCGGCCTCGCCCCTGGCCTCGCCAACCGACACCGCCGCATGCGGGCGACCCTCGGCCAGCGATCGCAACGCCTCTATCGCCTCCGCCGCATCGCGCACCGAGACCGCCGCCCGCGAAGCGAACTGCGTCCGGTGCAATGCCGCCGTCGCCACCACGGAAGACCAATCCACGTCCGGATGCTGCGACAGCCATTCGCCATACCGGCCCGCCTGTGCACGCAGTGCGGCCTCGTCACGGCCCGATACCAGCAGCGGGATCAACGCTTGCAATGGCGATGACGCATCAGCCGCGCTGACAACATTAGCGCGCGCCGGCGCTTCCTCGATCACCACATGCGCATTCGTCCCGCTCAGTCCAAACGCGCTGACGCCCGCGCGCCGCGGCCGCGCCACATCGCGAGGCCAGGCAGTCAATTGATCCACCACCTCGACATTCAGTCGTTCCCAATCCAGGTGCGGATTGAGCGGTCGACAATGCAGCGTAGGCGGCAATGCTTCCGACTCGAAGCTGGCCAGCATCTTGATCACACCGACCAAGCCCGCCGCCGCTTCCAAATGTCCAACGTTCGTTTTCACAGCTCCGAGCTTCAATCGTCCGAGATCTTCGGGTCGCGCCTGGCCATACACCGCGTGCAACGCCTGGACTTCGATCGGATCCCCCAGCGACGTTCCCGTTCCGTGGCATTCGACGACATCGATGTCGGCGGCGCCCAAACGCGCGTCGGCTAATGCGGCTCGCAGCGTCTTCCGTTGCGCAATTCCGTTTGGCACGGTGAGGCCCGAACTAGCACCGTCGTGGTTGACCGCCGTTCCGCGCACCACGCCGACTATGCGCTTCCCCTGTGCCTGCGCATCCTCCAGCCGCATCACCGCCAAGACAGCGGCACCCTCGCCACGGCCGTATCCGTCGGCAGCCTCGGAAAACGTCTTGCTTCGACCATCGGACGCCAACGCGCGCGTCTGCGACAACACCACAAACGCTTCCGGACTCGACGCCACCTGCACGCCGCCCACGATCGCCAAGTCGCACCGTCCTGATCGCAGATGCTCCGAGGCGAGGTGCAGCGCGACCAACGACGACGAACATGCCGTGTCCACGGCCATGACCGGACCTTGCACGCCCAAATGGTAGGCAAGTCGCCCAGCAGAGAATGCCGCCCCACCGCCCGTCGCGGCATAGGCGTCTGCCTCCGCTAGATTGAAACCTCGGGTCTGATATTCATTCGGTCCAATGCCGATGAACAATCCGGTCGTCGACTCCGCCAGGGATTTAGGTACGATCCCGGCATCCTCGAGCGTCGACCATGTGACTTCAAGCAACAGCCGGTGCTGCGGGTCGATCTGCGTTGCTTCCCGCGGCGATATCCCGAAGAAAGCCGCGTCAAATCCCGCCACATCATGTAGTAACGATGCCTCCTTGACGTACGATGTGCCTCGGTGCTCGGGATCCGGGTCATAGTAGGTTGCACGGTCGAAACGCTCCGCGGGAATCGGCCCCAGCGTATCGACGCCCGTCGACAGCAGCTGCCAAAAACTCTCCAGATCTTCGGCGCCGCCGGGAAAACGCAGCCCCACGCCGATGATCGCAAGCGCGCCTGACGCTTCGCCATGACGCAGGACCGCAGCAGTCTCAATCTTTCTCGAGCTGTCGCCCAGTTCGAGAGCCTCCAGCACCCATTCGCTCACGGCCTTCAAATTGGGATGGTCGAACGCGAGGGTCGCCGGCACCGACAGACCGGTTTGCTTTGCAAGCCTGTTCCGGACTTCCACTGCCATCAGGGAGTCCAGACCCAACTCGGCGAAGCCGATCTCGGATGCCAATGTCCGGGGATCGTTGATCCCCAGCACCATGGCAACGAGATCCCGCACCAGCGACAGCACGCGGCTGCGGCGCTCGCGAGCTGTCAGCTTTTGCAGCTCAATCCTCAAATTATGCGAATGTCCGTGCGCGCTGTCCGGACCGGATGCGACCTGCATATCCGGGAGCTCGCTCAGAAGCGGACTGGTGCGGCCGGTCAACTCCCTCGTGCGGGCCCAGTCGATATCAAAGACCGCCAGCTCCTCCCGATCTTCCTGCAACGCTCGCTCAAGTCCCAATAAACAGAGCTCTGGCTTCATGAAGGACGCGCCGCGACGACGAAGCTGAGACTCCGTGTTCTGAGCGGCAGCCATTCCTGCATCCGCCCATGCACCCCAGTGAAGGATCGTCGCGGGCAATCCGCTGGAACGTCGCAGATGGACCAAACCCGTAAGCCCGGCATTGGCTGCGCCATAGGTGGACTGGCCATAGTTACCCAGGAAGCCAGCGACCGATCCGTACAACACGAACGTTTCGAGCTCGCTTCCCCAACGTTGCACGGACTCATGCAACGCCCAGGCACCGCCAAGTTTGCCGCCCTGTTCGTGCTCGATTGCCTCTCGCGTCAATTCGTTGAGCGGGACGTCCGACACGTCGCCAGCGAGGTGAAAAATGTGACGCAGCGCAGGCCTACCAGCGTCACCGGATGTCAGCTGACGGATGAGAGCGTCGACCGCAGCGCTGTCGCCGACGTCGCAGGCCCTGACCTCAGCGCGACACCCCTTGCCCGTGAGTGCCGCCACCAAATCGGCGGCGCCAGGCGCACGTTCGCCACGTCGCGAGGTCAGGATGAGATGCTGCGCACCTCGTTTCGCAAGGCGATGGGACAGGAACGACCCCAGCGCGCCAGTGCCGCCGGTGATGAGGATTGTGCCCTGTGGGTCCCATTTCGTAGCAGCAGGCTTCGAGGCGGTCCGCGACGGCACGTGGTGCAGCCTTCGCGTCCAGAGATCTTGTCCCCTCAGCGCAAACTCTTCGCCCGTCGTCTCGGCGGACAGGAACGTGGCCGCGATCCGCCGCAGCGTGACGGCGTCAGCAGGTCCAAGATCTGCCAGCCCGCCAAAGGCATTTGGGAGCTCCAAATTCAGTGTTCTGCCAAGCCCCCACAATGCTTGCAGATAGGCTGCTGTCGGCACATCGTCGTCTCTCACCCGGAGAGCGTGAGGCGTGCACAGCCACAGGCGCGTGCTGGAAGCCTCTTTTCGCTGGCTGATAGCTTGTGCGAGCGTGACAGCTTCGCTGGTCGCGTGCAGCCAGGGTTTTTCTTCCGCCACAGAGCGTCCTGGCGGCAACTCTCCTGCCAGATACACGACAGCGCGCGGCAAAGTAGCGTCTGCACTGCCTGCGTCTGCGCGCAGTCGAGCCCCAGCTTCGTTCACTGTGAGACATTCGACGGCTGCGCCTTGCGCGCTGAGGATTTCTTGCAGCCGCTCGCGGTGCGCCACGTCGGGCCGCTCGCCGCTCACAAGCCAGCAGACGCCGTCAGTAGCCGCGGACGAGGCTGGGGCGCTTACTCTCTGCCATTGGTCCTCGTAACACCACGCATCGACCATCGCCTCTGCTTCGGTCTGCTCGTACCAACTGTTCAGGGCCGGCAGGAGCGCTGACAGATGCTCGCGTTGTCCGCCTTCTGGAAGCTGAAGGAGCTGCCCGACGCGCTCCATGCTGCCGCTCTGCACTGCTTCCCAGAAACGGGCATCAACCCCATTTTTCGAGTCAGCCGGGCTCGGCTTCTCCTCCTCGAACCAGTAACGCTGCCGCTGGAATGCGTAGGTCGGAAGCGAGGCAACCGATGTCTTTGCGCTCGATCCAAGCGCCTTCGCCCAGTCGACGCCAACGCCGTGAACGTGAAGCGTGCCGAGTGCCGCCAGCAGCGCCTCGCCGCCATCGCGCCCGCGACGTTGTGCGGCAATCACCTGCATCGGTGAGCCTTCCGACAAGCATCCCGCTGCTAGTCCGGTCAGGATGCCGTCCGGACCAAGCTCGAGACTTGCCCGCACGCCTTCCGCCTCCAGCACATGCACGCCGTCGAGGAACCGCACCGGACTGCGTACCTGACGCACCCAGTACGCCGCGCTGCACAGCTCCTCCTTGGTCGCCAGACGGCCCGTCACGTTGCTCACGACCGGCAGCCGCGGCGTGCCGAAGGTGACCGATGTCAACACCTGCCGGAACGCCTCCAGCATCGGCTCCATTCGCCTGGAATGGAACGCGTGGCTCACCTGCAGACGAGAGGTCCTGCGGCCCTTGCTTTTGAACGCTTCCGCCAGCGCCAGCACGGCGGCTTCATCGCCGGAGATCACGGTCGAGCGCGGCCCGTTCAACCCGGCAATCTCGACGCCTTCAGAAAGCAGCGGCAGCACCTCCGCTTCGCCGGCCTCGATCGCCACCATGGCGCCGCCGGCGGGTTGCGCCTGCATCAGGCGGCCACGTGCGGCCACCACACGGCAGGCATCCCTGAGCGACCACACGCCCGCAACATGTGCGGCACTGAGCTCGCCGATGGAGTGGCCGAGCAGGATGTCGGGCGCGATACCCCACTGCTCCAGCTGGCGGAACAGCGCCACCTCGACCGCAAACAGCGCCGGCTGTGCGTAGGCGGTCTCGTCGAGCTTCGAGGCTTCTTCCGAGCCTTCCTCCGCAAACATCACATCGCGCAGCGGCAGATCCAGCAGTCCGTCAAAATGGCCGCAGGCCTCCTCGAACGTGGCGCGGAACGCCGCGCAGCTCTCCAGCAGCGCCCGGCCCATGCCGATCTGCTGCGCGCCCTGGCCCGTGAACAGGAACGCCAGCTTGCCGGCCTCGCCCCTGGCCTCGCCAACCGACACCGCCGCATGCGGGCGACCCTCGGCCAGCGATCGCAACGCCTCTATCGCCTCCGCCGCATCGCGTACTGACACCGCGGCACGTACGGCGAACTGCGTCCGGTGCAATGCAGCCGTCGCCACCACGGAAGACCAATCCACGTCCGGATGCTGCGACAGCCATTCGCCATACCGGCCCGCCTGCGCCCGCAGCGCGGCCTCGTCACGGCCCGACACCAGCAGCGGGATCAACGGCGATGACGCATCGTCTGTATTTTTTGTATCCGTGCCACGAGCTGTGGCGCGCGCCGGCGCCTCCTCGATCACGACATGCGCATTGGTCCCGCTGATGCCGAACGAGGACACGCCGGCACGACGCACATGCGAAGGCTCGCGCGGCCACGCCCGTGCTTGCTGCAGCAGCGACAGCCCGCTGCCCTCCCACTCGATCTGGCTGCTCGGATGCTCCGCATGCAGCGTCTTCGGCAAGACCTCGTGCCGGAGCGCCAGCACCATCTTCATCACGCCGAGGACGCCGGCCGCCGCCTGGGTGTGGCCGAGGTTCGACTTCGACGAGCCCAGCCACAGCGGGCGATCTTCGCGCCGCGTCGGCCCGAACACCGCAGCCAGGGCGCCGGCCTCGATCGGATCGCCAAGGCTGGTTCCGGTGCCGTGCGCCTCGACCACGTCGATCTCGTCGGGGCTCACCCCACTTGCCGCCAAGGCCGCACGGATCACGCGCTGCTGGCTCGGGCCGTTGGGTGCCGTCAGCCCCTGGCTGCGACCGTCCTGGTTCACCGCAGAGCCCCGGATCAGCGCCAGAATCTCGTCGCCATCCCGCTCCGCATCCGACTGCCGCTTCAGCACCAGCACACCGCAGCCCTCGCTCCAGCCGGCGCCATCCGCCTCCGCCGAGAACGCCTTGCAGCGACCGTCCGGCGCCATCCCGTTGTCCGGCCCCAGTGCGACCAGCGTCATGGGCGTCGACATCACCGTCACGCCGCCCGTCAGCGCGAGGTCGCACTCGCCTCGCCGCAGCGCCGTGCATGCCAGGTGCAGCGCCGTCAGCGACGACGAGCAGGCCGTATCCACCGTCATCGCCGGACCCTCGAGGCCCAGCACATAGGAGACACGGCCCGCCAGCACGCTCGACAGCGTGCCCGTCGACGTCCACATCGTCGCCGCCTCGAGCGAGCGCGTGCCGTAGTCGCCAGCCATCGAGCCCAGATAGACGCCGGTCCGACTCTCTCGCAGTCTCTCCGGTTGAATGCCCGCCTGCTCCAGCGCTTCCCACACCGCCTCCAGGATCAGGCGCTGCTGCGGATCCATCTCCACCGCCTCGCGCGGCGAGATGCCGAAGAACCCGGCGTCAAAATCCGCAACCGCGTCGATAAAGCCGCCTTCCTGTGTCAGCCCGCCCGTGACCGCTTCCAGGCGCCGCATCAGATCACGGCTCCAGCGGCCCGGCAGCGGGCCCACGCCGTCGCCACCGCGCTCCAGCAGGGCCCAATAGCTCTCCGGGCTCGCCAGTCCTCCAGGCGCGCGGCAGCTCATCCCGACAATCGCGATGGGCTGAGAGGAGGCATTCTCCGCCGCTTCCAGAGACCATTTCAGATCCCGAATCTTGTGAAGACTCTGGCGAAGAGCGTTCTTTAGATCCTGAACTTCTTGATTCATTTGCTGCATGTTTTTCAGAGCAATTCAGACGCGATATTCAACAAAGACTCGGTTTCGGCCTCATCGATATGCGCGGACAATTCATCGTCGCCTGCACGCCGGGAAGAGGTGGCATTCGGCTGCATCATGAGACGCTCAAGAAGGCCCGACTCGCGTAGCGCTTCGATAGAAATTTCTCGTAGCTTCCGGCGAATTTGCTCATCACCCCAGACCGACGGACCTGACTTGACGTTGTCGAGCTCGAGCTTCTCGAGCAGGAGGCGGGCCATCGTCCGTGCGGTCGGATAGTCGAAGGCGATCGTGGCCGGCAGCTTGGTGCCGACCCGGCCCGACAGGCGGTTGCGCAGCTCGACCGCCATCAGCGAGTCGAGCCCGAGCTCCTTCAGCGGCTGGTCCGCCGGCACCGAGGCGGCCCCGGGCAGCGCCAGCACCGCCGCGATCTCCTCCTGCGCCAGCTCCACCAGCGCCGCCAGCCGCTCCGCATCGCCCGCGAGCGAGGCCAGCCGCGACCGCAGACTGTTGGTGTCGCCGCTCGATGCCACTGAGGCCCGCCGCAAGCCAGTGCGTACCAGGCCGCGATACAGCGCCGGCACCTCCTCGCCGAACTGGCGCTGCATCGCGCCGACATCCAGATGGATCGGGACCAGCATCGCCTCGGGCTGCGCCTGTGCCGCATCCAGAAGCTTGAGCCCGAGCTCCAGCGACAGCGCCTGCACGCCCTGCCGGCGCATCCGCAACAGCTCGGCCCGGCCCAGATGCGCCGTCATGCCGACCCCGCGCTGCTCCCACAGGCCCCACAGCAGGCTCTGCCCGGCAAGGCCGCGATGCCGACGCTCCGCCGCAAGCGCGTCCAAAAACACGTTCGCCGCCGCGTAGTTCGCCTGGCCCGGACTGCCGAGCGCTGCAACCGACGAGAACAGCACGAACGCCGCAAGATCCTGGTCCGCCGTCAGCTCGTGCAGATGCCAGGCGCCATCGAGCTTGGGCCGCAAGACCCGCTCCAGACGCTCCACGGTCAGCGCCGGCACGATGCCGTCGTCCAGCGTCGCCGCCAGATGGAACACCCCCGTCAGCGGACGTTCCGGCGCGATGGTGTTCAATATGGCACTGACAGCATCACGGTTCGCGACGTCGCAGCTCACCAGCTCGACCGTCTGCGCGCCCAGCGCCTGTAGCTCGGTAATAAGTTCAGATGCACCCGGCGCGGCCATGCCGCGGCGCGACGTCAGCAAGAGATGACGCACACCGTGATCCGCAACCAGATGCCGCGCGACCTCACGGCCGAGCTCGCCCGCACCGCCCGTGATCAGCACGGTGCCGTCCGCTTCAAGACGCCGCGGCAGCTGCACCACCTGCTTGCCGATGTGGCGGCCCTGCGCCATCTGCCGCAGCGCCGCCGGCATCTGCCGCACATCGTAGGCCACGTACGGCAACGGTTTTAGCACGCCTGCCGCGAACAGGCCCATCAGCTGCTGCAACAGCGCCGGCATCCGCTCCGAAGGCAGCACGAACGCGTGGTAGCTCACGCCAGGATATTTTGCCGCGATCGCATCCGCGTCACGCCCGTCCGCGATCCCCATCTCCAGGAAGCGGCCGCCCCGCGGCAGCAGCCGCAGCGAGGCATCGACGAACTCGCCCGTCAGCGCGTTGAGCACGATGTCGACACCCTCGCCGTTCGTCGCCGACAAAAACTGCGTCTCGAAGCTGAGGTCGCGGGAGTTGGCGATATGCCGTCCGTCCAGTCCGATTCCTTCCAGCACCGGCCATTTGGCGGGGCTCGCCGTGCCGTACACCTCCGCGCCAAAATGCCGGCACAGCTGCACCGCGGCCATCCCGACGCCACCGGCTGCTGCGTGCACCAGGACGCGGTCTCCGGACCTGATATGCCCAAGCTCCTGCAGCGCATACAGCGCCGTCAGATAGGCCAGCGGGATCGTCGCCGCCGCCGCGAACGACATCCCTTCAGGGATCGTCGCAAGCTGCTGCGCCGGCGTCACCGCGCGGGTGCCAAAGCAGCCGCGCCCACAGCCGAACACCCGGTCGCCGACCGCAACCGACGTCACCTCCGCGCCGACCGCCTCCACCACGCCGGCAAACTCGAACCCGATGCCGGGGGATGCAATCTGTCCCAGCGTGATCAGCACGTCGCGGAAGTTCATGCCGGCCGCACGCACGCCGACCCGGACCTCACCTGATGCCAACGGCTCCGACAGCTCGCCTGCCGCCACCAGGCTGACGCCGTCGAGCCGGCCGGCAGCGGTGACCGCAACGCGGTAATCCGGCGCTGTTGCCGGCGCCTGAAGGACACTCCCGCCCGCTCCAGCCCGCAGCAGCCGCGGCGCCAGCACCGCACCATGCCGCAGCGCCAGCTCGGGCTCGGACGTCGTCGACGTCAGCTTCGCCAGCAACGACGCATCCGCGAGGACCGCATCGATGTCAACGAGCTGCAACCGCCGGTCCGGATGTTCCGCCCGCGCGCTGCGCACCAGGCCCCACAGTGGCGCCCGCGTCAGTCCGCCGGCACCTTCATCCGGACCCGTCGCCACCGCGCCCCGCGTCAGCCACGCGACATCCGTCTCGTTCAGGCGCGCCTCGCCAAGAAGCCCCTGAAGCTCGGCCAACCCGCGTTCCGCCGTCGCATGCGTTGCCGCAAGCACGGGGCCATCAGGTTCAGCCGGATCGGACAAATGGTCGAACACGATCTGAGCCGGGACTGATGCACCCGCGTCGAGCCGCGCAACAACAGCTGCAATGCTCTCGGCATGATCAAGCCCGAGAGCCGCCGCCAGCCTGCCGTCGCCGCCCACCATCAGCGGGGCTTCGGAGCTGGCCTCGCCCAGCGCCACCGCACGCCACTCCAGCCGATACAGATGCTGCGCCTCGCTGCGCGAAGCCTCACGGATCTGTGCCTCGCTTGCCTGCTTCAGCCGCAAGCCCCCGACATGGGCCACAACACGGCCGTGACCATCCGCAAGCTGCAGATGCGCCAGCGCCTCGCCCTCGCCACCGCGCTCGACCGAGGCGCGCACCCGCAGCTCACGCGCCCCCGTCGCGGCCAGCGACACCTCGGACCATTCGAACGGCAGCAGCAGCGGCGCATCCGCTCCGCCATCGAGATCGCTGCCCGCAACAGGATCAAAGCTCAGCACATGCAGCGCCGCATCCAGCAGCGCCGGATGCAGCCCGTAACTCTCCGCCGAGTCCGACAGCGCATCGGGCAGCACCGCCCGCCCAACTACGGCGTCCCCAACACGCCAGGCCTCAACCAGCCCCTGGAACAGCGGCCCGTAGCCGTAGCCGCGGGCCTGCATCCGCGCATAATGACCGCTCAAATCGATCGGCTCGCCACCGACGGGCGGCCACACCTCGAGCCCGCTCTCTTCAAGCCCGCTCTCCGCTGCAGCGTCCTGCACCGCGTCTTCCGCTGCCGCCTCGCCCAGCATGCCCTGCGCATGCAGTGTCCACGATCCGCCCTCGGCCGCATCTTCCGCACGGCTGTAGATGCTCAAGGCCCGGCCGCCGGCGCCCGCCTCGGCACCATCGACCTGGACCTGAAGCCGCACCCCGCCCTCCGCCGGCAGCACCAGCGGCGCCAGCAGCGTCAGCTGCGACACGCTCGTGGCGCCCACCGCACGCGCCGCCGCAAAGCCGAGCTCCAACAGCCCGGTCCCCGGCAGCAGCACCGTCCCGAACACCTTGTGGTCGCCGAGCCAGCCCGCGTCCGACAACGACAGCCGCCCCGTCAGCAGGAAGCCGTCGCTCTCCGCCAGCGGCGTCGCAGCTCCCAGCAGCGGATGCGCGGCTTCCGACAGGCCCATCGTCGCGACATCACCGCCCGCCTTCTCCGCCTCCAGCCAGTAACGCTGCCGCTGGAATGCGTAGGTCGGAAGCGAGGCAACCGATGTCTTTGCGCTCGATCCAAGCGCCTTCGCCCAGTCGACGCCAAGGCCGTGAACGTGAAGCGTGCCGAGTGCCGCCAGCAGCGCCTCGCCGCCATCGCGGCCGCGGCGTTGTGCGGCAATCACCTGCATCGGTGAGCCTTCCGACAAGCATCCCGCTGCTAGTCCGGTCAGGATGCCGTCCGGACCAAGCTCGAGACTTGCCCGCACGCCGTCGGCTTCCAGCACATGCACGCCGTCGAGGAACCGCACCGGACTGCGCACCTGACGCACCCAGTACGCCGCGCTGCACAGCTCCTCCTTGGTCGCCAGACGGCCCGTCACGTTGCTCACGACCGGCAGCCGCGGCGTGCCGAAGGAGACTGACGCCAGCACCTGGCCGAACGCCTCCAGCATCGGCTCCATTCGCCTGGAATGGAACGCGTGGCTCACCTGCAGACGAGAGGTCCTGCGACCCTTGCTTTTGAACGCTTCCGCCAGCGCCAGCACGGCGGCTTCATCGCCGGAGATCACCGTCGAACGCGGCCCGTTCAACCCGGCGATCTCGACGCCTTCAGAAAGCAGTGGCAGCACCTCCGCTTCACCTGCCTCGATCGCCACCATGGCGCCGCCGGCGGGTTGCGCCTGCATCAGGCGGCCGCGCGCGGCCACCACACGGCAGGCATCCCTGAGCGACCACACGCCCGCAACATGTGCGGCACTGAGCTCGCCGATGGAGTGGCCGAGCAGGATGTCGGGCGCGATACCCCACTGCTCCAGCTGGCGGAACAGCGCCACCTCGACCGCAAACAGCGCCGGCTGTGCGTAGGCGGTCTCGTCGAGCTTCGACGCCGCCTCCGAGCCTTCCTCTGCAAACATGACGCTGCGCAGCGGCAGATCCAGCAGTTCGTCAAAATGGCCGCAGGCCTCCTCGAACGTGGCGCGGAACGCCGGGCACGTCTCCAGCAGCGCCCGGCCCATGCCGATCTGCTGCGCGCCCTGGCCCGTGAACAGGAACGCCAGCTTGCCGGCCTCGCCCCTGGCCTCGCCAACCGACACCGCCGCATGCGGGCGACCCTCGGCCAGCGATCGCAACGCCTCTATCGCCTCCGCCGCATCGCGTACTGACACCGCGGCACGTACGGCGAACTGCGTCCGGTGCAATGCAGCCGTCGCCACCACGGAAGACCAATCCACGTCCGGATGCTGCGACAGCCATTCGCCATACCGGCCCGCCTGCGCCCGCAGCGCGGCCTCGTCACGGCCCGACACCAGCAGCGGGATCAACGGCGATGACGCATCGTCTGTATTTTTTGTATCCGTGCCACGAGCTGTGGCGCGCGCCGGCGCCTCCTCGATCACCACATGCGCATTGGTCCCGCTGATGCCGAACGAGGACACGCCGGCACGACGCACATGCGAAGGCTCGCGCGGCCACGCCCGTGCTTGCTGCAGCAGCGACAGCCCGCTGCCGTCCCACTCGATCTGGCTGCTTGGATGCTCCGCATGCAGCGTCTTCGGCAAGACCTCGTGCCGGAGCGCCAGCACCATCTTCATCACGCCGAGGACGCCGGCCGCAGCCTGGGTGTGGCCGAGGTTCGACTTCGACGAGCCCAGCCACAGCGGACGGTCTTCGCGCCGCGTCGGCCCGAACACCGCGGCCAGGGCGCCGGCCTCGATGGGATCGCCAAGGCTGGTTCCGGTGCCGTGCGCCTCGACCACGTCGATCTCGTCGGGGCTCACCCCGCTCGCCGACAGCGCCGCACGGATCACGCGCTGCTGGCTCGGGCCGTTGGGCGCCGTCAGACCCTGGCTGCGGCCGTCCTGGTTCACCGCAGAGCCCCGGATCAGCGCCAGAATCTCGTCGCCATCCCGTTCCGCATCCGACTGGCGCTTGAGCACCAGCACACCGCAGCCCTCGCTCCAGCCCGCACCATTGGCGGTTGCCGAGAATGCCTTGCAGCGACCATCCGGCGCCATCCCGTTGTCAGGACCCAGTGCCACAAACGTCGAGGGCGTCGACATCACGGTCACGCCGCCCGCCAGTGCGAGGTCGCACTCACCCTGACGCAGCGCCGTGCTCGCCAGGTGCAGCGCCGTCAGCGACGACGAGCAGGCCGTATCCACCGTCATCGCCGGACCCTCGAGCCCCAGCACATAGGAGACACGGCCCGCCAGCACGCTCGACAGCGTGCCCGTCGACGTCCACATCGTCGCCGCCTCGAGCGAGCGCGTGCCGTAGTCGCCAGCCATCGAGCCCAGATAGACGCCGGTCCGGCTCTCTCCCAGACCCTCGGGTCGGATCCCCGCGCGCTCCAGCGCCTCCCACACCGCCTCCAGGATCAGGCGCTGCTGCGGATCCATCTCCACCGCCTCGCGCGGCGAGATGCCGAAGAAGCCGGCGTCGAAGTCCTCGACGGAGTCGATAAAGCCACCCTCCTGCGACAGTCCGCCCGTGATCTCGTCCAGGCGCCGCAGCAGATCACGGCTCCAGCGGCCCGGCAGCGGGCCCACGCCGTCGCCACCGCGCTCCAGCAAGGCCCAATAGCTCTCCGGGCTCGCGGGACCTCCAGGTGTGCGGCAGCTCATCCCGACAATCGCGATCGACTCCGACGTCGCCGATGCACTGATCGCCCGCCGCGGCTCCTGTCGAGCAGGCGCACGACCGAGCTCGAGCTTCTCGAGCAGGAGGCGGGCCATCGTCCGTGCGGTCGGATAGTCGAAGGCGATCGTGGCCGGCAGCTTGGTGCCGACCCGGCCCGACAGGCGGTTGCGCAGCTCGACCGCCATCAGCGAGTCGAGCCCGAGCTCCTTCAGCGGCTGGTCCGCCGGCACCGAGGCGGCGCCCGGCAGCGCCAGCACCGCCGCGATCTCCTCCTGCGCCAGCTCCACCAGCGCCGCCAGCCGCTCCGCTTCGCCCGCAAGCGAGGCCAGCCGCGACCGCAGACTGTTGGTGTCGCCGCTCGATGCCACTGAGGCCCGCCGCAAGCCAGTGCGTACCAGGCCGCGATACAGCGCCGGCACCTCCTCGCCGAACTGGCGCTGCATCGCGCCGACATCCAGATGGATCGGGACCAGCATCGCCTCGGGCTGCGCCTGTGCCGCATCCAGAAGCTTGAGCCCGAGCTCCAGCGACAGCGCCTGCACGCCCTGCCGGCGCATCCGCAACAGCTCGGCCCGGCCCAGATGCGCCGTCATGCCGACCCCGCGCTGCTCCCACAGGCCCCACAGCAGGCTCTGCCCGGCAAGGCCGCGATGCCGACGCTCCGCCGCAAGCGCGTCCAAAAACACGTTCGCCGCCGCGTAGTTCGCCTGGCCCGGACTGCCGAGCGCTGCAACCGACGAGAACAGCACGAACGCCGCAAGATCCTGGTCCGCCGTCAGCTCGTGCAGATGCCAGGCGCCATCGAGCTTGGGCCGCAAGACCCGCTCCAGACGCTCCACGGTCAGCGCCGGCACGATGCCGTCGTCCAGCGTCGCCGCCAGATGGAACACCCCCGTCAGCGGACGTTCCGGCGCGATGGTGTTCAATATGGCACTGACAGCATCACGGTTCGCGACGTCGCAGCTCACCAGCTCGACCGTCTGCGCGCCCAGCGCCTGTAGCTCGGTAATAAGTTCAGATGCACCCGGCGCGGCCATGCCGCGGCGCGACGTCAGCAAGAGATGACGCACACCGTGATCCGCAACCAGATGCCGCGCGACCTCACGGCCGAGCTCGCCCGCACCGCCCGTGATCAGCACGGTGCCGTCCGCTTCAAGACGCCGCGGCAGCTGCACCACCTGCTTGCCGATGTGGCGGCCCTGCGCCATCTGCCGCAGCGCCGCCGGCATCTGCCGCACATCGTAGGCCACGTACGGCAACGGTTTTAGCACGCCTGCCGCGAACAGGCCCATCAGCTGCTGCAACAGCGCCGGCATCCGCTCCGAAGGCAGCACGAACGCGTGGTAGCTCACGCCAGGATATTTTGCCGCGATCGCATCCGCGTCACGCCCGTCCGCGATCCCCATCTCCAGGAAGCGGCCGCCCCGCGGCAGCAGCCGCAGCGAGGCATCGACGAACTCGCCCGTCAGCGCGTTGAGCACGATGTCGACACCCTCGCCGTTCGTCGCCGACAAAAACTGCGTCTCGAAGCTGAGGTCGCGGGAGTTGGCGATATGCCGTCCGTCCAGTCCGATTCCTTCCAGCACCGGCCATTTGGCGGGGCTCGCCGTGCCGTACACCTCCGCGCCAAAATGCCGGCACAGCTGCACCGCGGCCATCCCGACGCCACCGGCTGCTGCGTGCACCAGGACGCGGTCTCCGGACCTGATATGCCCAAGCTCCTGCAGCGCATACAGCGCCGTCAGATAGGCCAGCGGGATCGTCGCCGCCGCCGCGAACGACATCCCTTCAGGGATCGTCGCAAGCTGCTGCGCCGGCGTCACCGCGCGGGTGCCAAAGCAGCCGCGCCCACAGCCGAACACCCGGTCGCCGACCGCAACCGACGTCACCTCCGCGCCGACCGCCTCCACCACGCCGGCAAACTCGAACCCGATGCCGGGGGATGCAATCTGTCCCAGCGTGATCAGCACGTCGCGGAAGTTCATGCCGGCCGCACGCACGCCGACCCGGACCTCACCTGATGCCAACGGCTCCGACAGCTCGCCTGCCGCCACCAGGCTGACGCCGTCGAGCCGGCCGGCAGCGGTGACCGCAACGCGGTAATCCGGCGCTGTTGCCGGCGCCTGAAGGACACTCCCGCCCGCTCCAGCCCGCAGCAGCCGCGGCGCCAGCACCGCACCATGCCGCAGCGCCAGCTCGGGCTCGGACGTCGTCGACGTCAGCTTCGCCAGCAACGACGCATCCGCGAGGACCGCATCGATGTCAACGAGCTGCAACCGCCGGTCCGGATGTTCCGCCCGCGCGCTGCGCACCAGGCCCCACAGTGGCGCCCGCGTCAGTCCGCCGGCACCTTCATCCGGACCCGTCGCCACCGCGCCCCGCGTCAGCCACGCGACATCCGTCTCGTTCAGGCGCGCCTCGCCAAGAAGCCCCTGAAGCTCGGCCAACCCGCGTTCCGCCGTCGCATGCGTTGCCGCAAGCACGGGGCCATCAGGTTCAGCCGGATCGGACAAATGGTCGAACACGATCTGAGCCGGGACTGATGCACCCGCGTCGAGCCGCGCAACAACAGCTGCAATGCTCTCGGCATGATCAAGCCCGAGAGCCGCCGCCAGCCTGCCGTCGCCGCCCACCATCAGCGGGGCTTCGGAGCTGGCCTCGCCCAGCGCCACCGCACGCCACTCCAGCCGATACAGATGCTGCGCCTCGCTGCGCGAAGCCTCACGGATCTGTGCCTCGCTTGCCTGCTTCAGCCGCAAGCCCCCGACATGGGCCACAACACGGCCGTGACCATCCGCAAGCTGCAGATGCGCCAGCGCCTCGCCCTCGCCACCGCGCTCGACCGAGGCGCGCACCCGCAGCTCACGCGCCCCCGTCGCGGCCAGCGACACCTCGGACCATTCGAACGGCAGCAGCAGCGGCGCATCCGCTCCGCCATCGAGATCGCTGCCCGCAACAGGATCAAAGCTCAGCACATGCAGCGCCGCATCCAGCAGCGCCGGATGCAGCCCGTAACTCTCCGCCGAGTCCGACAGCGCATCGGGCAGCACCGCCCGCCCAACTACGGCGTCCCCAACACGCCAGGCCTCAACCAGCCCCTGGAACAGCGGCCCGTAGCCGTAGCCGCGGGCCTGCATCCGCGCATAATGACCGCTCAAATCGATCGGCTCGCCACCGACGGGCGGCCACACCTCGAGCCCGCTCTCTTCAAGCCCGCTCTCCGCTGCAGCGTCCTGCACCGCGTCTTCCGCTGCCGCCTCGCCCAGCATGCCCTGCGCATGCAGTGTCCACGATCCGCCCTCGGCCGCATCTTCCGCACGGCTGTAGATGCTCAAGGCCCGGCCGCCGGCGCCCGCCTCGGCACCATCGACCTGGACCTGAAGCCGCACCCCGCCCTCCGCCGGCAGCACCAGCGGCGCCAGCAGCGTCAGCTGCGACACGCTCGTGGCGCCCACCGCACGCGCCGCCGCAAAGCCGAGCTCCAACAGCCCGGTCCCCGGCAGCAGCACCGTCCCGAACACCTTGTGGTCGCCGAGCCAGCCCGCGTCCGACAACGACAGCCGCCCCGTCAGCAGGAAGCCGTCGCTCTCCGCCAGCGGCGTCGCAGCTCCCAGCAGCGGATGCGCGGCTTCCGACAGGCCCATCGTCGCGACATCACCGCCCGCCTTCTCCGCCTCCAGCCAGTAACGCTGCCGCTGGAATGCGTAGGTCGGAAGCGAGGCAACCGATGTCTTTGCGCTCGATCCAAGCGCCTTCGCCCAGTCGACGCCAAGGCCGTGAACGTGAAGCGTGCCGAGTGCCGCCAGCAGCGCCTCGCCGCCATCGCGGCCGCGGCGTTGTGCGGCAATCACCTGCATCGGTGAGCCTTCCGACAAGCATCCCGCTGCTAGTCCGGTCAGGATGCCGTCCGGACCAAGCTCGAGACTTGCCCGCACGCCGTCGGCTTCCAGCACATGCACGCCGTCGAGGAACCGCACCGGACTGCGCACCTGACGCACCCAGTACGCCGCGCTGCACAGCTCCTCCTTGGTCGCCAGACGGCCCGTCACGTTGCTCACGACCGGCAGCCGCGGCGTGCCGAAGGAGACTGACGCCAGCACCTGGCCGAACGCCTCCAGCATCGGCTCCATTCGCCTGGAATGGAACGCGTGGCTCACCTGCAGACGAGAGGTCCTGCGACCCTTGCTTTTGAACGCTTCCGCCAGCGCCAGCACGGCGGCTTCATCGCCGGAGATCACCGTCGAACGCGGCCCGTTCAACCCGGCGATCTCGACGCCTTCAGAAAGCAGTGGCAGCACCTCCGCTTCACCTGCCTCGATCGCCACCATGGCGCCGCCGGCGGGTTGCGCCTGCATCAGGCGGCCGCGCGCGGCCACCACACGGCAGGCATCCCTGAGCGACCACACGCCCGCAACATGTGCGGCACTGAGCTCGCCGATGGAGTGGCCGAGCAGGATGTCGGGCGCGATACCCCACTGCTCCAGCTGGCGGAACAGCGCCACCTCGACCGCAAACAGCGCCGGCTGTGCGTAGGCGGTCTCGTCGAGCTTCGACGCCGCCTCCGAGCCTTCCTCTGCAAACATGACGCTGCGCAGCGGCAGATCCAGCAGTTCGTCAAAATGGCCGCAGGCCTCCTCGAACGTGGCGCGGAACGCCGGGCACGTCTCCAGCAGCGCCCGGCCCATGCCGATCTGCTGCGCGCCCTGGCCCGTGAACAGGAACGCCAGCTTGCCGGCCTCGCCCCTGGCCTCGCCAACCGACACCGCCGCATGCGGGCGACCCTCGGCCAGCGATCGCAACGCCTCTATCGCCTCCGCCGCATCGCGTACTGACACCGCGGCACGTACGGCGAACTGCGTCCGGTGCAATGCAGCCGTCGCCACCACGGAAGACCAATCCACGTCCGGATGCTGCGACAGCCATTCGCCATACCGGCCCGCCTGCGCCCGCAGCGCGGCCTCGTCACGGCCCGACACCAGCAGCGGGATCAACGGCGATGACGCATCGTCTGTATTTTTTGTATCCGTGCCACGAGCTGTGGCGCGCGCCGGCGCCTCCTCGATCACCACATGCGCATTGGTCCCGCTGATGCCGAACGAGGACACGCCGGCACGACGCACATGCGAAGGCTCGCGCGGCCACGCCCGTGCTTGCTGCAGCAGCGACAGCCCGCTGCCGTCCCACTCGATCTGGCTGCTTGGATGCTCCGCATGCAGCGTCTTCGGCAAGACCTCGTGCCGGAGCGCCAGCACCATCTTCATCACGCCGAGGACGCCGGCCGCAGCCTGGGTGTGGCCGAGGTTCGACTTCGACGAGCCCAGCCACAGCGGACGGTCTTCGCGCCGCGTCGGCCCGAACACCGCGGCCAGGGCGCCGGCCTCGATGGGATCGCCAAGGCTGGTTCCGGTGCCGTGCGCCTCGACCACGTCGATCTCGTCGGGGCTCACCCCGCTCGCCGACAGCGCCGCACGGATCACGCGCTGCTGGCTCGGGCCGTTGGGCGCCGTCAGACCCTGGCTGCGGCCGTCCTGGTTCACCGCAGAGCCCCGGATCAGCGCCAGAATCTCGTCGCCATCCCGTTCCGCATCCGACTGGCGCTTGAGCACCAGCACACCGCAGCCCTCGCTCCAGCCCGCACCATTGGCGGTTGCCGAGAATGCCTTGCAGCGACCATCCGGCGCCATCCCGTTGTCAGGACCCAGTGCCACAAACGTCGAGGGCGTCGACATCACGGTCACGCCGCCCGCCAGTGCGAGGTCGCACTCACCCTGACGCAGCGCCGTGCTCGCCAGGTGCAGCGCCGTCAGCGACGACGAGCAGGCCGTATCCACCGTCATCGCCGGACCCTCGAGCCCCAGCACATAGGAGACACGGCCCGCCAGCACGCTCGACAGCGTGCCCGTCGACGTCCACATCGTCGCCGCCTCGAGCGAGCGCGTGCCGTAGTCGCCAGCCATCGAGCCCAGATAGACGCCGGTCCGGCTCTCTCCCAGACCCTCGGGTCGGATCCCCGCGCGCTCCAGCGCCTCCCACACCGCCTCCAGGATCAGGCGCTGCTGCGGATCCATCTCCACCGCCTCGCGCGGCGAGATGCCGAAGAAGCCGGCGTCGAAGTCCTCGACGGAGTCGATAAAGCCACCCTCCTGCGACAGTCCGCCCGTGATCTCGTCCAGGCGCCGCAGCAGATCACGGCTCCAGCGGCCCGGCAGCGGGCCCACGCCGTCGCCACCGCGCTCCAGCAAGGCCCAATAGCTCTCCGGGCTCGCGGGACCTCCAGGTGTGCGGCAGCTCATCCCGACAATCGCGATCGACTCCGACGTCGCCGATGCACTGATCGCCCGCCGCGGCTCCTGTCGAGCAGGCGCACGACCGAGCTCGAGCTTCTCGAGCAGGAGGCGGGCCATCGTCCGTGCGGTCGGATAGTCGAAGGCGATCGTGGCCGGCAGCTTGGTGCCGACCCGGCCCGACAGGCGGTTGCGCAGCTCGACCGCCATCAGCGAGTCGAGCCCGAGCTCCTTCAGCGGCTGGTCCGCCGGCACCGAGGCGGCGCCCGGCAGCGCCAGCACCGCCGCGATCTCCTCCTGCGCCAGCTCCACCAGCGCCGCCAGCCGCTCCGCTTCGCCCGCAAGCGAGGCCAGCCGCGACCGCAGACTGTTGGTGTCGCCGCTCGATGCCACTGAGGCCCGCCGCAAGCCAGTGCGTACCAGGCCGCGATACAGCGCCGGCACCTCCTCGCCGAACTGGCGCTGCATCGCGCCGACATCCAGATGGATCGGGACCAGCATCGCCTCGGGCTGCGCCTGTGCCGCATCCAGAAGCTTGAGCCCGAGCTCCAGCGACAGCGCCTGCACGCCCTGCCGGCGCATCCGCAACAGCTCGGCCCGGCCCAGATGCGCCGTCATGCCGACCCCGCGCTGCTCCCACAGGCCCCACAGCAGGCTCTGCCCGGCAAGGCCGCGATGCCGACGCTCCGCCGCAAGCGCGTCCAAAAACACGTTCGCCGCCGCGTAGTTCGCCTGGCCCGGACTGCCGAGCGCTGCAACCGACGAGAACAGCACGAACGCCGCAAGATCCTGGTCCGCCGTCAGCTCGTGCAGATGCCAGGCGCCATCGAGCTTGGGCCGCAAGACCCGCTCCAGACGCTCCACGGTCAGCGCCGGCACGATGCCGTCGTCCAGCGTCGCCGCCAGATGGAACACCCCCGTCAGCGGACGTTCCGGCGCGATGGTGTTCAATATGGCACTGACAGCATCACGGTTCGCGACGTCGCAGCTCACCAGCTCGACCGTCTGCGCGCCCAGCGCCTGTAGCTCGGTAATAAGTTCAGATGCACCCGGCGCGGCCATGCCGCGGCGCGACGTCAGCAAGAGATGACGCACACCGTGATCCGCAACCAGATGCCGCGCGACCTCACGGCCGAGCTCGCCCGCACCGCCCGTGATCAGCACGGTGCCGTCCGCTTCAAGACGCCGCGGCAGCTGCACCACCTGCTTGCCGATGTGGCGGCCCTGCGCCATCTGCCGCAGCGCCGCCGGCATCTGCCGCACATCGTAGGCCACGTACGGCAACGGTTTTAGCACGCCTGCCGCGAACAGGCCCATCAGCTGCTGCAACAGCGCCGGCATCCGCTCCGAAGGCAGCACGAACGCGTGGTAGCTCACGCCAGGATATTTTGCCGCGATCGCATCCGCGTCACGCCCGTCCGCGATCCCCATCTCCAGGAAGCGGCCGCCCCGCGGCAGCAGCCGCAGCGAGGCATCGACGAACTCGCCCGTCAGCGCGTTGAGCACGATGTCGACACCCTCGCCGTTCGTCGCCGACAAAAACTGCGTCTCGAAGCTGAGGTCGCGGGAGTTGGCGATATGCCGTCCGTCCAGTCCGATTCCTTCCAGCACCGGCCATTTGGCGGGGCTCGCCGTGCCGTACACCTCCGCGCCAAAATGCCGGCACAGCTGCACCGCGGCCATCCCGACGCCACCGGCTGCTGCGTGCACCAGGACGCGGTCTCCGGACCTGATATGCCCAAGCTCCTGCAGCGCATACAGCGCCGTCAGATAGGCCAGCGGGATCGTCGCCGCCGCCGCGAACGACATCCCTTCAGGGATCGTCGCAAGCTGCTGCGCCGGCGTCACCGCGCGGGTGCCAAAGCAGCCGCGCCCACAGCCGAACACCCGGTCGCCGACCGCAACCGACGTCACCTCCGCGCCGACCGCCTCCACCACGCCGGCAAACTCGAACCCGATGCCGGGGGATGCAATCTGTCCCAGCGTGATCAGCACGTCGCGGAAGTTCATGCCGGCCGCACGCACGCCGACCCGGACCTCACCTGATGCCAACGGCTCCGACAGCTCGCCTGCCGCCACCAGGCTGACGCCGTCGAGCCGGCCGGCAGCGGTGACCGCAACGCGGTAATCCGGCGCTGTTGCCGGCGCCTGAAGGACACTCCCGCCCGCTCCAGCCCGCAGCAGCCGCGGCGCCAGCACCGCACCATGCCGCAGCGCCAGCTCGGGCTCGGACGTCGTCGACGTCAGCTTCGCCAGCAACGACGCATCCGCGAGGACCGCATCGATGTCAACGAGCTGCAACCGCCGGTCCGGATGTTCCGCCCGCGCGCTGCGCACCAGGCCCCACAGTGGCGCCCGCGTCAGTCCGCCGGCACCTTCATCCGGACCCGTCGCCACCGCGCCCCGCGTCAGCCACGCGACATCCGTCTCGTTCAGGCGCGCCTCGCCAAGAAGCCCCTGAAGCTCGGCCAACCCGCGTTCCGCCGTCGCATGCGTTGCCGCAAGCACGGGGCCATCAGGTTCAGCCGGATCGGACAAATGGTCGAACACGATCTGAGCCGGGACTGATGCACCCGCGTCGAGCCGCGCAACAACAGCTGCAATGCTCTCGGCATGATCAAGCCCGAGAGCCGCCGCCAGCCTGCCGTCGCCGCCCACCATCAGCGGGGCTTCGGAGCTGGCCTCGCCCAGCGCCACCGCACGCCACTCCAGCCGATACAGATGCTGCGCCTCGCTGCGCGAAGCCTCACGGATCTGTGCCTCGCTTGCCTGCTTCAGCCGCAAGCCCCCGACATGGGCCACAACACGGCCGTGACCATCCGCAAGCTGCAGATGCGCCAGCGCCTCGCCCTCGCCACCGCGCTCGACCGAGGCGCGCACCCGCAGCTCACGCGCCCCCGTCGCGGCCAGCGACACCTCGGACCATTCGAACGGCAGCAGCAGCGGCGCATCCGCTCCGCCATCGAGATCGCTGCCCGCAACAGGATCAAAGCTCAGCACATGCAGCGCCGCATCCAGCAGCGCCGGATGCAGCCCGTAACTCTCCGCCGAGTCCGACAGCGCATCGGGCAGCACCGCCCGCCCAACTACGGCGTCCCCAACACGCCAGGCCTCAACCAGCCCCTGGAACAGCGGCCCGTAGCCGTAGCCGCGGGCCTGCATCCGCGCATAATGACCGCTCAAATCGATCGGCTCGCCACCGACGGGCGGCCACACCTCGAGCCCGCTCTCTTCAAGCCCGCTCTCCGCTGCAGCGTCCTGCACCGCGTCTTCCGCTGCCGCCTCGCCCAGCATGCCCTGCGCATGCAGTGTCCACGATCCGCCCTCGGCCGCATCTTCCGCACGGCTGTAGATGCTCAAGGCCCGGCCGCCGGCGCCCGCCTCGGCACCATCGACCTGGACCTGAAGCCGCACCCCGCCCTCCGCCGGCAGCACCAGCGGCGCCAGCAGCGTCAGCTGCGACACGCTCGTGGCGCCCACCGCACGCGCCGCCGCAAAGCCGAGCTCCAACAGCCCGGTCCCCGGCAGCAGCACCGTCCCGAACACCTTGTGGTCGCCCAGCCAGCCCGCGTCCGACAACGACAGCCGCCCCGTCAGCAGGAAGCCGTCGCTCTCCGCCAGCGGCGTCGCAGCTCCCAGCAGCGGATGCGCGGCTTCCGACAGGCCCATCGTCGCGACATCACCGCCCGCCTTCTCCGCCTCAAGCCAGTAACGCTGCCGCTGGAATGCGTAGGTCGGAAGCGAGGCAACAGGCTGCTTGGCGAGATTGCCAACGGCCTTCCAGTCGACGCCAACGCCGTGCACATGCAGCGTGCCGAGATTGCGCAAAAGCTCCGACATCCCTCCGCCATCGCGGCGCAGCGATCCCGCCACCACGCCATGCTCGCCGCTTGCCGCAGACAGCGGCATTGCCAGCACCGGATGCGCGCTCGCTTCCACGAACACGCCATGCCCGTGACCGATCAGCTCGGCCAGTGCAAGGTCGAGCCGCACCGTCTGCCGCAGGTTCCGGCACCAATAGGCCCCGTCCAGCGATACTCCTTCACAACGCGATCCCGTCACCGTCGAGATCATCGCCACCTGACCTGACTGTGGCTTAAGGTCCGACAGCAAGCGTTCCAGCTCCGGCAGGATCGGGTCCATCTCCGCGCTGTGCGAGGCGTAGTCCACATTGACCTGCCGGCAGAACACCCCTTCCTGGCCAAGGCAGCCGACCCAGCGCTCGATCGCTTCAGTCGGCCCCGAGACGACCGTCGAGCCCGGCGTGTTGACCACCGCGACCGACAGACCGGACCATTCCGCCGCTTTCAGCCGCTCTTCCACGAGCGAGGCCGCAAGCTCCGTCACCGCCATCGCGCCGTGCCCGGTCAGACGGCGCAACAGCTGGCTGCGCAGCGCCACGACCCGGGCGCCGTCCTCGAGCGAGAGGATGCCAGCCACCACGGCGGCTGCGATCTCGCCCTGGCTGTGGCCCACCACCGCCGAGGGCACCAGCCCGAGACTGCGCCACACGGCGGCAAGGCCAACATTCATCGCAAACAGCGCCGGCTGGATCACGTCCACCCGCTCCAGCAGGGAGGGTTCGAGATCCTCATCGCCACGAAGCACAGAGGTTAGCGACCAGTCCGTGTATCTCGACAGCGCCGTTTCACAGGCCGCAATCGCTTGCGCAAACACCGCCGACTCCGCCAGCAGGGCCCGGCCCATCGTTGGCCACTGGCTGCCCTGTCCAGGGAATACGAACACCACACGGCCGCGGTCGCGCACCTCGCCGACCGACACCGCCGCATGCGGGCGGCCCTCGGCCAGCGATCGCAACGCCTCTATCGCCTCCGCCGCATCGCGCACCGAGACCGCGGCCCGCGCGCCAAAATGCGTCCGGTGCAATGCAGCCGTCGCCACCACGGAGCCCCAGTCCGCGTCCGGATGCTGCGACAGCCATTCGCCATACCGGCCCGCCTGCGCCCGCAGCGCGGCCTCGTCACGGCCCGACACCAGCAGCGGGATCACGGCCTGCGACGATGCTTCCGTGCCGTTGATCTCACTGCTGACAGCAGCAGACGACCGCGCCGGCGCCTCCTCGATCACGACATGCGCATTGGTCCCGCTGATGCCGAACGAGGACACGCCGGCACGGCGCACATGCGAAGGCTCCCGCGGCCACGCCCGTGCTTCCTGCAGCAGCGACAGCCCGCTGCCGTCCCACTCGATCTGGCTGCTTGGATGCTCCGCATGCAGCGTCTTCGGCAAGACCTCGTGCCGGAGCGCCAGCACCATCTTCATCACGCCGAGAACGCCGGCGGCCGCCTGGGTGTGCCCGAGGTTCGACTTTGACGAGCCCAGCCACAGCGGGCGATCTTCGCGCCGGGTCGGCCCGAACACCGCGGCCAGGGCGCCCGCCTCGATGGGATCGCCAAGACTTGTGCCGGTGCCGTGCGCTTCCACAACGTCGATCTCGTCGGGGCTGACGCCACTCGCCGACAGGGCGGCACGGATCACGCGCTGCTGGCTCGGACCATTGGGTGCCGTCAGACCCTGGCTGCGACCATCCTGGTTCACCGCAGAGCCCCGGATCAGCGCCAGAATCTCGTCGCCATCCCGCTCCGCATCCGACTGCCGCTTCAGCACCAGCACGCCGCAGCCTTCACTCCAACCGGCGCCGTCAGCGCCGTCGGAGAAGCTCTTGCTTCGGCCGTCGGGCGCGACGCCGCGCAGCCGGCTGAATTCCACAAACACCGACGGCGTGCTCATCACCTGCACACCGCCCGCCAGTGCCAGATCGCACTCGCCCTGCCGCAGCGCCGTGCAGGCGAGATGCAGCGCCGACAGCGATGACGAGCACGCCGTATCGATCGTCATCGCCGGGCCTTGCAGACCCAGCGCATAAGACACACGACCGGAGAGCACACTGCTGGCCTGGCCTGTTTCTACGTAGCCATCCATCGCCTCCAGAGAGATCCCGCTTTGCCTGTAATCGCTGCGCATCGAGCCGAGATAGACGCCCGTGCTCGATTCATTCAGCGCCTCCGGCTGAAGCCCGGCCTTCTCGAGCGCCTCCCACACGACCTCCAGCACCAATCGCTGCTGCGGATCCATCGACACCGCTTCGCGTGGCGCAATCCCGAAAAAGCCCGCGTCGAATTGATCGACATCATGCAGGAAGCCGCCTTCTCGCGCGTAGCTCTTGCCCCGCGTCTCCGGATCCGGATCGTAGAGCGCATGGCTATCCCAGCGCGCCGGAAACGGTCCGATCGCATCCCGCCCTTCCGCAAGCAGGGTCCAATAAGTCTCCGCATCCTTGACGTCCCCCGGCGTACGGCACGACATTGCCACGATCGCAATCGGCTCGTCCTTCGCGCGCGGCCGCTGGAGAGCAGTGCTTGCGATTGCATGCAGATCCGGAAAGATCTCGCGCAAAAGCAGCGACGCAATCGCCTCCGGAGTCGGATAATCGAACGCCAGCGTCGTCGGCAGCTTGATCCCTACCCGCACCGACAGGCGGTTACGCAGCTCGACCGCCATCAGCGAGTCGAGGCCAAGCCCCTTCAGCGGCGCATCCGCAGGGACAGAGGACGCTCCGGGCAAGGCCAAAATCGACGCAATACCCTCCTGCACCAATACCACAAGGCTCCCGAGACGCTCATTTTCGGGCAGCTCGCTCAAGCGATGGCGCAGGGCTGATACGGCGGCGCCACCTGCCGCTACACGACGAGGCTTCGGGCTTTCCCGCATATGCAAAAGTTCTGGAGCCGCCGCTTGCTCGACTTGATCCTCCAGCGATGGCTCGCCAGCAGCCCGACGAAGTGTCAGACGCCCCACCGTCGCGACCGGCGGCCCTTTCCCATTCCACAACACCATCGAGGCCGACCTCTGCTCCGAGCTCTCAGACGTGCCCAGATCAAAACGTACCTTCAACTCGCGGACCCCGTGTGTGTGCAGCGTCACATCCGACCACGAAAACGGAAGCGGCAAGCCACCTTCATCGTCGGCGGCAAAACCTTCCGCAGCAAATACATGCAAGGCAGCATCAATAAGCGCGGGATGAATGCCGAACTCCGCAGCACCCGATATCGTGCCGGCGGGCAGCGCCACCTCCGCGTAGATCGTGTCGCCGAGGCGCCAGGCCCCAGCCAGTCCCTGCAACGCCGGCCCGCAATCAAGTCCCTGTGCACTTAATCGAGCGCCGAGATTCGAGATGTCCAGTTGTGTCGTTCCCTCCGGGGGCCACGCATCGAGAAGCGGCACAGCGGCTTCGTCTTGGTCGGCTGCCTCGGCTTCCGCCAACACGCCCGTCGCATGGAGGATCCAGCCGCCTGATGGCGCGCGCGATGCCTCATCCAGACTATGGAGGAAAAATGTACGACGCCCCTGTGCGTCGGCAGCCTGCACCTGTATCTTCACCCGCGATCCACTCGCGGAAGAAATCATCAGGGGAGCAACCAGCGTCAGCTCAAGCACCCGCGGACTGTCCAGGGCGAGCCCTGCCGCCAGAGCCAATTCCAATAGCCCGGTCCCAGCCGAGGCGACGCGATCGAAAACCTTGTGATGCGCCAACCAGGGGTGCTCCGACAGCGACAGTCGGTAACTGATCAACGCCGAACCGGTTAACAGGTCATACGTTGAGCTGAGATGCTGCATGGCGACCAATCACAAAACAAGTAAGTTACAACTCATACTGGTATCCAGAAATCACAAGCCACCAAGCGTGGCCCTTTGACGCGCAGTGCTGGACTCACAATTTCGTCCAGACGAACCCTCCTTCACATTCGTTGCAAATTCCGACGAGGCACTAAAGTGCTGCTTGAGTTGCTTGATCGAGGTGAACGATGCGCCTGTCAGCGATCGGCCTCGCAAAATAGAGAACCAAGCACAGACGCAATTGAGTCACAAAGCGCACGCCGGCGTCAACAATTTTACAAGCTTGAGGAGTTCAACGGCATCAGAAGCAAGTTCATCAGAAGCAAGTTAATGCAGCGCCGCGAATGTGAATGTGACGTAGGCCACTTAGATAGCGCCGAGCTTGGAGTAGCCACGTCGATGGAACCGCGTCTTACACCCCCGCACGTGGATCGCTGCTTCAATGCTTGCAACTATAAGGTACGATAATTTCTACTTGAGTTCGAACTTTTTACCACTTCCATGGCGGTCATCATCTAAAGATATTCTTCGGCTAACAAAGCCCGCCCGGATTTGTCGCCACTTTAATTGTACTCATGCTCAGCGTCTAGACTGGGTAAGACATGGTCCGAGCGCAAACGACGAGCAAGGCAGAGAGGAATCGAGGTGCCGGGATCCCTGTTTGCGACCAGTGATCTTCACAGTTCATTCTCGGAGAACAGGCGTATCATCGACCAAATGCGTCCGGAATCGCGTGACGACTGGCTGATCGTCGCCGGCGATGTGGACGATACGTTCAGCAAGATTGAGAAGACACTTTCGCTGTTGCGGAGCCGGTATGCGAAAGTGATTTGGACGCCGGGCAATCACGACTTGTGGACACTTCGTGATGACCCCGTCCAGCTACGAGGCGTGGCTCGCTACCAGGCTCTGGTTCAAATGTGCCGAGACAACGACATCCTGACACCCGAAGACGAGTACGCGATCTGGCCGGACGAAAGCGGCCCTGTCACGATTGTGCCGCTGTTCCTGCTCTATGACCATTCCTGGCTCGCGCCCGGCACGCGCACAAAGAGAGAGTCCCTGCAGTACGCGTATCAGACTGGAATCGTCTGCGCCGACGAGATGTTGCTGCACCCGTCTCCGTATCCGGATCGGGAATCGTGGTGCAGTGCTCGGCTGAGCGAAGCCGAGAGCCGGCTGCTCGCCCTGGGGCCCGATGTGAAGACGGTCCTCGTTGGGCACTGGCCGCTCATCCGCCAGCCGACCCAGGCGCTGCGCTTTCCGGAATTCGCGCAATGGTGCGGCACGACCCGGACCGCAGATTGGCACATTCGCTTTCGCGCCAGCGTCGTTGTCTATGGTCACCTGCACATCCCACGAACAGCCTACTATGATGGCGTCCGGTTTGAGGAAGTCTCAGTCGGTTATCCGCGCGAGTGGAGCAAGCGCAGCAAGCCGCCAATGCCCAGGAAGGTGCTGCCAGCATGATCGAAAAGCTGCTGCCCCACGGCGTTGTGGCGGTTGAGACTTTCGAGGATGCGCCGGCGCAGCAGAGCTTTCCGGAAGAGGAATCTCTTGTCGCGAACGCCGTCGAAACCCGCCGCCGCGAGTTCATGACAGCGCGACGCTGCGCGCGCGACGCACTCGCCAAGCTTGGGTACGCACCGGTTCCAATCCGCGCAGGCCCGAGGCGCGAGCCGCTGTGGCCGGCGGGCGTGGTCGGCAGCATCACTCATACCACCGGCTTCCGGGCTGCCGCAGTTGCCCACAATAGCGTGCTCGCGAGCATCGGTATCGATACCGAAAGGAGCGATCGGTTGCCTGACGGCGTCGAGGAATCGATCACCGTGGCGGGAGAGTCTGAGATGCTGGCTGCGTTGTCCCGTGCACTTCCCGCGCTTCACTGGGGGCGATTGTTGTTCAGCGCGAAAGAGTCCGTCTACAAGGCCTGGTACCCCCTGACTGGCCGTTGGCTCGGCTTCGAAGATGCACGCCTGACGATTGATCCGATGGGTACATTCGCCGCGAAGCTGCTCGTCGATGGAACCCGAACTGACGGCGGACCGCCGCTTGTCGAGTTGCGCGGCCGCTTCATAGTTGCGCACGGCCTCGTCGCAACTGCTGTGACAGTGCCCGTCGATGCTACAGCGGCCTGATCACGCACCGAAGCTCGAATCCTGAACCTTGGCGGCAGTAAAGTTGACCAAATTGTAGTCCGCCGACGCGACCGAAGCCGGCGATCGACGTCGCGATGCTTATTGAGGCACCGTGATTGCCTCATTGTTGATCGACATCGCTGTGCTGATGGACATGGCCGGACCAAGACCCCGGTCAATAACCGACAACTAGCCAGTGGCGGTCCTGCTGCGTATATTCTTCCACAATGAGACGTGCGTCACATCGCCGGTTAGCATCTTCGACTAAAACCAAAAACACTCTCCATCTCACGACCTTCGATTTTTCTTATGAAAACTTTTCATGGTCTGGTGCAGCATGCGATTGGTGGTCATAGATAACTACGACTCGTTCACCTACAATCTCGTTCATCTCCTCGCTGAAATTTGCCACGAGCCGCCGCTCGTCGTGAAGAATGACGAGATTTCCTGGTATGAGCTCAAGGAAAAACAATTCGATGGAATTGTGATTTCGCCCGGGCCCGGGCATCCAGAGGAGCCTGATGATTTCGGACTCTGCAAAAGCGTCATCGAAGAAGCCAACGTACCGCTACTTGGTGTGTGCCTCGGTCATCAAGGCATCGCCGCGCTATCGGGAGGCCGGGTGGTTCGAGCGCCCGCGCCAATGCACGGTCGGACTTCTCTCGTCCATCATAGCGACACTGGAATCTTCAAAGGGATTCCTTCTCCCTTCAGGGGAGCTCGCTACCATTCGCTGATCGCGCAGCGGCCCGTTCCTTCTTGCCTGGAGGTGACGGCCTGGACAGAGGATGGCTTGATCATGGGGCTTGCCCATCGCGATCGGCCGCAATGGGGCGTTCAATTTCACCCTGAGTCCATCATCACCGAGCACGGCCGGCAACTGTTGGAAAACTTCTGTCGGATGATTGATCCGTCAAGAAATCGCTCAAACGGTCAAGGCAAGTTGTTGAACGGCAAGTCATTGAACGGCAAGTCGTTGAATGGAAAGTCATTGAATGGTGAGCCATTCGATGGCTCCGCTCGCAGGAGGGAGTCGAAACCATCTCGAAAGCGAACGTTCTGGAAAGAAATTCCTCGTGAAATTAACATGGAGGACGCATTCTCATCGTTGTTTTCCGAATCCCCCCATGCCTATTGGCTTGATAGCAGTCTCGTGGAACAAGGTCGGGCGCGCTGGTCCTATGCTGGCGATGCGTCTGGTCCAAACGCGGCGTGGCTTCAGTATCGATCCGCGGACAAGCGCCTCGAAATATCCGACCGTACCGGCACCCACATCAAGCGCACCGGAATTTTCGAACACCTCGAGCGGATCGAGCCCCGCCGCCCGGAGCCAGCCCCTCCCTGCCCATTCGTCGGTGGATACGTCGGGTGGTTCGGTTATGAGCTTCGGAACGACTGCGGTTCACCGACAAGTCGAAGGGCCGCGACGCCAGACGCGATGTTCATCTACTCGGACCGCTTCATCGCGGTCGATCATGTCGAAAAGAAAACCTATGTCCTAGCTGTCGACGAACCGTCCTGCGCGGAGCGAGCAAAAAAATGGATCGATCACACCATCGCCATGATCGAACAGACTGCCTCCCCGGTGATGCCTGAGCTCCGGAACATACCGAACGAGCCGATAAAATTCTTCCTGGACCGCGACAGAGAGACCTATCTATCCGACATCCGTCGATGCCTGGATCTGATACAGCAAGGCGAAACATACCAGGTCTGCTTGACGAACGAGTTGCATTGCAACTCCGACGTGGATCCATTGACGCTGTATCGAACCATGAGGAAGGTCAATCCTGCTCCTCATGCGGCGTTTATCAAGTGGCCCGAAGGTGCCGTCCTGAGTGCCTCGCCCGAGCGCTTCCTCTCGATCGACACAAGCGGGAAAGTCGAGACCAAGCCAATCAAAGGCACGATCAAACGCGACCAGGATCCACTCAAGGACGATCAACTCGCGGAGCAATTGCGAACGAGCGAGAAGGATCGCGCAGAAAACGTCATGATCGTTGATTTATTGCGAAACGATCTCTCGCGAAGCTGTAGCCCCGGCAGCGTCCGCGTGCCGAAACTATTCGATGTGGAATCATATCGCACGGTTCATCAATTGGTCAGTACCGTAACCGGCCTGTTGGAGCCTGCTGCCGTCCCAGTCCAATTGATCCGGAATGCGTTCCCCGGCGGTTCGATGACTGGCGCGCCGAAGACCCGTACTCTGCGATTTATCGATGAATTGGAAGGACGAGCTCGAGGCGTCTATTCTGGGTCGTTGGGCTGGCTAGGAGACGATGGGGCGGTCGACCTGAGCATCGTGATAAGAACTATCGTTGCGAGCCGAGGACGCCTGTCGATGGGCGTCGGCGGCGGCGTCGTGGCCGCCTCGACCCCAGAGGGCGAATTCGACGAAATGCTTCTCAAGGCGGCGGCCTCGATCAAATCGGTCGTGACGGCGCTCACTGGTGGGTTCAGTCCGGATCGATACGAGCTTGTGGGCGCAGACGAAACAGGCAGCTCGCCAAGAGATCCGAATTGACGATTTGCGAGATTTTCGCATGAGCGTTGTCTGGCTTGACGGAAGCATTGTCGATCAAAATGAAGCCCGTGTGCTGGTCGCGGATCGAGGCTTCACGCTTGCCGACGGCATTTTCGAGACGATTAAGGCTGTCGGCTCTACTCCGTTTTGGCTGGCTGAACATCTCGAGAGGCTGAAAGCTGGAGCGGTCGAGATTGGCCTGACGATCCCCTTCCGTGACGACCGCATCTCCGACGCGGCGGATCGATTACTGGCGGGCGCAAGCGAAGATACCCGAAGCGCAATTCGGCTAACTGTCACGAGAGGCCCCACTGGAAGAGGACTCTGGCCGAAGGAAGCTGCGTCACAGGCGACCTGCGTATTAACGGTCGCATCCAGCCCCGCTCCGCTTCCTCAGGACTTTGTCGTCTGCCGATCTACGCGACGAAACGAGCACTCTCCTCTCTCGAGGATCAAGTCATTGGGCTATGGAGACAATATTTTGGCCCGGAGGGAGGCCATCGATCGCGGTGCTGATGACGCCATCATGCTCAATACGCAAGGACATGTGGCGTGTGCAACCGTCGGCAACGTCTTCTTCAGGATCGAAGGAGCTTGGGTGACACCACAAAGAGCAGACGGAATATTGCCCGGACTGGCACGCAGACGCTTCATCGCAGAACTCGGAGCGGTCGAGCGATCCATCTCCAGCGACATGATCCGGAAATCGGATGCAGGCTTCGTTTGCAATAGTCTGGGGTTTACACAGATCAAGAGTATTGATGGGCGTGCTTTACCCGGAGATTTGAGCGCAATCCCGGTCCAGGCTGTCTATTCGCCGTAGCGAATGGGGCTTGCAGCTGCGGCGGTTCGCCGCGGCGAGAGTTGGCAAGGAGCAAGAGAGTGACCCCCCGTGCACATTTGTTCTTCGTCAATTCACCCGGATTGTTGCTGCAATCGGGGTGGCGGCGCGGACTGGCTGCCCTTCTGGTTGCGGTCAGCGTCACCCTGACACCGGCGGCCGCGCAGAAGATCGATATCGAGGCCGCACAGAAGCGTTTCACGGAGCTGTATGCAGCCGGCAAATATTCCGAAGCCTTGACGCAAGCGCAGTCAACCGAGGCGGCGGCCAGGCGCGCCGGCACCAACAACATCACTTACATTCTGGCCCTCAACGATCTCGCTCGCGCCCATCAGGAGTTGGGGCACTACGCCGAAGCAGTCGTCATGTTCAAGCAGGTGGTTGATGCTTTGCAAAAGAATGTCCCGCCGGCCGATCCGCGCACAGGGCAGGCGCTCGCCAACCTTGCCACGGTTTATCTGCTGCAGGGCAACGGCGTTGAGGCCGAGAAGCTATACAAGCAGGCTCTCGATATCGCGACAAGATCGCTCGGACCGAATGACGCCGCTGTGGTGCGGTTGGTCGGCAATCTCGGAGATGTCTACACGAGCCAGGCGCGCTACGCGGAGGCGGAGGCGCAGTACCAGCGGGCGCTCGGCATGGCCGAGAAGACTAACGGGCCCAACAGCCTCCAGGTCGCGCTGATCCTCAATAATCTCACCAAGGTCTATGAGGACCAGAGCCGTTTCGCCGAGGTCGAGAAAGCCACCAAGCGGGCGCTCGCAATTCGCGAGCAGGCGCTTGGTCCAAACCACCCCGATGTGGCCGCAAGTCTCAACAACCTGGCGCACGTCTATGAGCGGGTGGGCCGCTATGCCGAGGCCGACAGCCTGTTTCAACGCGCCATCGAGATTTGGGAGAAGGCGCTGGGCCCAAACCACCCTCGCCTCGCCACCTCGCTACTCAACTTGGCGAGCGTGTACGCGGACGAAGGCCGGTACGACGAAGCCGAGGCACTTTACCAGCGCGCTCTCGGCATTCGGGAGGCGGCGTTCGGCCCAGACAGTATCAGCGTGGCCACCATTCTCAACAATCTTGCTGCGATTTATGAATCCGAGGAGCGCTACAGCCACGTCGAAACATACGCCCAGCGGGCGCTCGCCATTGTCGAGAAGTCGCTCGGCGCGGAAAACCCCGACACCGCAAAAGTGCTCCGCAAGCTCGGCGTCGCCTACGACGGAGAGCATCGCTACGCCGAGGCGGAAACACAGTTCAATCGGGCGCTCGCCATCTTCACGAAGGCATTCGGGCCGAGTCACCGTTTCGTTGCCACGGTTCTGATCAGCCAAGGCCACCTGTTCGAGCATCAGGGCCGCTATGCGGAGGCTGAACAGGCATACAAGCGCGCGCTCGCGATCAACGAGAAGGCGCGCGGCGTGAACCACCCGGAAGTTGCGAGAGGACTCAACGATCTCGCCTTGTTGAGCATTTCGCGAGGCAATCCCACCGATGCGATCGCCTATTCTCGCAAGGCAACCGCGGCCATCCTCGCGCACGCCGACGGCGATGTATCGGCGGGGAAATTGGCAGGCGACGGCTCAGACGGCTTGATCGAGCAGCGCAGCGACATTTTTGTAACGCATGTCGCCGGCCTCGCGGCTGCTGCACGCGCGGGAGACGGTTCCGCCGGGGCATTCGGCCAAGAGGCGTTCGAAGTGGCTCAGTGGGCCATTCAGTCGTCGGCCGGCGGTGCCCTCCAGCAACTTGGGCCAAGATTTGCTGCGGGTAACGATGCGCTTGCCGCGCTCGTGCGCACGAACCAGGATCTGTCCGCCTATTTGCGTGATCGCAACAAGGCACTGGTCGTGGTTCTGTCGAACCCGGACGGGCAGTCGAACACGGCGCAGGCTGACCAAATACGCAAGACCATCGCCGACACCGAAAGCAAGCTGGCCGCCAACTCGGCACAGTTGCAGCAGCAATTTCCTGAATTCGCCAAGCTCGCCACGCCAAAACCCTTGCAGGTCGAGGACGCACAGAAATTGCTCGGGTCCGAGGAGGCGCTCGTTTTCTTTCTGACTGGCGATAAGGAGAGCTACGTTTTTGCCCTGACGGCCACCGACTTCGACTGGCATGCGATCCCCATCGGCACGAGCGATCTCGCCGACGAGGTCGAGAAGTTTCGCAAGGGACTGGACGTCGATAAGCTTCAACCATTCGATCTCAACCTCGCATACCAATTGTTCGGGCAGCTGCTTGGTCCGGTCGACGGGCTGATCAAGACCAAGCGCCAGCTGCTTGTCGCAGCGTCGGGACCGCTGACGGCCCTTCCGTTTCACCTGCTGGTGACACAGAAGCCGACCCAATTCTCGGTACAGCTCAATGGCAAAACGCCCGAGCAGGATGCCCCCGCCTATCGCGACGCTGCGTGGTTGATCAAGCGTCAAGCGGTCACCGTCCTCCCCTCGGTCGCGAGCTTGCGGACACTGCGGTCGTTTGCGCGCAGAGACCTGGACCTGAAGCCGATGGTTGGATTTGGCGACCCGGTGTTCAGCCCCGACCGCACGCCGGGGGACGCCAGAGGCACCGCTCACGCGAGGGGCATCGCCAGGTCCTACACCGAATATTGGCGTGGCGCCGGCCTCGATCGCTCGGCGCTGGCCTCCGCACCAAGTCTTCCCGACACCGCAGATGAACTCAGGGCGGTTGCATCTGACCTTGGCGCTGCTGCCTCCGATATCCATCTCGGTCGCGACGCGAGCGTAACGACCGTAAAGCACACGACGCTCGAGAATTATCGCATCGTCTATTTCGCGACGCATGGTCTCGTCGCCGGCGATATCAAGGGCCTTGCCGAGCCGGCGCTGCTCCTCACCCTGCCGGCCCAACCGACCCCGGACGATAATGGCTTGCTGACGGCAAGCGAGGCCGCGCAACTCAAGCTCAACGCCGACTGGGTCGTGCTATCGGCCTGCAACACGGCGGCAGGCGAGAAGCCGGGCGCCCAGGCTCTCTCCGGCCTCGCCCGCGCCTTCTTCTATGCGGGAGCGCGAGCTCTTCTGGTGTCACACTGGCCGGTTGCCTCCGAAGCGGCAACGCGGTTGAGCACGTCGACATTTGATACGCTCAAAGCAGACCCGACGCTGGGGCGCGCTGAAGCCTTGCGGCGCGCCATGCTTGCCTATCTCGCCGATAAGTCGTCGCCGACAAATGCTCATCCGGCGATCTGGGGTCCCTTCTCGCTGGTCGGAGAAGGCGCCAAACGATAGACCGCGGGAGGGATCAGAAGTCGAAGCCCAAGCCCACGCGAACCGTGTGGAAGGACTCGCGCACGTCAATCGTCGCACTGCTGGACGGTGCGCTACAGCCTGTTGGCGCGGCGCAAACGGTGTTCACCCCGACGGTCTTGGTATAGCTGCCATAGTCCGTGTAGCGGTATTCCACCCTCGCCTTCCATCCACCCCAAATAACGGTCTCGACGCCAGCACCGACCGTTCCACCGACCCTGGTATCCGTCCAGTCCGCCCTGGACGTTGCCGTGCTTCCGGCAGCAACGAGAGGCGTCGTGGTGAAGAGTATGCCCTGGTACGAAAACGAGCCGCTGATTTCCCCGATCGCGATGCCGGCGGTCCCGTAGACAAGCGTCGAAGGAGTCACGAGCCATCCGTAACGAAGCCGAAACGAGCTGTCCCAGGTTTGCTTGATCGCGCCGTACTTGGTGTCAGAGCGATAGTTGGCGCAGGTCGTGTCGAAACAGACGAACGGCATCGAGACCAACGCCGTGTTTTCGGCCTTCTTCCACGACCAATCGCCTTCAACGCCGACTACGCTATTCCCGAACTGCCAGCGGTATCCGAGGAACGGCCCGATCGTGTAGCTCACGGGATGACCGCCGAACGCGAAGTTCGATTCGAAGCAGCTCACGTTATAGGGAAAGGCGGCAGGGCAAACATAAGCGCCCGGCTCGACGAAGTTGTTGTTCACCGAGCTGACACCATTGGATCCGCCGACCTGGCCGCCGGACCAGTTATTATTCGCAGTCTGCTGCGTTTGCTGCGGCTCAGCCCTTCGCTTCACCGGCAGGTCGGCCGCAAAAGCTGGTGCCACCGCCCCAATCCCGAATACGAAAATCAGTCCCGAAAGAAATCGCTTATTCATGATGTCGCCCCAACCGAGAGGTCATCGAAATGTTGGAGCGATCCTAAGCCCGAACCGCGGGAACTGATATGAAGGAGAGCCGGCACCGGTTCTCAAAGACCCCTTTTTCAAAGGAGTGTTTCCGCGGGGACACACCCAAAAGGCTACTTCAAGACGGAGTGCTCAGCTGCAGGAGAGCGCCGCACGCAATTTGGGCAAGTGTGACGCGGCCGACCGACGGGAACCGAACGATATCGAGCATCACACTTCGTCACTGTAACGCTCTCAAAAGTAGCGCGGCACTTTCGAATCCCGCATCGCAATTTGACACGGTGGTGAAACATCATCGCTGGAGAACTCACGCAGCCTTGGCGCCCGCGCGCATGTCGATGGTTCGATGATCTCTGGCCATATCGACATGGGCAGCGCGTGACATGGCCCACCTATCGTTTGATGGGCTTGCTCGCGAGACTGCTTAGCATTGAAGGATCACAACGCGAGCCCGCCGATCTTTATTCCGGGCTATGCGTGGTGCGCTCGGAGGGACTCGAACCCCCACGGTGTTACCCACTGCCACCTCAAGGCAGCGCGTCTACCAGTTCCGCCACGAGCGCTAGAAAATCCGGCCTCAGCCTTGTGGCCGGCCGGATCAACGGCCGCCGATCTAACAAATCCATCAGGGGGATACAAGCCTGCAAAGGCCCCGAATTCCACAAGCTTGGCAGGAAAATTCAGTCCCTGCCCGGATCGGCCCTATCGGGCACCCGGGGCCCCAGCGGGTCCGAAGCCCCTACCGGCTGCCTGCCGAACGCGGCAGCATCTGCTTGACCTCGACTGCGATCCGGTTGCGATCGACCAGCACGACGCCGGAAGCGACCGGCAGATTGTTGGCGAGAACCTTGACCTCGTCGGCCTCGGTTGCGTCGAGCTCAATGATGGCGCCGCGGGAAAGACGTAATACCTGATGGATTGGCATGGTGGTCGTCCCGAGGACGACCATGAGATCCACGGTGACTTTATCGAGAGTGGGCACTTCAGCACCGCCGCAACTTGGGACTCTGCATTTGCGCCTGCAATCATCACCACGTTATGGTTAGCCAATGGTTAATTCGCCTCAAAACCCCCGCCAAGACCTCGATTTGACGTCATTTTCCGCCTCCATTGGCTCTCCCGTGGAGTGGCGGATTTCGGACGCGCCTGTGCCCTATCCGGATGCCGTGGCCGCGATGGAGGCGCGCGTTGCCGCGATTGCGGCAGGCCAAAGCCCGGAGCTGGTCTGGCTGCTGGAGCACCCGCCGCTGTACACCTCCGGTACCTCCGGAAAGGCCTCCGACCTGCTCGACCCGCGATTCCCGACGTTTGCGACCGGCCGCGGCGGCCAGCTCACCTATCACGGCCCCGGCCAGCGCGTGGCCTACATCATGCTCGATCTCAAGCGCCGCCGGCCGGATGTACGTGCCTATGTCGCGAGCCTGGAGGAGCTGATCCTGAAGACGCTCGCCGCCTTCAACGTTTGTGGCGAGCGGCGCGAGGACCGGGTCGGTGTCTGGGTGAAGCGGCCCGACAAGGGTCCTGAGCACGAGGACAAGATCGCGGCGATCGGCGTCCGCCTGAAGCGCTGGGTCTCGTTCCACGGCATCGCCATCAACGTCGAGCCGGAGCTCTCGCATTTCGCTGGCATCGTGCCCTGCGGCGTCGCCGATCCCCGTTATGGCGTCACCTCGCTGGTCGACCTCGGCCAGCTCGTGACCGTGGCCGATGTCGACGTCGCGCTCCGGCAGGCCTTCGAAGAGCTATTCGGCCCGACGAAGGCGCTGCTGCGGGAGGCGGTAGCCTAAGCCGCGCGCTCGGATGCGACATCGCGCTTGCGGGCGATGTAGCGCCACTCCTGGGTCAGGCCGCCGAAACCATAGGCGTCGCCCCTGACCTCGTCGACATGCAGATAGGTTTCGGGGTGCAGCGGGCCGATAATCTCGGCCATGCGCTGGAACATCGCGGCGAGATAGGCCGCCTTTTCGTCCTTGGTGTTGGTGCCTTCGGTGACATGGATGTCGATCCAGTAGCTCGCGAGCCTCTGGTCGGCGAGCGATTTGCCGCCGGCGAACCAGTCGCTCGCATCGACCGACTTCACGATGATGGCAGTGACCTTGGGATCCTTGTGCAGGATCTTTGCGGTGAGCTCGGACACGGCACTCGCGATATCGGCCTTCAGCAAGGGCGACTGGCGGGACGAGGCGTAGGATACGGTGATCAGGGGCATTGTCGTTCTCCTCGAATGCCGCGCGGGACTTGCGAGGCGTTGGTGAGAAACTAGACCTCCGCTCGTCATTTTGGTATCTTATCTCTCCTGATACCAGTGATAAACAATCATAATGGCAGCCACGCTCGACATCGCCACTGTCCAGGCCTTCCTGCTGGTCGCCGACCTCCAGAGCTTTACGCGTGCGGCCGAAGCGCTCGGCACGACGCAAGCCGCCGTCAGTCTCAAGCTTCAGCGGCTGGAGGCGCTGCTCGGCAAACGGCTCGTCGAGCGCTCGCCGCGCGCGGTGCAGCTCACCGCGGACGGCGCGGATTTCCTAGATCGCGCCCGCACGCTGATGCAGGCGCATGACCGCGCGCTGTCGGGCGAGGCACCGGCGGCCCAATCGCTCTCGCTCGGCATCTCCGACCACGCAGCAGGCCCCGAGCTGGTGTCGCTGCTCGAACGCCTGCACGCGATCTCGCCAAAGCTCACCCTCGCCGTCACCATCGGCTTCTCGCGCGAGATGCAGGACGCCTATGATGCGGGCCGGCTCGATGCCGTGATCGTGCGCCAGGAAGGCAGCCGCCGCGGTGGCGAGAAGCTGGCCGAGGATGAGTTCGGCTGGTTCGCGTCACGACGCTTCACCCTGCCGAAGGGAGAAGCGCTGCCGCTTGCAACACTCGCCCCACCCTGCGGCGTCCGCGCCGTCGCGGTGCGCGCGCTCGACAAGGCGGGCATTGCCTGGCGCGAGCGTTTTGTCGGTGGCGGAGTCACGGCCGTGGTTGCGGCCGCTCTCGCCGGGCTTGCGATCGCGCCGCTGGCGCGGCGGATCGCGCCTCCCGGGTTGGTCGACATCGGGCCGGCGCACAAGCTACCAAAGCTCGGCAGCTCGAAGGTGATGCTGCATTCGAAGGTCAGCGATCCCGCCAAGCTCGCAGCCCTCCGCGCGGTGGCAGCGACATTTCGGAGCGTTGCGGCGAACTAGGACACCGCCTCACAAGATCGCCTCGAACGCGCTGCGCAGCGTTTCGTGGCGGAACACAAAGCCGCGACTCAGCGCCTTGTTCGGCAGCACGCGCTGACCGCCGAGCAGAAGCTCGTCGGCAAAGCCGCCGCCGATCCGGCGCAAGAGGCCACCGGGAATGCGGAACACCGCGGGCCGATGCAGGCGGCGGCCGAGCTCCTCGGTGAACTTTGCATTGGTGACCGGGATCGGCGCGGTGGCATTGACGGGACCCACGAGATCGGGCGTCGCGATCACATAGGCGATCAGCCGGATCAGATCGTCGCGCTCGATCCAGGACATCCACTGCCGCCCGGTGCCGAGCGGACCGCCGAGGCCGAACTCGAACGGCGTCAGCATACGCGTAATGAAGCCGCCTTCGGTGCCAAGCACGAGGCCGATGCGCAAATAGACCACGCGCACGCCAAGCTCCTCGGCCGGCCGCGCCGCCTTCTCCCAGGCCGCGCAGAGCTCGTGGCTGAAGCAGGCGTGCGACTTGGCCGACTCCGTCAGCACCTGGTCGGCCCACAAGCCGTACCAGCCGATCGCGGAGCCGCTGACAAGCAATTCGGGCTTGCGCTCGAGCCGCGCGATCAGCTTCACGACCTCGCCGGTCATGTCGATGCGCGAGCCGATGATCTTCGCGCGCTTCGCCTCGGTCCAGAGGCCATTACCGATCGGCTCGCCGGCGAGGTTGACGATGGCGTCGATGCGCGTGTCCGCGGCAAGCTGCTCGAGGCTGGTGATCAGCGTGACCGGCGGCGGCAGCATCTCGGCCTTCGCGGGACTACGGATCAGCGCGATGACGTGATGCCCCGCCCCGCTGAGGCTTGCCGCAAGCCGGCTGCCGATGAAGCCGGTGGCACCCGTGATCAGCACGGTCTTGCGGCTGGCGAGCTTCTCGACAAGTCCGGGCGCAGGCATGCTTTTCATACGGCCGAGCCGGCGCATCGCCGCAAAATCCCTGACGCCGCAGAGCGCCGCGCCGGCTGCGCAAGCTGCTGCCGCGATGCTGAGCAAGCCCTGATAGGCAACGCTCACGCCGAAGGGCTGCAAGGCCCAATCGATCAGCACCGGCAGCAACAGCACCAGGATGGCACCGTAATTGATCGCAAGCAGCGTATGGTTGATCCGCTCGCTCGCCGGCAGTTTTCGGCTCAGATCCTCCTCGACGAAATCCATCAGCGTGATGACGATCTCGGCGACCAGCACGACGACGATCAGGAGCGCCAGCACACCATGCACCTCGAGCCAGCCGAGCACGAGGAACAGCAGCGCGTAGAACATGTTGCGGATGCCGTGCAGCTTCAGCTCGAAACGCTGCGAGACCCGCCAGGCCAGTCGCTCGGTGAATTCGTGGTGATAGAAGGTGTCGAACACGCCCATCACGATCTGGATGGCGATGAGTGTCCACAACAGCGGCGTCATGACACGGCCTCCCTGAAGGTGGCGGACTGGTGGATCAGCGCGCCGTAACGCGGATGAACGACATCCAGTGTGAAGCGGAAGGCGCCCTCGCCGAGATCGCGGTGCGTCACCGTGAGGTCGCCCGGCGTCAGCCATTGCGGCAGCGGGATCCAGAAACTGCCGAGCTGGAGGCCGTACCCGGCGCTGCGAAAGGTCAGCGTCTCGCCCTCGACCGCGATGCGCAGCGCCATCGAGACGCCGAAGCCGACATATTCCTCGAGGCCGGTAGGACCTGCGAAGCGCTTTGCGGAATGAATGACCTGCGGAAAACCGTGCTTGCGTGCGCAGATGCGGGTCCAGGTCTGGCCGCCGCTCGCGCCGTCCTCGGTGACGGTGACGATCATGGGGACCCCGGTGTCGCGGCCAATCGGCAACGGGCCGCCGATCAGGCGCGCGGCTTGCGCGAACCACCAGCCGATATTGCTGAAGAAGACCTCGTGGACGATTCCGACATAGACGACGCTGTCGCCGTCGGCGACTCGCTTGGAAAAACGGCGCCAGGTCGCGAGCGGCAGCCGGCCCCAATCCTCGTCCGACAGCAGTGCGCGGAAGCGGCGGTCGTCGAGCAGCTTGGTGTGAGCGGGAAGAGATGCGTTGGAGCCTGATAATCTTTCCGACGTCATCGCACCCTCCTCAAACTATTTGGCCTTGCCGAGCGGCAGCAGGTTGGCGATCTTCTCGCCAAGCCGCATCAGGGCGACCAGCCGCGGCCGCGGCACCTTCAGCATCTGCATGAACCAGTGGTCGGCGAGCTCGGTGAAGGAGAGCATCTCCTTCAGCCGCTTGCTTGCGACCGGACTGATGGCTGGATCGTCAGCGGCATCGGACACACAGGCCCGGAGCGCCGCAATCGCCGGATCGAGTTCCCGTTCCTTGCGCCGCGCCGCGATGCGCGCCGCGACTTCCCAGATGTCGGTCTCGGCCTCGTAATGGTCGCGGCGATCGCCGAGGATCGGCACCCGCCGGATCAGGTTCCAGGCGAGCAGCTCCTTGATCGAGTTGGAGACGTTGGACCGGGCCATGCCGAGCGTGTCGGCGATGTCCTCCGCGGTCATCGGCGCCTCCGCGAGATAGAGCAGCCCGTGGATCTGGCTGACCGAGCGGTTGACGCCCCACCCGTCGCCCATGTCGCCCCAATGCAGGATGAAGCGCTCGACGGCGGCGGGAAGTCTTTTCTTTCCTGTTATTTCTGTCATAACAGAAATATCCGATAGATCGGATTGGCTGTCAAGTGTTCCCGACGGCTTGCCTCGTGCATACCGCCCGGCGTATTTGCCTAAAAACATCCCAGAGAACGGGAACCAAACGCCCTTTTGAACGTTTGCACCCGTCGAGGTGGGGTTTCAGGAATGGTTAAAAAATTCAGTCAGCAGAGAGACTTGCTCGAGAGCGAACGAAGTTTCCGGCTGTTGGTTGAAGGTGTCGCCGACTACGCCCTCTACATGCTCGACCCCACTGGGATCATCACCAGCTGGAACATCGGCGGCGAGCGCATCAAGGGATACTCGTCCGAGGAGATCGTCGGGCAGCATTTTTCGCGCTTCTACACCGAGACCGACCGCGCCAATGGCAAGCCGGCCCGGGCGCTCGGCATCGCCCGGGACAAGGGACGCTACGAGGAGGAAGGCTGGCGCGTCCGCAAGGACGGCAGCTTCTTCTGGGCAAGCGTGGTGATCGACCCGATCTACGAGGACGACCAGCTCATCGGCTTCGCCAAGATCACGCGCGACATCACCGAGCGGCGCGATGCGCAGATCAAGCTCGAGGCGATGCAGAAGCAGCTCGCCGAATCCCAGAAATTCGATGCCCTCGGCCAGCTCACTGGCGGCGTGGCGCACGACTTCAACAACCTGCTGATGATCATCAGCGGCAGCCTTCACATCCTGAAGAAGAGCGGCACCGAGGACGCGAAGCTCGACCGCGCGATCTCGGCGATCGAGACAGCGACCAGACGCGGTGCCGCGCTGACCAGCCAGCTCCTGACCTTCGCGCGGCGGCAAAGCGTCAATCCGCAGGCGATCGATTTCGCCGAGCGTATCGCGTCGATCCGAGAGGTGCTTGATGCCGGCATCGGCAGCTCCGTCCACCTCGCCTTCGACGTCGCGCGCGATCTCTGGCCGATCCGGACCGACGCCTCCGAGCTCGAGACCGCGCTGCTCAATCTGGTCATCAATGCCCGCGATGCGATGCCCGACGGCGGCACGGTGACGATCAGTGCCCGCAACGTCGTCATGGACGAGACATTGCTCGCCGGCGAGTTCGTCGCAATCGATGTCGCCGACACGGGGCTTGGCATCCCCTCCGACGTCGTCGACAAGATTTTTGAGCCCTTCTTCACGACGAAGCCGATCGGCAAGGGCACCGGCCTCGGCCTGTCCCAGGTGCATGGTTTTGCGCATCAGGCCGGTGGCACCGTGAAGGTCGCAAGCGAGCTCGGCAAGGGTACTGCTTTCACCATCCTGTTGCCGCGCGGAACGGATGCGCCGGTGCGGGATACAACCGAGGCGATGGCGTTCCGCGGCAGCGGCACGGTGCTGCTCGTCGAGGACAATCCGGACGTCGCCGTCGTCAGCATCGGCCTGCTCGAGCAGCTCGGCTACCGGGTCCACCGCGTGCCCGATGCCGAGGCGGCGCTGCGCGAGCTCGAGCACAACGGCGTCGACTTCGTCTTCACGGATATCGTGATGCCCGGCAAGATGGACGGGCTCTCCCTCGCCCATCATTTGCGCCAGATCCGCCCCGGCCTGCCGATCCTGCTCGCCACCGGCTACAGCGAGGCCGCCGCCGACGTGCGCGGCGATTTCCCGATCCTGCGCAAGCCGTACGAGATTCACGAGCTGAGCGAGGCGATCGCCAAGCTGCCACGATAAGGCTGTCTAAACCGTCGGCAACACTGAAAACGCTTCCCCTGCCCGGCGCAGATTCAGTTCGTCCACGCGCGATGTCTCGCTGGTGACACTGTCGACCTTTGCCGACGGCGGGCCGTGGCGGCACAGCGCGACCATGTCGGCGACGTGCTTCGGCGCTCCCGCAAACAGCGCCTCGACGCTGCCGTCGCGCCGGTTGCGGACCCAGCCTTCGAGGCCGCTCGCGGTGGCCTGATATTCGACCCAGGCCCGGTAGCCGACGCCCTGAACGCGCCCGCGGATCATCACCTGGAGGATCGCCCGGCTCATTTTTTCAACCCGAGGACGTCGGCGCTGCGTGCCCTCACCTCGACCTCGCGCATGACACGGTTGGTCAATTCAGCCGATGCGAGGCCCTTGAGCGCCTTCGGCGACGTGCCCTCGCGCAACGCCTTCAGCGTGTCGTAGACGGCCTGCGTCGCAGCCGCGATCGGCGCGTGGCCCTGGAGAGCGATGCGCACGCGCTGGGTGGCGAGATAATCCGGCGCATTCAATTCCTCCGGCGCGCCGCCGAGCACGATCGGCAGATGCGTCGCCGCCGCGATCGCCTCGAGCTCGGCGCGCGACTTGATTCCGGTGAAGAACAGCGCATCGACGCCGGTCGCCTCATAGGCCTGCGCGCGGCGGATAGTGTCTTCAAGCGAGGCGATCGAAGCTGCTCCCGTGCGGCCCATGATGACCAGCGTGGGATCGCTGCGACCACTCAGCGCCGCCTTCATCTTGCCGACGCCCTCCTCCAGCGAAATCAGCTGGGTCTTCGCTTCGCCAAAGGCCGCCGGCAACAGCGTGTCCTCGATGGTGAGCCCCGCGGCGCCCGTCGTCTCCAGCTCCTGCACCGTGCGACGCACGTTGAGCGCATTGCCATAGCCGTGATCGGCATCGACCAGCACCGGTAGCGCTGAAGCGCGCGACATCCGCCGCATCTGCTCGCAGAGCTCGGTGATCGTGATCAGCGTGATATCGGGATCGCCGAGCACGGCCAGCGAAGCGACCGAGCCGCCGAACATGCCGATCGGAAAGCCGAGGTCCTCGGCAATCCGGATCGAGATAGCGTCGTAGACCGAGCCAGGATGGATGCAGGCCGAGCCCGACAGAATGGAGCGCAGTTTCTCGCGGCGGGAACGGAACGCCATGGTGCCCTCTCAACAATTGCGACGCAGCCGCAACATACTCCGTGGGGCCCTAACGGGCCCCGCTCACACGCTTTACGCAAACTCCAAAATCAGCGCGTCCACGGCAAGCGTCGCGCCGGCGCTGGCGTGGATCTTCTTCACCGTGCCGTCCTGCTCGGCGCGGAGCACGTTCTGCATCTTCATGGCTTCGACCACGGCCAGCGTCTCGCCGGCCTTGATCTCCTGCCCTTCGGTCACCGCGATCGAGACCACGAGACCGGGCATTGGACAAAGCAGCTTCTTGCCGGTGTCGGAGGCCGTGGTCACCGGCATCAGCCGGGCGGATGCGGCCTCCGCCTCGGTCCAGACATAGACCGGCACCTCGACGCCCTGATGCGCAAGGCGGATGCCGTTCGCGATCGGCCGGGCCTGCACCGCGATGAACTGGCTGTCGATGGTGCCCTGCCAGACTGGGTCGCCCGGCTTCCAGGGCGACTGCAACAGATGCGCTTTGCCCAGTTTGCCATCGGCATTGACGAAGCTCACCGCGATCGCCTCGCCCTCGCGAGCGACCTCGAGCAAAATCTCCTGGCGATCGAGCCACACCGCGCGGCGGCGCTCGCGCTGCACGACGCGTCCCCCCAACTGGCCCGAAATCTGCCGCTTGCGCGCGCCGAGCACGTGATCGATGGCGGCGCCGACGGCGGCGATCCGCCGCGCGACCTCGCCTTCCGGCGCGCGCGGCGTAAAGCCCTTGGGGAACTCCTCGGCGATGAAGCCGGTCGACAGATTGCCCTGGCGCCAGCGCGGATGGTTCATCAGCGCCGACAGGAACGGGATGTTGTGGCGGATGCCGTCGACATAGAAGGCGTCGAGCGCAGTCGCCTGTGCCTCGATCGCGGCCGCGCGCGACGGCGCGTGGGTGACGAGCTTTGCGATCATCGGATCGTAATAGATCGAGATCTCGCCGCCCTCCTGCACGCCGGTGTCGTTGCGCACGGTGATGCCGTCATGGCTGGCTTCGGCCGGCGGACGGTATTTGACCAGCCGCCCGATCGAGGGCAGGAAGTTGCGGAAGGGATCTTCCGCATAGAGGCGCGATTCCACCGCCCAGCCGGTGAGCGTGACGTCCTTCTGCGTAAGCTTGAGCTTCTCGCCGGCGGCCACCCGGATCATCTGCTCGACAAGGTCGATGCCGGTGACGAGCTCGGTGACGGGATGCTCGACCTGAAGGCGCGTGTTCATCTCCAGGAAGAAGAAGCTCTTGTCTTGCCCCGCGACGAATTCGACGGTGCCGGCGGAATCATAATTCACGGCCTTGGCCAGCGCGACCGCCTGCTCGCCCATCTTGCGGCGGGTGGCCTCGTCGAGCAGCGGCGACGGCGCTTCCTCGATGACCTTCTGGTTGCGGCGCTGGATCGAGCATTCGCGCTCGCCGAGATAGATCACGTTGCCATGCTTGTCGCCGAGCACCTGGATCTCGATGTGGCGGGGATCGACGATGAACTTTTCGACGAAGACGCGGTCGTCGCCGAACGAGGCCTTGGCCTCGGCCTTGGCGAGGTTGAAGCCTTCTGCAACCTCTGCCTTCGAATGCGCGATGCGCATGCCCTTGCCGCCGCCGCCGGCAGAGGCCTTGATCATCACGGGATAGCCGATCTCGTCGGCAATGCGGACCGCGTGCTTGTCGTCCTCGATGACGCCGAGATAGCCGGGCACGGTCGAGACCTTGGCTTTCGCAGCCGCCTTCTTGGATTCGATCTTGTCGCCCATCGCGGCGATCGCGCCTGGGTTGGGGCCGATAAAGACGATGCCGGCGGCTTCCAGCGCCCGCGGAAACGCCTCGCGCTCGGACAGGAAGCCGTAACCGGGGTGAACCGCCTCGGCACCGGTCTTGCGGCAGGCCTCCACGATCTTGTCGATCACCAGGTAGCTCTCGGCCGCGGCGGGGGGGCCGATCAACACGGCCTCGTCGGCCATCTCGACATGGAGGGCGTCGCGGTCGGCCTCGGAATAGACCGCAACCGTCTGAATTCCCATGCGGCGAGCGGTCTTGATGACCCGGCAGGCGATTTCGCCGCGATTGGCGATCAGGATGCGTTTGAACATGTTCTTCTTGAGCTTGGTCCTTGGGCGGGACCCCCTCCCGCGCCCGGGCGGGCCGGTCGGAACGGGGCCGTATGCTGTCGTGGTACAGCAAAATGGGCCGGAGGCAACGGTCAAAATCCGGCCCGTCTGGCGTACCAGCGCAAGACCGAAGCCGGGCTCGCAAGCCCTTGGATGGCTTAGGGCTTCCCGGCCGCGGTCATGTCCTTGACCACGCCCCGGACCAGGCCGTGAATGAAGCCCAGTTTCGTCACCACCGCGGACGACAGGATGAAGGGATAGAGGTCGCGCAGGCCCATGGCCCGGTTGACGCTGTTCATGGCGAAGGTGAAGGGCAGCCATGCGTTGACGAGCACTTCGACGTCCTTGGCCTGGTAAGGGTTGAAACGGATACGCGCCGTCAACTCGCCGTCGCGATCGACCTTCGGCCGCACCTCCATGCCGAACTCCGAGGCCATCTCCAGCGCGTCGACGATGTGGAGATAGTGCGCCCAGGTTTCGGCGAAGTCTTCCCAGGGATGTGTGGTCGCATAGGCGGACACGTAGTTCTGCTGCCAGTCTGGCGGCGCGCCCTCTGCGTAGTGGCGCTGCAAGGCCTGGCCGTAATCGGTCGAATCGTCACCGAACACGGCGCGGCATTCCTCCAGCTTGCCGCCGCCGCGCACCAGCACGTCCCAGAAATAGTGTCCGACCTCGTGGCGGAAATGCCCGAGCAGCGTGCGATACGGCTCGCCCATCTCCAGCCTGCGCCGTTCGCGCTCGATGTCGTCGGCCTCCGTGAGCGCGATCGTGATCAGGCCGTTGTCGTGGCCGGTCATGATCTTTTGCCCGCTGTTCGGATCGTCGGCGAGAAAATTGAAGATCAGCCCATGCTCTGGGTTCTCCTGCCGGGTCTGGAGCGGCAGCTTCCATCGGATCAGGGAATAGAACAGCCGGTGCTTTGCCACTTCCAGCTCGCGCCAGCCGGCAAGCTGAGCGGGATCGGACAGGTCCGGCACGATGCCGTTATGGCGGCAGGCGCAGCAATAGCCGGTGACATCGCCAACATCCGTCAGCCAGTTGCAGGCATCGTACTCGGCATTGCGGCACAGCATCCGCCCCTTGCCCTTGTCGATCAGTGTGGCCCACGAGTGATCATCAGCCTCGGCGTCCGGCTCGATCGCCGACATCGTCTCCCGCTCGGGCAGAAAGGCGACACGGTGACCGCAGCGTTCGCAGCCGCGATTCTCGAAATAGAGGACGTTGCCGCAGGATTGGCAGACAAACAGCTTCAAGATTTAGCCTTTTCTGAAAGGGAGTTCTGTCAAAGAAAGTTGGCGCCTCGCAAAGACGTCTCTGCAGGCTGATCGTTCCAACCTTTGGAACAAAATGCCAGCCCTGACGTTCATTACGTATAGTTTTCCCGCGCCAGGCAGGCCGCGGGCCGTCGTCCGCTCTCCCTTCTAGGCAATGGTCATCACGCTCCGTCTGTGTGAATATCAGTCCGGCACGCACGCACCCGCATCACAACGGCCGATGCCTTGAACGATCCCTTGCCCGAGACCATTGCCGCCGAGAGGCTGCGCCAGCACCTCGAAGACATCGCGCGCGAGCGCGACAACGCCCATCGCGCCCTCCAGGAGCGCGAGGCGGAGCTCGCGCGCATCCAGCGCATTGCTGGCGTCGGCGGTCTCGAGGTCGACTTCAGGGACGGCGTAAAGACACGACGCACGCCCGAATACCTCCTGATCCACGGCCTGCCGCCTGAGGCCGCCAATGAGACCTACGAAGACTGGGTCGGCCGCATCCATCCCGAAGATCGTGAACGAACGATCAGCCATCTCTTCGATACGCTGAAGGGCGCGAGCGAAGGTTATTTCGATCGCTACCGCATCATCCGTCCCAACGACCGCGAGGTCCGCTGGATCCGCGTCGTTGGAAGGATCGAGCGCGACGCCAGCGGCCGCGCGGTCCGTCTGGTCGGCGCCGACCTCGACGTCACCGACCAGATGCTGGCACAGGCGACCTTGCGGGAAAGCGAGGAGCGCTTTCGGTTGATCGCCGACAGCGCGCCGGTGCCGATCTGGGTGACCAAGCTGGACCGCAAGCGCTCCTTCGCCAACCAGGCCTATGTCGATTTCGTCGGCCTTCCCTACGACCAGGCCATCGATTTCGACTGGCGCAAGGTGCTGCATCCGGACGACCTGCCGCATGTGCTGCAACAATCGGTCCAGGGCGAAGCATCGCTCAAGCCCTTCGTGCTGGAAGCGCGCTACAAGAACGCCGCCGGCGAATGGCGCTGGCTGCGCTCGGAATCGCAGCCGCGCTGGGACCCGAACGGCAAGCATATCGGCTTCATCGGCGTCGCTCACGACATCACGGTTGCCAAACAGGCCGAGATCGAGCTCCGGCGGCTCAACGAGACCCTGGAGGAGCGCATTACCGAGCGCACCGCCGAGCTCGAAGCCAACGAGGCGCGGCTGCGCGCGATCCTCGGGACCAGCAACCAGTATCAGGGCCTGGTCAACCTCAAGGGCGACCTGCTCTATGCCAACAAGACCGCGCTCGACGGCATCAAGGCGAGCTCGTCGGAGGTGATCGGCAAGCCGTTCTGGGACACGCCCTGGTTCACCGGCACCCAAGGCATGAGCGCCGCCGTGCGCGAGGCGTTCGACGAGGTGCTGAAGGGCGAAGCGGTGCGGATGGAGATGCGGTTGCGGCTCCCCGTCGGTGAGCGCGATTTCGAATTCGGCATGCGTCCCGTGCTCGACCGCCATGGCAACATCACCGGCGCCGTGCCCGAAGCCGTCGACATCACCGAGCGCCGCCGCGGCGAGGAAGCGCTGCGGCAATCGCAGAAGATGGAGGCGATCGGCCAGCTCACCGGCGGCGTGGCGCACGATTTCAACAACCTCCTGACCATCATCCGCTCGGCGACCGACTTCCTGCGCCGGCGCGAGCTGCCGGAGGAGCGCCGTCGCCGCTATGTCGACGCCATTTCCGACACCGTCGAGCGCGCCTCCAAATTGACCGCGCAGCTGCTCGCCTTCGCGCGCCGGCAGCCGCTGAAGCCGCAGATCTTCAATGTCGGCAGCCAGGTCGAGGGCGTGGCACAGCTGGTCCGGCCCCTGGTCGGCGGCCGCATCGAGATCGCCGTCGAGATCGGCGATGCCGATTGCTTCACGGTGGCCGACATCGCCCAGTTCGAGACCGCGCTGATCAATCTCGCCATCAATGCCCGCGACGCCATGGATGGCGAAGGCCGCCTGACCATCGCGGTCCGCAAGGTTCAGGGCATCCCGAGCCTGCGCGCGCAGTCGGCGCGCGGCGGCGACTACGTCGCGATCTCGGTCGCGGACACCGGCAGTGGCATCGCGCCTGAAAACATCGACGCCATCTTCGAACCGTTCTTCACCACCAAGGAGGTCGGCAAGGGCACAGGCCTCGGCCTGAGCCAGGCCTTTGGCTTCGCAAAGCAGTCCGAGGGCGACATCGCGGTGACGAGCACGCCCGGCAAGGGTGCGACCTTCACCATCTATCTGCCGCAGGCCCAGAGCCCGGCGGCGGACAAGCAAGCCGCGGCGCTGACAAGCGAGGCGGCGACCACCGGACGCGGCTATCGCGTACTCGTGGTCGAGGACAATGACGATGTCGGTCAGTTCTCGACCGAGCTGCTCGAAGACCTCGGCTATGTCGTCCGCCGCGTCGCCAATGCCAATGCCGCGCTCGCCATCCTCGGCGAGAACGAGTTCGCGGTCGACCTCGTCTTCTCCGACGTTATCATGCCCGGCATGAACGGCGTCGAGCTTGCCGGCATCATCCGCGAGCGCTATCCGGGCCTCCCCGTCGTGCTGACCAGCGGCTACAGCAACGTTCTCGCCGAGAACGCCCATCGCGGCTTCGAGCTGATCCAGAAACCGTATTCGGTGGAATCGCTGTCGCGCATCTTGCGCAAGGCGATCACGGAGAAGCTGTCGATGGCACGGTGAGTGTTATAATTGCATGAAAGCTGCCTCACTTTCCGTTATTGCGAGCGCAGCGAAGCAATCCAGAATCTTTCCGCGGAGACAATCCGGATTGCTTTGCTCCGCTCGCAATGACGGTGCCGGCGCGCTGCCACAAAACAACGGATATCGATGATATGAAACCCGCCCTCCTCTCCGCCTGGCAAACCTGGGCGCTGCTCTCCGCCTGTTTTGCCGCGCTGACCGCGATCTTTGCCAAGGTCGGCGTCGAGAACATCAATCCGGACCTGGCGACGTTCATCCGCACCATCGTGGTGCTGCTCGCCTTCTCGGTGCTGTTGTTCTTCACCGGCCAGTTCACGGTCCCATCGACGGTCTCATCGAAGACATGGTTGTTCCTGGTGCTGTCGGGGCTTGCGACCGGCGCGTCCTGGCTGTGCTATTTCCGCGCGCTCAAGCTCGGTCCGGCGACGCTGGTGGCTCCGATCGACAAGCTCAGCGTCGTGCTGGTGGCCCTGTTCGCCTTCGCCTTTCTCGGTGAACGGCCGAGCGCCCAAGGCTGGCTCGGCATCGCCATGATCGGCGCCGGCGCAGTGCTGCTCGCCGTGAAGTTTTAAGGCCCGGAGCGACGACGTGCCGAGCGTGCCGCATGACGCCATCTGGGCCTGGAGCATTATCGTTGCCGCGACCGCGGGCGTCATCTTCCGGCCCCTCCGCCTGCCGGAGGCGATTTGGGCCGTCATCGGCGCTGCAGCCCTCGTGCTGCTCGGCTTCCTGCCCTGGCAGGATGCGCTCACCGGCATCGAGAAAGGCGTCGATGTCTATCTCTTCCTGATCGGCATGATGCTGATCGCCGAGCTCGCGCGGCTCGAAGGTCTGTTCGACTATCTCGCCGCGCTCGCGGTCGAATATGCCGGCGGCTCACCGCAGCGGCTGTTTCTGCTGATCTATCTCGTCGGCACGGTGGTGACGGTGCTGCTCTCCAACGACGCCACCGCGATCGTGCTGACGCCCGCCGTCTACGCCGCGACGCGCGCGGCAGGAGCAAAACCGCTGCCTTATCTGTTCGTCTGCGCCTTCATTGCGAACGCCGCAAGCTTCGTGCTGCCGATCTCCAATCCCGCCAATCTCGTCGTGTTCGGCGCGCGCATGCCGCAGCTCACCGAATGGCTGCGCCTGTTTGCGCTGCCCTCGATAGCCTCGATCCTGCTCACCTACATCGTGCTGCGTCTGGCCCAGCACCGCGCTCTGAAGGACGAGAGCATCGCACGCAGCGTTCCGCATCCAAGACTCGGCCGCGGCGGCAAGCTGACGGCCGCCGGCATCGTCGCGATCGGCGTCGTGCTGGTCACCGCGTCCGCACTCGACAAGCCGTTGGGCTTGCCGACTTTCATCTGCGGCGTGGCGACGGCGACAATCGTGCTGCTGATCAGCCGGCAATCGCCGCTGCCCGTGCTGCGCGGCGTGTCCTGGAGCGTGCTGCCGCTGGTCGGCGGGCTCTTCGTAATGGTGGAAGCGCTGGCGAAGACCGGCGTGATCGGGCAGCTCAGCGCCTTGTTGCATGAGGCGGTGGCGCAATCGATCCCGAAGGCGGCCTGGAGCGTCGGTATTGCGACGGGGGTCGCCACCAACATCGCCAACAATCTTCCGGTCGGCCTCGTCGCGGGCTCGGTCGCCGCCAGCGACCACCTGCCCGCCCCCGTCGTCAGCGCCCTTTTGATCGGCGTCGATCTCGGACCCAATCTGTCGGTGACCGGTTCCCTCGCCACTATCCTGTGGCTGGTCGCCCTGCGGCGGGAAAAGATCGAGGTCGGCGCCTGGCCATTCCTGAAACTTGGAATGCTTGTGACGCCGCCCGCCCTGATCGCGGCCTTGGCGGCCGCGATCAGGTAACGCGCGAGTCTTAGTCGTTCTCGTAGCCGTAGACTTCCGGCAGGATAAAGATCGCGGCGAGCAATCCGACCAGCGGGAAGATCGCGACGAACAGCGTGGCGCCGGCCTGCCCGATCGCCGCGAACAACGACGGGAACAGGAAGATCGCCAGGAACGACGGCAGCTTCACGAACATGTAGGCGAAGCCGCTGGCGGTGCCGCGGTACTTCGGCTTGGCGACCATGGTCGGGATCGTCATGCAGTTCGACGCATCCCAATAATGGCCCCACAGCATGGCGGCGGCCGCGAACGGCAGCAGCATCTTGTTGTCGGTATAGAGCGCGAAGGCCGCGACCAACAGCGCGCACAGCACGATCGAGAAGCCGGCAATGGCGATGCCGCGATGGCCGATCTTCGGCGTCAGCAGCGGGCCGACCCAGCCCGACACGGCGGCGAAGCAGAACAGCGCCATGGTCACCAGGTTGTTGCCGAGCACGCTCGACACGCCGACCATCACGAACAGCACCGGCAGGTAGAACGCGAAGGTCGAGAACTCGCTGCCCTGGGCGAAGCAGGCGATCCAGCCGTAGATCGTGGCGCGCCAGCGGATCGGGTCCTTCCTGAGGTCGGCGATGAAGTCGCGGGTCGAGACCTTCGGCATCACCACGTCCTGGTCCGGCAGCATGGCGAGATCGTCGTTGAACATCTCGCGCGCGACCTGCTTGGCCTCGCGGAAACGCCCCTTCTGGACCAGCCACACCGCCGTCTCCGGCACGTCGTGGCGCATGATCAGGATGATCAGCGCCGGCACCGCGCCGAGGCCGAGCGTCACGCGCCACAGCATCTCGTGCTGGATGTCGAGCAGCAGGAAGATCACGATGACGCCGATGGTCAGGACTTCGCCGACAGCGAACATGAACTGCCAGCGGTTGCCCATGACCTCGCGCTCGCCCTTGGCCATGGATTCCATGATGTAGGTGTAGCCGGTCGAGATGTCGGAGCCGAGCGGAACGCCGAGCAGGAAACGGATCACGACGAGCCAGCCGACGCTCGGCACGAAGGCCTGCGCCAGCGCGAGAACGATGAACATCACCATCGTGATCAGGAACATCACGCGCCGTCCGATCTTGTCGGAGAGCCAGCCGCCGAGCAGCGCACCGATCAGCGCGCCGCCTTGCGTGCCGGCTGCGGCAAGGCCGAGCATCAGCGGATCGGGATTGTACTGCTCGCGGATGAAGATCAGCACGAAGGCGATCGAATAGAGATCCCAGGCCTCGACCAGGATCGAGGCCATCATCAGCCAGCCGACCTTGTTGCCCTTGGGACTGTAGTTCGTAATGAGGTAACGGACCGCGGCTTCGCTCGCGGTCGGTTGTGGCATCGCCATCGTTGACATGTCTGGTCCTCTCTTCAAAACTTTTACGCCAAGTACTTTTTAAGCGCCAAGTAGCGGCTCGATGCTGCAATCGAGCAGGCGCGGGTCGATCCCCGCCTCCATGCCCGTGAACATCTGGTCCATGTAGTCGATCAGCGCATCGCTCGCCTTCACGGCGGCCTCGACATGGCGGCCGGCAACGGCGCTGAGAATGGCGAGGTGGTGATCGATCGTGCCTGACAAATCGGTCTGTCCCGGCATGAAGCGGTGGTGGATGTAGCCGATGCGGCGATACAGCGTGTGCAGCGGCCGCAGCGTATGCACCAGGAACGGCTCGCCCGCCGCCTCCAGCACCAGCGCGTCGATGCGGCGGTCGAGGCTGTTGAATTCGTCGAGCGTCAGGCTGGCGCGGCGCTCGCGCAGCAAGCGTTCGATGTGCAGCGCCTGATTACGATGCGAGAGGCTGGCGCGATCGGCCGCAAGACGGATCACGAAGCGCTCCATGTCGCGGCGCAAGGCCAGCAGCATGCGCTCACGCGCGAGATCGATCGGCGCGATGTGCAGGCCGTGGCGCGGGCGGATGATGATGAGCGTGTCGGCGGAAAGACGGTTGACGGCGTGGTGTACCGGCGTGCGGCCGAAGCCGGTGATCTGCTGCAATTCCAGCATGGTCATGAACTGGCCGGGCTTCAGCTCGCAGTGAACGAGCAGCTCCTCGATCTTTTGATAGGCCAGCTCGAAGAAGTTGAGACGGTTGCGCCGCGAGGGCTTGCCCCCGCCGCTGTCGTCCTCCGCTCTCACCACCTGGAGCGCGCGTTTGCGCCGTGCCATCGAATTCCTCCCGTCGGCCTGCGCTCTGCAGGACGGCGCCTTATTTGTGGCACCCTTAAAACATGTTGTGATATATTACAAGCAGGCGTAAGACTTTCGCCTGCGCGCCACATGTTGCGCTGCGAAATAAACAACAGCGCTCACCGCGCCTGTGATGGGAGGACAGTTGCCGTGAAGATCACGTCGATCGAGACGCTGCGCACCGAGGAATTCTCCAACGTCATCTGGGTGCGCATCCACACCGACACGGGCATGATCGGTCTCGGCGAAACCTTCTATGGCGCGGGCGCAATCGAAGCGCAGATCCACGATACCTTTGCCGGCCGCCTGCTCGGCCGCAATCCCCTGCACATCGAAGCCATCCATCGCGACATGCTGAACCTGCCGATGGCGCAGTCCTCCACCGGTGTCGAATATCGCGCGGCGTCCGCGATCGACATCGCGTTGTGGGACCTGTTCGGCAAGGTCTGCGATCAGCCGGTGCACCAGATGCTCGGCGGTCTCTGCCGCGACAAGCAGCGCATCTACAACACCTGCGCCGGCACGCAATATGTCCGCTCCACCAATATCAGCCCGGTGTCGAACTGGAATCTCGGCGCCTCCAAAGGCCCCTACGAAGATCTCGACGGCTTCATGAACCGCGCCGATGCGCTCGCCGAGAGCCTGTTGGAAAGCGGCATTTCGGCGATGAAGATCTGGCCGTTCGATCCGGCGGCGCAGGAGAACAAGGGCCTCTATATCACCGCCGCGCAGATGAAGCAGGCGATCGAACCGTTCGAGAAGATCCGCAAAGCCGTCGGCGACAGGATGGAGATCATGGTCGAGCTCCACTCGCTGTGGAATCTGCCGACCGCCAAGCAGATCGCGCGCGCGCTCGAGCCCTACAAGCCGACCTGGTACGAAGACCCGATCCGCATGAACTCGCCGCAGGCGCTCGCCGAATATGCGCGCTCCACCGACGTCTGGGTCTGCGCCAGCGAAACGCTGGGCTCGCGCTTCCCCTACAAGGACATGCTCGACCGCGACGCCATGCATGTGGTGATGGCGGATCTGTGCTGGACCGGCGGCCTCACCGAGGGCCGCAAGATCGCGGCGATGGCCGAGACCTATCACCGGCCTTTTGCGCCTCATGACTGCATTGGCCCGATCGGCTTCATCGCCGCCATCCACATGTCGTTCAGCCAGCCCAACACGCTGATCCAGGAATCGGTGCGCGCCTTCTACAAGGGCTGGTACAATGAGCTCGTCACCACGATGCCGACGATCAAGGACGGCTACGTCTATCCGATGGAAGGACCGGGCCTCGGCGTCGATCTCCTGCCCGCGGTGTTCGACCGCAGCGATCTCACCGTGCGCCGCTCCCACGCTTAAGGATTTCTCGAGATGAGCACTGCTTTGTTCGACCTGTCCGGCCGCACCGCGCTCGTGACCGGCTCCTCCCGCGGCCTCGGCCGCGCCATTGCCGAGGGCATGGCCAAGGCCGGCGCCAGGATCATCGTCAACGGTGTCGATCCCAAGCGCGTCGAGCAGGCCGTCGCCGAGTTTCGCGCCGCCGGGCATCAGGCCGAAGGTGCCGCCTTCAACGTCACCGACGAGCCAGCGATCGTCGCGGCGTTCAACGACTTCGACAAGAAGGGCATTGCCGTCGACATCGTCGTCAACAACGCCGGCATCCAGCACCGCAAGCCGCTGGTCGAGTTCACCACCGACGAGTGGCGCAAGGTGATCGAGACCAACCTCACCAGCGCTTTCGTGATCGGCCGCGAGGCGGCCAAGCGCATGATCCCGCGCAAGCACGGCAAGATCATCAATATCGGCTCGCTCGGCAGCGAGCTCGCGCGTCCGACGATTGCGCCCTACACGGCCGCCAAGGGCGGCATCAAGAACCTGACCCGCTCGATGGCGGTCGAATGGGCCCAGCACGGCATCCAGGCCAATGCGATCGGCCCCGGCTACATGCTCACCGACATGAACGAGGCGCTGGTCAACAACACCGACTTCAACAATTGGCTGATGGGCCGCGTCCCCTCCAAGCGCTGGGGCAAGCCGGACGAGCTGGTGGGCGCGGCGATCTTCCTCGCCTCGGACGCCTCCACCTATGTCAACGGCCAGATCATCTATGTCGATGGCGGCATGATCGCCGCGATGTAATCGCGAAACAGGGAACGAGACCATGCGCGCCGTCGTCATTCACGCCCCGAAGGACCTGCGGATCGACCTCTACCCCGATCCGGCGCCCGGCCCGGGTGAGGTCCGGGTCAAGATCGCCAATGGCGGCATCTGCGGCTCCGATCTGCACTACTACCACCACGGTGGTTTTGGCGTCGTGCGCATCCAGCAGCCGATGGCGCTGGGGCACGAGATCGCCGGCGTGGTCGCGGCGGTCGGTGACGGCGTCACCAGCGTGAAGCCCGGCACCCGCGTTGCGGTCAATCCGAGCAAGCCGTGCGGCCAGTGCCTGCATTGCCAGGAAGGCATGCGCAACCAGTGCCTCGACATGCGCTTCCTCGGCAGCGCGATGCGCTTTCCTCATGTGCAAGGCGGCTTTCGCGAGTTCCTGACCGTCGATGCGACGCAGGCCGTGCCGATCTCCGACAAGCTGTCGCTCGCCGAAGCCGCCGTGGCCGAGCCGCTCGCGGTGTGCCTCCATGCCGGCAAGCAGGCCGGCCCCCTTCTCGGCAAGCGCGTGCTGATCACCGGCTGCGGCCCGATCGGCGCCTTGATGATTTTGGTCTCGCGCTTCGGCGGCGCATCGGAAATTGTGGTGACCGATGTTGCCGACGCGCCGCTCGCGGTCGCGAACAAGCTCGGCGCCACCCACGCCATCAATGTCGCGACCCATGCCACCGCGCTCGATCCCTGGCGCGCCGGCAAGGGCGTGTTCGACACATTGTTCGAAGCCTCCGGCAACCAGGCTGCGCTCCGCGCCGCGCTCGACGTGCTCAGGCCGGGCGCGACCTTGGTGCAGCTCGGCCTCGGCGGCGAGATGACGCTGCCGATCAACACCATCGTCGCCAAGGAATTGCAGCTCCGCGGCACCTTCCGCTTCGATCCCGAGTTCGCGCTCGCAGTCCGGCTGATGGGCGAAGGCCTGATCGACGTCAAGCCGCTGATCACGGCCACCATGCCGTTCGAGAACGCGGTCTCAGCCTTCGAGCTCGCCAGCGACCGCGCGCAGTCGATGAAGGTGCAGCTGACGTTCTGAGGCGCGCCGCGCTCATTCGCGCGCGACCACCGAGTCAAGCCAGGCGCAGTTCAGCGGCGGCACGCGCCCGCTCGACCGCAGCAAGTGCGGCCTGGTCGGTAAATAACCTCAGGCGAGGTAACGCGTGAGATAGCCTTCCATGGCGTAGAGCGCGCAAAGCGCGAGGCTCGACCAGACGGCGGCGCTGAAATACAGGAACATCCAGGTCAGCTCGCCTTTCCAGTGCGCGATGTCGTGGGTTACCACCCAGCGCGTCGAGACGTCATGCAGGCCCTCGAGGAAGCCGAGGAACCTGCCGCCCTCTTTGTGCCCGGCCCGCCAGCGGCTGAGATACATCGGCACGTCGACGGTGACGAGGAAGGCGAGAAAGCAGGCGATGCCGACGATGCCGGCGATCAGCGCCAAGCGCACCGGTCCCTGGAATTCCGGCATCAAGCGGCACAGCGCGATGCCGGCGAGGAAGAAGGTCACCGCCCACAACGAATTCTCGATCGCGTTGAAGAGGAAGTTGGTGGTCACCACGGCGTACCAGGAGAAGCACTCCGCGACGATGATGATCGGCACGATCAGAAGCGCGATGTTCGCCGCGCTCTCCGCGCCCGTCATGTGACCGAGCTGATGCAGGATGATCGCCCATTGCGCCGCAAAGCAGACTTCGGCCACGGTCGCGACAGTGCGGCCGACGAACACGCTCGACAGCCAGGTGTCGAACAGGCAGATGCGCTGCACGTCGGCGCGCGGCAGCACCGAGCGGAAGGCGCAGCCGAACACATAGGCCGCGCAAAGCAGGAACATCAGGCCGATATCCGAGCCGCCGCCGACGCTGCCGGCAACGGTCGGATAGAACTCGCGGTACAACATGAACCAGACGAGAATGTTGGCAGCACTGACCAGCGTCAGGGACCCCCACCACCACGCCAGGGGATTTGACCGTGCCTGCCACTGCAACATGAACCGCTCCGTCGTAGTCAATATGACATTCAACGGTAGCAATTCTGTCATAAATCCGTAGCACGGCGCGACAAAAAACTGCGTGAGAGCGCTGTCATAATTGGCCCGGCGCCCTGTCATATTCGAGACGGCGACGGCTCTCCCCACGCGTTTCCAGACTTACTTCCGCGCAAATTCCAGGGGCGCTCTTCGAGACCCCCGGAACAATGCGGAGAAATCTATTTCTTCATCCCCGCGACATAGGCCGCGAGCTTGTCCAGCGTCTGGTAGCCATATTCGACCGCGCCGAAGCCGATCATGCCGTCGCGCTGCTCCGTGCTCGAGGCCAGCTGCCGCATCATCAGCACGGTCTTGCCGTTGCTCTGCTCGGCAAAGGTGAGCGTGAAGCGGAACATGCCGGGATCATCGTCCTGATCGACGCCATGGTCCATCTCCATCAGCTTCGGCCGCTCGATGCGGCGGAAACGCATCCGGTTCAGATAGACCGTGCCGTCCGGGCCGATCATGTTGAAGCGCCAGACGCCGCCGACGCGCACGTCGATCTCGAACGTCTCGATCTGAAATCCCTTCGGCCCGAACCATTGCGGCAGGTGTTTCGGGTCGGACCACGCCTCGAACACCAGGTCGCGGGGCGCGTCGATCACGCGCGACATCACGATCTCACGGTCGAGCGACCATTGCGACAAAGCGGGATTGGCAGAACTCGTCATTGTCAGGGACCTTTCCGTTTGGTTGTCTTCTTCGTGGTCTTGTTGGCTTTTTTGGACGGCGGCGCGGCAGCCGCCCTCTCCTGCTTGAGCTTCATCACATAGGCCTCGAACCGGTCGAGCCGTGCCTCCCAGACCGCGCGCTGCTGCTGGAACCAGTCTTCCGCGCCGAGGAGCGCGTCAGGAGCGAGACGGCAGGTGCGCACGCGGCCGGATTTCTCCGACTCCACAAGACCACTGAGCTCCAGCACATGGATGTGCTTCATGAAGCTCGGCAGCGCCATGTCGAAGGGATCCGCGAGCTCGCCGACCGAGGCCTCGCCGGCGCACAGCCGCATCACGATGGCCCGCCGCGTGGGATCGGCAAGGGCTGCGAAAACCTGGTCGAGACGGGATTGTTGGTTAGCCATGTAGCTAACTATGGACCTGCCCGGGCGCCCCGTCAACAACTGTTAGCTTTCAGGCTAAGTAATTTCTCAACCCGTCTCAGACCGATCGCGTCAGGCCGCCGTCGACGCGGATGTTCTGACCGGCGATATAGGCCGCGCCGTCGGAGGCGAGGAACGCGACCGTCGCCGCGATCTCCTCGACCTTGCCGTAGCGCTTCATCGGCACGCTGTCGCGGCGCGCCTCCGTCTGCGGCAGGCTGTCGACCCAGCCCGGCAGCACATTGTTCATGCGGACATTGTCGGCGGCATAGCTGTCGGTGAAGATTTTGGTGAAGGCGGCAAGGCCGGCGCGGAACACCGCCGAGGTCGGAAACATCGCGCTCGGCTCGAACGCCCAGGCGGTCGAGATGTTGATGATGGCACCCGACCTCTGCGCCTTCATCACCGGCGTCACCAGCCGGGTCGGACGGACGACGTTGAGGAGATACGTATCGAGACCGGTGTGCCACTGCTCGTCGGTGATCTCGGTGATCTCCGCGCGCGGTCCGTGGCCGGCGCTGTTGACGAGCACATCGATCCGCCCCCATTTCGCGAGCGCACCGTCGACCAGGCGCTTCAGATCGTCATTCGACTTGTTCGAACCGGTGACACCGAAGCCGCCGAGCTCGGCCGCCAGCGCCTCGCCCTTGCCGGACGACGACAGGATCGCGACGCGAAAACCGTCCGCCGCAAGCCGCCGCGCAGCCCCTGCCCCCATGCCGCTGCCGCCGGCGGTAACGAGTGCGACCTTCTCTGCTGCCATGATCCGTCTTTCCTGTGATAGCGTCGGGGCAAGCCGGCGGCCAAGCCCGTCAGCGGGCCTTCTACAGCCAGACTTGCCGGCAGGTCCATCCGTCATGAGCGATCTGCAGATCCGCAATTTGCGCCCCGAGGAGATCTCCATCGCCGTCGACTGGGCCGCGGCCGAGGGCTGGAATCCCGGCCTTCGCGACGCCGCCTGCTTTGCGATCCCCGACGCGCAGGGTTTTTTCGTCGGCGAAATCGACGGCGAGCCGGTCGCGACAATTTCCTGCGTCAATTATGATGACCGCTTCGCCTTCCTCGGCTTCTACATCGTGCGCGCCGGCTTTCGCGGTGCGGGTCACGGCCTGCGCATCTGGAACGCTGCGATCGCGCATGCCGGCCGCCGCGTGATCGGCCTCGATGGCGTCGTGGCCCAGCAGGACAATTACAAGAAGTCCGGCTTCCGGCTTGCCTACGCCAACATCCGCTATGGCGGCGTTGTTGCGGCGCCGTCTCGTCCGCCGGCCGATATCGTCGCGCTCGACAAAATCCCGTTCGCGATGCTGGAAGCCGACGACGCCACCGTCTTTCCCGCTCCGCGCAGCGCCTTCCTGCGCGCCTGGATCAACGCGCCCGGTCACATCGGACGCGCACTGATGCGCGACGGCAAGCTTGCCGCTTGGGGCGTGGTCCGCCCCTGCAGGGCCGGCTACAAGATCGGCCCGCTGGTAGCCGGCCACCGTGCCGCTGCGGAGGCCATCGTGCAGGCGTTGCTTGCCAGCGTCGGACATTGCGAGATTGTGCTCGACATCCCCGCCCCGAACCGTGATGCTATTGCGCTTGCGGAATTCCTGGCCCTGAAGCCGATATTCGAAACGGCGCGAATGTACACTGGACCGGCCCCGTCACTGCGGCTCGACCGCGTGTTCGGCGTAACCAGCTTTGAACTCGGCTAGCACTGACCCGAATTTTTGTAATCTGTTTCACGTTCCCGCTGCGGCGCAGCGTGTATTGATGTTGGATCCGCCGATTTTGCCGGACGGCCCCACCATCATTTTTCTGACGATCGATATTTCATTCAACTGAGGATTTCATGACCGAAGCGAGACGCAAGGCCCACCCTTCTCAGCACACCGCCAACGACCTGCCCCGCCTCGCGCTTCCGACCGCATTGCTGCTGGCCGTCGTGGCGGCCTTTGGCCTGCACACGGCGTTCGTTTCGGGACCCGCGATGCGCGCAGCGGCCGAGGCGGAGCTCGTACACATCATTGCGGCTGAGGATCGGGACGTCTGCGGCCAGTTTGGGCTCCGGCCGGGTACGACCGCGTTCGAAGCCTGCAGCCGCGAGCTCGCGACCGTCAGGCAGAACCAGTCCAACCGCGACCACGCCGCCGCGGCCGGAATTCTCTAAGCACGACAGGACCCGGACGCGCCGCTCAGTAGCAGCGCATGATGTTAACGGTGTGCTCGCCGCCACCGCGGCCGGGCACCGTCACGGACTCCGTCGGGCAGCTCGGCACATAGGGCCGGTCGGACGGCACGACGTTCGGCGGGAAGCGGTGCGCCCAGTCCCAGGGAACGTCATAGCTATAGGTGTAGCGCACGTCGTTGGTAACAGGCTGCCCGGCACCGGCGAACGGCTCGCTGTAGGTCGCGCCGTCGTAGAAGAACCCGCCGCCTCCGGGCCAATAGACCCATGGATTGTTGCGGCCGCGGAAGCGCGCTCCCGGGGCGATCGACGGACGCGCTGCGGCCGGCGGGGCGGCGGCAGCTACCACGCCATGCGGGGCGGCGCCGCCTGGTCTTGCAAAACTGTCGCCGGAAGCAAGGAGCAGCGCGGCTGCGCTGAGCGAGGCGAGCAACGCCCCGGATGATCTGGACATCATGATACGCACCAACTGGTTTGGCTTCGCGATTGCGGCTCCCCACCGCACGCTAGGCCGGCCCGTCGCCCGCCCGCAAACGTATAATTAATTGTTGGTTAAAGCACGGGATTAACACGGGCGGCGGACGATAGCCGCTGTCCCGAAATCGGTCAGCGCGGCAATATCCGGACCGCGACGCCATGCATGCGCGCCCCGATCATCGGGCCGAGATAGGCTCGGGCCGGGGAAGCTCACATAAGGAGCATGCCTGTCTTGCCTCGCGAAGAGCTGATCCCGTGTTGATCGCAAGTTGATCGTGCGATCCGGAACGTCACCACATTGCGGTCGTTGGCTCCCATACAAGAAAAGGAGCAACTCGCATGCAACGCCACATCAAACTCGCATCCCTGATCGCCGCAACGTTCATCGCGGGCACAGCCGCCGCATCGGCGCAAACCTACGATCGGTACGGCAACCCCGTGGGCTGGGACCGCAGCGGCCCCCGCTACGTGCCCGCGCAACCGCGTGCGATGTACTATCCCGGCACGGCCGGTCCCTATAACGCGTACAACGGAACTAACCATCCGACGCCGAGCTCGACGCAAGGCGACGTCGGCCCTGACGGCAACAACAACGGCACGCTCACCGGCGCGTATCGGACCTGGTAGTGAGCGCCATCGCAAGACCCGTCGCTCATCAAGCGACGGGTCTTTTCTTTCGCGGCGTATGAGCTGCCGGCTGGAGAATCGCTGCTGCCGCCCACCCTCCGTCGTTGCGAGCGCAGCGAAGCAATCCAGAGTCTTTCCGCTGAGGGATTCTGGATTGCTTCGTGCGCTCGCAATAGCCTCCCCGTAGCCCGTAGCCCGGATGGAGCGCAGCGCAATCCGGGACGTTTACATCCGCGGATGCGATCCCGGATTACGCTGCGCTCCATCCAGGCTACGAGACCTTGTGCTGCCCGTCAGGCAAAACACGCCAAGGCTCGGTCAATCCACGCTCACAAAAATATTCCACTTTACCGAAATTCGGAAACGGCGTATGTGTCGCCTCACTCCGGCCCAAGGAAGAGGGGCGTATCGCGATCGTCACGAACGCGGGCCGGGCGGCGGTGGACGTGGGTCACATCGGCGCGACGGGCTTTGCAGGGCGGGCAACCGTGAGCGAGGCCGTCGCGCAAACGACCGGTGCGGCTCGCGTACGGCAAAATCGTGTGGTCCTGACGCCCGGGGTCTGAGCGTCAAGCCTTGCGGTGATGTGTGTGGCCCGACCGGGCCGGCATGTCAGTCATCCGCAAGGCGACGGGGGCAATAGTGCATCGCTCCCCGGGGAGATCACGACATAAGCCGTTCCAACCATCGCGCAGGGAAGGCCGGGATGCTCCGGTTGCCCTGTTACCCGCTGTGCCGAGTAGCGCAATCTGCTTCTTGCATAGCGGTCAATGGGAGCCAGCCGGCTCCCGGCCTTCCCTGCGCCCTCTTTCAGTTGAGGGTGAGCCGGCGAAGCAAAGCTCGGGCGAAACGCGCCGCGAGGATGCGAAGGCGTGTCTGTTGCTCAACGACGATCTCGTGCACCGGACTCAGCTCAGCCATGACGAGTCCGTGACTTCGAAGTCTCCTCTCATCGATCTTTGCAGGGTCATTCACCCTTGTAACAAAACTGTCATACAGCAAAACTAAACGAAGACGGCGGCCGCGTCGGCCGCTCAAGCCGCCTCACCGTTAGGAGAGATCGATGCGCCGCTCATTGGTGTTGCTGTCCGCCGGACTGACAGTGCTGTCCACCGGACTTGCCTCCGCCCAGAACAACAACACCCCCCGCAACCTGATCCTGTTCATCCCCGACGGGCTGCGTTCGCTGAAGGTCACTCCCGAGAGCGCACCGGCGATGGCCGAGGTCCGCGACAAGGGCATCAATTTCAAGAACTCGCACTCGCTGTTCCCGACCTTCACCATGGCCAACGGCTCGGCGATGTCGACCGGCCATTATCTCGGCGACACCGGCGTGTTCTCCAACACGATCTGGACCAACTACACCTCGGTGCCCGCCGGCGACACCGTCGTCCCCTTCATCGAGAACGATGCCGTGCTCGGCGACATCGACGAGCATTTCAAGGGCGACTATCTCAACGAAGAGACCGTTTTGAAGATGGCCCGCGACAAGGGCCTCAGCACGGCGGCGATCGGCAAGGTCGGCCCGACCTACCAGTGGGACCACACCGACAAGCCCGAGAAGCCGGGCCAGCATTCGATCGTCATCGACGACTCGACCGGTGGCAAGGCCGGCGTGGCGCTGTCGGACGAGATGAAGGATGCACTGACCAAGGCGGGCCTCGCGCTGGCCGCCCCCGGCCGCGGCGACAACGGCAAGGCCGGCGACGCCAAGACGCCCGGCACCACCACCGCCAACGTCACCCAGCAGGCTTATTTCGCCGACGTCGCCACCAAGGTGGTGTTGCCGATGTTCAAGGCGCGCAACAAGCCGTTCGTGCTGGTGTTCTGGTCGCGCGACCCGGACGGCACCCAGCATAACCAGGGCGACAGCCTCAACCAGATCATGCCGGGCATCAACGGCCCGAGCACGATGGCGAGCATCAAGAACGTCGACAACAACCTCGCCCAGATCCGCAAGGCACTCGACGATCTCGGCCTCGCCGCCAACACCAATATCATGATCCAGGCCGACCACGGCTTCTCCACCATCTCCAAGGAGAGCAAGACCAGCCCCTCGGCCAAGGTCAGCTATGACGACACGCCGAAGGATTTCCTGCCGATGGGCTTCCTGGCGCTCGATCTTGCCAAGGCGCTCGACCTGCCGCTGTTCGACCCCAACGACAAGAACGCCGCCATCACCGGCAACGCCCATCCGAAGGCCGGCAACGGCGTGCTCGGCAAGGATCCGACCAAGCCCGACCTCGTCATCGCCACCAATGGCGGCTCGGACCTGATCTATCTACCGAACAAGGACAAGAAGCTGGCGGCCAAGACCGTCAAGGCGCTGCTCGAGCAGGACTACATCTCGGGCCTGTTCGTCGACGACACCCTCGGCCGCTTCCCCGGCACGCTGCCGCTGTCGAGCATCAATCTGCGCGGCAAGGCTGCAACCCCGACGCCGGCGATCGTCGTCAACTTCCGCTCCTATGCCAGCGAGTGCGGCGAGGCGCCGACCAACTGTTCGGTGCAGGTGGCCGATACCGTGCTGCGTCAGGGCCAGGGCATGCATGGCAGCTTCAGCCGCGGCGACACCTATAACTTCATGGCGGCGATCGGTCCGGACTTCAAAGCCGGCTTCGTCGACGAGCTGCCGGTCAGCAATGCCGATGTCGGCATGACCGCGGCCCAGCTGATGGGCCTGCGCGGCTCGGAGAATGGCGGCCTGGTCGGCCGCGTGATGTCGGAAGCACTGCCCAACGGCATCGTGCCGAAGGCCTACAAGGCGGTCGAGAAGTCGAAGATGTCCGAGAACGGTCTCCAGACCGTGCTCAACGTCCAGCGCGTCGGCAGCCAGCGCTATTTCGACGCCGCCGGTTTCGTCGGCCGTACGCTGGGCCTGGAGCCTGACGCCGGCAACAAAAAAACGGCGGGGAAATAACCCCGCCGCTGCTTTCGCGCCCCGCAAGGGGCGCGAAAATCTCAAGTCTCGAAATTACATGCCAATGTCGAACACGTTCGGCAGCTGGCCCGCCAGAGGCAGCGCGGTGGCGCCCAGGAAGGTCGCCACCATCGCCATCAGGCGACGGTTGTTCTGGCGCTTGCCGCGCATCTGGCCGGCAATCCACTCCAGCATCTCGCTGTTGACCTTGGAGGCATAGGACGGCGCCCAGCTCTCGATGTCGGTGTCCTGGGCGAGCGCAACGCTGCGCGCCGGAACCTTCAGACCCGAGGCGCTCGCAGCGTAGTGGGCGACAGCCTTGGCCAGCAAGTCGTCGAACCGGCCACCATCGGTGCGCTCGGTTGCGGCCTCGTTGATCTCGAACAGCGCCTCAGCCTCGGAGCGGCTGACCGGCTGGTCGTTGACGGCGACTGCCGTCAGGATGCGGGCGCACCAGGCGGTGTCATCGGCATCGATGGAGCGGGAAAAGTGCACGCGGCCCTTGGTGGTCGGGCCTTCGCCCGTGATCACACCGTCACGCACGATGGAGAGGGCATGAGCCGCGGTATCGCGGCAGGACGGTTCGAGGGACGACAACTCAACAGACTTCGGCAGTGCGGCGGACATAGTTCACTTCCAGATTTCTTCTGATCGACCAGCATTTCCATGCGGGCGTAAAGGGGTGGTTAATGATTCGGTACGGGGATCGCGACTTTTCTCGATGGTTGCCAATTGGTCGCTATCAGGACCATTCCGGTTCCATCAAACGTCGGGCGAGCGTGATGCGGGTCATAAAAGGCTTTATCGGGGCAATCCATCCCGTTGAGTTCCGGTGGAGATATTTCGCCGCAGGCGCCCCTGTAACAGAAAGGTGCCAGGAAATCGGCCCTTCAGGGAAGGAATTCACATTTTACTTGAACCAGTTCACTTGGGATCGGCGACACCCTATACTGGGTCGCGACGGCCGAACCAAATTCAGAAGTAAATTCAATGCGATGAGGTAGAACCATGACACTTCCGATCGGCACCACCGCGCCCGACTTCGAAGCCGAGACCACCGAAGGGAAGATCAAGTTCCACGACTGGATCGGCAACAGCTGGGCGCTGCTGTTTTCCCACCCCAAGGACTTCACGCCGGTTTGTACGACCGAGCTCGGCACCCTGGCCCGGCTGAAGCCGGAATTCGACAGGCGCGGCGTCAAGCTGATGGGCCTCTCGGTCGATCCGGTCGACCGTCATGCCAAATGGTCGGAGGACATCAAGGAGACCCAAGGTGCGGCCCCGAACTACCCGATGATCGGCGACACCGATTTCAACGTCTCGAAGCTGTACGGCATGCTGCCGGCCTCGACCTCGGGCGATCCCCTCACCCGGACGCCGGCCGATAACCAGACCGTCCGCAACGTCTTCGTCATCGGGCCCGACAAGAAGATCAAGCTGGTGCTGGTCTATCCGATGACCACAGGCCGGAATTTTCAGGAGATCCTGCGCGTCATCGACTCACTTCAAATGACCGCGAAGCACCGCGTCGCGACGCCGGCCGACTGGAAGCAGGGCGAGGACGTCATCATCGCGGGCTCGGTCTCCAACGACGAGGCCAAGACGATCTATCCGCAGGGCTGGAAAGAGCCGAAGCCCTATATCCGGATCGTGCCGCAGCCGAAGTGACGGCTTACGCGGTCAGCCGGTTCGCCACCAACAGACCCGCGGTCGACGAGACCGCGGTCACCACCGCGCCCCAGCCGACATCGACCAACGCCACCGGCCAGCTCCAGTGCTTGAGCAGCGCCAGCGCGGTCAGGTCGAACGTCGCGTAACAGAACAGCCCGAACAGCGCGCCGAAAGCGAGCGTCGACTCCCAGGTCGCAGCCGAACCACCGCTGACGAAGGTCAGCACGCCGACGACATAGAGCAGATAGAATACGATCGCCGGCACCGGCTTCGGCTCGCCCAGCATGTCGCCGACTTGCGCGGTGAAAAAGCCCTTGGCGATCAGCCCGAGGAACAGGAAGTCCAGCCCCATCAGCACGATCAGGGTTGCGACATACAGGACGGCAATGCGGTTCACTGGCGGCCTCCCTGCCCGCGATGGCGCAGGCAGTCCCATGATGCCGTCAGTTACGTCACGGCGGGCCGATGGTTTCAGCCGGCCAATTCGAGATCAAGCCGCTCGGACGCGGTCGAGGAAGCTGTCGACCTCGGCCTTCAGATGCAGGCTCTCGCCCGACAGCGCCTGGGCCGAGGCAAACATCCGGCTCGAGGTCTCACCGGTCTCGCTCGCACCCTTGGCCGCATGACGGACATTGACGGCAACGTCGGCTGTGCCGGAGGCCGCGGCCCGGACGCTGGCCGCGATGTTCTGGGTCGCGCTCCGCTGCTGCTCGACCGCAGCCGAAATCGAGCTTGCAATGCCGCTGATACGCTCGATGGTCTGGCCGATCGCCTTGATGGCGGTGACCGACTCCTGGGTCGCAAGCTGCATGCTGGCGATCTGGTTCGAAATCTCCTCGGTCGCCTTGGCGGTCTGACCGGCCAGCGTCTTGACCTCCTGCGCCACCACGGCAAAGCCCCGGCCCGCATCGCCGGCGCGCGCGGCCTCGATGGTGGCGTTCAGGGCAAGGAGGTTGGTCTGCTCGGCAATCGAGGTGATCAGCTTGACGACGTCGCCGATGCGGGAGCCCGCCTCGGAGAGCTGCGCCATGCGCTGGTCGGTCGCCTCGGCCTGTTGCACCGCCTCGGCCGAGATCGCGTTGGAATCCTGCACCCGGCGGGTGATCTCCGAAATCGACTGGGACAGCTCGTCGGAGGCTGACGCCGCCGACCGCACGTGGTCTGAGGCGCTCTCGGAGGCGCCGGCCGACTGCGCCGACAGATCGGCGGTGGACCGCGCCGTGTCGGTCAATTGCCGCGCCACGCGCTCGAACTCGCCGGAGGACTCCAGCACCTTGTCCAGGATGCCGCCGACACTGCCGCGGAACTCCTCGACGAAGTTGCGCAGCTCGGACTTGCGCTGCTCGGCGGCAGCGGCCGTTGCGGCCGCCTGCTCGCTGCGCATGCGCGCCCGCTCCAGCGAATTGCTCTTGAATACTGCAACGGTGCGGGCGATCTCGCCGATCTCGTCGGCGCGGTCCTCGCATTCGATCGCGACGTCGCTCTGGCCGTTGGCGAGCGCCGTCAGCGAGCGCGTGACCGAGGTCAGCGGCCTGGTAACGCGGCGCACGATCAGCAAGGTGAGAACCAGGACGAGCAGTGCGGCAACGCCGGCTGCGATGGCCATGCTCTCGATCGCCTGGGCCAGCATGCTCTCATATTGCGCCATGGGGATGCCAACATAGAGAATGCCGGCGACCTTGCCGCTCGCATCCGCGATCGGGAAATAAGCCGTCATGAAGGACTTGCCGAACAGCGTGGCTGGCCCCTTATAAGCGTCGCCACGGCGCAAGCCGGCCTGTGCCGGATGGTCAGCGGCAAGCTGGGTGCTGACGGCACGGTCGCCATTTTCCTTCTTCACATTGGTCGAGCGGCGGACGAACTGCCCGCTTGCCTCATCGAACACGAACAGAGTCGCATTGCCCCCGACATAGGACACAGCGCGATCGACGATGGTGTGATCCTTGAATTCGGGCATCTTGGGAATCTCGGCGCGCGTCACCGAGCCATCCTTCATCGTGATCCTGACGTCGGGGACGATCTCGGCAAAGGCGAGCGCCAGCGTGCGCAGATTGACCTCGATGTCGCGCAGCGCGCGCTCATTGACGGCAGTGGTCAGCGACCAATAGCCGGCACCGACCACGAGCGCCGTGTTCACGGCAATCAGCAGCACGGCGCACAGAACCGCCTTGGTGCCCAGCTTGAATTGCGGCAAGAACTTCCCGGTCAAAAGCCTGGACATGAATGGAACCACCCCCGTAATTCCTGCATATTCGTGCAATCGGCTTACGACCCCATTAACGATGGTTCACACTGCCGCCCGCGACATGCTTTCCAAATCGTAAACGAGGACACCCCTGACTACGCCAAGCCCGCCGCCTGTGATCGTCTGGTTCCGCGACGATCTCCGCCTGTCCGACCACCCCGCCCTCCACGCCGCCGCGACAACCGGTGCGTCGCTCATTTGCCTCTATGTCCTCGACGAGACGGCTGGACGGACGCCGGGCGGCGCGGTGCGCTGGTGGCTGGCGCATTCCCTGCGCGCGCTCGGTGCCAGCCTTGGCAAGATCGGAGGATCACTGATCCTGCGGAAGGGACCTGCGGCCAAGGTCATCCCGGACCTGGCGCGCGAGAGCGGCGCCCGTGCGGTCTATTGGAATGCGGTCGCTCAGGCCCCGCATCAGGCGGTCGAGAAACAGCTCGAAGCAGCGCTGGCAAAGCTCGGCATGGACCCGCAAAGTTTTCCCGGCGACTTGCTCGTCCCACCCGCGGCGATCCGCAATAAGGAAGGCCGCGGCTTGCGCGTGTTCACACCGTTCTGGCGGCGGGTGCTGGCGCTGGGCGATCCGCCAAAACCGCTGCCCGCCCCGAAGGAGCTGCGCCCCGGCCCGAAGATTGAGAGCGACGCGCTCGACGGCTGGACGCTGGAGCCGAGCAAGCCCGACTGGGCGGGCGGCCTGCGCGAGAGCTGGACGCCGGGTGAGGCCTCCGCCCGCGCGCGCCTGCGCGACTTCCTCAAGCACAATGCGCCTGGTTATGCCGGCGACCGCGACCGGCCGGACCGGGAGGGAACCTCAGGTCTGTCACCGCATTTGCGCTTCGGCGAGCTCAGCCCGCGCCAGGTCTGGCACGCCGCGCGGTTCTCCGCAGCGGAGGAGCCCGCGCTCGGAGCCGGCATCGACAAATTCCTGAGCGAGCTCGGCTGGCGCGAATTCTGCCGCCACCTGCTCCACGACCACCCCAACCTCGCGACCGAGAATCTGCAAACCAACTTCGACGACTTCCCCTGGAAGACCGACAAGAAAGCGCTCGCCGCCTGGCAGCGCAGCCGCACCGGCTACCCGATCGTCGATGCCGGCCTGCGCGAGCTCTGGCACACCGGCGTGATGCACAACCGGGTCCGGATGGTGGTCGCCTCCTTCCTGGTCAAGCACCTGCTGATCGACTGGCGCGACGGCGAGGCCTGGTTCTGGGACACGCTGGTCGACGCAGATGCCGGCAGCAATCCCGCCAACTGGCAGTGGGTCGCCGGCTGCGGCGCCGACGCCGCGCCCTATTTCCGCGTGTTCAATCCGGTGCTCCAGGGCGAGAAGTTCGACCCTGATGGCGCCTATGTCCGGCGCTGGGTACCGGAGCTGAAGGACCTGCCGGCGAAGCTGATCCACCAGCCATGGCAGGCAACGCCGATCGAGCTCGCCAGCGCCGGCGTGACGCTCGGCAAGACCTATCCGCGGCCGATCGTCGGTCACGCCAAAGGGCGCGAGCGCGCGCTCGCCGCCTACGCAAAGATCCGCAAAGGTTGAGCGCTGCTTTGACACAATTATGAAACCCGCTATCGTCATCGCTCCATTCAAACCGTGGGGGACGATATGGACGATGTAACAGTAGTTGAGCCGACGATCGAACCGATGCCTGCCGCTGAGCCGCCAAAGATGGCTCCCAAGCCTGCGGCAAAGAAGGCCAAGAAGGCGGCAAAGAAAGTGGCCAAGAAAGTAGCGCCGAAGAAAGCAAAGAAGGCTTCGAAGAAGAAAGCCAAAAAGGCCGCGAAGAAGGCAGCCAAGAAGGCCGTGAAGAAGGCCCCCAAGAAATCCGCCAAGAAGAAGAAAAAGGCCAAGAAGGCCAAGCGCTGATCACAGCCTGAGAGCAGGTCTCCGGGTGCGGGCGCGCCCGGAGACCTCCACCATGGTCCTACCCGCGCCGCTTGGACGCGCGCCGGCCCGGGTGATGGACACCTTGCGGATCGCGAAACTCGCTGCGATGGCCGCGCCGGTCCTCCTTGGCGAATCGCCGCCGCTTTTCGGGCGACCCGAACGCCCTGATCACCTTCCTCCCGTTGACCTTCTTGATGACGTAGCCGCCCTCAGTCATCGAGAACGGCGCCTTCAGCGTTCCCTTATGGTCGAATTTGGTGCCGCGGGGATGCTTGAACGGCTCGAACCAGGACGGGTAGACGAAGTTCGACATTTCGAGGCCGCTGACGCGGAAGGAGTCCTCCTCCACGGCGTCGCAGACCTCGTAGGCATATTGGGTGTTCCGGTTCTGGTCGGCCCAGAGGTTGGCCATGGGATCGAGCACCATCTCGAACAGCTCGTGCGAGGCCGCCAGGCTGATCGGCTCGCCGCCCAGCGCCTTGACGAAGATCTTCGAGATCGGCTGGCCGCGATGGGTCAGCTCATGACGCCCGAGCATGTTCTTGTGCGAGGCGTCGTCGAAATAGACGAGCTGCCAGTCGGTCGGCTTCGGCTTGCGCGCGATGTAGAGATCGACCGGATAGCCCCAGACCGGCAGGAAGTGCTCGTCGTAGCATTTCTGCAGTGCCGCGGTGAGCTGGCGCATCTCCTTATCGTCGATCGTCTCCTCGGCATAGTTGATGCAGGCAATCCGGACCGGCTTCATCGATCTGCCGAGCAGTGCACGTCTCGCCTTCTTCATGGAAATCACCGTGCTGGAAGTGAAACTGAAATGCGGCCAGCCTAGCATGGCGGCGCCACGCACGTCAGGGATGTATTCCGGCGATGCGGCGCCTAGACGCGCCGGTTGACCACGAACACGGCGGCCGCGCACATCGCCATGCCACCGATCGCCAGCGCATCGAGCTTCTCGGCGAACAGCAGATAGGCCATCAGCGACGTGACGGCTGGCACCAGATAGAACAGGCTCGCCACCGAGGTCGCTGCCGCATGGCGGATCAGCCAGTACAACAGGCCGATCGAGCCGATCGAGAGCGCGACCGCAAGCCAGCCGAGCGCGAGCACGAACTCCCGCGTCCAGTGCACAACGCGGTCCTCGAACAGGAAGGCGCCGGCCGCGAAGAAGATCGTGACCGCGACAAACTGCACGAGATTGCCGGCGCGCCAATCGATGTGGTTGCAGTAGCGACGTTGATAGAGCGTGCCGAGCGTGATGCTGACCAGTGAGGCCACCGAGGCGAGCCAGCCGAGCCCGGCTTCGCCGGTCATCGGGCGATTATGCAGGATCAGGACAACGCCACCGAGCCCGAGCACGAGTCCGCCCCACTGGACCGGCGTCACCTTCTCGCCGAGCCAGCGATTGGCGATGGTCGAGGTCAGGATCGGCTGAAGACCGGGAATGAGCGCCGAGAGCCCGGCTGGAATCGAATGGGCGATCGCGATCGCGGTGCCGCCGAGATAAAAGCCGTGAACGAGGATACCGGCGACCGCGCTGTGCGCGATGCCGGTGCGATCGGGCCATTTCGGCCGCGCGATCGCCGCGATGATCGCCATCAGTCCGACCACGATCGCCATGCGGATGGCGAGGTAGGTCAAGGGATCGGCATTGTTGATAACATACTTCGTGCCGATGAAGCCGGTGCTCCAGAGCAAGACGAACAGGGCCGGCGCTGCGCGTGCGGCCAGATTTTCTTGATTATGATTCATTGCCGCCCTCATTGCCCGAGCGGGGACCATGCGGCAATGCGAATTTCCGGCTGTCAGATGTTGCGCTGCACGTCGGACGGAGTGCGCGACGGCTCAGATCAGCCGCTCACCATTCGTCTGGACAGGGGTCGATGATCTTCCAGAGCTCGACACCGTTCTTGATCTTCTTCATGTCGGTGGTGAGCCCGCCATTGCGGCGGATCCAGTCCTTCACCGTGTCGGGATAGTAGGACATCAGGTCGGACGTCCCCTCGGCGCTCGTGACCTTGATGCCGAAGGTGAAGGCTTTATCGTAATAGGCCTGGTGGAAGCCGAGGCTCGCCTTCGGCGTCACGCAGATCTTGTTCATCGGCACGATGCCGAGCACCAGCGTGCAGGCCGAATTGCAGATGCCGTCGATGATGACCCGCTCGCCCTTGTCGCGGACGCGCTTGTACTTGGCCTTGTATTCGTCGACATAGCCGCCGTGGTCGCGGGTGATATGCAGCTCGGCCCGCGCCGGCGTGGCGGCAGCGAGGAGAAGCAACAGCAGGCTGAGGAGCGTGATGCGCATGGCGACGTGACGACGAAACCCTTGCAGGAACGAACCGGCCCGAAGAGCACCCCAGAGGGCCGGCAAGTGGAATCTTGAACCGAATTCTCTTTGGCCACACTTGTGTGGGGAATTCGTTAAGCATCCCGAAAAGGCCAAAAATGGGCAGGCTGCCGGCTTCAACTCCGGCAATTCGGTCACACCTGCCCGGGAATCTGGGGGGATAGCCCCGAATTCGGCTCGCCGGATGGCTGTCCGGCCCGCCCAAAAAGGCTATAAGGAACTGACCTCTAAGCGCTGGTTCCGGAGAATCGAGATGAGCAAGTTGAAGCTTATTGCCGCGGTTGCTGCCCTGTCGGCCGCAATCCTAGCCCCCAACCTGGCGGAGGCGCACCGGTATCACCACCGCTACTACGCCAACCCGCTGCCCTATCCGATCAGCTATCTACACAATTACGGCCCCGGGATCACGCCAGGCACCTTTGCCTATTATGACGGCCCGTCGACCAACCATTGCTACCAGAGTGCGGCCGGCTATGTCGGCCAGGACCGCCGTCGGCACCCCTGCTACTGAGGAGCCCTGGCGGGCCCTTCGACGAGATCCTGACCGACCTCGCTTTGGCGCGCATCGCGCGCGTCTCACGCGACGCGCCAGTCGGTCGTCCGACTGCTCTTCGAATTACTCGAAACACCGCTCGTGCCGCCGCGCGACCACGGCAATTGTCCATGGACGCGAACCTTTGCTGATTTCCCCGAGTTGGGTCAGGGCCGCGGCGGACGAGCTGAAGATTTGTTCATCAGCATTACATTTCGGTTCTGCCACAATTTGATCAGAACGACTTCGATATCGTGTCCGGCGTAAGCAGAGGAAAGACATCATGAAGCTGAAGATTGGCCTCGTCGCCGCGTCCCTGTTCAGTGCCCTCGCGGCATCGCCGGCGGCGTCCGCCATGCCTATTGCGCCTGCACCTGCGGCGCCACAGGTCTCCAACGTCGAGCAGGTCGTCATGGTCTGCAATGCCTGGGGACGCTGCCGGTGGCGGCCGAACTACGCATACGGCTACGGCTATGGTCCGGGTTACTATGGTCCACCGCGCTATTATGCCCCGCGCCCGCGCTACTATGGCTACTACGGCTATCGCCGCTGGTGAGATTTGAAGGGGCCCTCGGGCCCCTTGGCTTTTGCGGGACGGACGCCTCGCAGCTCGCCCGGAGCCATTCCCAAACTGATCTAGATCAAAGATGAAATCCGACGTGCCGTCATTCTGCACCGATGGCCGATTTGATTGTTTTCCGATGCCCGCAGACGGGCATGAACGTGCAAACGCATCTCGAGAAGCAGCAGGGACAGGAGGGACGAAGCTTCGAGTGCTTCCCCTGCCCGGCCTGCACACGGCTCCACTTCATTGATCTCGCGACCGGTCAACCGATGAGCCGCGAACGTTGATGGCGACATCGACCCGACGCGCCTCGTGGCATGATGTCCGCAATACTACGGCCCGGAATCCGGTTTACTGAATCGCCGTGTTTCGCCATTGATGGCGACGTACCGACATTCATTTCATCGTCACATTTCAAGAACCGGCCAGACGAATGTTCTTCGACGCTCTCGCCCCCTCCTCCGCGCTCCAGCTGGTCACCTTTACCGATGTCGATTCGTTTCGGCCGGCAGAGTCGCTTGAAGATGCCCGCAGCATTCCCCTCGACGTCACCAACTTCGCGGCGGCGCGAGCGGTCGTGAACCTGCCGGCGTGCCGGATCATCGTGGCGAGATCGTTTGCGCGCATTCTCGATACCGCCTATCGCGCACCGGGCGGCATGGTGATCCTGCCGATGACCGACGATCTGCGGGCGACGTCAAGCGGGATGGATCTCGACTCGCGCTTTTTCGTCGCCCTGCGCGGCCATCATGATTGCCACTTCGTCGAGCCCCAGACCAATCATCACGTGTTGATCATGTTCTCGCCCACTCTCAGGGATCGCGGCTGGTTCGATCGCGCCGACGCCTTGTGGGTTCGCATCGCGGATCCCGCTGCCCATCTCCATGCGCGACAGCTTGTGCTCGACATCCTGAGAACGGCGTCAGTCGAACCGCACATGTTCGAAACCAGGGAGGTCGCCGCCCATCTCCAGGAGGGCCTGCTGCTCGCCCTCGACGATCTGTTTCGCATTGACCCGCTGTCGGAGAGCAGCGCGCCGATTGCAGGCGCACGATCCGCGAGGCTCGTGCAGCAGATCGACGATTACGTCGCGGCCTATCCGACCGCGCCGATCTATACGGCCAATCTCGCCGACGAATTCGGCGTCTCGATCCGCACGCTCGGCGGTGCAGTGACGAAAGTACGCGGCATGAGCCTGCATCAGTACATCCGACTGAAGCGGCTTTGGGCCACCCGCGCCCGGCTCCTCAAAGGCGGCGGCGCGACAGTCGCGACGTGCGCCCGCGCCCAGGGATTTCATCATCTGGGCGAGTTTGCCGCATCGTACCGCGCGACCTTCCACGAGACCCCCTCGGACACGCTGGCACGGGGTCGGCATAGCGGCCTTCCGGCAGCCTGACGCCGGATGCTTGGCCCGGCTTGCAGGCCGCGGCGCTTGCAAGGGTGCCCCCTGCCTGGCGAATGGCGCGCTCGGAAGGATTCGAACCTCCGACCCTCGGAATCGAAATCCGATGCTCTATCCAGCTGAGCTACGAGCGCCCTGACCCGGGGTATTGGGCCACAACCGAGCTGCGCCGCGCCATTGCTGGCGGCGCTCGGATGCGTTCGAATTAGCAGAGAGGTCAGATAATAAAAAGCCCTCCCCACCTCCAATCGAAGCGGGGCAGAGGCGCTCCTACCAGGTGGTGTTGAACAGACCGAAATGCGGCTGCTGGGCTACCAGCATCATCGGCTGCCCGCGCTGCGGCGCCGGGTGGGCCCTGGCGACCTTGCGCTTGGGCTGAGCCGGCGCCTGAACTTGGGGAACCTGGGTCTGGGGAAGCTGGGCCTGGACTTGCGGCTTGGTGTCGGTTTTCCTGGCCGATGCTGCATCGAGCTTTACTGCAGCCGGCGTGAATTGAGCGAACGTCTCGCGCACCCGCGCCTTGGCCGACATCTCGGCCAGGGCATCAGCCTGCGTCGGCTGGGGCACTGCGGCGGCCGCCGCTTTCACCACAACCGGCGCGGCGATCGTCGGCTGGCTGGTGTCGAGCACCACACGATCAGGTAGATGGCGGTCGGACCGGATTCGGATCAGCGGCTGGTCATAGCCAGCAGTCGCCACCGCTTTGACGACGGGCGACGTCGGCCAAACAAAATCCGCTGCGAACAACAGTGCGAGCAGCGCTCCACCGACAAACACGAAATAGCGAAAGATGGGCATTAGCCGCGCTCCGCCCCCCGCATCCCCGCGTGGGCTCTTCGCCTTAACAGGCGATCCTTTAATTGGTTCCTGCACCCGCCCTTCGGTTCAAATAGCGACGGCAAGTTTTTTGACCAAGGGTATCGACGGTAACTTTTCCGCTAGCGGAATGCGCCGGCCTTTAGGCACGCCGCGCCGTCACCAGCGAGCATTTCGCCTGATCGGCGTTGATGTTGACGAATCCGACCGGAACACGTGCGAAGGTCTTGCGGCTCTTCATGCCGACGGTGTCGGCGAGCACGCGGCCGCGGTCGGTCAGATGGCTGCCGTCGCGCCGCGCGAAAGCACAGACGATCTCGACATCCTTTACGGCATAGTCATTGTCATTTCGCACGGTAAAGGTCACCAGCGCCTTCGAGCCGAGCCCACCGCGCCGCCAAGTCTGCGACGAGATTTTCAGCCGGTCGAGCCCGGCCGGCTCCGCTGCCAGCATCGCGATGGGAGAGGCTCCGGCGGCCGGATCGGCGACCGCCACCGCAGGGGTCGCAGGCTCGGTCTGCACGACATTACCTTCGGACGGCGGCATCAGCACCCAAACGGCGCCACCCACGACCACCGCAGCCAACAGCCCCAGCAGCCCACGCTTGAACCAAACACCCACCGCAGGCCCGGACCGCGGCGGGCCATCGCCGGCCCCGACGAGGTGTCCCAATTCGATCCGGCCAAGCCCTGTGTTCATGAGTGCGTCACCGAATGCCGGCCCGAGCGCCTCCGGCATGCATCGCCTGATTGGTCCGCGCCGGCGCGGCCACGTTACGACCGCTCGTCCGCTCGCGTCTTTCTCAATTCCCCAGAGGAACTTTGGTTCCCGCGGGCACGCGAATCGCGCCAAAGAGGCCCGGTGGCGATCGTCAGCCTGGATCGCCAACATGCGCTGCAATGGCGCGAAGACCCGTTGGAGGAAATGAAATGCCTATCGTCACTTGGGATCACGTCCATCTACGCAGCCCCGATCCGGAAGCCACGGCGTCCTGGCTGCGGGATATCCTCGGCGGCGAGATCGTGCGTGCACCGGGGCGGATCGACGTGAGTCTGGGCGGCGCAAAAATCTTCATCGCGCCGCTGGAAGGCGAGAGCGCCGTCAGCCCGCCGCCACCGCACCCGCATCAGGGCCTCGACCATTTCGGGCTCACGGTGAAGGACATCGACGCGGTCGCCGCCGAGATCAAGGCCAAGGGCGTGACGTTCACGCGCGAGCCGACCACGATTCGGCCAGGCGTCCGCATCTGCTTCATCCGCGGTCCCGAAGGCATCTCCATCGAGCTGCTCGAGCGCGACAAGAAATATACCTGATCCGGCACGGGCCTCATCGGACGCCAACGAGAGCGGGCGAGCCGTCGCCCGCTAAGTCATACTACCGGGCATGAAGCAGCGGATGGTGACGCCCATGTAGCCGTAGATCGGCCAGACCATGGTACGTCCAACCCGGTTCGGCTCCGAGATCACGGCCTCCTCCGGCACGTCGACCCAGACGAGCTCTTGCTGCTGGCCTTCGAGCACGTAGCCAAGGCGCGGGACGCGGACACGGTAGTGCCCGTCCTTGCTCTCCCAGTCGGAGTCCGAGATTGCCGAGCCGTCGGCATCGGAGCAGCAGGGCCCCTTGCCACTTCGCAAGCCGTCGAACCAGGCCTTCAGCTCGGCGCTGGTGTTGACGAACTGGCCGCGGTCGCGGGCGTGCCCGATGGGGGCCGCGAGCGCGATCAGGGCCATGGCGCAAGCGAGACTTGCTGCGCTTCGCCACCGCATCTTGCGGCCGATCCGCGGTTGTTCGCTTTTGCAATTTGTGGGACGCGCACTGTACAGACGCGGCTCTTGGCCGCCGGAATCGATCCAGTTGGTCACGTTGCTCTTGCTCCAGCACCCCGCGGCTAGTGCAACAATGGTTATGCATTTCGCGGGCCAACTTGATTCGCAACGATTGGCCTCGCCTGATGATGAGACCGTCATATCGGCGTCACAGGCAAGTCGGGACAATTACGGTTCGCAAGCTCCGGGCAAGCTCATCGGCCGGCAAACTGCCGCGTTGCACGAAGGATTGTGCTTTGGCATAAAAGCTTCACCGGTTACGCCGTTGGGCGATGGCGGCCGGCCGACGGGACGTGATGAAGAACGGCCTCTATTCGATCCACGTGACGCTGCTCGATGGTCGAGTCGGCAAGGGCAGCGGCGTGATTCTTTTCCGCGACGGCAAGATTCTTGGCGGCGATGCCTATCTCTATTACACCGGCAGCTACACGGTGAAGGACAACACCTTCAAGGGTGAAGTGCTGGTGCAACGGCACACCTCGCCGCGTGGTGACGACAATCCCCTGTTCGGCGGCCCGACCGCAGTCGGCATCGGCGTCAGCGGCACCTTCACGGATACGCGTGCGGATATGACGGGCACCGCGCTTGTCGGCAAGGCCAGCCAGATTTTTGGTGCCACGTTGCACAGGCTCGCCGACATCGACTAGCCCTCCGCAGCCTGATCACTCCGCCGCCTGCTCGAGCGGCGCAGTGCGCGGAAGAACCATCTGGATGCGCGTGCCGCCGCCCGGCTCTGAATCGAGATCGAGCCGTCCGCCGAGCCGGTTGGTAACAATGCTGTAGACGATGTGCAGCCCGAGGCCGGTGCCGCCCTGGTCACGCCGCGTCGTGAAAAACGGATCGAAGGCGCGGCGGCGCACGTCGAGCGACATGCCGCAGCCATTGTCAGAGACGATGATCTCGACATTGTCCTTGCCGGATTCACGCACCTGGATGTCGATGATGCCCGGTCGCCCATCCGGGAAAGCGTGCGCCACCGAGTTCAGGAACAGATTGGTCAGCACCTGGCCGTACGGGCCGGGGTAACTGTTCATGATGAGATTGGGCTGGCACTCGACGTTGAGCGTCAGGTTCTGCTTGCGCAGGCCCGGTCGCAGGCTCATCACCACCTGCTCGGTGAGGTCGGCGAGATCGAAGGTGCGCTGGTCCGAATAGTTGCGGTCGGCCGCGACCTGCTTGAACGACTGGATCAGCTCGGCCGCGCGGTTGAGATTGGAGACAAGTTGCGAGGAGGCGTCGCGGCTGGTGTTGAGATAGTCGTTGAGCGTCGAGCGGCGAAGCTCGCCACGCTCGACCTCGGCGCTGAACATCGCGGTCTTACGCTCGAGCGCAGAGGCAACCGTGAGGCTGATGCCCACGGGATTGTTGACCTCGTGCGCGACGCCGGCGACCAGACGCCCGAGCGCCGCAAGCTTCTCGGCCTCGATCAGCGAGGCCTGGGTCTCGCGCAGGTTGCGCAGCGCGGTCTCGGCGGCGTCCTTGGCCTTGCGCATCTCCTGCTCGCCACGCTTGCGCTCGCCGATGTCGAGCGCCACGGTGACGATCCGCTCGATCTCGCCCTCGGCATCGAGCAGCGGCAGCTTGTTGACGAGCCATTGCCGCATATTGCCTGAGGAGTCCTTGTACTCCTCCTCGTAGAAGCCGAGACCCTTGCGGAAACTGAGCACGCGCTTGTCGTTCTCGTCGGTCTTGGCCGCACCGTAACGCGACATCAAGTCGGCGGTGGTGCGCCCGAGCGCGTCGCCGGGCTCGATGCCGAAGATGCCAGCCATGTAGCGGTTCATCAGCACGTAGCGCAGATCGCGGTCCTTGACGTTGATGACGGCGGGCACGGTGTCGATGACCTGCTGGAGCAGGCGCCGGCCTTCGGCGATGGCGTCTTCAGCCCGCTTCTGGTCGGTGATGTCGCGCAGCGTGCCCTCGTAGCGGACGATCCTGCCCTGCTCGTCCCGTACCCCGGTCGCGCTGTCGGAGAGCCAAAGGATGTTGCCGCTGCGCTGACGCACCTGGTATTCGAACTCGCGCACCATGCCGTCGCGATGCATCAGCCGCTGATATTCCTCGCGCGCCTCGGGATGGACGTAGACGGTGTGAGCGATGTCGTTGACGCTGTCGATCAGGTGCTGCGGGCTGTCGTAGCCCATCATCCGCGCCAGCGCCGGATTGGCATTGAGGAGATCGCCGGCCGGCGTCGTCACGTAGATGCCGTCGACCGAGCCCTCGAACAGCTTGCGATAGCTCTCTTCGGCCAGACGCTGCTCGGTGAGCGCGCGCACCGCCGCCTCGCGCGCCGTGTCGGCCTCCTCCAGCGCGCGGCGGAACACTTCGGCCGCGCGCGCGATGTCGCCGATCTCGTTGTCGAGGTCCGCTGACGGGATCGAGGTGTCCTTCTCGCCGGCTGCAAGCGCACGAATCGACCGCGCGATCTGGGCGAGCGGGCGCACCGTCCGCCGCACCACAAAGGCGGCCGCGACGATGCCGATCAGCACACCGACAGAACCGAGCAGGATGCTCTGCCACCGCGCCTCCGTCAGCGTGCGGGCGAAGTCGCGCGACAGCACGTGGCCGCGCCGCGCGCTGACCTCACGCAGCAATTCGGTGACGCGCCCGATCAGCCTGCCCTCGGTGCCCAGCACCTCACGGTCGATATCAGCAATCTGGCGCTCGCGGACGGCGACCGCGATGATGGCATCGGCATAATTGTTGACGGCTGACCTCAACGCGCCATCGGCGATGTCCATCGTCCGCATGCTCTGCGCGGCCTGTTCGGCGGCAGACGGATTGCGCGCGAGCAGCCCGAGCGCGATCCGGCTCTGTGCTTCCGACAGGCGGGCGGCAAGCTCGCGGTCCGCCGTACCCGCAACCGCCGCGTCGAACTGGTCCCGCAGCGGCGGCAGCCCGGCGAGCAGTTGCGCGCGGCGGTCGATCAGGGTCGAGATCCGCTCCAGGCCGCTGCGATAGGTCGCAAGCCGCTCGGTGACGCCGTCGATCATGTCCTGCTGCTCGGGCGCGAGCTCGATGCGGGTCTTCTTCAGGATGTCGCTGAGCGTCGAGGCCGCCTCGCCCACCTGCTTGAACTGGATGCCGGCGCCGGGATCGGTGACGAAATCGCGCGCGGCGAGCCGCAGCTCGTTCATGCGGCGGTCGATATCCTCGGCGAGGTCGCCGACGCTCTGGAGCCGCTGCAACTCGGCGAAGGTCGTGTCGATGTGCCGGATCGCGATCACGCTCGCGGTCGAGGTGACGATGATCACCGCCAGCACCAGCAGGAAGCTGCCGAACGTCAGTTGGCCGATGGAGAGCGAAAAGGTTCGCTTTTTCTCAGGTGTCGGCGTCAATTCGGCGGACATTGGCGTGTTTTACGGACCGGGCTACTGGAAGCCCAATATACGACGGCTTGCGGTCCCGGGGGAACATGCCTCCGGCTGCCGAATATCCTTAATATTAAGGCCAGCCGGCCCTTTGGCGTCGGCTTTATGACGTTTTGGCGCCGGCCTGCCGCCGGGCCGGGATCGTCATGGCCGCGACGCCGAAAACGACGCAGGCAAGGCCAATCCAGGCGGTCTGGCTCAGGGTCTCGCCGAGGAAGGCGACGCTGATGGCGACCCCGATCGGCACACGGAGATAGGCCTGCGCGGTGGTGCCAACCGAGCCGAGCGTCTGGATCAGGCGGAAGTAGATCGCAAACGCAGCGGCGGTCGAGAACACCGCGAGCGCGAGCAGCGCCAGCACGGAACTCAAAGACGGCGACAGCGTCCAGGGCTGCTCTACGGCCAGCGAGGCCGGGATCAGAACGGCCGCGCCCGCCAGCAGCGAGCCGGCGGCCGGCGCCATCGGGTCGAGGCCCTTAAAGCTGCGGCCGAAGATCGCGGCGCAGGCGTAGCAGATGGTGGCAGCAACGATGGCGGCTTCCGCGACGAGGCCGCGGCCGACGTCATGAAACGCATCGACGCCGACGATCAGCAGGATGCCGGCCATGCCGGCGACCACGCCGAACAGTTTTCTCGGGGTCGTCGCCTCGTGGCGGGTGACCACAGCGGTCAGCAGGAAGGTGAAGATCGGGGCGGCCGAGTTGAGGATGGTGGCAAGCGCGGCATCGACATGGCGTTCGCCCCAGGCGATCAGGGTCCAGGGGATGACGCTGTTGAGCACGGCCTGGAAGGCGAAGCGCTGCCAGGTCGCGGCGTCCGTCGGCATCTTGATGCCGCGCGCCCACATCACGACGAGCAGCAGCAGGCCCGCAACCGTCGTGCGGGCGGCGATCAGTGTGATCGGCGGAATGGTGGCGACGCCGAGCTTGATGAAGGTGTAGGAGCCGCCCCAGAGCGTTGCGAGCACGACCAGCAGGGCCAGCTCGACGGCGATGTTGGTGTCCTGCCGGTTGTCCATGGGGGCGCGTCCATCTCGTTCTCGATGGACTGAACCTAGCGCGTCCGCGGCCGTCGATACTTCGTTTCGTATCGAAGTATACTAGCCGACCGCGCCGACCTCGAAGACCTCGCCGTCGTAGCCGGCCTCGCGGGGAATGCGAAGCTGGCGGCCGCCTTCGGTCTTGGTCATGACCGGCATCACTGTGACGATCGACATGCCCTTGGCATGGTCGAGCGCGGCTTTCACGGCCGGCTGCTTCGCAAGCCGGATCAGATTGCGCGTGGTGGGGAATGGCAGCTTGAAGCGTCCGCTCTCACCACCCTCCACCGCCTCGCGCGGCGAGACCCAGATCGAGTCGGTCGACTCGCGACCATCATGCGCGCCGAGCTGGTCGGGCGGCGCGGCGGCCAGGAAAAACCAGGTATCGAACCGCTTTGGCATGCCCTCCGGCGTGATCCAGTGCGCGTAGGGCACGAGCGTATCGAGCGCGAGCTGGAGGTTGTTGTCGGCCAAAATGCTGAGGAAGCTGATCTTGTGCTCGTTGAGCGCAACGCGATGCTTGTCCGCGATCTCGCCGGCGCGCTTGGCATCGATCGGCGTGTTTGTCCCTTTCGATCGCGCCAGCAAAATGCCGCTCTCCTCAAAAGTCTCGCGGATCGCGGCAATCCGAAACCCGCGATCCGCTTCGCTGAGGCCCTCGCCGCCCGAATACAGGTCGGCACGGGCGACGATCTCGTTGTCGCCGGCATCGACGCTGCCACCCGGAAACACCAACGCGCCCGAGTTGAACTCGATCTGATGATGGCGAACCATCATGAAGACCTCGATCTCATCGCGGCTATTGCCGTCGACCTTTGCGGCGCCATCGCGCAGCAGAAGGATCGTCGATGCAGGGCGTGATGCGGCGTTCTCGGGCATGCAACTAACCTGCGGCGCTGGATTGCGGGCCAAGATTGGCGCGCTTGTCGAAACGGGCGACGCGCGACAGCAGGTACTCGACCTCGGCCTTCGCCGCCGCCGTGATCGTCGCGCCGGGCTTGCGCTGGGCGCTGGAGGCGATGATGCCGCGCTTCTGGAGCACGTATTTGCGTACGGCGAGCCCGGCGCCCGGCTGCTGCTCATAGCGGATCAGCGGCAGATGCGCGTCGAACAGATCATGCGCGGCATCGCGCTTGCCGCCCTTGGAGAGGTTCACGACGTCGATCAAGAGCTCGGGGAAGGCATAGCCGGTCATGGCGCCGTCGGCGCCGCGCTCCATCTCGAAGTCGAGGAACGTACCGCCATTGCCGCAGAGAATCGATAGCGGCCGCAACGAGCCATCCTTCTGGAAGCCGCGCAGGGTCGTGATCTTCTCCAGGCCCGGCCAGTCTTCGTGCTTGAGCATCACGCAGTTCGGATTGTCCATGACGATCTTGCGGATCACGGCCGGCGTGAACACCACCTGCAAGGTCAGCGGATAGTCCTGGAGCACCCAGGGCACGTCGGGGCCAATCGCCTCGGCCGCCTGCTTGAAGTAGCCGACGATCTGGTCGTCGGTGCGCAGCGACGGCGGCGGCGCGATCATCACGCCGGCCGCGCCGGCGTCCATCGAGGCCCTCGCCAGCGAGCGCATGGTGGCAAAGCCTGGCGCCGAGACGCCGACGATCACCTGCATTGTCTTGGCACGCTTGACGAAGCGCACCGCCACCTGCTCGGCCTCGGCCGCATCGAGCTTCGGCGCCTCGCCGAGGATGCCCAGCACCGTGACGCCGTCGCAGCCGACTTCCTCGTAGAAATCGGTCAGGCGGTCGATCGAGCGCTCATCGATCCGGCCGTCGTCGTGGAACGGCGTCGGCGCGATTGCGAAGGTGCCCTTGGCGTCGGCGGTCAGTTTCATCGTCTTCCTTGTCTCTCTCTGTCGTGTGGCTAGAACCGCCGCGCGCCCATCTTGATCTGCTCCTCGGAGAAGAAGATCTCCTTGGCGTGATCGGCGATGTCCCGGGCGTTCCAGCCCGTGTGCGGCGGTTTCCAGCCTTCCATTTCCATCATCCGCATTTCGCGCACGCCGCGGGGCCCGGACACGCCCAGCACCTTGCCGGTCTGGTCGCCGGACAAATCGCTGACCATGTATAGCACGGCCGGCGCGATGCCGTCCGGCCCCAGCGCCGCGCCGGGGTTCTCCTTATAGCGGGGCAGGTCTGCGGTCATGCGGGTCAGCGCGCCCGGGGCGAGCGTCCAGATCCGGATGTTGTACTTGCGGCCCTCGATCGCCAGCACGTTGGAGAGGCCCCAGATGCCGCCCTTGGCCGCGCCGTAATTGGTCTGGCCGAAATTGCCGATCAGGCCCGAGGTCGAGGAGGTGTTGACGATGACGCCGCCGCCGTTTTCCCGCATCCAGCGAAACACCGGCATGGTGCAACAAAAGGTGCCCTTCAGATGCACCTTGATGACCTTGTCCCAGTCGGATTCGGTCGCCTTCGCAAAGGTCTGGTCGCGCAAGATGCCGGCATTGTTGACCAGGATATCGGCGCGGCGGAAATGCCGGATGGCGTCGTCAAACACCGACTGGCCGCCCTCCATGGTGGAGATGTCCGCGCCGTTGGCGACCGCCTTGCCGCCCCCGGCCTTGATCGCGTCCACCACAAGCTGCGCCATCGACTTGTCCGCGCCGGAGCCGTCGCGGGGTCCGCCGAGATCGTTGACCACGACGGACGCCCCTTCCCGCGCGAACAGCTTTGCGTAGGCCTCACCGAGCCCCCCGCCCGCGCCGGTGATCAGCGCAACCTTGCCATCGAGTAGTCCCATGGTGGCTTCTCCCTGTTCGTTTTTCTTTCTTCGCCTCTCCCCGCTTGCGGGGAGAGGCGAAACGTCGGTGGCTTCCTAACCCAGTACCGTCTTGCCGTTCTTGATCACGGTGACGCCGCGCGACTTCACCTTGGCTTCGAACGAGATTGTGTTGCCGTTCTTCCAGAGGTCCATGGTCACGGTCTCGCCGGGGTAGACCGGCGAGGAGAACCGCGCGACGTGCTGACGAAAGGCGGACGCGTCGTAGTCGGCATAGGTCTGGAGCACGCCGCGGCAGGTGATGCCGTACGTGCACATGCCGTGCAGGATCGGGCGCGGGAAGCCGGCCTTCTTGGCGAACTCGGGATCGCTATGCAGCGGGTTGCGGTCGCCGCAGAGGCGGTAGACCAGCGCCTGGTCGGGACGCGTGACGATGTCGATGGTCCTGTCGGGGCTGCGCGACGGGATCTGGTGCGGATCGGGCTGGGTCAGGTTCGGTCCGCCGAAGCCGCCATCACCGCGAGCGAAGCGCGAAGCGACGAGGGTCGCGAGCTTCTCGCCCTTCTCGTTCTTCAGCACGGTCTGGTGGCTGATGACGACGCCCTTGTCCTTGCCCTTGTCGTAGACCTCGACAACGGAGGAGTCGGCCGTGATGTGTGCGGCCACCGGCAGCGGCTGGTGGAAGGTGATGTCGCGCTCGCCGTCGACCACCATGACGCGGTTGAGGTTCATCTCGCCCGGCCCCGAGCCCCACGCCGCAACCGACGCAAAGGTCGGCACCACCTTCAGCGGTCGCGGCGTGAACGTGCCCTCGTTGACGAAAGCGAGCTCGTTTTCATCCATCGGATCGGCGCCCAGGCCGATGCCGTAGGCGTAGAGCATCACCTCGCGATCGCTGTAGGAATATTTCTGGCCGATGTTTTTCAGGCCTTTGAGTTCTTCGTATCTGGCGGACATTTTGTTTGTTTCCTCTCCGGCTTCTTCTCAGCGAGCACCGGCGCTCGTTAATGTGCCCTCTCCCCTTGTGGGAGAGGGCCGCGAGAGCCGCGCAGCAAACTCGTTTGGGTGAGGGGTTGGCTCCGCAGCGAAAGCTCTCTCCGTGGAGACATATCCCTCATCCGGCGCTTCGCGCCACCTTCTCCCACAAGGGGAGAAGGGAAGAAAACGTCAGACCGTCGTGAAGAACGGCAGTGGCGCGCCATCCGTGGGTTTGAACACCACCTTCACCTTCTGGCCGATCTTGAGCTTCTCCAGATCGCAATCGACGAAATTGGTCTGGAGCGATGGCCCCTCCTTCAGCGTGACGTAGCCGATCGCGTAAGGGCCGGTCGGCGACTTCCGCATCAGGCTGTAGGTGTAGATCGTGGCCTCGCCCGAGCTCTCCTCCCACACAGTCTTGTCGGAGTAGCAGAACGGACAAATCGCGCGCGGGAAGTAATGCGCTTCGCCGCAGGCGGTGCAGCGCTTGATCATGAACTTGCCCTGCTTCGCCGCGTCCCAGAACGCCGCGGTCTCGGGGTTCGTTACCGGGGCCGGATACTTTTTCGCTTCACTCATCACACGCGCTCCAGAATGGCCGTCGAGGCCGCGTGGCGGACGCCCAGAAGGCCGCCGGTGCCATGGGCGATGGCGAGATCGCAATTCTTGACCTGCACTTTCGGATGCGCCTCGCCGCGCAGCTGCCTGACCGCCTCGATGATCTTGGTCATGCCACCGCGATTGACGGGATGGTTGCTGCACAGGCCGCCGCCATCGGTGTTGAACGGAAGCTTGCCGACGCCCGAGATGAGATTGCCGTCGGCGACGAATTTGCCACCCTCGCCCTTCTTGCAGAAGCCGAGGTCCTCGAGCTGCATCAGCACGGTGATGGTGAAGCTGTCGTAGATCGAGGCGTATTTGATGTCCTTCGGCGTGATACCGGCTTCCTCGAAGGCGCGCGGGCCGGACCAGATTCCCGCTGAGTAAGTGAGATCGAGATCCTTGCCGCCGCGCGGGCCCTTCATCGCCTCGCCATGGCCGATCAGCTTGACCAGCGGTTTCTTCAGGCTCTTGGCGATCTCCGGCGTCGTCACGATCAGTGCGCCGCCGCCGTCGGAGACGACGCAGCAATCCATGCGATGCAGCGGATCGGAGATCATCGGCGAATTCAGCACGTCCTCGACGGTGACGACGTCCTTGAGCATCGCATGCGGATTGTATTGCGCGTGATGGGAGGCTGCGACCTTGATCCAGGCGAGCTGCTCTGAGGTGGTGCCATAGTCGTGCATGTGGCGCATGGCACACATGCCATAGGCATTGTGCGTGGTGGCGCCATAAGCGGACTCGAAATCGGCTTCCGCGCCGGCCGCACGCGGCGGCATCACGCCGGTGCGCGGCTTGCCGGCGAGCGTGATCAGCGCGATCGAGCACTTGCCCGCCGCGATCGCTTCCGCGGCATGGCCGAGATGGATGATGTAGGAACAGCCGCCGGTCTCGGTGGAATCGACATGGCGCAGCTTCTTGGTGTTGAGGCCGAGATAATCGACCATCGGCCAGGCGCCGCCCGGCGCATCGCCCGCGCAGAAATAGCCGTCGACGTCGTCCTTGCTGATCCCGGCATCCTCGATCGCGCCCTTGGCGACCTCGGCGTGGAGCTGGGCGGTGGATTTGTCCGGCGCATGCCGGGTCGGGTGCTCGTAGATCCCGGCAATATAGGCCTTGCCCTTGATGGTCAAAACAGAGGTCTCCGCTCGCGTTTCTTTTTGCTCGGTTTTTCTGAACCGCACGGACCTGATTGGCAAGCGCGGAAATATTCCGTCGGGCGAGAGGGGTTCGCAATGACGGATGCGACAGCCAAATCCTAAAGGTGTTTTGCCCGACGATGCAAGCGGGTTTCGTTTTATCGAAAACAACCCCATGCACAGTAGGACGGCGATTGATTTCAAACAGGAAATCGAAAGGCAGGCTCATCTAACCCAACCGACACCCATCTCGCGCGATTAGGCCATGCCCGGACGCGCGCGATAGCGGAACGCGGTCGCCGCAGCGAGGATCAGGCCGAAGACGAGGAAGACAGCGCCGCCCTTCACGCCAAAGCTGTTCTGATATTGGGCTTCGGCCGCGTCGTCGACGATCAGAGGCCGCGCATCCGGCCTGCCCGAGAGATAGCGGATCCTGGTCTGCCTGACGGTCTGGACGCCGTTCCGCGTGATCTTCTGCCAGAAGCCTGGGCTGACATGGGTCGGGCCGTAGCTCTGCTGTCGTCCGTTCTTGTCGGTCCACGCCAGCGTGACGAGATAGCTCGGCGCGTCACCGGCCTTGTTCACTTCACCATAGGCGCGCGTGAGATCGGCGGTGACTTCGTCGCCATGGTCGAGGATCTCCTTCAACGTGCTCTGCTCGACATAGGAATTCACCAGCATGTAGCCGCCGAACAGAACCATCACGGCGGTCAGGATCCCGAGGACGAAAGGAAACGGCCGCCGCGATCCGGCGGCGATTGCTGCACTCCCCGGCCCGCTTCGACGCGCCGCCCATGTCTGCCATCCGATCACGAGCAGCAGGATGATGGCGCTGATGCCTGCGCCCGCCAGCATGAATCTGGAGGTAGATCGGATGTGGCTCAGATGGTCGTCGAGATCTTCGACGATCACCGGAAGCGATGAATCGTCGTCAATGGCCTGAATGGGCACCGTCACGAGCCTGAGCTGATTGCCAACCGTGATCCGCGCCGCATAGGCGGCACTGACTGCGATCCCCTTGCGCTCGCGCTGAACGCCGTCCTTTCCGGTCCATTGCAGTCCGATCGACAGATTTTCGTCGACAAAACGGGGCCAGACGCCGTCGAACACGAACGGAAATCGGTTCGAGACGGCTTCGGCGGACGTGATTTTGCCCGTAGTGCCATAGCCGTCACGCATGACGCGTTCGATGTCATGCTGATGCCAATACATCCCCAACGCCGCCAAAAGGCCGACGGCCACCAAGACAATCAAACCACCGCGCAACGACATCGATCGCCGCCCCGCATAGCGCACGACCGCATCACCCGCCGCGCTTCACTATCGAAGGTTGTTCGTATCGCGCAGGCACAACTTTTGTCAAACGCAGACCTGTGGGGTGGGTTAGCGACAGCGTAACCCACCTCTTTGTTATCCCACATGGAGGCCGAATGGTGGGTTACGCCCAGCGATCTGCGCTTCGCGCAGTCCGCAAGGCTAACCCACCCTACGAAGCCCTTACTCCGCCGCGATCTGCCTTGGCGCCGGCGGCGGGCTCGCGAGGTCCGCGGCGAGCTGGGCGTAACGGACCTTGGCGTCCGCCACCGCCTTCTCCTTCACCGGGCCATAGCCGCGGATGCGGTCGGGCAGTGACAAGAGCTCAACCGCCGTGTCGGCCGTGACGGGCGACAACAGGCCGAGCACCGTGGCGACGTCCTTTTCGTAGCCCACGATCAGATCGCGCTCGAGTTTGCGGTCGGCGCTGCGGCCGAAAATGTCGAGCGGGGTGCCGCGCAGGAACTTGAACTTGGCCAGCACGCCGAACACCTTCAGCATCCACGGGCCGAAGGCGCGCTTCTTCGGGCGACCGAGCGCATCGACGCCGCGGCTGAGGATCGGCGGGGCGAGATTGAAGCTGAACTTGTAGTCGCCCTCGAACTGGTCGCGGAGCTGCTGGGCGAAGGCGCCGTCGGTGAAGAGCCGCGCGACCTCGTATTCGTCCTTGTAGGCCAGCAGTTTTGCGTAGTTGATCGCGACCACCCGCGGCAGCGCCTCGCCATAGCCGCCCTTCGCCGCGGCGTCGCGGACCTGGTCGACCAGCTTGCGATAGCGCTTGGCGAGGCGACCGTTCTGATAGGCGGTGAGATGCTTGGCGCGATGCTCGATGACCTCGTCGAGCGTCATGGCGTCCAAGGTCTTGGGCGCAACGACCTCGTCCGTGCCCTTCAGCATGTCGGCAAGACGCTGGGGATCGGCGACCGCGAGGCGGCCGAGGCGGAAGGCTTCCTTGTTCATCTTGATCGAGACGCCGTTGACCTCGATCGCCTGCTCGATCGATTCCGCCGACAGCGGGAACAGCCCCTTCTGATAGGCGTAGCCCATCATCATCATGTTGGTGGCGATGCTGTCGCCGAGCAGCTGCTCCGCCGGCTTGGTGAAATCGAAGAACACGGAGTCCTTGTGAAGCGCCGTTTCCAGGAGCCCGTTCAGCTTGCGGGTCTGGAAGTTGAAATCGCGGTTCAGGACGAAGTCGGCGGTCGGGATGACGTGGCTGTTGATGATGCCGCGGGTGCGGCCGGAATCGCAGAGCGAGATCGTGTCTTTTGCCACAGCGACCACTTCATCGGCGGCCAGTACGAGATCGGCCGTGCCGGTGACGATGCGCGAACAGGTCACCTCCGCCGGATGATCCGACAGGCGGACGTGGCTCAGCACCGCTCCACCTTTTTGCGCAAGCCCCGACATGTCGAGGATCATCGAGGCCTTGCCCTCGATATGCGCGGCCATGCCGAGCAGCGCACCGATGGTGAGCACGCCGGTGCCGCCGACGCCGCCGACCGCGATGTTGTAGGGCTTGTCCAGCGCCGGACGCGAGGCCGGCTCGGGCAGCGCGCCGATGTCGGCGAGCTCGCTAGGTGCGCGGTGGCGCGGCGCGCCGCCGTCGACGGTGACGAAGGACGGGCAGAAGCCCTTCAGGCAGGAATAGTCCTTGTTGCAGGACGACTGGTTGATGGCGCGCTTGCGGCCGAACTCGGTTTCCAGCGGCTCGACCGAGATGCAGTTCGACTGCACCGAGCAGTCGCCGCAGCCTTCGCAGACCGCCGGGTTGATCATAACGCGGCGCGCCGGATCCTCCATCAGGCCGCGCTTGCGGCGGCGGCGCTTTTCGGCGGCGCAGGTCTGCACGAACACGATCGCGGAGGTGCCCTTGAACTCGCGGCACATCTTCATGACGTTGTCGAGCTCGTCGCGGTGATACTTCTTCACCCCGGGCGCGATGGTGTCGGTTGGATAGGTGTCGGGCGCCTCCGAGACGAGATAGATCTCGCGGATGCCTTCGGCGTGGAGCTGGAAGGTGATCTGCTGCGGCGAGAGATCGCCGTCATGGCGCTGGCCGCCGGTCATGGCGACAGCGTCGTTGTAGAGGATCTTGTAGGTGATGTTGGTCTTGGAGGCCACCGCCTGGCGGATGGCGAGAAGGCCGGAGTGGAAATAGGTGCCGTCGCCGAGATTCGCAAAAATATGGTTCTCGTTGGTGAAGGGCGCGATGCCGACCCACGGCACGCCCTCGCCACCCATATGGGTAAAGGTCTCGGTCGAGCGATCCATCCACAGCGCCATGAAGTGGCAGCCGATGCCGGCGAGCGCCCGGCTGCCTTCGGGGACCTTGGTCGACGTGTTGTGGGGACAGCCGGAGCAGAAATACGGGGTGCGGGAGACAGGCGCGACCGCCTGCATTTGGGTGGCCTGACGGCCGTTGAACCAGTCGGCCTTGACGCGGAGCATCTCCGCGATCTCAGGATTGAGATTAAGTCGAAGCAGCCGCTCGGTCAGCGAGGTCGCAAGCGAGGCAACGCTCAGCTCGGCGGCGAAGGTCAGGAAGCGCTTGTCGTGCTCGTCCATCTTGCCGACGATGCGCGGACGCACATCGTCGCGCCAGTTGAACAGCTCCTGCTTGACCTGGTTCTCGACGATCTCGCGGCGTTCCTCGACGATGAAGATCTCTTCGAGGCCGACGGCGAACTGGCGCACGCCTTCCGGCTCCAGCGGCCAGGGCATGCCGATCTTGTAGAGGCGAAGGCCGATTTTTGCGGCGACCTCCTCCGTGATGCCGAGCTCGCGCAGCGCCTGGCGGACATCCTCATAGCTCTTGCCCGACGCCATGATGCCGAAACGGGCGTTCGGGCTGTCCATCGTGACGCGGTTGACCTTGTTGGCGCGGGCAAAGGCGATCGCGGCAAAGCCCTTGTAGTCCTGGAGGCGGCGGTCCTGCTCGAAGCGGTCGTCCGGCCAGCGCAGATTGAGGCCGCCGGGCGGCAGCTCGAAATCGGCGGGAATAATGAAGGGCTTCATCTCGTCGGTGAGGTCGATCTCGGCGGTGGTCTCCACCGTCTCCGTGATCACCTTCATGCCGACCCAGCAGCCCGAATAGCGCGACATCGCGATGCCGAGCAGGCCCATCTCGATCATCTCGTGGATGCTCGAGGGATAGAGATACGGCATCAGCGCGGAGATGAAGGCGTGGTCGGACTGATGCGGAACGGTCGAGGACTTTGCGCCGTGGTCGTCGCCGGCGAGGCACAGCACGCCGCCGTTCTTGGCCGAGCCGGCAGTATTGCCGTGCCGGAAGACGTCGCCGCAGCGGTCGACGCCGGGGCCCTTGCCGTACCAGATGCCGACCACGCCGTCATATTTGGCGCCGGGCGAGAGGTTGAGCTGCTGCGAGCCCCAGACGGCAGTTGCCGCCAGGTCCTCGTTCACGCCGGGCTGGAATTTGATGTTGTACTGTTCGAGATGCTTGCGGGCGGCGAAGAGCTGCTGGTCGTAGCCGCCGAGCGGCGAGCCGCGATAGCCGGAGATGAAGCCCGCGGTGTTCAGCCCGTTGGCGCGATCGCGCCGGATCTGGGCCATGGGCAGGCGGACCAGCGCCTGGATGCCCGTGGTGAAGACGTGGCCGGTGTCCTGGGTGTATTTCTGATCGAGACTGATCGGACCCTGGTTGATGCCCATTGTTGTCCTCTTCCGCCCTTTTGAGCGTTTGGCTGCTTAAGCCGTTGCCTGCCCGTTGTTTTTAGCTAGGGCGCGCCGACCACCTTCGCCACTCTATGTCGGATATTTCATGCTCCGCATCACAAATCTGGGCCTCGCGCGGCGGCGGGAAAAAAACGCAATTTCGTGGCTGGAATCGCATTGCGGATTTTCAATTTGTGTCACCATACCCCGCCATCGCGAAACGACGTGACGCCGCTATGATCCGGCACTCAATGATTGGTCACAGGAGAGGCCTTGTGATGCGGACGATTCTGGCTGTTGCGCTGTTGTGCGGTGCGGTTGCACGGGCCGCCGTGGCGGCCGAGCCGTCGCCGGAGCTGATCGCCTACGGCAAGGCGCTGGTCGAGGCCGGCGACTGTGCAGGCTGCCACACCGCCGATCCGGCAAAACCGTTCGCCGGCGGAAAACGGATCGACACGCCCTTCGGCGCGATCTATGCGCCGAACCTGACGCCGGATCGCGACACCGGGATCGGCGCCTGGAGTGATGCCGATTTCACCCGCGCGGTACGCTTTGGCACCGCGCCGGACGGCTCGCTCTATTACCCGGCCTTCCCCTACCCCTACTTCACGAAGATGACCAAGGACGACACGCTGGCGATCCGGGCCTATCTCGGTACGCTCGCGCCTGTCGCGAGCCGCAACAAGCCGCCGGAGCTGCGCTGGCCGCTCGGCTATCGCGGCCTGATGCGGGCCTGGAACCTTCTGTTCTTCACACCCGGCCTGTTCGAGCCCGACCAGGGCAAGAGCGCGGCCTGGAACAGAGGCGGCTATCTCGTCACCGGGCTCGGCCATTGCGGCGCCTGCCATACGCCGAAGAACTATTTTGGCGCGGACAAGACGGCCCAGGCGCTGTCGGGCAGTGAGCTCGACGGCTGGTACGCGCCACGGCTCGACGGCGCCGCACGGACCGGATTGCAGACCTGGAGCGCACCGGACATTGCCGAATATCTGCAAAGCGGCCGCAACGCCAAAAGCCATGCCGGCGGGCCGATGGCGGAGGTGATCGTCAATTCGACGTCGAAGATGAGCGACGCCGATGTGCGCGCGATTGCGATCTACCTGAAGAGCCTGCCACCGGCGCGACGCGAGACCAACGTGACGCCGCCCGACGATGCCGAGATGAAAGCGGGCCAGGCCGTCTACGCAAAGCTCTGCATCGCCTGCCATGAGGCCGACGGCACAGGTAGCCCGCGGATCTATCCGCCGTTGCCGGACAATGCGCTGCTGCAATCGATCAATCCATCGTCCACCCTGCGTGTCATCCTCGACGGCGCGCACACCGTGACGACGCCGCGCGCGCCCAACACCGGCGAGATGCCGGCCTATGCCAGGCAATTGTCCGACGAGCAGGTCGCGGCAGTCACGAACTACATCCGCAATTCCTGGGGCAATGCGGCGCCGATGGTGACGCCGGCGCAGGTGGCGAAGGCGCGGAAGGAGCCGTAGCTCACCGCCGCCTCCCCCGTGGACAGAGCTACCGCTCCTCATCCCCCGAAAACACGAATTTCGGCATTTCCCATTTGTAGCGCACCGCGAGCAGGCGGAGGCTGATGCCGAGCACGAAGGTCAGGATGGTCCAGAGTTCGGCGTTGATGTTCAATCCGAACGCCGTGGCATAGAACAGGCCGGTCACCACCGAGACCGTCGCATAGAGCTCCGAGCGAAACAGCAGGGGCACCTCGTTGCAGAGCACGTCGCGCAGCACGCCGCCGGCGCAGCCCGTCACCATGCCGGAGACGATGACGATCGGCAGCGACACATCCATCTGCCAGGCGATGTCGCAGCCGGTCATGGTGAAGACGACAAGGCCGATCGCATCGAGCACGATAAAGGCGAGCTTCAGCCGGTGCACGAGGCGCGCGAACAGGATCGTCAGCAGCGCCGCCACGCCGGGAAGCACGAGATAGATCGGGTTCGCAACCCAGACCAGCGGATAATGCCCGAGCAGCAGATCGCGCAACGTGCCGCCGCCAAGCGCCGTGATGCTGCCGAGGAAGCAGACCCCGAGCCAGTCCATGCTGCGCCGGCCGGCGGCAAGCGCCGCCGTCATGCCTTGCGCCGTGAGCGCGACCAGCGCCAGAAGATGCAGCACGCTATCGCTCGGCGGCAGGCTCCACATCGAATTGTTCCCTCGCTCCCCGCCATGGAACTTACGTCCGCGGTTCCCAAGTTAACAGGTTCCCGATTCCTGACGTGAGGGCAACATGCGACGAAAACATAAGGGACACGGAACGGAATCTCGCATCTCCGGGTTGTCCCGCGCAATCAACGAGGAGACCCAATCGATGGCTGACGACCGTTTTCCCAACGATCCGTATCGCCCGAACCTCGCCGACGATGAGTACCTTCGCGCGGCGCGCCGGGATGGCGACCTCCAGGTCGACCCCGAGCTTGGCGAAGGCCCCGCCTCCAGCGGCAAGGTCGCGCTGTTCGCCGTGGCTGTCGCCCTGGTGCTGGGCGCCGTGTTCTATGGCTTAAACAATACGAGCACGAGTAACCAGGCAAGCAACGCGCCGATGTCGCAAACGGCGCAGCAGACGGCGCCTGCCAATCCGGCAGCCCCTCCCGGTATGCGTGACGTGACGCCGCGCAACAACACCGAGCCGGGGATGACCACGGGTGCCGCGCCGAGCAAGCCGGCCGCGCCGGAACCGGCGGCCAAGTCTGACGGCGCCAAGGCGCAGTAATCGCGTTGAGATAGGCGAGCGGCGGGATGAAGGTCCCGCCGCTCTTCGTTCAACTGAACATCTTGTTGAGCTCGCCGCCGGAATAGCCGCTGCCGAGCTCCGTGAACGTGCCCTTCTCCGCCATCTCCTTTGCCGCGCGCATGAAGCCGCCCCAGGCGGCGCGCGCCAGCGAGCCGCCGACGCTGATGCGGCGCACGCCGAGATCTTCGGCCTCCTTCAGCGACAGGCCGGAGCCGCCGATCAGGAGATTGAACGGTTTTGGTGCGACAGCCTTCACCACCGCCGCGATGTCCTCGCGCGTCTTTAGCCCCGGCGCGTAGAGGCAGTCGGCGCCGGCGTCCGCATAAGCGGCGAGCCGGTCGATGACGAGCTTGAGATCGGTCACGCCCCAGAGATACGCCTCGCAGCGGCCAACCAGAAGCGTGCCGCTATCCCCGATCGCCTTGCGTGAGGCCTTGATGCGCTCGACCGCGAGCGCGCGGTCGAAAAGCGGCTTGTCCTTGTCGCCGGTGGAATCCTCGATCGAGAGGCCGGCGACGCCGGTGCGCACACCGCGCTCGACATTTTCGGCGACCTTGTCCGGCTCGACTGCAAAGCCGCCCTCGAAATCCGCGTTGACGGGGATATCGACCGTCGAGCTCAATGCTGCCAGATGCTGACAGACGTCGTCGACCGTGACGCGATTGTCGGCCTTGCCGATGGTCCAGGCAAAGCCCGCGCTCGACGACGCAAGTGCCTTGAAACCGAGATGCTGCAAGGCTTTCGCGCTGCCGACATCGACCGGATTGGGCAGGATGAAGCAGCCGCTCTCGTGCATCTTCCTGAACGTCGCGCGCTTGTCAGCGGTTGTCACGTGCATGTTTCTCTCCCTTGTTGGCCGCGCAGAGATGGGGATGCGCCAACGCGCCCGCTAGTGCGCGTCGTGCACGGCGCGGCTGTCCTTCGGCGCCTCGTCGCGATCTTTCATGCCGTAATCGCGGATGACGCTCGCAATACGCAGGCGATAATCGGCAAAGATCTGCGCCCTGCCCCGGGCCTCGGTGCGCCGGTGCTCCATCGTGTTGCGCCAGGCCTCGACGGCGGCCTCATCCCGCCAGAACGACACCGACAAAATCTTGCCCTTCTCGGTCAGGCTTTCAAAACGCTCGACCGAGACGAAGCCGTCGATGGTTTGCAGGATCGATTTCAGATCGGCCGCGAGATCGAAGTAAGTTTGGCGGTGCTCCGGCTTGGGCCAGACCTCGAAGATCACGGCGATCATGGGCGTCTCCTCTCGTTGATGGCCTACACTACCACCTTGCGCAGGAAGGTGCGCTCTTCCGCGAGGATGAATTTGTTGTCCTCGGCAAAATGGAAATTCGCCATGCCGTCCGCATCCTGCCGCAACCGCGCGCGATAGGCCTCATAGGCGGCGAGGCTCTCGAAGCTGATCAGCGCAAAGGCGATGTTGTTGGTGCCCTCATGCGGCATGAAATAGCCGATCAGGTCGCCGCCGCATTTCGGGATGATGCTGAGCCAGCGCTTCGAATAGTCCTCGAACTGCGCGCGCTTGAAGGGGTCGAGCTGGTAGCGGATGAAGACGGTGATGGACATGACGGGCTCTCCTGTTTCCTCCGTCATTGCGAGCGCAGCGAAGCAATCCAGGAATCCCACCGCGGAGACAGTCTGGATTGCTTCGTCGCTGCGCTCCTCGCAATGACGACGTGATGAGAGATTACCGGCTTGCCCGGCCACGATGCTTCGGCTACCATCGAAGCATGAAATCAGGACCCGACATCGCCATGGTCGCCTCGCTGGTCGGCGACCCCGCTCGCGCCAACATGCTCACGGCGCTGATGAACGGGCGTGCGCTGACCGCGAGCGAGCTGGCGCAGGAGGCCGGGATCACGCCGCAGACCGCGAGCTCGCATCTCGCCAAGCTCGAGGCCGGCGGGCTGGTCGAGCCGGAGAAGCAGGGCCGCCACCGCTATTATCGCCTCACCGACGACGACGTCGCCGGCGTGCTCGAAGGACTTGCCGGGCTTGCCGCGCGCACCGGCCACATGCGCGTGCGCACCGGGCCGAAGGACCCGGCGCTGCGGCGCGCGCGGATCTGCTACGACCATCTCGCCGGCGATCTCGGCGTGCAGATGCTCGATAGCTTGCGCGATCGTCGCCTGGTCAAGCAGAAGAAGCAGGAGATCGAGCTGACGGCTGAGGGCGAGCGCTTCCTCGCCAAACATTTGCAGATCTCGCCCGAGATGCTTGCCCATCCGCGCCGCCCGGTCTGCAAGGCCTGCCTCGACTGGAGCGAGCGCCGCCACCACCTCGCTGGCACGCTGGGCGCCGCCATGATGCAACGTTTCGCGGAACTGAAATGGGCCGCGCGCGATGCCACCCCCGGCAGCCGCGTGGTGAATTTTACGCGCGCCGGCGAGAAGCAATTTGCCGCGCTGTTCGGCAACGGGCAGGACTGATCACGCAAGTTGCGTGACTTCGCACATTTGCGTGTGAATGCGCGCGGCCGTCATGGCCGGGCTTGACCCGGCCATCCACGTCTTTATTGCGGCTGGCACGTGGATGACCGGGACACTTGCGCGAAGACGCGCTTCGCGCTTTTGCCCGGGCATGACGGAGACCTCAATGAACCGCATCTACTCGGCAGCATTTGCTGTCGCCCTTGTTACTATCCCGTTTATATCCCGCGCCGCCGACGCGCCGCGCGAACCCTACGGCATCGCGCTCGAAGGCTTCGCCTATCCCTATCCCGTGCACTTGCTGCCTGTTGTCAACGACGGCGAGCAGCTCAGCATGGCCTATATGGACGTCGCCCCAGTTCAGCCGAACGGCCGCACCGTGGTGCTGCTGCACGGACGCAATTTTCCCTCGAGCTATTGGGCGCCGGTCATCAAGATGCTGAGCGAGGCCGGTTTCCGCGTCGTGGTGCCCGACCAGATCGGGTTCGGCAAATCCTCCAAACCGCAAGGCGAGCTGCACTTCGACAATCTGGCGCGCAACACCATGGCGCTGCTCGATCACCTCAAGATCGACAAGGCCGAGATCGTCGCGCATTCGCTCGGCGGCATGCTCGGGGTGCGCATCGCGCGAGCCTATCCCGACCGCGTCGCGCACCTCGTTCTGACGGCCCCGATCGGGCTCGAGGACTACCGCCTCTACGTGCCGCCGACACCGACCGAAACAATCATCGAGGCCGAGGATAAGCTCACCGCCGACGGCTACCGCAAACAGCTCCAGACCAATTACGCGATCAAGCTGCCGCCTGAGGCGATCACCCCGTTCATCGACGCCCGCTTCAACATCAAGGGGAGCCCCGATTATCCGCGCTGGCTGCGCGCCTTCGTCTCCTCCGGCCAGATGATCTATCGCGAGCCGGTCGCGCACGAGATTCCCCTCATCACCGAGCCGACGCTGTTCATCATGGGCGCCGACGACCACAACGCGCCGGGCCGGCCGCTTGCGCCCGAGGCGTTGCGCGCAAAAATGGGGCAGAACGCCGAGCTCGCGAAAGCATTTGCCGCGAAGATGCCGAACGCGCGCGCGGAGGTGATTCCGGACACCGGGCACCTCGTGTTCCTGGAGGCGCCGGACAAGTACAGGGAGCTGGTGCTGGGCTTTCTCGGCCGCTAGCGACGCCGGCCTGTCGCCTCAGGCAGCACGGGCATTCATGTCGCATTCAGGTCATGTTGGCCAAGTTGGATCACATCGTGTCGGCACATTCCCTCCCAAAATTTAATGTGTCGAATCGTGCCTTTTGATTCATTGTGCGCCGCGAGCGCTGAGCCCCTCGAGAATTCCCCCCAAGAATCCGCCCCCAGAATCCGCTCCAAGGACGAGAAGGAAGACCTCATGAAATATCTGTTCGCAGCCGTGATGCTCGCCAGTGCGGCCGTCGGTTTCAGCGAGTCCGCCAGCGCCATGGGCGGCTGCGGCCCCGGCTGGTATCGTGGCCCCTATGGTGGCTGCCGTCCGATGGCCGGGCGTCCTCCGGTCGTCGTCGTGGCGCCCGCCCCCGCGCCGGTCGTGGTGGTGCGTCCTGCAGGGCGCGTGTGCCCCTATGGCTTCCGCTGGTACTACGGCCGTTGCCGTCCGATCTGAGCTTTTCGCATTGCAAAGTGGCCGCGCGGCGAAAGCCTGCGCGGCCATTTTCTCTGTGACGCACCTGCCAAGCAAAAAGGGGATCGCGATCGCGATCCCCTTTTTCGTTCAGCCTACCAGTTGCGGAAGCAGCGGCGGCCGTAAGGACCGGAATGCCAACCGGGCGGGCAATTATACATCGGACGACAACCGCCATAGGGCCCGCGATGCCAGCCCCAGCCGCAACCGCCGGCGACCTGGATGGTATCGCCCGAGGCCGCCTGGCCGAGCGGCGCAAGCGGCATCGCCGATGACGCGCTAAGGCCGAAAAGGCCGAAGCCGATGACGAGCGCAGAGGCAGCAAATATCTTTCTCACGACTCTTCCTTTCTCATCAATGAACCGCAAAGCGTGCGGCGGTTGGGCACTACGAACGGCTGAAACGAACGCGACTACCAGTGACGCCAGCGCCGGCGGTGCCAGCGATGACGCCAACCCCAATGGCGGCGGCGCCAACCCCAATGACGGTGATGCCAACCCCAATGGCGGTGGTGCCAGTGACCCCAGCGCACCTGTTCCGGCTTCAGCTGCGCGATCTCCTCGCTGCTGGTGACGGCCGGGCGAATCTCGGCGTCGACGCCGGGCGCGACGGCCGGGCCATTGAGCGGTTGCGGTGACAGCGGTGCGGCCTGTGCGGCCGCCGTCAACGCGGCCGCGCCAGCCGCGGCACCGATGGCGAGCTTGAGAAAATTGCGGCGTTCCATGACGTCTTCCTCTCGGGCATGCGTTGTATGATGCGAGACGAAGTGTCGCGGTCACGAGATGAACTGCGGCTGAATCGCGCGTTCAGGTTCATTGCAAAGGCAGCGGCACGCTGCGGACCTTGCAAACAATCTCGTCCCGTTGTCGGAACGCACGGCCCTTATCCGTCCTAGGCCTAAGACAACACGGAGACACCGCATGGCCGACCTCACCCTCACCACTTTCGACTGGGTTCCCGAGATGCCGCGGGGATTCGTGCGCGACTTGCGCGTGCGCTGGGCGCTTGAGGAGGCCGCGTTGCCCTATCGCGTCGCGAGCGTGCCGTTCGGCCCGCGGGACGCCGCGCATTTCGCGCACCAGCCGTTCGGCCAGGTGCCGTGGCTGACCGACGGCGACCTCTCGATCTTCGAGAGCGGTGCGATCCTGCTGCATCTGGGTGAACTCAGTGCGAAGCTGGTACCCACTGATCCGCGCGGGCGCAGCGAGGCGACCGAATGGGTGTTCGCCGCGCTCAATTCGGTGGAGATGCCCGCCTTGCCCTGGACGATGTTCAAGTTCACCGGCAGTGACGATGGTTCACCTGCCGTGAAGTTCGTCGACGACTTCCTCAAACTCCGCCTCAAGCACATGGAGACGGTGCTGGGGGGCCGCGAATGGCTCGCAGGCTCCTTCTCCGTCGCCGACATCCTGATGTCGGACGTGCTGCGCGTCGTCGATAAGTTCGATGGACTGTCGGGACACCGAGCCTGCCGTGCCTATGTCGCGCGCGCCACCGCCCGTCCGGCCTTCGCAAAGGCCCATGCCGACCAGATGGCGCACTTCGCCGCGGCAGATGCCGCGCGCGGAGTGTGATCGAACGCACACAATTAACCCGGCGTTCGCCGTAGGATCACCGCCAACGGAACGAAGCAATTTCCTTCAAATCATCCAGGCGGAAGGTGAGACATGACCCGCATCGATTATCTCAAAGACCAACTTGCTCGCGCCGAGCGTCTGGCGAAGGCGATCCTCGACAGGCAAACCGTCGAGCGACTTCAGGCCTACGCCGCCGAGTGCCGCACGGAATTGCAGGTTCTGACGCCCAAGGCTGCGGCGTGAAGCGGCGGGAGAGCGCCTTGAACAGCTGGCAGCGATTGGCGCGTGGGTTGGGAGCGCTTGGAATTCTTTACACCGCCTGCGGCCTGGTGGGACAGCCAGCCTACGCCGACGGCTCGGTATCGTCGCTCGGCATGGGTTACGGCGCTCCCAATCCAGCCGTGTTTGCGCAGTTCCAGAACGTGATCGCGCAATACAACGCGTCCGGCGAGCGCTTTCGCATCGACAGCCACTGTCAATCCGCCTGCACCATGTTCCTTTCAATACGCAACGTCTGCGTCACGCCCGGCGCCACATTGCTGTTTCACTCGGGCGGCTCGATGAAAAAGGGAATTGTCAGTCCCGTTCGCACGCAGCAAATGCTCAGCACCTATAACGCCGCATTGCGCCAATACGTCACCGACAATCATTTCATGGACACCTTCGAATTTCATCCGATCTCGGGAAGCGAGATCATCAAGCGCTTCGGCTACCCGGCGTGCAAGTAGGCCGGCCGAAGGCACAAGCCAGCGCGTCACACCAGCTTCATCGGCGTGTCCTCGACCACACGAAGGTTGATCCTGCCAATCAGTTGCGCGCGAAGCGCTTCCGCCGCGCGAATGGAATCATCCGTCTGCCGCAGCGTGCTGACGTTCGAGCCGAGCGAGACGATTCCGCCGACGATCAGGGCGATCGAGCCGAGAGCGGCAGTCTGACCTGTTCCCAGCAAGCCGAGGATCGTGATCAACAGCAGCGCGGCACCGCTGCCGATGGCGATCTTGGACGCCAGGATATACTTCCGGCAGCGCTCGGCGATCTCGGCCAGCGCCTCGATCCGGACCTCGATATCGGAGATTTCGTCGGTCGGATCGTCTTCGGTCATAGGACTTTGATCGGACCTAACCCACCCTACAAATAGCTCACAACGGTAAATTGTCGTGCTTCTTCGCCGGCATTTCCGTCTTCTTGTCCTTCAGCATCGCCAGCGCCCTTGCGATCCGCTTCCGCGTCGAGTGCGGCATGATGACGTCGTCGATGTAGCCACGCTCGGCGGCAATGAACGGCGACAGGAAGCGGTCTTCGTATTCCTTGGTGCGCGCGGCGATCTTGTCGGGATCGCCGATGTCAGAGCGGAAGATGATCTCGACCGCGCCCTTGGCGCCCATCACCGCGATCTGGGCGGTCGGCCAGGCGTAGTTCATGTCGGCGCCGATCTCCTTGGATGCCATGACGTCGAAGGCGCCGCCATAGGCCTTGCGGGTGATGATGGTCACGAGCGGCACGGTGCACTGCGAGTACGCAAACAGCAGCTTGGCGCCGTGCTTGATCAGGCCGCCATATTCCTGCGCGGTGCCGGGCAGGAAGCCCGGCACGTCGACGAAGGTGACGATCGGAATGTTGAAGGCGTCGCAGAAGCGGACGAAGCGCGCGGCCTTGCGAGAGGCATCGCTGTCGAGCACGCCGGCGAGCACCATCGGCTGGTTGGCGACGAAGCCGACAGTGCGGCCAGCGATGCGGCCGAAGCCTGTGACGATGTTCTTGGCAAAGGACTCCGCGATCTCGAAGAAATCGCCCTCGTCCACGACCTTCAGGATCAATTCCTTCATGTCGTAGGGCTTGTTCGGATTGTCGGGGATCAGCGTGTCCAAGGACATGTCGAGGCGGCCGATGTCGTCGAAGCTCGGCCATTCCGGCACGCCGTCGGTGTTGTTGGACGGCAGGAAGTCGATCAGGCGCCGCATCTGGAGCAGCGTCTCGACGTCGTTCTCGAAGGCGCCGTCGGCAATGGACGAGCGCGTGGCGTGCACGGAGGCGCCGCCGAGCTCTTCGGCGGTGACGACCTCGTTGGTCACCGTCTTCACCACATCCGGGCCGGTGACGAACATGTAGCTGGTGTTCTTCACCATGAAGATGAAGTCGGTCATCGCCGGCGAATAGACGTCGCCGCCGGCGCAGGGGCCCATGATGACGGAGATCTGCGGGATCACGCCTGAAGCGAGCACGTTGCGACGGAACACGTAGGAATAGCCGGCGAGCGCGGCGACGCCTTCCTGGATGCGGGCGCCGCCGGCATCATAGAGGCCGATGATGGGCGCCCGCGCCTTCATCGCCATGTCCTGGAGCTTTGTGATTTTCAGCGCATGGGTCTCGGACAGCGAGCCGCCGAACACGGTAAAATCCTTGGCAAAGACAAACGTCTTGCGGCCATTCACCGTGCCCCAGCCGGTGACGACGCCGTCGCCGGGCACCTTGGTCTTCTCCATGCCGAACTCGGTGGAGCGGTGCTCGACGAACATGTCGAACTCCTCGAACGATCCCTTGTCGAGCAGCAGCTCGATGCGCTCGCGCGCGGTCAGCTTGCCGCGGGCGTGCTGCGCCTCGATGCGCTTCTCGCCACCGCCGAGCTTTGCGCCGGCACGACGGTCTTCAAGGGCGTCCAGGATATTCTTCATTTGCTCCCGCCAGTTCTTAGCCTAAATGCGATTGCCGGGGGTTCTAACACGGCATTTTACGAACCGGGAAGCCGCTTTCGGCGCCGCAGGGGCTGCCCTGAGGCAGCGGGAAAGCGCAAGGAATTACAAAGTTTTGCCTGGGAGGCGACGATGGACCAAGCGATGGCCGAAACCGGCGCGGTGACCGGCGGCGTCAGGACCCTGCTGCGGCTCGAGGGGCTCGCTCTGTTCGCCGGGATGACGGCGCTCTATGCGGCCTGGGGCGGCTCCTGGACGGTCTATCTGCTGCTCTTCCTGGTGCCCGATCTGAGCTTCCTGGCCTATCTGTCCGACGCCAAATTCGGTGCGCTGGCCTACAATGCCGCCCACAGCTACATGGCGCCGGTGACGCTGATGACGCTGGGGTTCGGCTTCGCCTCGCCCCTCACCCTGTCCATCGCCTTGATCTGGCTTGCCCATATCGGCATCGACCGGGCACTCGGTTATGGCCTGAAATATTCGGCCGGCTTCGGCTTCACCCATCTCGGGCGGATCGGCCGGCAGAAGGACGCCTGATCGCCGGGCTTGATAGCGGGGATTGCCGCGATTTTACCCGTGCGGGGCGGTTGACCGTTTCAGGCGATTCAGGCTTGCTCCGAGCCAGCGATCAGGCGCCGAATGTTGCGTGAGCCCAGTCGGTACGGCGGCGGTCATCACGTCTGGCTGCAAGTATCACCATGTCCGCCACGGTCGTCCCCCTGCCGCCGACCCCATCGTCCGAAACCGTCGACTTCCTGCGGCGCATGGCCAGCATGGTGTCGGGGCGTAACGGCGAGATGCTGCTGCGCGCGGCCGCGCTGATCGAGTCGCTGGCGCAGCGGGCGATGTCGGCCGAGCGGCTCTTTCATGAGGCGCAGGAAGAGAGCACGCGCAGCACCGAGCTGCGCGTGGCTACCGAGATTGCCTCCGATGCCATGGTCAGCCAGATCGAGGCGTTGCGCGCGCAGCTTGCCGAGGTCACCACGGCGGCGGCGGCCGAACGGACCGCATTCGACGCCGAGCGCAGCAAGCTGCTCGCCCTGATGCAGGACGCGGAAAGCCACATCGGCAAGCTCACCACCGAGCTCGACAGCCTGCGCGCCTCCGTCGACAATTTCAACGAAACCGTCGTCTCCGTGCCGATCGAGGTGCTGCGGCTGGCGCGAACCCAGTTCGACTATCTCTCCAGCGGCTTTGCACGAAAGGGCGACGTGATCTCGCAGGCGATGAGCGAGATCGGCGGCTTTGCCATCGACCAGGCGCTGACGGCGAAGAAGCCGGCCGACAAGGCGTGAGGGCGCGCGCGCAAAATTGACAGCGATGCCGTAGGGTGGGCAAAGCGAAGCGTGCCCACCAACAGCTCATCGTATGGAGAGATGGTGGGCACGGCGCTATGCGCCTTTGCCCACCCTACTTCTGTGTCCGCGCAACAATCAGACCGCGCCGATATCGGCAAGGCAGGCTTGCGTCAGGCTCATGCGCGCCTCGATGTGACGCTGTTCGGGACAGTCCATGTTGAGCGCGAACACGGTGTGTGCCTCGCCCTTCTCGGCCCAGCCGACCATCCAGCCGAGCGAGCCCTGCTCGCGCCCGGTCAATCCCGACTTGGCGCGGATGACGCTGTCGCCGACCTTGGTCACCGGCAGGATGTCGGCCACGAGATCCTGGCTGCGCTTGGAGATCGGCAGTGCGCGACGGCGCAGCCGATCGACGAAATCGATCTGCTCGATCGGATCGATGCGCAGCGCGCCGGACAGCCAGAACTGATCGATGCCGCCGCCGATGTCGCGATTGCCGTAGTCGAACAGATCGACATATTTCTGCATCCGCTCCTGCCCGATCCGGCGCGCGATCTCCTGATAGACCGGCACGGCGCTGACAGCGATTGCACTGCGCAGCGTGTGGTCCTTGTTCCAGGCTTCGATCGGCCGCTTCACGCCATCCCACGGAAACACGTCCTTGTCGGGGTCGGCGACGACGCCGGTCTCGAGCGCGATCAGCGAGTTCGGGATCTTGAAGGTCGAGGCCGGCAGCTTGCCCTCGCCCGAGCGCTCACGGTCACTCGCGACGATCAGATAGTCCTCGACCTTGTAGCCGACGAAGGTGCCGGCGGTGCCGAGATCGGTAAAGTGCTTCGCCAGGCTCTCGCGGATCTCGTTGCGTGGCGGCGCGACGTTGGCAAATGCACGCGACGGCAACGCCGCGGCTGCGGCGAAAAGACCGAGGGTGAAGCGGCGGGTCAGCAAGCGAAACGTCCGTCGAATTGAGGAATATAGCACGACCATGCAGCCGCCATCGTGTTGAAACGATGACAGGGCATTTTTTGAGCATGATCTTTTCGGAAAACCGCTACACACTTTTCCGGATCATGCTCTACCGCGCCCGGCCCGACAGCCGCAGCACGAACACCAGCACCTCGGCGACGGCCTTGTAGAGGTCCGGCGGGATCTCCTCGCCGAGCTCGACCTTGGACAGCGCGCCGGCCAACACCTCGTTCTCCTCGATCGGGATGTCGTGCGCCTTGGCGATCTCGACGATTTTTGCGCCGATCGTGCCCTTGCCCTTGGCGACGACCACAGGCGCGCCGCTCCCCTTCTCGTAATGCAGCGCAATCGCGAGCTTGGAGTCATCACTCATGTGGCGCGATCCAGAAAATGCCCGGCGCGGGCAGGTAGCGGCTGCGGCGGGGTGCCGTCGCGCACCACGATGTCGCCGGGCTTCAGCTCGGCCTTGGTCAGGGCCTGGCTGAGCTCGCCGATGCCGGCACGGAGCTGTTGCGCGGTCGCCGGCCGCTCCGCCCACATCCGCACGAAGGTCTTGTCGCCGTTGAGCGTGATCAGCGCGTGCACGGGGCCGGTCGGCTCGACATTGAGCGAGAAGCGCGCGCGCCAGGCCCGCTTGGCGGGATCGGCCGACTCGCCACCGCCATCGCGCGAGATCTCGAATTGCGCCATCGCGGTGCCTTGCGGGGTCGCGAAGGGGATCTCGAAATTCCACTGCGGCACGGTCGGGTCGATCCGGTGCCCGCTGGCATCGACGCGATCCGGAAGCGAAGCGACCTGGAGCAAGGTCTGCCGCGCGATCGCGGCATCGGTGTCGTCGAGCAGGCGGTGCACGGTGGCAGCGAGCGGCGTGTCCGGCGCAAGCGATGGCGAGGCGATGGATTGCGGCTGTGGCAGCGCGCCGCGAAACGGCGGCGGCGTGGTCGTGCGCGCGGCCGCCTCGAAGACATGGCCATCAGGTACGGCCTTGTTGGAGCCCGGCACATTGCCGATCACGCGCGGCAGGTTTTGCGTGACCTCTTGCAGCAGGCTCGCGGCAAGGCCCGCGGCCGCTGTCCGCGGAAGTGCCGCCTGCGGGGCTTCGGTCGCGAGGTCGGCGAGAACGGCGGCTGCAAGCGCCGCGCCGCGCGGCAGTTGTGCTGGTTGGGCGACCTCCGCGTCGGATGGCTGCGCGGCCGCCTGTACGGTCGCCGAGACTTGAGCCGCAGTCGTTGCGGCCTGCGGCGCGGCCGCGGTGCTCGCCGGTCGTGCGGCGCCCTGCACCGGTGTCTGCGGCACGCCGGCCTCGAGCGTGCCAGAAGCGGCCGCCAGAGTTTGCCGCAGCACCAGCAGCGCCGCCTTCAGGTCCGGCACTGCTCCCGATGAAGGCGTCACGCCTGCGGCCAGCGAAGCCTCGAGGAACAGCCCGGACTTCTGGAATGCGGATGCGATGTCCGCGCCGTCGAGGGCGGTGTTGAGCGGCGTCTGCTGCGTCAGCACATCAAGCACCGCCTGCTTCAGTCCCGCCGGCAAATCGCTGCCGGTGACGACCGCGGCGAGGTTGGCGAACAGCGGCGCCTGGCTGCCCTGCTTCGTGACAGCCTCAGCCGAGGCCAATGTGACGGCGACTTGCTCCGACGGCGTCAGGGGATTGCGCGCCGCGGTCGCGGACGGCACGAGCGAGGGACTGTCCACCAGCGACGCAGCCGTGGGCGTCAGCGTCACCTGATCGGCCGCCGTCCCGCCTGCGCTATTGACGACGGCGAGCCGGATCGTACCGTCGTTCTGCGACACCGCGAGCTGAAGGTTTTGGCCCGGCGTGAGCGCGACTTCGGACGTCACGTCGAGGGAGAGGTTGGCAATCGCGATCCGCACCAGATTGTCGGCGAGCACGCTGACCACCCTGGCGTCGACCACGCTGCCGGCCTGAAGCACGAGATCGGGCGTCGCCGCATCAGCCACAGGGCTGGCAGCACTGACGGGAACGATCGAGCTTATCGGCGTTGGCATTTTGAGGGCCCAGCAGAACGCTGCCCCCACCCTAAGGCCGCCCTCGTAAACCTCTCGTTAAGGACCTTTGGCCGCCGCCAAAACCGTCACCGCGGCCTGGAAATCCTTCAGGCGGGCGGCCCGGCGGACGGCCGCCTCCTCGTCCACCCCCCATTTCTCCGCGTTCCAGTCCTCGTCGACATGCGCAGCAGCCCAGACCTGGTCGGCATCGCGCACACCATGGGCCAGCGCCAGCGCCAACAGCGCCGAGCCGGTCAGGGTCGTGACCACGTGAAGGGCTGCGACCGACCAGGCATCGCCGGGGAGCGCGGCGCGCGCGGCCAAAACGGCCTCGTCCGGCTGCTTTACCTGCATGACGCCTTCGGACAGGATGAAATGCGCCCCGAGCCGCTCCGCGGCCCAGAACAGCACGGGGTCCCAATGCGCGGCCTCGCGGGCGACCAGGCCCTCGGGGTGGCCGGCGCGGTAGAACAGCAGGTCGCTCTCGAAGTATTTTGCGAGGTCGTCGCTGACGAGCGCGACACGGTCGACGACGCCCTCGACCACGCTGTTGGCGATCCGCGTCAGCGGCATGGCCACGGGATCGATCGTCTCGCCCTGGGCCCTCCATTCCGCGGCCACGGCATCTGCGAGCGGGCGCGAGGGGATCGCGACCTGGCGGCCGGAGGGCGTGCGGATCGGCTTGCCGTCGAGCGTGATGGCAAAGCCGTCCTCGGCTTCAGTGACGCCTGCCTCCTTGTAGAAGCGCTTGCGCAGCGGCGTGCGCGCCGATTGGCGGGCCGCCTCGTACGGATCGCGCGGGGGCTGGCCCGCAGCTTCATCGAACAATTCGCGCATGTGAGTTTTCGGTCCCGGTCGCTCAATGCTAGGCTTGTACGATAAGACCGGCGGCCGATAAAGCGAGCGGCGGGGCATGAGGGAACTTCTGGGCATTGGGGCCCTTTTCGCCGGGCTTTGGCTGGGTGCAGCCGAGGCAGGCTTCCGCACCCCGGAATCGCTGGTCCGCAACGTCTACGCCTATTATGGCGAGGGCGCGCCGGAGCTGTCCAAGGGCCTGCCGCGGGACGCCGCGACCGCCCGGCAATTCTTCGACCCCTCCTTGCGCAAGGTATGGTCCGCGCCGCGGACCGAACCCTATGACTTCATCGTGCAGAGCCCGAGCTGGAAGCTCGGCCCGGTCGCGATCGCGATCATCCGCAAGCAATTCGACAAGACCTATGTCGCGGCCAATTTCGACAATCACGGCCGACGGGTGACGCTGAACTTCATCCTGGTCAACGGACCGGAGGGCTGGCTGATCACGGACGTCGAGAGCCCGCATGACAGTCTGCGGATGTTTCTGGAGCAGTTTCGGAATTGAGGGGCGCCATCACCGCTGTCTCGACACCGTCATTGCGAGCGTAGCGAAGCAATCCTGTATCTCTCCGCGGAGGGATTCTGGATTGCTTCGTCGCAAGGGCTCCTCGCAATGACGGGGTTGGCAGCGGAGCTCAGCCCTACTCTTCCGGAGCGTTCTCGATCGGATCGAACCGGCTCGCGTCGAGCCCCAGCAAATTCCACGACTGCTGCATGTGCGGCGGCAAGGGCGCGGTGGCATCGATCACGCCGCCGCGCGGATGCGGGATCACGATGCGGCGTGCGAGCAGGTGCAGCCGGTTTTGCAGGCCGCCCGGCAACTGCCAGTTCTCGATGTTGAAATATTTGGGATCGCCGACAATGGGATGGCCAATATGTTCCATGTGGGCGCGGAGCTGGTGGGTGCGGCCCGTCACCGGCTTCAGCGACACCCAGGTCAGCTTGTTGCCGGCGGTCTCGACCACCGCGTAGTAGGTCACCGCGTGGCTTGCGCCCTCGTCGCCATGCTGGGCGATGCGCATGATGGTGTCGTCCTCGCTCTCCTCTTTCGCCAGGAAGGTCGAGATACGGCCCTGCTTCGGCTTCGGCAGACCCGGCACCAGCGCCCAATAGGTCTTACGCGCCGAGCGCGAGCGAAACGCGCCGGTCAGATGCGAGGCGGCAAAGCGCGTCTTCGCGATCAGGAGACAGCCCGACGTCTCCCTGTCGATACGGTGGACGAGGCGCGGCTTCTGGCCCTTGGAATCGCGCATCACCTCCAGCATCTGGTCGATGTGGCGCGTCATGCCCGAGCCGCCCTGAACGGCGAGGCCAGCGGGCTTGTTCAGCACGAGGACGTCGTCATCCTCGTAGATCGTCATCTCCTTCAGCGTAGCAAGCGTCTTTTGCGCACCTTCCGACAGCTCGCCGACGGCCTTCGGCGTGTCGAGCTTCAGCGGCGGAATGCGGACGCTCTGCCCCTCCTCCAGCCGATCCTTGCTGTCGACGCGCTTGCCGTCGACGCGCAGCTCGCCTTTACGGACGACGCGCTGGATGTGCGAGAACGACAGACCGGGAAAGCGCGCCTCGAGGAAACGATCGACGCGCATGTTGTTCTCGTCGGCCGACACCTTGACGGTCTGGACCTTGGTCGGCAGCAGCGCCTCGACGGGTTTTGCCGGCGCAGCCCTTTCCGGCGCAGCTTTGGGCGGACGCCGCTCAGCACGCTCGCCGGCAAAGCGCGGCGGCTTCGCGCCCGGTTGGAAGCCTGGCTTACCGCCCGGCCGCGGCCCGGCCTTCTTCGCTGTGCGCGCCTTGAACGGACGCGAATCGTCGCGCTCGTCACGCGAACGGGGCTTTGGATTCATTCTCTTGATGCGGCGGCTCATGATTGCCTGCCTACCCTAAAAGCCGGCTCCCGTCACGGCGAAAGGCCGTTTCTAGCGCGAGCCGCCCCGCTCTTTCCGCAGCTTGGCCCAATAATCCAGCCGTTTCCGGATCTCTCGCTCAAAACCGCGCTCGGGCGGATCGTAGAAAGTCTGGCGGCCCAGCGCTTCCGGGAAGTAGTCCTGGCCAGAGAAGGCATCCGGCGTGTCGTGGTCGTATTCGTAAGCTGCGCCGTAGCCCTCGGACTTCATCAGCTTGGTCGGCGAATTCAGGATGTGCTTTGGCGGAAGCAGCGAGCCGGCCTGTTTGGCGACCTGCATCGCCGTGCCGAAGGCCGTATAGACCGCGTTCGATTTCGGCGCGGTGGCGAGATAGACCACGGCCTGCGCGATCGCGAGCTCGCCTTCGGGATGGCCGAGGAAGTCGAAGGCGTCTTTCGCCGCATTCGCAATCACGAGCGCCTGCGGATCGGCAAGCCCGATGTCCTCGACCGCCATGCGCACGACGCGGCGCGCGAGAAACAGCGGATCCTCGCCGGCATCGAGCATGCGCGCGAGATAATACAGCGCAGCGTCCGGATCGGAGCCGCGCACCGACTTATGCAGCGCCGAGATCAGATTGTAATGGCCGTCGGCGGATTTGTCGTAGATCGGCGCGCGACGCTGCAGGATGTCCTGCAACTGCGCGGCGTTGAAAATCTCGTCCGCCCTTGCCGACCGCCAGACCTCTTCGGCGAGCGTCAGCGAGGCCCTGCCATCGCCATCGGCCATGCGCACCAGCACGGCGCGCGCCTCGGCATCGAGCGGCAGCTTGCGGCCCTCGACCTCCTCGGCATGCGCGAACAGTTTTTCGATCGCGGCGGCATCGAGCGAACGAAACACCAGCACACGGGCGCGCGACAGAAGCGCCGCGTTGAGCTCGAAGGACGGGTTTTCGGTGGTGGCGCCGACCATCACCACCGTGCCGTCCTCCATCACCGGCAGAAACGAGTCCTGCTGGGCGCGGTTGAAGCGGTGCACCTCGTCGACGAACAGCAGCGTGCCGGTGCCCATCTCGCGGCGGGCGCGTGCGGCATCGAAGGCCTTCTTCAGGTCGGCGACGCCAGAGAACACCGCTGATATCTGCTCGAAATGCAGGTCGGTCGCGTCTGCCAGCAGCCGCGCCACCGTGGTCTTGCCGGTGCCGGGCGGGCCCCAGAACACCAGCGAGCCGAGCGTGCGCGTCTCCAGCATGCGCGTCAACGCGCCGTCGGGACCAAGGATGTGATCCTGGCCCACCACCTCCGACAATTCGCGCGGCCGCAAACGGTCCGGCAGCGGATGCGGAGCGTCGTGGTCGAGCCCCGCCGCGGCAAAGAGAGTTGGCGTCTCCTGTGGTCGCTTCGGACTCATCCGCCCAGCGTGACGTTGATCTGCTGGCCGCCGCGCACCAGCGTAATGCGCCAGAGCCGCTGGCTCGCGCCGGCGGCCTTCTCGAGGTCGCCGGTCTTTCCGATCTTCTGGTTGTTGACGGCGAGGATGATGTCACCCTTCTGGAAGCCGACATTGGCGGCCGGCGAATCGTCGCCGAGCTCGGTGATGACGACGCCCTCGGTGTCTGCATCGAGATGCAGCTCGTCGGCCACGGCCGGCGTGATGGTCGAGACCTTTGCGCCCTGGAACGGTGAGCGCGCCGTGATGACGAGCTCGTTGCGGCCGGCGTCAGGCGCGGTCTCCAGCCCCACGGTCAGCTTCGCCGGCTTGCCGCCGCGCTGCACGTCGATCTGCGCCGTGCCGCCGAGCGGACGCGTGGCGAACCGATAATCGAAGGCGTTAGGGTCGTCGACGGTCTGGCCATCGATGCCGGTGATGAGGTCGGAGGATTTCAAGCCCGCCTTCGCCGCGGGGCCGTTCGGCACGACACTTGCGACCAGCGCGCCGGTCGGCGAGCGCAGGCCGAGGCTTTCGGCGATCTCGGGCGTCACGGCTTGCAACTTGGCGCCGAGCCACGGCCGCTTCACTGCCTTGCCGCCGCTCTTGGCGGAGGCGACGACGACGCGCACCATGTTGGCGGGAATCGCAAAGCCGATGCCCTGCGAGCCGCCGGAGCGCGAATAGATCGCGGTGTTGATACCGGCAAGCTTGCCGGTCATGTCGACCAGCGCGCCGCCGGAATTGCCGGGATTGATCGCAGCGTCGGTCTGGATGAAGAACTGGTAGTCGGTGATGCCAACCTGTGTGCGCGCGAGCGCCGAGATGATGCCGTGGGTCACGGTCTGGCCGACACCGAAGGGATTGCCGATCGCCATCACGACGTCGCCCACCATCAGCTCGTCAGAATTGGTGAATTCGAGAGCCGGAAACTTCTCTTTCGTGTCCTTGAGGCGCAACACCGCAAGATCGCTGCGCGGATCCTTCAGCACGATCTCGGCCTCGAACTCGCGCTTGTCCGACAGCGACACCTTGACCTGGTCGGCGCCTTCGATGACGTGGACGTTGGTGACCACGAGGCCGGACGCATCGATGATCACACCCGAACCGAGCGAGCGCTGCACCTGCTCCTGTTGCTGGCCCGGAACGCCAAAGAAGCGGCGGAAGATCGGATCGTCCAGCAGCGGGTTGCGATTCTGCACCACTTTCGCCGCGTAGACATTCACGACCGCCGGCTGCACCCGCTGCACGATCGGAGCATAAGAGAGCCGCAGCTCGGCTGGCGACGAGGGCACGCGCCGGTCCTGCGCCGAGGCCGGATCGAGGTGGCCCGAAAAGCCTACGCAAAGTGCAGTGATGACGGCCGTACAGATCGATCGAAACATTCCTACCTCTTGGAAAAGACGACGGAATATAGGCGCGTTCGCCACCCAATAGAAGGGCGCGAGATGGCAATATTCGGCCTCTCCCCGGTGTGACCGGCATGCAAGCCCGGCGTGCAAAATGACAATCCGGCCGGCGCCGCTCATTGGCATGACGCGCATCATCTTGCATGCTGCCTGATGGCGGATTCGGCTGCGGCGAATTTACATCAGGTGGAACCGCAGCAGCCGTGGCGCGCCGTCGCGGGACAGTCATCGATCGTTCTTAGGCTCTCCCGTTGCGACTTGGGGAAGTTGGTCTAACCGATGGAGTGGTGACGTGAGCAGGACAAGAATTGCAGCCACGGCGATTGGTCTCGCCGGCGTGCTGGCGGCCTCGCAGGCGCAGGCACAATCAGCCAGCAGCAGCGAGCAGGAGATCGCACTCCTGAAGCAGCAGCTGAAGATGCTTGAGCAGAAACTGGACAAGCTACAGAGTCAAACCGCCGCGAACACGGTGGCGACCGCGAAGGCCAAAGCCGAAGCAAAGGCTGAAGCACGCTCCGAAGCGAAGGCCGTCGTCGCCAATGCCAATGCGGCGATCCCAATGAAGAGCCCGCCGCCTGCATCCGGCGTTGTGGTGACGATGCCGAACAACCGGCCGACCATCTGCACGGCGGACGGAGCCAACTGCGTCGCGATCACGAGCCGCGTGCACTGGGACGTCGGCGGCTACGACTACCGTCCCAACACCGCGGGAACGGTGCCGCAGAAACTCGACAGCGGCGAGAACGTCCGCCGCGCGCGCATCGGTGTCGTCGGTAAATTCCTCGAGGACTGGAATTTCGCGCTGATCTACGATTTCGGCGGTACGGCTGATGGCTTCGGCGGCACCGTGGGCTCCTCTACGACTCCCCCCACCGTCGGACTGCTGCCCGGGGGCGGCACGTCCGGCATCGAGAACGCGTTCGTGAGCTATACCGGACTGAAGCCTTTTGGCGGCAAGATGGCCATCGAAGCCGGCGTCATGGACCTCGCCTGGACCATGGATGAGTCCACGAGCTCCAACGACATCGCCTTCATGGAACGTGCCTCGGTCGGCGTGGTTGCGCAAAACATCGCCGCCGGCGACTTCCGTTCTGCTGCCGGCGCCCGCTGGTACAACGACGTGTTCTACGCCGGCGCCTACGCGACGGGCCCAACCACGGGTGCCATTCACTCGGCGTCAAGCGCCGTACCTGCCGGCACCAGCGAGCAATACGGCGCGACCGCCCGCGTTGCAGGCCAGGTCGTCAGCGGCAACGACTATTCGGTGCATCTCGGCGCCGACGCGCAGTGGCTGATCCAGCCGCCACGCAATCTGGTCGCGAACACGCAAACCCTTACGCTCAGCGACCGGCCCGAACTGCGCATCGACCCGACGACACTGATCTCGACCGGTGCGATTGCAAATGTCTCGGGCGCGCAGGTGTATGGTGTGGAAGCCGCAGGCACCTATGGACCGCTCTGGGTCCAGGGCGAATACTACTGGTTCAACATCGATCGCAATGCCAATACCGCCGTGGTACCGATCGGCACGTCGAGCCTGAAATTCCAGGGCGGTTACGCGCAGGCGGCCTACGTCCTGACCGGTGAATCCCGCAAGTACAATCCGGGCAACGCCGCCTATGGCGGCGTCAAGCCGGTGCATCCGTTCTCGCTCGAAGGTGGCGGCTGGGGTGCCTGGGAAGTCGCGGGCCGCGTGAGTCAGATGGATCTCAACGATCAGCTCGCGACCGCCGCCGGCATCGCCGGCGGCCGCCAGACGGTCTACACGCTCGCGCTCAACTGGTACGTCAACGGCAACGTCCGCTTCATGCTCGACTACCTGCATGGCAATATCTCCAAGCAGGCCTCGCCAGTCTCGGCGGCGGATACGGGCTCGAGGTTCGACGCGGTCGCGATGCGCACGCAGTTCGCGTTCTGATGCGATCTCTTCCGGGGGCGGCATCGTCCGCTCCCGGACATCTACGCCGCGCGTTTCGGCGTTCTCACGACCACCGGCTCGGGCGCGCAGGACAGCCGCTCCTGATGGCCCTCGCCCCAGGCTTTCAGGATATCGATCACCGGACGCAGGCTCTCGCCGAGTTCGGACAGCGTATATTCGACGCGCGGCGGCACTTCAGCATAGACCTTGCGGACGACGAGCTTGTCGTCCTCGAGCGCGCGCAGCTGCTTGGTCAACATGCGCTGTGTGATCCCGGGCATTCTCCGGCGCAATTCACCGAAGCGCTGGGTGCCGCTTTGCAGATGATAGAGGATTACGCCCTTCCACTTGCCGTCGATCAGGTCGAGTGCCGCCTCGACCGCGCACCCGGGTCGACGGGCAAAATTCTTCCGTTTCATCGGATTTTTCCCAATAGTATCCAAACGGGGACTAGTTCCCCGAATTTACAGTACTTGCCAAATGGGGGCCAGCGCGACAGTTAGACGGCAGGCAATCGCCGCCAGCAACGGAGACCCAAGCCATGAAGGCCGTCGGCTACAAACAATCTCTTCCGATCGAGGATGCGGAGTCACTGATTGATTTCGAGGCTGCCAAACCCGAGCCGATGGGGCGCGACATCCGCGTTGCCGTGAAGGCGATCTCGGCGAATCCGGTCGACTACAAGGTGCGCAAGCGCGCCGTCCCGCCCGAAGGCGAGACGAAGATTCTCGGCTATGACGCGGCCGGCGTGGTCGATGCCGTCGGGCCCGAGGTCACGCTGTTCAAGCCGGGCGACGAGGTGTTTTACGCAGGCTCGATCCTGCGTCAGGGCACCAACTCCGAATTCCACCTGGTCGACGAGCGCATCGTCGGCAACAAGCCGAAGTCGCTCTCGTTTGCGCAAGCCGCCGCCCTTCCCCTCACTTCCATCACCGCCTGGGAGTTGCTGTTCGATCGCCTCGGCGCGGTGCCCGGCAAGAGCGTCGATCCGCGCACGCTGCTGATCACCGGCGGTGCCGGCGGCGTCGGCTCGATCCTGATCCAGCTCGCCCGCCGCCTCACCGGCCTCACCGTGCTCGCGACCGCGACGCGGCCGGAATCGCAAAAATGGTGTCTCGATCTCGGCGCGCATGCGGTCATCGATCACGGCAAGCCGATGAAGCAGCAGATCGAGAAGCTGAAGCTGCCGCCGGTCGCGCTGGTGGCGAGCCTCACCTTCACCGAGCAGCACTACAAGGCGATCGCGGAGTTCATGGCGCCGCAGGGCAGGTTCGGCCTGATCGACGATCCGCCGGAATTCACCATGAGCACGTTCAAGGGCAAGGCGATCTCGGTGCACTGGGAATCGATGTTCACGCGCTCCTCGTTCCAGACGCCGGACATGATCGCGCAGCATCATCTGCTCAACGACGTCGCCGACCTCCTCGACAAAGGCGTGCTGCGCACCACGCTGGACCAGAGCTTTGGCACCATCAACGCCCGCAATCTCAAGCGTGCGCACGCGCTGCTCGAGAGCGGCAAGTCGCGCGGCAAGATCGTGCTGGAGGGGTGGTAAGGCACGCGCGGTGCCGCAGGGTGGGCAAAGGCGTACTCGCGCCGTGCCCACCATCTCGCGACGGCGCGAAAGGGTGGTGAGCACGTTTTCGCTTTGCCACCCTACAATAGCTGCGATGGGTCGACGCCCTCGACGAACAGCAGCCGCCGTTCCAGCGCATCGGCACGGATCTTCAGCGCCTCGGCGTATTCCGGCGAGGCGTACCATTCCTTCAGCCGCGCCATCGACGGGAATTCGACGATGACGATGGCCTTCGGCGGAAGGTTGCCCTCCGCCAGCTCTGCCCTGCCTCCGCGGACGAGATATCGTCCGCCAAACTGCGCAATCGTCTTCGCGGCAAGCGCGCGATAAGCCCCGAATCCATCGGGGTCGCGCACCTCGACTTCCGAAATCACATAAGCTGCCATGCGCCGCTCCTACGCGATCGTATTGACGATGCCGCCTTCCGCGCGCAGCGCTGCGCCATTGGTCGCTGACGCCTCCTTCGAAGCGACGTAGACCACCATGTTGGCAATCTCGTCGACACTGGCGAAGCGCTGGATCAGCGAGCTCGGGCGGTGCTGCTTGACGAAACTTGCGGCGGCTTCATCGACCGACTGCCCGTTCTGCTTGGCGAGATCCTTCACGAAGGTCGCGACGCCTTCGGACATGGTCGGGCCGGGCAGCACCGAATTCACGGTGACGCCGGTGCCGCGCGTGAGCTGGGCGAGACCACGCGCGACCGAGAGCTGCGCCGTCTTGCTCGTGCCGTAATGGATCATCTCGACGGGAATGTTGAGCCCGGACTCCGAAGAGATGAAGACGATGCGGCCCCAGTTGCGCTTGAGCATTCCCTTCAGGTAAGCGCGCGACAACCGAACGCCGCTCATGACGTTGACCTCGAAGAAGCGGCTCCAGTCCTCGTCCGGAATGTCGAAGAAGTCTTTCGGCTCGAAGATGCCGGCATTGTTGATGAGGATATCGACCTCCGGCAGCGCTGCCACCAGCGCCTTGCAGCCGGCGGCGGTCGAGACGTCGGCGGCGATGCCACGGACCTTGGCCCCCGCGCCTTCCAGCTTGCGGACGGCCGCATCGACCTTGTCCTGGCCGCGCCCGTTGATGACGACGCTCGCGCCGGACCCGAGCAGGCCCTTGGCGATGGCGTGGCCGATGCCGGCGGTCGAGCCGGTCACGAGGGCGGTCTTTCCGGAAAGGTCGATATTCATGAATCATCTCCATTGAGGTTGACGGAGATATCGTGCGCTGCTCAAGCAGCTTCAATCGTCCCTCACCGACGCGTGAGGATTCAGCCCCGCGGGGGTAGCGTCCGGAGAAACGCGACGATGGCATCGAGATCCTGGGCCGTCATGGTGGCGTAGCCAGCATAGGCCATCGGTGGCTTCAGCTTGTGGCCGTCGCGCGCGATGCCTTGCGTAATCGCACGTTTGATTTCGTCGTCGCTCCATTGGCCGAGACCCGCCACCGGATCCGGGGTGATGTTGGGGGAGATGGATTCACCCCACGGCCCCTTGAAGGTCCGGCCGCCCTTGCCGCTTGCTGCGGCAAAATCGTGCACCGCGGACGGACCTTCCGGCGTGTGACACTCCAGGCAATGGGCGATGGTCAGGAGATAGCGGCCGCGCGCGAGCTTGTCGGCGAGCTCGGCCTCGGCGGCCTGCTTGCCGGCATAGGTCGGCGTCTCCGGCTTCAGCGGGATCTTGTATTCCGGCGCCGGCGTCTCGTGCCGCACGGCCGGCACCGAGCGCAGGTAAGCTGCGAGCGCATCGAGATCGCGGGCCGTGAGCACCGTGTAGAACTCGGTCGGCATGATCGGCGCGACCTTGGTCCCGTTCGGCCGGATACCGCTGGCGAGAAGGTGCTTCAGCTCGGCGTCGGTCCAGTTGCCGATCCCGGTGTCTTTGTCTGGCGTGATATTGGAGCCGGTGACCTTGAAGGCAGGCTCGTCGAACGTTTGCCCTCCCGAGAGCGCCCGCGACATGTCGAGGCCCTGTGGGCCGCGCGGGGTGTGGCAGTTGTGGCAGACCATCACGCTGTTGACGAGATAGGCGCCACGCTCGACCAGTGTCTCGGCGGCAGCCGGCGACACCGAGAGCGCCAGCACGATGCCAAAGACCATCTTCATCGAAGCCTCCCAATCAAAATGCTTTTGTGGAAAATCATCGTGCGCAGCATGAGAAATGGCTGCGGGATACAAAAAAGCGGCGCCCAAGGGCGCCGCTTTCCGAAACTCAATACCGGTCGGCTTACGCCGCCTCGGCTTCCTTTTCCTGCACCGGACCGGAGTCCTGGCCCTTGGCATCGACGTCGCGATCGACGAATTCGATGACAGCCATCGCGGCGTTGTCGCCGTAGCGGAAGCCCGCCTTGATGATGCGGGTGTAACCACCCTGGCGATCCTTGTACCGGGCAGCCAGCACGTCGAACAGCTTCTTGACCTGGTCCTTGTCGCGCATTTCGGAGATCGCCTGGCGGCGCATGGCGAGCCCACCCTTCTTGCCGAGGGTCACGAGCTTCTCGACGATCGGGCGAAGCTCCTTGGCCTTGGGCAGCGTGGTGACGATCTGCTCGTGCTTGATCAGCGCGGCCGCCATATTGGCGAACATCGCCTTGCGGTGCTCGGCCGTGCGGTTGAGCTTCCGATGAACCTTGCCGTGACGCATGTGTCTATTCCTTACGTATGAACTGCCGCGATGGTTCGTCGGATCAGTTGCTCAGGTGGGCTTCCTGCGTTCGCCCATAAAAATCGCGGCCGGAGGCCCGACCGCGACAGTGAAAAAAGGATCAGTAGTGATCCTCGAAGCGCTTGGCGAGCTCGTCGATGTTCTCTGGCGGCCAGCCCGGCACTTCCATGCCGAGGTGCAGACCCATCTGGGCCAGCACTTCCTTGATCTCGTTCAGCGACTTGCGGCCGAAGTTCGGGGTGCGGAGCATTTCCGCTTCCGACTTCTGCACGAGGTCGCCGATGTAGACGATGTTGTCGTTCTTCAGGCAGTTGGCCGAACGCACCGACAGCTCGAGCTCGTCCACCTTCTTGAGGAAGGCCGGGTTGAAGGCGAGGTCCGGGATGATCTCCTGGGCGACTTCCTTGCGCGGCTCTTCGAAGTTGACGAACACGTTGAGCTGATCCTGAAGAATGCGGGCGGCGTAAGCCACCGAGTCATCCGGCGAGATCGCGCCGTTGGTCTCGATCGTCATGGTCAGCTTGTCGTAGTCGAGGATCTGGCCCTCGCGGGTGTTCTCGACCTTGTAGGAGACCTTGCGGACCGGCGAGTACAGGCTGTCGACCGGGATCAGGCCGATCGGCGCATCCTCGGGACGATTGCGCTCGGCGGGCACGTAGCCCTTGCCGGTCGAGACCGTGAACTCCATGCGGATCTCGGCGCCGTCGTCGAGGGTGCAGATCTGGAGGTCCGGGTTGAGCACGACGACGTCGCCAACGGTCTGGATGTCGCCGGCGGTGACGGTGCCCGGGCCCTGCTTCTTCACGACCATGCGCTTGGGGCCTTCGCCCTGCATCTTGATCGCGATGTCCTTGATGTTCAGCACGATGTCGGTGACGTCCTCACGGACGCCCGCGATCGAGGAGAACTCGTGCAGCACGCCGTCGATGTGCACCGACTGCACCGCCGCGCCCTGGAGCGAGGAGAGCAGGATGCGGCGCAGCGCGTTGCCGAGCGTCTGGCCGAAACCGCGCTCGAGCGGCTCGGCAACGACGGTCGCAAAACGGGCCGGATCGCTACCAGCAATCACCTGGAGCTTGTTCGGCCGGATCAGTTCTTGCCAATTTTTCTGGATCGTCACTGTTTTCACCCATACGGGCCAGTCGATTTGAGAACTCAAATACTGGCGTTGGAGAAAGGCCGCAGATCATTTCCCACGGCTTCGTAAAAAGTCATCGCGGGCGACCACGCGCCCGCAACTTGGTATCAAACGCGCCGGCGCTTGCGCGGACGGCAACCGTTGTGCGGGATCGTGGTCACGTCGCGGATCGAGGTGACAGTGAAGCCCGCGGCCTGGAGCGCGCGAAGCGCCGATTCGCGGCCCGAACCTGGACCGGCGACTTCGACTTCCAGCGTGCGCATGCCGTGTTCCTGCGCCTTCTTCGACACGTCTTCAGCGGCAACCTGCGCGGCATACGGGGTCGACTTGCGCGAGCCCTTGAAGCCCATCGTGCCGGCGGACGACCAGGCAATGGTGTTGCCCTGCGCGTCGGTGATGGTGATGGTCGTGTTGTTGAACGACGAGTTCACATGCGCGACGCCGGAGGCGATGTTCTTGCGCTCACGACGACGAACGCGGGTGGCTTCCTTGCCCATAGAGTACCTTTCCTGGAGATCTCAAACGCCGCCGTAATGCCAGCGGCTACACCTGTGAAAATGCGAATGGTGAGTGGCGAATAGCGAGTGGATGACCACTCGCCATTCGCCACTCACCTATTCGCGTCGAATTACTTCTTCTTGCCGGCGATGGCCTTGGCCGGGCCCTTGCGCGTACGCGCATTGGTGTGGGTACGCTGGCCGCGCACCGGCAGACCGCGACGATGACGCAGGCCGCGATAGCAGCCGAGGTCCATCAGACGCTTGATGTTGATGCCGACCTCGCGACGCAGATCGCCCTCGACGAGATAGTCGCGGTCGATCACTTCGCGGATCTGGAGCACTTCGGCGTCGCTGAGCTGATTGACGCGACGATCCTCCGGGATCTTGACCTTCTCCAGGATTTCACCGGCGATCTTTTGGCCGATGCCATGGATGTACTGGAGCGCGATCAGCACGCGCTTGTTGGTGGGAATGTTCACGCCGGCAATACGGGCCACGGCCTTCTCTCCTGTCGCCGATCCCTCGTCAGGAATCGGGCTTTAAGTGCTTGTGTTCTCGGGCAGGTGTCCGCAAACGCGAACACGACGCCCACCCCCGGTCTTCCTGGGGCCCGGCATCGTCTGAAACTATCCGACTTGGATGCGGGGCTTATTAAGGGATTCAGGGGGCTTTCGTCAACCGCCGCTAGCGTTTGGCTCGCTTTTTCGTGACCTTTTTTGGACCCTTCTTCGAAGCTTTTTTGACTGCCTTTTTGGCCGCCTTTTTCGCGACTTTCCTGGCCGCCTTCTTGACACCCTTTGCGGCCTTCTTGGCGGCCTTGTTGGTGGGTTTTGTGGCTTTTTGGGCCGTTTTCGCCGGCTTTTTGGCCTTCTTTGCCCCTGTCTTGGCCGGTGCCGCCTTGGCCGCGCTCCGGGCATGCGTCCTGGGCTCGACCGCACCCAGCGCCAGCAACAGGCGGTGGATGGCACGGGTGACCTCGTCGATGGTCATCATGCCGTCGATGGTCGAAAGCTTCCGACGCTCGGAATAGTAGTGAATCAGGGGTTCCGTCTGGCTACGGTAGCTGGCGAGTCGCTTGGTCAGGACCTCCGGGGTGTCATCGACCCGGACCTCCTCGCCACGCTCCCGCATCTGGGCGACGCGGGTCTCGACGCGGCTCAAAAGCGCGCTCTCGTTGACGCGGAGCTCGATCACGGCGTCGAGCTTGAGGTGCTTGTGGCGGAGCAGCTCGTCCAGCGCTTCGGCCTGCGGCACGGTACGCGGGAAGCCGTCGAGGATGAAGCCATGCTTGGCGTCCTCCTCGTCAATACGGTCCGAGATGATCCCGACCACGATTTCGTCGGGCACGAGACCGCCGCCGGCCATGATCTCCTTGGCCTTGAGACCGACCGGCGTGCCGGCCGCAACCGCTGCACGCAACATTTCGCCGGTCGAGAGCTGAACGATGCCATAGCGCTGCACCAGCAGCTGCGCCTGGGTCCCCTTGCCCGACCCCGGCGGTCCCAGAAGTATAATTCTCATCGGCGTACGCCCCCCGGATTGGTGAGCGATACGTCGCGCACCTGTGTTTGAAAGTTGAGTAACAGTGCAAATCATAATCAGCGCCGCACCGCTACCCATATCATAGGGGAGCAAGTGCCCGGACGCCAAGAAGGCCGTCGAAATCAGCGATTGTGTTGCTGTGAAAGCAGTTCTGTCGATGCGACCGAATGACTGGCCGATTGCCTCTGCGAGCGTCTCGCCTTGCTCGCGCAGCGAATCGGCGGCGCGGGCGCGCCGCCTGAGAGGAACGCCGCGGCCCTAGCGACGGCGGCCGCGCAGCTTCGACTTCCGGATCAGGCCTTCGTACTGATGCGCCAGCAGATAGCCCTGCACCTGCGCCACCGTGTCCATGGTGACGCTGACGACGATCAGCAGCGACGTGCCGCCGAAATAGAACGGCACCGAGGCGTAGGAGATCAGGATTTCCGGGATCAGACAGACGATCGCGAGATAGATCGCGCCGAGCACGGTGATGCGCGACAGCACGTAGTCGATATATTCCGCGGTGCGCTCGCCGGGACGGATGCCCGGGATGAAGCCGCCGTGCTTCTTCAGATTATCCGCAGTCTCGGTCGGGTTGAACACGATCGCAGTGTAGAAGAAGGCGAAGAACACGATCAGCGCGAGATAGAGCACCAGGAACAGCGGCCGGCCGTGGCCGAGCTGGGTCGTGATCCACTGGAACCACTCGGGCCCCGAGCCCGCGTTGAAATTCGCAACCGTGGTCGGCAGCAGCAGCAGCGAGGACGCGAAGATCGGCGGAATCACGCCCGAGGTGTTGAGCTTGAGCGGCAGATGCGAGGACTGGCCCTCGAACATCTTGTTGCCGACCTGGCGCTTTGGGTACTGGATCAGAAGCCGCCGCTGCGCGCGCTCCATGAACACGATGAAGGCGATCACCGCGACCGCCATGATGATGACGACCAGAATCAGGCCGGTCGACATCGCGCCCTGACGGCCCAGCTCGAGCATGTTGGCGAGCGCAGCCGGCAGCTCGGCGACGATGCCGGAGAGAATGATCAGCGAGATACCGTTGCCGATGCCGCGCGAGGTGATCTGCTCGCCCAGCCACATCAGGAACATGGTGCCGCCGGTCAGCGTGATCGCGGTGGAGATCCGGAAGAACATGCCGGGGTCGCTGACGACGTTGCCGGCGCCTTCGAGGCCGACCGCGATGCCATAGGACTGGAACGCGGCCAGGATCACGGTGAGGTAGCGGGTGTACTGGTTCAGCAACTTGCGGCCCGCCTCACCTTCCTTCTTCAGCGCCTCGAGCTGCGGCGAGACCGTGGTCAGGAGCTGAATGATGATCGAGGCCGAGATGTACGGCATGATGTTCAGCGCGAAGATCGCCATGCGGTGGATGCCGCCGCCGGCGAACATGTTGAACATGCCGAGGATACCGCCCGCCTGCGAGCGGAACACCTGTTCCCAGATGTTGGGGTCGATGCCGGGCAGCGGGATGTAGGTGCCGAGGCGATAAACGAGCAGCGCACCCAGGGTGAACCAGATGCGCTTCTTCAGCTCGTCGGCCTTGGCGAACGCGCCGAAATTGAGATTGGCTGCCAGTTGTTCCGCTGCAGAGGCCATATTGGACTTTCTCCCGCCGCCTTTTGCGCCGACATGCCCGCGGCCGGGCTAGTCTAGCGGACGCCGGACACTATCTGGGGCTTCGGCTTCGATAAGTCCATCGTCCGGCACGCGTAAAGGCCCGCGAGGCGCGGGCCGATGACGCAGTTGTTACGCCGCCTCGCCCTCTTCCTTGGCAGGGGCGAGGATCTTCACCGAGCCGCCGGCCTTCTCGACCGCCTCGATCGCGGACTTGGTGGCGCCGTGCACTTCGATGTTGAGCTTGGCCTTGAGCTCGCCGCGGCCGAGCAGCCGCAGGCCGGCCTTGGCGCGGCGCAGCACGCCGGCCTTCACCAGCGCCTCGACGTTCACGACGCTGCCGGTGTCGATCTTCTTGGCATCGACCGCGTCCTGGAGACGGTCGAGATTGATCTCGACGAACTCCACACGGAAGATGTTGTTGAAGCCGCGCTTCGGCAGACGGCGATGCATCGGCATCTGGCCGCCCTCGAAACCCTTGATGCGCACGCCCGAACGCGCGGTCTGGCCCTTGCCGCCGCGGCCGGACTGCTTGCCCTTGCCCGAACCAATGCCGCGGCCGACGCGCATACGCTTCTTGCGCGAGCCGGCGTTGTCGGCGATATCGCTGAGCTTCATCGCCCTTCTCCTTATCCTACTTCTCGTCGACGATACGGACGAGATGGTGAACCTTCTCGATCATGCCGCGGACTGCCGGGGTGTCCGGCAGCTCGCTGACGCGGCCGATCTTGTTGAGCTTGAGCCCGATCAGCGTCGAGCGCTGCGAGTGATGGCGGCGGATCGCGCTGCCGGTCTGCTCGAGCTTGATCGTCTTTGCGGCCTTGGCCATGGGAGTCTACTCCGAAACTTCCGTTAGTCGGCAGCCGCCTCGGCATCGCCGCCGATACGGCGGGACTGCAGAGTGGACACCTTGATGTTGCGGCGGGCTGCGACCGAACGCGGTGAATCCTGGTGCTTGAGCGCATCGAAGGTCGCGCGCACCATGTTGTACGGGTTCGACGAGCCGATCGACTTCGCCACCACGTCCTGGACGCCGAGCGTCTCGAACACGGCGCGCATCGGGCCACCGGCGATGATGCCGGTACCGGCCGGAGCTGCACGCAGATAGACACGGCCCGCGCCATGACGGCCGGCGATGTCGTGATGAAGCGTGCGGCCCTCGCGCAGCGAGACGCGGGTCAGGTTGCGCTTGGCGGACTCGGTGGCCTTGCGGATCGCCTCAGGCACTTCGCGCGCCTTGCCGTGACCGAAACCCGCGCGGCCCTTCTGGTCGCCGATCACGACCAGCGCTGCGAAACCGAAGCGCTTGCCGCCCTTGACGACCTTGGCTACGCGGTTGATGTGGACGAGCTTGTCGACGAACTCGCTGTCGCGCTCCTCGCGCTCCTTGCGTTCGCGTCCGCCGCCGCGTTGATCGCGTCCACCACGTTGTTCGCGTTCTGCCATTTTTCCAATCCTTCAGAGGCTTGCGCCTCAATCCTCAAATTCTGTTAGAAGCTCAGCCCGCTCTCACGCGCAGCGTCGGCGAGAGCCTTGACGCGCCCGTGATAGAGGTAGCTGCCGCGATCGAACACGACTTCCTTGACACCCTTCTCCGCAGCGCGCTCGGCCAGCAGCTTGCCGACCGCCTTCGCCGCATCGATGTCGGCGCCGGTCTTGCCGCCGTCGCGCATCGACTTCTCGAGCGACGAGGCAGAGGCCAGCGTCTCGCCCTTCAGGTCGTCGATGACCTGGGCGTAGATGTGCTTGGACGAACGGAACACCGACAGGCGCGGACGGCCGCCAGCCGAGCGGCGCAGCTTCAGCCGCACACTCCGCTTGCGCCGGGCATTCGTAACCTTGGCTTTCGACATGACCGGCTCCGTTACTTCTTCTTGCCTTCCTTGCGGAAGATGAATTCGCCAACATACTTCACGCCCTTGCCCTTGTAGGGCTCCGGCGGACGATAGGAGCGAATCTCGGCGGCGACCTGGCCGACACGCTGGATGTCGCTGCCCGTCACCGTGATCTCGGTCGGCTTCGGCACGGTGATCGTGATCCCTTCCGGGATCGGATAGATCACGTCGTGGCTGTAGCCGAGCGCGAGCTGCAGGTTCTTGCCCTGCATCGCGGCGCGATAACCGACGCCGGTGATTTCGAGCTTCTTCTCAAAACCCTTGGTGACGCCTTCGACCAGGTTAGCGACCTGGGCGCGGGCGGTGCCGTACAGCGCCCGCGCGCGATTGGTCTCGGTCCGCGGCTTGACCTTCACCTGGCCGCTCTCGAGCTTTACCTCGACGTCGTCATGGACGACGAACTGAAGCTGGCCCTTCGGCCCCTTCATCTTGACGGTCTGCCCGTCGACGGTCGCGGTCACACCGGACGGCACCGCCACAGGCCTTTTGCCAACACGTGACATGGATCAAAAATCCTTCTCAGAACACCGTGAAGAGGACTTCGCCGCCCACGTTCGCTTCGCGCGCACTGTGGTCGGCCATGATCCCCTTCGGCGTCGACAACACCGAAATGCCGAGTCCGTTATTGACCCGCGGCAGGTTCTTTACCGAGGCGTAAACGCGACGCCCGGGCTTGGAGACACGTTCGATCTCGCGGATGACGGGCTCGCCGTCGAAATACTTCAGCTCGATCTCGATCTCGCTGCGGCCCGAGGCATGCTCGAGCGTCGCGTAACCGCGGATGTAGCCCTCGCTCTTCAGCACTTCGAGGACGTTCTCGCGCATCTTCGAGCCAGGCGTGGAGACCTTGCTCTTCGCGCGCATCTGCGCGTTGCGGATGCGGGTGATCAGATCGCTGATTGGATCGTGCGTAGACATCTAAACGACCCTCCTTACCAGCTGGACTTCACGAGGCCCGGGACCATGCCCTTGGAGCCAAGGTCGCGCAGCGCGATACGGGACAGCTTGTTCTTGCGGTAGTTCGAGCGCGGGCGGCCCGACAGCTCGCAACGCAGGCGGATGCGGGTCGGCGACGAGTTGCGCGGCATTTCCGCCAGCTTCAACGTCGCAGCGAAACGCTCCTCCATCGGCAGCGTCTTGTCGGCGATGATCGCCTTCAACCGCTCGCGCTTGGGGGCGGCGTTCTTCGCCATCCGCTTGCGCCGGTTGTTCTTCTCGACTGAACTCTTCTTTGCCATGCTTGGCTCCTGGGTATCCGCGTTTGAGAGGCTTTAGGTCAGCGTCTCACTGCCGGAACGGGAAATTGAAAGCGGTCAACAAGGCCCTCGCCTCTTCGTCGGTCTTCGCCGTGGTGCAGACGGTGATGTCCATACCGCGGGCTTCCGTGACCTTGTCGAAGTCGATCTCGGGGAAAATGATATGCTCCTTGATGCCGAGCGAGTAGTTGCCGCGGCCGTCAAAGCTCTTCGGGTTCAGGCCGCGGAAGTCGCGGACGCGCGGCAGCGCGACCGTCACCAGACGATCGATGAACTCGTACATGCGGGCCTTGCGCAGCGTGACCTTGCAGCCGATCGGCTGGTTCTCACGCAGCTTGAAGGTCGCAATTGCAATACGCGAATAGGTCACGATCGCCTTCTGACCGGCGATCTGGGTCAGTTCGGCGGCGGCGGTCTCGGCCTTCTTGCGGTCGTTGACGGAATCGCCAACGCCCATGTTCAGCACGACCTTGTCCAGGCGCGGAACCTGCATGACGTTCTCATAACCGAACTTCTCGGTCATCGCCGTGCGGATCTTCGCATCGTATTCCGCGCGCAGGCGCGGGGTGTAAGCGGTCTCAGCCATCGATCTCAGCTCCCGAGCTCTTGGCGATGCGAACCTTCTTGCCGTCCGCCAGAATCTTGAATCCGACGCGCGTCGGCTTTCCGTCCTTGCCGACATAGGCGACGTTGGACAGTTGGATCGGCGACTCTTTCGAGATGATGCCGCCTTCCTGGGCCTGCGTCTGCTTCTGGTGACGCTTGACCATGTTGATGCCGCGCACCAGCGCCGTGCCGGCGTCGGGGCGCACTTCGAACACCTCGCCGGTGCGACCCTTGTCGCGGCCGGTCAGCACGACGACCTTGTCGCCCTTGCGGATCTTCGCGGCCATCACAGCACCTCCGGCGCGAGCGAAATGATCTTCATGTGGTTCTTGGCGCGCAGCTCGCGCGGCACGGGCCCGAAGATACGGGTGCCGACCGGCTCGGCCTGGTTGTTGATCAGGACGGCGGCGTTGCGGTCGAAGCGGATGACCGAACCGTCGGCGCGGCGGATGTCCTTGCGGACCCGCACCACGACGGCCTTCATCACGTCGCCCTTCTTCACCTTGCCACGCGGAATCGCTTCCTTGATCGAGACGACGATGATGTCGCCGATCGTGGCGTAGCGGCGCTTGGAGCCTCCGAGCACCTTGATACACATGACACGGCGTGCGCCAGAATTATCGGCCACGTCGAGGTTGGTCTGCATCTGAATCATTGATGCACCTCGTCCTCTTTCTCTTTGCGCCAGCCTAGCCGGCGCTCAACATTTCCCTGAAGTCAGTCGGCCAAGGCCAACAGATCAGGCGCTTTTCTTGTGTTCGCCCCGGATCACGATCCAGCACTTCAACTTCGAAATCGGCTTCGATTCCTCGATCCACACCATGTCGCCCGGCTTGAACTCGTTGTTCTCGTCGTGTGCGTGGTAGTTCTTCGAACGGCGGATCGTCTTCTTGTAGATCGGGTGCGTGAAGCGGCGATCGACGCGCACCACGACGGTCTTGGCAGTCTTGTCGCTGACGACCACGCCTTGCAGAGTACGTTTCGGCATATTCGTAAGCCCCTTACTTCTCTTTCGCGCGCTTCTGCGCGGCGATGGTCTTGATGCGGGCGATGTCGCGGCGAGCCTCGCGCAGGCGCGAGGTGTTCTCGAGCTGCCCGGTGGCGCGCTGGAAGCGCAGGTTGAAGCGCTCCTTCTTCAGGTTGAGGACGGCGTCGTCCTGCTGGTCGGGGCTCATCGCGCGGATGTCTTCGATCTTCATCTGTGCCATGGCCATTACTCCGCAATGCGCTCGACGAAGCGCGTCTTGATCGGCAGCTTGGCGGCCGCCAGCGTCAGCGCTTCACGCGCCGTCTGGGTGTTGACGCCGTCGATCTCGAACAGCACCCGGCCCGGCTTGACGCGCGCGACCCACAATTCCGGCGAACCCTTGCCGGAGCCCATGCGGACTTCGGCCGGCTTCTTCGACACCGGAACGTCGGGGAACACGCGGATCCAGACGCGGCCGGCGCGCTTCATGTGGCGGGTCAGCGCACGGCGGGCGGCCTCGATCTGGCGCGCGGTGACGCGCTCAGGCTCGGTCGCCTTCAGCCCGAACTGGCCGAACGCCAACGTCGCGCCCGAAGTCGCAACGCCGTGAATGCGGCCCTTATGCGCCTTCCGGAACTTCGTTTTCTTAGGTTGCATCATGGCTGTAAGCCCTCAAATTCTCTGTGCTGGCGTCAGGCCGCGTCACGGCGCTGACGGCCGCCGCGATCACCACCGCCGCCGGTCTCGCCTTCGGCCATTCTCTTGTCCTGGGCCATCGGATCGTGCTCGAGGATCTCGCCCTTGAAGATCCAGACCTTGACGCCGCAGGTGCCGAAGGTCGTGAACGCGGTCGCGACGCCGTAGTCGATGTCGGCGCGCAGCGTGTGCAGCGGCACGCGACCTTCGCGATACCACTCCATGCGCGCGATTTCCGCACCGCCCAGACGACCCGAGCAGTTGATGCGGATGCCTTCCGCGCCGAGACGCATCGCCGACTGCACGGCGCGCTTCATGGCGCGGCGGAACGCCACGCGGCGCTCGAGCTGCTGCGCGATCGACTCGGCCACCAGCGTCGCATCGAGCTCCGGCTTGCGGATCTCGACGATGTTGATGACGACGTCGGACGAAGTGATGTCCGCGACCTTCTTGCGCAGCTTGTCGATGTCGGCGCCCTTCTTGCCGATCACCACGCCCGGACGAGCCGAGTGGATGGTGACGCGGCACTTCTTGTGCGGACGCTCGATCACGATGCGGGCGACGGCCGCCTGCTTGAGCTCCTTGTGCAGGATCTCGCGGATCTTGACGTCCTCGTGCAACAGCTTGCCGTATTCCTGCTTGCCGGCGAACCAGCGGGAATCCCAGGTCCGGTTGATGCCGAGACGCAGACCGATCGGATTGATCTTTTGACCCATCGTTTTCTCCTGCGACCCTTAAGCCGCTGCTGCTTCGGCTTCGACCTGACGAACAATGATCGTCAGCTGCGAAAATGGTTTGTAGACACGGCCCGAGCGACCACGGCCGCGGGCGGCAAAGCGCTTCATCACGAGGCCGTTGCCGACGAAGGCCTGCGCCACGACGAGATCGTCGACGTCGAGGTCGTGGTTGTTCTCGGCGTTTGCGATAGCCGATTCCAGGCACTTCTTCACGTCGATCGCGATCCGCTTGCGCGAAAACTGCAGGTCGGCGAGCGCAGCAGCCGCTTTCCGGCCGCGAATGAGCTGGGCGACCAGGTTGAGCTTCTGCGGGCTCACCCGCAGCATCCGGGCGACCGCCTTGGCCTCGTTCTCGGCGAGGCTCCGTTCGCGCTTAGGTTTGCTCATCGTTTAATCCTCAAGCCTTCTTGGCTTTCTTGTCGCCGGAGTGGCCATGGAAGGTCCGGGTCGGCGAGAACTCGCCGAACTTGTGACCGACCATTTCCTCGTTGACGGCCACCGGCACGTGCTTCTGACCGTTGTAGACGCCGAAGGTCAGGCCGACGAACTGCGGCAGGATCGTCGAGCGACGGCTCCAGATCTTGATGACGTCGTGACGGCCGGACGCGCGCGCGGCATCTGCCTTCTTGAGCAGAGAACCCTCGACGAACGGGCCTTTCCAGACTGAACGAACCATGTCCGGCGTTCCTTACTTCTTCCGCTTGTGGCGGCTTAGGAGAATGAATTTGTTGGTCGACTTGTTGGTGCGGGTCTTCTTGCCCTTGGTCGGCTTGCCCCACGGAGTAACCGGGTGGCGACCGCCCGAGGTACGACCTTCACCACCGCCGTGCGGATGGTCGATCGGGTTCATCGAGACGCCCCGGTTGTGCGGCTTACGGCCCAACCAGCGATTGCGGCCGGCCTTGCCGATCGAGGTGTTCATGTGGTCCGGATTCGACACCGCACCGATCGTGCCGCGGCAACGGCCGTGGACCAGGCGCTGCTCGCCCGAGTTCAGGCGGATGATGACGTAATCCTGGTCGCGACCGACCAGCTGGGCATAGGTGCCGGCGGAACGGGCGAGCTGACCGCCCTTCCCGATCTTGACCTCGATGTTGTGGATGATCGTGCCGACCGGCATGTTGCCGAGCGGCATGACGTTGCCTGGCTTCACGTCGACATAGTTGCCGGCGACGATAGTGTCACCCACGGCCAGGCGCTGAGGCGCCAGGATGTAGGCCTGCTCGCCGTCCTGATACTTGATCAGGGCGATGAAGCCGGTGCGGTTCGGATCGTATTCCAGCCGCTCGACGGTCGCGGGAACGTCGACCTTCTCACGCTTGAAGTCGACGGTGCGCAGCGTCCTCTTGTGACCACCACCGCGGAAGCGGACGGTGATGCGACCGGTGTTGTTGCGACCACCGGAAGAGTGCTTGCCTTCGGTGAGCGCCTTGACCGGCTTGCCCTTGTAGAGCGCCGAACGATCGACCATGACCAGCTGGCGCTGGCCCGGCGTCGTAGGATTGAATGTCTTCAGTGCCATCGTCGTACGACCTTACAGACCGGTGGTGACGTCGATCCGGTGGCCCTCTTCGAGGGTCACGATCGCGCGCTTGGTGTTCGACTGCGAGCCGAGATTGCCGCGGAAGATCTTGGTCTTGCCCTTGCGGACCAGCGTGTTGACGCTCTTGACCTTGACGTCGAACAGCTTCTCGATCGCTTCCTTGATCTGCGGCTTGGTCGCCTTCGCGGCCACCTTGAACAGGACCTTGTTGTGCTCGGACGCCAGCGTCGCCTTTTCGGTGACGACCGGAGCGACGATCACGTCGTAATGGCGAGCCTCGATGTTCTTCGTCATTTGAAGCGCGCCTCCAGCGCATCGATGGCGGCCTTGGTCAGAACGAGTTTCTGACGGCGCAGAATGTCATAAACGTTGATGCCCTGGATCGGCAGCACGTCCATGTTCGGGATGTTGCGGGCCGCAGCGGCGAAGCCGTTGTTGAGCTCGGCACCGTCGATGATCAGCGCGTTCGTCAGGCCCAGGCCCGAGAAGTGGCCGAGCAGCGCCTTGGTCTTGGCGGCTTCCAGCGCGGCCTTGTCGATCACCAGCAGATCGCCGTCCTTGGCCTTGGCCGACAGCGCATGCTTGAGGGCGAGCGCGCGGACCTTCTTCGGCAGGTCGGTGGCGTGCGAACGCACCACCGGCCCGAAGGCACGGCCACCGCCACGGAACTGCGGCACGCGGGCCGAGCCGTGACGAGCGCCGCCGGTGCCCTTCTGCTTGTACATCTTCTTGCCGGTGCGCCAGATCTCGGCGCGGCCCTTGGCCTTGTGCGTGCCGGCTTGGCGCTTGTTGAGCTGCCACTGCACACAGCGCGCGATGATGTCTTCGCGCGGCTCGAGGCCGAAAATGGCGTCGGACAGCTGGACGGAGCCGGCTTCCTTACCTTCGAGGGTCGTGACCTTCAATTCCATCTCACGCCTCCTGCGCGGCCGGGGCGGCTTCCGCGTCGCCAGCAACCTTGAACTTGCCGGGCTTCGGAGCTTCCTTCGGCAGCGGCTTCTTGACGGCGTCGCGCACGCGGATCCAGCCGCCCTTGGAGCCGGGAACGGCGCCTTCGACGAGGATCAGGCCGCGCTCGACATCGGTCTGGACGACGCGAAGGTTGAGCGTGGTGATGCGATCGACACCCATGTGGCCGGGCATCTTCTTGTTCTTCCAGGTCTTGCCGGGGTCCTGACGACCACCGGTCGAACCGATCGAACGATGCGAGATCGACACACCGTGCGTGGCGCGCAGACCGCCGAAATTCCAGCGCTTCATACCGCCGGCAAAGCCCTTACCGACCGAGGTACCGGTGACGTCGACGAACTGGCCGACGACGAAATGGTCGGCGAGGATCTCGGCGCCCACGGGGATCATGGCATCCGCAGTGACGCGGAACTCCTCGACCTGCCGCTTCGGCTCGACCTTGGCGACCGCGAACTGGCCGCGCTCGGCCTTGGGCATGTAAACGGTCTTGCGGCTGCCAGAACCAAGCTGGAGCGCGACGTAACCGTTCTTCTCTTCGGTGCGGTGGCCTACGACCTGGCAATTGCCGAGCTTCAGCACGGTCACGGGGATATGTTCGCCGGCCTCTGTAAAGACCCGCGTCATCCCGACCTTTTGTGCGATCACTCCGGAGCGCATCGGCTTGCTTCCTGTTCTTTCTGTCCTTGCGGACTAGCTAATCTTTGTGAGCATGACCCGGTCCGAAAACCGGTGCCCACTTTCGGGGTCATGCTCAGAGCTTGATCTCGACATCGACACCGGCGGCGAGGTCGAGCTTCATCAAAGCATCGACGGTCTGCGGGGTCGGATCGACGATGTCGAGCAGGCGCTTGTGAGTGCGCATCTCGAACTGCTCGCGGCTCTTCTTGTCGACGTGCGGCGAACGGTTCACGGTGAACTTCTCGATGCGGGTGGGCAGCGGAATGGGTCCGCGAACCTGCGCACCGGTGCGCTTCGCCGTGTTCACGATCTCGCGGGTCGACGTATCGAGGATACGATGGTCGAACGCCTTGAGACGGATACGAATGTTTTGGCCGTTCATTGCCGTTCTTTCTTTAGTGAGTGGCGAGTAGCGAGTAGCGAATGGATTTCCCTATTCGCCACTCACCATTCCCTATTCGCTTGATTACTCGATGATCGAGGCGACGACGCCGGCGCCGACGGTACGGCCGCCTTCGCGGATCGCGAAGCGGAGCTTCTCTTCCATCGCGATCGGCACGATCAGGTGCACTTCCATCGCGATGTTGTCGCCCGGCATCACCATCTCGGTGCCTTCCGGCAGGTGCACGACACCGGTCACGTCGGTGGTGCGGAAGTAGAACTGCGGACGGTAGTTGGTGAAGAACGGGGTGTGGCGACCGCCCTCTTCCTTGGTGAGGATGTAGGCCTCAGCCTTGAACTTGGTGTGCGGCTTGACCGAACCCGGCTTGCACAGCACCTGGCCGCGCTCGACGTCTTCGCGCTTGGTACCACGGAGCAGCGCACCGATGTTGTCGCCGGCCTGGCCCTGATCGAGCAGCTTGCGGAACATTTCGACGCCGGTGACGGTGGTCTTCTGGGTCGCACGGAGACCGACGATCTCGATTTCCTCGCCGACCTTGACGATGCCACGCTCGACACGGCCGGTGACGACGGTGCCGCGGCCCGAGATCGAGAACACGTCTTCAACCGGCATCAGGAACGGCTGGTCGATCGGACGCTCCGGCTGCGGGATATACTCGTCGACGTTCTGCATCAGCTCGAGGATGGCGTCGTGGCCGAGCTTCTTGTCGGAATCTTCGAGGGCGGCGAGCGCCGAGCCCTTGATGATCGGGATCTTGTCGCCCGGAAAGTCGTACTTCGAGAGCAGCTCGCGGACTTCGAGCTCGACGAGCTCGAGCAGTTCCGGATCGTCGACCATGTCGCACTTGTTGAGGAACACGACGAGCGCGGGCACACCGACCTGGCGGGCGAGCAGGATGTGCTCGCGGGTCTGCGGCATCGGGCCGTCAGCGGCCGACACGACCAGGATCGCGCCATCCATCTGGGCGGCGCCGGTGATCATGTTCTTCACGTAGTCGGCGTGGCCGGGGCAGTCGACGTGGGCGTAGTGGCGGTTCTTGGTCTCATACTCGACGTGTGCGGTCGAGATGGTGATGCCGCGCGCCTTCTCTTCCGGCGCCTTGTCGATCTGGTCGTACGCCGTGAACGTCGCACCACCGGTTTCAGCGAGGATCTTGGTGATCGCCGCGGTCAGCGACGTCTTGCCATGGTCGACGTGACCGATGGTGCCGATGTTGCAGTGGGGCTTGTTACGTTCAAACTTTGCTTTGGCCATTTGACTCTCCGTTCAATCGTCAGTTCGAGACCGACGACAATCAGGCAAACTTCTTCTGGACTTCTGCCGACACGTTTGCCGGCGCTTCTGCGTAGTGGTCGAACTGCATGGTGAAGGTCGCGCGACCCTGGCTCATCGAGCGCAGATTGTTCACGTAACCGAACATGTTCATGAGCGGCACCATCGCGTTGATGACGTTGGCGTTGCCGCGCATGTCCTGACCCTGGATCTGACCGCGCCGGGAATTCAGGTCGCCGATGACCGAGCCGGTATAGTCTTCCGGGGTCACCACTTCGACCTTCATGATCGGCTCGAGCAGGACAGACTTGCCCTTCTGCAGCGCTTCGCGGAAAGCCGCGCGCGACGCGATTTCGAAGGCGAGCGCCGACGAGTCGACGTCGTGATACTTGCCGTCGACGAGCTGAACCTTGACGTCGACCACGGGGAAGCCCGCGACCACGCCAGAGCTCATCACGCTGTTCAGGCCCTTTTCGACGCCGGGGATGTACTCCTTCGGCACCGCGCCGCCGACGATCTTCGATTCGAATTCGTAGCCCTTGCCGGGCTCGTTCGGCTCGACGACGATCGACACTTCGGCGAACTGACCGGTACCGCCGGTCTGCTTCTTGTGGGTGTACTTGACTTCGGCCTTCTTGGTGACACGCTCACGGAACGCAACCTGCGGCGCGCCGATGTTGGCGTCGACCTTGTAGGTGCGCCTGAGAATGTCGACCTTGATGTCGAGATGGAGCTCGCCCATTCCCTTGAGGATGGTCTGGCCGGACTCCTGGTCGGTCGACACGCGGAAGGACGGATCCTCCGCAGCGAGCTTCGCCAGCGCCACGCCCAGCTTTTCCTGGTCGGCCTTGGACTTCGGCTCGATCGCGATCTCGATGACCGGCTCGGGGAATTCCATCTTTTCCAGGATCACCTGCTTGTCGGGATCGCACAGCGTGTCACCGGTGCGCGCTTCCTTCAGGCCGGCCAGCGCGACGATGTCGCCGGCATAGGCTTCCTTGATGTCCTCGCGGTTGTTCGCATGCATCAGCAGCATGCGCCCGATCCGCTCCTTCTTCTCACGGGTCGAGTTCACGACGCCGGTGCCACTCTGGAGAACGCCGGAGTAGATGCGGCAGAAGGTGATGGTGCCGACGAACGGGTCGTCCATGATCTTGAACGCGAGCAGCGCGAGCGGCTCCTTGTCATCGGCCTTGCGCACGACCTCGTTGCCGCGGTCGTCGGTGCCCTTGATCGCAGGCACGTCGATCGGCGACGGCAGATAGTCGACGACGGCGTCGAGCAGCGGCTGCACACCCTTGTTCTTGAAGGCCGAGCCGCACAGCACGGGATAGAAGGCGCCGGTCAGCACCGCTTTGCGGATCAGACGCTTCAGCGTGGCTTCGTCCGGCTCGTTGCCGTCAAGGAAAGCGGCCAATGCGTCATCATCGAGCTCGACGGCGGCTTCCACCATCTTCTCGCGGTATTCCTTGGCCTGCTCGACCAGATCTTCCGGAATGTCGACATAGTCGAACTTCGCGCCGAGCGATTCATCGTTCCAGACGATGCCCTTCATCTTCACGAGGTCGACGAGACCCTTGAAGTTGTTCTCGGCGCCGATCGGAAGCTGGATCGCGATCGGCTTGGCGCCGAGGCGGTCGACGATGTCGGACAGGCACTTGAAGAAGTCGGCGCCGGTCTTGTCCATCTTGTTGGCGAAGACGATGCGCGGAACCTTGTACTTGTCGCCCTGGCGCCAGACGGTCTCGGTCTGGGGCTCGACGCCCTGGTTCGAGTCGAGCACGCAGACGGCGCCGTCGAGCACGCGCAGCGAACGCTCGACTTCGATGGTGAAGTCGACGTGACCGGGGGTGTCGATGATGTTCAGGCGCTTGCCGGCCCAGAACGCGGTGGTGGCAGCCGAGGTGATCGTGATGCCACGCTCCTGCTCCTGCTCCATCCAGTCCATCGTCGCGGCACCTTCGTGCACTTCGCCGATCTTGTGGCTCTTGCCGGTGTAATAGAGGATGCGCTCGGTCGTCGTCGTCTTGCCGGCGTCGATATGCGCCATGATACCGAAGTTACGGTAGTCTTCGATGGCATGTTGGCGGGGCATGGGGTGTTCCTTGCGAGTCCGTTTGTTTCGCCGTTACCAGCGATAGTGCGAGAAGGCGCGGTTGGCTTCCGCCATCCGGTGCACGTCTTCACGCTTCTTGACGGCGTTCCCCCGGTTATTCGATGCGTCCAAGAGCTCCGCCGAGAGCCGCTCGGTCATCGTCTTCTCGTTGCGCTCGCGCGCTGCCGAAATCAGCCAGCGGATGCCGAGCGCCTGACGGCGGGTCGAACGAACCTCGACCGGGACCTGGTAGGTCGCGCCGCCGACACGGCGGGAGCGCACCTCGATGGTCGGCATGACGTTCTCGAGTGCCTGCTCGAACACGCCGAGCGGGCTCTGCTTGGTCTTGGATTCGATCAGACCAAACGCACCGTAGACGATGCCTTCGGCGACCGACTTCTTGCCGGCGTACATCACCGAGTTCATGAACTTCGTGACGATGATGTTCCCGAACTTCGGATCGGGAAGGACTTCGCGCTTTTCCGCTGAGTGGCGACGAGACATTGAGCTGGTTCCCGCTTACTTCGGACGCTTCGCGCCGTACTTCGAACGACGCTGCTTACGGTTCTTGACGCCCTGGGTATCCAGAACGCCGCGGAGGATGTGGTAGCGCACGCCAGGCAAGTCCTTGACGCGGCCGCCGCGGATCATGACCACCGAGTGCTCCTGGAGGTTATGGCCCTCACCCGGGATGTAGCCGATCACCTCGAAGCCGTTGGTCAGGCGCACCTTGGCAACCTTACGAAGCGCCGAGTTCGGCTTCTTCGGGGTCGTGGTGTAGACGCGCGTGCAAACGCCGCGCTTCTGCGGCGACTGTTGCAGCGCCGGCACCTTCTTGCGCGACTTCTGCACTTCACGCGGTTGAGCGATCAGCTGGTTGATCGTCGGCATCCTGGCCTTACCCTTTGTTCTATCGCGGCCCCTTCCGGGCCCGCTGTCTTGCCGCGGCCCGTTGCCGGGACCGCAAATTCTATTCGGACGACCCATCCGATGAGGCCGCCTCGCACGGAACAATCCGCACAAAGCGAAATCGCGCCAACCGCTCCATCACTGAGCGGAAAGCGCTTCGACGCACAGAGGACCACAGTCTTTGGGCCAATCAGCGAAAAACGCCGTCAGCCCGCATACCGAGGTCATGCATCCGAGTTCGATCTCAAGAGAACTTGCTCAAGAGAACTAAAATCGCCTGGCATTGCCTAGCTATAATCGACAGCGTTTGAGCGGCATTCGTCGAGGTTGGTGCCCGTCTCTGCGACCCCTGAAAGGGTCAAAACGGGTGGCCCGTTCCGACGTTGGCGATGCTCACCGCCTGTCGTTAAGTGAGGCGCTTTCTATAAGTGAGAATCGATCAAGTCAAGGCGAAACGACAGTCACAAAGCGCTTCTAGTGCCTGCCGAAATCGCCTCTTGGCCGCCCTCACCGCGCCTCGCCCATATGGGAACGAGGCCCCGGTTCCGCCAGCCCTAAACCAATTTATACCCGGGAGAAATATACTTTTATAACTCCCGCTAAGGCTTTTTTTCCTCTTGATGCGGCAATCTGCCACCTTCGGCAGAGACAAGCGCCATGCGGTACACCGACATTGCCATTATCGGCGGCGGACTGTCCGGCTCAACCGCCGCCGCGATGCTCGGCCGCGCCGGCATTTCGGCGATTCTGATCGATCCGCACGCAACCTATCCGGCCGATTTTCGCGTCGAAAAGATCAGCGGCCACGGGCAGGTCGAGCGATTCGAGCGAACTGGGGTAGCCGACCCGGTGCTGCGCCGCGCGACCTTTGCCGGCGAGAACTGGATCGCGCGCTTCGGCCGTCTCCTCGACAAGGCGCCGAGCCGCCAGTTCAACATCCTCTACGATTGCCTGGTCAACGCGATCCGCGACGAGATTCCCGAGACTGTCGAACGCATCTGGGCCAAGGCGGTGTCGATCGAGACCAGCCCGGAGCGGCAGCGGATCACGATCTCCAACGAAGGGACCGTATCCGCCCGCCTGGTCGTGCTCGCCAATGGATTGAATGTCGGCCTGCGCCACCAGCTCGGCATCACCCGCAACGTCATCAGCGCCTGCCATTCGATCTCGGTCGGGTTCGATATCGTGCCGGCGGGGCGAGCCTCATTCGATTTCCCCGCGCTGACCTATTTCTCGGAGCGGCCGAGCGACCGCATCCCCTACATCACGCTGTTTCCGATCGGTACGCGGATGCGTGCCAATCTGTTTGTCTATCGCAGCTTCGACGATCCCTGGCTGCGCGAACTGCGCCGCGCGCCCAGCGAGACATTGCACGCCGCGCTGCCGCGACTGAAGCGCATCACCGGCCCGTTCGACATCGCAGGCGAGATGAAGATCCGCCCCGTCGATCTCTATGTGAATGATGCCAGCCATCAGAATGGCCTGGTGCTGGTCGGTGACGCCTTTTCGACCTCCTGCCCTGTCGCCGGCACAGGTTGCGACAAGGTCTTCACCGACGTCGAGCGGCTCTGCAACGTCTACATCCCGCAATGGCTGGCGTCCGACGGGATGGATGCAGGCAAGATCGCAGCCTTCTACGCCGATCCGGTCAAGCGGGCCTGCGACGAATGGTCAGCCGCGAAGGCGTTCCACTTCCGCTCTGTATCGGTCGCCACCAACCCGTACTGGACGGCGCAGCGCTGGGCCCGCTTCCTGGCTTGGTCAGCCCAGGGATTGTTGCGGCGGCTTGGAGGAGCGTTCCATCTGGAGCCGAATTTCCTCGGTCACTCCTCCTCGTCGTCCTCGTCCTCATCATCCTCGAGGTCTTCCTCGTCGTCATCGTCGCTGTCGTCGTCGGCCTGAGCCACCGCGCCATGCGGCTGGTGGATCTGGTCGTTCCACAGCTTGCGATAGCTACCGTTCCTGGCGAGCAGCTCGGCATGCGAGCCGCGCTCGATCGCCCTGCCCCCCGAGATCACGATGATCTCGTCCATCTCGACCACCGAGGTCAGGCGATGGGTCGACCAGATCATGGTGCGGCCCTTCGCGACCTTGAGCAGCGTGCGGTTGATCGCGGCCTCCGTGGTCTGGTCCAGCGCCGAGGTGGCTTCGTCGAGCAGCAGCACGGAGGGATTACGGATGACCGCGCGCGCGATCGCGATGCGCTGGCGTTGGCCGCCCGACAACGTATCGCCGCGCTCGCCGACCGGCGTGTCGTAGCGCTGCGGCAGGCTCATGATGTAGCGGTGGATCTCGGCCTTCCTGGCCGCCTCCTCCACCTCCTCGTCGGTCGCGCCCTCCTTGCCGAGCCGGATGTTCTCGCGGATCGACATGTTGAACAGCATGTTCTCCTGGAACACGACCGCCATGCTCCGGCGCAGCGAATCCAGCGTCACCTTGCGCACGTCGACACCGTCGATCGTGACGCGCCCTTCGTCCGGCACGTAGAGCCGCAGGATCAGGTTGAGCAGCGTGCTCTTGCCGGAGCCCGACGGGCCGACGATGGCGATGCTCTTGCCGACATTGAGCTTGAGGCTGAGATTGTCCAGCACCGGCGTCTGGCTGCCGTCGTACTGGAACGTGACATGATCGAAGGTGATGTCGTGGGTGATGCGCGGCAGATCGGGCGCGCCGGGGCGGTCGGCGCCGCGCGTGGGCTCGTCGAGGAGCTCTTGGATGTGACGGATCGCGGCAGCCGAGGAGATCGACACCGGGATGAAGTGCATCACATGGGCGATGTTGTAGGAGACCTCCCAGAACGCGCTCTCGAAGGTGACGAAAGTACCGATGGTGATCTGGCCCTTGGTAGCCAGATAAGCGCCGATCGCCAGCACCACGAGGTGCAGCAGCAGCACAGAGATGGTGACGGTCCGCTCCACCATGGTCGACAGGAACGCGGCTGCGGCAATCCTGTTACGCGTCTCGTCGTTGCGGAAGGTAAAGAAGCCGAACATCTTGCGCTGCAGGCTGAACGCCTTGATGACGGCCTGCGCCGCCACGTTCTCCTGCACCATGCCGAGCAGCGCGCTCTCGTTGAGCTTCTGCTCGTAATTGGCCTGGACCGCCTTCGGCGTCAGGATGCGGGGGCCGATCAGCGTAATCGGGAACACCAGAAGTGCAACGACCGCGAGCTGCCAGTTCAAAAACACCATCAGGATGATGCCGGCAATCAATTCCAGAAACGGCAACGCGGCGCTGTTGACGAATGTCTTGACCGAACCTTCGAAGGCCGAAAGATCGACCGAGAAGCGCGACAGGATCTCGCCGCGCTTGGTGCGGCCGAAATAGGCCGCCGGCAGGTCCTGGACGTGCTCGAACAACCGCTTGCGGACGTCTGAGATGATGCAGGCGGCCAACCGCGCGTCCCAGCGCTCGTACCAGACAGCGACGATCGAGGTGAAGATGCCGGCGACCGCGAGCACGCCGAGAATCTTGTAGAGCGCCTGAAAATCTTCCTCGCCGAGCGCGTCGTCGATGAGGAATTTCAGGCTGAGCGGCATGATGACGTTGAACAGCGTCTCGACCGTCACGCCGAACGCGACGTACGACAATGTCCGCTTGTAGTTGGCGAGATAGGGATTGACGAAACCCCAGATGGTCGCGAGCGCGCCGGCGGCTTCGCGGGCGGTAAAGACGACGAGGTCCTCGTCCTCATCGTCGTCGTCGAGTTCAAGCTCGTCGTCCTGGTCTTCGTCCTCGTCGTCCTCTGCCAGCTCGGGCTTCTCGCCGGAGACGAGCTTGTCTTCGAGCTCGGCCGCCTCTTGCACAGCGAGCTTCTGTTTGTCGGGAGAGAGAGGCCTGGACGCCATGAAACCAACCGATGCTGACGGCCGGCATGACCGCAGAGAAAGCAGGGAAATAGCGGCACACCGCTACTGCCCCCGAGTCTATGCGATCACGATGACTTCGGCAAAACAATTGGCGAAGTCACCCGATCCTTAAAGCTAGTCGTCGTCTTCGTCGTCGACCTTGTCGAAGAAGGAATAACGCAAGGAGTCGGCGTCCGCGTACCACTGGCCGGGGCCCTTGTTGGCGGCGAGCGTCGCTTCCCAAAGCGCATCGGTGCAATCGTTGCGGTGCATCGCGAGATCGAAGCCGTTGCCGAAGAACAGCTCCGACCATTCCCACCAGGTGCCGAGCTTCTTCACGCCGCGCAGCAAGTCGTAGCGGTCGATCAGCGCCGGCGCCATGTCAGAGGTGATCGAGCCGAACATGAGGCCGGTCTTGACCACGCGGTTCAGCTCCTTGATGGCGCGGACCACCTGCTTCGGGGAAACATGGCAGAGGCTCGTCTCGAACACGAAGTCGAACGCGCCGTCCTTGAACGGCATGTCCAGGATCGATCCGAGCTTGTTGTACTTCTTCAGCGCTTTCGGCGTCTTGGCATGGATGGCGCGGTTGTTCTCGATGCCCCAGGCATCGATGCCGCGCTCGCGCAGCGCACCGACCAGCTCGCCGCTGGCCGAGCCCGCGACCAGGAGCTTGGCGCCCTTCGCCTTGCCCCAGACGATGCCGATCAGCTTGGCCAGATAGTCGGGATCGGTGAAGTGCTGCCACGCCTCGCCATAGGGACCGAGGCCGCGATAGTTCTCGAAATAGTCGCGGTCGATCTTGTCGGAGACCGGCTTGCCGCCCTGCACGCGCTCGCGGCGCAGGCGCATCATCTCGGTCAGGATGATATCGGTCGCGGCATCGGAGGAGTCGAGCAGGCCGTTCAGCGTCGAATCGAACAGATAGTCGCCGACCAGCACGATGCCGGGGTGCTCCTTCGGCTCGGGCCGGTGGTTGGTCATGACGTCGCGCACCGGCACGCCGCCCGGGATTGCGTTCACCGACGACAGCCAGCGGTGGATCTTGCCTTCCATGAAATGCGCGCGCGCATCGCCGAGCGAAGCCGGCAGCGATTTCAGCGCGGCGTCGAACAGCTCCTGATCCGACAGATTGGCGAAAGCGAGCGCGTCGGAGCCGGGAATCAGCCAGTTCAACACGCCGTGCTTGCCGACATCGTGGCGCGCGCCCTCGTTGTAGACGCAGCAGCCGCCGAAGGCTTCCGACATAAACCAGGCGCCGGAAATCTTGTCGCCCCAGAACGGGGTGTCGAACAGGATCGAGACGCGCAGGTAATGCGCGGGACGATCGAAATACGACACATGCTTGACCATCGACTTGCGGAGCTGCTCGCCCTCCCACCCCATGGTGGCGAGCCAGGAATGCGGCAGGCAGACCAGCACGAGGTCGAAGTCGCGCGTCTCCGGTCCCTTGCCGTTCATCATCTTGAGCTGATAGCGGCCGGTCTCAGCCTTGCCGACGGTGAGCACGCGGTGATTGAGCTGAATGTCGGCATTGACCTCCGACTGGAGGCACTCGACGATCTGCTCGTTGCCGTTCTGGATGGAGTAGAGGCCGATATAGCCGTCGACGTCCATCAGGTAATTTTTCAGCGCGTTGAGGCCGTTGGTGTTGTGGCTCTCGGTCGCGATGTCGGAGCGCGCCATCACCTTGAAGAAGCGCTTGGCGGTCTCGTCCTCGACCTCTTCGTCGAGCACCTGCTCGGCGGTCTTGTAGGCCCAGGGGTTCTCATTGTCGTGCGCGCCGACGCCTTCGTAATATTCGATCGGCGTCATCTTCTCGGCGCAGCGCGTGCGAAACGACTCGATCGCGGCCGCGGTCATGGCGCCGTATTTGCGGCGCATGCCGGCGACGTCGTTGAGCAGCTCGCCGCCGAACTGCACCTGCTCCGCATCCATCGGAATGGTCTGCAAGCCGAAATGCTGGATCAGCTCGCGTAGCGGGTCGGGCCCGGTCATCGAGTAGTCGTAGATCTCGGCGACGCCGGCTTCATACATCGCCGGCGCGGAATCGAATTTGCGCGTGACGATCTTGCCGCCGAGCCGGTCGGAGGCTTCGAAAATGGTGATGCGGCAGAGGTCGCCGAGCTTACGCTTCAGATACCAGGCGCTCATCAGCCCGCCGGGGCCGCCGCCTACGATTGCGAGATCAAGCATTTGAGTTCCGTGGTCTCCGGCCCTGCCCCCGTCACGGGACCACCGGTCTAAGCTCCCCTACCAGAAGCGCTTTTCAGACTGAAGGGAAGATGAACAAAGGTTGGTCCCGCACCGCAGCAACCAAACAAAGCAGCAAAAAGGCCGGCTTCCGCCGGCCTTTTGTCTTTCCTCGGTAGTCTTACGGATGAGGCATCATTCCGCGGGCGGCAGCGCCATCGGCTCCGCTTCCGGCGCCGGCGGCACGACCGAGGCCTGCTTCTCGCGCTCGTCGAGGATCATCTTGTCGCGCTTCACGGCGACTTCGCGGATCTTGGCCATGGAGGCGCCGGTGCCCGCCGGGATCAGCCGGCCGACGATGACGTTCTCCTTCAGGCCTTCGAGCGGATCGACCTTGCCGTTGACCGCCGCTTCCGTGAGGACGCGGGTGGTCTCCTGGAACGAGGCCGCCGAGAAGAAGGAGCGAGTCTGGAGGCTCGCCTTGGTGATGCCGAGCAGAACCGGCGTCCCCGTGGCGGGCTTCTTGCCCTCTTCCTTGGCCTTCTCGTTGAGCGCGTCGAACTCGATCTTGTCGACCTGCTCGCCGGAGATCATGTCCGTGTCGCCCTGGTCGGTGATTTCCACCTTCTGGAGCATCTGACGGACAATCACCTCGATGTGCTTGTCGTTGATGAGCACGCCCTGGAGCCGGTAGACCTCCTGAATCTCGTTGACCAGATAGGCCGCGAGTTCCTCGATGCCCTTGACCGCCAGGATGTCGTGCGGCGCCGGGTTGCCTTCCACGATGAAGTCGCCCTTTTCGACGACGTCGCCGTCCTGAAGGTGGATGTGCTTGCCCTTCGGGATCAGGTACTCGCGCGGCTCGTCGGTCTTGTCCATCGGCTCGATCGAGATGCGACGCTTGTTCTTGTAATCGCGCCCGAACCGGATGGTGCCCGCGATTTCGGCGATGATCGCCGCATCCTTCGGACGCCGTGCCTCGAACAGTTCCGCCACCCGCGGCAGACCGCCGGTGATGTCACGCGTCTTGGCGCTTTCGGTCGAGACACGGGCGAGGATGTCGCCCGGCTGGACCTTGGCTCCGATGTCGACCGACAGAATGCCGTCGACCGACAGCATGTAGCGGGCATCGCCGCCCCGGGCGAGCTTGAGCACCTTGCCGTCCTTGCCCTTGACCACGATGGCCGGACGCAGGTCCGAGCCGCCGCGGGTCGAGCGCCAGTCGATGACCACGCGCTTGGCGATACCGGTGGCCTCGTCCAGCGTTTCCGAGATCGACTGCCCTTCGACCAGATCCTCGAAGCCGATGGTTCCTTCGACCTCGGTGAGAAGCGGACGGGTGTAGGGATCCCACTCGACGATGCGCTGGCCACGCTTGACCATGTCGCCTTCGTCGACGTGCAGGCGCGCGCCGTACTGGATACGGTGCGTCGCACGCTCGGTGCCGTCGGCATCGACGATCGCCACCACCATGTTGCGCACCATCGCGACCAGATGACCTTCGCTGTTGCGGGCGATGGCCTTGTTCCTGATAACGATCTTGCCGTCGAAATTGGCTTCGACGAAAGACTGCTCGTTGAGCTGCGCCGCACCGCCGATGTGGAAGGTGCGCATGGTGAGCTGGGTGCCCGGCTCGCCGATCGACTGCGCCGCGATGACGCCGACGGCTTCACCGTGGTTGACCGGCGTGCCGCGAGCGAGATCGCGGCCGTAGCACTTGCCGCAAATGCCGTTGACGAGCTCGCAGGTCAGCGCCGAGCGGATCTTCACCTCCTGCACACCACCCTGATGGATGGCGTCCAGATGGCTCTCCTCCATCAGCGTGTCGCGCTTGATGATCACCTTGCCGGAGCTGTCACGGATGTCTTCGCAGGCCGTGCGTCCGAGGATGCGCGAACCGAGCGAAGCCACCACGGTGCCGGCATCGACGATGGCGCGCATCTTGATGCCGAGCTTGGTGCCGCAGTCGCTCTGCGTGATGATGCAATCCTGCGCGACGTCGACCAGACGACGGGTCAGGTAGCCGGAGTTCGCGGTCTTCAACGCGGTGTCCGCGAGACCCTTGCGGGCGCCGTGGGTCGAGTTGAAGTACTCGAGAACCGAGAGGCCTTCCTTGAAGTTCGAGATGATCGGCGTCTCGATGATCTCGCCCGACGGCTTGGCCATCAGGCCGCGCATGCCGGCGAGCTGGCGCATCTGGGCCGGCGAACCGCGGGCACCGGAGTGAGCCATCATGTAGATCGAGTTGATGTCGGCATCGGCTCCACTCGCCGTCTTCTTGGTGGAGGAGATCTCCTTCATCATCGCCTTGGCGATTTCTTCCGTGGCCTTCGACCAGGCGTCGACGACCTTGTTGTACTTCTCGCCATGGGTGATCAGGCCGTCGTTATACTGCTGCTCGAAATCCTTCGCCAGCGTACGGGTGGTGTCGACGATCTTCCACTTGCTGTGCGGCACGACCATGTCGTCCTTGCCGAACGAGATGCCGGCCTTGAACGCGTTGTAGAAGCCGAGCGCCATGATGCGGTCGCAGAAGATCACAGTCTCCTTCTGGCCGCAGTGACGGTAGACCTGGTCGATGACACCCGAGATCTCGCGCTTGGTCATCAGCTTGTTGATGATCTCGTACGAGATCCGCGGGTTTCGCGGCAGCAGATTGCCGAGCATGACGCGGCCGGCGGTGGTCTCGATCCAGCGCTTGGAGATCTTGCCGGTCTCGTCCATGCCTTCCCACCGATACTTGATCTTGGTGTGAAGGTGGATGACCTTCGCGTGCAGGGCGTGCTCGAGCTCGGCCATGTCGCCGAACAGCTTGCCCTCGCCGGGCAGGCCTTCGCGCATGATCGAGACGTAGTAGAGACCGAGCACGATGTCCTGCGACGGCACGATGATCGGCTGGCCGTTCGCCGGATGCAGGATGTTGTTGGTCGACATCATCAGCACGCGCGCTTCCAGCTGCGCTTCGAGCGACAGCGGAACGTGCACGGCCATCTGGTCGCCGTCGAAGTCGGCGTTGAACGCGGAGCAGACCAGCGGGTGAAGCTGGATCGCCTTGCCCTCGATCAGCACCGGCTCGAACGCCTGGATGCCCAGGCGATGCAGCGTCGGCGCGCGGTTGAGCAGCACCGGATGCTCGCGGATGACCTCGTCCAGGATGTCCCAGACCTCGGGCCGTTCCTTCTCGACCAGCTTCTTCGCCTGCTTCACGGTGGTGGACAGGCCCTTGGCGTCAAGCCGCGAATAGATGAACGGCTTGAACAGCTCCAGCGCCATCTTCTTCGGCAGGCCGCACTGATGCAGGCGCAGCTCGGGACCGACCACGATCACCGAACGGCCCGAATAGTCGACGCGCTTGCCGAGCAGGTTCTGACGGAACCGGCCCTGCTTGCCCTTGAGCATGTCGGCGAGCGACTTCAGCGGACGCTTGTTGGCACCCGTGATGACGCGGCCGCGGCGGCCATTGTCGAACAGCGCATCCACCGCCTCCTGAAGCATGCGCTTCTCGTTGCGGATGATGATGTCCGGCGCGCGCAGCTCCATCAGCCGCTTCAAGCGGTTGTTGCGGTTAATGACGCGGCGATACAGGTCGTTGAGGTCCGACGTCGCGAAGCGGCCGCCGTCCAGCGGCACCAGCGGACGCAGGTCCGGCGGGATCACCGGCACGACGGTCAGGATCATCCATTCCGGCTTGTTGCCGGAGTGACGGAACGCCTCGACGATCTTCAGGCGCTTGGCGAGCTTCTTGTGCTTGATGTCGGAGTCGGTCTCCTGCATCTCGACGCGCAAGGAGGCCTCGAGCTTCTCGAGGTCCATGCCCTTGAGCAGCTCGCGGATCGCTTCCGCGCCGATCATGGCGGTGAAGGAATCCTGGCCGTACTCGTCCTGCGCCTTCAGATACTCGTCTTCCGACAGCAGCTGACGGTCCTTCAGCGCGGTGAGGCCCGGCTCAAGCACGACGTAATATTCGAAGTAGAGGATCCGCTCGAGATCCTTCAGCGTCATGTCGAGCAGAAGGCCGATGCGCGACGGCAGCGACTTCAGGAACCAGATGTGGGCAACGGGCGCCGCGAGCTCGATATGGCCCATGCGCTCGCGCCGGACGCGCGACAGCGTGACCTCGACCGAGCACTTCTCGCAGATAATGCCCTTGTACTTCATGCGCTTGTACTTGCCGCACAAGCACTCGTAATCCTTGATCGGCCCGAAGATGCGCGCGCAGAACAGGCCGTCGCGCTCGGGCTTGAAGGTACGGTAGTTGATGGTCTCCGGCTTCTTGATCTCGCCGTAGGACCAGGACAGAATCTTCTCTGGAGACGCGATCGAGATCCGGATCTGGTCGAAGACCTGAGCCGGCGTCGTCGGGTTGAAGAGATTCATAATTTCTTGGTTCATCGTCTTCTCCTCGCGTGCCGGTCGCCTCCGGCCGCAAATTCGAAAATCACTAAGCGGGGCGCCCTGCCCTCAAGGCCTTGGGAGGGGCGCCGATGCCCGGCCGTCAAGGCCGGGCATGAAGGGTCGTGTTACTCGGCTGCTTCCGCCGTGCCGGGACCGACCTTGGAATTGTGCAGGTCGACGTTGAGGCCGAGCGAGCGCATTTCCTTGACCAGCACGTTGAACGATTCCGGAATACCGGCCTCGAAGGTGTCGTCGCCGCGCACGATCGCCTCGTACACCTTGGTACGGCCGGCGACGTCGTCCGACTTCACGGTCAGCATTTCCTGGAGCGTGTAGGCCGCGCCGTAAGCTTCGAGCGCCCACACCTCCATTTCGCCGAAGCGCTGGCCGCCGAACTGCGCCTTGCCGCCCAGCGGCTGCTGGGTGACGAGCGAGTACGGACCGATCGAACGCGCGTGGATCTTGTCGTCGACGAGATGGTGCAGCTTGAGCATGTAGATGTAGCCCACCGTCACCTTGCGATCGAAGGCATCGCCGGTGCGGCCGTCATAGACGGTCGACTGACCCGAAGCGTCGAGACCCGCGAGCTTCAGCATCTCCTCGATGTCGGTCTCCTTGGCACCGTCGAACACCGGCGTCGCGATCGGCACGCCGCGGCTCAGATTGTGGCCGAGCTCGATCAGTTCGTTGTCGTTGAGCGACTTGATCGTCTCGTCCTCGCCGTAGACCTTCTTCAAGGTTTCCTTCAGCGGCTTGATGTCCTGCTTCGACAGATACGCATCGACCGTCTGGCCGATCCGCTTGCCGAGGCCGGCGCAGGCCCAGCCGAGATGGGTCTCGAGGATCTGTCCGACGTTCATGCGCGAGGGCACGCCGAGCGGATTGAGCACGATGTCGGCATGCGTACCGTCTTCGAGGAACGGCATGTCCTCGATCGGCACGATCTTCGACACCACGCCCTTGTTGCCGTGGCGGCCGGCCATCTTGTCGCCGGGCTGGATCTTGCGCTTCACCGCGACGAAGACCTTGACCATCTTCATCACGCCGGGCGGCAATTCGTCACCGCGCTGAAGCTTCTCGACCTTGTCGAGGAAGCGCTGTTCCAGCCCCTTCTTCGACTCGTCGTACTGCTTCCGCATGGCCTCGATCTCGGCCATCAGCTTGTCGTTCGGCGAGGCGAACAGCCACCACTGCGACTTCGGGTACTCCTCGAGCACCGCACGGGTGATCTTGGTGTCCTTCTTGAAGCCCTTCGGACCCGCGATGCCCTGCCGACCCTCGAGCAGCTCGGCAAGACGGTTGTAGACGTTGCGGTCCAGGATCGCCTGCTCGTCGTCGCGGTCCTTGGCCAGACGCTCGATCTCTTCCCGCTCGATCGCCAGCGCACGCTCGTCCTTGTCGACGCCGTGACGGTTGAACACGCGCACTTCCACGATCGTGCCCTGCACGCCCGGAGGAACGCGCAGCGAGGTGTCGCGAACGTCGGAGGCCTTCTCGCCGAAGATGGCGCGCAGAAGCTTTTCTTCCGGCGTCATCGGGCTTTCGCCCTTCGGCGTGATCTTGCCGACCAGGATGTCGCCGGCGCGCACTTCCGCGCCGATGTAGACGATACCGGCTTCGTCGAGGTTCTTCAGCGCTTCTTCCGAGACGTTCGGAATGTCGCGGGTGATTTCCTCAGGCCCGAGCTTGGTGTCACGGGCCATCACCTCGAATTCTTCGATATGAATTGAGGTAAACACGTCTTCCTTCACGATCCGCTCGGAGAGCAGGATCGAGTCTTCGAAGTTGTAGCCGTTCCACGGCATGAACGCGACCAGCACGTTGCGGCCGAGCGCGAGCTCGCCAAGATCGGTCGACGGACCGTCGGCAATGATGTCGCCCTTCTTGACGATGTCGCCGACCTTCACCAGCGGACGCTGGTTGATACAGGTCGACTGGTTCGAGCGCTGGTACTTCATCAGCCGGTAGATATCGACGCCCGACTTGGTCGGATCGAGATCTTCAGTGGCGCGGATGACGACGCGGGTCGCGTCGATCTGGTCGATCACGCCCGAACGGCGCGCCGCGATCGCGGCACCCGAGTCACGCGCAACTACGCCTTCCATGCCGGTGCCGACGAACGGCGCCTCGGCGCGAACCAGCGGCACCGCCTGGCGCTGCATGTTCGAGCCCATCAGCGCGCGGTTGGCGTCGTCGTTCTCGAGGAACGGGATCAGCGCCGCGGCCACCGAAACGAGCTGCTTCGGCGACACGTCCATGTAGTCGACCTTGTCCGGCGTGACCGGCAAGACTTCGCCGGCGTGACGGCAGACCACGAGGTCTTCGGTGAAGCGGCCCTTCGGGTCGAGCGGCACGTTGGCCTGCGCGACCGTGTAGCGGCCCTCTTCCATCGCCGAGAGGTACACGACCTCGTCGGTGACGCGGCCGTCCTTGACCTTGCGGTACGGCGTCTCGACGAAGCCGTACTTGTTCACGCGTGCGAACGTCGCGAGCGAGTTGATCAGACCGATGTTCGGACCTTCCGGCGTCTCGATCGGGCAGATGCGGCCGTAATGCGTCGGATGCACGTCGCGCACCTCGAAGCCGGCGCGCTCGCGGGTCAGACCGCCCGGTCCAAGCGCCGAAAGACGGCGCTTGTGGGTGATCTCCGACAGCGGGTTGGTCTGGTCCATGAACTGCGAGAGCTGCGAGGAGCCGAAGAACTCGCGCACGGCGGCAGCCGCCGGCTTCGCGTTGATCAGGTCCTGCGGCATGACCGTGTCGATGTCGACCGAGGACATGCGCTCCTTGATCGCGCGCTCCATACGCAGGAGGCCGATCCGGTACTGGTTCTCCATGAGCTCGCCGACCGAGCGCACACGGCGGTTGCCGAGATGGTCGATGTCGTCGATCTCGCCCTTGCCGTCGCGCAGGTCCACCAGCGTCTTGATGACGGAGAGGATGTCCTCCTTGCGCAGCGTGCGCTGGGTGTCGGGCGCATCGAGGTCGAGGCGCATGTTCATCTTGACGCGGCCGACCGCGGAGAGGTCGTAGCGCTCGGCGTCGAAGAACAGCGACTGGAACATCGCCTGGGCCGAATCCAGCGTCGGCGGCTCGCCGGGACGCATCACGCGGTAGATGTCGAACAGCGCGTCCTCGCGCGTCATGTTCTTGTCGGCCGAGAGCGTGTTGCGGATATAGGCGCCGACATTGACGTGGTCGATGTCGAGCAGCGGCAGCTCCTTGTAGCCGTGCTCGTTGAGGACCTTCATGGATTTGTCGGTGATCTCTTCACCGGCTTCGGCGTGGATCTCACCCGTCTTCGGATTGACGAGGTCCTCGGCGAGATAGTTGCCGACGAGCTCCTCATCCGACAGGCGCAGCGCCTTGAGCCCCTTCTCCTGGAGCTGACGGGCGGCGCGGACGGTGAGCTTCTTGCCCGCCTCGAGCACGACCTTGCCGGTGTCGGCGTCGATCAGGTCGTTGATGGTCGAGTAGCCGCGGAAACGGTTGGCGTCGAACGGAACGCGCCAGCCTTCCTTGGTCCGCTTGTAGAGGATCTTCTTGTAGAACGTGGACAGGATCGCCTCGCCGTCGAGGCCGAGCGCGAACATCAGCGACGTCACCGGAATCTTGCGGCGACGGTCGATACGCGCATAGACGATGTCCTTGGCGTCGAACTCGATGTCGAGCCAGGAGCCGCGATACGGGATCACGCGGGCAGCGAACAGCAGCTTGCCCGACGAATGGGTCTTGCCCTTGTCGTGGTCGAAGAACACGCCCGGCGAACGGTGCATCTGCGAGACGATGACGCGCTCGGTGCCGTTCACGATGAAGGTGCCGTTCATCGTCATGAGCGGGATATCGCCCATGTAGACGTCCTGCTCCTTGATGTCCTTGACGGACTTCGCGCCGGTTTCCTCGTCGATATCGAACACGATGAGGCGCAGCGTCACCTTGAGGGGGGCCGCGAAGGTCATGCCGCGCTGGCGGCACTCGTCGACGTCATATTTCGGCTGCTCGAACTCGTAGCGGACGAACTCCAGCATCGAGGTGCCCGAGAAGTCGGAGATCGGGAACACGGACCGGAACACGGCCTGGAGGCCCTCGTCGAGACGCCCGCCCGCGGGTTCGTCGACCATCAGGAACTGGTCATAGGACGCCTTCTGAACCTCGATGAGGTTCGGCATCTCGGCGACTTCCTTGATGTGTCCGAAGAACTTGCGAACGCGTTTGCGACCGGTGAATGTCTGCTGCGCCATCGTGGCCTCTCATTTCGTCGCCCGCTCTGGGCGCGCCGTCCGGAACGCGGCTGCCGCCGCTCCCCGGGTTGAATTTTTCGAACCCGTTTTGGGGGACCGAAAATCCAGTTTCAGGCCGTCATGTCCTGAATCTGTTCTTCAGACCTTCAAAACGCAAAACGACGCGCGGGGCGCATAGGCACGCCCGCCCGTCACAACGATTGTCTTCACGGACTGCAAAAGCCCGAAATAGCCTGCTCTCCCAACGGCTTACAGGGAAATCCGGCATCCCTGCCCACCGCGCTTTCGTGCTGCCGACCCGATATGGGGCGACAATAGTGGAGATTCGAGGGGTAAACCCTCAAATCCCCACACTTTTTCGTGTTCAGCCTGCGTCGGGACGATCCGTCGCACGCCTTTTGCATCCGGGCCAGCCTTTCGGGACCTCACGGCCACCAGATCTGTGGTCCGGGATCCCGGGTCTCGCTGACGCTCGCCCGGGATCTCGCTCAAGTAACCTGCGGTTACTTGAGCTCGACCTTGGCGCCAGCCTTCTCGAGCTGCGCCTTGATCTTGTCGGCCTCTTCCTTGTTCACACCTTCCTTGACAGGCTTCGGCGCGCCCTCGACGAGGTCCTTTGCTTCCTTCAGGCCCAGGCCGGTGATGGCGCGGACTTCCTTGATGACCTCGATCTTCTTGTCGCCGGCGGCGGCCAGAACGACCGTAAATTCGGTCTTCTCTTCAGCCGGAGCGGCGGCAGCGCCACCACCAGCCGGGCCGGCCACGGCGACGGCCGCGGCAGCCGAAACGCCCCACTTCTCTTCGAGGAGCTTCGCGAGTTCGGCAGCCTCGAGCACGGTGAGGCTCGAGAGGTCGTCAACGATCTTCTGCAAGTCAGCCATTGTTCAGTTTCCTTGAATGTAAGTCTGGTTCGGGTTTGAGTTTTGCGAAGGGCGTCAGGCCGCTTCGCCCTTTGAGGCATGAGCCTGGATGACGCGCGCGAGCTTGCCCGCGGGCGCGTTGGCGAGCTGAGCGAGCTTGGTCGCCGGGGCCACAAGCAGGCCGACGATCTTGCCGCGCAGTTCGTCAAGCGACGGCAGCGAGGCAAGCGCCTTCACGCCGTCGACATTCAGGACGGTCTTTCCCATCGAGCCGCCGACGATGACGAACTTTTCGTTCGCCTTGGCGAATTCGATGGCGACCTTCGGCGCCGCTACCGGATCGTTCGAAGTGGCGATCACGGTCGGTCCCTTCAGCATGGGGCCGATGGCAACGACGTCGGTGCCTTCAAGAGCAATTTTGGCGAGACGGTTCTTCGAGACCTTCACCGAGGCGCCAGCCTGCTTCATCTGCGTGCGCAGCTTCTGCATCTGGGCAACGGTGAGGCCGGAATATTGAGCAACGACCGCGACGCTCGTGGTCTTGAAGACCCCATTGAGCTGTTCGACCGCTTCTTTTTTTGCCGCTCGTTCCACAGCAAGCTCTTTCCGGTTGGCGGTCATCGCGAAAGCGGGACCGCCGGGTTGCACCCATCGTCCCGCCCAAACTTGAACCTCAGGGGCAAAACCCATCGGACATGCCGGGCAAGACGACAATTCAAAGCCTGCCCTCCGGGAACCCGCTAAGGCCCACGGCGTGTCGAGGTCCGAACCAAACCCATTCCGCAACCACCACCAAAGTGGAACGCGAAGTGAAATCCGGTCTTCACCCGTCTATGCAGGCCATGCGATTAAGCCGTTGAGAAATCGAAATTTCCCGCGGGCGCCTGCAGTCTTGGACAGGACAAGGTCAGCCGGCGAGCCGCCTGACCTCTGCCCGCACCCCACCGAACTGACGGGTTTTCCTTCCTTTTTCGGCAAATCCTTGCGGACGTCCTGAAAAGGAATGATCTCCTACCGTATCGGGTTTTCGGAATGCGTGCACGAACGCGCCAGCCAAGGCCGGCACGTCCGGAAGCGGTTCTTTAACCGCTCGGAGCCCGATTGCCAAGAGCAAAATTCACACCAGTTCCAATCGATTGCCGGCGGGGCCTGAGGCAGGCTGACAAGGGCCGATTCAGGCTGATTTGACCCTGTATGGCAGCGGCCTGCCCTCGAAGAACCCGGTCAGGTTCGCCAGCACGCAGTTCTGCATGGCGACGTGGGACTCCAGCGTGTGGCCGCCGAGATGCGGCGCGAGCACCACGTTCGGCAGCGCGGTCAGCGCGTCGGGCGCGTGCGGTTCCTTCTCGTAGACGTCGAGGCCGGCGCCGGCGATGGTCTTGTCGATCAGGGCCGCAACCAGCGCCTTCTCGTCGATGACCGAGCCGCGGGAGATGTTGACGACGTAGCCGTCTTCGCCGAGGCGCTTGAGAATATCGGCGTTGACGGCGTGCTGGGTGTCGGCCCCTGCCCGCACGGCGATCATCAGCACGCTGCACCAGTCGGCGAGCGCCTCCAGCGTCGGGAAATATTGATAGGGCAGATCGTATTTGGTGCGGCTGAAATACCCGACCTCGCTCTCGAAGGCGGCGCAGCGCGCCGCGATCTTGCGACCGATCTCGCCCATGCCGTAGACGCCGACGCGGCGGCCGGGCATGCCGGCTTGCGGACGCATCATCGGCGACTGCCTTGAGGCGGCCCAGTCGCCGCTGCGGACATAGTGGTCGGCAATCAGGATCCGCCGCGTCACCGCCAGCATCAGAGTCATTGCGATATCGGCGACCGAGGCGGCATTGGCACCAGGGCTGTGGCCGACCGCGATGTTGCGCGCAGCGGCCGCCTTCAGGTCGACACCGTCATAGCCGGTGCCGTAGCAGACAATGGCGCCGAGCTTCGGCAGCAGGTCCATCGCGTCTGCGCCGAGCGGCGTGCCGCCCGCAGTCAGCATGGCGCGGACGCCTGCGAGCTCTTCGACCGAAAACACCTCCCGCGCCGGCTTGCCGCCGCTGTCGAGCAAATCAAAACGTTCGGCGAAGCGCGCCACCATCGTCTTGGGAAAGCGCGAATAGATCAGGACCTTGTCAGCCATTGTTGTTGTTTCCGGTGAAATGCCGTCGAAAATGGAAAGGGGCGGAATCGGTTGCCCGATTCCGCCCCTCGCCTCATGCAATTTCCAAACCTCAGCCGAGAATCGTGCCCGGCTCGACCTTCACGCCCGGACCCATGGTCGAAGACACCGCAACGCGCTGGATGTAGGTGCCCTTGGAGCCGGCCGGCTTGGCCTTGGCGACGGCGTCAGCCAGCGCCTTGATGTTCTCGACCAGCTTCTCCTCGGAGAACGAGGCCTTGCCGACGCCGGCCTGCAGGATGCCGGCCTTCTCGACGCGGAACTCGACCGAGCCACCCTTGGCACCCTTCACCGCACCGGTGACGTCCATGGTCACGGTGCCGATCTTCGGGTTCGGCATCAGGCCGCGCGGGCCGAGCACCTTACCGAGACGGCCGACCAGCGGCATCATGTCGGGGGTGGCGATGCAACGATCGAAATCGATCGTGCCGTTCTGCACCTTCTCGACCAGGTCCTCGGCGCCGACGATGTCGGCACCCGCAGCCTTGGCCTCATCGGCCTTGGCGCCGCGGGCGAACACGCCGACGCGGAGCGTACGGCCGGTGCCGTTCGGCAGGGTCACGACACCGCGGACCATCTGGTCGGCGTGACGCGGATCGACGCCGAGATTGATCGCGACCTCGATGGTCTCGTCGAACTTCGCTTTCGCGCGTTCCTTGACCATCTTGATGGCGTCCGCGAGCGGGTAAAGCTTTTCGCGGTCAACACCTTCGCGGGCTTTGTTCAAACGCTTTCCGATTGCCATGAGCCCTTACCCCGCCACTTCCAGACCCATCGAGCGGGCAGAGCCCTCGACCATCTTCATGGCCGATTCGATGGTGTCGCAATTGAGATCCTTCATCTTCTTCTCCGCGATGTCGCGCACCTGTGCACGCGTCACCGAGCCGGCCTTGTCACGGCCCGGCGCCTTCGAGCCGGACTGAATCTTGGCGGCCTGCTTGAGGAAGAAGGACATCGGCGGCGTCTTCATCTCGAAGGTGAAGGAACGGTCCGCATAGATGGTGATGATCACCGGGATCGGGGTGTTCTTCTCTTCCTTCTGGGTCTGGGCGTTGAACGCCTTGCAGAACTCCATGATGTTGAGACCGCGCTGACCAAGCGCGGGACCGATCGGGGGCGAGGGATTCGCCGCACCGGCCGGGACCTGAAGCTTCAGGTATCCGGTCACTTTCTTTGCCATGTATCACTCCTGTTGTGCCGGCCAGGCCGGCGGTTTCAGGTTCGTGGTCTGGGTCGGGTGCGGCTGGCAACCGCCCTCTCCCTCCCACGGCCTCTTGCTCGCGTGAGACCGAAGCCTCACGCCTACCCGGTCAGACCTTCTCGACCTGACCGAATTCCAGCTCGACCGGCGTGGCGCGGCCGAAGATCGACACCGCGACCTTCACGCGCGAGCGTGCCTCGTCGATCTCCTCGACCACACCTGAGAACGAAGCGAACGGGCCGTCGGCCACGCGCACGTTCTCGCCGATCTCGAACGACACCGACGCCTTCGGCCGTTCCACGCCTTCCTGCACCTGGTGCAGGATGCGCATCGCCTCGGCTTCCGAGATCGGCATCGGCTTGTTCTCCGCGCCGAGGAAGCCCGTGACCTTCGGCGTGTTCTTGATCAGATGAAACGCCTCGTCGGTCAGCTTCATCTTCACCAGCACGTAGCCCGGGAAGAACTTGCGCTCGGCGTCGATCTTGCGGCCGCGGCGCACTTCCGTGACCTTCTCGGTCGGAACCAGCACCAGCTCGAACAGCTCCTCGAGCCCACGCTGCTTGGCCTGCTCGCGGATCGATTCGGCGACCTTCTTCTCGAAGTTCGAATAGGCGTGGACGATGTACCAGCGCTTGTCGGTCGATTGGGTTGCAGCGGCTGCTGTTGCCATCAGTGAATGCCCAAAAGGAAGGTGATGAGGTAGCGGATGATCTGATCGGCGGCAAAGAAGAACACCGAGGCCACGGCGACCATCACGAACACCATGATGGTGGTGATCGTGGTCTCGCGGCGGGTCGGCCAGGTGACCTTGGCGGTCTCCGAGCGCACTTCCTGCAAGAATTTGAACGGGCTGACTGCCATCGTTTGAGACGCCATTAAGGATTTCAGGGATCCGAACAGCCGCCGTTGGCCCAGCCCTCTGTCTCGAAGGATGAGCCGGAAAACCGGGCTCGATTGTTCGGGGGATTTCAAAGCCGCGCCGGAGATCCGCGTTTAACGGGCCGGCTGCGAGTGCGGGGTATGTACTGCTGATGGGGCCAAACGTCAAGGTGTGGGCAGGCCGGGATACACACGGCCGCCGCCAGCGGACCTGATCCGGATCAAGGGCTTACTTGATCAGCATCACCCACGGTCCGAGCTTTTCAGCTCGTCCCTGTCCTGCCTGTCGATCCTGATTGGCTGGGATGAGCTGGCAGGAGTGGCAGGGCTCGAACCTGCGACCCCCGGTTTTGGAGACCGGTGCTCTACCAATTGAGCTACACTCCTACGGACCCTCACGTCGCCGCGCGGATCAGGGGCGCTTTCAAGCACAGGGCGCGGCCGGATTGCAAGGACGGATTGCAAGGGTGACGCGCGCCGGCTTCGCTTGTTTGTCCCGCGGCTTCCGGGCCACAGTTCATTCCCGATAATAATGAGAAACCGGGAGTGCCCATGACTGTCCAAGCTGCCCCTCACGCCGCGATCACGCCGAAAACCCCATCCCTGCCCGATGCCAAGCCGGAAACGCTAGGCCTGTCGCGCCCCCGCCTCCAGGCGATGTCGGACGCCTTCAGGCGCGAGGTCGACAGGGGAACCGTGCCCGGGATGACCGTGCTGGTGGCCCGGCGCGGCCAAATCGGCTGGTTCGAGGCGCTCGGCAAGCAGAGCCCGGCTGCGTCCGCGCCGATGGCACTTGATTCGATCTTCCGCATCTTCTCGATGACCAAGCCGATCGTGTCGGTCGGCGTCATGACGCTGGTCGAGGACGGCCATCTCCTCCTCAGCGATCCCGTCGCAAAATTCATTCCGGAGTTTGCCGACCAGAAGGTCGGCGTGGTCAGCGGCGGCAAGCTCGAGCTGGTTCCAGCAAAGCGGGCGATGACGGTGCAGGACCTGCTCCGCCACACCTCGGGCCTGACTTACGAGCACCAGGGCGACGGCCCCGTGCACAAGATCTACCAGGACTCGCGGGTGCGCAGCCGCAGGATCAGCAATGCCGAGCACGCCGCGCTGGTGGCAAGCTTCCCGCTCGTCTGCCACCCCGGCGACGAATTCAACTACAGCCGCTCCACCGACATCCTCGGCCGTATCATCGAGGTCGTCAGCGGCAAGTCGCTCGGCGCGTATCTGGCCGAACGCATCCTGGCGCCGTTGCAGATGGCCGAGACCGGCTTCTCGACCTCCGAGGCCAATGCCGGTCGCCTCGCCGAGCCCTTCGCGGACGATCCCTGGACCGGCGACAAGGTCGCTCTCTTCAATATGCTGGAGCAGCCGGTGATGGAGTCCGGCGGCGGTGGCCTCGTCTCGACCACGATGGACTACGCCCGCTTCGCACTGATGCTGCGCAATGGCGGCACGCTCGACGGCAACAGGATCATCGGCCGCAAGACGCTGGAGCTGATGGCCTCCGATCACCTCGGCCCGCACGTCGCAATCAACGGCACGCTGCTGTCGCCCGGCCACGGCTTCGGCCTCGGCTTTGCGGTCCGCCGCGACGCCGGCATCGCGCCCTTTCCCGGCAGCATCGGCCAGTATTTCTGGAGCGGCATCGCCGGGACGTTCTTCTGGATCGATCCGAAGGAGGATCTGTTCACGGTGTTCATGAGCCAGGGCCCGGGACAGCGCGATTTTACGCGCACGCTGGTGCGGGATCTGGTTTACGCGGCGGTGGATTGACCTGACCAGTTTGGACGATCGAGCCGCAATCTCGGTGCAACCTCTCCCGCTTGCGGGAGAGGTCGGCGCGTAGCGCCGGGTGAGGGCTTTCTCCTCGTCAGGAGTCTCTCTGCGGAGGCACCCTCTCCCCAGCCCTCTCCCGCAAGCGGGAGAGGGAGCGCACCAGCAAACGCCTCAACTGATCGTCGCGCCGCCGTCGATCACCATGGTCTGGCCGGTCATGAAGTCGCCGGCCGCAGAGCCCAGGAACACCGCCGCGCCCGCGATCTCGTCGGGGATGCCGATCCGCAGCAGCGGCGAGCGCGCGGTTGAGGCTTTCAAATTCTCAGGATTGTCCCAGAGCGCCTTGGCAAAGTCGGTCTTGATCAGGCCGGGCGCGATGCAGTTCACGCGGATATTGTGCTTGCCGTATTCGCAAGCGAGGTTGCGTGCGAGCTGCATGTCGGCGGCCTTCGAGATCGCGTAGGCGCCGAGGATGGTCGAGCCCTTGAGGCCGCCGATCGAGGAGACGATGATGACCGAGCCGTCCTTGCGCTCGATCATCTGCGGCACCACCATCGAGATCAGCCAGTTGTTGGCGACGATGTTGTTGTCGAGAATCTTTCTGAACTGATCGTCGGAGATGCCGGCGAGCGGACCGTAATACGGGTTCGACGCGGCGTTGCAGACCAGCACGTCGATCTTGCCGAAGGCGCGATTGCTCTCGTCGACGAGGTTTTGCAGGTTTTCCTTGGACGAGATGTTGGCGGCGATCGCGACCGCGGTGCCCTTGCCGAACTTGTCGTTGATGCCCTTGGCGACCTCTTCGCAGACGTCGGCCTTGCGCGAGGAGATCACGACCTTGGCGCCGTGCTCGGCCATGCGCTCGGCAATCGCAAGCCCGATGCCGCGCGTCGATCCCGTGATGACGGCGACTTTCCCCTTCATGTCGAACAAGGTCATGCTTTCCTCCCAGAGGTTGATTTGAATTGGCCTGAAGCTTACGCCGCGGTCGCGCGAGCCGGCAATCGCTCAGGCGAGCTTCTTGACTTCCGGACCCGCGAGCTGATGCATCTCGGCATGCGCGTCATCCGCGATCCACGGCTGCTGATTGACCATCGGCAGGCGCCAGACGCTCCGCTCGGGGCTCGCGAAATAATCGAGCCGCGTGATCGACACATTGTCGATGTCGAACGACAGTGCCCGCTCCACCTGGCCGTCGAGTGCGAGGCCGATCGCCGCCTTGATGGTGCCGCCATGCGCGACCGCGATCACGTCCTGGCCTGCGGCCTCTCCGTTGATCCGCTCGACGGTGCGGCGCGTGCGGTTGTAGAGATCCATGAAACTTTCGCCGCCGGGCGCGGGCTCGTTGATGTCGGCAAACCAGCTCGCGCCGACGGGGCGGCTGGCGATGAACTGGGCCCGGTTCATGCCCTGCCAGCGGCCGAGATTCTGCTCGGCGAGATCCGCCTCCCATGTCATCGATGCGGGCCGCGGGTAGCCTGCCTCCCAGATCGCTTCGGCGGTCTGATGCGTGCGCATCAGATTGCTCGAATACCAGACCGCCTTGCGTGGCAGCACCTTGGCAACAGCGTTGAAAACATAAGTGTCGCTTGTGTCGCAAGCGAGATCGCTCTGCCCGTAGATGTTGCCGCCATCATTGCGCACCGGCGCGTGACGGACCCACCACCACCGAGTCGTGACCACATCGGGTTTGCTGGAGTCGGACATCATCGAAACCCTTCCATCGCGTGTGATGTCGCTGTACGTGAGTAGCGAACGTGTCTCAAGACACTTTACTGTTTCAAATTCTGTTTGAAATTCCGTCGCGCGGCAAGCGTCGCGCACGAACCAAAGGGAGAAAGCGCATGGGCCGCCTGCAAGGCAAATCCGTCATCATCACCGGCGCCGGCAGCGGCATCGGTCGCGCGGCAGCACACCTGTTCACCAGGGAAGGCGCCAAGCTGATCGCGGTCGATCGCACCGAGGCGGTGAAGGAAACCGTCGACGAGGTGAAGAAGGCCGGCGGTGTCGCCGAGGCAATGATCGCGGACGCCGGCTCTGAGAAGGATGTCATCGCCGTGATCGACAAGGCGGTGAAGACGCACGGACGGCTCGACGTGATCTGGGCCAATGCCGGCGTTTCCGGCGGCCTCGTTCCGCTCGCCGAGCAGACGGTGGAGCACTGGCAGGAAATCCTGCGCATCAATCTGATCGGACCGTTCCTCGCGGTGAAGTATGCGATGCCGCACATGGTAAAGCAGCAGTCCGGCGCAATCGTGCTGACCGCGTCGGTCGCAGGCCTCAAGGCCGGCGCCAGCGGACATCCTTATGCGGCGAGCAAGGCCGGCGTGATCTCGCTGGTGCAGACCACGGCGTATTCGCTCACCGGCACCGGCGTGCGCATCAACGCGGTCTGTCCGGGCCTGATCGAGACCGGCATGACCAAACCGATCTTCGACCGCGCCAAGGAGCGCGGCACCCAAGACAAGATCGGCCAGCTCAATCCGCTGAAGCGCCCCGGCCAGCCGCATGAGCTCGCCGCGATGGGATTGTTTCTGGCAAGCGACGAAGCGTCGTATGTCAACGGCCAGGCGTTCCCGGTGGATGGTGGCCTCACCGCGTCGATGCCGTATGCGGGGAAGCCGGTTTAGCAACGGGGTTCTCCCCTCCGGTTTGCACAGCGCCGCCACACTCTCGGTGTCGTCCCGGCGAAGGCCGGGACCCATACCGCGAGGTCTATCGGTGAAAGGCGGCGCTAGTACCGCGGGGATATTCTTCACTAAGAGCCTTCGCAAAACCACTCCCTGGGGTTATGGGTCCCGGCCTTCGCCGGGACGACCGTGGGGAGATATTTCGCGCACAACTGCCTCAACATCGTCATTGCGAGCGTGGCGAAGCAATCCAGAATCTTTCCACGGCGACAGTCTGGATTGCTTCGCTACGCTCGCAATGACGGAGTGTGGGGGACGCAGCGTCGTTCTATCGTTTCGCATCTTCATCGCAGACACACCTTCGCGCTCTCGCGGCTTGTCTCGCCCGAGCCTTGCTTCGTCGTTTCGCCCAATGAAAGAGGGCGCAGGGAAGGCCGGGAGCCGGCTGGCTCCCATTGACCGCTATGCAAGGAGCAGATTGCGCTACTCGGCACAGCGGGTAACAGGGCAACCGGAGCATCCCGGCCTTCCCTGCGCGATGGTTGGAACGGCTTATGTCGTGATCTCCCCGGGGAGCGATGCACTATTGCCCCCGTCGCCTTGCGGATGACTGACATGCCGGCCCGGTCGGGCCACACACATCACCGCAAGACTTGACGCTCAGACCCCGGGCGTCAGGACCACACGATTTTGCCGTACGCGAGCCGCACCGGTCGTGTGCGCGACGGCCTCGCTCACGGTTGCCCGCCCTGCAAAGCCCTTCGCGCCGATGTAGCTCACGTCCACCGCCGCCCGGCCCGCGTTCGTGACGATCGCGATACGCCCCTCTTCCTTGGGCCGGAGTGAGGCGACACATACGCCGTTTCCGAATTTCGGTAAAGTGGAATATTTTTGTGAGCGTGGATTGACCGAGCCTTAGCGTGTTTTGCCTGACGGGCAACGCAAGATCTCGTAGCCCGGATGGAGCGCAACGTAATCCGGGAATCCATCCGCGCGGGCAAAAGACCCCGGATTGCGCTGCGCTCCATCCGGGCTACAGACCTGTATTGATTTGCTCATTGGAGTACGACGTTGGTATGGTTCATGCAGGCAATCTCAGCCTCTGCAATCCCCTGACAAGAACGTGACAATGCCCAACCCGATCTTCCCGAGCTCACGCCCCGATCGCATCCGCAACATGCTTGCCGACCTCGTCGGCTTCGACACCATCAGCGATCGCACCAACCTGCCTTTGATCGCGCATATCGAGAGCTATCTCGCCTTCCTCGGCATCAAGGGTGAGCGCATCGTCGACGAGACCGGACAGAAGGCCTCGCTCTGGGTCACGATCGGGCCGGAGGATCGCCCCGGCCTCGTGCTGTCGGGCCATACCGATGTCGTGCCTGTCATGGGCCAGGACTGGAGCCATGATCCCTTCAAGCTGATCGAGCGCGACGGCAAGCTCTACGGCCGCGGCACCACCGACATGAAGGGCTTTGTCGCGGTGTGCCTCGCCATGGTGCCGGAGATGCTGGAGGCAAAGCTGAACACGCCGATCCATCTCGCGATCTCCTATGACGAGGAGGTCGGCTGCGTCGGCGTGCGCCCGATGCTCACCGAGGTCGCCAAGAAGAAAGTCAGGCCGCTCGGCGCCTTCATCGGCGAGCCGACCGAGATGAAGGTCATCATCGGCCACAAGGGCAAGCACGGCGTGCGCGCGACTTTCCGTGGCCTCGCCCGCCACTCCTCGATCGCGCCTGATGGCGTCAACGCCATCGAATACGCCGCCGAGCTGATCACCGAAATCCGTCGCCGCGCCGTCAAGCTCGCAGGCCGGGTCGAGCGCAACAGCCTCTATGACGTGCCCCACTCGACGCTGCTCACCAGCATCGTGCATGGCGGCGCGGCGCTCAACATCGTGCCTGACACCTGCACGGTGGATTTCGAATGCCGCGGCATCGGCATCAGCGAGTCCAGGGAGGTGACGGATGCGATCGTGGCCTGGGCCAAGGCCGAGCTCGAGCCGGCGATGAAGGCGAGGCATCCGGAATGCGGCATCGATCTCGAGGAAATCCTCGACTATCCCGCGCTCGACACCGCGGCCGATGCGGCGATCGTTACGCTGGCCAAGCAGCTCGCCGGCCGCAACGACCACGCCAAGGTCGCCTTCGGCACCGAAGCGAGCCTGTTTGCCGGCATGGCCGATATCCCCTCGGTCGTGATCGGCCCGGGATCGATCGCGCAGGCGCACACGCCGGACGAATTTGTCGAGATGGCGGAGCTGGAGAAATGCGCAGACTTCGTGAAGAAGCTGATCGCGCATTGCGCGAAGGGGTAGTCACCGTTGCCAAGTAACTGGGTCCGGGCTCTGCGCAGCAACGCTAAGGGCGTTGCAGTGCGTCTGGGACACGAGACAAAAAAGCGCGGCCACCCGGCCGCGCCCTTGTCTCTCCTAAACCGCGCCCGCCTTCTGCGCGTACTCCCATGACGCCTTTGACAGCGGCACGGTGCGCTTGGCCGACTCCAGCGCCTTGGCATTCGCGGCGGTGCCGTCGCGGATGCGGCCGGCGATGCCTTGCGTGATGCCGGCGAGGCGGAAGAGATTATAGGAGAAGTACCAGTTGAGGTCCGGCACGCTCATCTGGGTCACGTTGCAATAGATCTGCGCGGCCTCTTCGACGCTCGGGATGTTGAGCGCCTTGAGATCGACGCCGGCCAGGCCCGGCATGACCCACTGCATCAGCAGATAGGTGAAGTCGGCCATGGGATCGCCGAGCGTCGACAGCTCCCAGTCCAGCGCGGCCAGCACGCGCGGTTCCGTCGGGTGGAAAATCATGTTGTCGAGGCGATAGTCGCCATGGACGATCGAGACGCGCGCCTGTTCCGGAACGGTCTTGGGCAGCCATTCGGCGACCTTCTCGAACTCGGGAATGTGCTGGGTCTCGGACGCGCGGTACTGCTTGGTCCAGCGGTCGATCTGGCGGGCAAAATAATTGCCGGGCTTGCCGAAGTCGCCGAGCCCGATCGCTGTGGGATCGAACAGGTGCAGCTTCGCCAACGTCTCGATCTTGCTGGTGAAGATTTTGCGGCGATCCTCCGGCGTCTGGCTCGGCAGTGCCGGATCCCAGAACACGCGACCCTCCTCCATCGACATGATGTAGAAGGCAGCGCCAATTACGCTGTCGTCTTGGCACAGCGCATAGGCGTGCGCGACCGGAAAGCCCTGCTTTCCAAGGGCCGCGATGACGCGGTACTCGCGATCGACGGCATGCGCCGACGGCAGCAATTTGCCGAACGGCTTTCGGCGCATCACGTAGGAGCGGTTCGGCGTGTTCAGGCGGTAGGTCGGATTGGACTGGCCGCCCTTGAACTGGAGCACGACCAGCGGGCCCTCGAAGCCAGCGACGTTCTCGCGCATCCAGGCCTCGAGCCGCATCTCGTCGATACGATGCCGCTCCTCGACCGGCTTGGTGCCGGAGAATTCTTCGTCTTTCCTGACGCCGTCAGCCACGGTGACGCTCCCTCTTCAGTCCGAACATGATCCTAATCGGTAACCGCTGACGCACTTGCGTCAAGCGGTCACCCAATCATGCCCTGTCGTTTCTTCAAGTCGGGAGCGCCGCAGGGCTCTCCCTGTTAGTGCTTGGGAGAGTTGGCATACTTCCGAACTTCGAGCCTTGCAATGGCGCGATTGTGCACCTCGTCCGGACCGTCGGCGAGCCGCAGCGTGCGGATGTGGGCGTAGTCCTTGGCAAGGCCCGCATCGTCCGAGACGCCGGCGCCGCCAAAGGCCTGGATCGCCTCGTCGATGATCTTCAGCGCCATGTTGGGGGCTGCGACCTTGATCATGGCGATCTCGGCCTGCGCGGTCTTGTTGCCGACCTTGTCCATCATGTCGGCAGCCTTGAGGCACAGCAGACGCGTCATCTCGATATTGGTGCGGGCATCGCCAATGCGCTGCTCCCACACAGAGTGCTCGACGATCTTCTTGCCGAAGGCGGTGCGCGAGGAGAGCCGCTTCACCATCTTCTCCAGCGCCTCCTCGGCCTTGCCGATGGTGCGCATGCAGTGATGGATGCGGCCCGGACCGAGGCGGCCCTGCGCGATCTCGAAGCCGCGGCCTTCGCCGAGCAGGATGTTCTCTTTCGGCACCCGCACATTCTCGAGCAGCACCTGGGCGTGGCCGTGCGGCGCGTCGTCGAAGCCGAACACCGGCAGCATCTTCTCGACCTTGATGCCGGGGGTGTCGAGCGGAACCAGGATCTGCGATTGCTGCTGATGCTTGGCGGCATTGAAATCGGTCTTGCCCATCAGGATCGCGATCTTGCAGCGGGGATCGCCGACGCCGGACGACCACCATTTGCGGCCGTTGATGACGTAGTGGTCACCGTCCTTCTTGATGCTGGTCTCGATGTTGGTGGCATCGGACGAGGCGACCGCCGGTTCCGTCATCAGGAAGGCGGAGCGGATCTCGCCGTCCATCAGCGGGCGCAGCCATTTGCGCTTCTGCTCCCTGGAGCCGTAGCGGATGAACACTTCCATGTTACCGGTGTCGGGCGCGGAGCAGTTGAACACTTCCGAGGCCCAGGTGATGCGGCCCATCTCCTCCGAGAGCAGCGCGTATTCGAGATTGGTCAGTCCCGCGCCGCGGAATTCGTCGTCCTCATGCTCGCTCGGCGGCATGAACATGTTCCAGAGACCTTCGGCCTTCGCCTTCTTCTTGAGGTCTTCCAGGACCGGGATCACCTTCCAGCGCTCGCCGCTGTGATCCTGCTCGTTGTAGATCGGCACCGCCGGACGCACGTGCTTGGCCATGAAGGACTGCACGCGGTCGAGCCATTCCTTCTGCTTGGGGGACAGATCGAAGTCCATGGGACGCTCCTCGGTCTCGCTTTGAAAGCCTGTTTTGCGCCGGACTGTCGTCCCGCCGCGCGCGACCCGCAAGCGCGAAAGCGCGCGGCTTGCGAGCCGTGATGGAACCTCACCGCCAAGCGGCGCAATTCCATCAAGCGGATTGACTTTCTCCGGCCTTCAAACGATAGTTTCATACAAGTGTTTGAATTGCAACTCCCTCCCCTGAGGGCGCCCATGGCCAGCGATCATACGAGGTCTGCCATTCTCGCCGCCGCCGAACGGCTCTATGCCGATCGCGGCTTCGGCGATGTCACGCTGCGCGACATCGTCGCGGAGGCGAACGTCAATCTGGCTGCGGTGAACTATCATTTCGGCTCGAAGGACGAGCTGATCGCGGAACTGTTCGTCACCCGCAGCTTGCAGCTCAACCGCGAGCGGCTCCAGGAATTGCGCGCGGCGGAAGAGACAGGCGGCGGCCGCGCCGAGATCGCGGACATCCTGCGCGCTTTGGTCGGGCCGACCCTGCGCGGCTGCCTCGGACCCGAGAATGCACGCTCGACCGCGGCGCGCTTCATGATCCGCGTCAACATCGAGTCGGTGCCGGCGATCCGCCGCATCCGCAATCGCGAGATCGATCATTTGCGCAAGTTCGTCGCCGCGATGCGGCGATCGCTGCCCGGAATGCCCGATGTCGAGCTGTACTGGGGCCTGCATTTTGCGCTGGCCATGGCGCAGCAGACGGTGCGCGACAGCGAGCGGTTGACCAAGCTGTCGGAAGGCAAATGCGACGTCGATGACGTCGACGGCATCATCGCACGCGTCGTCAGCGTCTCGACGATGGCGCTGACGGCGGGCGGAGGAATGAAGGCGCCGGCGCGTATGCTGGCACGCTAGAGCCTTTCCCGTTCCGATGGAATCGGAACGGGGCTCTAGATTCTTGTTTTGACGCGTTTTCTTGACGCGAACCGGTATCCACTTCGCTCGAAAACGCTCTCATCCCTCACATCATCGCGATGCAGTCGATCTCGACGTCGAAGGGACCGAACCATTCCGGCGTGCAGACAAAAATCCGCGCCGGCGGATCGACCGGGAAGTAGCGCGCATAGATGGCGTTGAAGACGGCGAAATGTTTTGTCGAGGTGCAGTAGACGTTGCACTTCATGACGTTGTCGAGCGAGGCGCCGGCCGTCTCCAGGCACAGCTTCATCTGCTCCATGATGATCTCGCTCTGGCGCTTGATCGGCATCCCCCCGATCTCGCCCGTCTCGGGATCGAACGGCGGCAGGCCTGCCACGAAGATCATGTTGCCGGCGCGCGTCACCGGCGAGGTTGGTGCCTTCACGCGGTCGAGAAAGGACGAAATCGGTTCAACGCGGAGCGCTTGGCGTTTCATGGGCGGCCACCTTCGGTTCAAGCGAGACTGCGGCCTGACTACACGATGATGCAGCCGGCATGTTTCGCTAAAGCTCGAAGTATGATCGCGCAGAACGCGGTTTAAGCCCGCTGCGGCATCTCCTCGGCCTCTTCCTTGGCGAGCAGCAGCAGCATCTCGATGCCCATCTCGCCTTCCTGCGGCGAGCGGATGAATTTGATCTCTTCGGCGCTTTGCCGCAGTGCGGCAATGATCGCGACGGCCTGATTGGCCGTGGCCGCCTCGGTCGCCAGAATTGCCTTCTGGTTCTTCGCTTGGAACCCGATCGTATAGGACATGCACTTCCCTCCCGAACCCAGTGGGAGAGATCGAATCTGAGTCGCGCGCGAAGCGGAAGCCTGTGCGAGTACGGACCGGGTTTGGCTGGGGATTGCGCGCAAGCCTCGCGCAAGACCGCGTAAGCGTCACGATGACGTCACGATTTGTCTGACGGCGTTTCAGCCAAGCCCGGCATCGCACGCGCTTCACTGCGCTCGTCTCCCCGCGAGCGGGGAGAGGAAAAGAAGAGGCGTCAGATGATCCCTTGCTTCTTCAGCTCCTCGATCTTCCCCGCATCGTAGCCGAGCTTGCCGCCGAGCACCTCCTGTGTGTGCTCCCCTAGCAACGGCGGGGCGCGGTAAGTCTTGATCGGGGTCTCCGAGAAAGTCAGTGCGTTGCGGATCAGCGAAAGCTCCGGCTCGAACTTGTGCGCGGTCTTCACCCGCATGCCGCGCGACTGGACGTGCGGATCGGCAAAGACCTGCTCGAAATTGTTGATCGGGCCTGACGGCACCCCGGCCTCTTCCAGCTTGTCCAGCCAATAGGCCACCGGCTGCTTGAGGAACAGGCCGGCGAAGATCGCCATGATCTCCTTGCCGTGCACGACGCGGTCGTTGTTCCTGACGAAGCGCTTGTCGTTGGCGAGCTCGGGCTCGCCGAGCACGGCGCAGGTGCGCTGGAACTGGCCGTCATTGCCCACCACCAGCATCAGCTCGCCGTCGGTGCAGCGGAACACGCCGGCCGGCATGCCGCCATTGCCCCAGGTGCCGCGGCGCGGCGGCGTCTTGCCGTTGACGAGGTAGATCTGGAGCCAGTGGCTGAGCGAGGCGATCACGGTGTCGAACAGGCAGACGTCGAGATGCTGCCCGACGCCGCCATTGGCGTCGCGATTGTAGAGCGCCGAGAGAATCCCGATCGAGGTGTTCATGCCGGTCATGTAGTCGACGATGGAGGGGCCGACCTTCATCGGGCCCTCGCCCGGCTCGCCGTCCATGTGCCCGGTCACGCTCATCAGGCCGCCCATCGCTTGCAGAATGGCGTCATAGCCGGCGCGCGGCGCATAAGGGCCGGTCTGGCCGAAGCCTGTCACCGAGCAATAGATGATGCGGGGATTGATCGCCTTGATGGTCTCGTAATCCAGGCCGTAGCGCTTGAGATCGCCGACCTTGTAGTTCTCCATGAAGACGTCGACGTCTTTGGCAAGCTCCCGGATGATCGCCTGCCCCTCGGGCTTCGCGATGTTGACGGTGACCGACTTCTTGTTGCGGTTGGCGCAGAGATAGAACGAATTGTTGTTGTTGGCCTTGCCCTCGGGATCGTTCAGGTAGGGCGGGCCGAAGGCGCGCGCGTCGTCGCCGGTGCCCGGCCGCTCAATCTTGATCACGTCGGCGCCGAGATCGCCCAGCATCTGGGCCGACAAGGGCCCGGCGAGCACGCGCGTAAGGTCAAGGATCTTGATGCCTGAGAGCGGCAGGGCCGACATGTCGATTTCCTCCGGGGAACTGAATCTTGGAGCTGATCTTGGCGCGGCGGCGAGATCGCGGCCCGCGCTCCCTGCGGATACACTATTTTGGCGCCTTGAGCACTGCACTCCGGGCATACGGCCATCCACCGCCCGGCGGCGAACGCAGAATTTCCGCGTCGCGATATTGCCTTACGTCACCGCCGCTGCGGCGACCTGTGGTCGACGGCGGCCGAGCAGGACCAGGATCAGCACCGTCGCGCAGGAAAAGGCGAAGGTGAGCCCGAGCGCGCCGCGGCTGCCGAACTGGGTGAGCAGAGCGGCAAGAAGCGGCGGCGAGATCGCGGAAGCAAGATTGAGCGGCAGCGCGATCATCGACATCGCCTTGGCGAACTCGGCCTGGTCGTAGAACACCAGCGGGATCGTCGCCCGCGCGACAGCCATGGCGCCGCTGCCGGCGCCGTAGAGCAGGATGAAGACCGCGACCGCCCAGGTCGCGCCCTCGCTCAGCATCAGCAGCAGCATGGCGACGGGGAGCGCTGTGCCGGCGACGAGCCCGGTCGTGATGCCGTCCCACCGCCCGCCGCCGAGAAAATCGAGGCCGCGGGCGCTGACCTGGATCACGCCGAGCATCGAGCCGAACGCGATCGCCTGCGCCGGCGCCAGCCCCTCCGCGCGCAACAGCTCGATCAGAACGGCGCCAAGGCCGAAATTGACGAAGGCGTTGAGCGTGATCGCGATCACGACGAGGTTGAAGGTGCTTCGCGGAATGGCCGGCGCAGCCGAAGGCCTCGCCGCCTCGCCGCCTTCGTCCTTCACCACGCCCCGTCGCGGCGCGCCGAAGGCATACAGCGGAAGCGAGACCAGGATCAGCATGGCGGCGTAGACGAGGCAGGTGCCGCGCCAGCCGAGATGGAAGCTGAGAAACGAGGTGGTCGGCCAGAAGATGCTGCTGGACAGCCCTGTCACCAGCATCAATGCGCCGATGGCATTCTTGGCCTGCCGCCCGGCCACTTCGTTCAGCATGATATAGGCGCCGGTCGACAGCGTGGCGCTGCCGCCCATGCCGAGGATGACCCAGGCCGCGAAATAGAGGATTGGCTCGCGCGCGAAGAACAGGACGACGTAGCCCGGCACCGCAACGACGGTGCCTACCATCATCACCTTGCGCGCGCCGTGCCGCGCAAACGCCTTGGCGAGCCAGGGCGCGCACAGCCCCATGGTGACATAGAGCACCGAACTGCCCGCAAACACCGCCGGCAGGCTCAGGCCGAGATCGGCCGCAAGGTCGCGGCCGATGACGGCCGGAAGGCCGATCGTGCCCCATCCAATGAGTTGGGTGATTGCCAGCACCAGCAGGACCCCGATCAGCCTGCTGTCAGATTTCAAGAACCGCATTCCACTCGTCGCCTGCCCGGCAGGCGCCGATCACGCCTGTGGCCCCCGTCTTACCCGGAGACTCAGCGCAGTGGAACGCCGGCCGCCGAATGGCAGAAGGCAGCCGGGAGCATGTCAGGAGGAGGCAGTAGCCGCTATCCCGCGAGCCCGAGCAGGGATCGCGCCTCGGCTGCGGTCGCGACGCGTCGGCCGTGGCGCGCGACAGCCTCACGGGCGATGGTCACGAGCTCCGCGTTGCTGGCGGCAAGCCGTGTCTTGTCGATCCTAATATTGTCCTCAAGCCCGGTGCGAACCGCATCGGCGCCGCGCGCGAGCGCCCAGCCCATCACCTCGGCCTGATGACGTCCAATCCCGGCCGCGGTCCACGTCGCCTGCGGAATCAGCCGCCTGAGCTCGCCCAGCAGGATGTCGAGCACATGCTCATCCGCTGGCATCGCATTCTTGACGCCCATGACGAATTGCACGTGCGGACGCGCATCCATCAGCCCCGCGAGACATCACTCCGGCGGATTGAATGTCCGCACGAAATACACGGGCTCGCTGCCTTGCTTCAGGCGATAGAGCTGCGCTGGCCGGTTGGGGCCGCGGCGCATCCTCGCCACCGGCTCAATCATGTCGCCCGACAGGATCCGCGTCCGGAACGCGCTCTTCTCGAGCGGACGGCCGAGCACGATCTCGTAGACGCGCTGCAAATCCGGCAGCGTGAATTCCTCAGGCATCAGATAGGCCGGCAGCGAGGTGTACTCGACCTTGTTGCGCAGACGCTGGATTGCGGTGGCCAGGATGTCGGCGTGATCGAAGGCGAGCTTCTCCTTAAACCTGCTCTCTCGAATTGGAAACCAGCGCGCATCGGGCGTGAGCACGCCGGCCTCCTCCGGGATCAGCGCGAAGTAGGCATGCGTCGCCGACCAGCCGCGCGGATCTCGCGTGGCACTTCCCCAGCTTCCGAGCTGCTCGAGATAAGGGCTCGTGACCCCGGTCTTCTCCTTGAGCTTGCGGGCTGCGCACGCCGCGAGATCGCGGTCCCTGGCGATGTCGACGAAGCCGCCCGGCAACGCCCAAGCCAGCGGAAACGGCTCGCCCGCACCGGCCGGCCGCTGCACCAGCAACACCTCAAGCTGGTCGTCCAGAATCGCAAAGATCACGACATCGACCGTCGTCAGGGGTCGCGGAAAGTCCAATTGTCCAGGCTTTACAAGCCTTTCGGTCCGCCCCTCGCCCGCCATCGGCAATCTCCCCTGTTCGGGCTTGACAGTAGCATACTTAGTTGTACAGTACAACTTACTTAGTTGCTCAGACCAACTTATAGCTCACCACGGAGTAAGCCATGTTCGGCATCAGGTTCATCAAGGCTCAGCCCACCACTTTTCTGATGAAGTACCGCGCCGGCGCCGTCGTCGCAGAAGGCGCCGGCCTTTCCGCGCTCTACTACGCGCCGGTGACCACGCTCGTCGCCGTGCCCGTCGGCAGCCGCGACGCCTCCTTCATCTTCCAGCAGATCGCCCGCGACTTTCAGACCCTGACCGTGCAGGGCCACGTCACCTATCGCGTCAGCGAGCCGAAGAAGGCGGCATCCATGCTCGACTTCACGCTGAAGTCCGACGGCAAGACCTATGAGAGCGACGATCCGGAAAAGCTGCCGGAGCGTATCCTCGGCACAGTCGAGGTCCTCGCCCAGCAGGCGATCAAGGAGCTGACGTTGAAGGACGCGCTCCAGGCCTCCGACCGCATCGCCGACATCATCGCCGGTGGTTTGCGGGGGCGCGCCGATATCGCCGCGCTCGGCCTCGAAATCCTCGGCGTGTCGATCCGCGGCATCAAGCCGACACCGGACACCGCGAAGGCGCTGGAGGCGCAGGCGCGCGAAGCGATCCTGAAGAACGCGGACGAAGCGATCTTCGCCCGACGCAATTTCGCCGTCGAGCAGGAGCGCGCCATTCGCGAGAGCGAGCTCGACACCGAGATCGCTGTCGAGCAGAAGAAGCGCTCGATCCGCGAGACCCAGATGGATGCCGAGGCGAGCGTCGCCGCCAAGCGCAACGAGCTGCGCCAGGCCGGCATGGCCGCCGACATCGTGCTGGAAGGCAAGCGCAAGGATTTCGTCGGCCTCAACGCCGAGAACACCCGCACGCTGGCCGACGCCGAGGCCTATCGCGTCGGCGCGCTGATGAAGATCTTCGAGGGCGTCGACACCCGCGTGATCCAGGCGCTCGCCGCCGCCGGCATGCAGCCGGGCCAGCTGATCGCGCAAGCCTTCTCCGGCATCGCCGAGAAGGCTGAGAAGATCGGCCAGCTCAACGTCTCGCCCGACCTGCTCAGCCAGCTGATGGAGAAGCCGAAGCCCGTGGAGGCCGCCAATGCCCGCCGCCAATGAGCGCAAGATCGTGCTGGTGACGCGCAAGACCAGGCTGGAGGACCTGATCGCGCGTTACCTCACGGCGGCGCAGGCGCGTTTCTATGTCGAGCATCTCGGCGCCGACTTCTCCGATTATGAGCGCGAGCACCAGGTCTATCAGGCGCAACGGCACGCGACACTGCAAGTGCTGGAGCAATGGGGTCGCTACCAAATCATCGAGCGCGGCTTCCTGCCCAATTTCATCTTTGCACCTGATGACATCGTGATCGCACTCGGCCAGGACGGCGTCGTCGCCAACACGATGAAATATCTTGACGGCCATCCGCTGATCGGGGTCAACCCGGACCCCGCGCGCTACGACGGCATCCTCCTCCCCTTCGCGCCGCGCGACCTCGCCAAGCTGCTGCCGGAGGTCGCTGCTGGGAAACGCGACAGCCAGTCCGTGACGATGGCGGAGGCGCGGCTCAGCGACGGCCAGGTGCTTCATGCCGTGAACGACCTGTTCATCGGAGCGCGCACGCATGTCTCCGCGATTTACGAGATCGCGGCCGGCGGGGAAACGGAGCGACAATCCTCGAGCGGGCTGATCGTCTCGACCGGGCTCGGCTCGACCGCATGGTTCAAGAGCATCGTCACCGGCTCGCTCGCCATCGCCGGCAGTTTTGGCCAGCCCTCCCGGCCGGCCGGTTACGACGCCCTGCCCTGGGACGCAGCCGAGCTGCGCTTCGCGGTGCGCGAGCCCTTCCCCAGCCGCTACTCACAGACCAAGCTGGTCTGCGGCCGGCTCGCGCTTGCAGAACAATTGCGCATCCGTTCGCTGATGGCAGAGAACGGCGTCATCTTCAGCGACGGTGTCGAAGCCGACCGCCTCGATTTCAACGCGGGCGCCGAGGTCACGATCGGGATCGCGGCGCGGCGTGGACGGTTGATTGTTTGAAGCGGCAGGCGCAGCCTTGCACAAGCGACCTCGCGTCACCCATCTTCTGCGTTACCGCCCACTCTTCCGCCCCAAAAACGCAAATGCCGGCCGGACTGCCCCTTCCAGCAATTCACGCTTCGGCCGCGACCGCGCCAGCACGCGGATTCCGAGGAGAACACTGAGCAACAGGCGCGCGAGATCCTCGCCCGGCTGGGCGGCCGTGATCGTCCCCGATATCTGTCCCTTTTCAACGCAACGCCGGAAGAATGCCTCGACCTCGCCGAGCACGCCGGCCACCACCTGACGGAACTCCCTGTCATGCGGCGCCAGTTCGAGCGCGGAATTCACCAGCATGCAGCCCTTGCGCTCCCTGTCCGCAACCGATCGTTCGATGATCTCCTCGAAGAAGGCCTTCAGGGCATCGAACGGCGGAAGCTCGTTCTCGAAACGCCGCACGCGATCGCCAAAACTGTTGCTGACATAGTGATCCAGCGATCGCCTGTAGAGCGACCGCTTGTCCCCGAACGCGTTGTAGAGGCTTGCGCCGGTGATGCCCATCGTCTCGGCAAGATCACGAACGGACGTCGCCTCGTAACCTTTCGACCAGAAACGATGGACCGCAGCATCGAGAACGGCCCCTTCATCGAACTCTCTTGGCCGTGCCATTCAAGCCTCGCTCCTGTCGCAGGACAGGCGGTTTGCGCGGATATCAGCAGATCGAAGCCTAGCCGGCAAAGCTCTTGATGGCCGCCTCCACGATCACCGCGCCCGCCTCCTGGGTGAAGTGACCGGCATCCGCCAATTCAAGAGGTGGCGGACAGTTCCGTATGCTTGCCCGCAAGGCCTGCATCGCCGGAGGACCGAGAACGGGATCCTTCATGCCGATAGCCATAAAGCTCTTGCCGTCCCACTGCTTCGACCAGAAGTCGCGGGCCCGGCGCGACAGCGCCGCTCCATCCGCGTCCACCCGGTCCGGTACGAGATTCGGAAAGCGCCGCACGCCGGCCTTGTATCGCACGTCCGGATACGGCGCCGCATAGGCGGCAGCTTCCGCTTCGTCGAGCGTCGGCACAGCGCGACGCATCAGGCCGGCAATGTCCATGTCGGGCTTGCTGTTCGAAAAGGCGCGCCAGGACAGAAAGCCTTCGCCGAGAGGCACATCCCCGGTGCCAAGCGTCGTGTTCATGACCAGAAGCCGCTCGAACCGCGCTTGCATGTCCATGGGAATGGTGAGGCCGATGAGCCCGCCCCAGTCCTGGCAAACCAGCGTGATCCGCTTCAGATCGAGCGCCTCGATCAGGGAGGCGATGGAGTCGCGGTGGAAGTCGAACGTGTAGGTCGCTTCCTCCGCAGGCTTGTCGGACCGGCCGAAGCCGAAGAAGTCCGGCGCCACCACGCGCATGCCTGCGGCAACGAAGGCCGGCACCATTTTCCGATAAAGATAGCACCAGGTCGGCTGCCCGTGCAGGCACAGCGCCACCGGAGCATCCGGTGCACCCTCGTCGAGGTAATGCATGCGCAGACCGGCGCGCGACTCGCGATAGTTCGGGCGAAACCGATAGCCGGAAAGATCGGCGAAATTTTCGTCGGGCGTTCGCAAGACACTCATCGTCTTCCTCCTCTGGCGCGCGGCCGGTTCGCACGTGCAGCGCCTATTCGGCTGCTTCCGCCGACCGCTGAAGCACCGTCAGGACGTCCAACGGCTCGGTCCGACGACGATAATCCACCCCCGTATCGGCGAACAGGATGATGCCGTCCGTTCCGATGACATAAGTCGCTGACAGTGGAAGCGACCACTCGCCCGGAGCGCCGTTCTTGGCCGGGATGTCGAGACCGAACGCTTCATATGCCCACTTCAACTCGTCGGTGAAGGTGTAGACCAGGCCAAACGCCTTCCCGACCGCCTGGCCGACATCGCTCAGCACAGGAAAGGTCAGAGCGTTCTTCTCGACGGTCGTGAGGGTATCGTCGGGCTTTTCCGGGCTGATCGCGACCAGGCTCGCGCCGGCAGCCGCGATCTGCGGCAGCAGGTTCTGATAGGCCCTCAGCTCGAGATTGCAGTAAGGGCACCATCCGCCGCGGTAGAACGTCACGACAACCGGGCCTTTCGCCAACAGCGCCGCGACGTCGAACGGCTTGCCATCGACTCCCGGCAGGCTGATCGGAGGCGCCCGGTCGCCGACCTGTTTGGCCAGCTTGCCGAGGCCGACATCGGACAGATGCGCGATGTGGCGTTCCATGACCGCCCGACGCTCTGCAGGGACACGCTGCATCCAGCCGGCCAGGAATTCCTCGAGCTGTTCGGAAAGTGTCTTGCTCATCTCAACTTCTCCAATCGGACTCGCGGCGATCAGGCCCTGACGCAATTTCGCGGACACAGATTGCGGCCTCATAGATTTAGATCGAACGATATAAAACGCGGTGGACGTATGCAAGCGCCACGCGTGACGATCAGGCAGCCTGCGGGCTGTGACGCGGAAGGTCGGCACGGAAAATCGGCTTGCGATTCCGATGTATCGGCGCACGACAGCTTCGGGTTCAAGATTTCGTGTTGTCGGCGGCGAGCCGCATGACCGCGAGCAGCTAGCCGGTCAGATACGCCGCATAGGCTTTCTTCAGGCCGTCGTGAAGCGACGTCGTCGCGCGCCAGCCAAGCTTGGTCAGCCGGCTGACGTCGAGCAGTTTTCGCGGTGTGCCGTCGGGACGCGTCGTGTCGAAACTGATCCCACCGCTGTAGCCGACGACGTCGGCAACCACGCGCGCGAACTCGGCAATCGCAATGTCCTCGCCGGTGCCGATATTGATCAGCTCGGCGCTCGAATAGGTCTTCATCAGATGCACGCAAGCATCCGCCATGTCGTCGACATAGAGGAACTCGCGCCGAGGCGTGCCGGTGCCCCAGACCACAACGCTCTTCGCGCCTGACAGCTTCGCCTCGTGGAAGCGCCGGATCAGTGCGGCGACGACATGGCTGAATTCGGGATGATAATTGTCGCCGGGGCCGTAGAGATTGGTCGGCATCACGCTGACGAAGTCGCTGCCATATTGGCTGCGATAAGCCTCCACCATCTTGATGCCCGCGATCTTGGCAATCGCGTAGGGCTCGTTGGTCGGCTCCAGCGGGCCGGTCAGCACGGAATCCTCGCGCAGGGGCTGCTGGGCCAGCTTCGGATAGATGCAGGAGGAGCCGAGGAACATCAGCTTCTCGGCGCCGTTCTGATGCGCGGCCTGGATCACGTTCGCCGCGATCGCGATGTTGTCGTAGATGAACTCCGCGCGCAGCGTGTTGTTGGCGACGATGCCGCCAACCTTGGCGGCGGCGAGGAAGATGACCTGCGGCCGCACCTTCGCGAACCAGTCAAACACCGCGGCCTGGTTGCAGAGATCGACCTCGCGCCGGTCCACCGTGACGAGCCTGACGTCCTCGCGCGCCAGCCGGCGCGCAATCGCGCTGCCCGCCATGCCGCGATGGCCGGCGACGTAAACGCTTTTGCCCTTCAGCTCAAACGGTGCGTTTGCCATTTGCGACATCCCGTTTGGCTTCCGACAGATCGCTTGCCATCATCTCCGTGACGAGCTCGGCAAAGGTCCGCTTCGGCTTCCAGCCGAGCACCTTGCGCGCCTTGCTGGAATCGCCAACGAGGAGGTCGACCTCGGTCGGACGGAAGTAGGTCGGATCGATCTTCACCACGGTCTTGCCGCTCTTGGCATCGATGCCGGTCTCCTCGACGCCCTTGCCGCGCCATTCGATACGGCGACCGACCTGCGCGAAGGAGAGCTCGACCATCTCGCGCACCGAGCGCGTCTCGCCGGTGGCGAGCACGAAGTCGTCCGGCTTGTCGGCTTGCAGGATCATGTGCATGCCTTCAACGTAATCCTTGGCATGGCCCCAGTCGCGCTTGGCCTCGAGATTGCCGAGATAGAGCGTGTCCTCGAGCCCGACCTCGATCCGGGCGACGCCGCGGGTGATCTTGCGGGTGACGAACGTCTCGCCGCGGATCGGGCTCTCATGGTTGAAGAGAATGCCGTTGCTCGCGAACATGCCATAGGCTTCGCGGTAGTTCACCGTGATCCAGTAGCCATAGAGCTTAGCGACGCCATAAGGCGAGCGCGGATAGAACGGCGTGGTCTCCTTCTGCGGAATCTCCTGCACCAGGCCGTAGAGCTCGGAGGTCGAGGCCTGGTAGAACCGCGTCTCCTTCTCCATGCCGAGGATGCGGATCGCCTCCAGCAGGCGCAGCACGCCGATCGCGTCAGCGTTCGCGGTGTATTCCGGGCTTTCGAAGCTGACGGCGACGTGGCTTTGGGCGGCGAGATTGTAGATCTCGGTCGGCCGGATCTGCTGCACCAGGCGGATCAAATTGGTCGAGTCCGTCATGTCGCCATAGTGCATCAGGAACGGCACATTGCCGACATGCGGATCCTGATACAGGTGGTCGACACGCGCGGTGTTGAACGAGGACGAGCGCCGCTTGATGCCATGCACGACATAGCCGAGCGACAGCAGATATTCGGCGAGATAGGCGCCGTCCTGCCCGGTAATGCCGGTGATGAGAGCGATCCGCTCAGCCATGTCTACAACTGCTCCCAAACTGCCCCGATGGGGCGCCGGCCTGAAGCTCCGGCCGAAACCTGTCCTTCTCTGACATATCGTTCGCCGGGGTCAACCCAATATGGTGATATTGCGCGCTTTTTCCGAAGAATCCGGCGGCGAGGCCGAGACTGCCCCCCGTCTGTTGAGGGGGAAACTTATGGAAGCATTGCCTGACGCGCGAGCGCTGGCGCGTGCCGCAAGCCAAACATCCTGACAAACCGCAGAGCACCTTGATCGAGCGAATCCCACAAGCCGGCCGCTTGCCGTGATCCTCGTCGGGCTATAGCGATCGGCGCAGACCCAACTCGGTGGCAAGGCACCGCCCTCGACCGCCTGAAGGCAACCGACATCAAGCCAGAACAAGCCGTGTCACTTGTTTTTGAACGTTACGCGCGCATTTTGGAGAACCTTGCTTTTGCATCGCAATTTTGCGCTCGGCGGTTGCATCACGGCGGCGGTTGACGGTTGCCATTTGTGGTTGATTGAACCACAGTCCTTGAAGACGGACGCCATCTGTTGTGCTTGCGCGGGGACACGCTCGGGCCCTTTTCCGCACCGGAGTAGCCATGCAGCGATCCAGGGCAGTCTTCATCACAGGTCTCGTCTACGCCTTGATCGGCCTGGTGCTCGCGGGCGGCGGCATTTGGCTCGCCGCATTGGGTGGGTCCGTCTTCTATATCATCCTTGGTGTTGGTATTCTCGCCACTGGCGCGTTGTTGCTGGCACAGCGCCGTTCGGCGCTGTGGCTGTTTGCGATCGTGCTGGTCGGCACGCTGGCTTGGGCCGTCTACGAAGTGCGATTTGATTGGTGGCCGCTCGCGGCGCGCGGCGACATCATCTTCCCCATGGCGCTGTGGCTTCTGACACCCGTCATCGTTCGCGGTCTGGTGCGCGACGAGCCGGTGTCTTACCGCAGCGCGACGGCGCCGCTCTGGGTCGGCGTCGCTGCCGCTTCGGTCGTTCTCGTCATCGGACTTCTGTCCAGCTATCACGATGTCAACGGCACGATCGCCGAGTCCGGCTCCGCCGTGCCGCAAAGTGAAGCCGACCCGCAGCCGGATGCCGACTGGCGTGCGTATGGACGCACGCAATTCGGACAACGCTATTCGCCGCTGAAGCAGATCACGCCCGACAATGTCGGCAACCTCAAGGTGGCCTGGACCTTCCGCACCGGCGACGTGCCGACGCCGGAGGATTCCGGGGAGACGACCTTCGAGGTCACCCCGATCAAGGTGCGCGACACGCTCTATCTCTGCTCACAGCACCAGGTCCTGTTTGCGCTCGACGCGAAGAGCGGCAAGGAGCGCTGGAGATACGATCCCAAGCTGGTGTTCAACAAGACGTTCCAGCACATGACCTGCCGCGGGGTCTCCTACCACGAAACCGCGGCCGGCGCGGTCGACAGCAGCGGCGCTCCGGCGCCTGCCGAATGCCCCCGGCGGATCTTCCTGCCCGTCAATGACGGACGCATGATCGCTCTCGATGCCGACAGCGGCAAACCCTGCGACAGCTTTGGCGATCACGGCTTGCTCGACTTGCAGCAAGGGATGGGGATCAAGACGGCGGGCTTCTTCGAGCCGACGTCGCCGCCGGTCGTCAGTGACAGGATCCTAGTCGTCGCCGCCGCGGTGATCGACAATTATGCGGTCGAAGTGCCTTCCGGCGTGATCCGCGGCTTCGACGTCTACACCGGCAAGCTGGTCTGGGTCTGGGACTCCGGCGCGGCGGACGAGAATGAGCTGCCGTCGCCGACGCGGCATTACACCAACGGTTCGCCGAATTCATGGATCACGGCCTCGTTCGATCCGAAACTGAACCTCGTCTACATCCCCACCGGCAACAACGGGCCCGACATCTGGGGCGGCAATCGCAATGCGCTCGTCGAGCGCTATTCCAGCTCAATCGTTGCACTGGACGTCAACACCGGGAAACGCGCCTGGTCGTACCAGACGGTGCATCATGATCTCTGGGACATGGACGTTCCGTCGCAACCGAGCCTGGTCGATGTCGCCACGGCCAAGGGCGTCGTGCCTGCGATCATCCAGCCGACCAAGGTGGGCAATATCTTTGTGCTCGATCGCAGGACCGGCGAACTGATCGTGCCGGCACCGGAGCGTCCGGTTCCGCAGGGCGCCGCCCCCGGCGACCGCACCGCACCGACACAGCCGTTCTCCGAGCTGACATTCCGCCCCGAGGCAAAGCTGACCGGCGCGGACATGTGGGGCGGCACGATCTTCGACCAGCTGCTGTGCCGGATCATGTTTCACCGACTGCGTTACGAGGGCACGTTCACGCCGCCGTCGTTGCAGGGCACGCTCGTCTTCCCGGGCAATCTCGGCATGTTCGAATGGGGCGGCATTGCGGTCGATCCGGTGAGACAGATCGCCATCGCCAACCCGATGTCGTTACCCTTCGCATCGCGGCTGACCCCGCGCGGGCCCCAGAATCCTCCGGCACCGACGGCTGACAAGCCGGTCGGCAGCGAAGTTGGAGTGCAGCCGATGTATGGCACGCCGTACGGCGTGGATATCTGGAGCTTTCTCTCGCCCCTCTCCGTGCCGTGCTACCGGCCGCCGTGGGGATCGATGGCCGCAGTCGACCTGAAGACGATGAAGATCGTCTGGCAGCATCCCAACGGCACGATCCGGGACACCACGCCGCTACCGCTTCCCTTCAAGATGGGCGTGCCGATGCTGGGCGGGCCGATCACCACCGCCGGCGGGGTCGCGTTCTACACCGGCACTTACGAGTACACGATCCGGGCCTACGATGTGCGCGACGGCAAGGTGGTCTGGGAAGATCGCCTGCCGGCCGGCGCCCAATCGACGCCGATGAGCTACGAGATCGACGGCAAGCAATATGTCGTCACCGCGGCCGGCGGCCACGGCTCGTTCGGCACCAAGCGCGGCGATTACGTCATCGCCTACTCATTGAAGGATTGAACCCGGGAGCGTCGTCATGGTTGCGTCATCCGGTGGCAGAGCGAAGTGCTCAGTTACGTTCTTCCTTTGGTTGGGTCTCCCGGTGATGTCAGTCTGCGCAGGCGGCCAGGTCGCCCACGCCGCCGATCTGACGTTTCCCAGTCGTGGGACCGGCACTGCACCGGCACCGGTGCCCTGGCTGTTCGGCGACTGGGACGGTGCGAGAACCAAGCTGTCGAATGCAGGCATCGATTTTCAGTTCGGCTACACCAGCGAGATCGCCGGCAATGCAACGGGCGGTCAGCGGCAACAGGCGGCCTACACCGATCAATGGGTATTCGGCACGACGTTCGATCTGACCAAGCTGGGTGTCGTGCCCGGCGGCACGGTCCAGGTCACATGGACGGACCGCAACGGCAGCAATTTGAGCGATGACGCCCGCCTCGGCACGTTGCAGCAGGTACAGGAGGTGTTCGGACGCGGCCAGACGCTGCGGCTCACGCAATTCTGGTACGACCAAAAATTCATCGACGGAGCGGCCGACTGGAAGATCGGGCGGATCACCTTCGGCGAGGATTTCGCATCGTTCGCGTGCGATTTCCAGAACCTGACCTTCTGTGGCGCGCAACCCGGCAACCTCGTCGGAAACTACATCTACAACTGGCCAGTCAGCCAATGGGCCACCCGGCTGAAATTCAACTTGCAGGGCTTCGGCTATTTTCAGTTTGGTGTGTTCGACGCCAATCCCAATTACCTGAAGGTGCAGCAATCAGCTCTTCCGGTGTTCTATTCGGGATCCACCGGCATTCTCATCCCGGCGGAACTCGCCTGGCTGCCGAAGTTCGGCGGCCTTCAAGGCAGCTACAAGTTCGGCGGCTGGTATGACACATCGACCGCCCCTGACGTGGTCACCGACATCAACGGCAACCCGGCCGTCCTCTCGGGACAGCCGCTGCTACAGAGCCGCGGGCGTTACGGTATCTACGTCAGCTTCCTCCAGCAGGTGATCCGGCCATCGCGAGCAGATTCAGCGGGCACGCTGAGCCTGTTCCTGAACGCGACGATGGCCGACCGCCGAACGTCGACCACCGATTATCAGATCGCCGGTGGCCTGACCTATACCGGTCCATTCCAGTCCCGACCCGAGGATGACATCGGATTTGCGATCGGCACCACCCACGTCAACAGCCGTGTCGCCTGGTCGGAAGAACTGCAAAATCTGGCGGGCCTCGGTCCGGTCGCGGTCCAGAGCAACGAATACGCCCTGGAGCTCTACTACACTTGGCGGCCGCTCACCGGCCTGCAGATACGACCGAACATCCAATACGTGATTGACCCCGGCGGCACGACCGCGAATCCGAACGCATTGGTGTTCGGACTGAAGACGGTTGCGAATTTCTGATACCGCATCAACCGAGCTCATCGCGCGGCCCGGTGGTGGCCTGCGGTCGTCGCGCCATCAAGTCGCGATGTTCGACGCGTCTCCGGCATGATCAGGTAGACGACGAGCGAGATCAGAATGGCACCCGTGACATACCAGTAGAACCATTCCTCGCGACCCATGGCTTTGAACTGGAGCGCGACCCATTCGGTGGTCCCGCCAAGGATCGCCGTGGTGATCGCATATGGCAACCCGACGCCGAGGGCCCGAATCTCGGCGGGAAAGAGTTCGGACTTGACCAGCATGTGGATCGAGGTGAAGCCGCTGAGAATGAAGAGAGCCGCAAAATTCAGGGCAAATGCTTCCCACGCGCTGCCGGCATGGCTCATGGCGGTCAGAAGCGGAACGGTCAGGATCGTACCGGCGGCGCCGAAGAAAATCATCACCGGGCGGCGTCCAACGAGATCGGATACCAGGCCAAACAGAGGTTGAAGAGGCAGATAACACAAAAGAGCCGCTGCGGTGGTGAGCGAGGCCGCTTCCTTCGTCATGCCGACGGTGTTGACCATGAATTTCTGCATGTAGACCGTGTAAGTATAGAACGAGATTGTTCCACCCACCGTGATGCCGATCGCCAGCAGGATCAGCCTCCAATGCGCGAGGAGGGTCGCCATTGATCCGCGGCTCTGCTCCTTGATCCCGGTCTCCCGGAAGGCATCGGTTTCGGCGATACCGCGTCGCAGGTAGAGGGCAAAGAGCGCGAAGATGCCGCCGATGACGAATGGAATGCGCCAGCCCCAAGCCTCCATTTGTCCGGGACGAAGGATCGCGTGCTGCAAGAGCAGGAGAAGAGCAAGTGCGGCGAGCTGGCCGGATACGACGCTGACCTGCAAGAATCCAACGAAAAAGCCGCGGCGATCCTTCGGCGCCATCTCGCTCAGATAGGTGGCACTGGTGCCGTACTCACCACCCATGCTCAAACCCTGGAGCAGGCGCGCCACCACCAGAAGAGCGGGTGCAACGACGCCAATCATCGCATATGTCGGTGTCACCGCGATCAGGAGGGAGCCAAAGCACATGAAGGAGACGGACACGGCAAGCGTCAGCCGTCGCCCCCTTCGGTCGGCGTAGCGGCCCATCAGCCAGCTGCCGAGTGGCCGCGCGACATAGCCAACCGCCGCTACCGCGGTGACGTTGAGCAATTGGGCGGTCTGGTCGCCCTGAGGAAAGAACGAACTGGCGAAATAGATCGAGAATATCGAGTAGACGAGGAAGTCGTACCATTCGATCAGGTTCCCAACGCATCCGCCCACGATGGATCGCAGCTGGACTGTTGTCACAGCGAACCGTTTTCCGGACGCAGCATCCATCGGCACATCATGCGCTGTGCTGATCATCACTTCCTCCCATGTCGGATTTCTGCTCTTTACGGCGCTACTGCCGAATTACGTCGCATAGCGACGCTCGAGTTCGTCATAGTGGCTCTTTCGAACCAGACGCTGCCGTTCGGCGAAGCTCGCCACGAGCGCACCGTCCTCATCCATGCGCCCGTCCCTGGCCAGCGCCCCCAGTGCGTTCTGCATTCCCAGGATGGCCCCCTGCAACGCCACGTTCGCGTAGAGCGCCATGGCGAATCCGATCTCTGCCAATTCGGCCTGGTCGAAGATCGGGGTGCGGCCGCCGACCACAAGATTCACCAATTGCGGGACCGGCAGCGCCGCGGGAATGCGCCGAACCTCGTCCTCACTCTCCGGCGCTTCGATAAAGATGAGATCCGCGCCGGCCTCGACATAGCGCGTCGCGCGATCGAGCGCGGCCTGGAAGCCCTCAGTCGCGCGCGCGTCCGTGCGAGCGATAATTAGAAGCTCTTCGGATCGGCGGGCATCGACCGCCGCCCTCACCTTTGCGGCCATCTCCTGCGATGTAATCAGTTCCTTGCCGGCGAAATGACCGCAGCGCTTGGGCATTTTCTGATCTTCGATCTGGATAGCGCTGGCGCCGGCACGTTCGAGCATGCGGACCGTGTGCGCCACATTGACGGCATTGCCGAAGCCGGTGTCGGCGTCGACGACGAGCGGCAGATCGGTCACGTTTCGGATTGCCATGGTGTGCTGAACGATCTGCGTCAGGTCGACGAAGGACAGATCGGGAAGCCCGAGCGACATATTGGTCACCCCGGCACCGGTCACGTAGATCGCCTCGAAGCCGAGGTCGGTGATCACGCGAGCCGCGAGCGCGTTGGGCGCACCGGGCACGAGGATGGCTCGCTTCTGCTGGAGCTTCTGTTTGAATGACATGAGTTGGGTCCCTCCGGCATGTCGGGCGTTCGCCGCACAATTCGCTTGCCAGCTCAAATCGGCCCATTAATGCTTCCAGTCAAATATCTAGATAAGGGCCAATCCATACATTCTGGATATAATTATGGAACTGAGACACCTGCGCTACTTCCTCGCCCTCGCGGAGGAGCTGAGCTTTACGCGCGCGGCTGAGCGGGTCGGCATCGCGCAGCCGCCATTCTCGCAGCAGATTCAGGCGCTGGAGCAGGAGGTGGGTGTCCGTCTCGTGGATCGAACGCCGCGCCATGTGGCGTTGACGGAGGCCGGTTCGGTCTTCGCGGACCGGGTCCGTTCGATTCTGTCCCGCATCGGCGAGGCCGTGGTGGTGACGCAACAGGTTGGACGGGGCATGTCGGGCCACGTCTGCGTTGGCTTCACGGAGTCGGGCTGCTTTCACCCGGCGGTGACTCGCACCCTGCTCGAGTTTCGCCAAGCCTATCCCGCCCTACACGTCACGCTGCAAGAGAACAGTTCGACCAATCTCGTGGCCATGATTCGGGACGGTACGGTTGATGCCGCCTTCATCCGGCCGCCGTTCGAGGCGGACGAGGTCGTAGCCTACACCCCGTTGCTGCATGAGAGAATGGTGGTCGCGGTACCGAAGAGGCATCGACTGGCGTCGCGCAAGGCAACGACGCTCGCAGGCCTGTCCGACGAGGTTTTCGTGTTCTACCATCGAGACGTGCGGCCGGGACTGACTGATGTCGTGATCGCAGCCTGCGAACGTTCGGGCTTCCGCCCGCGGCTGAGCCAGGAAGCACCGCAACTGACCTCGACCTTGAACCTCGTGGCGGCCGGACTTGGGATTGCGATCGTGCCGGAATCGCTCAGGCATCTCAGAACAAACGACATCGTTTATCTTCGGCTGACCGGTGACGCGCCGCAGGCGGCCCTGGGACTGGCCTCTCGGGCCGATGTGCGTTCGGCGGCGCTTGGCAATTTTATCTCAGTCGCACTCAGGATCGCGCGTGATCACAAGAAATAGCGACGGGCCGATAGGTGCGACGCCTATCCACGCTTATCGTCCGCGACACGGATAACTAGCTTGTCGGCTCGGCCAGCGGATGTTTTCGATGCTTCAGTCCTGGTGCGGGGCATCGATAGCGGCGAGGAGCGACGATCGCAATTTGTCTGTTGGATCGAAATTCTCGGCAAGCTTCCGTATGATCTGCTCGAAGCGAACCCGGTGCCTGGCCGCCTCGGCCGCCTCGCCAAGACTTGCATAGATCTCCGCCGCCGTCCGATGAATCCGCCAAGCGGCAAGCGGCATGTCGGCGTTGTCCAGAACCGAGAGCGCACGCGCCAATTGCAACCGCGCCTCGTCCAGATCGCCTGCGGCACACGCTATCTTCGCAAGCAGGCCAAGCGCCTGCACCAGATGATTGCGGTCGGGAGCCGGCGCGGCATAGTCATGGAGCTTTGCAGCCGACGATCGCGCCTGGGCGAGATCACCTGTCTGAAGCCCGTATTCGCCGAGGCAGTGATAGAGTTGTGTGTAGATGGTGAAATCCAGGCAAATGCCATCCGCATCGAGGCGACTCGTGACATCGTCGAACAGCTCGCGCGCGCGTTGCGGCTCGTTCATGCCGACAAACGCTTTCGCCAGAACGGCCCGCTGGAAGAAGAACGCGAAGGGGTTTTCGTCGAGAACCGCCTCGTCGACGCTTTCGCAGAGCTGGCGGGCTCCTTCAAAGTCCATCGCCTCGACATGGAGCCAGGCTAGCGTCAGGCGGCACAATGCGATCGCCGGGCGATTGGCATTTCTCTCCGCGAGCGCCAGCGCGGCGACGGTCTCGCGCTGCAATTGTCGCCATTCGCCGAGGTGAAGCAGCGCGGTCGACTCCAGTACATTGAACAGCACGAAGATGTAGACGTCGCCAACCTCCTGAGCCAGCCTCTTGCCGTCCGTCCCCGTGCGGCGGCATTCCTGATAATGTGACCGCCAGCACTCGAGGATTCCCTCGATCCCATACCGCCGGATCAGCGTGCTGTGGTCGCGCGCCTCGGCCGTCGCCTGCAAGGCCTTCTGGCAGAGTGCCGCGTCCTTCTCGCTCCAGCCCTTCAAGTACAGATTGATGCTGGCACTGCTGCCCTGGACCAGCGCCTTCAGGGCGTCATCCTCGAGCGCTTCGCTCTTGGCCAGCGCTTCGTCGGAGGCGTGAAGGCACACCCGCCGGTCGGCATGAAGGCAGAACCGGCTCACGGCCAGGAGTCCATTCACTTCCTGACGAAGCTGGCCGGCCGCTGCAGCTGTCGCGATCATCTCGTTCAGGTCGCGGACCGAGCCGCCGAGATCGCCGGCCGAGCGCAGGGCCCAACTGCGTTGACGCAGCAAGTTGATGCGGGCTCCATATTGATCCGTCGCACCCAGACGATCCAGAATTCCGAGCGCACGAGACAGATAATTGGTTGCCTCCTCGTGGCCGAGGCGTTTTGCGGAGTTCTCTGCCGCCTGGCTCAGGTAGCGCAACGCGCGCGGGAAGTCACGGCTCTGCTCGAAATGCAGCGCGAGGCTCGCTGCGATATTCTCCGTGCGGCCGGCATACCCCCGTTCCAGCCGCTCACCCATGCGGCGATGGACCTGGACTCGTCGCGCCGGGGGCAGCCTCTGATAGAGCACATTCTGATAGAGAATATGATGAAACGCGTACGATCCCGAATAGGTCCCGTCGGGCCATTCAGACACTCCTGATGACACCAGGGTGCGATCCCTCCGGGTGAGTTCCGCGAGGATCTCCTCGGTCTGCATCTCGTCACGCGCCAATCCGGCAGCCACCAGGGCGGCGGGGCATTCGCTCCCAGCTACGCTGGCAACCTCCAGGAGTTGACGCTCGTCATCGGTCAGTCGATCGATCCGATGCGTAATCAAATTGCTCAGATCTTTCGGTACAACATCGTCGGAGATAGCAATTCCGGAACCGAGGCGCCAAGCGCCATCGATCTGGACGATCGACTCCTGGTTGACAAAGTAATCCACGAGGGAAGCGATGAACAGCGGTTGCCCCTGGCTGCGTCCGAACATGGGCCCGGAGAGCACCGAGGCCAGCTCCTCGTCCTGGAAACGCAGAGCCAGGTGGTGTTTGACCTCCATGCTCGACAGTCGATCGAGTTGCAACTCGCTGCATCGTCCGTGGATCTCCAGATCCTGGTGCAGGCGGCGAACCGGATGGCCTTGTGCGGTTGCGTCGTCGGGCCGGTAGGTGCCGAGAACGAGTATTGATGTCCTGCGATCCCCGCGCGCGAAGCGCGACAGGACATCCACCGTCGCGAAATCGCTCCAATGCATGTCTTCGATAATGAGGGCCCATGGGCGATCTGCGCCCAATGCCTCAAGCAGGTCGCAGAATTCCCGCAGCATCCGCTCCCGCGTCGCTCCGAACACCTCGTTTTGAAACGCGGCACGATCCACTCCCTCAAGGAAGCCCGGCATCTGCAACAGCCAGGTCGGCGCATGGGAGCGAATGGCCTCCACAAGGGACGACCCGCCCGGTCCGCGACAGCGCGTCGTCAAGGCGTCGATCAGCGGAAGAAACGGCTCGTTGGTGCCGAAGCGCTCGGTACACTGCCCGGCGAGGAAGTCGACGCCATGTCGGGATAATTGCTCGGCTGCCATCTCGACAAACGAGGTCTTACCGATGCCGGCCTCGCCAGTGACGAAAGCGACCTGCCGCTCTCCACCAAGCATGCGTCGCATCGTGCCGTCCAGCTTCTGGAGCAGGCCGCGTCGCCCGACGAGCCAGCGAGATCGGGGAGCGACGACCGATGTTCGCTCGGCCGTCGGTCCTTGTTGCGAGCTTCCAGTACTCGGCCCGACAAAGCGATACCCGCGGCGCGGCAGCGTCTCGATCCAGCGGTCGCCGCCAGGTTCGGCACCGAGAGCTTTGCGCAGAGCCGCAATCTGCACCGAGAGATTGCTGTCTTCAATCGCAAGCCCTGCCCACGCAGCCTCGACGAGGGCGTCCCTGGCGACCGGCTCGCCGGATTTCTCGACCAGCACGCGAAGCAGCGCCACCGCGCGCCGACCAAGAGCCACAGGCTCGGTACCGTGGAACAGGATGCCCGCATTCGCGTCGAGACGGAATGGACCGAAAGCATGGACCGTCGACATGAACAAATTCGTTCTCGGTTGGAAGTCTTCGCAATTAACTCGTTCAGCTTTCAAAATGCCCCGGCCCACACGCCGCACGGTAGCAGAAAATCGGCGCCCAGCGCGACGAAGACGAGATCGAGCAGCTATGCAACGACGGAATGTTGCAACCCGGCGGAACTGAGCGACCCGCCCGCAGACGCAACTGCCTGGGCGCGCGCTACGCATGCTCGCTCAACGTACCACTTGCGAATTTCGTCCGATATGAAATCGATCACAGGTTTCGCCAACGAGACCAGCGCGACGTCGAGCATAGATCGCCCCTTGATCTGATTTATCGGGTTGGGCGCGGCGATATTCCCGCAACGGAAGCTTTTTTCGCGCACGAGCACCTCGTGACGAATTCATGACGCGAGACGCCCTGAGCGCCCCGATTTCGTGTGCACAATCTGCCCAGGCTGCCTGTTCCCTCGGCATCGATTCGGAATCTTTTCAGAACCTCTTCACGACTTCCCGCATCGATTGCCGCAACCTTTACGGTGACGAAGTTCGCGAAGCACTTTTTATTTTCCATCGGCGTGCGGACGGCTTCACAAGCTGGGAACGCACGCGCCGTGAATTGCAGAGGAGCGTGACAATGAAGAGCTCAGAAAGCGCCAGCCCTCCTGTATTGCCCACCGGGAACCGCGATTACGATCGCTGGATCATCTGCGGCTACGCGATGTTCAGCGTCGTCATGATCGCCGCCATCTACTTTGCGGTGCCGGGAGCGGATGCGACCGACGCGACCACAGCCCTTGCGATGGCGTTGCCGTGAACGAGGACCGGCCGCGCCTCGCCGGCTGGTGCCTGGCAATATCGGTGGTCACAGCACTCGGGATTTGGGTGCTCGTCGGTGCGCCGCAGCAGCAGACGGCTGCGCAGTGGCATTCGCCGTTGTTCAATCCCGACCCGCCCTGACCACCCCTCACGCGAAGCAGCACCGTTGGCCAACAGGCAAGCGGCGCTTTTCGACCCAGCTCAGAACTCTTCGCAAGTACCAACGAGGATAAAGCGGATGCGCACATTCGGAAAATTACTTTCCGCCCTTGGTAGACAAGGCCCGATGCTGCTGGTGGTTTCCCTCTGTGTGGGCGTTCTCAGCCGGCCTCTCGCGCATTTCGGATACAGCCTTTTGCCTGTATCCGCATTTCTTCTGACGCTGGGTTCCTTTCTCACCGCCGGTCTTGCACCATCCGGCCTCAAGATGCGCATCTCTCTGATCGGCGTAGTGCTGGCCTGGGTCGGTATCGTGCTTCCGTTGGCTGCGGCCGCCTTGTTGTCGTTTGTACCACTTGATCCATCGCTGCGGGCCGGCGTGCTGCTTTCGCTGCTGGCGCCGCCAGTCGGCAGTGCCGCAGCGATTGCTGCGATGCTGGGCCTGCAGCCCCGCATCGCCCTGCTCGTGTCGATCGCATTGACGCTGCTCGCGCCGATCTCGATTCCCTGCTTCGCCACCGTGCTGGGCCTCGGCGTCGCCTTCGACATGCAGGCCCTTGCCCTCCGCCTGTTTGGCATCATCGGGATGGCGGCGCTTGTAGCCGTCGCATCATTGCGGTGGCGCGAACGGCTGACGCCCGTCCTGCCGGATCAGCGCGCCGCCACCGGCGTCGCCGTCATCGGGCTCATCATCGTCGGTCTTGCGACCTCGCAGGGCATCACGACACAGTGGCACAGCAACCCGGCTCGTTTCGAGGAAATGCTCGCGGCCGCGATTGCAATCAATTTCGGACTGTGCGGGCTTGCCACGCTGGTCTTTTCAAGACTTGGTTTGCAGCTGGCCGGGACGATCGGCCTCGTCAGCGGCAATCGCAACGTCACTCTGGCGTGGGCGGCCGCGAGTTTTGGGCTGCCGCCGTTGGCGGAGGGTTACGTCGCGGCCTGCGTGATCCCCGTGCTCGCGCTACCCCTCATCGTCAGGCTGTGTGTCACGCTGCCTCCCCTGGTCAACCGTTTCGCGCCTCAAGCGCTCCGGTCATTTGCGTCCTGGAAACCCTGACTGGTGAGATTTCCTATGCTCGACATTGCCCGCTGGCTCGAACTGAGCTCGTACCGATCGATCCTTACAACATTGCCGATACCGATTGTGGCAATTTGTATTGCGGCGCTTTCGCCGGCCAGCGCCCACGTCCATCACGGCGCCGACGGCAGCACCATCAGTTGGTATCCGACCGACTGCTGCCATGATGGCGATTGCCATCCGGTGTCACGCATTCAGATGCTGTCCGATGGGCTGTTGATGACGACAGACGATGGCACAACACTCTATGTCAACCCGACGAAATCGCGAAGAGAGTCTCGCGACGGCCGCTGGCACATCTGCTTCGGCACCGGCGAAAACCCCGACATTCGCTGCATCTTCGCGCCGCCGAATTCATGACCGGCCTATCGCATCGGCGATCGAACGAGTATCTGCATAGTCAGGGAGCGAAACATGAGACGGGATCAGCATCATAATTCCACGCTCGTCGTCTTCGGTGACAGCCTGTCGGACAACGGCAACCTTTTCAACCTGATCGGCCTTCCGCAGCCGCCCGACTGGGACGGACGGTTCTCCAACGGGCCCAATTACGCCGAGCAGCTCGCAAGCCTGCTGCATATGCGCCTCGACGACAGGGCCTACGGTTTTGCCGAGGCCAGCGATACGTCGCCCTCGTTGCTGGTCAATCATGTCCCGCCACACGCCATCAATCTTTCGTACCAGGTCGCGCAATACATCGCGGAGCTCGACGGCCACAAGCCACCGGCCGATGCCACCGCGCTGATCAATATCGGCAGCAATGACTATGATTCGTTTTTTCTCAACGATGGTAATCCCGCGGATTTGCCGGCGTTTGTGCAGAACGTCATCGGCAGCGTCGATGCAGCGATCAACGCGCTGACCGACGCGGGTTTCAAGCACATCATCCTCTACACATTGCCCGATTTCGGGCTCACGCCGAATGCGCAGGCCGAGGGCCCGGCCGTCGTCGCGGCCGTTCACGCCGTAGACCTCGTCAACAACGCTGCATTGGCGCAGCTCGCTGCCAGCCATTCAAATGTCCATTTGGTGGACGCCTTCCAATTGACGGAAGCCTTTGCCGCGGATCCCAAGACCTTCGGCTTCAACAACGATCTCACGGTCACCTGGACCGCCCAGCTCGCCACCGGCACGCACCAGTTTGCGCCGAACGAGCTCGCCTTCTTCGATGGAGAGCATCCGACCAGCGCGGCGCACGGCGTGCTGGCGGCATTCTCCGATGCGGTGCTGACGTCGGATACGGCGCAATTCCTCGACGGCACGCAGAGCGTGATCCATGCCGGGGGCGGCGACAATTTCGTCTTCGCGACGCCACTCGATCCAACCAGGTCGGGGCTGAACGACAATTATACAATCTATGGCGGCGCCGGCGACGACATCATCTTTGCCGGTGAGGGCAATGTGACGGTGCATGGCGGCACTGGCAACGACCTGATTTGGGCCGGTGCCGGCAACGCCACGCTCGACGGCGGCTCCGGCCATGACGTGCTCGAGACCGGTTCGACCGGCGTCAACAAGCTGATCGGCGGCAGCGATGGCGATGCGCTGATCGTCAACCGCGCCGGCACCAATGCGCTATTCGGCGGCACCGGCAATGACCTCTTCGTGCTCAAGGAAAGCGCGAGCCTGGTCAAGCCCGACGGCAGCTTCACCTTCGGGCAACAGATGGTGAGCGGCGGCGGCGGGCATGACACGCTCCGCTTCATCATCAACGACCAAAATCCCACAGCGGAACGGGCCTTTCTCGCCGAATTTGCCAGGATCGAAACCGCCTTCGACCAGGCGGCAAAACACGGCCACGCCGGAAGCTTCGACATCGACGGACTGCATGTCACCGGCACCGAGCGCATCGAACTACAGATAGACTCGGTCTCGACCGATCCGAGCACGCCTTATCTGATCACGCACGCCATCGCGGCAGCAGATGGTCATGGTGGCGAAGTGAGCAACAGCTTGGGCCATCTGCTCCAGACGGCAGAGCAGTGGAATCTGCTGACGGTATGACGTCAGCTCACTCCAACCAGCGCCTTACAGACCTCCCGGCTGGCCTGTTGGAATAACCTGACTGCACCTCCGGCCCGTCGTCCCTTCAAGGTGATCGAGGCTATCGGGGCGGAAGTATCGCCGAGATCGACGTTCAACGCGCGCAGCCATGCGCTACTCGATCGCATTCTGAGTATCTGCATGGGCAACAGGGTTATGAACCGGCTGCTCGCCAACAGATTCAACCGCATGTAGATTGAAATCGTGGTGACGGTCGTTGGCGGAAGGGGCAGGTTATGTCGCCGAAATAGCTCGACGCCGGTACGACCCAAAAAAGACTCGGGCGGCGAGAGCGTCCATTGCTCTTGCATAAGTTCTGCGAGTTTCAGCTTCTTCCTCGATCGCAGCAGCGGATGCCGTCGCTCCGCCATCACCGCAAGGGAGGATCTAAACAGCACCTCCGCGGACAAATCATCCGCGACTGGCAACGGCGCCCAGCGCGTTATGGCCAGATCAAGCATTCTCTGGCGCAGAGCATGCTCAAGCGCATCCCGATCACCTATCGTGATATGATACCTGATGCCTGGATATCTGCGAACGAGATGTCCGATGATTTCTGTAACGATCGCGGTGACCGGCTCGGTCGTGCCGATCGCAACGAGCCCTTGTGCCGGATCCGATCTTTGCACAATGTCGGCAACACCCAGCTTTATTTCGTCGAAAACGACGCGCGTGCGATCGACAAGAAGGCGACCGCACTCGGTGAGTTCGACTCCGCGCGAGGTGCGATCCAGCAGCGCGGCCCCGACGGCGTGCTCCATGTCGGTGATGGCCTTGGAGATCGCCGGCTGCGACAATCCAAGACGGTGAGACGCCTTGGCCATGCTGCCGACCTCTGCGACGGTCTGGAGCGTATGCAGATCCTTGAGGCGCAGGCGTCGGCCGATGCGGTCCTGCCACTGCATGAGTATTCACCTCACGTTATAGCCCGATAGGAAAATGCGATTTCGGGTTATAGCGTTGTTGCTTCAGGATAGCGAGATGGAAAGCCGGCCGGATCATCGCGTTGCTGTCCCAGGCACATGGAGAACGCCATGCAGCTTTGCTCGCGTCGCGCCATACTGAGCGGGTTTTCGGCTCTGGCTCTTCCGCTACCCGTTATTGCCGCCGACCGGCCGCTGAGGATCGTGTTTCCGTTCGCGCCTGGCGGGTCGGGAGATTCGATCGCCCGGCTGTTTGCCGAGCAGCTCCATACCAGGCTCGGCAAGGTGGCGATTGTGGAGAACCTTGCTGGCGCTGGCGGGCGCATCGGCGCTCAGGCGGTCAAGAATGCCGCACCGGGCGAGGAGACAGTGCTGTTTGCTTCCGCTTCGCAATTCACACTCCAGCCGCATCTCTTCAGGAGCTTGGGCTACGATGCAGAGCGCGACTTTGTGCCCCTTTCGCAGGTGATGACGGTCGATCTGGCTCTGGCGGTCAGCGGGAAGCTGCCCATCCATTCAGCGCACGAGCTCATCGACTGGATGAAAGCCAATCCCGCCCAGGCCGTGTACGGCTCGCCCGGAGCAGGTACAGCACCTCATTTTATCTGCGGCGAGTTTGGCCGGATCACAGGCCTGAACCTGCGCCACACGCCCTACAAGGGTACGCCTGCTGCCCTCCCGGATGTGCTGGCCGGCCGGGTCCCGATGTATATGGCGTTTGTTTCCGAACTCCTGGAGCAACATGGGGGCGGTGGCATACGCATCATCGCCACCGCGGCCGCCGCGCGATCTTCCTTCCTACCCCAAACCGCGACTCTCAAGGAGAGCGGGATCGATATCGACGCGTCCGGATGGTTCGCATTCTATGCACCTGCCCATTCTTCCCGTCAGTTCGTTGAGCGCCTGGGAAAGGAGATCATTGCAATCGGGAGCGATCCCGAAATGCGCGCAAAGATTCATGCCATCGGCTGCGAGCCGACAGGAACGACATCGGACGAACTCAAACGTGTCCAGCGCGCCGACTTCGAACGCTGGGGCCCGATCGTGGCGGCGTCAGGATTCCCGATCGAAGACTAGAGCGGCACATGACCACCGATCCCCGCGAAAAGTTGTTGGATCTTGTTCAATCGCACCGTGTGACGGCAGTGATCTATGTCGCTGCCAGGCTGGGGCTTGCCGAATGGCTGCGCGACGGACCGCGAACGGTCGATGAACTCGCGAGTCGAACCCACACGGACCGGGACGCACTGGCCCGCTTGCTCGTCGCTCTCTCGGCCGTCGGCATTTGCTCTCGCGTCAGCGAAGACCGCTACTTGCTAACCGAACTGGGGGCGGGACTCGATGGTGCTGCCGAACGATCGTTCAAGAGCTGGGTCATCTTTGAAGGCTACATGCTGACCAGGAGGTGGGATGGTCTGCTGGATTCGATCATGTCGGGGAAGACGGCTGCCCAACTCCAGGACGTCGGCGACAATTTCGATCTGATGGCACGCACGCCAGAGCATGTGCGGATATTCAATGAAGCGATGACAGACCTGACGCGGTTGGTCACGCACGATCTACTGCAGGCCTACGACTTTGGCACGATCTCCCACTTGATGGATGTCGGAGGCGGCTCTGGGGAACTCATGGGCGCCGTGGCGAGAGAATACTCGAATATCAAAGGAACGGTTTTCGATTTGCCGAGGTGCGCTGATGCCGCTAACCAGCACTTCGGCAGGCTGGGACTGTCCGATCGCCTTACGTTTGTCGCAGGTGATTTCTTTCACGCGGTGCCTACGGGGGCCGAAGCGATCATCTTGAAAAGCATTATTCACGACTGGGATGATGAGCGCAGCTGCATCATTTTGGAAAACTGTCGCAAAGCGCTTCCTCGAAAAGGCAGACTGCTATTAGTCGAACGAGCGATGCCGGAATCGCCTGGTACCGATGACGCGGGCAGGTCGTGCGCCATGAGCGATTTGAACATGCTGCGCGGTCCAGGTGGACGGGAACGGACCGAAAGAGAATATTATCGGCTCCTGACCGAGAGTGGCTTCCGTCCCACAGCCGTTCTCCGCGTCGGCCGCTTCAATCTGATCGAATCGTGCCTTGTTGAGGCTGCCCGGGATGCCTGAGGGCGCCCACCAGCGAACGCGATCGCAGAAAATCGCAGGAAGGCGTGAAAAGTCGCGATTGGAGCGGGTGAAGGGAATCGAACCCTCGTATTCAGCTTGGAAGGCTGCTGCTCTACCATTGAGCTACACCCGCGACACCGGCTCCCTAACACGGCCGGGCGGCGGTCTCAACTGTCCCTCGCCGGTCTTTCCCACCTCACGAACAGGCTTGTTCCCACCCGCCTCCACCTCTTAACGGCGGGGGGATTTCACCCTATATTGAGCGTCCCGAAACCAACGAAAGGAGGTGATCCAGTGTCTTATCTCAAGCGCTGTCACCTCGCTGGGATCGCCCGCTAAGCTTCGAAATGAGCTTGGCATCGGGGCGCTCTCAGCCCTGGACCAGCGAGCAAGAAATCGGGCGCGACGGGGTTCTCCCCGCCGCGCCTTTTTTTGGGAATTGCCTTGATCGGGAGGGCCGCCCGCCGGCTCAGAGCACGCGAAGCCGTTCGCGCACGGCGACGGCGGCCATCAGCACGCCGATGAACAGCACGGTGAAGATGCTCGTGAGCAGGCACGGGGCGATCGCCTTGCTGTTCCTGCTCACAAGCGAGAGCAGGAACGGCATCGTGGCGATCATTATTTGCAGGACGCTCATGGTCCAAAAACAATCTGGTCGAAGGCGTCAGAAGCCGCAGACGTTCAGCGCGCGCGGCTGCTTGCCGCGGCGGCTCTCGATGATGCGCTCGCCACCGTTCTCGGCGGAACTGCCGTAATAGCGATGATGGCCGGACTGGTCGTGCAGATCGGCCGCTTCCGACTTCCCTGCCCGACGCGCGTCGCAGATGATGTTGATGGTCTGACCCGACATTGCCGCCTCCGCGTGTTCTTGGTGGCCAATAGTCGCATCGGCTTCGGGCGGCGTTCACGGCCACGGGCGGCAATCAGGTTTCAAGACGGTTTCGTCGCAACCTTGGCGATGCAATATTTCGCGCCCAGCCATTGTCGGCTGCCGGTGCAGTGATACGTCCTTTAGGGCGCGCAGCAAAAAACAGCGAGTTGACGATGCTTTACGCCATCCTGGCCTACCATGTGGAAGACGAGATCCTGTCCTGGACGTCGCAGGAAGACGCCGCAGTCGTGGCCAAAGTCATCGAAGTTCAGGCCCCCTTGCGGGCCAGCGGACACCTTGGGCCGGCCGCTCGCCTCGATGAAACCCGAAAGGCCCGCACTTTGCGCGGTCCCGGCGCGGGCATGGTGCTGGACGGCCCGTTTGCCGAGACCAAGGAGCAGCTCCTGGGCTTCCACCTCGTCAACTACGACACGGAGGAGGAGGCGATCGCGGCAGCGCGGAAGCTGCGCGAGGTCAACCCATCGGCGGTCTACGAAATCCGCCCGGTCATGCTCTACGCGCCGGCCGACGGGTTTGGTGCGACGCCGACCAAGGGATGAAGGGCGGTGACACCGTCACGTTTTACCGTCCGTCGCCACATCTATGCGGCGGCGGATGAGAAGTCCGCCGAAGGCCAGAAACCAGAAATAGGTCGCGTATTGCGGGGCGACCGCAGCCACCACGGTCCCGGGCAGGAACACGGCCAGCGGAAACAACGCCGCAACCAACTGGTGACGGAAGCCGCGCATCACGAGCCACCACAGTGTGGCATTCAGCCCGGCGATGACGGTGAGATGCAGGCCAAACAGCACGGCCACGGCGGTGCTCATGCCGTAATTGCCATAGAGGCCATTGGTCACCGGCAGGAGGACGATCGACAGTAGGAACACCAGGTTGAGCAGCACGATGTGGCGGCCCGCTTCCGGCTGGTTGGCAAGCCGGCGGTGATGGCTGATCCAGAACACGCCCGCGATGATGAAGCTCAGGATCAGCCCGGTCACGCGCCCGGAATAAAGTTGACCGAGATCGCTCCAGGTCGGCATGGCCTTGAACTCGCCCGCCTTGGGCAGATCATTGGCCAGCAGCGTCATCGCGACACCAAAAATGGTGTTGCTCAGCGATTCCAGCCGGCGCATTTCAAACAGGTCGGGCGTAGGATCGGCCATCTCTGCAAACCGTCCGGGATGGAACGAGCTGTTCCCTCTCCCCTAAATCCTCATGCCTCCCGCGTCCAGCTACATTGCGATTCGCCCGAGGATCGTTGATTCTGCCCCTTCACCGGGGCGATTCGTGACAACCTATCTGGACACGCTCAATGCGGAGCAGCGCCGCGCCGTCGAGCATGGCGTGGTGGATGGCGCGACCGTGGGCGGTCCCCTGCTCGTCATTGCCGGCGCAGGCTCCGGCAAGACCAATACGCTCGCCCATCGCGTCGCGCATCTGATCGTCGCAGGTGCCGATCCGCGCCGCATCCTGCTGATGACGTTCTCGCGCCGCGCAGCGGCCGAGATGGCCGGGCGTGTGGAGCGCATCGCCTGCAAGGTGCTCGGCGAGAGCAACGCCGCGATCATGCGCGACGCGCTGACCTGGGCCGGCACCTTCCACGGCATCGGCGCGCGCCTCCTGCGCGAATATGCCGAGCGGATCGGCGTCGATCCCGCCTTCACCATCCATGACCGCGAGGATTCCGCCGACCTGATGAATCTGGTTCGGCACGAACGCGGCCTGTCGAAAACCGAGAGCCGCTTTCCGGCCAAGGGCACGTGTCTTGCAATCTACTCGCGCTGCGTCAACGCCGAGATGGAGATCGAGAAGGTACTGGGCCAGCACTATCCCTGGTGCACGGGCTGGGCCGCCGAGCTGAAGGGGCTATTTGCGGCCTACGTCGAGGCCAAGCAGGCGCAGCACGTGCTCGATTACGATGACCTGCTGCTCTACTGGTCGCAGATGACGAGCGATGCGCTGATCGCCGAAGAGATCGGCGGCCGTTTCGATCACGTGCTGGTCGACGAATATCAGGACACCAACCGCCTGCAATCCTCGATCCTTTTGGCTCTGAAGCCGGACGGGCGTGGGCTCACCGTCGTCGGCGACGATGCGCAATCGATCTATTCGTTCCGCGCCGCCACCGTGCGCAACATCCTCGACTTCCCGCAAAGCTTCTCACCGCGCGCGGAGATGATCACGCTCGACCGCAACTACCGCTCGACGCAAGCCGTGCTTGCGGCCGCGAACGGCGTCATTGGCCTCGCCCGCGAGCGCTTCACCAAAAATCTCTGGACCGACCGGACCTCCACGCAAAAGCCGCAACTCGTCACCGTGCACGACGAGGCCGACCAGGCCCGCTACATCGTCGAAGAGGTGCTGGCCAATCGCGAGCAAGGCGCGCTGCTCAAGCACCAGGCGGTGCTGTTCCGGACCTCCTCGCATTCCGGCCCGCTCGAGATCGAGCTGACCCGGCGCAACATCCCCTTCGTGAAATTCGGCGGGCTGAAATTCCTCGACGCAGCCCATGTCAAGGACGTGCTGGCGCTGCTGCGCTTCACGGAGAATCCGCGCGACCGCGTCGCAGGCTTTCGTATCCTGCATCTGTTGCCCGGAATCGGCCCTGCGACCGCACAGCGCGTGCTTGACCAGATGGCCGAGAGTCCCGACCCGCTGCACGCGCTTGGCCAGCTGCCAGTGCCGCCGCGCAGCGGCACGGACTGGACTGACTTCGTCCGCACGGTCGAAAATCTGCGCTATTCGGAATGGCCGGCCGAGCTCGAGCGCGTGCGGTTCTGGTACGAGCCGCATCTCGATCGCCTCCACGAGGATTCCGAGACACGCCGCGCCGATCTGATGCAGCTCGAGCAGATCGCGAGCGGCTATTCCTCGCGCGAGAAATTTTTGACCGAGCTCACACTCGATCCTCCCAATGCGACCAGCGACAAATCAGGCCCGCCGCTCCGTGACGAGGATTATCTGATCCTCTCCACCATCCATTCGGCAAAAGGCCAGGAGTGGAAATCGGTGTTCGTGCTCAATGTCGTCGATGGCTGCATGCCGTCCGATCTCGGCGCCGGCACCTCTGCCGAGCTCGAGGAGGAGCGCCGCCTGCTCTATGTGGCGATGACCCGCGCCAAGGACGATCTGCACCTCGTCGTGCCGCAGCGCTTCTTCACCCACGGCCAGCAAGCCAAGGGCGACCGCCACGTCTACGCCGCGCGCACCCGCTTCATCCCGGAGCAGCTGGTCTATCTGTTCGAGCGCACCGCCTGGCCGAAGGCCGCGGCAAGCGCGGCACGCACGGCGGCGCAGGGACCGAAGATCGACATCGGCGCGCGGATGCGCGGGATGTGGCGGTAGGCCGAACAAACGGAAACCGAGCATTTCCGCGCGTGCGCTTGTAACCGCGCCGCGGTCCATTAAGTCTGGTCGATCCTCCCCACAGAGACCTGATCGATGGCCGCAGCGCTCGAATTCGGACTGGACACCTTTGGCGACGTCACCAGGGACGCTGGCGGTGCCATGCTTGCGCATGCGCAGGTGATCCGCAATGTCGTCGACGAGGCAGTGCTGGCCGATGAGCTCGGGCTCGACTTCATCGGGCTAGGCGAACATCATCGCGCCGATTTCGCGATCTCCTCGCCCGAGACCGTGTTGGCTGCGATCGCAGCGCGCACCAAGCGCATCCATCTCGGCTCGGCCGTGACGGTGCTGAGCTCGGACGATCCGATCCGCGTGTTCCAGCGGTTTGCGACGCTGGACGCACTCTCCAACGGACGCGCCGAGGTGATCCTGGGGCGCGGCTCCTTCACGGAATCCTTTCCGCTGTTTGGATTCGACCTGCGCAAATACGAGGAGCTGTTCGAGGAGAAGCTCGATCTGTTCGCGAGCGTGCTGTCGCAGAAGCCGGTGACCTGGCAGGGCAAGCTGCGTCCACCGCTGAAGGATCAGCTGGTCTATCCCCCGGTCGAGAACGGCACGCTCAAAACCTGGATCGGCGTCGGCGGCAGCCCGCAATCGGTGGTGCGCGCCGCACATTACGACCTGCCCTTGATGCTCGCCATCATTGGCGGCGATCCAGCGCGCTTTGCGCCTTACGTCGATCTCTACCACCGCGCCTTCAAGGAGTTCGGCCGCCCGGTCAAACCGATCGGCGTACACTCACCCGGCTACGTCGCCGAGACCGATGGGCAGGCCCGCGAGGAACTCTGGCCCGACTACAAGGCGATGCGCGATCGCATCGGCAAGGAACGCGGCTGGCCGCCGATGGGCCGCGACGAGTTCGTCAATGAGGCCGAGCACGGCTCTCTCTATGTCGGCTCGCCCGAGACGGTCGCGCGCAAGATCGCCAACACGGCCAAGGCGCTCGGCATCTCACGCTTCCAGTTGAAGTACTCAGCGGGGCCGCTGCCGCACGAAAAGCTGATGAAGAGCATCGAGCTCTATGGACGCAAGGTGGTTCCGATGGTCAAGGAGATGATGGGGTAATTTCTGTCTCGCCGTTGCCGGACACCAGGATTCCGGCAATGACTGTGAGCGAGATCACAGATCATGGTCCGGTACGGTGTTTTATGCCGTAATTTGCGATTATGCTGGACTGCATGATGCGTGTTGCCTCGGCAATCCTCCTGGTGGTTTGCGCGATCTGCCTGTTCTGCGAACCCGCCTTCGCCGACCGGCGGATCGCGCTGGTGATCGGCAACTCCGCCTATGAGCGGGTTCCGCAGCTGCCCAATCCCGTCAACGACGCCACCGCGATGGCGGAGATGTTCAAGAAGGCAGGCTTCGAAGCGGTGGCTCTCAAGCTCGACCTCAAGGCCCTCGAGATGCGTCGTGCGCTACGCGAATTTGCCGATGCGGTGCACGATGCGGATCTCGCCATCATCTACTATGCCGGCCACGGTCTCGAGATCGACGGCAGCAACTATCTCGTTCCGGTCGATGCCGTCCTCGAACGCGACATCGACGCCTATGACGAAGCGATCCCACTGGATCGGCTGCTGGCGGTCGTCGAGCCGGCAAAGCGGCTCAGGATGGTCATCCTCGATGCCTGTCGCGACAATCCGTTCGCCAAACGCATGAAACGTCCGGTCGCGTCGCGCTCGCTCCAGCGCGGACTGGTGATGGTCGAGCCGACCAGTCCGAACACGCTGGTCGCCTTTGCGGCCAAGGCCGGCTCGACCGCCGATGATGGCGACAGCAGGAACAGCCCCTTCACCACGGCGCTGGTCAAACATCTGCCGGTCCCCGGCCTCGATGTCCGGAAAGCTTTCGGCTTCGTGCGCGACGACGTCCTGAAGGTGACGAACTACAGGCAGGAGCCGTTCATCTACGGCTCGCTCGGCGGCGATGACGTCGCGCTGGTGCCGCTGCCGCCCGCCCCGAAGATTGATCCGGCCACAGCGGCGCGCGATGATTACCAGCTCACCTCGCAGATCAACGTCGTCGCAGCCTGGGATTCCTTCCTCGCCAAATATCCGACCGGATTCTACAGCGATCTTGCGCGCGCGCAGCGCGACAAGCTGATCGCGGCAAAGGACGCTGAGCAGGCGCGCCTTGCGGCGGAGAAGAAAGCCATCGACGACGCCAGGGCCGCAAAGGCCGCTGAAGACGCCAGAGCCGCAAAGGCGGCCGAACAGGCCAGGGCCGCGAAAGCGGCCGAAGAAGCCAGAGTTGCGAAAGCGGCCGAAGAGGCCAGAGCCGCGAAAGCAGCGGAAGAGGCAAAGGCTGCGAGAGCGGCCGAAGAAGCAAAGGCTGCGGAAGCCGCGCGGGCGAAGGCGGCGCAACCGGCGCCGAACCAGCAACTGGCTGCGATTCTGCCCGGCGATGCCCGGCCCGGTTCCGACGCCGGCAAGGCTCAGTCGCATGCGCCGACCGGCTGTGCCGGCATGGAGGCGCAGGCGGTGTCGCTCTCGCTCGACCCTGCAAGAGCGCTGTCGCTGCCGGAGGAATGCAGCCTGAAACCGAAACAGAATTTTCGGGAGTGTCAGAACTGTCCCGAGATGGTGGTGATTGCGGCAGGCGAGTTCATGATGGGCTCGCCCGCTGCCGAGATCGACAATGGGCTTGCGGCCGTCAATGAAGCGCCGCAGCACAAGGTGGCCGTGAGGGAGACGGTTGCGATCGGCCGCTTCGAGGTGACCCGTGATCAGTTTGCTGCCTTCGTTGCCGCGACCAGCTACAAGGCCGGCAGCCGCTGCTTCACCTTCGAACAGAACGTGCCGAAGGAGCGCGAGAACCGCTCATATCTGATGCCGGGCTACGCGCAGGACGGCAATCATCCGGCCGTCTGCGTCAGCTGGAACGACGCGCAAGCCTATGTCGACTGGCTATCGAAGACGACAGGCAGGTCCTACCGTTTGGTGTCGGAAGCCGAATTCGAATATGCCGCGCGCGCCGGCAGCACCCTGCCCTACGCCTTCACCGACAATCCAGCCGATCTGTGCCGGTTCGTCAACGGCGCCGATCAGTCGGCACGGAATGCGGGTCTGCCGCAGGATGCGCCGTATATGGCCTGTAGCGACGGCTATCCCTTTACCGCGCCAGTCGGCTCGCTCACGGCCAACGCGTTCGGTCTGCATGACCTGATCGGCAATGTCTGGGAATGGACCGCCGACTGCTTTGTCGATGATTACCGCGATGCCGGCTCTGCCAGCGCGCCACGTTCCCAGGCGAGCTGCGCGGCCCGCACGCTGCGCGGCGGTGACTGGTTCTCGACCGCATCGACGCTGCGGCCGGCTGCACGCGCCAAGGCCGGTCCCGATGCGCATCACGACGACATCGGCTTCCGGGTGGCGCGCACGCTCGCGCATTGAAGCGGACCGGTTGCACGCAACAAAAATCCCGGCCACGGGATGAACCGGAGCCGGGATGTTCGAGGCGTGACGTTGTCAGATCAGGTCGACCGGCCGCCAGGCGCGCCACCGCAGGGCGAGACCTTGAACTCGACGCGCCGATCGAGCGCATCGCTGGCATCGTCCCTGCCCGTACCCACGATCATCTCGCGCGAGCCCCTGCCGGTCGCGATAAGACGGCCGCGCAGCGACTTCTCGTTGTCCTCGAGCCGATCCTTGATGTAGTCGCCGCGCAGGGCCGACAGGCGATCGTTGACCGCCGGCAGGCCGGTGGCGCTGGTATGGCCGACCACTTCGAGGCATCCCTGCTTGGCCGCGGTGCGTTCAGCGATCGTCTCGAGCCAGGCGTCGTAAGGCGCGCGGAGGCTGCGATCGTTGATGAACAACGTCGAGCTCGGCCTGAACAGGAATTTCACCGCAAGCTTGTCGCTCGCGAGCCCATAGTCGATCACCTTGCCGAAGGCGGCCATCGCAACGCGGGTGCGATGCAGCTTGATGTTGGCGAGATAGATGCCGTTGAGCACGCGCAGCTGCTCGCCACCCGGCGTCTTCAGGGCGCTCTGATACGCATCGAGCGCATCGCGGTAGCGACCGGCATCATAGGCCTCGATACCGTCATTGACCAGCGAGGCAACCACGATGCGATCGGCATAGGCCTGGTCGACATTGTCACCGACCTTGGTGCCCTGGCAGGTCTTGATGTAGCTGTCGGTCGACGCATCCTTGGCGAACACCGGGCTGTCGTTGAAGAACGCCGCCGGCGTCGGATCGATGCCCTGTGGCAACGCGCGCGCGACCCCCTTGGAGATGATGGTCTTGGTCCGCATGTCCGCAAGCGCGAGGCAGATGCGGTAGGCGTCCTTGGCTCCGCCCGCGACGCCGGCATTGTTGACCGCCGTGAAAGTGCCGATCAGGACGACCGGGCTTTTGGCGACGCTGTCGGAGGAGAAGCGGGCAACCTGGAAGCGCGGGTAGCTGCTCTTGACGAGATCGGTGATGCGCTTCTCTTCCAGATGGGTCGCGTTGGACTGCGCGCCGGTGACGCCGTCGATCAAGGGATCGATCACCAGCGTCAGCTTGTCCGGCGCGCCGTTGAGATTGGCCTTGGAGAAGAGATCGTTGGCCGCCTTCAGCAACGCGTCGTCGAAGGGAATCGGCGTCGGCGGCGGTGGCGGAGCTGCTGCCGCCGGAGGCGCCTGAGCCGGCGCCGGTGTCTGCGCGTGGGCGATGCCGGACAGACTGCTGCAAGTGACGCAAACCATCAGTCCGAGTAAGCCGCGGGGAATCTTCATTGTTGAACCTCCCGATGGAAATGCGAACTTGTAGCAACGGTATTTGACGGATGAAGGTGATCCATCTCACTGTTCCCTGGCGCAGTGCATGCGATCGAGCTCAATTGATCGCGCTGGCAATGTGCTTCAGCCGCCATCAACGGTGCGCGGGGCGGTAACGCTGACACCGAAGCGAATGTCAGGCGCGCCGAGCCCAATAGGCTGCTTGGTCTGTGCCGGCTTGCCGAGCCGTAGCTCGCGAAACGAGCAAAGGATGGTGGGGGAGGCAGGACTCGAACCTGCGAAGCCATGAGGCGGCTGATTTACAGTCAGCTCCCTTTGCCACTCGGGACACTCCCCCGCTCGACGGCAGCACAATCGGGCCGGACCTTGCCGGCGGACCGAAGACGGCCATGGAACGTGAAGGCCGCTGACAGCCCAGTGAGGGGGCAGCGGCCGGGCGCGTTTATGGGCGAAGCGGTGGGGCAAAGTCAACCGAGGCGAACAGCTAAAATCGCCCTCGAAGGCACCCAAATTGCCATATTCCGGGACCCGTGACACAAGCGAGCCCATGAAGGATCGAAAATTCGTCCCCAAGGGGCCCCGCGGCGGGGCTAAGCCCTTCAAGAAACCGGGAAAATCGGCCGGCCGCCCAGCCTGGCGCGAGCGCGATTCGCATGCCGACGGACCCGTCATTCTCTATGGCTGGCACACCGTCACCATGGCACTTGCCAATCCGCAGCGTCGGATCCGTAAGCTGACGCTGACCGAGAACGCCGCAAGGCGCCTTGCCGAAGAAAACGTCGACACCCCCGTCACGCCGGAGATCGTCCGGCCGCAGGAAATCGACCGCCTGCTGTCGCCCGACGCCGTGCATCAAGGCCTGCTCGCGGAGGCCGATCCGCTGCCCTCGCCCGACATCGAGACCTTGAAGCAGGAAGGCATGGTGCTGGTGCTCGACCAGATCACTGATCCCCACAATGTCGGCGCCATCCTGCGCTCGGCGGCTGCGTTTGCGGTGAAGGCGATCGTCACCACCGCGCGCCACAGCCCGGAAGCGACCGGCGTCCTGGCCAAGGCCGCCTCCGGCGCGTTGGAACTGGTGCCGATGATCACCGTGCAGAACCTCGCCCGCGCGCTGAACGAACTGAACGATTGCGGCTTCCAGACCGTCGGGCTCGACAGCGAAGGCAGCGAGGATCTCTCTGAGGTCGCATTGCGCGAGCCGCTTGCGCTCGTGCTCGGCGCCGAGGGCAAGGGCCTGCGGCAGCTAACACGCGAGACCTGCAGCGTCGTGGCGCGGCTCGACATGCCCGGCGAGATCAAAAGCCTCAACGTCTCCAACGCCGCCGTGCTCTCGCTCTATGTCGGCGCGAGCCGGCTCGGACTGATGAAGCGCTAACAAATCAAAACGCCCGTTCCGCATCGCGCGGACGGGCGTTTCGTTAGCTCAACCGATCAGAAATCAGTAATAGCGACGCAGCACGCGGTGGCCGCCGTAATACGGCGCGTAGCGGTGGGCGTAGCCATAACGCGGGCCGTAGCCGTAGTGCACGCGCGGCAGGTAGCCGTAGCGCGGGCCGTAGCCGTAGCGATACGGACGATAATACGGCCGGCGATAGGGATAGGCGGCCGGCGCTTCGACCGCGGCTGCGCCATAACCATAGCCATGACCGTAGCCGTAGCCACGATCATAACCGTAGTTCGCGGGCGCAACGACCGCGTCCTCCTGATAGGTCGGGTACGGCGCGAAGGCGCCCGGACCGGTATAGGTCGGGCCCTGGTTGACGTAGTAATATTGCGAGGTCGGCTCGGCGAGGCGCTCATAGGCACCATAGCCATAGCCGGCCCCGTAACCATAGCCGCCGCAGCCGGTGTTGCAGCCGGAGAAGACCGGGGCAACCGGCTGGCACGGGTTGAAGCCGCAGGCCATGGCCGGCGCGGCCCCCACAACCATCACGGCAGCCGCCGCGACCAGTCCCGAAATCATTTGACGCATTACTCTCTCCTGTTGATTTCCGTTCGTTGGATTTTGACGTTTCTTAACCGGGTGGCTTGGCGGGTGCCTCGGCACGCGGCCGCATTCGACGATGGTGCTGCGGATTGCCATTGATCTCGGGCGCATAGATGATCGGCGGCGGATTGACCGGCACATCCATTTGTGGCGGGAGCGGCGCGGATGACGCGCCCCAACTCTGATGGTAGCTCTCAGCCGGCTTCGGCAATTTGCGGTTGGCGGGCGGCTCGACCTCGAGCCGGCCATAGCCGGGCCGTAGGCCCATGCTCGGATAATAATGGCCGACATCGTCGGGCTGCCGCTCCGCAACGTAGCGCCCGCCATAGATCGTGGGCTGCACCTGGATGTTCTTACCCAGGCCCCAGACGCCTTCGACGACCGTATAGGACGCGTCGATATTGTTGATGATGATGGGCACGCCGGGGCGGCCGGGCACGACGATATCGAAACCGCCGCCGGCAAACGCGGTTGCGGGCAGTCCGATCAGAAAGGCTGCAAGCGCCAGGGCGCGCATGGAAGGATCCCGGTTATCCAGCCCACAACCTATCCGATCGCGACGCAGAGAGGGTTAAGAGCCGCTGACCAAATTCCGGTAAGCCTAACGCCGAAGAGGCGGATGCTGCTCAAATACCGGCGAGCGCACTATCGGAGCGTTAATGCTGTGCGACGCATCGCGTCGACGGAGTTGCATGGCACAAACTGCGCATCCTCCGGGCGATCACGTCGAAGTGACGCTGCTTCCGCAAAAACGCGGAACGACTTGATCATGATCGCGCTTGGGGTCGCGCGTCACAACGGTCTCAACCACATGGAGCAAATACCATGACGAGCCTCAAATTGATCGGCGCGGCCGCGATTGCTGCATCCGCACTGGCGGGCCCTGCATTGGGTCAGGCATCCATCTCCAATCCAGCCGCCTGCGAATCCATATTCGCCAGCGCCAATTGCCAGAATGCTGGCGCCGGCAGCCCGTATGCCACCAGCCGACAGCAGCGCCAATATCGGCACACGGCCTACCGCCAGTCGAACCGCGACGACGGCGCCTGGCCGCTCGGCACCGCGGGCGCTGTCGCCGGCACAGCTGTTGGCACCGCGGCGGCCGTCGCCACAGCGCCGTTCCAAGGTTGGGGCAATTCGTACGCATATGACAATTCCGGCGGCTACAACGGCGACCGCGGCGAAATGGGCTGGTACGGCAACTGGGATACCTACGCCGCGCGTAACGGCATCGTTTGCCGGCCGGGCACGTGGGTCAAGGGTGAGGACGGCCGCCAGCACATGTGCCAGTAGCACCACATCGCAACAGGCATGAAACAGGCGGCCTCCGGGCCGCCTGTTTCATGCCTGTGATTGCCGCGCGCGGTTCTGGCACTTTCCGGTCAAGTCTGGTATTGCGACGCGCGACAGGCGGATGCCTTGGCGCATGCCGAGCCCCTCCCATTCTCCAGCGTCGCCGGCTTAGCTCAGCGGTAGAGCAGCGGTTTTGTAAACCGAAGGTCGGGGGTTCAATCCCCTCAGCCGGCACCAGCGCTTGACGCGCGCTCCTCAGCTTGCAGCCTTCGGCAGGCTGCCTTGCTGGAAGTGCTCGACACCGGCGCCGTTGATTTCGACCCAGGCATGCTTCGACTGCTCGAACACCGATCTGATCGGCGCCGGGAAGTTCGGGTCGGCTATTGCGCCCACGGCAACGCCGAGCATCCCGGGTCGCTTGTCCGCTTTCCAGTACACTGTCCAGCCGCAGTCGGGGCAGAAATAAATCCGTACCTTGGCGCCGCTTGCGCCATCGCGGACGAACTCTTTCGGCGTTCCGAAAATCGTGACGGCCTCAGCCGGGTAAAACGCCCCGACACCGAACGGCGCGCCGGTCCGGCGTTGGCAGTCGATGCAGTGGCAGGCAACGACAAGCGTGGATGGCCCCGGAAGCGAGAGTGCAACGGCGCCACGACTGCATCTGGCATCGATCATCGGATACGCTCCTCTCCCCTGTTCCTGCGGCTTCCAGGCTTTTTGTTCCACCGAATTGTGCATGGCCCCATGCGCAACGCCAAGCCCCGCGTACCGTACTTCGAAGCGGTGGAGTCGAGGCGCGCATGGTCATTTTAACTGACGAAGAAGATCTCGCCGTTCAAGCCAAGCTGAATTTCATCCTCGGTGCCAAGACGTACGACACATACTTCCAGGGGTTTCGTTGCACGGAATTATCGGGCGGCGTCGTGATCGCCCACGCGCGCAGCGAATACATGGCGAGCGTCATCAGCGCGCAATACAGAGTACAGATCGCGGACGCGGTCAAGAGCGTTACCGGACATCCCGCAACCATGGCGCTGGTCCTATCTGGTCGCGAGCAGAGATAGCCGACCGGACCGAGACGGCAGCATCACCGCAAGCACCCGGGCGAATGCCGGCTCATACGGCAACAATGCGCCCCCGGATAGCGAAGAGATCAGCGGAATCGTATCGCTCGAACCGCTCAGCTATTGTCAAATCCGGCGGAGGATTGCCCGGCATGGAACTCTCTTCGACGATGGTGAAGCCGGCGTCGCGAAACATTCGCACATAGTCACTGTGTCGAAGCCGATTGACGTACTGCTTGCCGCTGTTGAATGGCTTCCACGCCTCATCGGAGTAACGAAGGAAATTCAATCGGGAAACTGATGCGTCGGACCGTGCATAGTGATCGCTGTAGTCGATCGAGTGGACTGTCAAGTTCCTGGTGACTGCACGCAACGCCCGCAACAATTCCGCCAGTTGATCCGGCGGGACGTGCTCCAGCACTTCGTTGGAGCACGAGCAGTCCACCTGCTTGTCGTCGCGGGTGACGTAATGCGGCGCCACATAGTGCACGCCGAACGCCTGCAATTCGTCCCACGAGCCAAACCGGACATGGTCAACCAACAGACGGTCGGCCGCATGCTGGACCAGATCTAGCCTGGCGATCCGGTTGACGTCGACCGTCGTAACATCTTTCACACCCAGGCGACGCAGGGCGAGTGGAACGGCCAGATCGCGCCCCGCGCCCACTTCAAGCACGGATTCCGGCACAATGCCGACCTGACGATGATACTCCGACAAAACCTCCTTCGCCTTGCCCGCCAACGCATCCAGCGTCTTTACAGATCTTGGCCATGTCTTCGTCACGTGGCGTTGCAGCCAATAATGAAGTGCTCCCCCGCCGGGAAGTTCTAGGGCACGAAATGCCAATGCCTTGAGGCGCCAATCCATGGGCGCGCAACGTACAGGCGAGGCCACCCAACCGCAACCCCGACCCCGCCGTTGATCCTTCGAGGCTCCGCGTGCGCCGCTTCGCTCGCCCCGCACCTCAGGACGAGGGGCCGGGCAGCTCATCCAGCCGCCACAACCCGAGGCTTTTGTCGCGCCAGCCGCCGTCGCCCTCCTCGCAACGCTCATCAATCAGCTCGCGCGGCGACGGCCAGTTGAACGGCGCCCGCGTCATGTTCAGCGCGCGCCAGTCGCCGTCGTCGCAATCGCGGTTGTCCTCCCACTCTGGAAATGTCGTGACGAGCAGGAATTGCGCGCCGCTGGCGCGAAAGCGGGCGATGGCGCGGGCGATGTTCTGAAAGCTCAGGTGGACGAGGCAGTCACGGCAGAGAATCACGTCTGCGCGCGGCAGCGCATCGCGCGTGATGTCGGCGACAAGGAAACGGCCGGACAACTCGCCGCGCGCCACACGTTCTACGTTGGCCGCGATCAGCGACGGCACGATGTCGACGCCGGTGTAGCCGATATTGCCCGTCAGGCGACCGATCCAGCCCGCGTCGCCACAGGGCGCATCGAGCAGTGAATGCGCGGCGAGCCGTTGCAGCAACGGAAGCAGCGTCCCGCGGATCGCGGCTGTGGCGCGGTCCTCCGACCCGAGGCCCGACACTGAACTCGCAGCGCCCCACAAATTGGTCCGCTCGATCCGCTCGAACCGTGCGGCGAGATCAAGGCCTGCAAAATTCTCGCGGTCGGCGACGAACCGCTGATGGGCGAGCACGGGGGGACGGTTGGCGATCATCAGGCTCAACTCGCGTCAAGATTCAGTCGCAACCACACTATACAGGCGACGCGTCGCATCCGACATCTCTCTCCCATGAGACCGCCGATGATCACCCGACGAACCACGCTGGCCGGCCTCACCGCACTGCTGTCGCCCGTAGCCGCACACGGTACGCCAGGTGAGCAATTGAACGTCACCTCCGGCCACGATAGCCTGTCCGTGTCGCGGTATGCGGCGACAGCGGCTGGGAAACGCCCGGCCGTGATCGTGCTGCACGGCTCCCGCGGTATCGAGCTCAGAGCCCGTGCCTATGAGCGATATGCCGATGCGCTGACGGCAAGGGGCATCGACGCTTATTTCCTCCGTTACATGACGCTGGCCGATACGGCGGCGTTGACGTCGACATCCGCCACGCATGAGCGCCGCGAAGCCTATGAGACGACGCGGTTCGACGGGTGGGCCGATACGGTCTCCGTCACCTTGACGACCCTCCTCGACCGGCCCGACAGCTCGGGACGGATTGGTCTGCTCGGCTTCTCGCTAGGCGGCTACGTCGCCGCCGACGCCGCCGCGCGCGACACGCGCATCGCGGCACTTGCGGTGCTCTACGGCGGCATGCCCGAAGCCATGACCGCCAAGGTCAAACGTCTGCCGCCGCTGATCGTGTTGCATGGCGAGGCCGACCGGAATGTGCCGATCAGAGAGGGGCGGCAACTGGTCGCGCTTGGCAAGTCCGTCGGTGCCGAGACTGAGTTCGTGCCCTATCCAGGCAAAGCCCACGGCTTCGATTTCTCCGACACCGACCCGATGACACCAGATGCGATTGATCGCATCACCAAATTCTTCCAGACCAGGCTCGCCGCCTGACCGCGACCACCTCACACGGGCTGCTGCCACTCCATGATGTGGAAGTAAGGCACGCGGCGATGCCGGGCGATGGTTTCGGGCGCCCCACCTGTGGGCTCCGGCTCGTCGAACACGCGCAATTGGAGGCCGTGATCGAGCAACAGCCTCATGTAGGTGCTCAACGGGCGGTGCCAGTTCTGGATCCGGATGCCGCGCCAGCTCAGCCAGATCGGCCGCTCGTCCATGTAGTGATCGATGGCGAAGCGCGGGACGCCATCATCGTCGCGCGTCCAGCCGTCCGGCTGGCCGGCGGTGTTGAAGCTGGTCAGATTGGCGATCAGGAGCGTGCCGCCGGGCCGCAGCGCTGCCACCATCTTCGCGATCGCCGCGCCGAGATCGGGCATGTCGATCAGGCTGAGATAGCTGACGACCAGATCGAAATCCGCATCGACCTCCATCGTCTCGGCGCGGCCGAGCCGGTAGTCACCGTCCGGATCGAGTTCCCGGGCGCGCGCAAGCAGCGCCTCGGTCGGATCGATGCCGGTGGTGCGGATGCCAGCGCGCTGCATGACGCGGCAGAACCGCCCTTCCCCGCAGCCGACATCGAGCGCCCGGCGGAAGCCGCGTCCTTCGACACGCGCCCGCATCGGCGCATCCAGCACAAAGCGGCGGCCATAATCGCCGTCCTCGCCCTGCTCGATCAACCAGGCGGACGCAGAAGCGCTCCAGCCGTCGCTGACGTCGTCGCTCATGGTTTGACCTTCGGGAATGGGTGTTGGCCGCGCGAGTCGCGGGGACGGCTACTGACCACAGATTGGATCAGAATTCAACATGAGGTAGCATGCAGCCCTCATGCGTCCCATCACGGCCAAAGAGAAAACCAAAATCGCCGCCGGCGCGGCAACGGCCGTCATCGTGACGGCCGTGCTGTTCGTCGCCGCGTTCGCGCTTTTGCTGGCGCTATGATCGGCACGGCGGACGAGTGCCGCCGCACGAACTCAGGCGGCGCGCACCGTCGACAGGAATTTTCCGACTTCGTCCTTTAGCCGGATGCTGTCGGTCGCCTTCGCAGTCTGCTCGGCCAGCGTCTTCACCTCGGAGGCGACGACAGCGAAGCCATGGCCGGCCTCGCCGGCGCGCGGCCTCGATCGTGGCGTTCAGCGCGAAAAGATTGGTCTGGCCGGCAATGGTGTTGATCAGCTCGACGACGCCGCGGATCCGCGTCGCCGCGACCGAGAGTTCGCTGACACGTTCGGTCGTGGTGCGAGCCTGGTGGACGGCCTCGCCCGCCATGCGATGGTCCCGAAGGTCAACCAGCGCCAGCGCCAGCGCTCACGTCGGAGAAACCTCCCGACCCTCCTCGGGCTGGCCTTGGGCGCGCACCAAGGCCTCGACGAATGCGATCACCTCCGCCCGCTTGTCGGGCGGCAGTGACAAAAAGGCGCGCACGAGCCTCAAGCCCTGCGCTTCGTCGGACTGGTCTTCCCCGGCTCCCATCCGCGCAATGTCGGGCGCCCGGGAAAAATATGCAATCCCTTGCCGGTGACCTTCTTGATTCGGCGCCCGAGCTTTGGTGGAATAGCTCTAATAGGGTGGTGGATCATGAAGTGGATCAGGGAGCGCGACGCACTGATCGCGCAAACACTGGCCTTCGTCCAGTCGGTCACCGGCAGGAAGGACGACTTCCACCCGCCGGATACCTCTGGTGCTGCCCCGGTCCTCCCGGCGGCCATGCCGATTCTTACAGCGGAAATCGTCTCGGTCCGCACCGCGACAGTCGGACTCGAGCCGGCGCAGGCCGCACCGCCCGAGCCTTTGCCTGTCAGGCCCTTGCCTGTCCCGCCACCGCGGGCGAGCGGCGATTTCCGCACCGAGATGCAAGCCCGCATCGCAAATTTCCGGAAGCATCAGGAGCGCTTCGAGCGCGAGCGGGAAGAATATTGTGCGGCGACCCTGACCAGGCTCCGCGCCGCCATCCGCGCCCCCTCGACCCGCCCGCCCGCGGACGAGTGAGAGAGCCGCGTCAGCCTCTCAAAGCCACGACCACACCAACCAGAGATTTGCTGCGCAGGCACTGAGGAGCGCCAGCGTCAGGGGCAAGAGCATGTGCCCGCAGGAGGTTTTCAGGTCGGTCGTCATGTCCGGAAACATCCGCTGATTCCGGCCAGGGAGTCCCAGGGATTCTTTTTTCCGGGATTCAGGACTCGTTTACGACTCAGGGTCCGCCACCTTGATCACGGCCCCGTGATCAAGGTGGCGGGCCGGAAACCCTCTCCTTGGCAGGCCGTTGATGCGGTTTATGGGAGCTGGAAGATGCCCTACGCCCTGTTCTGCAACGACAGCCAGATCAGCAAGGCCTATCCGAGCGAGGCCGACATCTGGAAGCTCGCGCAGCGGAGCGGACTCGTCGTGGACGTCGGCACCGACGAGGAGCGGCCGGGGCCGCGCCGGGTGCTCGACAATGACTACGAGATCAAGGCGTGCCGGGCCGCCCAAGGCGAGGACCCCGCCAAGAACAAGGCCGACGCCGAGCGGGAATCGAGGATGGAGCTTCAGCTCAATTCGTGAGATCCGACCCGACCGGAGATCGGTTTGCCTAGGGCGTCGCGGTCGCGAGCGACGCCTGCTCACCGGCGAGCGCCACGCAGGCCTTGCGGCGGTGCAGCCCGCGGATCGCGCCGGTGACCTTGAGCACCTTGCCGGACGGACAGGAGGCATCCTTGACGAAGGCCACCTCATAAGGTGCCAACATCAGAGGCTCGGATTTGAGGATTGTTTGGGCAGAGCACGGCAGGGCGACGAAGCACGAGACCACCACCACCGACGCCAAGATACGCATGTTCGTTGTCCCACCAGCCCGGCAAGTCGATAATTACGCTTCGGAGCGCCCGTTCCGTAAGTCGCAAAAATTATTTTTGCTTTACCCGAGCCCCGTGACACGCGTGAGAAGGCGCACGCCAAACCGTTTGAATGCAAATGACGCGCCAGATGGTTCACGCAAAGCAAACTGACAGGCTTGCAAACGAAAGGCCGGCGGGAGGCCGGCCTTTGTCAGAACATCGATTGCTGGAGGTTTTAGTAGCGCGAGGCCGCCGGACCGCCCCAGCCGAAGCGATAGTTCACGCCGACCTTGACGGTATGCTCGTCCTCCCGGCCGCGGACGCCGACGACGTCGGCCGGACCGGAGGTGATCGTCGTGCTGCCGAAGTTGTAATACTGGTACTCGGCCTTGGCCGACCAGTTCGGCGCGAACATGTATTCGAGGCCAGCGCCGACGGTGTAACCGTCCTTGTTGTTGCCGGTGGCGGTGAAGCCCTGCGGCACGCCGGCGATGTTGACGCCGAGGCCGCCGTTGCGCCAGGCGTAACCGCCCTTGGCGTAGACCAGCGCGGGACCCCAGGTATAGCCGATGCGGCCGGTCACCGAGCCGAGCTGGTCGGTGTTGGAGGTCACCTGCGTACCCAGCGGGAACGTGACGCCGTTATTGTTGGTCGGCAGCCAGGAATACTGGGCCTCGACACCGACGACCCAATTGGGGGCGAACTGGTAGTCGAAGCCGCCCTGCACGCCGCCCAGGAAACGGGCGTCGCTCGACTGGAAGGTGCTGTCGCCGGCGAACGCGCCGCCGACATGCCCGCCAATGTAGAAACCGGTCCAATTGTAGATCAGCTGCGGCGGCGTATAGGCCGGTGCCTTGGTGTAGGTGCGCGGCTGCATATCGGCTGCGGCCGCCGGTGCAGCCAGCGCAAGCAGAGCTGCTGCACCGAGCAAAATCGTCTTCATGATCATCCCCGTTCTCTCACGTCCGACCCTCAGCAAACAACGTGGCGTGAATTTGGTTGCTTCGCGGCGATGCCGGAACGTTGATCGTTCGAGACTGTGACGGGGTGGCAACGACGCGTTTTTGTTCCGTCACGTCTGCTTGCGCCGACACATTTTGTCGTTCGCGCAAGACCTGCCGTAACGATTTGTCGCAACGCCGAACCACCCCGTTCAAAGCTCGCCGAAATGTGATCCAGCGGCTCCGGCGGCTCTTGTCCTAGCAGGCCGGGATGAACGTGGGCTTTGCGCTATCGCGTCATCTTTTCCAGTTCCGGAAAGGGTGCGTAAACCGCGCCGGTGCAGAGCTCGCTGGCGCGGTCGACGATGCGATCGCCCCGGCCATTGACGAAGACGGCGGCCCGCTCGCGCATGGACTTGTAGCTGCCGTCGGTCTCGCGCGGCGTGAAGTGCAGGCAGCTGACGTAGAACTGCCGGCCGCCGATCTCGCGGAGCACCGGGTCGGCCATGCTGGCATCTCGCACGCCGACCGGATTGTTCAGATAGGCGCGCATCAGGGCCAGCGCGTCGCTGCGGAAATTGTCGGGAAACGGCTGCGGGCCTCCGGCCTGGGTCCCCTCCATCAGGGATGGACGGTCACCGTCGCCGCCGAAACATGCCGCAAGCGCCAGCGGCAGCACCAGGATCGCCGCACGTTTCGCCAATCGCCCCAAGGGACCAGAATCTCCGACCAGTCAGACCAGGAGACGTTCTAGCTCCAAGGTTGCGCAAAGGGAATTCGCTTCCGCAAACGGCGCACCGGCCCGCCGCCGCACCTTGCGCTGGCGCGCAGGGCGTGACGAACGAGCCGGGCCTGAACTCCGCACGCGGCAGCAGGGCAATCCAGGGATGCCGCCGCGCGGGATCAGTCGTTAGCTGCGCTTCTCGGTCGTCACCGGCTTGGTGACGTCCGGCTGCGCCTTCAGCGACTTCTTGGCCGACAGATGCTTGTGGTGATGACGATGCGTCCGCACCGTCTTGTGCTCGTCGGGCGAGATCGCGGCATTGGCGTTCATCGCCTTTGCCTTTGCATCGACCTTGGCGTCAGACTTGACGGTAGACTTGACGTCAGACTTGGCGGCGGCAGTCTTCGCGTCGGCCTTGGCCGCAGCGTCGGGTTTCGCGGCAGTGTTCGACACCTTGGTCTGGGCCTGATCCGCCTTGATCACCGGGGCGGTGGTCGTGGTGGTCTTGCCCGCCTCGGCGGCGAAGGCCGGGGCTGCGATCACGGAAGCTGCAAGCAAGGCTGCGGAAATGGTCTTCAACATGGTTGGTCTCCTCTTGGAAGGATCTTAGGCGGCGCCCTCTCGCCAACCCTTCGATCGTAGGTGGAAGCCTAGGGGGAGCGCACTGAACCCTGTCTGAAGCCCTCAGCCAGCTTCCGTTCATCTCGATGACAAGTTTGTCATCCGCCATCGGGCGGAACAGGCGGGGTCACCGGGAATGTTTTTGCTCCCTGGGTGTTCCGGTCTTTGGGCAATCGTGTAGGATCGCCACGTACCATACGGGAGAACTTCAATGCGCAAACTCTCAATGCTTGTTGTGCCGGGACTCGTCGCCATGTCACTGGCGGCCGCGCCGGTGCTAACCAGCGCCTATGCCGCGGGTAGCGATGAGCCCTCCTCACCGCCAAAGTCGGACTCGTCCAAGAAGGGCAAGAAGAAGAGCTCGTCCATCAGCGATCCCAAATTCCTCGCGGCCTATCGCACCGCCTACACCACGATCTACGACAACCACGACTACACCGGCGCGATCGGCCAGCTGAAGTCGCTCAAGCGCGACGACGTCGCCGACGTCGCCAATCTGATCGGCTACTCCTATCGCAAGCTCGGCGACTACCAGTCGTCGAAAGCCTATTACGAGATCGCGCTGAAGGACGATCCGAACCACGTCCGCACCTGGCAGTATTATGGCTTGTGGCAGCTCGAGCAGGGCAACCGCGAACAGGCGCAATATCACCTGAACAAGATCGCCTCGCTCGCCGGCACCAACAGCTCCGAATATCGCTCGCTTGCCGAAGCGCTCGACAAGCCGACCGGCGCGACGCTGGTCTACTGAGACCCGCATATTTGAACTCAGCGAGTGGGCACAACCTTACGGGTTGTGCCCACTCTGCTTTCTCGGCTAGCTTCGCGCACCGATCTCCCTCGCAAATTGGTGTGCAATGGACACGTGGCTGCGATCCGCGATCGACTACATCGGCTCATGGATCGAATTCCAGCAGACGACGATCCAGCAGCCCGGCGTCATCGTCGCGTTGGCCCATCGCGGCGAAGTCGTCGCCGAGCACGCGTTCGGCCTCGCCAATCTCGACACCGGTGAAAGGCTCACTCCGCGCCACCGCTTCCGCGTCGCCTCGCATTCGAAGAGCTTTACCTCGGCCGGCATCATGAAGCTGCGCGAGCAGCGCAAGCTCCGGCTCGACGATCCCATCGGCCAGCATGTCAGCGGCCTGCATCCGCGCGTCGCCGAAACGACCATCGCGCAGGTGCTTTCGCACAGCGCCGGGCTGACGCGCGATGGCGCCGATTCCGGCCAGTTCATCGACAGCCGCCCCTATCTCAACGCCAAGGAGCTGCGCGCGGAATTGAAGCTGCCGACCGCGATCGAGCCCGGCACGCGCTTCAAATATTCCAATCATGGCTTTGGCCTGATCGGCCTTGTCATCGAAGCCGTGACGAAGGAGCCCTACTCTGCCTGGATCAAGCGCGAGATCATTGAGCCGGCGGGTTTACGCGAAACCGAGCCCGATGCGCCGCTTCCCAAGGGGGCGCCCTTCGCACGCGGGCACACACGCAAGGTGCCGCTGGGCGAGCGCTGCGTCATCCCCGGCGACAATCCCGCGCACGCGATGGCGTCCGCCGCGGGCTTCGTCGCCACTGCCGCCGACACAGCCCGCTTCTTTGGGCAGCTCGCGCCCAACGCAAGAAAGAGCGTGCTGTCGGTCGCAAGCCGCCGCGAGATGACACGACATCACTGGCGCGTGCCGCAGAGTTTTGAGGCCTATTACGGTCTCGGCGTCAACGCCGGCAAAACCGACGGCTGGGACTGGTTCGGCCATGGTGGCGGCTTCCAGGGCTATATCTCGCGGACCTGCTCCATCCCTGCTTGCGAACTCTCAATCAGCATCCTCAGCAACTCGATCGACGGCGCGGCGCCGTTCTGGATGGACGGCGCGATGCAGATCCTGCGCGCGTTCAAGACCCGCGGCGCAGCCGGTCGTCGCGTGCGCGACTGGACCGGCCGCTGGTGGACGATTTGGGGCGCGACAGATTTCGTGCCGATGGGCAACCGCGTGCTGATCGCCAATCCGCAGTTCAACAATCCGTTCATGGATGCCGCCGAGATCGAGGTGACCGGCCGCGATACCGGCAAGCTAGCCTGGGCTGCCGGCTACTCCAGCCATGGCGAGCCGGTGCGCCGCATCCGCGACAAGCGCGGTAAGGTCAGCGACATCTGGATCGCAGGCGCCAATGTCAAGCCTGCGAGCGTCGTCGCGCGCGAGATCGCACGCCGATACCCGCCGCGCAAGCGCCGGCCTACTCCCTGATCAACGCCTCGACCTCGCTGCGAAACGCCTGCCGCGAGCCGTCGCGCGAATAGAACATGTGGCCGCCGGGATAGACGACGAATTTCACGCGCGACGTGGCGAAGGCCGGCAACTGGTCGAGCGCCCGCTTCGATCCGAAATAGGGCGTGGCAAGGTCGAACAGGCCGTGCCCGACCAGCACGGTCAGCCTGCCATCGTTGGCGAGGATCAGGCGCAGATCCGACACCGATTGCGGCGGGTTGATGCCGCGGCCGAAATCCCATTGGCCCTCGACCGCGCCATTCAGGACTTCATAGGAGCCGTCCGGCCGCCAGTTGAGCCTGCGCGAGAGGACATCGACCGCAGCGCTCGTCAGCGGTGCCTGAAGCGCGTCTCCGGAGGGATCGCCGAACCGGGAATTGCCCGAATCCGGATAGGGATCGTACCCGCGCACAGAAGCATCGTAGCGACCTGTCACCTTGCCGTTCTTGCGGTCGAGCTCGCGGCGGAATTCACCGACATCGAGGCGACCGGCGAGCCTGCGGCTCACGGCCTGGTCGATGCCGGTCAGCGACGCGACCTTGTCGGCGAGACGATTGGTGGCCTCCTTGTCTGCCTCGCCCTTGACGAGATCGTTCAAGAACTCACCGCGTGCATAGGCCTCGACATCGGCGAGATCGGCGCGCGTGACCGGTCCCTTGGCCTCGCGCGCAACCGCCACATAGCTCGGCAGCGTCGCGACATATTGCAGAAGGCTGGTGCCGGTGAACTCGCGGAAGTCGAGTAACGGCGACACCAGGATCAATCCCCTGACGCCGACGCCGTGCTGGAGCTGCAACTGGCGCACCACCTTCGGCCCGCGAATGCCGCCGTAGCTCTCGCCCGCGACGTATTTCGGCGAGACCAGCCGGTCATGCTTCTCGAGCCAGCGGCGGATCACGAGCGCGATCGAATTGACGTCGCCATCGACCGTGTAGAACCGTTTTCGCGCATCCTCTCCGCTCGCAACGACGCGGCTATACCCGGTGCCGACGGGATCGATGAAGACGAGATCGGTGAAGTCGAGCCAGGTCTCGGCGTTCGGCCTGACTTCGGGCGAGGCCGAGGGCGACAGCGCCTCGCCGTCGAGCGGCAGCCGCCATGGCCCGGCATTGCCGAACTGGAGCCACGCTGAGGACGCTCCAGGACCGCCATTGAACAGGAACGTCACCGGGCGCGTGGCGCGATCAGCGCCGTCGAGCTCGTAGGACGTGTAGGCGATATCGGCCAGCGGCTCGCCCTTGTCGTCGAACACGCGGATCGAGCCTGCAGTCGCGGCGAAGTTGAGCGTGCGGCCGGGCAGATCGAGCGTCTGTTTCGTCGTCGAGTCCGGCGGCAGACGATGCTGCTCGGTGGCGGATGGCGCCGTCGTCTGCGAATTGCCGCCGCGCCCGCCTTTCTGTCCGGCGGGGGCGGCCGCCTCGCTGCGCGGCTGCGGCGGATCGTCCGCACGGGCAACGCCTGTCAGCGCAAAGGCAGCTAACGCCACCACCAGCCCGACGCGGCGCAAGGCCGGCAAACTCATGACCATGATCATCCTCCCTGCCCGGCCGCGGTCACACGTGGTCGGGCACCGGCCAGCGATGGCCGAAGGTCTAGTCGCCAATTGCGTCGGTTTGGGGGATCGGAGGCCGGAGACTGGCTATCCCGGCCCGATAGGCCCGGCTTTACCCTGAATCCGGACTGGCGCCCGCCTGACCGTTCGCCCATTTGCTTTAGGGGCGGTCGTCCTCGACAATAGCGGCCCAGGTCGTATAGACGAGCCCGGCGGAACTTTCTCGAGCCAGCGGCCCTGCCCCGGAAGCCATGACCAAGCCCTCGCGTTACGACCGGATCGCCTTCGTCGCCAGCCCGAGCAGCGAAGCGCAGGCAGCCTTCCATCAGCTCACCGCGCAATATGGCAATTGCGATCCGAGCGAGGCCGACGTCGTGGTCGCGCTCGGCGGCGATGGGCTGATGCTCCAGACGCTGCACCAGCATATGCGTTCAGGGAAGCCGATCTACGGCATGCATCGCGGCACGGTCGGCTTCCTCATGAATGAATACTCGGCGCACGATCTGCGCGCGCGGCTCGAGGCGGCGCATGAATCCGAGATCAATCCGCTGCTGATGCGCGCGACCGATGCCAATGACCGCGTCCATTTGCATCACGCCATCAACGAGGTCTATCTGTTCCGACAGACCTCCCAGGCGGCGCGCCTGCGGATCCTGATCGACGAGCGCGAGCGCATGCCCGAGCTGATCGCCGACGGCATCATCGTGGCGACGCCGGCGGGCTCGACCGCCTACAATCTGTCGGCCCAAGGGCCCATCCTGCCGATCAACGCCGCATTGCTGGCGCTGACGCCGATCAGCGCCTTCCGGCCGCGGCGCTGGCGCGGTGCCCTGCTGCCCAACACGGCCTACGTCGTGATCGAGGTGCTGGAAGACGACAAGCGCCCTGTCGCTGCGGTCGCGGACCACGAGGAGGTGCGCAGGGTCCGGCGCGTCGAGGTCCTGTCCGACAGGACCATCTCGATGCGGATGCTTTTCGACCCCGGCCACAGCCTCGAAGAGCGCATTTTGCGTGAGCAGTTCGGCTACTGAACCACCGGACGCCAAGTCGGACGCCTCGCCGCAACGCTTCGTTAACCCTCGGCACGATATGGTTAACGAAGGTTGACCGCTTTGGCCCGGGCGTCATGTTCCGCATCGACTTCAACAAGCTGCGCTTTCTCGTCTGCGACGACAATCCGCACATGCGCCGCATCCTGCGGACGCTGTTGCATTCGTTTGGCGCGCGCGAGGTCTATGAGGCCGAGGACGGCGCCACCGCGCTCGAAATGTACAGCCACTACGTGCCCGACATCGTCATCACCGACTGGGCCATGCCGATCTTCGACGGGCTCGAGCTCGCGCAGATGATCCGGCAGCCGGAATCCAAGGGCAATCCCTACGCGCCGATCATCATGCTAACCGGCCATTCCGAGAAGCGCCGCGTCACGGTTGCGCGCGATGCCGGCGTCACCGAATTCCTGGCCAAGCCGATCTCGGCCAAGGGCCTCTACCAGCGCATCCTCAACGTCGTCGCCAGCCCCCGGCCCTTCATCAAGACCAAGACCTATTTCGGCCCGGACCGGCGTCGCAACACCGCATCCGCCTATATGGGCCCCGAGCGCCGCGTCGGCGAAAAGCACGAGGTGCTCCAGCAGCCCTCGCTGCTCGACAAGGCCCGCTCCTCCATCTAGCGCAACGTCTCACCCGGCGAGGCAGGCATCATGGCGAAGAACAACGCAAAGGACATCGAGGTCAAGGCCTTCGCCACGCATCACGTGATCACGCAGCCGAATCCGCTGCGCAAGGTACTGCGCCGGGTCGCGGAAAAGGACATGGATGATCCGGTCGGCCGCGCCGAGCAGGCCTTGGCGGGCCTCTCCGGCGAGTTCAAGGACTGGATGACGACCGAGGTCAACCGCCTGTCGGCTGCCTACGACGCCATCCGCAACGGCGGCTTCAGCAAGGACCGGCGCGACGAGCTGTTCCGCGCCGCGCACGACATCAAGGGCGACGCCGCGACATTCGGCTTTCCGGCGGCCGCTGGAATTGCCGAAAGCCTGTGCCGCGTCATCGAGCACGCCCCGATCCTCGAGAAAGTGCCGGCCGAGCTGTTCACGCACCATATCAACGCCATCCTGGCCATCGTGCACGAGAACACGAAGCTTGACAGCATCAGCGTCTCCGCCGAGCTCAGCCGCCGTCTGCGCAAGGTCGCCGACGACTATCTCGCCGACGTCAACCGCGACCGCCCCGAGCATCTCGAGGTGATCCTCGCGCCGAGCATCGCGCCGGCGGAGTAAGAGTTCCCATCGTTACGGGGAATCGCAAAGGTACTTCGCACGGCGGCACCAGCGGGACCTATTCCGGGAAAACAACCCCATGCACAGTAGAACCGTCATTGATTCCTAAGGAGAATCCTTGGCGGCGTCAGAGCTGCAACCTTGGCTCTAAGGTATCTAGTTACGCCGCGATCAGATCGTCGTAACCCGGGTCGATCGCATCGTCTGCGACGACCTCGTCGCAGAACAACCGTGCTTCTTCGCGCGCGGACTCGGTGGCAAAGCGGCGGAGCAGCACCATCAGCGGTTCGGTGGCATCGCGATCGGTCTCGCAATGGGTGAGCACGCGCTCGACCATGCGCCGGCGCAGCCGCGCCGCACTGTCGTCGGTGTCGACAAAGCCCTGTTCATGGCAGGCGTCGAGCGCCACTTGGAAAGCCGCAAACGTCGCCTCGGGCAGCCCGGCGCGACGAAGCAGCGCGTGCAGGCTGTTGCCGCCGCGGTCGTGCAGCAGCGCCGAGACGCGGGCCAGCGGCAGATCGGCGAGTTCGGCGAGCGCCGCGTCGAACAGCTCGAGATTGCTCGAGAGCAGCGCGCGCAGGATCAGGCCGGCGGTGAGCTGGCCGGTGATACGGAGGTGCCGCACCAGGCCCTGCATGTCCTCGCCGCGCGAGCGCGCCGCGATGTTCATGGTGGAGCGGTCACGCGCCTCGATCGTCATGCGCTCGGCGCGGTCGGCGCTGAGCCAGTTCCGCGCCACCACGAATTGTGCCAGCGTCTCGGAGAGCTTTGCGACCAGCGCGGCGCGCGTTGCGGCCGGCAGGTCCTCCAGCACCAGCATCGCTTCGCGAATCGCAGCGAGATGGCCGTGACGCTCGACGATGCGATCCCAGGAGAACGGCGCGAGCTCGGCGCAGGAATTTTCGATCAGCTCGAGCGCCGCGGCCGCGCAGCCGACTTCGGCGATGGCGGCGCAGACGGAGGCCGGCAGCGCGACGCGGCGGGCGATCGCGCACTGCACCTCGTCATTGCCGGTTGCGACGATGTCGACGAGATCGGCATCGATCAGCAGCGGAGAATGTTCGAGCACGGGCAGCGCGACGGACGGCTGGTCCGCCGACAGCGCCCGCACGATCGCCGCCGGCGCATCGGTGCTGCGGGCAAAGGCTTCGGCCATCGCCTGCCGCACCAGCGGCGACGGATCGTCGAGCAGCATCAAGAGCGCGCCTTCGGCGGCGATGCGGTCGTCACGGGAAAGGTCTGAGATCAGCCAGGCCCGGGCCAATGCCCGCGTCGCCTCGGCCCGCTCACCGGCGGGCGCAGTCCTGATCCAATTGATGAACTGCCGAACAATCATGCTGCTTCCGGCTTACGCAACGAAAAACGGTGCGGTGACGGCTTGTCACCTGCAACACAAAATAAACCACGACGCTTAACAAAGCGTTCACCATAACTGGCTGGTTTTATTGATGATTTGTTAAGGGCTGACGGTAGCCCAGCCCGGGCGACGGCGGGCTAGCTCGAGAATGTGCCGCTGCGATCGCTGAACAGATCGAGCGGTTGCGGCGGCCTTACGTCGGGCGTCGTTGATGCGACGGACGTGAGCGAGGCGTTGTTGCCCCACAATTTCTGCACCGTGGTCGAGACCGGCTGGGTTGCATCGCCGGGCTGGTAGATCGAGCGAAACACCGGTGTGGTCGGTGCGTTGTCGGCCACCGTCGTCGAGGACGACGTCGCGCTGACCGGCGTCACCCCGCGCGTGTCCGGAAAGGTCTGGAGGTAGGCTGCGCCATTGACCATGGGCGCGGCGGCCTGCACGCCGTTGGCGCTCGCGACCTGCGTGGTCGACGGCGTGTCGCCATACATCGCCATCGCGCTGCGCGTCGATTTCGCATTCGCCGCGCTGGCATAGCGGGCGTTCAGCACCGAATAGACTTCGGAGACGCTGCGCGCGCGGCCGTCCTTGGCGTAGAAGATCGATCGGTTGGCGGACGCCGCATTGGGAAACAGCCGCGCGCCGACCGCCTGCGGATTGTCCTCGGCATTGGCGATCAGCTTGGCCGCGCCGCCGACGCCCATGAAATGCGCCATGTAGAGCTCGCTGTCGGACGGCCTGCGGCCGAGCAGCCCGGTGAGCTTGAAGCTGTTGGACTGCGTCAGCGCCGCCGCCATGCTGGAGGCTGCTTCGGGATCGTCGCGCAGCTTCATGATCGACCGCTTCATCACGGGATCGTCGACCGCGTACGTGCCCGACGACGTCCTGGTGATGGCGTCGGAATAATTGCCATAGCCGAGCTGGGTGCCCGCCTCCTTCACCGTGCCCAGCCAGGTCTGGTCGATGAACTGGTAGAGCCCGTGCGCAGACGAGGTGGTGGCGCCGGCCGACGGATCGAAATCGGACTCCATCTTCGCCGTGGTCAGCATGTACTGGAAACTGACGCCGGTGATGTTCGAGGCCTGCTTGATGGCGCCGGCAACGCGACGCGCCCCGTCAGTTGCGGCGGTCTGCGTGGCACTGGAATTGTCGACCGACATGATGGAATTGCCCGGCCCGCGCGGCGTTGAGCGGCGCCGGCAATTCGGCGCCCTGTCGTGCCAACCTGGGACAGGTATGGTTAATGCGGGGTTAATTCGGCGCCCGCCGTCATTCCGGGGCGCGCGAAGCGCAAGCCCGGAATGACAGCCTGCTACTTCTGATAGACGTCGCCGGGATCGAACAGCCGCTCGGCGTCGACCAACACAAGCTTCGCCCCGCCGCCCTCGGCCTCGACCTTGCGGTAGAAGCACGACCGGCGGCCGGTGTGGCAGGCCGCGCCGATCTGCTCGACGCGCAGCCAGACGGCGTCCTGGTCGCAATCGGTGCGGATCTCGACCACGCGCTGGGTCTGACCTGACGTCTCACCTTTTCGCCACAAGGCATTGCGCGAACGGCTGAAGTACCAGGCTTCGCCCGTCGCAATGGTCTTGCGCAGCGCCTCGTCGTTCATATGAGCGACCATCAGCACGTCGCCGGTTGCGACGTCGGTCGCCACGCAAGTGACGAGGCCGGCCGAATCGAACCGGGGCTGGAAGGAAAGCCCTTCCTCGATCTCATGGGAGTGAGTGGACACAGGTCCTCGCCAATTCAATTGCGAGGTCAGCGCGTGCCTCGCACCAGGGACAGGAAGCGGGCCTGCTCCGCCGGATTGTCGCGGAACATGCCGGTGAAGCGGCTGGTGAATGTGGAGGCACCATGCTTGGCGACGCCTCGCACCGACATGCAGGTATGCTCGGCCTCGATCAGCACGGCAACGCCACGCGGCTTCAGGATCTCGTCGATCGCGGCCGCGATCTGCGCCGTCAGATGCTCCTGGGTCTGGAGCCTGCGGGCGAAGATATCGGTCAGGCGCGCGAGCTTGGACAGACCGACCACGCGCTCCACCGGCGTATAGGCGATGTGCGCCTTGCCGTAGAACGGCATCATGTGATGCTCGCACTGCGAGGTGAACTCGATGTCACGCACCAGAACGAAGTCGTCATAGCCGGCGGTCTCGCCAAAGGTGCGGTCGAGCACCTCGGCCGGGCACTGGTGGTAGCCCTGATAGAGCTCGTCGAAGGCCTCGACCACGCGGCGCGGGGTGTCGAGCAGGCCCTCGCGCTCGGTGTTCTCGCCGATATAGGCGAGCAGCGTCTTTACCGCAGCTTCCGCCTCGGCACGCGCGGGGCGCGGCTGGTCGGCGCGGACGGCGGCCGCGAGGAATTCGGCAGGATCAAGCTCGGCCGGGCGGCTCTCGGGCTGCCGGTCGGAGGACTTGCTGGAGCGGATGGATTTGATTGCAGCGTCCATATCTTCTCCGTTCGACGGCCTTGCGGCCGGAGTGTCACCGGCAGACGGGGCGGCAAGCCGCCGGACGCCTGAACAGAACAGTTTTGGTGAAAAGGTCCGCGGTCATAACGCCGGCCGTTTGGCTCTGGCGACCGGACTGTTTTTCCACCCGTTCCGACCCTATATAGGACCGTGGACGGCGCCCGCCAAGGCCGATCCGGTAGGTAAGTGCTGGACTCCATCGCATGCTGAACGACATCTATAACAAGCGGATCATTGAGCTGGCCGGGAATATTCCGCGCCTCGGGCGGCTGCCCGACCCCGATGCAACCGCCACCGCCCATTCCAAGTTGTGCGGCTCGACCGTGAAGATCGACCTCAAGATGGATGGCGACACCGTCACCGACTTCGCGCATGACGTGAAGGCCTGCGCGCTCGGGCAAGCGTCTTCATCCATTATGGCAAGTCACGTCGTTGGCTCGACCGCGAGCGAACTCCGTGAGTTACGCGAAACCGTTCGCAAGATGCTCAAGGAGAACGGCGCGCCTCCTCAAGGAAAATGGGAAGAGATCAAATTCCTCGAGCCGGTCCGCGACTACAAGGCGCGCCACGCCTCGACGCTTCTGACCTTCGATGCCGTGGTCGACGCGATCGGCCAGATCGAGGCGAGGGCCAAGCAGCCGGCCGACGCGCAGGGCTGAATCCCTATTACTTCTGTGATGACACAGCCGGTGCCGCCGCGACGCCCCCAGTCGGCATTACGGCCTCCGCCGTCTTGGTCGATTTGGCGGGCTGCGGCTGCTCAGGTTCACCAAAGCGGTCCTGCGTCTTCGGTGCGAGCTCGGCCATCGCCGGCGCCGAGACGTCGACATGCGGCAGCACGTCGGCGACGAGATTGGTCGTCACGAGATTGGTGAGCTTGAGCTCGGCAGCATCGAGCTCGTGCAGATCTTCCCAGGGCGGCACATTCAGCGCAAGCGACAGCAGGTCGCCGGCGCCGCCCATGTCAAACGTGTATTTGGCGAGCCGGCCGATGTCGCGTTCCACGATCATCAGGTCCTGCGCACTATAGCTCGCGGCCCGCGCATCGTCGGCGCGGTCGCCCATCCAGATCTGGTGGACGCGGACATGGGCCGCCTCCGGCACGTAGCGCTTCTTGCCGGCCAGCAGCAGGAACACGCACATGGATTCGCAATAGGCTTCCGAGGCGACCGCCGGACGGGCGTCCTGACCGCCGCGGTTCAGCTGCGTGACACCGACCGTGGTCAGAAGACCGAGATTGCGGAAACGCCGGCCGAGCGAGATCGCGTCATTGACGGAGCCGCCGCTTGAGTCGAGCACCACGGTCGCGCCGCCGAGCTGGCGCCCGCGGGCGAATTCCTCGAAATCTTTCGGTGTATCGGCGGTGATGATGCCGACCGCGCTGACCCAGCCGCGGCAGTTCGGCTCGCAGGCGACCCAGCCAAACTTCATCGGCAGCTTGCGCTCCTCAAGCGAGACGCCGGCACGGGCCGACGAGCCGAAGGTCGCAACGGCGCCCGCCAACACGACTCCGCAGGCGGCGGCCCCCACCAGCAACCAGCCGCGACGTTTGAGCGACTTCAGAAGTGTCAAACTGGTCCCTTCCCCAAGCCCCCAAAGCTTTCCAGGCAAGCCCCGTTCAGCGTCCGATTTGAGTCTACACACGGACGTCACAAAAATGGTATCCGGGGGAATACAGATCGTCCATAGGTACTTGCTGCACTGCTCCCTGAAAGCAGACAAAGTATGGCGTGCGCACAACAGCTTGCTGTTCCCTGCGCCGGAACTACGCAACAGGGCGCTTACGATGGCGGCACAACGCACATGAAGCATTCAGCCTGCGAGCATTGTTCCAATCCCGTCGAGGGCGTCGTGCTGCTCCCGCGCAGATTCGGCCGCGCGCTGATCTGGCTGTACCGGCATACGCTGTCGCCGCTGGTCGGATACAACTGCCGGCACCTGCCGACCTGCTCGGTCTATGGCGACGAGGCGATCGAGCGATTTGGTCTCTGGGCGGGCGGCTGGATGACGCTGGCGCGGCTGTTGCGGTGCAACCCCTTCGGTACGTCAGGCATCGACAACGTGCCGCTTGCCGCTCCGCCGAGCGCACGCTGGTACCTGCCCTGGCGCTACGCCCGCTGGCGCGGCGTCAACGCCTCTTAATCTCCCTAAGCATGCTGCGGTGCTTTGCGCATCGCTGCCCTGAGCGGAACCGGAACTTTCCCCTCGCGTTGTTGTGATGCTCCCGAGGGAGGAAGCAACAATGCGCTGGAAAATCAGCCCTCATCTTCACTTCAGGTTTGGTCCGCATCCCAAGTTCAGTCACAGAGATCACGATTCCAGAACCATCGACATGCTCGCCATCATCGCCCTGCTGACCCTGGTCCTCGGCTCGGGCTGGTATCTGGCGACGAGCATCGCCACGCCGCCCAGCACGACAGCGTTCATCGTGCCGAGCCAGAGCGTGCACTGGTAGGTCAGAGGTCCAGCACCAGGCGCTCCGCGTCCGATCCTGCGACGCAGACCATGAGATAGCGTTCGCGTTCATAGGGCGAGAGGATCCGGTCGCGGTGCACGGGCTTGCCCTCGAGCCATCCGACCTTGCAGGCGCCGCAGATGCCCCCGCAGCACGACGTGGCGATATCGATGCCGCCTTCCTGCAAGGCGGCCAGCATGGTCTGGCCGGCACGCACCTGGATCTCCATGCCCGAGCGCGCCAGCGTCACCGTGAACGGCTTTGCGTCGGGATCGATGGCGCGCGGCGGCGCGACGAAACGCTCGATGTGAATATTGGCCGCGGGCCAGGCGGAGGTCACCCGCTCAAAGTCGTCGGTCATGCTCTCTGGGCCGCAGCAGGCGACCAGGGTTTCCGCCTCGGCATCACCAACCAGCGAGGCGAGATCAGGGCGCCCCGTCCGGGACGTACGATGGACGACGACGCGACCGGCATCGATCAGCGAGGCCAGATGCGCAGCAAGCGGCACCTCCTCCCGCACCATCAGATGCAGCGTGAAGTCGGCCTGCCCCGTTCGCGTAAGGTGCCGCGCCATCGACAGGAACGGCGTCACGCCGATGCCGCCAGCGACGAACACGTGGCGCGCGATACCGGCACCCGGGTCGAGCCCCCCGCGCGGCAGCGAGACGCCGATGACATCGCCAACCCTGATCTCATCGTGTAGTGCGCGCGAGCCGCCGCGCCCATCAGCCTCGCGCTTGACCGCGATGACATAGCGCGTGTTGTCGGCGGGCTCGTTACATAGCGAATAGGTGCGGACGAGTCCGTTCGGCAGATGCAGATCGATATGCGCCCCGGGCTTGAACGGCGGCAATTCCCACTGGTCGGGATCGGTCAGCGTGAACAGCTTGATGTCTGCACCGGCCTCCTCGATGCCGGCGACGATCGTCTTGATCGTCGTGATCGGGCGTGCGCTCATGCGAGATTCCGCACGGTGTCGCCGACCCTGACGATGCCGCCTTGCAGGATCTTGCAGTTGAGGCCGGAGCGGTTGATCAGGGGATCGAAGATCGCCTTGCCGGTGATCTCCTCGATGTGCCGGCAGGGTATCGACAGCCGCGTTGCTTCCAGCAGGGTCTCGCCCAGCCAGAAGCGGCGGCCGACCAGATGGTTCAAGGGTACGCCCTCCACCGTGACATTGCGCCGGTGCTCCTCGGGGCCGAGCTCGATATTGGCGTCGCGCTTGAGCGCGATCAGCGTCTCGAGTTCGAACAGCGTGACCTGCCGGCCCTCTTCGGGCTTATGCGAGTAAAAGCCATCTTCGTTGCCGATCATGTAGCGGTCGCCCTCGATGCCTCTGCCGGCGACGAGGTTGATCGAATCCACGGAGCGCATCGGCAGGAACGCGCGTGGGGCGAGATGAAGGAAGCGCACCACGCCGGTCCAGCCGAGGCGAGCTGCGCTCTGCGCCGATCCGGCGCTGATGATGTCGAGCATGACAGAATCCTTGTGAGAAGCGATGGCGCGCCGCTTGAGACGGCGCGCCGCGGGATCAGGTCAGTTCCTTGTTCGCCATCTCCGGCGCGAACGTGGTCGCGGTCGCCGTGATCGCGGCGCAGGCGATCAGCAGCAGCGAGACCGGCCAGGTGGCGCCGCCGCTCCAGGCCATCAGCGAGGCGGCGATCAGCGGCGTCAAGCCGCCGCTCAGGGCAGCACCGACCTGAAACCCGAGCGAGGCACCGCTATAGCGCAGCCGCGCGGAAAACAGCTCCGAGTACCAGGGCGCGCCAATGCCGAAACCGACCATCTGGCCGAAGGTGATCGCAACCACGATGGTGCAAATGACGATGGTCGGATCGCGGGTATTGAGCAGCCAGAACAGAGGGAAGGCAAACAGCGCCGAGAACAGGCAGCTCGCGTAGAACATCGTCTTGCGGCCGACGAGGTCGGAGAGCCAGCCGAACAAGGGAATGGCGAACAGCGCGACCAGCGATGCGGCGAACGCGCCGTTCAGCACCACCGTGCGCGACAGGCCGAGATTGGCCGTGGCGTAGGACATCACGAACACGCCGCCGATGCTGGCATAAGCGATCTCGGAGATCTTCAGACCGACCGCGGTGAAGAACGGCCTGCGGTGATGCCTGAAGATCTCGACCAGCGGAAGGCTTGCGACCTCCTTCTTGGCCTGCACCTGACGGAAGGCCGCGGTCTCTTCCATGTTGAGGCGGATGTAGAGGCCGACACCGACCAGAAGGATCGAGACCAGGAACGGAATACGCCAGCCATAGGCCATGAAGTCGCTTTCCGGCAGGCTTGCCACCAGCGCAAACATGCCGATCGCGGCGAGATTGCCGATGGGATTGCCGATCTGCACCACACTGCCGAGCAGGCCGCGGCGGTGCGTCGGGCAGTTCTCGACCACCATCAGCACCGCACCGCCCCATTCACCGCCGAGGCCGATGCCCTGGAGGAAGCGCAGGGCGATCAAGAGCAGCGGCGCGGCGATGCCGATCTGCTGGTAGGTCGGCAGCAGTCCGATAAGGAAGGTGCCGATGCCCATCACCATGATGGTGATCGCAAGCATCGCCTTGCGGCCGACGCGGTCGCCATAGTGCCCGAAGATGGCGGCCCCAAGCGGCCGCGCCAGGAAGCCGACCGCGTAGGTGCCGAAAGCCGCGATGGTCGCGAGCGTCGGGTTGCCGGCCGCGAAGAACACCTTGTTGAACACCAGCGCGGTCGCCGTGCCGTAGATGAGGAAGTCGTACCATTCGACCGCAGTGCCGATCACGCTCGACCACACGATCCGTCGCAAGCTCGCCGCCTCGTCCGGCGCTACGTTGAGGGTTACGTCGTCTGCTACGGTCATCGATCTCTCCAAAAAAGTACCGGCGCCTGGGAAAAGCAGTTGGTGCGGTCCGCGGAGCCCATCGGCAGCCGGGGACGGTAAAAATCGATCATGTTTACTGTTAGAAATCAACTCCACTGGACGCGACAATTGCCGCATGGAGCGGCATGTCGCGCATATTGCACTATTTTTTAGCTATTTTTCGCGATATACCAACATATCTGCTCACAATATCCGCGGCACTGCTCGAAATTTCCGCGGGTAAGTTTTCTTTTGGAATACAGCCGCCGGGTATCAGGACGGGGCCGCGCGCCCCGCCGGGCTGGCAGTCCGGCGGCATCTGTTGCAAAAGAGGCGTCAGCAGTTCGGGAGACTCATGCGTGCTTGACGTCAGCAAAGCGACAGCCGTCGGGGCCAATATCCGCCAGGCGCGGATCGCCAAGGGCCTGACGCTGGATCAGCTTGCGAGGCAGAGCGATCTCACGCGCGGCTACATTTCGCTGGTCGAGCGCAACCTGAAGATCCCCTCGCTTGCGGCGCTGCTGCGGATGGCCGCGGCGCTCGAGGTCAATGTCGCGACCTTCTTCGACCCGAATGCGGAGCCCGCGCCGCGTTACACGCTGTTCCGCCGCGAGGACGGCAACGTGCCGCTGTTCCAGAACACCTTTGGCGTGGTCCCGCTGGCCACCGGCCGCACCCGCAAGATGATGGAGCCGTTCCTGCTGAGCCCGCCGCACAAGGCGGCAACGCGCGCCTCGCATGCGGGCGAGGAGTTGCTCTTCGTCGTCAACGGCAGAATCGCGATCAAGCTCGACGGCGAGGAGCTCGTCCTCGGCAAGGGCGACTGCCTGTATTTTTCAGGCGAGACGCCGCACGAAGTCAGGAGCCTCGGCCGGCAGAAGGCCGAGGTGCTGGTCGTCGTGGCCCAGAGTCCAACGGCCTAGCGGAACCAGAAGAAGCGTCCGGGCGGCGGCGGGACGGGCTCAGGTGGGCGCGGCCGCTTCGGCCGTGGCGGTCGCGGCGGCGGCTCGGCGGATGAAGTGGTCTCCGCGGCTGGCGTGACCTCACCGCCCGGCACCTTGACCGACAGCAGCAAATTCGACTCGTGCATCCGCCAGCGATAGCCGACGCCGAAATCGATCGGCTGGGCGCGCGTGAACAATTCGGCGTAACGCTCCTGGTAGCGGCCGGGGAATTCGCCGATCGGCCCGAGGTAGCGGCCGAACGGAAAGAACCGCCATTGCCGCGAATTGTAGTTGGCGAGCGGAATGCCTGAATCGTCCTGGATAATGGTCGAGCTGTTGGCGAGCAGCCAGTCGCGCACGAAAGTGAAGTTGCCGGCATGCAGCAGGTAGGATGCGCTCTTGATCAGGCTGTTGCCGGGCCCGAGCGTCTCGCAGAACTTCAGGAATCCGGCCGCGCGGGCGCCGGAATTGGAGAGATCGGTCGAGAAATAATACAGCGTGCGTGCTTCGCCATCGGGGCCGGCAAAGGTGATGCGGACACCGCGCGTCGCATTCGCTCCCGGATTGTCGCTGCCCGTATGCACCCCGCCCTTGTCGTCCAGCGCGACCATCTCGACGTTGCGGATGGTCTTACCGGAGCGCGCCAGGAAGACATAGAGGATCGGCAGGGTGCCGTTGACCTGGTTGGCGTGCAAATCGACCTTCATCTGCTTGGTGATGAAGAAGGAAAAGTTCAGGATGGAGCCGAGCGAGTGCTCGACATTGTAGAGCGCCGCACTGACCGAGCCGCGCGGCAGTTTCGACAGGTCCGGCACTGCGCCGGCCGGCTCCAGCGCGCCGAGCACGTAGGTGCTTGCTTTCGAATAGAAGGCGTTGGCGTAGAGGAAATCCGGCCCCGAGAACAAATAGAACATGGTCGGCCGCGGCGCGGCCAGATTGACATCGGCCCAGTTGCGGATCTTCGAGAGCTGCCGCTGCTCGAGCTGGGCGAAGGCGCCGTCGAAGAATTTCGCGTGATGCTGCCAGGCGGGATCCTTGGTCAGCGGCACCAGCGGCGAGTCCGCCGACGGCTGCATGCCCGCGAGGAAGCGGGCCGTATCGTCGAAGGTGACGTCAGCTGCGCGCGCGGACGAAACGGCCGCAGCCAGCAGGACAAGGGCGACGGCCGCAATTCTCATGGGTCGAAACATGTCTATTCGCGATGTGATGAGGCAGCGGCGACCGGCCGCCTGCGGAAAACAGCATAAATCAACAGGCCCGAGAGCATGACGAGCATCCCCGACAGCGACTGCACCGGCCGCTCGGTCAAGAGGTAATACATCATGGACGCGGTCACGAGCAGGAAAATGAGCGGCGTGAACGGGTATCCCCAGGCGCGATAGGGCCGCGGCAGGTCGGGATCGGTGATGCGCAGCTTGATGACGCCGGCGACCGTGAAGAACGAGCAGAACAGCAGCGCGAACTGAATGAAGTCGAGCACCGCCTCGAAACTGCGCGTGAACAGCAGCAAATTGGCGACCGCGAGCTGAAACAGGATGGCATAGGCCGGTGCGCCGCTGGTCGATCTCTTCGAGAACACCCGCAAGGCGGGGATGTCCTCTCCCATCGTCATCATCACGCGCGGCCCGATCCACATCATCGCGCTGATCGAGGAGATCAGACCGACGCAGATCATGGCGGCGACGATCCGGCCGCCGATCCCGCCGAAAATGGCCGTGCCGGCGACGCTGGCGACGTCGAGCTGGCCGGCCAGCGCGCTGACCGGCGTGGAGTACAGGAACACCGCATTGAGTGCGACATAGAGCACCAGCACGATCAGCGTGCCCGCGAGCAGCGCCCGCGGCAGGCTCTGCTGCGGCGTGTTCATCTCGCCGATGATGTAGGTCGCGGCGTTCCACCCCGAGAACGAGTACATCACAAAGACGAGCCCGATCGCGAAGGGCGCGCTGACGATATGGGCGAGATCGCCAGCTTGTGGTGCAAACGAGATCGGCTGCGGCGTGCCGATCACGAAGCCGGCGACCAGGAAAGCGACGATCAGCACCACCTTGAGGATGGTCGAGATCAGCTGGAAGGTCGAGGAATGCCTGACGCCCGTCAGCTGCACAATCGAGACCAGCCAGACCATGCCAATGGCGAGCGGGATCGACGGCAGATCGGGAACGACGGACTTGGCGTATTCGCCGAAGGCCATGGCGGCGAGCGCGACCGGTGCCGCGAAGCCCACCGTCGCCGAGACCCAGCCGGCGAGAAAGCCGAAGGCGGGATGGTAGGCACGACTGAGGAAATTGTACTCGCCGCTCGAGCGCGGAAACATCGCCCCCAGCTCGCTGTAGGAGAACACGCCGCAAAGCGCGACGATGCCGCCGACCGTCCACAGCGCGAGGATCGCGAAGCCTGACGGGATGTCCTTGACCTGGAAGCCGAGGCTGGTGAAGACGCCGACCCCGATCATGTCGGCAACGACGATGGCGGTCGCGACCAGAACGGAAATCCCCGACCCGCCTCCGGTCAGCCGGCCAGTCCAGGGCGCGGTTCCCGCGTCTGATGCCGTCATCTGGGTCCTTAACCTCAGGCGTCGCGCCTCGTCGGAGGCATCGTGCAGATTGGTCCAGTCAATTCAAGCAGGGTTAACAAGGGTTAAATGAGGCAGTGGAAATTGGTATTTTAACACCGTTTATGCATGCCCTTGGGCAATAAAGCTGCGCCACCACCGGATCATCCCGTTCCCCATCCCCACAATCACGACATGATTGCGTGGTCCTTTTGAGCATTCCGGATGTGGGGAGAGTTTCTCCGGACGCTTAACGCCACCTAAACGCCAGTCGGCTCAATTGTCGTAATCGTTGCCGCTGGACTTTGGGTTGGTGGCTTGGGTTCATTTGGGGTTCATGGGTGGATGGTCGGGGCCGTTCCGAACGTGAAAGCAGACATGCGCGCTGACCGGACCAAGGTGCCCGGCGCGCGCAGTCGTGCGCTCCGGATCGGCCTGATCTCAGCCTTGGTGCCGATGTCGCTGACGCTGGTTCAATGCGGCAAGGCGCCCAACCCGACCGCGCTCGCGGCGAACTCGCAGGCCAATGTCCAGGTCGTCAATCAGACTGTCGCCAAGACCAGGATCGCGAGCGGCGACACGTTCGAGGATCGTTTCCCCGCCCCGCAATTCAGGGAGCGCTTCCCCTCGGCGAGCGAGAGCTTCCTGCAACGGCAGATGTCGGACTTCTCGCCCAAGCGCGCGGTCCAGCAGCAACCTCCGGAGCAGGCGCCTTACAAGGTGGCCTCGCTGGAGCCGCAGGTCCCCTATCAGCGCCCGCAGCGCGAAGACCTGACGACGCTCGTCAGCATGAAGTCCTCGGCCTTCCCCTATTTCGGCAACAATCCGGCGTCCGACTCGCCCTTCCTCAACATCTCCAAGGGCGATCGCCGCGGCCACCGCAGCTATTCCGGGCGCGTGTTCTGGCAGGACGAGACCTACAACGACAGCCGCGTGCTGGTGCATGTCCCCGAACATTTCGACGTGCGCAAGCCGGGCGTGATCGTGGTGTTCTTCCACGGCAATGGCGCCACTCTCGAACGCGACGTGCGCGACCGCCAGCTGGTGCCGCAGCAGATCACCGATTCCGGCGCCAACGCCGTGCTGCTTGCACCCCAGATGGCGGTCGATGCGGCCGATTCCAGCGCCGGAAAATTCTGGCAGCCGGGCGGCCTCAAGCGTTTCATGGAGGAATCGGCCAACCACCTCGCCCGCCTCACCGGCGATCCCAACAGTGCCCGCGCCTTCGCCAACATGCCGATCGTCATTGTCGGCTATAGCGGTGGCTTCCTGCCGACCGCCTGGAGCCTCGAGGTCGGCGGCATCAGTGATCGCGTCCGCGGCGTCGTGCTGCTCGACGCCGTCTACGGTGAAATGGACAAGTTCGCCTCCTGGATCGAGAGCCACCGCTCCGGCTTCTTCGTCAGCTCCTATACCCACTACACCGCACGGCGCGACCGCGAGCTGATGAGCATGCTCCGGCAGAAGGGCATCGGCGTCTCCGAGGACATCGATGGACCGCTGCGTCCCGGCAGCGTGGTGTTCGTGGAAACCGGCGATGGCATCACCCACCGCGACTACGTCAACCGCGCCTGGACGCAATATCCGCTCAAGGACGTGCTGGTGAAGATGTCCGCGACGCCCGCACTGGCGCTGACGCGCGTAGCGGCCACCACGTCGCCGGCGTCGAGCCGATAATCTCGATATTGCGCCAGCCGGTATTTCCGCCGCGCTGCCTGCATTTCTCTCAGGCCGTGATCAAAATGTGATGTTGATGGGCGACATCCCCGGAAGCCACCGGATTGCTTCCGCTGGCCGCGACCATAACTTGCAGGCCAAATTGCGTTTGGAATTCTGCGGGGACAGGCAGTGCGTCAGGGACTGTACAAGGCCGACTTCCACACGGTTCATGGAACCGGCTGCGGCGTCGTCTATGTGATCGACGGCAAGATGCGCGGCGGCAATTCCGCCTTCGCCTTCATCGGCACCTACACCGGCGCAGGCGATAGCATCAAGGTCAAGATCTCGACCGAGCGCTACAATGACGATCCGTCCTTCAAGGCGCTGTTCGGGGTCGACCGGATCACGCTGACGCTCAGCGGCCGCGAAGACGGCGACACAGCCGAATTCGAAGGCACCGCGCTGCAAGTGCCTGGCGTTGCCTTCAGGGCCGTGCTGAGCCGGATCAGCGATTAGCGACCCGGCTTCCAAGCCTCAGCTTTTGGGCAGCTTCGGAATGCTCTCGGCAAAACCATTGAAGCAGGCCAGCCGCTCGTCCTCTTCCTTGATGAGGCGGCAATCGGCGACGCCCTTGGCCTTGGGCGGCTTCGGCTTCGGTGTCGGCGGGATCACCGCGTCGTAGCAATTGAGGCGGTCCTTGGTGCCGTCGTCGATGTCGAGGCAGGCCTGAAGCCGCACCGCGATCGATTGCGGCTTGCCCTTCGGGCCCGGAGCAGCCGTGGTATCCTTGGCCGCAGCAGCCTTGGTCCCCTTGGGCTTCACCTGCACCAGCGGCTTGTCCCCGACCATCGGCGCCTTGTCGGCTTGCGCAAGCGCGGACGCTGAATAGAGCACCGCGGCAACCGCCAGAATCATCCTCATTTCAGTCAACTCTCTTTGGTCCCCATAAACGGCCTTCTAGCGCTCTCCCGCGCGGTTTGCCAAGCGCCTTGCGCACGGGAAACGCGGCCTTCAGGCCGGAATAGCAGCCGCCGGCCGAGACCGGCTCAGAGCAGGCCCGTGACCAGTAAAAGGGCCGCCGCGAAATAGTTGGTGCACGGCGCGGCCTTTACGCGCCTATTTTCTTGGAAATGCCGGATTGCACAGGCCGAATCGCCTGATATATCGCTCGTTCCCGCTTACCTGCGCTCGTTCGCAGGAGTGAGCCTCAGGAGAGAAAGCATGTCCGATGACCGCAAGTCCGAATCCGGCTTCCAATACAGCCTCAGCAATCTGAAGCCCGTGACCCCCTCCCCCAAAGTTACCCTCACCTTCCCCGACGGCGCCCAGCGCCAGTATGACAAGAGCATCACCGGCCTCGACATCGCCAAGGGCATTTCGCCGTCGCTGGCCAAGCGCACGGTCGCGATGGCGCTCGACGGCGAGCTTGCCGATCTCAACGATCCGATCGAGGCCGATGCGAAGATCGAGCTGGTCAACCGCGACGATCCGCGCGCGCTTGAGCTGATCCGCCACGATTGCGCCCACGTGCTGGCGGAGGCCGTGCAATCGCTGTGGCCGGGCACCCAGGTGACCATCGGCCCGGTGATCGAGAACGGCTTCTATTACGACTTCTTCCGCAACGAGCCGTTCACGCCGGAAGACTTCGCCGCGATCGAGAAGAAGATGCGCGAGATCATCGCGCGCGACAAGCCTTTCACCAAGGAAGTCTGGGATCGCGAAAAGACAAAGCAGGTGTTCCGCGACAAGGGCGAGGCCTTCAAGGTCGAGCTGGTCGACGCCATTCCCGGCAACGAGCCGATCAAGATCTACTACCAGGGCGACTGGTTCGACCTGTGCCGCGGCCCGCACATGACCTCGACCGGCAAGGTCGGCAACGCCTTCAGGCTGATGAAGGTGGCCGGCGCCTATTGGCGCGGCGACAGCAACAACCCGATGCTGACCCGCATCTACGGCACCGCCTTCGCCAAGCAGGAGGACCTCGACGCTTACCTCAAGCAGATCGAGGAAGCCGAGAAGCGCGACCATCGCAAGCTCGGACGCGAGCTCGACCTCTTCCACTTCCAGGAGGAAGGTCCCGGCGTCGTGTTCTGGCATCCCAAGGGCTGGACCATCTTCCAGCAGCTGATCGCCTATATGCGCCGCCGCTTGACCGGCGACTACAACGAGGTCAACGCGCCGCAGATCCTCGACAAGTCCTTGTGGGAGACCTCCGGCCATTGGGGCTGGTACCGCGAAAACATGTTCGCGGCACAGTCGGCCGGCGACGAGGCCGAGGACAAGCGCTGGTTTGCGCTGAAGCCGATGAACTGCCCCGGTCACGTCCAGATCTTCAAGCACGGCCTGAAGAGCTACCGCGACCTGCCCTTGCGCCTGGCCGAGTTCGGCGTGGTGCATCGCTATGAGCCGTCCGGCGCCATGCACGGCCTGATGCGCGTGCGCGGCTTCACCCAGGACGACGCGCACATCTTCTGCACCGAGGATCAGCTTGCCGACGAGTGCCTGAAGATCAACGACCTCATCCTGTCGACCTATGCCGATTTCGGCTTCACCGGCGATCTCACGGTGAAGCTGTCGACGCGGCCGGACAAGCGCGTCGGCACGGATGCGATGTGGGATCACGCCGAGCGGGTGATGGCGACGGTGCTGCGCGAGATCCAGGCGCAGAACAATCACATCAAGACCGAGATCAATCCGGGCGAAGGCGCCTTCTACGGGCCGAAGTTCGAATATGTGCTGCGCGACGCCATCGGTCGCGACTGGCAGTGCGGCACCACACAGGTCGACTTCAACCTGCCGGAGCGGTTCGGCGCGTTCTACATCGACCATGACGGCGGCAAGAAACCGCCGGTGATGGTGCATCGTGCGATCTGCGGCTCGATGGAGCGCTACATCGGCATCCTGATCGAGCACTATGCCGGCAACTTCCCGCTCTGGCTCTCGCCGGTGCAGGCGGTGGTCACCACCATCACCTCGGAAGGCGACGAATACGCCAAGCAGGTGCTGGAGCAGGCGCGGCGCGCCGGCTTGCGGGTCGAGATCGACCTGCGCAACGAGAAGATCAACTACAAGGTCCGCGAGCACTCGCTGGCCAAGATCCCGGCGTTGCTCGTGGTCGGCAAGAAGGAGGCCGAGACGCATTCGGTCTCCGTTCGCCGGCTCGGCAGCGACGGCCAGAAGGTGATGACGACCGCGGAGGCGATCGCCGCGCTGGTCGACGAGGCGACCCCGCCGGACGTCCGGCGGGCGCGCGGCGCGGCCTGACGAGGTTCAGGCAGCGCGGTCTTGTCGGACATTGATGAGGGACTCGGCGGGAATGCCGAGGCCCTCATGCAGTCGGCGGATCATGCTCAGCGTCAATTCACGCCGACGGTTGAGCACTTCGTGAACCCGGTTTCGGCTTCCAATAAAGGGGATCAGGTCCTTTGGCTGCAAGCCGCTTTGCTCCATATGATACTTGATCGCCTCGACAGGGTCTGGAAGGTCCAGTCGGTAGTGCTTCCGCTCCCAGGCCTCCACCAGCGTCACGAGCACGTCCAGCCGATCACCCTCGGGCGAATTGCGCCGTGCGCTCATCAATGTCTCGATCTCCTTGAGAACGCGGCGATAGTCTCGGTTAGACTTGATTGGCGCGATTTCCATCATCGACCCTCTAAACGGTTTGCGCATCGATTGCGTCGTATTGCCGATGCGATCCGACAAAGCGGATATAGACCACGCGATATGGATAGTTGATCCAGACCACGACGCGATACTTGTTGCCGGCGACGTTGAAGACGACACGGCCATCCCTGAGGATGCTGGCGGTTCGGATGTCTCGCTTGACGTCCGCGGGCTTCGCCCAATCGGCCTGCTTCACCTGCCGGAACCAGGCCATCAGAGGCTCGCGAGCATCGGAGGCTTCGCCGGCCCGATCGAGAAAAGCCTTGATCGTGCTGAGCGCTAGGATCCTCATTCGATTCATCTTATCATAGTCCCAACTTGGGACCATAACTTTCTGACCCAAGCAGCAGGAGTCCTGATAATCCCTCTAAAGTCCCTTTCATTCGTCTCCTGCCGAGCCTATCTCCGGCGAGAACAGCAAGCCATAAGGACGCCCCGTGCCCGACGCCATCGAACTCCTGAAGACCCGCCGCTCGGTCAAGCCGCGCGAGATGACCGGCCCCGGCCCCTCGCCGGCCGAGCTCGAGACGATCCTGACCATCGGCGCGCGCGTGCCCGATCACGGCAAGCTCGCGCCCTGGCGCTTCATCATTTTCGAGGGCGACGCACGCCAGCGCGCCGGCGAGGTGATCGCCAAGGTTTTTGCGCGGAAGAATCCCGGCGCGCCCGCGGCCGATATCGAGATCGAGCGCAAGCGCCTCACCGACGCGCCGCTTGTGATCGGCATCGTCAGCTTCACCAGGCCGCATCCCAAGGTGCCGGCTTTCGAGCAGGAGCTGTCCGCAGGCGCGAGCGTCATGAACATCGTCACCGCCGCGACCGCGCTCGGCTACGGCGCCTGCTGGCTGACCGGCTGGTTCTCGTTCGATCGCGACGTGCTCGACGGCCTTGGCCTGAAGCCGGACGAAAAGCTCGCAGGCCTCGTGCATATCGGCACGCCGACCAAGCCGAACGATGATCGTCCGCGACCGGTCCTTTCCGAAATCGTGACGCGATTTTAATCGAAGGCTTGTTGACGGCCTGAACGTCTTGCGGCTTTGTTCCCGTTCAGGGAGGAAGCCCGGATGAAGCGTCGTGAATTTCTGGTCGGGGCTACTCTGTTGGCCGGCTCGATGGCGCGAAGCCGCGCCGCCACCGACATCCCCGCTCCGTCGGCCGAGGGGCTCGACCGCATCACGACGTATTTCGACAACGAGGTGACGAGCGGCCGACTGCCGGGCGCCGTGATCCTGGTGCAGCAGCACGGCAAGCCGGTCTACTTCAAGACCTTCGGCGTGCGCGACACCAGGACCGGTCTCGCGATGACGCCGGACACGATCTTCGCCATCCACTCGATGACCAAGCCGATCACCTGCCTTGGCGCGATGATGCTGATTGACGAGGGCAAGCTCGCGCTGACCGACCCCGTGTCGAAATACATCCCGCTCTTTGCCGACATCAAGGTTGGCGTGGAGCCGAACGGCACATCGATGGTCGAACTCGAGCCGCCGATCCGCCCTGTCAACATCGAGGATCTGCTGCGGCACACCTCGGGCATCAGCTACGATTATATCGGCGCCCCCTGGGTGATGCAGGTCTACCAGGCCGCCAACATTTTCGAGGGGCCCTTCAACAACCGAGAATTCGCCGACCGCATCGCCAGGCTGCCGCTCACGCGCCAGCCCGGCACGTTGTGGCGTTACGGTCATTCCACTGACGTGCTCGGCGCCATCATGGAGATCATCTCGGGACAAACGCTGTACGAATTCCTCAAGCAACGCATTCTTGATCCGCTCGGCATGACCAGCACCAAATTCGTGCTGAAGACTCCGGAGGAGCGCGCGCGGATGGCACGGCCGCTGCCGAACGACCCGGTTCTGCTCGCCGGCGAGCGCGACCGCCTGGCCCATCCCGAATGGGAGTCGGGCGGCGGAGGGCTGCTCTCGACCATCACCGACTATCAGCGCTTCTCGCAGATGCTGCTCAACGGCGGCGAGTTCGAGGGCAAGCGTTACCTCAGCCCTGCTGCCTTCAAGGCGATGACGACCGATCACGTCGGCCCCGGCTCCGGCGTAGGACGCGATTACTTCTATTTCCCCGGCGACGGTTTTGGTTATGGCTACGGCATTGGTGTGCGGACAGATCCCGGCAACGCGAAGCCGCCGCCGGCGGGATCGATCGGCGAGCTGAAATGGGACAGTGGCAGCGGCACCTATTTCGGCGTCGATCCCAAGCTCGACATGGTCTACCTGATGATGCAGCAGACCCAGAACGAGCGCAGCCGCATCACGCCTGCCTTCAAGGAATTGGTCTACGGCACCTTTCCGCCGGAGTTACGCCGCCCGTGAGGCGCGCTGGCCGAAGTCGGTCAGCAGCTTTGCGATCTCGGCTGCCGGCCTAGCGGCGCTGAACAGAAAGCCCTGCACCTCGTTGCACCCTTCGGCGCGCAGCCAGTCGAGCTGATCCTCGGTCTCGACACCTTCCGCGGTCGTCGTGATGTTGAGGCTGCGGCCGAGCCCGGAGATCGCACGCACGATGGCGACGCAATCGGGCCGCCGCGCGAGATCCTTGACGAAGGAGCGGTCGATCTTGATCTTGTCGAAGGGGAAGCTGCGGAGATAGCTGAGGCTCGAATAGCCGGTGCCGAAATCGTCCATGGAGATGCCGACACCGAGCTCGCGCAGCTGATGCAGGATCGCAAGATTGGCGTCCGTCTCGGCCAGGAAGATCGACTCGGTGATTTCGAGCTCGAGCCGCTTCGGCGACAGGCCGGATTGTGCCAGCGCCGAGATCACGACCTGCACCAGACTGCGGCTGCGGAACTGCGCCGGCGAGAGATTGACCGCGACCTTGATGTCGTTGGGCCATTTCACCGCTTCCGCGCAGGCCTCGCGCAACACCCACTCACCGAGCTGGGTGATCAGGCCGATGTCCTCGGCGACCGGAATGAACTCCGCCGGCGAGATCATGCCCTTGTCGGGATGACGCCAGCGCAATAGCGACTCGAAGCCGGAGATGCGGTCGGAGGCGATCGACACCAGCGGCTGATAGTGCAGCTCGAACTCGCCATTGCCAAATGCCCGGCGCAGATCGACCTCCATGTCGCGGCGCTTCTGCGCTTGGAGGTCCATCTCGCGCTCGAAGAAATGGTGCACGCCACCGCCTTCCGACTTGGCCCGGTACAGTGCCATGTCGGCGTTGCGCATCAATTCTTCCGACGTCGTGCCGTCGCCGGGCGACAGCGCAATGCCGATGCTGGCGCCGATCACCATCTCCTGGCCATCGATCTCATAGGGCGCCCGCAGCATGTCGATCAGCAGGGTCGCGCAGGCGCTGGCTTCGTTCGGCGAGACGTCGGCTGCGAGGATCACGGCGAATTCGTCTCCACCAAGCCGTGCGGCGAGATTGCGGCCGCGGACCGCTCTGGTGAGACGTTCGGCAACTTCCTTCAGCAGGCGGTCGCCCGACGGGTGGCCGAAGGAATCGTTGATGTTCTTGAACAGGTCGAGATCGATATAGAGCACACCGACGCGCTTGCCGCTGGCCTGGTCGAGTGCCTGCTTCAGCCGGTCCTGGAAATATTCGCGGTTCGGCAGGTCGGTGAGCCCGTCATGATGCGCCATATAGGCGATCCGCGCCTCGGCCTTGCGCCGCTCGGTGATGTCGACGACCGCAACCAGATAGCCGTCGCGATCGTCGAAGGTCACGCGGCGGCCGAAGGTCAGCACCTCGATCTCGCTGCCATCGGCGCGCAGATGCCGCCAGTTGCGCGAGGAGTGATAGGTCTCGCCGACACGTTCGAGCGCCTCGGCGTGGCTGTCCCACTCATCCTCGGGCCAGATCTCTGGCAGCTTCATCTGGAGGAATGCGGCGCGCGTGTAACCGTAGTGTTGGACCGCGGCGTCGTTGACGCTGAGGAATTGCTTGGTCTCGGCGTCGAACACCCACATCGGCATCGGGTTGTTGTCGAACAGCAGGCGGAACGAGGCGTCGCGCCGCTTCAACGCGGTGACGTCAGAGATCGTCAGCGAGACCACGTCGGCGAAGGCGGTGGCGCTCAGCCGCAGGTAACGGCCGTCGTGCTCGATCTCGAGCTGCTCGCCGCGGCCGCCGGAAACGGCCCTGAGCAGGAATTCCATGATCTCGGGCGCAGCCAGCAGCGTGCTGCCCTCACCTATCCGCCGCCACAGCAGGCTTCCGCCCGTAACTCTGAGCAGAAGCCCGGCGCTCTTGTTGTGATGCACGACCTGGAGATCGAATGGCTTGCCGGCGGCATCGCGCAGCGTCGCGAGCGAGACGACCGCATCGTCGGTCGACGAGAAGATCGCATCCAGGAGATTGTATTGCGCGCCGCGCTCGTTGACATAGGTCCCGACCAGCGTGACGCCCCAACGCGAGGCGGTCGGCAGCGCCAGCAGATCGTAGGTCCTGACCATACCGTCGCGGACGCAATGCGCGCTCGCCTGGTGCGGCCGTCCATTCGCAAGCGCGTTCGCCACGACTTCCGAGAGCGCGGTGGCGCAGTCGGGCGACAGCTCCGCGACCGGAATGTCCCAGCGCTCCTCACCGAGCCATTTCTGCACGTAGCGTCCGCTGCGCGACAGTTCGAGCGCGCCCTCGCCCTTGAGCAGCGCGATGTGGTCGGCGAGCCGTCCGAGGCTGCCGAGCATCACGTCCTCATAGCGCGGCAGCCGATCGCCCGGCTTCAACGCGGCACGCCATTTGCGCTGAAGCACCGGGATATCGTCAAACATTTCGGCGGCCGGCGTTCCCGACGCTCTTTTCGCGGCACTCATCGCAGTCCCCAACGCACTTTCCCGGCGCATCCAATGCAAACCGGCTTAATGGCTTGTAAAAGCTGGGCAGTTTCGGGTTCCATTCAGCGATTATGACAGTTTTAAGTCCGACGATGGTTAGCGTGCGTTAGTGACTATGACAGTTGCCTAACAATGCGATGGGTCCGGTCGCGCGATCGAGATTCGCGCACAACTGCCTCAACATCGTCATTGCGAGCACAACGAAGCAATCCAGAATCTTTCCACGGCGACAGTCTGGATTGCTTCGCTTCGCTCGCAATGACGGAGTGTGTGGATGGCAGCGTCGCTCTTTCAATCCGCATCTCAATCGCAGACACAGCTCCGCCCTCTCGCGGCTCATTTCGCCCGAGCTTTGCTGTTCGCTTCGCCCTCAATTGAAAGAGGGCGCAGGGAAGGCCGGGAGCCGGCTGGCTCCCATTGACCGCTATGCCATGAGTAGGTTGCGCTACACTGCACAGCGGGTAACAGGGCAACCGGAGCATCCCGGCCTTCCCTGCGCGATGGTTGGAACGGCTTATGTCGTGATCTCCCCGGGGAGCGATGCACTATTGCCCCCGTCGCCTTACAGATGACTGACATGCCGGCCCGGTCGGGCCGCACACATCACCGCAAGACTTGACGCACAGACCCCGGGCGTCAGGACCACACGATTTTGCCGTACGCGAGCCGCACCGGTCGTTTGCGCGACGGCCTCGCTCACGGTTGCCCGCCCTGCAAAAACCCTTCGCGCCGATGTGACCCACGTCCACCGCCGCCCGGCCCGCGTTCGTGACGATCGCGATACGCCCCTCTTCCTTGGGCCGGAGTGAGGCGACACATACGCCGTTTCCGAATTTCGGTAAAGTGGAATATTTTTGTGAGCGTGGATTGACCGAGCCTTGGCGTGTTTTGCCTGACGGGCAACGCAAGGTCTCGTAGCCTGGATCGAGCGCAGCGTAATCCGGGATCGCATCCGCGGATGCAAACGTCCCGGATTGCGCTTCGCTCCATCCGGGCTACGGGCTACGGGCTCAACGTGCAACAGCCGCTAATCCTCGCTCGACGCCGCCGAGCGGTTGCGCAAGTAAGCCTGCGACAACAGGAAGAACAAGGCGCGCTCGCCGTGATATTTGGCGGCGGGCCGGGTGCGCTCGAAGCCATCGGCAAAAATCTTGCCGGACTGGTCGCAGACCTGCCATCGCCAACCAAACCGCTTGCGCCTGGTGAGGATCACTTCGAACATGCCGACGGGCTTGGTCCCCTGCTCCGTGCCGGTCTCGCAGGCACGCCTGCGCCAGCCTCCCCGTTAGACGGATGCTCGACATATAGCGCAGCAGGACGGAAAGCGAATGAAATTGATTATCGGAAATGCGTATCTTCCACCGGCTGTGACGAAGTCGCGACGCAGGTGGAATAAGCCGATGCTGCCGGTGTCCCGTTGTCTCTTCGACGCGGCTTGGTAGCGCTGACAGATGTATTCAAAATCAGAACACACAATGAGAACGTCCGGTAAGCGAACGCTCACCGGACGCTCATGTGTGATGTCAGCGGCCGACCCGCGCCTGGAGATGCGCGGGATAGCGGTCGCCTTGCACGGCGACCTTGGCCAGAACCTCTGCAATGGACGCGAGATCCGCGTTCGACAGAGTCACTGAAGCCGCACCGAGATTCTCCTCGAGCCGGTGCAGCTTGGTGGTGCCGGGTATCGGCACGATCCACGGCTTCTGCGCAAGCAGCCAGGCCAGCGCGATCTGCGCCGGCGTCACCTGCTTCGCAGCAGCGATCTCGCCCAGCAGATCCACCAGCGCCTGATTGGATTTTCGTGCGCTCGATGAGAAGCGCGGTACGATATTCCTGAAATCGCTGCTGTCGAACGTCGTGCTCGCATTGATCGCGCCGGTCAGAAAGCCCTTGCCGAGCGGGCTGAAGGGAACGAAGCCGATGCCGAGCTCTTCCAGCGTCGGCAGGATCTCCTGCTCCGGCTCGCGCCACCACAGCGAATATTCGCTTTGCAATGCGGAGACCTGCTGCACCGCGTGCGCACGGCGGATGGTCTGCGCACCTGCCTCGGACATGCCGAAATGCAGCACCTTGCCCTCGCGGATCAACTCTTTCACCGCGCCTGCGGTGTCCTCGACCGGCACATCGGGATCGACGCGGTGCTGATAGAACAGATCGATGCGATCGGTCTTGAGCCGCTTCAGCGCCGCCTCGGCCACGGCCTTGACGTTGGCGGGCCGGCTGTCGAGCCCGGCCTCGACCTTGCCGCCCTTGAAACCGAACTTGGTGGCGATCACCACCTTGTCGCGGAACGGCGCCAGCGCCTCGCCCAGGAGTTCCTCGTTGAGGAACGGGCCGTAGGCCTCGGCGGTGTCGAAGAAGGTCACGCCGCGCTCGAAGGCGGTCCTGATCAGTGTGATCGCCTGTGACGTCTCGATGGCGGGACCATAGCCGTAGCTCAATCCCATGCAGCCGAGGCCGAGGGCCGAGACCTCGAGACCACTCCTGCCCAGTTTGCGTGTCTGCATTTTCAGCGCTCCTTGAAAATCATGTTCGGTGCGAATCTAGGCCGCGCGCGGGCCTGCGATTAGGTGATAAAAGCGGCATGCACTCATGATCTGGATTCATCAATGGCACGCGCCGCCTTTCTCGCCGTCGCCCGCGAACGCAGCTTTACCCGCGCCGCCGCCCAGCTCGGCGTGTCGCAATCGGCGCTGAGCCACACCGTCCGCGCACTCGAGGAGCGCCTCGGCTTGCGGCTCCTCACCCGCACCACCCGCAGCGTCGCGCCGACGGAAGCGGGCGAACGGCTGTTGCGCAATGTCGGCCCGCGCTTCGACGAGATCGATGCTGAACTCTCGGCACTGACCGAGCTGCGCGAGACACCGGCCGGCACCGTCCGCATCACCGCGGGCGAACATGCGGCGCAGACGATCCTGTGGCCGGCGCTCGCAAAGCTGCTCCCGCACTATCCCGACATCAAGGTCGAGCTCGTCGTCGACTACGGCCTGACCGACATCGTCACTGAGCGCTACGATGCCGGCGTGCGTCTCGGCGAGCAGGTCGCCAAAGACATGATCGCGGTACGGATCGGGCCCGAGATGCGCATGGCCGTGGTCGGCGCGCCCGCATATTTCGCCGCGCGGGGCAAGCCGAAGCAGCCACAGGATCTCACCGGGCATAATTGCATCAATCTGCGCCTGCCGACCTATGGCGGGATCTATGCCTGGGAGTTCGAGAAGCGCAGCCGCGCCATGAAGGTGCGGGTCGACGGGCAGCTGGTGTTCAACACCGGCCTGCTGCGGATGAATGCCGTGCTGGCGGGACTAGGTCTTGCCTATATCCCGGAGGACGTCGTCAAGCGCGAGATCGTCGACGGCCGCCTGATCCGCGTGCTCGCCGACTGGTGCGCGCCGTTTGCCGGCTATCACCTCTATTATCCGAGCAGGCGCCAGCCGACGCCAGCGTTTGCCGTGCTGGTCGAGGCGCTGCGGTATCGGAAGTGAGGATTACCGCGCCACGACTTCGACTTCGCCGTCGACGCCGTTGACGACATTGAAGCCGCGTTCGTAGACCTTGCCCTCGTTCTTGGCGATGGCGCGGTATTCGCCTTCGGAGAGCACGACGCGCGGGAAGGCGCCGATCGATTCCTTGATGACGTCGCCGCCGGGCGTCAGCACCGACCAGGCGGTGTTGGCCAGCGCCTCGCCGCCCTTGTCGCTGACGAGCTTCAGCGTAATGACGGCGGCACGGTGCGTGATGGTGACGTCGGTGAGCTTGCCGACCTGGACGCGGATGTCGGAGCGCACCACCGAGTTGGCGTCGCCATAGTTGGAGATGATGTAGTAGGTGCCCTCCGGCAGCAACACGACGTCGCCGGCCGCGACGTTGGGCACCAGCGAGGCGCGCTCGCCGGATTCGAACTGGCTGCCCTTGTAGATCGCGAACGAGATCTGGTTCTGCGGAATGCGGCTGGTGCCGACGCGGCCCTCGATGCGCAGGCCGCCGGCCGGCAGCACGAAAGACTCGCGATCGGTCTCGGCCTTCAGGCTGACGGTGCGCACCGCGCTGACCAGCCCGAAAGCGACGTGCACGACGTAATTGCCGGGCGGCAGCACGATGTTGGGCGTGGCGCTGCGGTCCTCGCGGATCAGCTTGAAGGTGCCGTTCTCGTCGGGCCGGTCGGCAAACACCCGCCAGACCAGGCCGCTGGTGATCGCAGGCGAATCCTTGCCGTATTTGGCGGTGAGCGACAGCACGGCCTGCCCGGGGGCGGCGGCATTCAGCGGGGCTGCCGGCGGCACGGTCGAGAGCGCCGGCGGAATGGTCGGCGAGGCCGGCTGGGTCAGGGTCGGCGGCAGGCTGGGAGGCGCCCCGCCGCCCCCGGACGGCGGCGCCAGGCTGACGGCGCTACCGGGATCCGGGACTGAGGCCGGGGGCACCGGCGGCGGACGATCGGAGAAAAGCTGGGCCTGGGCTGCACCCGGGCCGAGCGCGAGGCACGCCAAGACGACCGGCAGCAGCAATGCGCTGCGCCGCCATCCGATGATGCCGTCACCCCCGAGAGTCATGCCCCCTGCTTTTCACCGAAAACGCGGCAAATTCAAGCCTCTGAAATCCCGTGAAATACGGCGTGATGGAACCCGGATGACGCCTGCGTGATCGATCCCGCGCCAATCGGCCCCCGCCATAGTCCTGCCCCCTGCCTTCCCCAAAGCGGTATAAACCATGCTTCGCCGCTGTTCTGGCGAAGTGCAACAGCAGTGCCTAGTCTGGTGATCCGGCTGGCCCCGGCGTAGGAGAGTTGCGGTGCTGGACATCTTGAGAGGTCGGGGCGTGAACGGCGCCAATGGCGAAAAGGTCGGGCTCGGCAGCATCCGCCGCCCCGTCGTCGGCCTCGCGCTTGGCGGCGGCGCGGCCCGCGGTTTTGCCCATATCGGTATTTTGCGAACGCTGCTCGCCAACGGCATCGTGCCCGATGTCGTGGTCGGCACCTCGATTGGTGCTGCCGTCGGCGGCGCCTATGCGGCCGACCGCCTCGACGCGCTGGAGGAATGGGCACGCAGCCTGCAAGGCATGCGCAACATCCTCGGCTATCTCGATATCCGCCTCAACGGCTCGGGCCTGATCGGCGGCGAGAAGCTCGCGACCCGGCTCGAGGAATCGGTCGGCCAGACCCTGATCGAAGACCTGCCGATGAAGTTCGCCTCCGTTGCGACCGAGGTCCGCACCGGCCACGAGATCTGGCTGACGCGCGGCCGCCTGGTCGAGGCGATGCGCGCCTCCTATGCGCTCCCCGGCATCTTCTCGCCGGTGCTGGTCGGCGACCGCTGGCTGGTCGACGGTGCGCTGGTGAACCCGGTGCCGGTGTCGGCGGCGCGCGCGCTCGGCGCCGAAATCGTCATCGCCGTCAATCTGTCGAGCGACATCTTCACCCATTCCACGACGATCTATTCGCACGGCGCGATGCCCTCGCCGCTCCCTCCCGAGGCGGACGAGACCCCGGCCAAGCGGCGCTTTCCACGCTTCTTCTCGCCGGAGAAGACCGTCAAGCGCGAGTTCTTCGGTACCGCCGGCCGTCCCGGCATCTCCTCGGTGATGGTCGACGCCTTCAACATCATGCAGGACCGCATCACCCGCGCGCGGCTCGCCGGCGATCCGCCGGATCTCCTGATCACGCCAAGGGTCGGCCAGTTCGGCTGGTTCGACTTCCATCGCGCCGAGGACCTGATCGCGCACGGCGTGCGCGCCGCCGAGCGCGCGCTGGACTCGATCCAGGAGACGATCGAGGTGCTGGCGCCCGAGGGCGCGCCGAAACGCAGCGAGTAAGAGCGGCTCAGGCCGTCTTGATGTAGTCGCGCAGGGCTTCCTGCTCGCTCTCGTATTCCTGCACGCGGCGCTTGACGATGTCGCCGATCGAGATCAGGCCGACCACCTTGCCGTTGTCGACGACCGGCAGATGGCGGAACTTGCCTTTGGTCATCATCTCCATCAGCTCGGCGACCGTGTCGGTCTCCTTGCAGGTCACGACCTTGCGGGTCATGACGTCGCTGACGGACTCCTCGAGCGCGCCGGCGCCGCGCTCACCGAGCACGCGCACGATGTCGCGCTCCGACAGGATGCCCTCCAGCCGGCTCTGGTTCATCACCAGCACCGCACCGATCTTCTTCTCACCGAGCAGCTTGACCGCGGCAGCCAGCTTGGCGTCGGGCTCGACGCTCATGATCTGGTGGCCCTTGGTGTTGAGAATGGAACGTACCGTCATCGTCGCCTCCCTGAATCGGAGCCGTCCGCTTTGTGCGGTCCGGACTTGCTTTGGAGTCTTCAACTAACAGTTTGGGCGCCGGTTTCACGCTCAGGCGCTTGTCGAAGCATTGGCTCTACGGGCTTGTCGCTTCGGAACATTCTTCGCGAGAATGATGGATGAAATCGGGCCGCGCCGCAAGCGCTGCTTCAGATACCGCTTGAAATGTCCTGTGATGACGCATCCGCAGCATCGCTTCGCACGCGCGGTACGGGATCGAACAGCGCGAACAGCAACAGGCCTGCGAAGAAGCCGCCGATATGCGCCTCCCAAGCCACGCCCGCGCTGTCGCCCTCGACCCCGATGGCACCGACGCCGAAGATGATGTTGAGGGCGAACCACACCACGAGGAAGCCGACGATCCGCTTGTCGCGCAGCGCCTGCAACAGCGGCTGCGCCGGAACTTTGGCCGCAGTATCGGCATCCGAACGGCTGAACGACAGGAAGCTGCCGCGCACGAACGCAAACCGGATCGCCGCGGCCATGGCGCCCGACACCGAGGCCGAGGCGCCGATCATCGGCACCACCGCATGCTCATGGGTGACGAGATGGGCGAGCGCGCCGGCCGCCGCCGTCACCGCCAGGAACACGAAGAACCGCACCGCACCAAACCGCCGCGCCAGCGCGCTGCCGAACGGCAGCAGCCACAGCACGTTGAAGGCGAGATGGGTGAGATTGGCGTGCAGCAGCGAATAGGTGACGAAGGTCCAGACCTTGGCTCCGGTGCCGCCCGGGATCTGCAAATTGGCCAGCGAGGCATCGTAGCGCTTCGGGATGAAGCCGAACACGTCGATGGTCCAATTCTCCAGTTCCGGCGGCAGCAGCACCCGCAAATGGATCACCGCCAGCAGAACGACATAGGCCGTCAACGCCGTCGGCAGCGTCAGGATCGGCTCGTGCGGAGCGCGCACGACGGCGACCGGCTCTTCCGGCGAAGGATCTTGCGACGGAGGTTGTGGCGGGGAATCCAAGATGGCTTCGCTTTCAGGCGCGATATGAGCAACAGCTTTGGAGATAGTCGCCTTTACCCACCCGGTGCAAGTGCACAAAAGGAAAAGGCAGGGCCCTGGGAAAGCCCTGCCTGTCCGTGTCGATCTTCCGGCAGCCGGAGAGACAAGGAGTATCCCCACCCCTCCCCGCGGCCCGTGACCAAACTGTTTGACGCCCGTGTACAGGCCCCGCCGAGAACCTGGATGAAAGCGGCGCGGCTTGCGACCGCGGTGACCATAGCAGGCGCGCTCGCGACGCAAAGCGCATAGTTAATTTAACGTTAACGACGCAAAGGCGTGGGCCCTGGGGCCGAAAACGCCTCCGCGGCATGGACGCTGCAAATCCCCTCCTGCACAACAACAAAGGGATCTTGGGTGCACTGAAGCGGGACAGGTTTGTCCCACGAGGTTGCGCCCCGGGGTGAGCGTTCAGTCATGAAACATCCGTCGAGCCGCGCGTTCTTCGCGTATTGGGACAAGAAGCGCGGCACTGCGCGGGCACCGGACAGGGCCGATATCGACCCTGCCGCCGTGCGCGAGCTCCTGGGCGACATCTTCGTGCTGGCGAGCGAGCCCAAGCTCGGCTTTCCATTCCGCGTCGCCGGCACCCGCGTCTGCGCGCTGGCCGGCCGCGATCTGAAGGATCAGAGTTTTGCGGCGATGTTCACCGAAGCCAGCCGCGGCGAGATCGAGGAAATCGCAACCATTGTCGCCGACGAAACGCTCGGCGCCATCGCCGGCCTCACCGCCGCGCGCGAGGACGGCAGCAAGGCGCATCTCGAGCTCTTGCTGCTCCCCTTCAACGCCCGCCCGCACACGCCGGTCAGCGTCACCGGCGTGCTCGCGCCGTTCGACGACGAATGCGGCGCGCTCGGCCCGTTCACCGTCACGTCCTGGCGCTATCTGCACCAGCCGGAGAAGCTGTTGCCGCGCGCCATCCGCAAATTGCAGATCGCGCGCGGGTTGATGGTGTATGAGGGGCTGCGGTAGGCCTGCGCGCCGACGTAACCTCGAAGTCACCCCCACCTGGACCAAGGCCATGTCTGACACGATCGATTTCGGCGCTCTCCGACTGAAATTCCTACACAGCAAAGACGACACTGGCGGCAGCGTCGACGTGTTCGAAATGACGTTGCAGCCGAATGCGCGGATGCCAATCCCGCATTATCATGACCGTTGGGATGAGACGGTCTACGGACTTGGCGGCATCTCGACCTGGACGATCGACGGCAAGGAGATCGAGGTCGGCCCGGGCGAATCCGTTTTCATCAGGCGCGGCATCGTGCACGGCTTCACCAACCGGTCAGCCGGGCCTGCAACGTGCCTGTGCATGCTGAGCCCCGGCGTGCTTGGACCGCAATATTTCAGGGAGATGGCGGCGCTGCTGTCGGCAGGGACGCCGGACCCGGCGCGGATGAAAGAGACGATGCTGCGCTACGGCCTGGTACCGGCGCCGCCCGCCTAGACCACGCGCGGCCCGAGGACGGGCTGCCTTGCACAGCCCGTCCCGCACGTCTCGGAGATCGCTTATTATGGCATCGCCAGATGCCAGGCACCGTTCAGAAAGCCGTCGCCAGTGATGTCGCCGGGCTTGGTGTCCTTGGCGAAGGTGTAGAGCGGCTTGCCCTTGTAGGCCCATTGCTTGGAGCCGTCGTCGCGGGTGATGATGGTGTAGCTGTCACCAGGCGCGTCGCTCGCCTCGGCCTTCAGGACCGGCCAATTTGTCGCGCACGGACCGTTGCAGGCCGACTTGCCGTCCATGTCCTTGTCGAAGGTGTAGAGCGACATGCCCTTGGCGTCGGTGAGCACGTTGCCCTTGTCGGTCTTGCCGGTCTTGGTCGGGGGTGCCGCCAACACCGCGGGGATGACCGCGAGGGACGCAACGAGCGTGAGCGCGAGGCGGATCGGGGAATTCGTCATGGTGTCTCCTGTCATGCAATTGGTTTGCAAATTCGGTTTGCATGGGTAGGACGCCGCGCGACGCGTCGTATTCCTCGGAACGCCTCGAAGAAATTTTTCGCTGCACGCATCGGGGCCGCGGAATAAATTGCGATGGTTGAGATGGAACGATCGGGATGAGCAAGCCGCACTGGCGCCGCGCACACGCCGCCGACCTGCCCGCGATCAACGCGATCGCGGCGCGAATTCATCCCGACCTGCCCGAGCGTCCAGAAGTCTTCGCGGAGAAGATGCGGCTCTCTCCGGATGGCTGTCTCGTGCTTGACGCGGAGAATGAGATCGCAGGCTACGGCCTCTCGCATCCCTGGATGCAGTATCAGATCCCGCCGCTCGATGGCTTGCTGGGAAAATTGCCTGATGCTGCGGACTGTCTCTATGTGCACGACGTCGCCGTGCTGCCCGATGGTCGCGGCGGCACGGCGCGCGCTTATGTCGCGGCGATCGTGAGCTCCGCGCGATCATCCGATATCGCGACGCTTGCGCTGGTCTCGGTCTACGCCACGCGACCGCTGTGGGAGCGTCTCGGCTTTCGCGCCGTGACGGCGGATGCGGCGCTGCGCGCCAAGCTCGCATCCTATGGCGACAACGCGACTTACATGCTGCGCGATCTCGCAGGCATGTAGCTCCCCTCCCCGGTCCGGCTCACGCTGGCGTGAACCCGAACGTCTCGAACCGGTTTCGGCAAGCGTCCGTCGAAGAATTGTGCGAGCCGTCCCCGTCTCGCCGAACCGAGACTGGAGAATTTTCATGAAACCCACATTATCGAAAGTTGCCTTGATTGCATTCGTTGCGACGACCGCGTTCAGCGCAACCAGCGCCAACGCGCTGCAGCTGCGCGGTTATGGCTGCGACCTCGCCTACTTCGAGGGTTGCAGCATCCGCATCGAAGAGCCGCAGGCCGCGGCACGTCGCCCCGTCCTTCGCGTCGACACGTCGCCGACCTACATGAAGCAGTCCGATCCCCGCTACAATTCGGCGATGCGTGACGCCGGCGGTGGTGGCGGCGGAGGCGGTGGTGGTGGCGGCGGTGGCGGTGGCGGCCGCTGAGCTCAAAACTCTTGCAGTGGCGCCGCTGGCTCATGCCGGCGGCGTTCGCATCTCAGCCGACGCATCAGCCGCGGCGCTTCTTCTTGGCCTTTTTGCCGAATGCACCCTTCGCAGGCCACGCCGTGACCGACGGTTCGGCATGGCCTGGCTTGTTGTGATGCTTGCCCTTCTTTCCAAACGCCGGCCCGTCACCGAATTTCGCGCCGCCGTCGCGGTCGGGCTTGCCCGGCTTCTTCGGCCCTGTCGCGGCACGCGGATGATCGCTGCGATGCGCGCGATCATCCGCCTCGCGAGCCTCGCGCCGCGGCGCGTGCGGCCGCTTGTCGGAAGCTGCCTGCGACTGCGGCGCATCTGCCATCGCCTCGATTCGGATGCTGTCTTCCTTGTCCGGACGCTTGACCTTGGCCGCGAAGGAGGCCGCGACGCGCTCGGAAATCTCAAACTCGGTGGTGGTGTCCATGACCTTGATCGCACCGATGTCGCGCTTGTCGATGCCGCCACGGCGGCAGATCATCGGCAAGAGCCAGCGCGCCTCGGCATTCTTGCGGCGCCCGATGGCGGCCCGGAACCACACGGTGGGCTCTGCCATATCGTGCTTCGCCGACGATTTCACCGATTTCGGTCGGGGCCTCTCGGAGCGATCGTCGCCACGCGGTGCGCGATCGTCGCGGTGACGATCGTCGCGCGGCCGGCCACTTCGCTCGCCCGGATCGATAATGTCTTCAGGCGACGGCAGCCGCGCGCGATAAAGCCGCGCGAGTGCTGCGGCGATGTCCTCGGCCGACCGCTCGGCCAGCAAGGCCTGCGCCAGCACCAGATCGTCGGCGGTCGTCTCCTCGGTGAACAGCACATCCTTCATGCGCTCATGATCGAGCTTGCGAATGTCGTCCGCCTGGGGTGCCGTGCCCCAAACCGCGTCGATACCGGACAAATTCAGCAGCACCTCCGCGCGCCGCCGTCGTACGGGCGGCACCAGCAGGACGCTTGTGCCCTTTCGGCCCGCGCGGCCGGTGCGGCCCGAGCGATGCTGCATGACCTCCGGATCATTTGGCAGGTCGGCGTGAATGACGAGGTCGAGGCTCGGCAGATCGATACCGCGCGCGGCGACGTCGGTCGCCACACAGACACGGGATCGCCCGTCCCGCAGCGACTGGAGCGCCGTCGTGCGCTCGTTCTGGGTCAACTCGCCTGACAGCGCGACCACGGAGAAGCCGCGCTCCAGCAGCGCGGACTGCAAATGCCTGACCGCATCGCGCGTGTTGCAGAACACCAGCGCGCTCGGCGCCTCGAAGAAGCGCAGCACGTTGACGACGGCATGCTCGACATCGCCAGGCGCGATCCGGATGGCGCGGTACTCGATATCGGCGTGACCGCCCTCGTCGCCCGCGACCTCGATCCGGAACGCATCCTGCTGATACTGCTTGGCCAGCGCCACGATGCCGCGCGGGAACGTCGCCGAGAACAGCAGCGTGCGGCGCGTCTCCGGCGTGGTCTCGAGGATGAACTCCATGTCCTCGCGAAAGCCGAGATTGAGCATCTCGTCGGCCTCGTCGAGGACGACAACCTTCAATTCCGAGGTGTCGAGGCGGTTGCGCCGCAGATGATCGCAGAGCCGCCCCGGCGTACCGACCACGATGTGGGCGCCCGCGGCCAGCTCGCGCTGCTCGCGGCGCGGATCCATGCCGCCGACGCAGGAGACCACGCGCGCTCCAGCATGCTCATAGAGCCATGTCAGCTCGCGCTGGACCTGCAACGCGAGCTCACGGGTCGGCGCCACGATCAGGGCCAGAGGTGCTGCGGCCTGCTCGAACCGCTCGGCGTCATCAAGCAGGTCCTTGGCCATGGCCAATCCGTAAGCAACCGTCTTGCCCGAGCCGGTCTGAGCCGACACCAGGAGATCGCGGTCGACGGCATCGTCGCCGAGGACGGCGAGCTGAACCGGGGTCGGTGAATCGTAGTTGCGCTCGGCCAGGGCGCGGGCGAGCGGCGGACTTGTGGTCGGAAAGGACACGAGATGGAAAACCTTGGTTGGTCCAGGCGCGGAACGTTGAGCCGCGAGACCTGAAGCTATGTGCGGCAGTGGGCCCGGCCGCATGCTGGCGATTTGGATTTGGGAGGCTCTTTACGCCAAGCGTGGGCAAATCGCCATGCCTATGATGCATGGCTTTGCAGAAAGACGCGCTTTGACCGGGAGGTTGCGGCGGATTTTTACCGCCACATTCCCTTAACCTCGACGCCACCGGACCTGCCAGGAATGACCGCGTGACCTCCTCCGCCGAACGCCAGTGTGGCGACTGCACGCTCTGCTGCAAGGTGATGGCCATCGAGGCGCTGGCCAAGCCCGCAAATGTGTGGTGCCCGCGTTGCAGCCCCGGCCGCGGTTGCGCGATCTACGCCGCCCGGCCGGACGAATGCGCAAGCTTCAACTGCCTCTGGCGCGTCAACGATCTTCTCGACGACCGATGGAAGCCGAGCCGGTCCAAGCTGGTCCTGACCACGTCGGATGACGGCATCGAGATCCGCTGCGATCCCGGCTTTCCCAACGCCTGGCGGAAAGAGCCCTACGCCAGCGAGATCCGCGCCTGGGCGGCGGAAGGCGGGACCAACGACATGACGGTGGTCGTGATCGTCGGCCAGCGCATGATCCTGGTCACGCCGGAGCGCGAGTTCGATCTTGGCATCGTCGGGCCGGATGAGCGCATCGTGCGGGAGCTGGAGGGCACCAAGGTGGTGCGGGCGACGGTGACGAAGGCAAGCGAGATGTGACGCTTCGAACCCTTGCTCGCCGAGGGGCTCGATCCCAAATCGTCTCTCGACCGGATCAAACGCAACGGAGATGGGATATGAGCGACAAGATCGCGCTGGCCGACAAGCTATCGACCTTCCACGACCATTGGTCTCCGCGGACCATCACGACCTTCAACGATTGCGACGTGATGGTGGTGAAGGTGAAGGGCGAATTCACCTGGCACAAGCACGACGACACCGACGATTTTTTTCTGGTGCTGAAAGGCATCCTGGACATCGAGCTGCGCGACCGCACGGTCACGCTGGGTCCGGGCGAGCTTTTCGTCGTGCCCAAAGGGGTCGAGCATCGCCCGGTGGCGCGTGAGGAGGTGCACCTTCTGCTGATCGAGCCGACCGGCACGCCGAACACCGGGGATCGCGCGACGGCCGCATCGCGCAAGCTTGCCTGAACCCGGCCTAATCCCGAAATGTTGCCAATCTGCTGAAGCCGCCGGCAAGCCATGCCCTCGCCTGCGCCATCATATCTCGCGCCGCACCGCTCAGGGCCCGGATCGCACGCCAGGCTTCGGTGGCTTGCAGCCAGGCCCTGGCTTCGGTGAATCTCGCATAGGCCCAGGCGAAGGCCGGGATCGTCATCAGCTTGTCCCGCGTGAGGCTGAACAGGCGCTCGACCAGGACGAGCTTCAAAAGCTCGCCGATGATGAACGTCACAGCGGCACTCAGCACCTGTCCTGTTGCGGCGAGGTAGGCCGCCACCGGCTTGATGGGCTCCAGCAGGATGACGGGAACCGAAAACAGACAAAGCGAGGGATATGGCGGGAGCGACCGGATCCAGGCCCGCAATCGCTTGAACTCCAGATGCCGCGCCATCCAGCGCGAGATCGGCGCGGCTATGGCGGCAAAAATCGCATCGACCAGGAAGTAAATGGCGGCGAGCAGATAAGTGACGGGTTTCAGGATGCGCTTCATGGCTGTCTCCCGCACAGTGAAAGCCGGAACCCGGGCCTAAGTTTCACCTCCACGTGAATATCCCGCGGCTTCCTCATGAAACTTTTGCGCCTCTGGCATGGCAGCGGCGCGGCCGGCGGTATCCGGCTAGGACGTAGACCCGCAAGCGCGGAGCCTCAGCCGGAGGAACTTTTCGCAACGACTCAATCGGGCGCTTGGCCGCTCCGAACAAGCGAGCACTACAATCCCGGTGATCTCGCCGCCCATAGACGGTGAGCATAGTTAAGCGTTCCTGGATTGGGCCGGATATACTAAGACCGCATCAGGTCGGGGGCTGATATGGAACGTCGGGCATTCATCGGGATTGCGGCAGCAGGGGCTGCTTGGCCTCTTTTGGCGCGCGCACAGCAGAATGTGACGAGCGCAAAAATCAATCGAGTTGGTGTCCTCTGGCACGCCAGTAATGCCGATGAAGAGAAGGTCTATTTGGATGTCCTGACGAAGGCGTTCAGCGATCTTGGCCATGTCGAGGGCAAGAACATCGAGTTCCTTCACCGATTTCCCGCCGAGCAGCCGGAACAGTTTCGTAAGCTTGCACGCGAGCTTGCCGCGGACAAGGTCGACGCAATTGTCGCCGTGACTGCGTTGGGCGCAAAGGAGGCTAAACAGGCGACAAGCACCATTCCAATCGTATTTGTCATCGTGTCCGACCCAGTCGGTGGCGGTCTTGTCGAGAGTCTTGCGCGCCCCGGGGGCAACGCCACGGGTCTCTCGCTCATGGCGGTCGACCTGAGCGGGAAACGTTTGGCGTTGTTGAAGGAGGCGGTTCCGCACCTGTCGCGTGTAGCACTCTTGGTGGATAACACCGATCAATTCGCGCAGCGCGCGGTCAAGGCCAATCAGGCGGCGGCCGAAGCGCTTGGCATTTCGTTGTGGCCAGCTGAGGTATCGACGCCCGATGACATTGAGCCTGCGTTCTCCAAAATTGCTCACACCCGTGCCGACGGTGTAATTTTGGGAGCCGGATCGATGCTATTTAATGAGCGAACACGTATTGGTTCATCGGCTCTGGCACACAGATTACCGGCGCTGTCATTTATCGCGGAGATGGTCCCACACGGACTCCTGCTGTCGTACGGACAGGATTTCCCCGATTTCTTTCGCCGCGCAGCGGCCGACGTCGACAAGGTACTGAGAGGCGAAAAGCCTGCAGATATACCGGTTGAACAGCCTACGCGGTTCAAATTGGCTCTGAACCTGAAGACCGCCAAGGCGCTCGGCCTCAGCATATCGCCATCACTTCTGGCGACTGCCGACGAGGTGATCGAATAGGACGCGCAACCTCCGTTGTTGGCCCATCGCGGCATATTTCGCTGCCGCACTAACTTGCTGCTATAGGGGCCTAGACTAGGACCCCTGCATATACCGAACCGGGTTTTCGGGATCCGCCGCGAAGACGCCCGCGGCTGCGGCGAACAATGACGACGCTGCGGCCACGTTCAGATCATCGAACCGTTCGAAACTGAAATTGTTGTGGCCTGATCTCAGCTCGCCGAGCGTTCCGGCGTAGCCCTTGACGATCGGCGCGCCCGCCTTTGTCACCGCCACATAGACGCTGACGTAATTCTTCTGGAGCGCGACGCCGATGACAGGCCATTCAATCGTGCTGCCCGATTTGATCGTGTAGCGAAACCTGCCGTATCCAATCATCTTCATGCGCATGCCGGCTTCGCCAGCCGGCGTGCCCTTGTGAAAATAGCGCTTCAGGCCTGGAGCAGCCTTGCGTATCACCTGATGCAGCCGGACGAGATCGGACTTCCGCCCGGCATCGAAGTTGAGATAGGCCTCGAGGCTGTCCGCTTCGACCCGGTACATCAGGCGCTTCTCAAGAGAATCGGTCGTCCGTTGATCACTCCACCAATTCCGGCCACGGCACGATAGTCGACTTCACCGTCCTCATCGCGATGGCGTCGTTGACCGCCTGCGCGACGCCTGCTTCCGTGAACGGATAGATCGTCTGCATCTTCAGCCACGGATATTTGTCGCGCGTGCGGTAGAGCATGTCGACGCCGAGCGGCAGGTCGTTGGCCGTAAAGCCCCAGGATCCCAGCACGTTGAGGTCCTTGGTGCAGATGCGGTGCCATGACGTGTCGATCGAGCCGGCGTCGGTGAACTGGCCCATCTCGACATAGGTGCCGCCGTCGCGCAGCATTTCGATGCCCTCGGGGCCGGCGGTCGGATGACCCGAGCAGTCCATCACCAGATCAGCCCCGAAGCCGCCCACGATCTCGCGCACGCGTGCGATGCGATCTTGCGGTGTCTTGAGCTCCTCGATGTTCACCGTCGCCTCCGCGCCGAGCTCCCGCGCAAGCTTGAGCCGCGGCTCCTCCGGCGCACCGACGCAGATCACGCGCCCTGCCCCCATCTCCTGTGCGGCGGCGACCGCGAGAATGCCGATCGGGCCAGAGCCCTGGATCACCACCGTATCACCCCAAGTAAAACCGCCGGCGCGACTGGCGCGGTTGAAAGCGCGGATGCAGGACGTCAGCGGCTCCGACAGCGCGCCGAGGCGCAGCGACATGTCGTCGGGCAATTTGTAGATCTTGGTGCCCGGCAACATGTCGAGATCGACATAGACATATTCGGCCCAGCCGCCCCACATGTGAGGCGCCTTGTCATAGCCGAGATAGCGGCCGTAATAGACCGGCGTCAGGCATTTGTTGGCGGTCTGCGGATAATGGATGCAGTAATAGCAGCGCCCGCAGGGCATCAGCGGCGGGATCATCACCTTGGAGCCGACGGCGAGCGGCTTGCTCATAAAATCCTCGGTGAACTCGTCGCCGCATTCGACGATGACACCGCCGAGCTCGTGGCCGAGCGTGAACGGCCAGGGCAGCGGCTTCGGCCAGTGACCTTTGAGAATGTGGAGATCGGTGCCGCAGACGCCGCAGGCGCCGATCTTGATCAGCGCGGCCTTCTTGCCGACCTTCGGCCACGGCACGGTCTTGATCACGGGCTCACTGCCCGGCCCAGCGTGGGTGCAGACGCGGATGGATTCCATGGCTGTTTCCTCGATGCCCGCTTTGTTATGATTGGTGCGGGCTGAGATCAGCCTATGTCAGCCGTGCGACGTTGCAAATACCAACGCGACCGTTGACACGCCGCAGTTGTATCCGCAGGCTGCACATACCGAGGCGGACCTGCTTCGGACCTCCGCCGGGATCAGACCATGGAATTGCGACCGGGCTCGGAACGAATTGTCGTCACGCCGGACACCGATCCGCTGCACGGCACTGTGCAATGGGCCCCGGGGAAATCGCTGTGGCTGGCGGGCATGACGGCCGCAGCTCTCGTGCTTGGACCGACCTGCTTCTCCTGGTCGGCATTCGCGCTGTTCATCACAACCAGCGCCGTCACGCTTTGCTGCGGACATTCCGTCGGCATGCATCGCAAGCTGATCCATGCGAGCTTCGATTGCCCGCTCTGGCTCGAACATGTCCTCGTCTATCTCGGCACGCTGGTCGGCATGGCCGGTCCGTTCGGCATGATCCGCCTGCACGATTTCCGCGACTGGGCGCAACGCCAGCCTGCGTGCCACGATTATTCCCGCCATGGTGCGGGCTTCTGGCGCGATGCATGGTGGCAATTGCATTGCCGGTTGGCATTGCGCCATCCGCCAGATTTCAGGCTCGAGCCACGACTTGCCAACGATCGGTTCTACGCCTTCGTCGAGCGCACATGGATGTTGCAGCAATTGCCGTGGGCCGCGCTCTTCTTCGCGACGGGCGGACTCGACTGGGTCGTTTGGGGCATTTGCGTGCGAGTGAGCGTCTGCGTCACCGGACACTGGCTGGTCGGCCACTTCTCCCACACCCAAGGCAATCAGGTCTGGATCGTCGATGGCGTCGCCGCACAAGGCTATAACGTCCGCCTCGCGGCGCTGATCAGCATGGGCGAGAACTGGCACAACAATCATCACGCCTATCCGGGCTCGGCGAAGATGGGGCTATTGCCAGGACAGGTTGATCCGGGCTGGTGGTTGATCAGATCGTTTGAGGCTGTCGGACTCGTCTGGAATGTCAGGACTCCGGATAATTTGCCAGAGCGGCCTGGTCTGCGGAGGCTCACAGGCGCAGAATTGCGCGATGAGGTCGCCGATGCTGCGTGACTATCGCGCGGACGATGCCGAAGCGATTGTGCGCGTCGCGCTGGCGGCCTTTGCGCAATTCGAGCAGCATTATTCCGACTGGCCGCTGTTTACGACCCATGTCGCGAAGATGCCGGAGCTTGCCAAGACCGGCGAGATCATCGTTGCCGAGGATGGTGGGCGCATCGTCGGCGCCGTCGCCTATGTCGGCCCGCAAGCGCCGAAGCCGGCCTTCTTCGATCCGGCCTGGCCTGTCGTCCGCATGCTGGTGGTCGATCCGGAGGCACGCGGCAAAGGCATCGGCCGGCAATTGACCGAAGAATGTCTGCGCCGCGCCGAGCGCGACCAGGCGGGCGTGATCGCGCTGCATACGACGCCGATCATGACGGTCGCGCTGCCGATGTATCTGCGCATGGGATTTGCCAGGGTTGGCGAGGCGCCGGATATTCTGGGCGTACCGTATGCGGTTTACGTGAAGAGGCTGGGCTAGGCGCATATTCTTAACCCGCATGAGCTGGTGCAGTTGAACGCGCCGCGCGACATCCGCGGCCGCGTCATCGGCCTCAACAACATGGCCACAGCCTGACGCAGGCCGTTGACTCCCGCATCCCGCCACCGCACGCTTGTGGCAAGCCGCTGGGGAGATGAGACGGTGCGTAATCGCTGGGCCATTCTTGCGATCCTGTTCTTTGTCCGCCTCACCATCGCGTTCCAGTTCCAGAGCGTGGCCGCGGTCGCGCCGCTGCTGGAAAAGACCTTCAACGTCGGCCTCGCCGATATCGGCCTCCTGATCGGGCTCTATTTCACCCCCGGAATCGTGCTAGCGCTGCCGGGCGGCGCGATCGGGCGAACCCTTGGCGACAAGCCGACGACGATCGCGGCCCTGCTGTTGATGATTGCGGGCAGCCTCGTGATGGCCACGACCGGCATCTGGGGCTTGCAGATGGCCGGCCGGCTTGCCTCCGGCGGCGGCGGCGTGCTGCTGACAGTGCAGCTCACCAAGATGGGCGCCGACTGGTTTGCGGGCAAGGAGATCGCAACCGCCATGGCGATCTTCGTCAGCTCCTGGCCGACCGGCGTTGCGATCGCGCTGTTGGTGCTGCCGGCGATCGGCACCGCCCATGGCGCCGGCGCGGTGTTCCTGGCGGCAGCCGCACTGACCGCGATCGGAATCGTGCTGACCTTGTTCTATCAGCCGCCACCGGCCGCAAGCGCAGTCAAAGCCGCAGCGCCGACGCGGCTCGATCCGCTCGCGCTGCTCGCCGTGATCGTGGCCGGCGCGATCTGGGGCCTCTTCAATGTCGGCTTCGCCATGATCTTCTCGTTCGGCCCGTCGCTGCTGGCCGAGCGCGGCTGGAGCATCGCAGCCGCAGGCTCTGCGGTCAGCCTCGTGCTCTGGCTGTCGGTGATCTCGGTGCCATCAGGCGGCTTCATCGCCGACCGGACCGGGCGGCCGCTGACGCTGGCGATTGCCGCGAGCCTCGCGGTAGCTATCTTGCTGGCGTGGCTGCCCCGGTCGGATACGGTGCTCGCGATCCTGGTCCTGATCGGCCTGATCAGCGGCCATCCCGCAGGCCCAATCATGAGCCTGGCGCCCCGCGTGCTCGCGCCGGAGACCCGCGCCATCGGGATGGGTGTGTTCTACACTCTCTTTTATGCCGCGATGATGCTGGGGCCGGCCATCGCAGGCCGGCTCGCCAAATCGGCTGGGACCGCCGCAGCCGCCCTCGACCTGGGTGCGCTCGCGATCCTCGCCTGCCCGCCGCTGATGTGGCTTTTCGAGCGCATTGTGTCTGTCCGTGATCGCCGCGCCAAATCATAACGCGGCATTAACCCTATGCACCTTAGGGTCATCCCGGACTCCGCCCGGGCGGGGGGTCGGGTAGTGAAGATGGCGTTGGCGAACAAAAAATTTCTTCCGGCCGCCGAGGAACGTCGGCGTTTCCAGCGGGTCAAGGTGCACCTGCTCGGCCGTTACATGCTGCCGGATCGCCGTGAATTCCCCTGCCAGGTGATCAACATGTCGCCCGGGGGCCTCGCGTTGCTCGCGCCCGGCATCGGCAATGTCGGCGACCGCGTGGTCGCCTATCTCGACCATATCGGCCGGGTCGAGGGCAAGATCACCCGGATCATCGACAACGGCTTCGCCATGACGGTCGGGGCGACGCCCCGCAAGCGCGACAAGCTCGCGGCGCAGCTGACCTGGCTTGCCAACCGCGACATCCTCAATCTGCCGGAGGATCGCCGCCACGACCGTATCGTGCCGCGCAACCCGATCGCGGTGCTGACGCTCGAGGACGGCACCAAGATGACCTGCCGCATCATCGACCTGTCGCTGTCGGGCGCTGCCATTGCGGCGGAGAACCGGCCGCCGCTGAAATCGACGGTTCTGCTCGGCCGGGTGCAGGGCCGCGTGGTCCGAAACCTCGAAGACGGCTTCGCGCTGGAATTCGTCCACGCCCAGCCGATCGAGACACTCGAAGAGAGCGTTACCGCGCGGTAAAGCGCGGGCGCGCCAAAACCTCGATATTTCCAGCCTCAAAGGCGGCTCCGCGATGCGGATGCCGCCTTTTTCATGCGCAACGACGCGCCCCGCGCGGGTTAACGCGCGCCCGCTCGCGTGCGGAAACGCCAGTTCCGCCAGCGTTTCCGCGTTAACTCCTACAATTTGAATCAATTGCAGTATTATCGAATTTTATTTGAATTCTACTCAAGTATAGATCGAATTCGCCGCTCCTTTTACTTGTATTCGTCTCGACTTGACTTGGCTGGCTTAGCGGCAACTCAAAAGCTCGGTGCGCACTGTGGTCCCAACAAGAAACGGGGGCCACGATGTTCGACTTCAGGGGACAGGGGAAAGGGCTGGCGATCGCCGCCATGCTCTTCGGGATCAGCGCGGCAGCGCAGGCCGGCGAAAGCCGTCTGCTCTACGCGAGCCTCGGTGACACCACGCGTGCGCCGATCGGCTGGGTCGAGTTTTGCGCAGAGAATACCGCTCAATGTCAGGGCGGGCCGACGCAGCCGCGCGACATCGTGATGTCGCAGACCGCGTGGCGCGACCTGACCAAGGTCAATCGCTGGGTCAACGAGACCATCAAGCCTTTGACCGACCAGGACCACTGGGGCGTGATCGAGAAATGGTCGCTGCCGACCGACGGTTACGGCGACTGCGAAGACTACGTGCTGTTGAAGCGCAAGATGCTGATGGATGCCGGTTGGCCGCGTGAGGCCCTGCTCATCACCGTGGTGCGTGACAAGAAGAATGAAGGGCACGCGGTGCTGACGGTGAAGACCGACAAGGGCGAGTTCGTTCTCGACAATCAGAACGAGAGCGTCGTCGCCTGGACGGAGACCGGCTACCGCTTCGTCAAGCGCCAGTCGCAGGCCGATCCCAACGTCTGGGTTTCGCTCGGCGATACCAAGCCGGCGGTCTCCACCGCCAGCGCCAGAGATCAGTAGGAACAAGACAACGAGTTACGCGACCCGGTCACATCCCCACCCCTCCCCGTCCCAGACCGGTTCGCGCGCGCCCAGCCATCCCCCAATGGCTGGGCGCAACTTTTTCAGCACAACGCATCATCGAAGCTTCTGACATCGCCAGCACCTGAAGCCAAAGCTCGCGCAGAATGACCTCGATTGGCGTGCTTGCCTCCGCCCTCGAAGCAACCATTGCTGACGCCGCAACAATAGCTCACCTTAGGGTCTTTACGCGGGACGGTCGTAGGAGCTATAGGACCTACCGTTGGAAGGTGTCCTATGGAGCGATCGCCTAGAGATTGTTGCGCCCTCTGCGGCAACAAAGGGTTCTCACCCAGGCTCGAGATCACGCGATACGGCGAGGATTTTTCAATCGTTCGGTGTATCCGATGCGGGCATATTTTTGTTGCCGATCCGCCAAGCGACACGGCCAATCATATAGACATCAACAAGATCGATTGGGCATTCCGCCCACGCCATCACCAAATTAGGCGACTGATCCTGTCCCGTCTCAAGCCGGGAAGCAGGGTGATTGAGATCGGATGTGGACGCGGCGAGGTCGGCTATCTTCTGAAGAACGACCCTTTGACCTACCAGGGCTATGAGCCGGCGCGCGGCCTGTCCGATTTCGGTATCCGCGAGGGAGTTCCGATCATCCAGGAGCTATATCAGGGCGACGATGAAGCGGATGCGATCGTGATCGACAATGTGCTCGAGCACGTTGCCGAACCGCGCCAAATGGTCGAGCTAGCGGCGAGGTCATTGAAGCCCGGCGGCATGATTATCGTCATCACTCCGAATGTTTATGATGTGCGCGGCATTTTTCCGCAGTTCCGGAAGCGACATTTGTGGGTGCCGCCTGACCACATCAACTATTTTTCGGCGCGCGATATCGATTTCATATTCGCGGCGGCAAAATTGCCCCGTCCGCAGCGGTTCCGGTTCTTTCCGCTTGGTCTGGAAGATTATCGTTTTTTTCCGCGCGCACTCGCTGAGACGATCGGCCTGTCGATCTTCGGCCACAACGTCTACGCTATTGGCTAGGAGCCTCCGACGCGTCGCCCGCCTTTGTCAGCGCGTCAGGATGTTCTTGTAGACCTTGCCGCCCTTCATGATCACCACAAAATTCTTCGCGGGATCCTCGACGAGGGCGATGTTGTCGAGCGGGTTGCCGTCGACCAGCAGGAGATCGGCGAGCGCGCCCTCTTCGACCACGCCGAGCCTGCCGGGATAGGGATTGCGCGGGCCCGACAGGCTGAGCAGTTCTGCATTGGTCGACGTCGCCATGGTCAGCGCTTCGGCCGGCGTGTACCAGCGCGTCAGCGCGGCCAGCATCGCGCCCTGTTTCTCCGCCAGCGCCTGCGAGAACAGGACATCGGTCCCGAACGCGGTCTTGATGTGGTATTTCTTTGCCAGCGCATAGACGCGGTCGGTGCCGGCAACGACCTGGCGCATCTTGTCCTGCTCCGACGGCCCGAGCGCGGCGGCGCCGGACAGGTCCAGGAACGGCTGCGTGCTGAGCCAGATCCCCTTCTCCGCGATCAGCTTCGCGCTCGCCTCGTCCATGAGGTGACCGTGCTCGATGCATCTGACGCCGGCTGCGATCGAGCGCTGGATCGCAACCGGCGTATAGGCGTGCGTGGCGACGTAGGTCCCCCAATTGTCCGCGGCCTCGACCGCGGCGCGCAGTTCGGGCTCGGTGAAAGTGGAGACGTCGAGCGGGCTGAAGGGCGACGCCACGCCGCCCCCCGCGGTGAGCTTGACCTGGGAAGCGCCCTGCATCAACTGCTCGCGCGCGCGCACGCGAACTTCGTCTGGACTGTCGGCGACCATGCTGCCGCCGATCCGCTCCATGCGGCTGAGCATGCCGCCAATGGTTCGCGGCAGATCGGAGAGCTGGCGGAAGTCGCCATGGCCGCCGGTGATGGTGATGATGGCACCGGACGGATAGATGCGCGGTCCGGCGACGAGATCCTCGTCGATGGCCTGCTTGAGGCCGAAGCTCGGCCCGCCCATGTCGCGCACCGTGGTGAAGCCGCGCATCAGCGTCGCTGTCGCCTCGCTGGCGGCAAGCAGGTTATTGTAGCCGATATCGCCTGCAAGCGCCGCCATCGGCGTCGGGCGCACCAGCATCGCGTGCCAATGCGCGTCGATCAGTCCCGGCATCAGCACGCGGCCGCCGCCGTCGATCACCTGGCCGGTGGCGGTGATATCCGCGGTCGAGATCTTCTCGATCTTTCCAGCCCTGACGAGGACATTGGACGCGGCCGAGAGCGTGCCGTTCTTTCCGTCGAAGATCTTGACGTTGCGGAACAGAACAGCGGTGTCCTGCTGGGCCGGCGCGGGCAGCGCGCTGCAAAAGATCGCCGCAAGCAGCACCGCGAGGCCGGCCGTCGTCCTCAACCCCCACATGTTCGTTCTCCGCGGCGCTACGCTGTTGCGGCCACGGGCCGCCAGGCAAAGGTAAGCCAGCCGATGCCGTGCGACAACAAATCGATTCCGAGGAGAAGTCCCAGCACCCAGAGCCCGGTCATTGGAAAGCCGGTGAGGATGATGAGACCGGCGAGCACGCCGAACAGGCCGGACGCCAGCATGATCCCGCCACCCTGTTGCCAGCGGCCGATGCCGATCAGTAGGCGCACCACGCCGGAGATGAGAAGCGCGAGGCCCAGCACATAGGTCAGCAATAGCGCGCCAGTCAGCGGCTGGCTGACGAGAATGATGCCAAAGGCGATGTAGAGGATGCCGAGCACCACCTGCCAGACGAGGCCACCCCAGCCCTTGGTCCAGAACGCGTGAAAGATTTCGAAGACGCCGGTGGCGATCGCCATCCAGCCGATGAAGAGCGCGCTGACCACGGTGAAGAACGCGACGTCGCCCAACACCATCAGCCCGGTGAACACCATGAACAGACCGAGCAGGACGCAGACCCAGCGGGACGGTTGCGGCAGGCCCGTTGCGCCCATCGGCGCGCTGTGATCGTAAGTCGTCATGACATCCTCCCTTCGTTAACGCCAAGGCCAGCGGACTCATCGCTCGGGATCTCGCCCGGCAGATAGTTCGGCAGCCGGCCCGCCGGGATGATCGCGACCAGCGCGAGACCCGCCATGATCAGAAGTCCGATCTTCAGTGCTCGCAGCCGCGCTTCGGTGTTCACGCGAACGGCTTCCGCGACCTGCTCCGGTGTTCCGCTGGTGCGTTCCAGCACGCCGCGCAGGCGATCGTTGCTGACGAACGTGATGTTGCCGAGATCGACCTGGGCTTGAAGCTCCGGCGTCAGCACGGGGCTCGCCGTGATCTTGCCGAGCGCGATGGTCGAGAGCAGGCCGACCAGCAGCGCCCCGGCCACGGCGGTTCCGAGCGCAGCGGCGAGGTTTTGCGTGGTGCCGCGCAAGGATCCGACATCGCCGGCGAGCGCTTTCGGCGACGCCGTCACGAGGACGTTGAACAGCAGCGTCACCAGCGAGCCCTGGCCGATCCCGAACAGGACGAGCCCGAATAGCACGGGAACCTCGCTCCAGTCGTTGCGGACCACGAAAGCGAGCCAGACCAGCGCGACGGTGCAAAGCGCAAAACCGTAACGGCCGATCTGGCGCGGCGTCAGCCGCTCGTAGACATTCACGATCAGCATCGCCGAGAAGAAGACCGTGAGGTTGAACGGCATCATCGCGATCGCGGTCGCGATCGGCGAACGTCCCTGCACGATCTGGATGTAGAGCGGCACGGTGAAGTTCAGCGCGGCTTCCAGCGCCACCACCGCAAACAACGCAAACACCGCGCAGCGTTCTTCCGGCGAATCGATCACCTCGAGCGCCAAGAGCGGCGTGCTGCCCGCGGCCTGACGCCGGTGCGTCCACATCAGGAAGCCCTGACCCAGCACGATGCCGAGGACAATCATGATCGGCGCGGGCGACATGCCGAGCAGATCGAACGGCGCGTTGGAGCTCGCAACCGCGACACCCCAGCCGTCCAGATTGTTGAAGCCGAAGCTGATGAGGATGATCGCGCTTGCCGCCAGCGCCACGCCGACCAGGTCGATCTGCACGTTCGGCCGGCCACGATCCGGCTTCAGGCGGAAGCTCATCAGGAAGACGATGGCGGAGGCGGCGATCAGGATGCCGAACGCCGGCCGCCAGCCGATATAGGTGCCGAGCACACCGCCGATGACGAAGGCAAGCACGCCGGCGGCCGCACGCGCCGAGCCGAGCGCGCCAAGCGCCGTTGCCTGCTGGCGGCCGGCATAGTTCTCGGCGATCAGCGCGACGAGCGACGGCACAATCACCGAACCTGCGGCGCCGCACAGCGCCTGCGCCGAGATCATGACCGTCGCCGTCGGGCTGAACGTCATCATCAGCTGCGAGATGAAGAACAGCACGACCGCGCCGCGGAACACCTGCAAGGCGCCAAAGCGCTGGGCGAGCTTGGCGCCGAGCATCACGAAACCCGCGACCAGCATCGAATACGCGACGATCCCCGTCGCGACCGTGGTCGGCGCCACGCCGAAGCTCGTGACCATGCCGCCCATCGCGACGGGAAGCGAGGCCACGTTGAACGACATGATCATCTGGCCGAGCGCGATCGAAATCATGGGGATCCACGACACACGCTCTTCCTGTTGGATGCCGCCGATCGAGATTATCTGTGTGGCCATGGCGTCCTCCGGCTTGATCGGCGCTGCGATCGGTCGGGCCCGCGAGCCCACCGATCCCTTTGCGCATTCATTGTTCCGGTTGCGATACGAACAGATCCATCCCCAGCCAGTGCGATAGGAGTTTTGCCGCGAGCTGTCCCCGCACGCTGTTGCCGGCCGCGTCGAGCGGCGGCGCGAAGGTGCCAAAACCGCCCTTGCCCGGCGACACCGCGACGATGCCGCCATCGATCCCGCTCTTTCCGGGCAGGCCGATGTCGTAGAGCCAGTCGCCGGAGGTCTCGTAGAGCCCGGCGGTGATCATGACCGCGAGCGCATAATGGCAGACCGAGGCGTCGACCACGCAGCGCGACAATCCGTCATGGATGACGCTCCACCGCGCCGCAGCCGTGGCGCCCGGCGCGAGGCTGGTCGTCGCGATATGGCCGATCGAGACATACGCCGGCTCCCGCTCTTCGACGACCGAACGCGACGCCATTGCACCACTCCGCGGAACGGATTCGGCTGTTGCGAGCGCCGCTCCAGAAATCACCGCGCGATGGCAGTTGATGCCCATGGTCAAGTGAAGTCAATTTACAACTATAGGGCGATTATGCAGTCCAGCCATACGACTCCATGAGAGATGAAGCGACGGCGCGTCAAAATAGAAATTTCCGGCAAGTGCGTAAGCGTGACTGTCGCGCTTGTGTCGAACTCTAATCAAAAGACGGCTATCGAATGCCGCATACATCAACGCAAGATTGCAACTCGCACTGGCAGGCGTACGATCGCGCGGTCTGCGCGATAGGAGATGGATGGGGCGAGAGGCGGGCTTTGAAGACAGACCGCGCAGCAAGTGACGAGGCGTAACATGGTGGCACAGACGAATGACGGACATGTCCTGCTGGTCAAAAAACTCGGCGGACTCTTCGCGATCATCATCGGATGCCTGCTGACCGCGGTCGGCGTGACCTTCGAATCCGGCGACACGACTTTCGTCGGCGTTCTCTTCCTGATCCTTGGCGCCGGCCTGCTGGCGCTGAAGATCGTCAGGCGTAACGAAGGGTCTTCGCTGCGATAGCCGACCGATGCGGCTCGCTCACACGCCAAGCACGTCCGCGAGCCGCAGCTCGTCGGCAGCGGGATCCTTGAGGAACAGCTCGGCCTCGATCTCGTCCAGATGCGACAGCATCTGCGCGCGCGCGGCTTGCTTGTCGCGCTTGCGGATCGCGGTAACGATGCCGGCGTGATGATCGGTGCCGCAGGCCGGCGTATCGTGACGGCGGTAGAGCAGAATGATCAGCGAAGAGCGCGCGATCAGCTCCTTCAGGAAGCCGAGATAGATGCTGTGGCCGCTCATCTCGGCGATCAGCCGGTGAAATTCGCCGGAGAGCCGGACCGATGCCCGCGCGTCGCCGCGCAATTCCGCCTCGCGCTCCTCGGCGAGATGTTGCTGGAGGCGATCGAGCCAGGCTGGCGAGACCGCCTCACAGGCGTGGTCGACGATGCTGGGCTCGATCAGGCGGCGCGCCTCGAACACCTCGCGGGCATCGGCCGGCGTGGGGCGCGCAACGAACGCACCGCGATTCTTCTCGATGTTGACGATGCCCTCATGCGCGAGCTGCTGGAGCGCGGTGCGGACCAGCGTACGGCTCGCGCCATAGATCTCGCCGATCTCGTCCTCGCCGAGCTTCGTACCCGGCAACAAGCGATGCTCGAGGATTGCGGCGGTGACACCCTCCCGAATCCGGCTAACGCGATCGCTCACGTCTGGCCCTTCGGATTTCGCTCGGGTTTTGGCAGCCATGGTTTGAGGGCTCGGTCGGCGGCGTTCGCCCTCGAATGGTAGTCGACGAGCTGTATCCAATCACAGGCGAAACTTTATACAATCCGCGCCCATTTTGTGTGCATATTATTGCCAACCCCGCGAGCCGCGCCGCTACGCCGGATTCGATCTAACGATCTGACTCCGCTGCACAGTTTTGGAATTCGGCAATCCCCGGGCGGTTGGCACGGACCTTGCGGAGAAAGCCGGAGCAACGCCCTTCCCTCGGACACGCCATGGCCACTCCCGCCGCTCTCGAACTGGTCGCCGTCACCAAGCGCTACGACACGACGCTGGCGGTCGACACCGTCAATTTGAAGATCCCGGCCGGCACCTATTGCTGCCTGCTCGGCCCCTCCGGCTGCGGCAAAACCTCGACCTTGCGCATGATCGCCGGCCACGAGGCGGTCAGCGAGGGCGACATCATCCTCGGCGCGCAGAACGTCACCGACCTCGAGCCGGCCAAGCGCGGCACGGCGATGATGTTCCAGTCCTATGCGCTGTTTCCGCATCTCAGCGTGCTCGACAATGTCGCGTTTGCCCTGAAAATGCGCGGCGTCGATCGCGCCGTCAGGCACAGGCGCGCCGGCGAACTTTTGGAGCTGGTGGCGATGAGCCCCTATGCGGCCCGGCTTCCGGCGCAGCTCTCCGGCGGCCAGCAACAGCGCGTCGCGCTCGCCCGCGCGCTCATTACCGAGCCGCAGATCCTTTTGCTCGACGAGCCGCTGTCCGCGCTCGATCCGTTCCTGCGGGTGAGGATGCGCGGCGAGCTGAAGCGGCTCCAGCGCGAGCTCGGCATCAGCTTCATCCAGGTCACCCACGGCCAGGAAGAGGCGATGGCGCTTGCCGACCACATCGTGGTGATGAACCACGGCAAGATCGAGCAGCAGGGCAGTGCCCGCGACATCTTCCACCATCCTCGCACCGAATTCGTGGCCCGCTTCATCGGCGGCCACAACGTCCTCAGCGACGCCGGCAACCTCATCGCCGTGCGCGCCGATCAGCTCGGCATCCTGCCGTTCGTTGACGGCGCATTCGGCGCGCCGGCGCTGCTGACCCAGACCGAGTACCAGGGCTCCTATGTCGCCGTCTCGCTCACGCTCGAGGACGGCACCGCCCTGTTCTCCCACGTTCCCGAGTCGACGTTCGACGTCCACCCGTTCCGGCCGGGCGATCGCGTGCTGGCCACCTGGGATCCCGCCAAGGCGCAGCGCCTGCAATAACGCCTTCATCTAGAAAATGCGCAACACAGAGGAGTGACGACATGACCGAGACGACCAGGAAGACCGGCGTCAGCCGCCGCACGCTACTTAAGAGCACCGCGGGTCTTGCGGGCCTTGCCGCCGGCTCCGGCGCCATCACCGGCTTCCCCTATGTGATGTCGGCCGAGCCGAAGGTGCTGCGCTATCTCGGCACCGCCGTGAACGAGGGCGACGACATCTCGAAGCAGTGCCTGAAGGACACCGGCATCAAGATCGAATACATCACCGCGACCACCGACGACGTCACCAAACGCGTGATGACCCAGCCGAACTCCTTCGACGTGCTGGACACCGAATATTTCTCGCTGAAGAAGTTGGTGCCGTCGGGCAACATCCTTGCCCTCGATTCCAAGAAGATCAAGGAATTCGACAACATCACGCCGGTCTTCACCAAGGGCGAGACCCCCGGCGGCAAGAAGATCGGCAACCAGGGCACCGCGCCCTGGAAGGTGCTCTATCTCGAAGGCAAGGATTCCAAGACCTTCTCCAAGACGCCGACCGAGTTCGTCACGCTGATCCCGACCGTCTACAACGCCGACACGCTCGGCATCCGTCCCGACCTGATCAAGCGACCGATCAGCACCTGGGCTGAGCTGCTCAATCCCGAGTTCAAGGGCAAGGCCTCGATCCTCAACATCCCCTCGATCGGCATCATGGACGCCGCGATGGTGGTGGAAGCCACCGGCAAGTACAAATATGCCGACAAGGGCAACATGACCAAGGAAGAGATCGATCTCACCATGAAGGTGATGACCGAGGCCAAGAAGGCCGGCCAGTTCCGCGCGTTCTGGAAGGATTTCAACGAGAGCGTCAACCTGATGGCTTCGGGTGAAACCGTGATCCAGTCGATGTGGTCGCCGGCGGTGACCAAGGTGCGCTCGATGGGCATCGCCTGCACCTTCCAGCCGCTGAAGGAAGGCTATCGCTCCTGGGCTTCCGGCTTCTGCGTCTCCAAGGGCGTGTCGGGCGCGAAGCTCGACTGGGCCTATGAGTTCGTCAACTGGTTCCTGTCCGGCTATGCCGGCGCCTATCTCAACCGCCAGGGCTACTACTCGGCCGTGCTCTCGACCGCGAAGGCCAACATGGAGCCCTACGAATGGGCCTACTGGATGGAAGGCAAGCCGGCCGAGAAGGACATCAAGGCGCCCGACGGCTCGCTGCTCGAGAAGGCCGGCGCGGTGCGTGACGGCGGCTCCTACGAGGACCGCATGGGCGGCGTCGCCTGCTGGAACGCCGTGATGGACGAGAACGACTACATGGTCCGCAAGTGGAACGAGTTCATCGCCGCGTGATGGATACGTCGGAAGACATCCTGCAACAGGCATCCCCGGACCTGGTCCGGGGATCGGAGACGGCGCGCCCCGCAAAGGCGGCGCGCCTGTCGCCCACCTTCATCTCCTGGCTCCAGGCCGGGCCGATGATGCTGGTGTTTCTCGCCTTCTTCCTGATTCCACTGGTGTTCGTCGTCATCGTCTCGTTCTGGGACTACAACGAATATCAATTGCTGCCGGCCTTCTCGGGCCGCGGCTACACCGACACGTTCGAAGGCTGCATCGCGCAGCTCCCCGATCTCTGCACCATCGCCAAGACCTATCTGAAGACGCTGAAATTCTGCTTGCTGGTCTGGGCCATCACGCTTTTCATCGGTTTCTGGGTCGCCTACTTCCTCGCCTTCCACATCAAGTCCAAGACCTGGCAGATGGGCCTGTCGCTGCTCTGCACGATCCCGTTCTGGACCTCCAACGTGATCCGTATGATCGCCTGGATCCCGCTGCTCGGGCGCAACGGCCTGGTCAACTCCGGCCTGATCAAGACGGGCCTGATCAACCAGCCGGTGGAATGGCTGCTGTTCTCCGAATTCTCCGTGGTGCTGGCGCTGGTGCACCTCTTCACCTTCTTCATGGTGGTGCCGATCTTCAATTCGATGGTGCGCATCGACAAGTCGCTGATCGAGGCCGCCTATGACGCCGGCGCGACCGGCTTCCAGACGCTGGTCAACGTCATCATTCCGCTCACCAAGCCCGGCATCGTGATCGGCTCGATCTTCGTCATCACCATCGTGATGGGCGACTTCATCACCATCGGCGTGATGGGCGGCCAGCAGATCGCGGCCGCCGGCAAGATCATCGAGACGCGGGTCAACGCGCTGCAATTCCCGGCCGCGGCCGCCAACGCCGTGATCCTGCTGGTCATCACCTTCATGATCATCACCATGATGTCGCGCATCGTCGACATCAAGAAGGAGCTGTAGGCGATGAAGGAGGGACGCCCGCGCTCGTTCTACGTGCTCGCGATCTTCTTCGCGGCCTATGTGCTGTTTCTCTACGGCCCGATGATCGCGATCTACGTGCTGTCGTTCCAGGGACCACAGGGCGGCCTCACCTTCCCGATGAACGGCGTGTCGACCTTCTGGATCGCAAAACTGTTCCAGGGCACCGGCATCGTCGATCTCGGCGCGGCCTTCCGCCGCTCTTTGCTGCTCGGAATCGTGGTGATGATCGTGACCGTCGTGCTATCGGTCGCCGCCGGCATGGCATTCCGCAGAAAGTTCAAGGCGCAAAGCATCCTGTTCTATTCGGCGATCGCAAGCCTGATCGTTCCCTCGATCATCACCTCGCTCGGCATCTCGCTCGAATTCCGCATCATCGACGATCTGATCAAAGCGCACTGGAACGAGAACTTTGAGACCTCGATGGGCCTGCTCACCTCCGGACTCGGCGCGCATCTGACCTGGACGCTGCCGTTCGGCCTGCTCATCATGTTCGCGATCTTCAACCGCTTCGACCCGCGGCTGGAGGAAGCCGCGCGCGATCTCGGCGCGACGCCGTGGCAGACCTTCCGCCACGTCGTGCTGCCGATCATCCTGCCCTCCGTGATCGGCATCGGCCTGTTCGGCTTCACGCTGTCCTGGGACGAGCTCGCGCGCTCCAGCCAGGCGATTGGCGCGGTGAATACGTTGCCGCTCGATCTCCAGGGTCTCACCACCACCGTGACGAACCCTGACATCTATGCGCTCGGCACCGTGATCTCGGCCGTCTCGTTCACGGTGATCACGCTTGCGCTCGGCACCATCCACGTGCTCAACAAGCGGCAGGCGGCCAAAGGCTCGGACGCCGGCAAAGGACTTGTCTGACAAGGGGCTTGTCTGACCGCAATGCGGCTGCACATTGTCAATCCCAACACCACCGTTACGATGACGACGAAGATCGCCGCCGCGGCGCGCAGCATTGCGCTGCCGGACACCGTGATCGACGCGCGGCAGCCGACCATGGGCCCGCCCTCGATCGAGGGGTTTTACGATGAAGCTTTTGCCGTGCCCGGTATGCTCGGCTGCATCCGCGAGGCCGATCGGGACGGCGCGGACGCCCATATCATCGCCTGCTTCGACGACACCGGTCTCGATGCCGCGCGCGCTGCGGCAAAGGCGCCGGTGATCGGCATTGGCGAAGCCGGCTTCCACATGGCGAGCCTGATCGCAACGCGCTTTGCCGTGGTCACGACGCTGAGCGTCTCGATCGTGCCGATCGAGCACAATCTGAAGAAGTACGGCCTCGCAGAGCGCTGCGCCCGCGTCCGCGCGGCCGAGGTCCCGGTGCTCGCGCTCGAGGAGCGCAATGCCGATGCGCTTGACAAGATCTCCGCCGAGATCACTGCCACGATCCGATATGACCATGCCGAAGCCATCGTGCTCGGCTGCGCCGGCATGGCCGATCTTGCGGCCGAGCTCGCCGGGCAGCATGGCCTGCCCGTGATCGACGGCGTCGCCGCCGCGGTGACGCTGGCCGAAGGGCTGGTGCGGCTCGGGCTCAAGACGTCCCGGCTCGGGCCCTATGCGGCGCCTCGATCGAAGACATATTCCGGGCCGTTCGCGCCGTTTCAGCCGTGAGCCCGGCCGACAGCCGGCCGCACGACGATCAATTTTTATGTTTCTGTCATAGAGCGCCCAAGTTTCGCCCGAACCCGTGCTAATAAGTCGCACCAGTACTTTTACGGGGCTTTCATGAAAAAGAACGATGTCACCTGTTCCGCGTGTGGGGCCGGCTTTCGGCGGCTTGAGCTGACGACGCCACCGGCGAACCAGGGCGAATACCGCTGTCCGGCCTGCGACGAGGTCGTCGAGACCTTCGACGGCAGCGCCTTCATCGCCTACCGCATGACGATCCAGCCTTCGATGAAGGCCGTACGCGCCTAGGCGGATTGCGGCATCCCGTTCAAACACCCCGCTCGCGCCGGATCCGGCGTGGGCGGGGTTTCTTTTTGGCCAAGCCAACCCCAAACGCCGAAGTCTTCGGCTGCGCTTTTTCGGCGAGTGGCCACCTTTTCGTCCCAATTGTTGCTGAACAGTAACACTTTCGGGACGTCCCGGCTGCCTTGTTCTGCGTGCTTGCGCTGCCGCTCTTCGCCACCCACCAAGTTTCAATTTGGGCTTTGTCAGCGATGATCGATCTCGCCGAGGACACACCGTCCAATCCGCTCCTTCGTCTTGGCGCCCAGCCGATCGCGCTGACGGCGGCGGCCCTCCTGCTGCTGATCGCCGGCGTCACCTCGATCGCGATCTGGCGCGCCTATACCGGCGCTACGCCGGAGACGGACCGGGTGGTTGCCTCGCGCCAGCTCCAGGCCCGCACCGCGCAGGCCTCCGAGCAGCTCGTCGAAAAGACCAAGGGGCTGGAGGCGACCCAGCAGGAATCGATCGACCAGCTCCAGGTCGTGCAGGACCAGCTTCAGACCATGAAGCGCCTCATGGCGGCGCAGCAGGCCGATACCAAGCGCCTGTCAGAACAGGTCACCACGCTCAACGAGTCCATCGAGAATTTGCGGCAGTCCTTCGCCAGCGCGAGGTCCACCGACACCGAGACGCCGTCGGTTACCCGGAGGAAACCGGGCCGCCAACACGCCAGCGCGCGCAAACGCTCGCGCGGCTGACCGGGCCGCGACGCCTGCCTTTTATTTTCGCCACTTGTGAACTGGATCACACTCGTCCGTATGATTCCGCGCCATGCTCGGGGTCACCGGATGGCGTAAGCCGATTTCAATATCCGGGGCTGGCAAGGTCGTTGACGGTATACTGCGTCAACGGCCTTGTTTTTTAGTGGCCTGGCCGGCTTACGCTCACTCGCAAACCTGAACGCGGCGGATACGCCAGCCCCATTGCGTCATGACGCGCTGCCGCACCAGGTAGCACTGCTGGCCGTAGCCGCCATCGTCATAGCCTGCGCCGTCATAATACGGATCGCCGTAACCATAGTACCCGCCGTAATAGCCCGCGCCCGCGATGCCGGCGCCGATCGCGACACCAGGCCAGAAGCCGCCGCCATGCCAGCCGTGACCCCAGCCGCCTCCGCCACCCCAATGGCCGCCTCCGCCGAAACCGCCCCGCGCCTGCGCCGCCTGGGGCGCTGCGAGACCGACTGCGGCAACGGCCAGCGCGGCCAAGATCAACTTGCGTAACATCACTCGTCCCTCCGCGTGGAAACGCTCCACGCACCAAAGCAAGAGCAAGCTAATGTCACTTCGCCGCTCATAACAGGCGCGCCGGCTCACTTCCGCGCGAGCGTCAGCAGCCGCGGCAGATGCTCTTCATCTTCTTGTCGAGCAGCCGGTTCTCGGCACTGACAGTGGCGTCGGCATCGCGGTTCGCGCCGGAGGCGGCGCCGGTCGTCACACCAGGCGCAGTATTTGCGCCGGACGATTGCGCTGTGCCGAGGCTGTTGGTGCCGGGGGCCGGCCCCGGGGAATTGGCGATGCCGGTGGTCGATCCGGCGGAGCCGCCTGCGCTTTGCGCAAACGCTGCGGCCGGCATCGCGGCGAGGCTGAAGATGATGATCAGGGTTCTGATTGAAACGGTTGCGGACGATCCGGCCATCGTGAATTCTCCTTTACCGGTCAACCGCCGCGATGAAGACCAGTTCCGGAACAAATCCCGTCACGTCCGCTTGAACGCAAGGAGACAGCAACGATCATGCGCAAACTGATCGCGTTCGACGAGGACACGTTCGACAAGCTGAAACAACTGGGCCGCGACAGGATGGCGACGTTTCAGGAGCTCGCGGATGAAGCCTTTGCCGACCTGCTGAAAAAGCACGGCATCCCCATCGATCTCAGGGATGCGTTGCGCAAGAGCGCAAGACTCGACAGCTCGGCAAACAAGGCCGTGCCGCGCCGCAAGGCCAAGACGACGAGACGGTGACCGAAGCGCTAGGCGGCTGCCACCATCTTCTCGGTCCGGTCCTCGACCATGGTCACGAACATGTGGGATTCTTCGCCGGCCCCGCCGACCTGGACCCGGCGGGCCGAGATGACGCGGCGTCCGCGCGTGGGATTGTCGATCGTGTCAATGATCGGTTCGAGCTGCTGCTTCTGCGTGAGAAGCTGCTGGTCGCGCCGCTCGATCAATTCGGCCGCCTCGGCGGAGAACAATTCCCGCGCTGTCTTGCCGATAATCTCGCCGCGCGACATGCCGATCATCTGCTCGGCCGCCTTGTTGACGAAAACGTAGCGATGGTTGCGCGCATCCTTGGCGATGATGCCTTCGGTGACGTTCTCGATGATGGTGGCGAGGAAGCGCTCCATCCGCTCGAGAATCCGCTCGCGCTGGCGCTGCTCTGTGACGTCCTCGTGCACCGATACCCAGCCGCCGCCGTCCATCGGACGCTCGTAGATCTTGATGGTGCGCCCGTCGTTCAATGCGACCTCGTTGGCCGCCGGCTCGCGCCTGGCGATCCGGTCGAGAACCGCAGCGACATATTTCGCGACGTCGCCGTTGAACAGCCCGCTCTTGACCCGGTGCTGAAGGATTTCCTCGAGGGTCGTCGATCCCGCCTGGATCGTCTCGGGCAGATTGTACATCCGCCGATAGTTGGCATTCATCGCGACCACATTGGCCTTGCCGTCGAGCATGACCAGGCCCTGCGGCATGCTGTTGATCGCCGCCGAGAGCTGCCACTTCTTGGCCTGGTATTTGTCGTTGAAATTGTCGCGCTCGGTCCTCGCCGCGTCGCGCGCCTGCGCGGTGCCGAGCTCGAGCTCTTCCAGCTCGAAGATGCGCGCGACGGCGTCGCGGAAGTGCTGCACGGCGCGCGCAAGGTGCCCGATCTCGTCGTGACGGCCGAGATGCGGCACCTGGCTCTTGACGTCGCCATCCGCGATCCGGTCGGTCGCCTGCGTGATCTCGGCGAGCGCGCCGACCACCGAGCTTCGCATCACGACGACGTTCAGGCCTGCGAGGACCAGCGCGACGAGCCCGAGCATGAACAGATAGGCTGCGGCGTAACGGTTCTCGTTCGCGAGCTCGTCAGCATTGCTGGCCCGCTGCCGATAGATCCGCTCGAGCGTCTCGAGATCGCTGTTGAGCTTGCTGCGCAGCGTCCGGTTGGCATCATTGTCGCCCCACTCGCGCGCCGCCGCCGGGCTGATCTCGAGCCCGCGCCGCACCAGCTCCTGGCGGAAGTCGATGAACTGCGCGATGCGCCGCCGGAACGTGGCAATCTGTTCCGCGTCATCGTCGCCGACGGTCCGCTCCATGCCCTTCACGGCCTCGGCGAGCTCGCGGTTGCGCCGCACCAGCCCATCGGCGAACTGCTTCATCGCGCCACGATCGCCGGACATGTAGATGCCGCGCGATTCCATCACGATGGCGTAGATCAGTGCGTTGATGCGGCCGACGTTGATCGCGGCCTCCGCAGAGGTCGCGTGCATGTGGCGATACGTCGTCTGCAATCGGACCGTCTGGACCGACATCACGAGCAGGAAGGTGGTGACGATCGCCAGAAAGCCGGCGATGCTGTACACCTTCTCCGCAACGCTCAGCGTGTCCGCGCCACGCGCGAACTGAACAAACTTCTTAAAGAGTTTGGTTCCGGCATTGAGCCCGGATCCCAGCGCCGCTGCGTCCATGGCGCCGCTCCTCCTGGTTGAAAACGCTCAACCATAGACGCAGTTGCGCTAGCGGGGACTTAACGTTTCAGGCGGTATTTTTACGGTACCGGCCGGCCGCCGGCACCTGCGTCAGCCGATCCGCTTCAGGCCTTTCTTGAAGCGCGGACCATTGGCGACATAGAACCTCGCCGCGCTGCCCATCTTCTGCACCTGGGCGTCGTCGAGCGCGCGGACCACGCGCGCGGGCGAGCCGATGATCAGCGAGCGTTCGGCAAACTCCTTGCCCTCGGTGATGACGGAGCCGGCGCCGACGATGCTGTTGCGGCCGATCCTGGCGCCGTTCATCACGATCGAGCCCATGCCGACGAGCGCATTCTCCTCGATCGTGCAGCCGTGCAGGATGACGTTGTGGCCGACGGTGCAGTTCTTGCCGATGACAAGCGGAAAGCCGAGATCGGTGTGGCAGGTCGAGCCGTCCTGCACGTTGGCGCCCTCGCCGATCTCGATCCATTCATTGTCGCCGCGCAGCACCGCGCCGAACCAGACGCTGGCACCCGGCTTCAGCCGCACCCGGCCAATCACGGTCGCGGTCTCCGCGATGAAGTAATTGCCGTCGGCGGGAAGATCGGGCGCCTGCCCGTCGAGCTCGTAGATTGCCATGGAGGTCTCCTCTCGCCTAGCCATAGCGAAACGGCGGCCCTGACGCAAAGGGCCGCGAAACCTCGACGGCGAATGTCAGGTGAGGACGCCGGCAGCGCGCAGCGTCATCAGGAAGAACGTGCCGCTCATCATGCTCCAGAAGCCGGCGATGACGGTCGCCATCATCACGAATTCGAAGCGGCGGCTTTCCACCCGCATGCCGCGCAGCGTGTTGCGCATGATGATGAAGGGCGCGGCGAACACCAGGAACGGCACGGCCGCAAACGTCTTGGGAGCCACGCCTTCCTGCAACAGCCCGAAGCCTGCGGGCCGTTGCGACCAGGCCTGGTATCCATTTGCGAGCGCGCCCGCGAGCGCGAAGCCGATGCAGATCGAGAAGAAAGTGTTGAGAGCTTCAGGTGTCATCGGAACAGTCCGCCCTTACGCAACGCCGGAGCCTTCCTGTGACAAATCGCGGCGGTTAACGCTACATTATCCTTAAGCGAAGGTTAACGGCGCCACCCGGCGCGCGCAGAGCCCTGTTCCGTTTCCGGTAGCCGGGAACCTTCCGCGACGTCGCCACCGCATGGCATATTCGCCGCTGATTCGTCGGCCATCGGCCGACCTCCGGACCATGCGCGTAGTCATGACGATGTTTTCGGCAGCCTCCCCCAGGACACACGCACGGGCGCATCTCGTCCCGATGGTGCTCGGCGGCGCAGCGACTGTCGGCGCGATCGGGCTGGTCGCCTATCTGCTGTGGCCGACCTGGGGCACGGGCGGCGCAGATGCACCCGACAAATTGCCGGTGAGCGTCGGCGGCACGCTGTTCAACGTGCCGACATCGGCGATCCGGATGAAGATCCAGCGGCACTCCGGCCCGCAGGAGCGCATCGACCTCGATTTCCTCTATCCCTCGCTGGAGACGCCGGGCACGCCGAAGCATGTCACGGCCGACGCGGTGGAGACGACGATGCAGCCGATCGACCGCATCTTCCTGTCGGTCGCGGCGCATCACGATGCGCTGGCACCCGAACAGCGAACGGCGACGATCTATCCGCGCTATCTCGACCCGGCCGCGACGACGCCGGACGACGGGCTGACGATACGGGCGTTCCGCAGGGACACGCCCTATGGCAGCGAGGATTTCTATTCAGCGGCAAGCCCGCCGCTGACCGCGCGCTGCACCCGCGATGGAGCCACGCCCGGCATGTGCCTGTCCGAGCGCCGCGTCGACGGCGCCGACCTCACCTTCCGCTTTCCGCGCAGCTGGCTGTCGCAATGGCGCGACGTCGCGGCGGCGATGGACCGGCTGACGGCGCAGCTGCGCGGGCCGAAGGGCTGAGCGAGCCTTCCGACAAAAAATGTCGAAAACAACCCCATGCACAGTAGCCAGGGTCGGCTACGATTCGTATTTTTCGAATTCGGCTTGATCCGTCGGGCAAAACAGGTGCATGATGTCACCATGGCGCGATCGGCTCGAACGATCCGTAGATACGCTGCGCGGGCGGAAGGGCTGATCGCCGTCATTGCGAGCGCCACGCCGCAATCCAGAATCCCTCAGCGGAAGAATTTCTGGATTGCTTCGCTTCGCTCGCAATGACGATGTGGAGAGAGCGCGCCTCGATCTTCGATGCGTTCCCCGGACGCAGCGCAGCGTCTCTTCGACGGTGCGCTGCTGAGCCGGGGCCCATGTTACAGATGCGCCGTGTGGCTCCTGGGTCCCGGCTCCGCACTGCAACGCTAAGGGCGTTGCAGCGCGTCCGGGACACGAGAGAGGACACCGCGCAGAACGAAGACTCCGCTTCGCTCGCCATGACGGCGTAGCAACGACTATTCCTGGTCGACGAGATCGTCCTCGAGGATCGCCATCTGGAACTGGAACGAGCGATCATCGTCCTCGTCGTCGACGAACAGCACGCCGATGAATTCCTCGCCGATATAGACTTCGGCGGAATCATCCTTCTTCGGCCGCGGCACGACGCGGATCTTGGGATTGCCGAATACGCGCTTCAGATACGCATCTAACTTTCTGACTTCTTTGACGTCCACGGCAAGTCTCCGATCGAAATTGGTCGGCGGGTTTTAAGGCGAGACGCGACGAACCGCCAGCATGAATTATCAAAGAATTTGGGGACGAAAAGGGCCGGAAAATCCGGCCCTTAGCTCACGCGCCTAGAGCCCCGTTCCGATGGAATCGGACCGGGGCTCTAGATTCTTGTTTCGACGCGTTTTCTTGACGCGAACCGGTATCCACTTCGCTCGAAAACGCTCTAGAGCCCCATGGCGTTGATCATCTGGTCCATGGTGCGCGACGGCTCGGCACAGCCGGCTTCCCCAACGATCTTGGCGGGGACGCCTGCGACCGTGACGTTGTGCGGCACCGGCTTCACCACGACCGAGCCTGCGGCGATGCGCGCGCAATGGCCGATCTCGATGTTGCCGAGGATCTTTGCGCCCGCGCCGATCAGCACGCCGTGGCGAATCTTCGGATGACGGTCCTCGTTCTCCTTGCCGGTGCCGCCGAGCGTGACGCCGTGCAGGATCGAGACGTCGTCCTCGATCACCGCGGTCTCGCCGCAGACGAAGCCGGTGGCGTGATCGAGGAAGATGCCGCGGCCGATGCGCGCGGCGGGATTGATGTCGGTCTGGAACACCGCAGACGCGCGGCTCTGGAGATAATAGGCGAAATCCTTGCGGCCCTTGAGCCAGAGCCAGTGCGCGAGGCGATGGGTCTGGATCGCGTGAAAGCCCTTGAAGTAGAGCAAGGGATCGATGAAGCGCGAGGTCGCGGGATCGCGGTCGTAGACGGCGACGAGATCGGCGCGGAAGACGTTGCCGAGATCGGGATCGTCGCGCAGCGCTTCGTCGTAGGTTTGGCGGACGAGATCGCCCGACAGCGCGGAATGATCGAGCCGGTCGGCGAGGCGGTGGATCACCGAATCCTCGAGACGGCTGTGATGCAGCACCATCGAATAGATGAAGGTCGCAAGCTCCGGCTCGCGATGGACGATGTCCTCCGCTTCGCCCCGGATCCGCTCCCAGATCGGATCGAGCGATGCGAGCTTTCCTCCCGGATTGACCTGATGCACTGCCATGGGATTTGCTCTTTCGAATTGGCTGATTTTGTTGGCTCTATAGCACAGTCTAAGCGACAAAGTCCTGACGGGCTTGCCTGAGAGTGAACAGTGCCCTGCCCCGCGAAAGCTTACCAACGCATTGAATCACAACACTTTATTGCGGCGCCCCAAGCGGCAAGGTTGGCTCAAAGTGGTCAGAGTTTCGCCAAATTCAAGCCGGCCAGCGTCAAACTATTGGTGAATTCCGCCTTGAGCGTTATTGCGGTCATGGTCTGGCGGGGACGGGAGAGGATTTGAGCATCACCACCGATATTCTGCGCGCCCGCGCCGCGGGGTCGTTCTGGCTGCGGCTCGCCGCGCTCGCCCTCCCCGTCCTGATGATCGCGCCGGCGTTCTGGAACGGCTATCCGCTGTTGCAATGGGATACCGGCGGCTATCTGGCGCGCTGGTACGAGGGCTACCTGGTGCCGAGCCGCTCCACCGTGTTCGGCCTCTATCTGCACTATGGCGAGGGTTTCGGGTTCTGGATCAACCTCGCGGTCCAGTCGCTGGCGACGCTGTGGCTGCTGCAGCTGACGCTGCGCGTGCTCGGCTTGATGCAGACGTTCCGCTTCGTCGCGATCAGCATGCTTCTGATGCTGTCGACGGCGTTGCCCTGGCTCGCGAGCATGCTGCTCACCGATATCTTTGCGGGACTGTCGGTGCTGTCGCTGTTTCTCCTGATCGTCGGCGGCAGCCGGATCTCGGGCGTCGAGAAAGTCTCGCTGTTCCTCTTCACCGCCTTTGCCGCCGCGACCCACAGCGCCACGCTCGGCGTGCTGTTCGGGCTCTGCGTCGCCGGCTGGATGATGCGACCGCTGCTCGGACGCCGCCTGCCGATCTCGGGACTTGCCCAGGCGAGCCTCACCATCGTCGCCGGCGGGTTGATGCTGATCTCGGCGAACCACGCGCTGTCGGGCAAATGGGCCTGGACGCCCGGCGGCACCGGCGTCGCCTTCGGCCGCATGATGCAGGACGGCATCGTCGCCCGCTTTCTCAACGACCACTGCCCGCGCGAAAAGTTCAAGCTCTGCCCCTACCGCAACGAGCTGCCGGCGACCGCCGACGAGTTCTTGTGGGGCCACAGCATGTTCAACACGCTCGGCCGCTTCGAGGGGCTCAACGACGAGATGGGCGCCATCGTCGTGCAATCGCTCGCCGAGTATCCGGCCTGGCAGGCCGGTGCGGCGCTGCGGGCGATGGGGCAGCAATTGCTGCATGTCGCGACCGGCGAAGGCGCCAGCGTCTGGATCCCGCACACCTACGGCATCATCGAGCGCTACATCCCGGCGCAGGTCGCGCCGATGCGCGCGGCGCGCCAGCAGAATTGGGGCCTCGATTTCGAATACGTCAACTGGCTGCACGTGCCCGTCGCGCTGGTCTCGATGTTCGGACTGCTCGCGCTGCTCGGGCATGCGCTGGCCAACCGAAGGCTCGACGATCTGACCTTGCTGGCCGCGACCGTCACGCTGGCCTTGCTCGGCAACGCCTTCATCTGCGGCGTGATCTCCGGCCCGCACGACCGCTACGGCGCCCGGATGGTGTGGGTTGCGACCTTCGTGGTGCTGATGGCGCTGGCGCGTGCGCTCGGCGACGCAAGCAAAACGCGATGAGATCGGGATGATGCGTCATCGCGCCTGGTTTCGCCCGAGCAGCGATCGCCTTTACCGAATAGGACCACGATACGCGCCTTCGTCAGGCTTGCTGTCCCGCCGCTCTCAGGATCAGCCGCGAGATTTCGTCGGGATGGGAGATCAGCGAGAGGTGACGGGCCTTCACCTCTATGGTCTTCGCGCCCATCCGCTTGGCCATGAAACGCTCGATGTCCGGATTGATGGTGCGGTCTTCGGTCGAAACCGCATAATAGCTGGGCTTGGATCGCCAGGCCGCGTTGGCGGTTTTGCCTGATAGCAGCGCCTTCTGGAACGGCTGCTGGACAGCGTAGAGCACTTTTGCTTTTGCGCTTGGCAGGTCGCTCGCGAAATCGCGCAAAAATGCCTCTTCGCTGAGACATCCTTCGTCGCCATCGAAGACAATACCGGCTGTCGCCGGCGGCGTCGGGTAGGTCTTGGCCAGAGCAGTGTAGTCCTCGCCTGCGTCCGGCGCACGCGCGGCCACATAGACCAGCGCGGAGACGTTCGGATGCACGCCAGCCTCGGTGACGATCATACCGGAGAAGGAACGACCCATCAGCACCGTCGGGCCATCCTGCCGCGCCAGCACACGTTCGGCCGAAGCCACCGCCTCGGGAAGCGTCGTCAGGGGGTTTTGTACGGCCGTGGCATTGAGCCCCGCCCCTTGCAATCGTGCGATCACCTCGGACCAGCACGAGCCGTCGGCGAACAAGCCGTGCACGAGCACGACGTTCGTCGCCCTCACTGGAGTTGAAGTTGCGGCCATGCCACGTGTGAGACCAGCGAAGCCGCCGCACCGGCCAGGACGGCGGCGGAGAAAGTGCGTCTGTCCATCATGATGTTATCTTTCCTTTGGGGTTGGATAGGGTGTCGGGTTCATGACGAAAGCGGCGGTGGCATGAGCACGACCAACCGTTAGTCGGCCGGCTGCGTAAAGACGGACCCAAGTGCGAGACGGTGAGTGCCGTACAACAATTGAGGCGTTCCGCGGCTGGCTCTTTGTGCCGGTGCCGGCGGCACCGGAAGAATGATTTCGGAAGCGACCTTCCAGTCCTTCCCGACGCGAAGCCAATTGATGATCATGAGAAACGGCCTGGCTGTTCCATCTTGCCCCGCATAAGAGACCGTGATGTTCATCGGCACATAGGACTCGGCGACGTCGCGCGTCAGGCCGACAACCCTGAGCTTCGAATAATCAGGCTCGAGTACGACCGGACCGGAGCTACCGATATCATGCAGCTTTTGATCAATCGCCTCGTTACCCCAAAAGCCGGCCCAGTTTCCCTCGGACGGGATCGCGCTCTTGGCCACCAACAGGGCCGAGGGCGATTGCCAGAACATGCCATGCAGAGCCTTGAAATCATGCTTGTTGGCGAATTCCATCAGCCTGCCGAACTTCGATTTGATTGCGCTGAGCGTCGCAGCATCCAGCGGCTCTGTGCTGACCGCGGGAGCAGTCTCGGCAGACACGGTGGTAAGAGCCACGGCAGTGAGGGTGACAAGAAGTGTCCTATACATGCTGGAATGTCCGTTCCAATGTCTCGCTCGCGTCATGACAACACTTGTTGCGTTCCGCGATTGGAGGTGTCCACGTCCATGAGCCGAAGTGTCGTCACGACGGTTCAGCGTGCACATTCGCTTAGCAGGGTTGTGACCTTCGCATCGAGGTTTCGAGCGACGGCAAGGGCTTCCGAGCTGCCATAATGCAGCAGATAGCTCTCCATCTTGTCATAAGAGACGTGCACGCCATCTGGACGCTCATCGATGAGCACTGTGACTGGGGCGTAGGATCCAGCATCGGGCACGTGCTTGACCATTTCTTTCATGATGAGTGGATTGCCGACCACAAGCCGTACGATCCTGGGTGTCCTGGATCCCGTTTCGCGACGCAGAATGTCGCCCAGGTCGAATTCCGCGAAGAGCATAAGGTCCGTTCGGCCAAGGCCGCTTTGTACGACGCGCTCCAGGTCCTGGAACGAATTCGTCGCCCTCGTCTGCTTGAAAAATTCGACCATGTCGGGTTGTCCGACTGCCGACTTGAACGCTGCCACGACAGCGTCGAATGGCTTCGAGCTCGTAAGGCCGAAACGCTCGACTTCGACTTTAGCGATTGTCATTGGTCCTCCGTAACAGCTGCGAGCTGTGCATCCTGGCGCGATGTCGAGTTGGGTCATGTCATTCTCCAGATGCCTGGCTTAAAATGGTCGAGCGGGAGCGTGCGCGCTCCCGGCGCCAAAGCGCCGGGAGCGGTACCGTCACTTCGCGAGGGCAGCTTTTTCGATCACCTCAGCGACCTGTTTGGCATGGACGACGAGCGAGGCATGGCTGCCGGCGACTTCCGTCGTCTGAGCGTGGATCCTGGCTGCGAACGACTTCTGGGCCTCGGGCGCGAGGACTTTGTCCTTCGTGCTGATGACGTAGAACGTCGGCCTGTCATGCCAGGCCGCAACGTCGACCGGGGCTTCGAACGCAACGTGGTTCAGCGGAAGCTGCGAGTTGGCCAGGTGCGCGGCGATCTCCGGAGGAAGGTCAGCCGCGACGGCTGACGGAAACACCTTTGGATCAATGTACAGATTACCCTTCGCATCGGGGTGGATCGCCTTGCCGCCTTCGGTCGGCGGACCGGCCTTTGCCAGCGACGCCAGGGATTCACCGACCTCCGGCGCAAAGGCGGACACATAAACCAGCGCCGAAACCTTGGGATCGTTGCCGGCTTGCGTGATCACCACGCCGCCCCATGAGTGGCCGACCAGGACGGTCCTGCCGTCTTGCTTCGCGAGCGCCTGTTTGGTCGCATCAACGTCGGCGGCGAGCGAAGTGAGTGGATTTTCGACGAGCGTGACGTTGTAGCCTTTTTTCGTGAGAATATCGGCAACCGGCTGCCAGCTCGTCTGATCCACAAAGGCGCCGTGCACGAGCACGATGTTGTGGGCTGCTCCCGTGGGCAGTTCGGCGGAATGGACGGCTCCGACCAATGTCGTTCCGGCCAGGAGGACGGTGGCGGCTGAGAGGAGAATATTTCGCATTGTTGTTCCTGTTGCATGTCGGACGAAAACAGTCCGGGGGAATGGACAGGCGTTTCCAGCAAGGTCGCGGTTCTTCCATCTGCCGTTGGCGAAATGGTTGCCGCACATCACGTCGGCCCGCCGTGGCATGACCTATTCCGCGGACCTCTCGGACGATAGGGACCGATCGTCCGGTTCTTGTGTCCGATCGTCCACCGGCCTAGTCTCGGTGCATGGATATACTCACCCAGGTGCTCGATCGGGTTCGTCTCGGCGGGACGCTGCTCTTTCACTTCGAGCTCGGCCATCCCTGGCATCTTGAGTTGCCGGCGCGCCCCTACGCCCTGTTTCACTATCTCAGCCAGGGTTCAGCGACCCTCGCGCTCGAACAGGGAGAGCAATTCCAGATGACCGGAGGCGATTTTGTCGTCCTGACGCGCGGTGAACCCCATGTGTTTTATTCGGATCGCCGGGCCAAGCCTTTGCGCATCGTTGATATCGAACGGGCGTCGCCACGCCTCGGATTCGTTCGTCACGGCAGCCGCGCAAAGCCGCTCTCGACCATGCTCTGCGGCAATTTCAGGGTGTCGCGACCGATGTTTGGCAGCGTGCTGGAGTTGCTTCCACCCGTGCTCTTGCTGAAGCCGACGGCGGACCGTGGTTGGCTTGAAGCCATCCTGCGCCGCATGATGAGCGAGTCCGCGCTCGAGCGTCCCGGCCAAGGCGTCGCGCTTTCACGACTGACGGAAGTGCTCTTCGTCGAGGTGCTGCGAAGCTGGATCGCATCTCTCAGTCCCGGCCAGGGCGGCTGGATCGGGGCCATTTCTGATCCCCATATCGGACCGGCGCTGAAGCTGATTCACGAAAGTCCGGAGCAGCTTTGGACGCTGAGCGACCTTGGCCGTCGCGTCGGGCTCGGCCGCTCGGCATTTTCGGCGCGCTTTACCAGGCTCGTCGGGCAGTCCATGCACCGTTATGTGATCGAACGCCGGATGGCGGAGGCGGCGTTCTTGCTGGAGACCAGCGACGAGCCGATCGCACGGATTGCCAGCCAGGTCGGCTACGAGACTGCGGCGGCGTTTTCGAAGTTGTTTCACCGGCACATTGGTCAGTCGCCCGGCCGTTACCGGGCTGCGCGACGCGCCGACGGAGGCAGTGCGCAGTTGGACGGACCGGAATTGCAAGTATCCGATTGACCTCGATAAGGCTGTGGCTTTGAGCTCAGTCTTATATGCGCCCTGAGCGGACCCGGTTCCTGCGTAAAGCAATGGACGGTTGCCCCGAAGGGAGTGGATGGCCCCTTGCGACGAGACATTTCAGGATAGCTGAAACAACCTCGTCGCCTCAGCCGCGGCGTGACAGAAAATCCAGCACGCCGGTCTTGTAGACCTTGTCGCCGACCGCACGCATGTGATCGCGGCCGGGAATGTCGAGCACCTCTGAACCCGGGATGATCGCGCCGAGGGCGCTGGCCGAGCCTGCAACGTCGTCGGTCGAGCCGACCGCGATCAGCACCGGCACGTCGATGCGCGCGGCCTCGCCGCGGGTCATGAGATCGCGGGTGCCGCGCAGGCAGGCGGCGAGCGCCTTGCGGTCGGAGCGGGTCTGATCGGCAAACGCACGAAACGTGCGCCCGACCGGATCGGTGACGTCGTCGAGCGAGGGCGCTTCCAGCGCCTTCGCGACGTTCTCGCCGGGCCCGGTGCCCTGGATCAGGCCGCCGATGCCGATGCCGCCGAGGATCGCCGAGCGCAGGCGCTGCGGCTCGTTGAGGGAGAGCCAGGCCGTCATCCGCCCGCCCATCGAATAGCCCATGATGTCGGCCTGCGGGATGGCGAGATGATCCATCAGCGCGAGCACGTCGCCGGCCATGGTCGGGATCGAGTATTGCGCGGGATCGTAGAGCTTTGCGCTGTCGCCATGGCCGCGATTGTCCAGCGCAATGACGCGGCGGCCATTCTTGCGCAGCTCCGAGACCCAGGTCGGATAGACCCAGTTCACGTTCTTGCTGGAGGCAAAGCCGTGCACGAGGATGATCGGATCGCCCTCGCCTTCGTCGAGATAGGCAATTTCAACGGCGCCGTTGTGAAAGCTCGGCATCAGCAGTTCCGCGATGTTGTGGGGGAAAGTCGATATTAGGCCGTGGCGGCCGTGTTTGCCAGAGCGGCTTCGGCAGCCAACTGCGCCCGGCGCAGCCGCCGCGCGCGTCTGCGATCGCACCAGGCCTGGGTCAGGCGCTCGGTGGTCGCCTTGATCGAGGACAGCAGGCCGAACAGCGTCAGCGCCGCGCCGAACAGCCAGAGCGCGAGATCGAACGCGCCGCCGATCAGCAGCAGCGCACCGCGGCCGAGCAATTTCATGATCGCGCGGGTCTTGCTGCCTTGCGCCTCCGCAAGGCGCGCCGCGCGCGCGACGTCCTTGGGACCTTCGGCGATACGCAAGCTGTCCATCGCGCCGCGCGTGCCGGTCTTCTCGGCCACGCGCGTGACGTCCTTGCCGAGCCGGACCAGCGCGCCGGCCTTCTCGACGCGGAACGCGGCCTTGATCGCGTTCACGGTCTCGCCCGGCCGCAGCACCGAGCCGGAGGCAACCGCGTTCTGGAGCATCGGCGTGTCGACCACCTCGCGCGCGGATCGGCCGGCCCATGCGGCGAGACCCTCGCCGAGCCGCCCGACCTTGCGCGCGTCCTTGACCAGCGTCAGCCCGGCGCGCACCGGCGCAGCACCGCCAACCGACACATAGGTCACAGCCGTCACGGCGAGGCCCGCGGCTGCGAGGCCCAGCACCAGGCGATCGGTGTCCTCGCCCATGGCGAGATGCTTGCCCTCGCGCACGACGTCCCTGACGTCGCCGATCACGAAGAGATCGCCGGCGACCGTCCCGGACAGGCTCGCGACGTCGTCGGCGCTGCCGGTGACGAGGCCGGTGGCGAAGCGTTTTGCGAAATGCGAGGAGGAGCCCTCCTCCTTGACCGCGTCGTTGACTCGGCTGAGCAGCTCGTCGGGCAGCGCGATGTTGCGGTCACGCGCGAGGGCGACGAAGCTGTCAGCGAGATCGGCATCGCCGGCCGCAAGAGCAGCTTCAATATTGTCCTGAACCAGGTGACCGTTCTGCGCGAGGACCGCATCGAGCTTCAGCTCGGACAAGGCTGCCGGATCATCCTGGGCCGCGAAAATCGCGCCGGCCTCGCGCGCATGCGGCGCCACCTGCGCGAGCACAAGGCTGCATGCAGCGATCCCGGTCAACGCTGTGCTGATTCGCAGCCACTTCATGCCAAGAGCCTGGACGGTCCTAAGATCAGTTGCGTTTGATGGTTCGTGTTTTGCCGCAATTGCACTCGTCCAAAGACATAGTATGCCAAAATTGCGACACAACGTCCCCGACGAAAGAAGGGCTTCTCTCAGGCCGCAAGATTGTGTCGAATTTGCATGAGCAAATGAGCATGGGGCAATTGCGAACCTTTCGGTTCCACTGGACTAGCAATCATCTGCACCCGCCAGTATGGTCCGCGGCGCCTCAAAGATGCCGCGTCAGTATTTGATTGTGTCTGCCGCCATTGCCACCCCAGGATGAGTTACGATGTCCGACCATGTCGTCCCGCACTTCCATAACGATGCCGGTGTCCCCGTCATCGAGATCGGCTCGCAAGAGTTCATGTGCGTGGGCGCCAACCCTCCGTTCGATCATCCGCACGTCTTCCTCGACCTCGGCAACGACAACGAGATCATCTGCCCGTACTGCTCGACGCTGTACCGCTTCGCCGCCGACCTGAAGGCCGGCGAGGCCCGTCCGCCGGAATGCGTGCTGAAGGACAAGGTGGCCTGACCGGCACGCTCGGTCAGGGGTGGCGCTCTCCCGAACGATTGTCATCACTGGGGCCGGAATCGGAGGATTGACGGCGGCGCTCGCGCTGGCCGCCCGCGGCTTCCGCATCGTCGTGCTGGAAAAGGCCGAGCGGCTCGAGGAGATCGGCGCCGGCCTGCAACTCTCGCCCAATGCGAGCCGTGTGCTGGTCGAGCTCGGCCTCGCCGAGCGGCTCAAGCTGCGCGCCGTGGTTCCCGAGGCGGTCTCGATCATGAGCGCGCGCGCCGGCGGCGAATTGTTACGCATGCCGCTCGGTGAAGCCGCATCACACCGCGCCGGCGCCCCCTATTGGGTGGTGCACCGCGCCGACCTGCAAGCCGCGCTCGCCGGCGCCGTTGCCGACCATCCCGACATCGACCTGAAGCTGGGCGCGACCTACGAGGATGTCGCGCCCCACGCCAAGGGGCTGACGGTCGTCCACCGCAGCGGCACGATCCGCCGCAGCGATCTCGCCAGCGCGCTGATTGGCGCCGACGGCATCTGGTCGACGGTACGCCAGCAACTGTTTCCCGAGGTGCAGCCGCGCTTCTCCGGGCTGATCGCCTGGCGCGGCACGCTCGATGCCACCCAGCTGCCGAAGGATTACACCGCGCGGCGGGTGCAGCTCTGGATGGGATCAAACGCCCATCTCGTCGCCTATCCGATTGCGGGCGGGCGCCAGATCAACGTGGTTGCGGTGCTGCCGGGCACCTGGAACAGGCCGGGCTGGAGCACGCCCGGCGATCCCTTCGAGGTGATGAACGCCTTCGCCGCGCCGCGCTGGCCGCCGACGGCGCGGATGATGCTCGCGACCGTCGACAGCTGGCGCAAATGGGCGCTGTTCGGCGTGCCCGACGGCTGCCCCTGGAGCAAGGGGACGGTGGCGCTGCTCGGCGATGCCGTGCATGCGATGCTGCCGTTCGCCGCGCAGGGCGCCGGCATGGCGATCGAGGATGCCGCCGTGCTGGCGCGGCATTTGAGCCTCGAGGCCGCCGAAAGCGCGGCCGGCGTGGCTGCCGCGCTCAAGCAATATGGCCGCGCGCGTCAGGCCCGTGTCAGGCGGGTGCAGCGGACCGCGCGGCAGCAGGGCCGCATCTATCATCTGGGCGGATCGCTCGCGCTCGCGCGGGATCTTGCGATTCGCGCGCTCGGGCCGGACCGGATGCTGGCGCGGCAGGACTGGATCTACGGCTGGCGGCCCTAGCGCTTCGGCGCGGGCTTGATGTCCGGCCGCTGTGGCGCGGTGGCCTGCGGCGGTGCATTGGGCGGCGTGTCCCGGCACTTGTTGCGGCGCCAGGCGTCTTCGGCCAGCTGCGCCGAACCGCGCACCGCGACATAGTCGTTGCGATAGGCGAGCTCGGACACGACAGCGCCGCCGGCCCCCGTCTCCGCCTTGTCCATCAGCTTCTGCAACTCCGCGGTGCGGTTGGCGAGCGACTTGCGCTCGCCCTCGAGCTGCTTGCAGTCATACAATTCGTACTTGGCCGGATCGGCAAAGGCCGGAGCGACCGTCTCGCTCATGCCGGCGCAGCCGGACAGCGCGACACCGGCCGCGAGCAGCGCGGCAGCCGCAGAGCACGCGCGCAGGGAGGAGGAAAGCGAAACAGCCATGCCGGATGAATAGTCCCCGTGAATTGAGAATGCCTAAAGCAGGGCCAGATGTCCGGATTGAGGCTTTGCCTTGTGCCGCCGGCTCGCTTAAGGAAGAACCCCTGCCCGGCCACGAGACGCCAATTCCAGACGGCCGGACAGGCGGTTTAAGTGTTTGATCTCGTTGGATCAAGCGGGCATGGCGGAATTGGTAGACGCAAGGGACTTAAAATCCCTCGGTGCGCAAGCGCTGTGCCGGTTCGACCCCGGCTGCCCGCACCACCTGAGCCGACGGGGTGAACTGCGCCCGCAACATCACCCAGAAGCACACCAGTGCGACTGCGATCTGGACGAAGCTGCCCTCGATCATCATCCCCGTGAGCGAGACGAGCGTGGGCACGGCGACGCCGATGGTCAGGACGACTGCGAGGGCTGCGGCCGGAAGATCGACGATGAGGACGGCGGCGTAGACCGCGAGCTCGAGGAAGGCGTATTCCTTCAGGCGCGGCGAGCAGAGATAGAGGCCGCACATCGCGAGCACGGTGACGCGCATCGCCGCCTGCGGATGATCGATCAGCCAGCGGTCGAGGCGCGCCAGCAACGATCCCTCGCCGGTGCCGATCCGGCGCAGCAGCGACCGGCCGAGCGGCACCAGCACGAAGGCACACGCCGACAGCGCATAGATCGCGAACACGATCGGCTTGCTGTCGGGAAGCTTGAGGTGGTCCACGACGCTTTGCGCCAGCAGCAGCAGCGACGGATTGGTCTCCTCGATCTGGACCGAATGCTGATCGGGGATGCCTCCGCTGAGCGCGAGCAACCAGCTCCGGAATAGGTCTGGATAGAACACGACCGAGATCAGGATCGGGAGCACGAAGCTGACGCCCGCGACCATCAGCAGGGCGAGTTTTTTCCGGCGCGGCAGCGGCAGCAGATAGAGCGCAGCGAGCACCGGGCAGAACACCAGCTTGAACGACATCACGAGACCGAGCAACGCGGCCCCCGCGACACGCGGCGCGTCAGGTCCTTCGGGGCGAAGCAGCAGCGCAAGCGCGGCGGCGGTCAGCACGCCGCTCAGGATGGCAAAATTGCCCGAGGCCAGCACCCACTCGAAGCCGACGAAGGCGCCGAACGCGCAGAGCGCGCGGAGCGCGACGTCGCGCAGATTGCGCGGCCGGCCGAGACCGGGCAACAGCAGGCCGCACAGCCCGGCGAGGACGAGAAAGACGGCTCTGTGGTGGCCGACCAGAAAGCCGCCCGCACACAGCGGACGGAAGGCATCGAGCGTCACCGGCAGATAGGGATAAGAGAGCTTGGTGCCCTTCAGATTCTTCACGAAATAAGGATCGAGCCCGTCGACATGCGCATCGACCGCGGCGCAATTGACGCGAACGTCCCAGCCATATCGCACATCGAGCGCAGTGTCGTTGGCGAGATTGCCGAGCACCAGCAGCGCCACAAGCGCGATCAGGCAGGCAAGCCAGGTGTTTCGCGTCGCGCCGAAATCGGCCGACGGCCCCCACCATCGAGCTGTACCTGAGACGTCGGACACAAGCGGATACCTTGTTTGCGCGGACCTGGTGCCGCCAACGCGGCGCAACCGCCGCACAATGGACAGGATGCGTTTCCGTTTCATCTCGGCAGCCAAGGGCAACGGCCGTATGGTGAATGCCTGGTTTCCATCGAGCCGCGATCACGGGCCCACCGCCTCCTTCACCGATTGTTGTCCGTTCTCCACCCCGCCTGCCAGCCATCCCAAAACATGGGTTGTGCATCGCAGCATGGACGCTAGATATGGCCTCTGAAATCAGAGGTGAGCTTCTTGTCCGACGTCAATGCCGACGATTGGGTGTCCGCCGGACACCGTCCGATGGGTTTCCCCGAATTCGTCATCGTGATCGCGTCCATCATGGCGCTGAATCCGCTCGCCATGGACATGATGCTGCCGGCGCTGCCCAATATCGGGGCAGCCTTCAACATTCCCGTCGCCAACCATCTCCAGCTCGTGCTGTCGACCTTCCTGATCGGCTTCGGCGCCGGCCAGTTCATCATGGGCCCGCTGTCCGACCGGTTCGGACGGCGGCCGGTGCTGCTCGGTGGCATGGCGGTTTATGCGGTCGCGAGCGTGCTCGCGGTCGCCGCGCCCTCGTTCGAGACGCTGCTGCTGGCGCGCGCACTGCAAGGCTTCGGCACCTCGGCGACGCGCGTCATCGCGACCTCGATCGTCCGCGACTGCTATGTCGGCCGCCGCATGGCGAGCGTGATGTCGCTGGCGATGATGATCTTCATCGCCGTGCCCGTGATCGCGCCGTCGTTCGGACAGGCGGTGCTGCTGGTGACGCAATGGCGCGGCATCTTCGTCGTGCTGATGCTCTACGGCCTGCTCGCGCTGGCCTGGAGCGTGTGGCGGCTGCCGGAGACTTTGCCTGAATCCGAGCGCAGGTCGCTGGCGCCGGCCGACGTGCTCGCGGCTTATTGGCAGACCGTGACCAACCGCCAGACCATCGGTTATGCCCTCGCGGCCGGCAGCGTCATGGGTGCGCTGTTCGCCTACGTGTTTTCCGCGCAGCAGGTCTTCACCGGCATCTATCATCTCGGCCATTACTTCCCGCTCGCCTTTGCCGCGATTGCGGCCGGCACCGCCGTTGCCGGCTTCCTCAACGCAAAACTGGTCGGACGGCTCGGCATGCGGGTGATCTCGCACGGCGCGCTCACGCTCTACACCGTCGTGGCCGGCGTGATGCTGCTGACGGAAACGCTCGGCATGCTGCCGCTCGCCTTGTTCATGGCGCTGTCGGCGCTGATGATGTTCTCGTTCGGCATGATGGTTGCGAATTTCACCGCGCTTGCAATGGAGCCGCAGGGCCACATCGCCGGCACCGCCTCCTCGCTCTACGGCTCGATCACGACCCTGATCGGCATCGCCGTCGGCACCGCCATCGGCCAGAGCTTTGACGGCACGCTGCTGCCGTTCTCGACAGGCTTCTTCCTGTCGACGCTCGCAGCGCTCGCGATCGTGCTGGTGGTGGAGAAGGGACGGCTGTTCAAGCCGCATCATCGCCCCATCGTGTGAGGAACCTCGCAGGCTTCTCGATGTTGTCTTGCAGCAATTCGAGAGGCCGCCTCAATGGAACCGGAACGTCGCGAAGATCAACACGCCTCTGAACGGACCGAAACGGAACGTTCGGAGCCGCGCCCCGCGCAAGCCGCGTTCACCGCGCCCTTCGCAAGCGAAGGGCTCGAGCGCCTGCGCGACAGCCACTGCTGAGAGACGCGTTACTCCGGACCGCGCTTGCTCGCGCTGAAATCCTGCGCGGCGCTTTCGGGCCATGCGCCATCGCTCGCACGCGGCGGCACCATCAGCACGACCACATCCCGCGTCACGCCGGGCCGTCCCCACAGCGATGCCTGCACGGTGAACTGCCGCCTGACATAATTGCCAGCGCGCGAGGACACCCCTTCCATCCATCGGCCGCAATCATCCTGGTCGAGGAAGCAGAGCGCAGCCCAGCCACGCTCGAGCGTGGTCTTGCGCGGCACCCCCCATCTGTATTGGTACTCGAACGGTCGCGCATAATGCGGATGATCCGGACTGTAGAAGGCCGTGGCGAAAGCGAGTGAATCGTCGCCACTGACGGCGCCGAGCGGCTCGCCGGTCAATTCGCGCCATTGTCGCGTGAGCTCGTTCGCGGCCAGCCCGTAGAAATTCCGCCCCTCCTCGTAGCCGTGGATGTTGCGGTAGACGGCGTGGATCGGCGCTGCGACCAGGACGGCGGCGAGCGCGACTCCAGCCGCGATTACGGTGACGTTGACGGTGTAGAAGCGCTCGACCGGGTAGCGCGCGCCGCACACGATGAGCACGACGAACAGGAACAGCCCCTGCAAGGCCCATAGCGACGGCAGATCGGTGCCCATCGCGAGCGACGTCAGGACCGGCAGCACGATCGTGCCGATGGCAACGTAGAACAGAAGCCGCAGGCCCGGGCTCATCGCGGCGAAGTCGGCCGGAAGCTGCCTGAGGCGCGCCCCCGCAATGAACACCCAGAGGACAGCCGAGACGCCGATCGCCGCCCCCAGTCCCAGCACGAAGTTCTTCGCCTCGCCGAGCGAGCCGATGGTATTGCCGTTGGCGTGGACCAGCGCATAGCTGAAGGTCGACGCGCCCGTGGTTGCGAGCCAGTAGAGGTGCGGCGACAGCACCGCGAGCCCGGTGACGACCGAGATCCAGGGCGAAGCGGAGGTGAAATAGGCGCGTCGCGCCGGATGCGCCAGCGCGGCAAAGGCAAAGCTCGCGACCAGGAAGACCGAATAATACTTGCCGGCCATCGCCAGCGCGGTGGCGCATCCCGCCGCGACGGCCCAGAACGTGTTGCGAGTCTCGAACGCACGCAGAAAGCACCAGGTCGCGAGCGGCCAGGTCGCGAGCAGGACCGAATTGGCGTTGAAGCGCTGCGCGTGGAATTGATAGGCCGGCGTCAGCATCAGCAGCAGCAGCACCAGGATGCGCTTATGCCCGGTGACGAATTGCCGCGAGACCAGATCGACGAAGACCAGCGCGAGCCCCGCATTCGCCATCGCCATCAATTGCAGCGACCAGTCGCTGATCGGGAAAATGGCGGTCCAGCTGGCGGCAACCCAGCCCATCAGTGGCGGATGCTTGTGATAGCCCCAGGCGAAATTCCGCCCCAGGGTCCAGGCCTCGAGCGTATCGGGATGCAGGCCGCCGCCGGCATAGGCGACGGCCAGATACAGCGTCCAGATCGCGACGAAGCACGCAATGAGAAGCGGCACGCCCCAGCCCGCCTCCACGCCGTCGAGCCAACGCAGCAACGGCTTCCGCCAGCGCGCCGGCGCGCGGTCGGAACGTTCGGCCATCGCCTGGAATGCAAAATCGATCGGCAAGGGAATCAAATCGAGGGATTCAAATCGAGAAAGGGAAAGTGATGCTCGAAGACGAACCATCTATTTCAGATCGGAAACAAATAGCAACAATTCGAAACTGGAAGGGTTAAAAGCTCCCGGCCTTTTCGCCGAAGCAGGGCCGGCAAAGGACAACGGCGCCACTGATGACAGCGGCGCCGCGTGGTGAACGGGACGAAAGGTGCAGGATGCACCCTTCTCTCGATCTAGGCTTGCCTCGATCTAGGCTTGCCTCAATCCAGGCTTGCCTCAATCCAGGCTTGCCTCACTCCGACTTGTCGATGTTCCAGAACACCGGGGTCGCCGGGCCGTCGATCACACCGCTCAGCGACTTCCGCCACGCGCTCGGCGACTGATACTGACCGAGCGGCATGTAGAGCACCTGGTCGTAGGCCTCCTGCTGGATCTCGGTCGCGATCTTCTTCTGATCCTCCGCCGAGGCCGCGCGAACGAAGGCGTCCTTGAGCTGCTCGACCTTGGCATCCTCCGCCCAGCCGAACCAACCGCCCTTCTTGCCCAGGCCGCCGACAGCGATGTTGGAGATCGGGTTGGACACGTCGGCACTGACCCAGTTCGTGATGAACATGTTCCAGCCGCCCTCCTTCGGGGGCTTCTGGCTGGCGCGCCGGCTCACCACCGTCTGCCAGTCGGTCGCCTGCAGATCGACCTTGAAGCCGGCTTCGCGCAGTTGCTGGGCCACCACGATCGGCTGAGCCTTCAGCGTCAGCACGTCGCCCGGCGCCATAAGCACGACGGGTGTCCCGTCGTAGCCGGACTCGGCGAGCGCCTTCTTGGCCGCAGCCATGTCGCCGCCCTTCGCAAGGGTCTCACCGCCAATCTCTGTCGCAAACGGTGTGTCGCAGATGAAGATCGCGGCGCAAGTCTTGTAGTACTTGGGATTGCCGATCAGCGCATCGAGCACGTCCTTCTGGTTGACCGCCAGGAGGGCTGCGCGGCGGACCTTGACGTTGTCGAATGGCGGATGGAGGAAGTTCATCCGTGCGCCTGTCTGGAATCCAAACTTGTTCAGGATCTCGAGCTTGAGCTCCTTGTCGGCTTCAATGGTGGGCAACATTTCGATGGCGGGAATTTCCATGAAATCGATGTCGCCCGACTGCAGCGCGTTCAACGCCGTCTGCGCGTCCGGCATCGTAATCCATTCGACCCGGTCGACCTTCACCACCTTGCCGCCGGCAGTCCAGCTCGCCGGCTCGTTGCGCGGCACGTAGTCGGTGTTCTTGACGTAGACCGACTTTACCCCGGGCTGGAATTCATTCTGCACGAATTTGAAGGGGCCGGAGCCGATCTGCTCGGGGATTTGCTTGTCCACCGGCGTCTCGGCAAGACGCTTCGGCATCATGAAAGCGACCCGCGAGGACGGCTTGCCGATCGATTCCAGCACGAGCGCGTACGGCTCCTTCAGCTTCAGCGTGATGGTCTTGGGGTCGGTCGCCTCGATGCTCGCCGTGAACAGCATCATCTGCTGCCCCATGCTATCGACCGCGGCCCAGCGCTTGAGCGAGGCAACGCAATCCTCCGCGGTGACCGGCGTACCATCATGCCACTTCAGACCATCGCGCAGCGTGAAGGTGTAGGTCAGCTTGTCGTCGGAAATCTTCCAATCCGCCATCTGCGGCTGGATCTTGAAGTTCGAATCCGTCGCGATCAGCGTGTCGTAGACCATGTAGCCATGATCACGAGCGATATAGGCGCTGGTGAAGATCGGATCGAGGATTCGCAGATCCGAATGCATGACGGCGCTGATGGTCTTGCCCGCGGCAAGAACTGGCGAGGCCAGCGCCGAAAGCGCCAGGACTGAAAGCGCGGAGACCGAAAGTGCGAGTGTGGAGGCGAACGACCGACGCCCCCGGCGCATGAGTTGGAACATTGAAGTTCTCCTGGCGAGCGGCTGGCGAGCAGCGCCGCTGATGACAGCGGCGCCGCATGATGGTCGGGACGAAAAGCCTTCTCCCGTTACTCCGACTTGTCGATGTTCCAGAACACCGGTGTCGCGGGACCGTCGAGCACGCCGGTCAGCGACTTCCGCCACGCGCTCGGCGCCAGGTACTGGCCGAGCGGGATGTAGATCACCTGATCGTAGGCTTCCTTCTGGATCTCCGTCGCGATCTTCTTCTGATCGTCGAGCGAGGCGGCGCGGACGAAGTCGTCCTTGAGCTTCTCGATCTTGGCGTCTTCCGCCCAGCCGAACCAGCCGCCCTTCTTGCCCTGGCCGCCGATCGAGAGGTTGGAGATCGGGTTGGACACGTCGGCGCTGACCCAGTTGGTGAAGAACATGTTCCAGCCGCCCTCCTTCGGGGGCTTCTGGCTGGCGCGACGGCTCACCACCGTCTGCCAGTCGGTCGCTTGCGCATCGACCTTGAAGCCGGCCTCGCGGAGCGCCTGCACCGCGACGGTCGGTTGCGCCTTCAGCGTCACGACGTCGCCGGGCACCATGACGACGACGGGGGTGCCGTCATAGCCCGACTCGGCCAGCAGCTTCTTGGCTTCCGCCATGCCGTTGCCCTTGATCAGGGTTTCCGAGCCGACGTCGGTCGCGAACGGCGTGTCGCAGATGAAGAAGGCGCCGCAGATCTTGTAGTATTTAGGATTGCCGACCAGCGCGTCGAGCACGTCCTTCTGGTTCATCGCGAGCATCGCTGCACGACGGATCTTCTGATTGTCGAACGGCGGATAGAGGAAGTTCATGCGACCGAGCGTCTGGTAGCCGAACTTGTTCAGCGTCTCGACCTTGAGGTCGGGATTGCCTTCAAGCACCGGCAGCAGATCCCACGGCGGCACTTCCATGAAGTCGATGTCGCCCGATTGCAGCGCGTTCACCGCGGTCTGCGAGTCCGGCATGGTGATCCACTCGACGCGGTCGACCTTCACGACCTTGCCGCCGGCGGTCCAGCTCGCCGGCTCCTTGCGCGGCACATAGTCGGTGTTCTTGACATAGACCGCCTTGACGCCGGGCTGGAATTCGCCCTGCACGAACTTGAAGGGACCGGAGCCGATCTGCTCGGGGATCTGCTTGTCCGGCGGCGTCTCAGCCAGGCGCTTCGGCATCATGAAGGGCACGCGCGAGGACGGCTTGCCGATCGATTCCAGCACCAGGGCGTAGGGCTCCTTCAGCTTCAGCGTGACGGTCTTGGGGTCGGTCGCCTCGATGCTGGCGGTGAAGGTCATCATCTGCTGGCCCATGCCGTCGACGGCGGCCCAGCGCTTCAGCGAGGCGACACAGTCCTCCGCGGTCACCGGCGTGCCGTCATGCCATTTCAGGCCGTCACGCAGCGTGAAGGTGTAGGTCAGCTTGTCATCGGAGATCTTCCAGTCGGCCATCTGCGGCTGGATCTTGAAGTTCGCATCCGTCGTGATCAACGTGTCGTAAACCATGTAGCCATGGTCACGCGTGATGTAGGCGGTGGTGAAGATCGGATCGATAATGCGAAGATCCGAATGCATCACCGCGGTGATGGTCTTGCCGGCCGCAAGCACTGGCGAGGCCAGCGCCGTCGAGAGCGCGACGACCGACAGCGCAAGTTTGGAGGCGAACGCGCGACGCCCCCGGCGCATCAAGTGGAACATAGAAAGTTTCTCCTGACGTGAAACTGTTCAAAGGCGGGTTATTGGTTAAGCATTCGGGTCGTTCCTTAGGCGAACTAACCTCATGCAATGCCTTTATCTTTCGAGACTTGCAGACAGTCTTGAGCGCGTCAATCGGCATTCGGTGCAGCCCAAGGCGGCGTGCACATGGGCTCCACTGGGACCGGTTTGGCTCTACAAAGCTCTCCGCGACGCTTGCCGATGCAATGCGCGTTCCACCTTCGCAAGCCTGAGAGAGATCGATGAATCCAGCCAATCTCCCCTTTGATTCCGAGGCCATGCTCGAAGGCCTGCGCAGCTGGGTGGAATGCGAAAGCCCGACCTGGGATGCGAATGCAGTGAACCGCATGCTCGACATCGCCGCGCGCGACATGGCGATCATGGGTGCGACCATCGAGCGCATCGCGGGCCGGCAGGGCTTTGGCGGCGTCATCCGCGCGCGCTTTCCCCATCCGAAGCAGGGCGAGCCGGGCATCCTGATCGCAGGCCACATGGATACCGTCCACCCGGTCGGCACCATCGAGAAGCTGAAATGGCGGCGTGAGGGCAACAAATGCTACGGCCCCGGCATCTACGACATGAAGGGCGGCAACTATCTCTCGCTGGAAGCGATCCGGCAGCTGGCACGCGCCGCCTTCACCACGCCGCTGCCGATCACCGTCCTGTTCACGCCGGATGAGGAAGTCGGCACGCCCTCGACGCGCGACCTCATCGAGGCGGAAGCCGCGCGCAACAAATATGTGCTGGTGCCCGAGCCCGGCCGCGCCGACAACGGCGTCACCACCGGACGTTACGCCATCGCGCGTTTCAATCTTGAGGCGACGGGACGGCCGAGCCACGCGGGCGCAAGGCTGTCGGCCGGACGCTCGGCAATCCGCGAGATGGCGCGGCAGATTCTGGCGATCGACGCGATGACGACGGACGATTGCACCTTCTCGGTCGGCGTCGTCCATGGCGGCCAATGGGTTAATTGCGTCGCCACGACCGCGACCGGCGAAGCGCTCTCCATGGCCAAGCGCCAGGCCGATCTCGACCGCGGCGTCGAACGGATGCTGGCACTGTCGGGCACCACCAATGACGTCACCTTCAAGGTGACGCGCGGCGTGACGCGGCCGGTGTGGGAGCCCGATGCCGGCACCATGGCGCTCTATGAGAAGGCGCGCGGCATCGCCAAATCGCTCGGCACCGAGCTGCCGCATGCGAGCTCGGGCGGCGGCTCCGACGGCAACTTCACCGGCGCGATGGGCATTCCGACGCTCGATGGCCTCGGCGTGCGCGGCGGCAACGGCCACACGCTGGAAGAGTTCATCGAGGTCGACAGCCTGGTCGAACGCGGACGGTTGATGGCGGGCCTGCTCGCAACGCTGGAGTGACCCCGACGGGAGGTCGCCGCGCAGCCAAAACGAATGGGCCGCACTGCAAAACCTGTGGTCCTCATGGCACGGGAATTGCTCAAATGTTAGGCTGATGGCAGAACAGGCTGCGCCCGCTGCCGCCGCTTTGACTCTAATTAGACGGATCCAACGTGCTCGGATATCTCGTTCGCCGAATCTTCGCTGCCGTGCCCGTGATGGGCGTCGTTGCGCTGTTCGTGTTCCTGCTGCTGCGGCTGACCCCGGGCGATCCCGCCGCGATCCTCGCCGGCGACAATGCGACGCCGGAACGGCTGGAGCGCATCCGAGCTTCGCTCGGCCTCAACGAGCCGCTGATCGTGCAATTCATCACCTGGGTCGGCAAGCTGCTGCACGGCGATCTCGGCACCTCGTTGATCTCCAATCTGCCCGTCATCAAGATGATCGGCCAGCGCGTCGAGCCGTCGATCTCGATCGCGCTGTCGACCATCATCCTCGCCGTCGTCGTTGCGGTCCCGCTGGGCGTCGTCGCAGCCTGGAAGCACGGCACCTGGATCGATCGCTTCGTGATGGGCCTGTCCGTGCTCGGCTTCTCGGTGCCGGTGTTCGTGGTCGGCTACGTCCTGATCGAGGTGTTCGCGATCGACCTGCGCTGGGTGCCGGTGCAGGGCTTCCGCAGCATCACCACCGGTTTCGGGCCGTTCTTCGAGCGCATCATCCTGCCGACCTGCGCGCTCTCCTTCATCTATATCGCGCTGATCGCGCGCATGACGCGCGCGGCGATGCTCGACGTGCTCGGCGAAGATTACGTGCGAACGGCGCGCGCCAAGGGCATCAACGAAGTCGCGGTGATGATGCGGCACGCGCTGCGCAACGCTGCTGTGCCCGTGATCACCGTGATCGGCACCGGCTTTGCGCTTTTGATCTCGGGCGTCGTCGTCACCGAGAGCGTGTTCAACATCCCCGGCATCGGCCGCCTCACGGTGGACGCGGTGCTGGCGCGTGACTATCCGGTGATCCAGGCGATGATTTTGCTGACGTCGCTGATCTACGTCGTCGTCAATCTCCTGATCGACGTCGCCTACACCCTGCTAGATCCCCGGATCCGGTACTGAGGCAAGGACAAGAACAACCATGTCGGTCGATACCCTTCCCCAGTCCTCCATTCCGATCACGTCGCCGCTGCGGCCGCGTTTCGGCTTCCTGACCTCGACGCCGATCATCGCCACGGCAACGGTGTTGCTCGCGCTGATCGTGCTGATCTCGATCCTGGCGCCGCTGATCGCGCCGCATGACCCGATCCAGCTGGCGCCGTCGCTGCGGCTCAAGCCCGCGTCGGCGCAATTCCTGCTCGGCACCGACGCCTATGGCCGCGACCTGCTGTCCCGCGTCATCTATGGCGGCCGTGTCTCGCTGCTGATCGGGATCGGCTCGGCGATCCTGTCGGTCGTCATCGGGCTCGCCATCGGCCTCGTCTCCGGCTTCTTCAAGCTGGTCGATTCCGTGATGATGCGCATCATGGACGGCCTGATGGCGATGCCGAGCATTTTGCTCGCGATCGCCGTGGTGTCGCTCTCCGGCGCCAGCATCTGGACCGTGCTGGTCGCGATCACCATTCCCGAAATCCCGCGCGTGGCGCGTCTGGTGCGCTCGGTGGTGCTGTCGGCTCGCGAAGAACCTTACGTCGAAGCGGCGATCTCGGTCGGCTCGTCCCTGCCCAAGATCATGTGGCGGCATCTGATGCCGAACACGATCGCGCCGCTGATCGTCCAGGGCACCTATGTCTGCGCCTCCGCCATCCTCACCGAGGCGATCCTCTCCTTCCTCGGCGCCGGCATCTCGCCGGAGACGCCGACCTGGGGCAACATCATGGCCGAAGGCCGCCAGTATTTTCAGCTCAAGCCGACGCTGATCTTCTGGCCGGGCCTTTTGCTCTCGATCGCCATCCTCAGCATCAATCTGATCGGCGACGCTGCCCGCGACGCCCTCGATCCCCGCATGAAGCAGCGGGAAGGCAAGTGATGACCAATCAAGTGATGACCAACCCGGTCCTCGACATCAACAACCTCGTCGTCGCCGTCGGCAAGAAGCCGAACGGCGCAAAGATCATCGACGGCATCTCGATCCAGGTGCACGAGGGCGAGACGCTGTGCCTCGTCGGCGAAAGCGGCTCGGGCAAGTCTGTGACCTCGCTCACCACGATGGGCCTATTGCCGAAGGGCACGCTGGTTCCGACCGGCGGCAGCGTCAAGCTCGTCGGCGAGGAGATCCTCACCGCGACCGACCGCCGCCTGCGCCAGCTGCGCGCGACCAAGATGGCGATGATCTTCCAGGAGCCGATGACCGCGCTCAATCCGGTGGTCCACGTCGGCCGCCAGATCGACGAGGTGCTGCGCGCCCACACCGATCTTGATGCCAGGGCACGCAAGAAGCGCATCCTCGACATGATGGAGCAGGTCCGCCTGCCCCAGGTCGAGCGCATCTTCGCCTCCTACCCGCACCGCCTCTCCGGCGGCCAGCGCCAGCGCATCATGATCGCGATGGCGTTGGTGCTCGAACCCAAGCTGCTGATCGCCGACGAACCGACCACTGCGCTCGATGTCACCACGCAAAAGCAGATCCTGACCCTGATCCGCGACCTCCAGCGCGATCACGGCACGGCCGTCTTGTTCATCACCCACGACATGGGCGTGGTGGCCGAGATCGCCGACCGCGTCGCGGTGATGCGGCAGGGCCGCCTGGTCGAGACCGGTCCGCTCGACACCGTGCTGCGCAATCCGACCATGGAATACACCCGCAATTTGCTGGCGTCGGTGCCGAGCCTGGTTCCGCGCGCTCCGCGCGAAGAGAGCCGCGAGCCCGTCGTGCTCGAGGCCAACGAGCTCGGCAAGGTCTACAAGGAGCGCGCGTTCTTCGGCAAAGGCCGCGAGGTCGTCGCCGCCGACAAGGTGACGCTGACGCTGCGCAAGGGCCGCACCCTCGGCATCGTCGGCGAAAGCGGCTCGGGCAAGTCGACGGTGGCGCGCTGCATCGTCCGCCTGATCGATCCGACCTCCGGCGGCGTCCGCCTCGCCGGCCGCGAGATCTCCGACATCTCGCGCCGCCTGCTCCAGCCGCACCGGCAAAAAATCCAGATCGTGTTCCAGGATCCCTACCGCTCGCTCAACCCGCGCATCACGGTCGGAGAGAGCATCGCGGAAGGCCCGATCAACTACGGCACCTCGCATGCCGACGCGATGAAGCGCGCGCGCGAATTGCTCGAGCTGGTCGGACTGCCGGCGGATGCGGTGTCGCGCTATCCGCACCAGTTTTCCGGCGGCCAGCGCCAGCGCATCGCCATTGCGCGCGCGCTTGCGCTCGATCCGGACGTGCTGGTCGCGGACGAAGCCGTCTCTGCGCTCGACGTCTCCGTGCAGGCGCAGGTGCTGGAACTGCTCGACGAGATCCAGAAACGGCTCGGCATCGCCATCCTGTTCATCACCCACGATTTGCGCGTCGCAGCGCAGATCTGCGACGAAGTCGTGGTGATGCAGCACGGCCGCGTGGTCGAACAGGGCCCCGCCGCCGAGGTGCTGACGCATCCGCAGGAGGCCTACACCAAGGCGCTGCTGGATGCAGCGCCAGGGCGCAACTGGGATTTTGCGAATTTCCGGCCGGTGGCAGAGGGTGTGGCGGCGAACGCCTAGTGTCGTCCCGGCGAAGGGGCTCATAACATCCGCAGCATTCCCAAAACAGCTTGACCCTATGCGCGGCGCGATTGCTTCCCACCTTGCTCTTGCCGCAAGGCCAAGGCTAACGTCGCGCACTCTCAATCGCCTGGACTTGAATTGATGACACGCATCGCCGTCGGCGGCTTCCTGCACGAGACCAACACTTTCGCTCCGACGAAGGCGACGTTCGCGGACTTCCAGCATGGCGGCGGCTGGCCGGCGATGACGCAAGGCGCCGACGTGCTCAAGGTGATGCGGCGCATCAATGTCGGCCTTGCCGGCTTCGCCGACAGCGCCGAGGCCAATGGCTGGGAACTCGTTCCGACGATCGCCTGCGGTGCGAGCCCGTCGGCGCACGTCACCAAGGACGCCTTCGAGCGCATCGTGAAGGTGATGGTCGACGGCATCGCAGCCGCCAGCCCGATCGATGCGGTTTATCTCGACCTGCACGGCGCCATGGTCACCGAGCATCTCGACGACGGCGAAGGCGAGATTCTGGCGCGGGTGCGCCGCGTCATCGGCAGAGATGTTCCGCTGGTCGCGAGCCTCGACTTGCACGCCAACGTCACGCCGGAGATGATGGAACACGCGGATGCGCTGATCGCCTACCGCACCTATCCGCATGTCGACATGGCCGACACCGGCCGCGCCGCCGCGCGGCACCTCGCGCTGCTGCTGAAGACGAAGCAACGCTTCGCAAAGTCGTTCCGCCAGTTGCCCTTCCTGATCGCGATCAGCTGGCAATGCACCAACGACTACCCCACCAAGGGCATCTACGAGAAGCTCGCGGCGCTCGAAAGCGACGCGGTTCCGACGCTGTCCTTCGCGCCCGGCTTCCCTGCCGCCGATTTCCGCGACTGTGGTCCGAGCGTGTTCGCCTATGGCAAGACTCAAGCGGATGCCGACCGCGCGGCGGACGCGATCGTCAAGCTGATCGAAAGCCACGAGGACGATTTCGATGGCAAGATCTGGTCGCCCGACGATGGCGTGCGTCATGCCATGGAACTTTCGAAGAGCGCGAGCAAGCCGGTCGTCATCGCGGACACCCAGGACAATCCCGGCGCCGGCGGCGATTCCGACACCACCGGCATGCTGCGCGCGCTGGTGCGCAACAAGGCCAGCGCCGCAACCGGCGCGCTCTACGATCCGGTCTCGGCCAAGGCTGCGCATGCGGCCGGCGTCGGCGCCACCGTCACGTTGTCGCTCGGCGGCAAGTCCGGCATTCCCGGTGACGAGCCCTACACCGAGACCTTCGTCGTCGAAAAGCTCTCCGACGGCCGCTTCATCGCGCCCGGCCCCTATTATGGCGGCCGCGAGATGGAGATGGGCCCCTCCGCGGCCTTGCGCATCGGCGACGTCCGCGTCGTCGTGTCCTCGCACAAGGCGCAGCTCGCGGACCAGGCGATGTACCGCTATGTCGGCATCGAGCCGACGCAGGAGAAGATTCTTGTCAACAAGAGCTCGGTGCACTTCCGCGCCGATTTCGAGCCGATCGCGGAGAAGCTGATGATCTGCGCCGCGCCCGGCGCGATGCCGGCCGATACCGCGTCGCTACCCTGGACGCGCCTGCGTCCGGGCATCCGCATCAAGCCGAACGGCCCCGTTTTCACGCCCCCTTCACGCTAACCGGACAGGACATATGCCCACCATCGACCGCATCGACGGCTATGCCGACGAACTTACCGCCATCCGCCGCGACATCCACGCCCATCCCGAGATCGGTTTCGAGGAAGTGCGCACCTCCGGCATCGTCGCCGACAAGCTGAAGAGCTGGGGCATCGAGGTGCATCGCGGTCTCGGCGGCACCGGCGTGATCGGTGTCATCAAGGGCAAGGGTTCGAGCGGCAAGCGCATCGGCTTGCGCGCCGACATGGATGCGCTGCCGATGGAAGAGAACACCAATCTGAAATGGAGCTCGAAAATCCCCGGCCGCTTCCACGGCTGCGGCCATGACGGCCACACCACCATGCTGCTCGGCACCGCCCGCTATCTCGCCGAGACCAGGAATTTCGACGGCACGGTGCACCTGATCTTCCAGCCGGCCGAGGAAGGTCTCGGCGGTGCGCGCGCGATGATCAAGGACGGGCTGTTCGAGAAGTTTCCCTGCGACGAGCTCTACGGCCTGCACAACGCACCCGACCTCAACCACGGCGAGATCGCGATCCTGCCCGGCCCGGCGATGGCCAGCGCCGACTTCTTCGACCTCCGCATCACCGGCTACGGCGCCCATGGCGCGATGCCGGAGCGCTCCAAGGACGCGGTGATCATCGCAACCACGCTGGCGCAGGCGATCCAGACCATCGTCAGCCGCAACGTCGAGCCGCTCCAGGCTGCTGTGGTGTCGATCACCCAGATCCATGCGGGCTCCGCCTACAACGTCATTCCTGGCGAGGCGCATCTTTGCGGCACCATCCGCACCTTCTCGAAGGAAGTCCGCACCCTGATCAGCGAACGCATCCGCACCATCTGCGCCGGCATCGCGAGCGCCTATCAGTGCGTGATCGACGTCGACATCCGCGACACCTTCAACGTGCTGGTCAACCAGGTCGAGCAGTCCAAGGTGGTCGAGGAGGTCGCGCGCACAATCGTCAACCCGGCGAACGTGATCACCCGCACCCAGCCGAAGATGGGCAGCGAGGACTTCGCCGACATGCTGGAGACCATTCCCGGCGCCTATTTCTGGGTCGGCCATGACGGCTCGGTGCCCGTGCACAATCCAGGCTTCGTGCTCGACGACAAGATCCTGCCGATCGGCGCCAGCATGTTCGCCCGGATCATCGAGACCCGCATGCCGGCGGGCGGCAATGCATAAAAAGAGCATCGAGGAGGCGGTCACCTCGCTGCACGATCTGTCCGCGGTCGACCTGATCGCGGGTTATCGCGCAAAACAGTTCTCGCCGAGCGAGGTGCTGGAGGATTTGCTCGCGCACATCGCCGCGTGGGAGCCGCACCTCAGGGCGCTCTATGCGTTTGATCCCGACGGCGCGCGCGAGGCGGCAGCGGCCTCGACCGCGCGCTGGTCCGGGGGCGAACCATCAGGCCCGCTCGACGGCGTGCCCGTCACGGTGAAGGACAATATCGCGACCAAGGGCGTGCCGGTGCCGCTGGGCGCTGTAAGCGTCAAGCTCGTGCCCGCCGAGAAGGACGCCCCGCCCGCCGCGCGGCTGCGTGAGGCAGGCTCCATCATCTTCGCCAAGACCACCATGCCGGATTACGGCATGCTGTCCTCCGGGCTCTCCTCCTTCCACGCGCTCGCGCGCAATCCGTGGGACCTCTCCAAAAATCCCGGCGGCTCCAGTGCAGGCGCAGGTGCTGCCGCTGCGGCCGGCTACGGCCCCTTGCATCTCGGCACCGATATCGGCGGCTCCGTGCGCCTGCCCGCCGGCTGGTGCGGCCTCGTCGGCTTCAAGCCGAGCTTCGGCCGCGTGCCGATCGACCCCGCCTATGTCGGCCGCGTCGCTGGCCCCATGACCCGCACGGTCGACGATTGCGCGCTGATGATGGGCGTGATCGCCAAGCCCGACCGCCGCGACGGCATGAGCCTTCCCGCCGAACCGCTGAACTGGAAAGGGCTGGAAAAATCTCCGCGCAAACTGCGCATCGGCCTGATGCTCGATGCCGGTGTCGGCCTGCCGGCGGAAAAATCGGTCCGTGAAGTTGCCGTGAAAGCCGCAAAGGCGTTCGAATCCGCAGGCAGCGTCGTCACCGAGGTCGACGGCATCCTGACGCGCGACATGCTTGACGGCCTCGACAATTTCTGGCGCGCGCGGATGTGGGACGATCTGTCCAAGCTGACGCCGGCCGAACAGGCCAAGGTGTTGCCCTACATCTTCAAATGGGGCGAGTCCGCCGCGAGGCTGTCGGGCGTCGACGTCATCCGCGGCTTCAACCAGACCATGGCGATCCGCGCGGTCGCGTCAAAGTTGTTCTGCGAGCTCGACTATCTGATTTCGCCAACCGCGCCGAACGTGAACTATCCGGCGGACTGGGCCTCGCCGACTAACGATCCGATGCGGCCGTTCGAGCATATCTGCTATACCGTGCCATGGAATATGTCGGAGAACCCGGCCGTCTCCATCAACGGCGGCTTCGATGCCAAGGGTTTTCCCATCGGCGTGCAGATCGTCGGCCGCCGCTTCGACGATATCGGCGTGCTCGGCATGGCCAAGGCGTTCGAAGGTCTGCGCGGGGCGCAGAAGCCCTGGCCGAAACCGCCGGCCAAATAACCGAACTCCCGTCATTCCCGGGCGCGCCCTCTTGGGCGCGAGCCCGGAATCCATCTACCCACGCGTTCCGGCCGAACCATGGATTCCGGGCTCGCGCTTCGCGCGCCCCGGAATGACGTGCTAGAGAGACCGACAAAGAAACCAGGAAGGAAACCACCATGGCGTATGAGACGATCAAGTACGAGGTCGCCGAGCAGATCCTCACCATCACGCTGAACCGGCCCGACAAGCTCAACGCCTTCAACGCGCAGATGCAGGGAGAGCTGATCGACGCGTTCGACGCCGCCGACAAGGACGACAATGTCCGCGCCATCATCGTCACCGGCGCCGGCCGCGGCTTTTGCGCGGGCGCCGATCTGTCATCGGGCGCCGACACCTTCGATCGCGACGCGCGGCGCGGGCCGGTGAAACGCTTCGCTGACGGCAAGGTCGATTACAGCGATCCGCAGGTGCGCGACGGCGGCGGCCAGGTGACCTTGCGCATCTTCAAATGTCTGAAACCGGTGATCGCAGCGGTGAACGGTCCCGCGGTGGGCATCGGCGTCACCATGCAGCTCGCGATGGACATCCGCATTGCTTCCGAGGCCGCGCGCTTCGGCTTCGTCTTCTCCCAGCGCGGCATCGTGCCGGAGGCCGCCTCGAGCTGGTTTCTGCCCCGCATCGTCGGCATCTCGCAGGCGCTGGAATGGTGCTATTCGGGCCGCGTCTTCCCGGCGCAGGAGGCGCTCGCCGGCCGCCTCGTCAGCAGGGTCGTCGCCCCCGATGATCTCCTGCCGGCTGCCCGCGCGCTCGCCAAGGAGTTTGCCGCCAAGACCGCGCCGGTGTCGGTGGCGCTGATCCGCCAGATGATGTGGCGCATGATGGGCGCCGACGATCCGATGGAAGCCCACAAGGTCGACAGCCGCGGCATCTACGCCCGTGGACGTTCGGACGACGTGAAGGAAGGCGTGGTGTCGTTCCTGGAGAAGCGGCCGGCGCAGTTCAAGAACAAGGTGTCGAGCGATATGCCGGATTATTTCCCGTGGTGGACGGAGCGGGAGTACAAGTGACGCTCTCGTAGGGTGGGCAAAGGCGCAAAGCGCCGTGCCCACCATTTATCAGCAACCGGCACCGTCACTCCATCACCAGCGCCACACGGCCGATCGCCTTGCGATCGATCAGCAATCGCATGGCCTTCGCATAATCTTCCAGCGGCAGGCGGTGCGAGATGTTCGGGCGGAGCTTGCCCTGCTCGGCCCACGCGAGCAACGCCTTCAACCGTACCTCGCCGAGCGCCGGATTTTTCCGCACCGCCTCGCCTGCGCGCACGCCGAGGACACTCGCGCCCTTGATCAGCAAGAGGTTGGTCTTCGCGGAGCCGATGCCGCCGGTGAAACCGATCACCAGCAGCCGCGCACCCCAGGCGATGCAGCGCATCGAGTTCTCGAACACTTCGCCGCCGACGGGATCGAACACCACGTCCGCGCCGTGGCCGTCGGTGATGCGCTTCACGGCGTCGCGAAACGGTTCGCGGTCGTAGCGGACCAGATGATCGGCGCCGCGCGATTTGGCGATCGCGAGCTTCTCGTCGCTGGAAGCTGTCGCGATCACGGTCGCGCCGAGCATCTTGCCGATCTCCACGGCCGCAAGGCCGACGCCGCCGCCGGCGCCGTGCACCAGCAGCACCTCGCCCGGCTCGACCCGGCCGCGGTCGATCAGCGCGTGATAGGCCGTGCCGTGGCCGGCGAGATAGGTCGCGGCTTCCGCATAGTCGAAGGTCGACGGCATCGGCGTGAGCTGCGACGGCATCACGACGGCTTCGTCGGTGAAGGCGCCGTGGCGCATCTTGACGATGACCTTGTCGCCGACGGCAACACCCTTCACCTCGGCACCCACCTCAGTCACGTCACCGGCGGCCTCCATGCCGGGTGTGAACGGCAACTCGGGCTTGAGTTGATATTCACCGGCTGCCATCAGCACGTCGGGAAAGTTCAAGCCGGCTGCCCGGATCGCGACGCGAACCTCGCCCGGCCTGACGGGCCGCGACGGAAACTCCTCCAGCCGCAGCGTCTCGGGAGCCCCAAGCGCGCGGCAGACGACAGCGCGCACCATCAGGCCGCGCTCGCTTTGCTGCGCTTGAGCGCCTCGCGGATCAGCGGCAGGCGGTCGTTGCCGAAATACATGTCGGTCTTGTTCACGAAGATGGTCGGCGAACCGAAGCCGCCGCGGGCGACGACCTCTTCCGTATTGGCCTTGAGCTGGTCCTTGATCCCCTGCTCCGCGATGCCGGCGAAGAACTTCTGCTCGTCGACGCCGACCTTCTTGCAGATCTCGGCCAGCACCGCGTCCTGCGAAATGTCCTTGTCGTCGCCCCAATAGGCCTCGAACACGGCGGTCGCGAACGGCACCATGTCTCTGCCCAGCCAGATGCAGCCGCGCATCGCTTTCACGCTGTTCACCGGAAACACCGTCGGCGGCATCTTGATCGCGAGGCCCGCCGAGCGCGCCCAGTCGGCCAGGTCCTTCTTCATGTAGCGCGCCTTCAGCGGCACCGGCGTCTCGCGCTGCGCATAGACGCTGGGGTTCACCGTGTTGAAGATGCCGCCCACCAGGATCGGCCGCCAGACGATCTCGGCGCCGAGCTCTTTGGCGAGCGGCTGGATGTTATGGAAGGCGAGATAGGTCCAGGGGCTGGAACAGTCGAAGAAGAATTCGATCATGGCGTTTCCTTTTGTCGTGTTTGTCGCGCTCTCTGCCCGTCATTGCGAGCGGAGCGAAGCAATCCAGAATCTTTTCCGCGGAACCAGTCTGGATTGCTTCGTCGCAAGAGCTCCTCGCAATGACGGGGAGAGAGCGGTGGCCGTCACTTCTTTCCCAGCACTTCCTTCGCACGCTGGCCGAACATGATCTTGCGTGATTCCTCGTCGAACGGCTCTTTCACGAACTTGCCGATCGCAAGCCCGGCCTGCAGCTGCGGCCGGGCGCGCACCTCGGCGTACCAGCGCTTCACGTTCGGATAGTCGTCGAGCGTAAAGCCCTGCGCCTTGTGGGTCATGGTCCAGGGGAAGCAGGCGATATCGGCGATGGAATAGTCGCCGGCGACATAAGCGCCGGTCTTTTCGAGCTGCCGGTCGAGCACGCCATAGAGCCGCGCGGCCTCGTCGCGGTAACGCTCGATCGCGTAAGGGATCTTCTCCGCCGCATAGAGCGCGAAATGGCCGTGCTGGCCGAGCATCGGTCCGAGCCCCGCCATCTGCCACATCACCCACTGGATGGTGGTGGAGCGGCCGCGCAGGTCAGTGGGCAGGAAGCGGCCGGTCTTTTCCGCGAGATAAATCAGGATGGCACCGGTCTCGAATGCCGAGAATGGTGCGCCGCCGTCGGCGGGTTCATGATCGACGATCGCGGGAATGCGGTTGTTCGGACTAATCGCCAAAAACTCGGAGCTGAACTGCTCGCCGGCGCGAATATTGACCGGGATCACCCGATAGGGAAGCCCGAGTTCCTCTAGCATGATCGAGATTTTCCAGCCGTTCGGCGTCGGCGCATAATGGAGATCGATCACGACGTTTCCTCTGACGTTTCCTCTGACCTTTCCATTGGCCTTCCCCGTCGTCGCCGCTGGAATAGACAGCGACTTTTGTTGTTCTGTACCTCGACGTTAAGACATGGCAGACAGTGGCGCAATCACAACCCGTCGGGAGGGACCCATGCTGTTTCCAACCACGATCGCCGGCTCCTTGCCGAAGCCGGAATGGCTCGCCGAGCCGAACATGCTCTGGGCGCCCTGGAAGTCGCAAGGGGACCAGCTGCTACGTGCCAAGCGCGATGCGACGATGCTGGCGGTGAAGGTTCAGGAGGACGCCGGGATCGATATCGTCACCGAGGGCGAGCAGGCCCGGCAGCATTTCGTGCACGGCTTTCTCGAGAAGATCGAGGGTATCGACTTCGCCCACAAGGTCGAGATGGGAATCCGCAAGGATCGCTACAAGGCGATGGTGCCGCAGGTGGTCGCGCCGCTCCAGCTCAAGGGCCGCGTTCACGCCGACGAGGCGCGCGTCGCGCGCACACACACGAAGAAGCAGCTGAAATTCACCCTGCCCGGTCCGATGACCATCATCGACACGATCGCGGACCGCTACTACGGCGACCGGGTCAAGATGGCATTCGCTTTCGCCGAATTGTTGAATGAGGAAGCCAAGGCGCTCCAGGCCGACGGCGTCGATCTCGTGCAGTTCGACGAGCCTGCTTTCAACGTCTACATGGACGAGGTCAACGACTGGGGCATCAAGACGCTGGAGCGCGCCGCGCAAGGCCTCACCTGCGCCACCGCCGTGCACATCTGCTACGGCTACGGCATCAAGGCCAACACCGACTGGAAGGAGACGCTTGGCGCCCAGTGGCGGCAATATGAGCAGATCTTCCCGACGATCGACGCCAGCCCGATCCAGCAGGTCGCGATCGAGTGCCGCAATTCGAAGGTGCCGCTCGACCTGCTCGCCCTGCTCAAGACCAAGATCGTGCAGGCCGGCGTGATCGATGTCGCCAGCGATACGGTGGAGACCGCCGAGGACGTCGTGAAGGTGATCGACGCCGTGTCGAAATTCGTGCCGAAGAGCAACATTATCGCCACCACCAATTGCGGCATGGCGCCGATGCGGCGCGAGATCGCCGAAGCCAAGCTGATGGCGCTCGGCGCCGGCGCCGCGCTCGCACGCGAGAAGCTCGGATGATTGCCGTGATTCGACCGGTTTTCGTCGTCGCGGCGTTTGCGGCGATCGTATCCTCCGCGCACGCGGAAGATCGCGCCGTGCTCGTCCACTGCAAGGCGATGGTCGAGCGCGCCTCGAAAGATGCGGCGAGCGCCAGCGAAGCTGAGCTCAGCCGCTGCCGCCAGATCATCCGCGAATGGGCGCTGCGCGACGCGCGGATGACCGTGGACGAACAAGGGCGGCCGCTGCGCTAGGGCGACGCGGACGGGTGCAGCACCGGCTGATAACCGGCATTCATTGCGCGCAGCGTCGACGGCGGGGTCAGAAGCGTTGCTTCACCCGGCGGATGCTCGACAGCGGAATAGCCGGCCGGCGACCACAGCAGCGCCCTGCCCTGCGTCACCAGAAAACTCTCCTCGCCCCGAAGTACCATCGCTCCCTCGGGCAACTGGTCGAGCGGCATCAGCAATTCGTGCAGCCGCTTCCTGCCCTGATCGAGCCGTTCGTGATGCAGCACCGTGTCGATGTCGTGCATGCGGACATTATGGACGCGGTTGCCCTTCTCCCACGCCGCGCGAAACCGGTTGGCATCGTCGCGGCGGCAGTAGAAGCAGGGGCGATGGCCGGCGGCGAGCGCGGTGGCTTCGTCCAGGAAGAACAGCTCGGTCCAGCTTTGCTGCGCCATCACCTCGCGGCGGCGACCGCGGAACTCGCAGGTGCAGGTCAGCCACGCCGGTGACGACCAGCGCTTCTTCAGAAGAGTCTTGGTCGCGGGATCGTGGATGATGCCGCGATTGCCGGTGAACATCCCGCGATGCGGCGTCGAGATGATGTCGCCAGTCGGCGTCACGCGGTTTTGCAGGGGCATTATTTTGCTGCCGCGGTAACACGCATTTTCCAGAGATTCCAGACGCGATCGAGCACCTGGAGATTGACCGCATCGGCCTTGGCGCCCTCGGCCGCCGTAAGATAGTTCACCTCGCCGCCGAGCGCGACCGCCTGGGACTGGAGCCGCGCATTGACGTCGGTGTAATAGGCGCGGAAGACCGCAACTTTCACTGACGACCCGATAGCGACGTCGCCATGGCCGCGCATCAGAACCACCGGCTTGTCGCCGAGCGCGACCGCCAGCGACTTGCCGATGGCGGCGTTGCTGACCAGCATGTTGGTCTCGCCGAATTCCTTGCGAATCTCCCAGACCGGCGCGCCCGCGGCGAGGAACGCCGCGTTGTGGAAGACGGGCCGAAGTGCGACCTGGCTGACCGTGAACGGGATCACGCCAGGCGAATGCGTATGCACCACCGCCATGACGTCCGGCCGCGCCTTGTAGATTTCACTGTGGATAAAGCGTTCCAGGAAGACACTGCGGCCCTTGGCGTCGACGGCGTTGCCGTCGAGATCGAATTCCATGATGTCGTCGGCGGTGACGAGCGCCGGCGCCAGCGAGCGCGACATCAGGAAGTGGTCGGGATTCTGGGGATCACGAGCGCTGACATGGCCGAACGCGTCGAGCACCCCGAACTCGGCAAGCACGCGGCTGCCGACCACGATGTCCTCGCGCACGGCAGCATCCTGGCATCGCCCCTCGGCAGCGAAGACCGTCGCCGCGAGCGTGACGATGAAACCGAGCCGTGCCTGCCATGTCGATCGCGTCCGTTCGATCATCGCAGTCAGCCCGTGTTGGCCTCACGCCGCGCCGTCGCGAAGCGGCGGATGATAGGAGAGCGCGGTATCCCAAGGGAAGAATATCCACGTGTCCTGCGACACTTCCGTGATGAAGGTGTCGACCAGCGGGCGCCCTTTCGGCTTGGCATAGACGGTGGCGAAATGCGCATCGGGCAGCATGTCGCGGACCAGCTTGCCGGTCTTGCCGGTATCGACGAGGTCGTCGACGATCAGCAGCCCCTTGCCGGTGCCGCCGCCGAGCTCCATCGCGGCGTCCGAAATGCCCTTCAGCACCTGGAGCTCGCCCTGCTTGTCGTGGTCGTAACTGGCAATACAGACCGTGTCGATGATGCGAACACCAAGCTCGCGCGCGACAATCGCGGCCGGCACCAGGCCGCCGCGGGTGATCGCGATCACCGCATGGAACGGACCGACCTCGTTGAGCCGCCAGGTCAGTGCCCGGCAGTCCCGGTGGAACTGGTCCCACGAGACCGGAAAAGCCTTGCCCGCCCGCTCCTGTGCGCTCAATTCCGGTGCTTCGCCAGCCATCGTTCTCTCCTGCCAATCATCGTCCGGCAGCTTCGTGCTAAAGCATGATCCGGAAAAGTGCGCAGCGGTTTTCCGACAAGATCATGCACAAATAAAAAGCTAAAGCGCCCGGAAAGCCGGGGCTTTAGCGGGTGATGTTCAATCCCGCCAGCATGTCCTTCACCGCCGCCATCGCGGCTGCGAGCTTATCCGCATCGCGCGAGCGCACCACCAGATTGGTGTTCGGCTTCGAGTCTTCGTCCATGAAGGGATAGCTGCCGATGATGGTGTCGGGGTGCGCCGCGGCGATCGCCCGCAACGGACTGCCGATGTCGCCCTCCCGCGCATTGGCACGGACCGATTCGGAGAGCATGCGCACGCCGGATTTCAGCTTGGGCGAGACGATGTCCATCATCGCCTGCATGATCGACGGCACGCCGGCCATGACGATGACATTGCCGATCTTGAAGCCGGGGGCGAGGATGGTCGCGCTCTGGATCAGCTCGGCGCCGTCGGGGATGCGGGCCATGCGCAGCCGGGCCTCGTTGAGATCCTGCTCGCTCCAGCGCTCACGGAAGCGGGCGACCACTTCCGGATGGTGGTCGATGCCGACGCCGAACGCCTTCGCCACGCTGTCCGCGGTGATGTCGTCATGGGTCGGCCCAATACCGCCGGTGGTGAAGACATAGGTGTAGCGTTGCCGCAGTGCATTCAACGCGGCGATGATGTCGTCCTCGTCGTCAGAGACGACCCGGACCTCCTTCAGGTCGATGCCGATATTGGTGAGGTATTCGGCGATGAAGCCGATGTTCTTGTCCTTGGTTCGACCGGACAGGATTTCATCCCCGATGACCAGAATGCCCGCCGTGACGATCTCGCTCATGCCTTAAGTCCCTCACCTGTCGCGCCGACTTTGCCGAGGTAACGCGTTGAAGTCACGCGGTTTTGCTGCCGAAATAAGCAGTCCTCAGCCATTTTTTCAGGCAAGCCACCGGTCATCCCCGGCAAATACCCTCGCTCCATGCTTATCGCGCTGGCCCGGCCCTTGCTACCCCATGAAAGTCATGCACTCTTGTCGTATGGCCAGGGAGACAAGTCGGGATCTATGGCAGTCGCGTTTGACGAAATGAACATTCCCGGCGGGGACCTTCGCCCCGCCTATCAGGAGCTGGCGCGCTGGCTCAAGGAGACGCCTCCCGAGGCGCTCGAATATCGTCGCCAGGAGGCCGAGCTCCTGTTCCGCCGGATCGGCATCACCTTCGCTGTCTACGGCGATTCCGAGTCCACCGAGCGCCTGATCCCCTTCGACGTGATCCCGCGGATCATGTCCGGCAAGGAATGGACGCTCTTGGAGAAGGGACTGAAGCAGCGCGTGCGCGCGCTCAATATGTTCCTGCGCGATATCTATCACGGCCGCGACATCCTCCGTGCCGAGGTCGTACCCGACGATCTGATCTTCCAGAACCCGGTGTTCCGGCCCGAGATGAACGGCCAGCAGGTGCCGCACGACGTCTACGTGCACATCGCCGGCATCGACATCATCAGGGTCGACGCCGAGGACTTCATCGTGCTGGAGGACAACGCCCGCACGCCGTCCGGCGTGTCCTACATGCTGGAAAACCGCGAGATCATGATGCGGCTGTTTCCGGATCTGTTCGCCCGCCACAAGGTGGCGCCGGTCGAGCGCTATCCGGACGAGTTGCTGTCTGCGCTGCGCTCGGTCGCGCCCCACGGTGCCTCAGGCGAGCCGACGGTCGCTCTCCTCACGCCCGGCGTCTACAACTCCGCCTATTACGAGCACTCCTTCCTCGCCGACAAGCTCGGCATCGAGCTGGTCGAGGGCCGCGACCTCGTCGTCAAGAACAACGAAGTGTTCATGCGGACGACGGAAGGGGTGAAACGGGTCGACGTGATCTACCGCCGCGTCGACGACGACTTCCTCGATCCCCTCACCTTCCGTCCCGATTCCGCGCTCGGCGTGCCCGGGCTGATGTCGGCCTATGCCGCCGGCAACATCACGCTCGCCAACGCGGTCGGCACCGGCATTGCCGACGACAAGGCGATCTATTCCTACATGCCGGAGATCGTGAAATTCTATCTCGGCGAGGAGCCGATCCTGAAGAACGTTCAGACCTGGCGCTGTCGCGAGCCAAAGGACCTCGCTTATGTGCTGGACAATCTCGGCGACCTCGTCGTGAAGGAAGTCCATGGCTCCGGCGGCTACGGCATGCTGATCGGACCGGCCGCGACGAAAGCGACGATCGAAGCCTTCCGCGAAAAGCTCAAGCGCGAACCTGAAGGTTTCATCGCGCAGCCGACGCTGGCGCTCTCGACCTGCCCGACCTGCACGGCGACCGGCCTTGCGCCGCGCCATGTCGACTTGCGGCCCTTCGTTCTCACCGGCAGCAAGACCACGACCATCGTGCCGGGCGGGCTGACCCGCGTCGCGCTGAAGGAAGGCTCGCTCGTGGTGAATTCGAGCCAGGGCGGCGGCACCAAAGACACCTGGATCCTGGACGAGTAGAGAGATGCTGTCGCGTACCGCCGAAAACCTCTACTGGCTCGCCCGCTATGTCGAACGGGCCGAATACCTCGCGCGCACCATCGATGCGACCCTGCGCGTCACTGCGCTGCCTGCCGCCTATATCGGCAAGACCAACGAATGGGACTCGGCGCTTCTCACCGCCGGCGTCGCCGCAAGCTTCTATCAGAAGTATCAGGAAGCCAACGAAGCGAACGTCGTCGATTACCTCTCGTTCTCGGCGGACAACCCGTCTTCGATCAGGAATTGCATCGAGGCGGCGCGGCTGAACTCACGATCGGTGCGCACCGCGCTGACCAGCGAGATGTGGGACACCATCAACTCGGCCTGGATCGAGCTCCAGGCGGTGTGGAGCAAGGGCACCTCCACGCGCGAGGACCTCGCAAAATTTCTGCGCTTCGTGCAGGAGACCTCGCTGCGCTTCGACGGCTCGGCCTACCGGACCATGCTGCGCAACGACGCCTACTGGTTCTCGCGGATGGGCGTGCATCTCGAGCGCGCCGACAACACCGCGCGCATCCTCGACGTGAAATACCACGTGTTGCTGCCGGAGGAAGAGCATGTCGGCGGTCCGCTCGATTTCTATCAGTGGAGCTCGATCCTGCGCTCGGTCTCGGCGCTGACGGCCTATCACTGGGTCTATCGCGAGACGCTGAAGCCGTGGCTGATCGCGGACCTGCTGATCCTCAACGACACGCTGCCGCGCTCGCTGGCGAGCTGCTACGGCAACCTCGTGCGCAACCTCGACCAGATCGGCGTCGCCTATGGCCGCCAGGGTCCGGCCCAGCGCCACGCCCGCGGCATTCGCAACAGGCTCGAACACAGCAACATGAACGACATTTTCCAGCATGGCGTGCATGAATTCATTCAGGAATTCATTGCGGACAATTCCAGGCTGGGCGAAATCATCACGAAGCAGTATTTGATCTGATACTGCTGTCATTCCGGTGCGCCCGCAGGGCGATGCCGGAATGACGGCGCCACAACAACGGTCCACCATGCGCCTGCGAATCCAGCACACCACGACGTATCGCTACGAGCCGCAGGCCACCAGCGTGATCCAGATCCTGCGCATGACGCCGTGCAGCCATGACGGGCAGTATGTGGCGGAATGGCAGATCGACGTCTCGACCGACACCAAGCTCGACACCCACGAGGACGCCTTCGGCAACGTCACCCATGTGCTGTCCTGCGGCCCTGTCGGCGACATCAAGATCACCGCCGAGGGCCTGATCGAGACCCACGACACCGGCGGCGTGCTGCGAGGCGCGGACGAGCGTTTTCCGGCCGGCATGTTTTTGCGCGCCACCGACCTCACCGAGGTCAATCCGGCGATGGCGGCGGTGGCGCGGCAACTGCGCAGCGAGGCGGAGAGCGACACGCTCGGCTTTCTGCACACGCTGATGACGCAGATCAGCGAGCACATGACCTTCGACGAGGATCCGACCAACAGCGGCACCTCGGCGGCGGAGGCATTCACGCTCAAGCGCGGGGTCTGCCAGGATTACGCGCACATCTTCATCGCCTGCGCCCGCACCGGCGGCGTGCCGGCGCGCTTCGTCTCCGGCCATTTTCTGCGCTCCGACGGCACGCTGCATCAGGATGCCGGCCATGCCTGGGCGGAGGCTTACGTGCCGGACCTCGGCTGGGTCGGCTTCGATCCCGCCAACAGCATCTGCACCACGGATGCCCATGTCCGTGTCGCGATCGGGCTCGACTATCTCGGCGCAGCCCCGGTGCGGGGCACCCGCTATGGCGGCGGCGCAGAGACCCTGACCGTGGCGGTCAGGGTCGAGCAGGCCGGCCGCGGCGGTCAATCGCAGTCGCAGTCCCAGCGGCAGAGCTAGGCGCAGTCGTCCGCCACGAAGCCGCAGCGTTACAGCCGTAATCGACAACCGCCGCGTTGAAACCGCGCCGTAGCGCCGTCTGTTCAACCTCTGTTGCAGTCCTTCTCCTGCAACAGAGGTTGAACAGATGCGGCTTCAAGAAAAGATCAGCGACCATTCCATCGCACCCCGCGATCCCCACAAGAGCATGCTTGCGGCCATCCGCGAGTTGGCGCCCGAGATCACGGCGCGCGCCGCCGAGTTCGAAGCTGCCCGCCGCATCCCACCCGACCTGGTGGAACGGCTGCGATCGATCGGGCTCTTTCGCATGTTCGTGGCGCAGAGCCAGGGCGGGCTGGAGTTCGATTTCCCGGCCGGCCTCGAGGTCATGAAGGCGCTGACCCGTCTCGACGGCTCGGTCGGCTGGACGTCGATTGTGGCCGGGGTCGGCGGCCTGTTTGCAGCGGCCTCACGCCCCGAATTGTATCAACGCATCTATCGGGACGGACCGGACGTGGCGATCTGCGGCTCATCGCAGCCCGCCGGAACGGCAGAGCGCGTGGCCGACGGCTATCGCGTCAAGGGCCGGTGGCCGTTCGCCAGCAGCTGCATGCACGCCGACTGGATGGGTGGGTTCTGCATCGTCACCGAAAATGGCAAGCCGGTGCCAGGTCCGCAGGGCAAGCCGCTGGTTCGCGCCGTGATGCTGCCGGTGCGCGACTGGGACATCGAGGACACCTGGCACGCGGCCGGGCTCAAGGGCACCGGCAGCCATCATATCACGCTGCGGGAGAGAGTGGTTCCTGAGGCCTATGTGTTCGATATCGATGTTGCCCCTCGCCTGTCGGGTCCGCTCTATCAAGCCGTCCGGCAATGGCTGCCGTTGCTTCACGGCGTGTTCTCGGTGGGCATGGCCGCGGGCGCAGTCGATGAACTGCTTGCGCTGGCCCATACCGGGCGGCAGCAATTATATGCGACCGTGCCGATGCGGGAGTCCGAGATATTCCAGTACGAGCTCGGCCGGATTACCGCCGACCTTCGGGCGGCGCAGGCATTTCACGAGGTCCAGGTTGCCGGTCACTGGCGGCGCGCGCTGGCCGGGACGCTGAAGGACGAAGATCTCATGGTCGAGGGATCCCGGTCCTCGGCCTGGCTGGCCACGACCTGCGCCGGCATCGCGGATGCCTGTTTTGCGCTGGCCGGAAGCAGTGTCGTGTACGACAGCTCGCCGTTGCAGCGGCGCCTGCGTGACGTTCGCGTCGGAGCGCAGCACGCTCACGCACAGCAGCGGCTTTATGTCGATGTCGGCAAGCTGGCCTTGCGCCGCTCGGCCTGACCGCATGAGCCGTGCTACACTCGCGGGGTCAGATTAGACCCCGCGAGGACCCCATGGCGACCGTGAAGCTGCTTTCGGACGATGAGCTCTCCAGCGAGGCCCGCGCTGTTTTCGACGATATCCGCGAGGTGCGGCAGTCGGATTTCGTCAACAATTTCTGGCGCGCGCTGGCGCACGATCCGAAAACGCTGCGGCGGACCTGGGAGAGCGTCAAGGAGGTGATGGCGCCGGGCGCGCTCGACCCCAAGGTCAAGGAAATGCTCTATGTCGCTGTCTCGGTGGCGCATGGCTGCAGCTACTGCATCCATTCGCACACCGCGAGCGCCCGGGCCAAGGGCATGACCGAGGCCGAATATGGCGAGCTGCTCGCCATCGTCGGCATGGCCGCCGAGACCAATCGGCTGGTCACGGCGCTCGGCGTCCCCGTCGACGCGGCCTTTCTCGTCGATGGCACGGACTGAGCACCCCCCTAGGAATCGGGGGTTGGAGCGGCCGGCGAAATTGGCTACTAGTTTGGCGCCGGCAAAAGCGCTCGCCTTCGGGGACTGGAAATGACCTATTGTTGCGGAATCCTGGTTCGGGACGGACTCGTCATGATCGCCGATACCCGCACCAATGCCGGCCTCGACAACGTCTCGACCTTCCGCAAGCTGCACATCTTCTCCAATCCGGGCGACCGCATCATGGCGATCGCCAGCGCCGGCAACCTCGCCATCAGCCAGTCGGTGCTCTCGACCCTCACCGAGGGCCTGGAAGACCCCAACACGGGCGAGATCGAGACGCTGATGAACGCGCCGACCATGTTCCAGGCAGCCCAGCGCATCGGACGCGCGATCCGGGCGGTGCACGCGACCGAGGGGCCCGCGCTCAAATCCGAAGACGTGTCCTTCGACGTCTCCTTCCTGTTCGGCGGCCAGATCAAGGGCGCACGCATGCGCCTGTTCATGGTCTACACTGCCGGCAATTTCATCGAATGCACCACCGACACGCCCTACCTGCAGATCGGCGAGCACAAATACGGCAAGCCGGTGCTCGACCGCGCCATGCATTATGATGTCGAGCTCTATGAGGCGCTGAAGACCAGCCTGATCTCGATGGACTCGACCATGCGCTCGAATCTCGGCGTCGGTCTGCCGATCGACGTGCTGGTGGTGCGCACAGACGCCTGCGATGCCGATCTCAACCACCGCATCGAGGCGGGCGAGCCCTATTTCCACGATCTGCGCTCGCGCTGGTCGGCGGCGTTGCGCGCCGCACATCAGAACATCCCGCGGCCGCCCTACAAGAACGACAAAGAGCCCAAGACCTAAGAGACAGAAGAAAAGGCAGGAAACGATGAGTGAAGCAAACAAGATCGCAGTGGTGACGGGCGCCGGCACCGGGGTCGGACGCGCGGCCGCACTGGCGCTGATGAACACCGGCTTCACCGTGGTGCTCGTCGGCCGCCGGCTGGAGATGCTCGAGGAGACCGCGAAGCTCGGCCCTGCGGGCAAGAGCCTGTGCGTCACCGCCGACATGACCAAGCCGGACCAGATCGCCGCGCTGTTTGCCAAGGTGAAGGACACCTATGGCCGGTTAGATGTGCTGTTCAACAATGCCGGCATGGGCGCCCCGCCCGTGAACTTCGAGGATCTCAGCCTCGAGCAGTGGCAGGCGGTGGTGAACACCAACCTCACCGGCCCGTTCCTGTGCACCCAGCACGCCTTCCGCATCATGAAGGACCAGACCCCGCGCGGTGGACGCATCATCAACAACGGCTCGATCTCGGCACACGCGCCGCGTCCGTTCTCGGCCGCCTACACCTCGACCAAGCACGCCATCACCGGCCTGACCAAGGCCTCCAACCTCGACGGCCGCATGTACGACATCGCGGTCGGCCAGGTCGACATCGGCAATGCCGCCACCCCGATGACCGACCGCATGGTCAACGGCCCCGGCGTGATACAGCCCGACGGCACGATGAAGCATGAGCCGCGCATGGACGCCAAGGCGGTCGGCGATGCCGTCGCCTACATGGCCGGCCTGCCGCTCGACGCCAACGTGCTGACCATGACCGTCATGGCGACCAAGATGCCGTTCGTCGGACGGGGCTGAGCACAAAAGCGCGAAAACAACCCCATGCACAGTAGACGGCATGGGGTTTCAGCAAGCGGGGTGCCGCCGGCTAAGTCCCCGCACTGCTTCCACAATCGTCATTGCGAGCGCAGCGAAGCAATGAGAGAGCGGAGCTCCCTACTCCAACCTCTCCACCTGCCGCAGGCTCGGGAACAGCTTCATCCACAGCAGGGCCACCGCGACGGTGCAGACGCCGCCGAGCACGGCGGCGGGCATGGCGCCGAACAAGGCCGCCGTCAGCCCGCTCTCGAACTGGCCGAGCTGGTTCGAGGCGTTGATGAAGAGGAAGTTGACCGCGCCGACGCGGCCGCGCATCTCGTCGGGCGTCGACAGCTGCACCAGCGAAAAGCGGATCACGACGCTGATCGTATCGGCCGCGCCGAGAACGGCGAGCGAGAGCACCGACAGCCACATCCAGGACGACAGCGCGAACACGATGGTGGCGACGCCGAACACGATCACCGCCTGGAACATGCGCAAACCGACATGCCGCGAGATGGCGTGGCGTGCCAGCACCGTCGTCATCAGCAGCGCGCCGACCGCCGGCGCCGCGCGCAGCACGCCGAGCCCCATCGGGCCGGTCTGGAGAATGTCGCGGGCGTAGATCGGCAACAGCGCGATGACGCCGCCGAACAGCACCGCGAACAGATCGAGCGAAATCGTACCAAGGATCGCAGGATTGGCCCGGACGAACCGGATGCCCGCGAACAGGTCGTCGGCCTTCGCGGCATCGCTCGCTGTCGGCGCGGTCGGGATCATGCGGACCAGGCTCATGCCGAGCGCAGCGAGAAGCGCGAATGACGCCGCGAGGCCATAGGCCACGCCCGGCGCCAGCGCGAAGGCGAAGCCGCCGAGCGCCGGCCCCATGATGATCGCCAGCTGTCCCGTGCCGCTCGAAATCGCGGTGGCGCGTTGCAGCGTTCCGGTCGGCGCGATGACCGGAAGCAGGGCGGCGAGCGCTGGGCTTTCGAAGGCACCGACAATGCCGAGCACGAAGGTGGCAAGAAATATTTGGGTGACCGTGAGCCAGCCGCCATAGGCGCCGCAAGCCAGGAATACGGCCGTCAGCCCTTCCACCAGCTCGCACAGCTGCACCACGCGCTTGCGCTCGTAACGGTCCGCGGCCTGCCCGGCAACGAACAACAGCAGCAGGGTCGGCAGGAACTGCACCAGCCCGACCATGCCGAGATCGAAGGCGCTGCCCGTGAGATCATAGACCTGCCAGCCGATCGCCACTGCCGAGATCTGGCTGGAAAAGCGCGACAGGCTGCGCGAGAGCAGGAAGAACAGGAAGGCGCGATGGCGGAGGAGCTCACCGGCGCTGACCGGCGGGCTCGCCGGGACCGCCTGTTCTTCACTGACCTCTTGGCTCACCTTCAAGACCATCCGCGCCTAACGATAACGAGGTCCCGCGTGGCTGACGCGGGCCCGCTTGTCAACAGCGGGACTGCCAGCAACATTCCCGGCATTGCGTTTGCAACGCACGCGCGGCCATAATCATTGGGGCTTTGGGGACATCATGCTACGGCTGCAATCGACACTCGGCGTTTTCGCATTGCTGCTGATCGCCTTCGCGCTCGCGGAGAATCGCCGCGCGGTTTCCCTGCGCCAGGCGCTGATCGGCCTCGTCGTGACCTTCGTCACCGCGATCGTGCTGCTGAAGGTGCCGATCGTCGCGCATGCTTTCGGCGCCATCAACGATGTGGTCGGCGCGATCTCGGCAGCCTCGCGCGCCGGCTCCTCCTTCGTGTTCGGCTATGTCGGCGGCGGCACCCTGCCCTTCGAGCTGAAGGTACCGGGCGCCGATTTCATCCTGGCGTTCCAGGCGCTGCCGATCGTGCTTGTCATGAGCGTGCTGACGACGCTGTTGTTCTATTGGCGGGTGCTGCCGCCGATCGTGCGCGGCATGGCGTGGCTGCTCGAACGCACGCTCGGCGTCGGCGGCGCCGTGGGCTTGTCGACCGCGGCGAACATCTTCCTCGGCATGGTCGAGGCGCCGTTGTTCGTGCGGCCCTATCTGGCGCAGATGTCCCGCAGCGAATTGTTTCTGGTGATGACCGGCGGCATGGCCGGCATCGCCGGCACGGTCCTGGTGCTCTATGCGACGCTGCTTGCGCCCCTCATCCCGGACGCGGCCGCGCATTTCGTCATCGCCTCCGTGCTCGGCGCGCCGGCCGCGATCCTGGTCAGCCTGATCATGGTGCCGGAAACCAGCGACAAGCGCACCGGCGGCGCGCTGGAGGATCCGGAGATGGACGTCTCCGGTACGATGGACGCGATCGTGAAAGGCACCGGCGCAGGACTAGAGCTGCTGCTCAACATCGTCGCCATGCTCTTGGTGCTGGTGGCGCTGGTCTATCTCGTCAACGCCATCCTCGGCCTGCTGCCGAATATCGGCGGCGCCGCGATCTCGTTGCAGCGCCTGCTTGGCCTGGTGATGGCACCGGTGTGCTGGCTGATGGGCTTGCCCTGGGACCAGGCGGTGACGGCAGGCAGTCTGATGGGGACCAAGACGGTGCTCAATGAGCTGATCGCCTATGTCGACCTGTCGAAACTCGCGCCCGACGCGCTCGACGCACGCTCGCGCCTGATCATGCTCTATGCGATGTGCGGCTTCGCCAATTTCGCCAGCCTCGGCATCATGATCGGCGGCCTGGGTGTGATGGCGCCGGAGCGGCGCGAGGAGATCAATGCGCTCGGGGTGAAGTCGATCGTGTCGGGGACGCTGACGACGTGTCTGATGGGGGCGATGGTGGGGGTGTTGAGTTAAGCGGCCGTAGCGGATGAAGCGCAGCGCAATCCGGGAAAGTGTGTGCCGTCGCAGGCAGCGGCCCCGGATTGCGCTTCGCTCCATCCGGGCTGCAAGGGACCCGATTCACACTGGCGCACGCTCTAAGCCAAGCCTGAGGCCACGGCGCGAAATGCCATGACCGCGCGATCGATGTCCGCATCATCGATATGGCGATGGGTCACACAGCGCAATCGATGCCTGCCCCAAGGCCTCGCCCTCAGGCCCACCCGCTCCAGAGCCTCCGACCACGCGGCGCTGTCACGCCCGGAGAGAGAGACATCAACCTGCACGATATTCGTTTGCGGGATTGTCGCGCTCACCTTTGGGTGCATCCTGTTCAACGCCTCACTCAGGGCGCGCGCACGCCGGTGATCCTCCACCAGACGTGCACCCATGACCTGAACGGCCTCCAACCCGGCTGCCGCCAGGATGCCGATCTGGCGCTGCGTGCCTCCCAGCATGCGGCGAAGCCTGCGGCTGCTGTCGATCACGGCCCGTGGCCCGGCGAGCACGGCGCCGGCCGGCGCGCTCAAGCCCTTCGACAGACACAGGGAGACCGTGTCGCAATGCCTCGCAATTTGAGCTGGCGCCACTTCGAGGGCAATCGCGGCGTTGAAGAGCCGCGCTCCGTCGAGATGCACCGGAACGCCGCGGACTGATGCCATGGCGTGCACGGCCTGCATATGATCAAGCGGCAGCACGGCGCCGCTCGCATTGTTGTGCGAGGTTTCCATCGCGACGAGGGCGGTCTTGAGCTTATGCCCATCGCTTTGCAGGGCGTTCTCCAGCAAGTTCAGGTCCATCGCGCCGGCGATACCGGCAACAGCCAGGTAGAACTGCCCGGTAAACGTCGCCGCCCCTCGTTCGGACGTGTACATATGGGCATTCGATTCCAACACGATCTGTTCGCTGCGCTGAGACTGCGCCAGCGTCGCCAGCAGATTGGCCATGGTGCAGCTCGGCACAAACAGGCCGGCGTCCTTGCCCAACGCTGCTGCCGCGACGGCCTCCAACTCCTGCACCGTGGGGTCACCGTCCAGCCCGTCATCGCCGATCGGCGCCGAGGCCATGCGGGAATACATCGCCTCGGTCGGCCTGGTGACCGTATCGCTGCGCAGGTCGACGGGCGGCAACTCGGCGCCCGCCGGGTTCGTCTCGTGTTGATGTGCCATTACGGAAACCCCTAGAGCGCTTGGTGCTTCATTCGTAGGCTGCCGGGTCGCCGGAATCGGTCGGGTTAGCCAACGCGCGCTTGAGGGCGGCGCTCATCGGAAATTTCAGGTTGAGGCCATGCGGCGGGATTGGTGAATTGAAATATTTGTCGTAGAGCGCCGCAATCTGTCCGTTCTTCATCAGGTCGATCACGGCCTCGTCGACCATCTTCTTGAAAGCAGGATCATCCTTCGGTTCGACGACGCCGTAAGGCGCCATCTCGAGACTCTTGCTACCGATCACGAAGTCATCCGGCGTCCTGGACGAGGCAACCGTGGCATAGGCGAGACCGTCGTCATTGGCAGTGCCAGCCACCCGGCCGGTCGACAGCATCAAGAAGGTCTCGGCGGTGTCCTTGCCCGGCACGACCGTGATGCCAAGATTGCTCTTGGCGTTGATCAGCGTAATCACCTTGAACGTCTGGCCGCCGGCCTGGGCGGCGATGGCCTTGCCGCGAAACGAAGTCGGGTCGTTGACATCGACCCCGCCATCCCTGCGCGCGACGAGAACGACCTGGGCGACGAAGGTGGTCGGAGCAAAGGCGACGAGTTTATGTCGCTCGACATTGTTGGTCGTGTTGCCGCATTCGAGATCGATCGTGCCGTTGGCGAGCAGCTGAATGCGTGTGGCCGAGGTTATGGGAGCATAGCGAGTCTCGAGCTTGGGGAGCTTGAGCGCAGTCTTGATCGCCGCCACCACCTGTTCGCAGATTTCCACGGTATAGCCGATGGGCTTCTGGTCGGCGTCGAGATAGGCGAACGGCACCGAGGTCTCGGGATATCCCAATGTGATCGAGCCGCTCTCGCGGATCTTGTCCAGCCTGCCCGCACCCTGAGCCATGGCCTCGCTGGAAAAAAGAACCACAGCGGCGGCCGCTGCAGCGAGTGCCCTGATCGTCGTCGCTTTCATGTCGTCCTCTCTCTTGGCGAATGTCCGTGACGCCGTCCACGGTGGGTGCTCTGGACTATCGTCCAAAAGCTCGATCTGATGAAATTCCAGTTTCACACTCTCCTATACGGATTTGATATGGCGACCAGGCGCATGGGCTTGAAGCATGTGGAGGCTTTTCGGACGGTCTTCATGACGGGATCGATGACGCAGGCGGCCCAGCGCATGCATACCTCGCAGCCCCAGATCAGCCGCCTGATCGGACAGCTGGAAGCGATCACGCAATTCCCGCTGTTCGACCGCAGTGGGGGCCGCCTCCGCCCGACCGTGGACGGATCGCGCTTCTTCCAGGAGGTCGAGAAGACTTTCATCGGCTTGGCCGGACTGGAGGCCAGCGCAGCCAGCATCCGTTCGTTCGGCATGGGGCGGCTAAGCGTTGCGGCGATGCCGCGCTTGGCCGGCGGCCTGCTGACGCGCATCGCGGCGCGCTTCAAAATGGACTATCCGCATGTGATGATCTCGATCCGGTCCGGCACGGCGAGCGCCGTGCACGACTGGGTCAGCTCCGGGCTTTGCGACATGGGGTTGGCCATGCTCTACGGCGAGGTTGCGGGAGTGCATGTCGAGCCGGCGCTCAAGACCCGTTGCGTCGCGATCATGCCGAAGGCCCATCGTCTTGCGCAGAAGAAAACGCTGCGCCCTGCCGATTTCGCCGATGAAGCCTTCATCTCCTTCGCCACGGGGAGTCCGCTTCACGATCGCATCGATACGATCTTCGCGCAGGCGAGCGTCACGCGCCGTATTGTTGCCGAAACCGATCTGGGCGCATCGGTCTGTGCCCTGGTCGCGGCGGGTCTCGGCATCAGCATCATCAACCCGATTGCCGCGCATGACGAAAGCTCCGGCGCGGCTCTGATCACGCGCCCCTTCAGCCCCGCCGTCCCTGTCACGATCGCACTGCTCTATCCGCCTTATGCCGCGCGCGGCCGGTTGATCGATGCCTTTGGCGAATATGCACGCAAGATCATGAGCGAGGAACTGGGCTATCTCGAGCGGTAGCCGACCGGCGCGGGACTACGCGGGGATGCTGCCCGAGCAGCAAGCGAGTAGCCCGGATGGAGCGCAGCGCAATCCGGGACGACCACCTCCGCGGGGAAACCTTCCCGGATTTCGCTGCGCTCCATCCGGGCTACAAGGCCCCGTCATTGCGAGCGAAGGAAGCGCCTACGCCTTCAACTCCACCGTCCTGAACTCCGCCGGCAAAATCACTTCCAACAGCTCGACGTCATCCGAATAATCCAAAATCATGTGCTTGATCTTCGGCGGCTGAGTCCAGGCGCTGCCTTCCTGCATCAAGGTCTCCCCCTCGCCGTCCATGTAGGTCTTCACCCAGCCCTTGAGCACATAGACCATCTGGAAGTCGACGGCATGGAAGTGCAGTTTTGATACCTCTTCAGGATTGCAGGGGCCTTGCAGCCGGATCACATGCGCTTGCGCGAGGCCGTGGCTGGCAGCGGCAATGCCGAGGTCGCGGTACTTGGCGTAGGCGCGCAGGCCGTCGGCCTTGAAATCTTCCTCGCGGTGATGGCTGATGGCGATGCGCTGTTTTGGGCGGGCGGACTTCTTTGGAGCGGCCGCGCGGGCTTTTGCTTTCACCGCCTTGCGGGCCGTGGATCGCGTCGCGGCCTTGGCGCCGCTCCGCTTCTTGATTGCGGTCTGCGTTGCGCTGCGCGATTTTGCTTTCTTGGCCATCGGCCGCCTCCCGTTGTTGTTATGGGGAGAGGCTAGCACAGAAACAGAACTCGTAGGGTGGGTTAGCCTTGGGGCTGCGCGAAGCGCAGTCCGCTGGCGTAACCCACCATGCTTCCGCGACTGCCGAACGAGGTTGGTGGGTTACGCTACGCTAACCCACCCTACAAAGCCGGGCCTTCAATGCAGCCGGAACACGCCGTCGACAGCGCGCAACTCGGCGGGCTTGATCAGCTTGGAATGCGCGACCATGACCGAATGGAGCGGGCCGTCGAGCTTCTCCTGCCAGAACGCCAGGAAGTCGCTGAGCGCCGGGAATTTCGGGAACATGTCGTAGTTCTGCCAGACATAAGTCTGGAGCAGCGAGGGATGATCCGGCATCCGATAGAGGATTTGTGCCGTCGTCAGCCCGTAGCCCAGCATCTGTTTCCGGAAGTCCTCGGAAACGCCCCGCAGTCCCATGCCAACCTCCTTTGCAGGAGCGCATTCAGGGGGTGGCTTTCCGGTACGCTGCTGACGCGCCACCCGGTGGAGATGCGCTCACATGAGAGAAATGTGACGCAAACTGACAACTCATCTCAAGCCCAAAAGTTTAACAAGTTGTTGAAATTCAATGCGTTAGCAGCAGAGAAGACTCCGTGCTAATACGGCCCCCAAGGGGGCCTCTTAGAGGCCCTCCGAAGCCGGTTAACGATGGTAAAGAGATTTGGCAGACAGGCCTTCTGAGTGCCGATTTTTCTGCTAGAAGCCCTTGCCCCCGCAAAATTCCTGTCCTATTTCAGCCTCGCCTGTGCTAGCACTCGCGGGCAACGATTGCTAACAACGCAAAAATCCCAACTCGTGCAAATATTTAGGAGGACTGCATGAAATTCCGTCCGCTTCACGACCGCGTCGTGGTCAAGCGCATTGACGCAGAAGAGAAGACCGCTGGCGGCATCATCATTCCCGACACTGCCAAGGAAAAGCCCTCCCAGGGTGAAGTCGTCGCCGTTGGCCCGGGTGGCCGCGACGAAGCCGGCAAGCTGGTTCCGATCGACCTCAAGGTCGGCGACCGCGTGCTGTTCGGCAAGTGGTCCGGCACTGAGGTCAAGATCGACGGCGTCGATCTCTTGATCATGAAGGAAAGCGACATCATGGGCGTCCTCGACGTCCCCGCTTCCAAGAAGAAGGCGGCTTAACAGCCCCCTCTCTCCCTCCATTCAAATCCTCAAGGAAAAATCCAGATGGCAGCTAAAGAAGTCAAATTCTCTGTCGAAGCGCGCGACAAGATGCTCCGCGGCGTCGACATTCTCGCCAACGCGGTGAAGGTCACGCTCGGTCCGAAGGGCCGCAACGTCGTGCTCGACAAGTCGTTCGGCGCTCCCCGCATCACCAAGGACGGCGTCACCGTCGCCAAGGAGATCGAGCTCGAGGACAAGTTCGAGAACATGGGCGCGCAGATGGTGCGCGAAGTCGCCTCCAAGTCCGCTGACGCGGCCGGCGACGGCACCACCACGGCGACCGTGCTCGCCGCCGCGATCGTGAAGGAAGGCGCCAAGTCGGTCGCCGCCGGCATGAACCCGATGGACCTCAAGCGCGGCATCGACCTCGCGGTCGAGGCTGTGGTTGCGGACCTCCAGAAGAACTCGAAGAAGGTCACCTCCAACGACGAGATCGCCCAGGTCGGCACCATTTCCGCCAATGGCGACGCCGAGATCGGCAAGTTCCTCTCGGATGCCATGAAGAAGGTCGGCAACGAGGGTGTCATCACCGTCGAGGAAGCCAAGTCGCTCGAGACCGAGCTCGACGTCGTCGAGGGCATGCAGTTCGATCGCGGCTACATCTCGCCCTACTTCGTCACCAACGCCGACAAGATGCGCGTTGAGATGGACGACGCCTACATCCTCATCAACGAGAAGAAGCTCTCCTCGCTGAACGAGCTGCTGCCGCTGCTCGAGGCCGTGGTGCAGACCGGCAAGCCGCTGGTCATCGTCGCGGAAGACGTCGAGGGTGAAGCTCTCGCGACCCTGGTCGTGAACCGCCTCCGTGGCGGCCTGAAGGTCGCGGCCGTCAAGGCTCCGGGCTTCGGCGATCGCCGCAAGGCCATGCTCCAGGACATCGCGATCCTGACCGGCGGCCAGGCGATCTCGGAAGATCTCGGCATCAAGCTCGAGAACGTCACGCTCAACATGCTCGGTCGCGCCAAGAAGGTGATGATCGACAAGGAGAACACCACGATCGTCAACGGCGCCGGCAAGAAGGCCGACATCGAGGCGCGCGTGGCCCAGATCAAGGCGCAGATCGAGGAGACCACCTCGGACTACGACCGTGAGAAGCTCCAGGAGCGTCTGGCCAAGCTCGCTGGCGGCGTCGCGGTGATCCGCGTCGGCGGCGCGACCGAGGTCGAGGTGAAGGAGCGCAAGGATCGCGTTGATGACGCGATGCATGCGACCCGCGCGGCGGTCGAGGAAGGCATCGTCCCGGGCGGCGGCGTCGCCCTGCTCCGTGCCTCCGAGCAGCTCAAGGGCCTGCGCACCAAGAACGACGACCAGAAGACCGGCGTCGAGATCGTGCGCAAGGCGCTCTCCGCGCCCGCTCGCCAGATCGCGATCAACGCCGGCGAAGACGGCTCGGTGATCGTCGGCAAGATCCTGGAGAACAAGACCTACGCTTACGGCTTCGACTCCCAGACCGGCGAATACGTCAATCTCGTCACCAAGGGCATCATCGACCCGACCAAGGTGGTCCGTACCGCGATCCAGAACGCAGCTTCGGTTGCCGCGCTCCTGATCACCACGGAAGCCATGGTCGCCGAGCTGCCCAAGAAGGGCGGCGCCGGTCCGGCGATGCCCCCGGGCGGCGGCATGGGCGGCATGGACTTCTGATCCAGCCGTTCAGGCACAACACCGAATGCGAAACCCCGGCAGCGATGCCGGGGTTTTTGTTTGGGGCCTCGTCATTCCGGGGCGCGCCTTCTTGGGGCGCGAGCCCGGAATCCATAACCACGAACCTCAGCTGGCTATCCCGCTATAGAGATCATCCCAGTTCGGGTTCTGCTCCTCGATCAGCCGCGTTTTCCAATCGCGTCGCCACTTCTTAAGCTCCTTTTCGCGCGCGATGGCGCTCTCAGGATCATCGAAGACCTCGAACAGAACGAGCTTGTCGACGCCATACTTGGTCGTGAAGCCAGGAACGGCTTTAGTTCTGTGCTGATACACGCGACGCACAAGATCGTTGGTCACGCCAATGCAGAGCATGCCGTGTTTTCTGCTGGCGAGGATGTAGACGTAGTAGGCCATTTCGTCCGCCTGTGGTTATGGATTCCGGGCTCGCGCCAAGGGGCGCGCCCCGGAATGACGGGGGCCTCCTACCCCACCTTCCCCATCCGCTCCGGGCGCAGCTCGCCATTCTGGTTGAGCGACCAGAAGATCCGCGTCACCTTGCCGACGAGATTGTCCAGCGGGACGAAGCCCATCGCCGACTTGAAGCGGCTGTCGGTGGAGTTGTCGCGGTTGTCGCCCATCGCGAAGAAATGGCCTGACGGCACGGTGTAGACTTCGGTGTTGTCGACATAGCCATTGTCGACGCAGTCGTAGGTGACGTAGCTCGCGCCGTTCGGCATCGTCTCTCGCCAGCGCTTGACCCTTGCACCGTCCTCGCCGCCGCAGGCGGAGCCGGCGCGCAGCTCCTTAAGCGCAACGCGCGTCACCGGCTTGTCGTTGAGGAAGAGCTGCCCCTCGCGCATCTGGATGCGATCGCCGGGCAGACCCACCACGCGCTTGACGTAGTCGACCGAGGTGTCCTTCGGATTGCGAAATACGACGATATCGCCGTATTCGGGGTCGGCGGCGAAGACGCGGCCCGAGATCCATGACGGCGCGAAGGGAAACGAATAGCGGTCGTAGCCATAGGCGTACTTTGCGGCGAAGACGTAGTCACCAACGACCAGCGTTGGGTTCATCGAGCCCGAGGGGATGTTGAACGGCTGATACAGGAAGTAGCGAAACAGGAAGGGCGGTGACCACAGCACCGGGATCAGCAGGATCAGGACGATGATCGCCTTCCATTCCCGGGATGCGGCCTTCGGCCGGATGGTGTCCTGAACAATGGTCATGCGCTTGATCCGTTTCGGCCTGCAACTGCCGCGAGATTACGCAACCTGCGGGCCCGCGCAATCCCTGCTTCCAAGCTTTGGTCGTGCGGCGCGCGGGCTGCGTTCAACAGCGCCGCGGCGCGAAGCGATCAGCCTTGCGCGATATCCCTGAAGCAGTCGCGGATCCATGCGATGGTGAGCCGCGTCGCGGCGTCGCGCTTGAGATGGTTTTGCACGAGCAGCCAGGCATCGCGCCGCCTCTGTAGCAATGTGGCGCGCAGGCGGCGATCGCCGAGCAGGTCCGCGCAAACATACTCCGGCAATACGCCGGCGGCCCGATGCGCGCGGATCAAATTGCGGATGACGCGGACATTGTCGGTGACGCAGCGCGCGCGGGCTGTCTTGGTGCGCAGGAATTGCATCTCGGGAATGGCGCCGAGCTCGTCGGGATAGGCGCACAGCATCGGCTCGCCCTCGGTCGCGACAGGCTCGACATAATAGAGCTTGACGTCACCGAGCCGGGAGATCGCGAAGTCACCCTTGTCGGGCTTGCGCAGGCGGATGGCGAGATCGGCCTCCCAGCGCGAGAACTTGACGTTCTCGCTCGAGGTGAGGAATTGCAGCGTCAGGCCGGGATTGGCGCGCAGGAAATCGCTCGCGCGCGGCGACAGCACCGCCTCGGCGACCGTGTTGGTGGAGGCGATGCGCAGGCGTCCCACCGGACCTGCCAGGCTCTCGCCGACGCGACCGATCTCGGCGGCATGTGCGGCCATCGCCTCGACATGCGCCAGCACCGCCTCACATTGCCGTGTCGGCTTGCGGACGCCGTCGGCGGCCTCGAACAGACGCAGGCCGAGCGCACGCTCGATGCGCGACAGCCTGCGCCCGACCGTGGTCTCGTCGATGCGCAGCCGCGCGCTGGCGCCGGCATAGGTGCCCTCGTCCCTGACGGCTGCGATGATGCGCAGATCGTCCCAGTTCATGGCGTCAGGCTATACCGGCCGGGAGCGGCCTGCAATATCGCAGCCACCCGCTGCAATTTCCCTGCATATCGGCAGGCATTCCCGGGGCTATGTTCGTTGCGCCTTTTGCTCCGGAGAATGTCCAGACCATGACGACCGCAAAGACCCTGTTACAGCTCGCCGGTGCCGATCTCAACCCGCCGCGTCTTGGCGATGCCGCGCTGGTGCTGATCGACGCGCGCGTCGATGCGCTGACATAACGGAGCAACGCGATGCTGCAACTCTATTTCTCGCCGATGGCCTGCTCGCTTGCGAGCCGCATCGCGCTGATGGAAGCTGGCCTGGAAGCGCGCTATCGCCAAGTCCATCTCTGGACCAAGAAGTGCATCGAGGACGATGCGGATTTTTGTTCCATCTCGCCGAAGGGCGCGGTGCCGGTGCTGATCATGGAGGATGGCGAGCGGCTGACGGAGAACGCCGCCGTGCTGCAATATATCGCCGATCTGAAACCGGAGAGCGGCCTCGCCCCGCCACCGGGCGATATCGACCGCTACCGGCTCCAGGAATGGCTGAGCTTCACCGGCACCGAGATCCACAAGGGCTTTCTGTTTCCGACCTTCTGGTACAAGGACGACGCCTCGCTCGCCAAACCGCGCGCGAGGATCACGCAGACATTGTCGGTGCCGTCAGCCCATCTCGCCGATCGCGAATTCCTCGTTGGCCAACGCTTCACCATTGCGGATGCCCATCTCGCCTGGGCCTTACTGCTGCTTCGTCCCGCGGGCGTCGACGTCGCGCAATGGCCGTCGCTGTCGGCCTATCTCGAACGCATGCAGGCGCGGCCTGCCGTGAAGGAAGCGATCGCAATCGAGGCGGCGCTACGCAAGACCGTAACGCCCTAAGCGTGGATCACTCCACCCGCGGCAGCACCGCGAGCTTGCGGATGCCCTTGTTGCGGTAGGCGTCGAGGAACGCGTAGTAATCCTTGAACGAGACGCAGCCGTTGGAATCGCCGTTCGGCCCGAGCATGAAGGTGTGGGCGAGCAGGCCGTCGCGGCCGTAGATCGCGTCCTCGCCGCCGATCGGCGTCAGGCGCAGCGCGGGCACGCCGTGGAACAGCGCTTCGCGCGGCTTCAGCAAGTAGATGTGCGGCGGCGTCACGCCGCGCATGCGCACGCGCGAGGAGCGCGGATCGTCGAGATTGGAGCCGAGGCCGGAATGCGCCTCGAGCCGGGTGCCATCCGGCAGATAGACCGTCTTGGCGGTGATGTCGTAGACCGCAGTGTCGCGCTCATAGGGCGGCGCGCCGCCGAGCATCGGGTTCTGCTCCTTCGGCGCGATGGACGCGGTCACGCTGGCGTCGGCAGACGCATAGGCGAGCAGCCCGCCGGACGGCTCGCGCTTGCCCCAGAGCTTTTCCACCATCGACGGACGCGGACCGGTGATCGACAGCACCGCCGCCTTGGCGCGGTCGGCGAAGGATTTCGGTTTTGCCTCGGGCGCCGGCACGATCTCGGCCGGATCGGCCGAGGCCAGCTGCACCGAGGCATCCGGCGCGCGCTTGGCCTTCGCGACATCTGCGACCTTGTCGGCGACCCGCTCAGCGACCTTGGCCGGGTTCAGCGGCTTCAGCACTTCCGCGACCTTCGCGATCACGGTCGGCTTCGGGGCTTCGGCGACCTTTGTCGCCGGCGCAGCACTCGCCGCATTCGATTCCACGCCCTGCGTCGCAGCCGCGGCAAAGCGCTCGTTGAACATCTCGCGTGAGATCGGCGGGGCCACTTGCAGCCGGTCGGGCAGCAGCGCAAACGTCTCCCGGATGGCCTCGCCCGCCTCCCGCAGCGCAACTTTCGGCGCGCGCTTGATCACGGGCTCGTCGTAGCCGGCACTGCCAACCGTCGGATAGACGCTGGCGCCGAGGATGTTGGTGTAGACGGTCCAGCCGGCGCCAAGCATGACGCAGCCGATCACGGCGGCGCCAAGCACGTTTTGGGTGGTCATTTTCCGGGAAGGCTTCCGATAAAGATTCTTGGGATTCTCGGACTTCCGTGCGGCGCTACTCTGCGCAGCGATACTCGTACTCATTCGCCTTGCGTCCAGGACGGTGTCACTTAGTCCCCCTTCGAAGTGCCGCTGCTGGTCACGTACCGGGAACAGCATCTCGCAGAGGGTCGGAGCGTCATTAAGGCGACTTTTCGTTAAATGCGGATTAAGTTCGGGCTATTGTGTGGTGACTCGTTAACGCTGTCTCATTTTGAGAAAAATGCCCGCAGAACTACGGACTTAGGCGAGACTGTTAACCATGTTTCTCGCCCTGCTGGCGCGACAAACAGGCCTCCCAAGACGCATCCAACTGCGTCCTTTCCATGATCATCAATGGGTCAACCATAACGGCGAAGCGTTGCGCGAGGCTGGTGCAGCGCGTCTTCACCATGATGTGCGTGAGCTCGTTGCCGCCGCCTGACCGAAAGTTGATCGCGCCGGTCTGGAAAAGGCCGCCGCGACAAAATAGCTCCCAGGACGGCACTTCTCAGCAGCCTCCGCTTGTGATACGGTACCGTATCAACATTGCCTTGAAATGTGCCGAGCGCTTGGAATGGAGGCTGGCATGACAAAGGTTGCGCGCGCCGGATTTTTTGTCCTGGCGTGCTCGTTTCTGTTGATCGGACCCGTGACCGCACAGCCGGCAACCAATGCAGGCTGTACGTCATCGGCGTCGGCGGCCGGCACGCAAACGTGGCGTTGCGACAACGGCATCACCATCGTTGCTGAAAATGGCGCCCGATTTGAACTTAAGGACGCCAACCGCGACGGACATATCGACTCGGTCGAGTTGAGCAGCAAGGCGCTGCTGGTCGAGGTGCCCAAGAAGCCCGGCGGCAATCCCTTCAAGGTGCTGACGCCACAGGCGATCGCCGCAGTACGCGGCACCAAATGGGCGGTCGATGTCGCCGAGGCCAAGACCTCGGTCTTCGTTGCCGACGGCCGCGTCGGCGTGAGCCGCCGGACGCCTGGCCGCGGTGTGGTGCTGGGCGTCGGCCAAGGTGTCGACGTGGAAGCGACCGGCCCGCTCACCGTCAAGCAGTGGGGCCAGCCGCGCATCGACGCGCTCATGGCAAGACTTGGCCTATAAGACTCGGCCAATAGGTCCGGACAATAGACACAGAAGAGATTGCAGTACGACGTAATGACGAGACGCGTTCAGATCCCGGTAGCCCTCGTCCTCACCGCGCTGTGGGGCGCCGGCATCTATGCCGCGCACGCCAACGGCCATCTGCGCTTTCTCGACCGGCTCGAGGCGACGCTGACCGATCTGCGCACGCTCGCGCGCGGTGTGCAGGCTCCGCCCGATCTCGTCACCATCGTCGCGATCGACGATACGGTCGTGAAGCGCGGCGGCAGCTACCCGCTGCCGCGCGCCGACCTCGCCCGCGTCGTCGACACCATCGTGCAGTTCAAGCCGAAGGTCGTCGCGATCGACCTGCTGCTGGTCGATCGCAGCGCCGCGATTGGCGACGCGACGCTGGCTCATACGCTCGCGACCGGTCCCATGGTGCTCGCCGCCGCCGCGATCTTCCCGTCGGCCAGCGACACCGTGGCACCTGGCAGCGGAGGTCCCCTCGCCGTGCTGCCCGAGGCCGAGCGCTTCCTGCTGCCGTTGCCGGCGTTTGCGGATCATGCCGATGTCGGGATCGTCAACGTCGCGACCGGACAATCGGGCTCGCCGCTGTCGGTGCCGATGCTGTTCCGGACCAGCGACAAGGTCGAGCTGTCGTTTCCGCTTCGCGTCGCGAGCCGCGCGCTCGACAAGCCGCTGACGATCGCGCCGGACCATCTCATGCTCGGCGATCGCGCGGTACCGACCGATACCGATTTTGCGCTGCCGATCACCTATTACGGCCCGCGCCGTACCATCCGCACCGTCAGCGCGCAGAGCATCTTTGACGGCACGCTCGATCGCGCGGCGATCGAGAACCGCATCGTCGTGATCGGCGCTTCCGTCGCCGGCGGCGGCGATTTCTTCCCGACGCCATTCGATTCGCTGTTGCCCGGTGTCGAAGTGGTCTCGACCGCGATCACGCATCTCGTGTCGGGCGACGGCATCGTCCGCGACCGCAAGGTTCACGTCGCCGACGCGCTCGCAGCGATCCTGCTGCCGATGCTGCTGGTCGGCCTGCTCGCGTGGCGGCGCAGCGCACTCGGCTTCATCGCGGCGGCTGTGGTGATGATCGGCTGGGCCGGGCTCAATCTGTTCGCCTTCACGCACGGCATCTGGCTCAACGCCGCGACCACGCTTGCGGCGGCGGTCCCGCCGGTCGCGATCTTCACAGGCGTGCAGCTCTGGGCCGGCGGACGCCGCACGCAATATCTCGCCGCCAAGAGCCGATCGCTAGCGCAATTCCAGGCACCCGCCGTGCAGGAATGGCTGGCACGCGATCCCAATTTCCTGGCGAAGCCCGTCCTGCAGGATGCGGCCATCGTCTTCATCGATCTCTCCGGCTTCACGACGCTCAGCGAACGGATCGATCCCGACGAACTCCAGGACATCCTGAAGGCGTTCCACGTGCTGATCGACAAGACCGCGGTCGATTGCGGCGGCATGATCACCAGCTTTCTCGGCGATGGCGCCATGATCCTGTTCGGCCTGCCGCGCGCAATGCCCGACGACGCGGCGCGCGCGCTGAAATGTTCGATCGAGCTGCATCGCGGCGTCGAGCGCTGGATCGCGTCACTGCCATCAGCGACCGGGGACCGGCTCGGCTTCAAGATCGGCGCGCATTTCGGCCCGATCGTCGCCTCCCGTCTCGGCGAGAACCACCAGCACATCTCGGCCAACGGCGACACCGTCAATCTCGCAAGCCGGTTGATGGAGGTCGCGGCCCAGAACCACGCCCGGCTCGCGCTGACCGACACGCTGCTGGACGCGGCCGACTTCCACGGCGCTCCCGACGGCGTCCTGTCAGGCCCCCTGCTCACGCAGGTTCGCGGCCGCTCCGGCGTCGTCACTGTCTGGTTCTGGCGCGACCAGGACAGGCCGAGCCAGGCCAGCACCAGGGCCGAGATGATCGACTGAGGCTGCTACCGCGCTTCCGGATGCGCCTTGCGCATCAGCACCCCCAGGCCGCCCAGCTTGCCGCGCGTCATCAACTCGCGAAAGCTGTCGTTGAGAATGATCTCGTCGACCTCTTCCGTGATCAATTTCGCTTCGGCCTCGGTCATGACGTTGGACGTGAACGCGCCGCCCTGTTTCATGGCGTTGAGGACATCCTTGACCAATGGCGCCCCGTTGGAGGGGATGTCCGGCGGCTGCCAGTCCAGATCCTCGACGACGAACAGGCCGCCCGGCTTCAGCGAGGGAAACAGCACGCCCAGCGTGAGATGCTGGTGCACCGAAGCGTGAGACGCGTCATCGATGATGATGTCCAACGGCTTCTCCTTGGCTCCGAGCTCCGCCAGCAGCCCGCGGTCGCCTTGATCGACGCGATGGATCCTGACCCGCGGATGCGAGAACCAGCTGAAATCCTCGATGTCGGCCCCGATGACCTCGGCATTCGGAAAGTAATCGAGCCACATTTGCAGTGACGGCACTTGATCCTGAGCCCACCCTTCGACCCGCCCCCGGCACAGACCGATTTCCAGGATGCGAATGGACTCGAGAGCCTTCGATCGAAACAGTTCGTGATAGACGCGCGTATAGTGATGGGCAATCTGGCCCTTGTAGATTGCGCCCTTGTCCGAGTCGAATTTCGCCGCAAGCTGCGTCAGCCAGTTCGGCTCCAGAACCAGCTTCTTGAGATAACCCGCCACGCTCTGCTCGGGGACAGCATCGAAGCGCAGCCCCCGCTCGGCCCACATTTTTCCCCAGAGATGGACACCCGTCACGCGCGGGTCGCTCAACAGCGCGAAGCCGGCCCGGCCTTCGGAAGCGAACAATTCCACTTCGCGCCAGTCGATCGCATTGAAGGTGGTCGGCGGCAGAATTGATGACCGCAGCTCTTCATCGCCTGCCACGAGCAGATATTCACTCAACAGCAGCGGTCCCACCGCGCCGTATTCGACGCGCCTTTCGCTGAAAAGCCGCTGGAGAGACAGGGCATACAGATTGGCCATGTGCAGCGAGCCCTTGGGCGCGCGCATCACGTCGCCGACGCAGACATGCCCGTTCTCGACTCCCGACCATTGCGCGGAGAAAACGTGTTCCGACGGAAAATCCAACGGCTTCACGAGAACGATGTCCGTGTCGAGCCACCATCCTCCGTGTTCATGCAGAACGGCATAGCGGAAGATGTCGCTGAAGTAGCGGATCTCGCTGTTCAGGACAGCATGCTGGTAGATCGCGCCCGGCACGATGTTTCCGGCATCGACCACCATGACCCCGGGCGGGACGCGCGCCTGCATGGCGCCGACGTTGTCGTAAGTGTACAGCTTGACCGGATGGCCCTGGCGGATCATCGACTGAAGCGAGAGACGCGACATCTCGCTCAGCGGAGCATTCGACCAGAAGCAATGGATCGGATCACGCGCCTCTTTCGACCGCGAGCGGCTCTGAAGTTGAGGATTGAACTGCTCCGTCAGAGCATTCCAACCGTCTCGAGGAACAGAACGGCAAGCCGCCAGGAACGGCAATTTCTGATACGCCCGCGCGATCAGAAAGCAAAGGTTCGCCGCGTTCGACTGCTGCGCCCTGTTCAAGGCGTTGCCGTAATTCTCCCAAATGGTTGGATCAACCGGATCGAGCGCCACCGCTCGCTGAAACGCCTCGAGCGCCTGCTCCTGGAGCCCTCCCCCTTGCAGGGCGGTCCCGAGCGTCGCGAGATAAGTCGCCTTCATCTCATGCGTGAGGGCACGGCAGGCCCAGTCGACGGCGGCGTTGTAATTTCCGCGGAGCAAAGACACGCCCGCCATCAGATGAAGCAGACCGGCGTGATCCGCGTTCGAGGCGAGGCCTTCGCGACAACGGGCCTCAGCCAGTTCAAGCTCGCCCGTTTGCAGATGCTGGAGGCAGATCCTGTAATATTCATCCCGTGTGGGCGAAGACGGCTCGGTCGAGATCTCGTTTGCTCTTGCGAGAGCGCCTTCGTGATAATTCATCGGGGACCTTCCGGACCATGGGAGACCAGGCAGCAACCCGATTCCCAAGACATCAGGAGGGTCGCCACTTCTCAACTATCCCTTGAACTACCTCTTGGAGCTTGCTCGAAGCTGGACACCGCTTTCGGTCCTTCGCGCTGTCGCGTGGCGAATCAAGGGGGCCGTTGATATGCGTGCAACCGGCGATCGGCGCGCTCATCGGGGCCTTGCATGAAGAACTTTGTCGTCAATCTCAACCGTCAGCCGGACAAATACGAAAGCTTCCTGCGACTGAATGCCGGGACCAGGATCGTCTTCGAACGATTCGAGGCGTCCGATGGCGCATCGTTCTCATCGCAGGATGCGCTTGGGATGAATCTGGTCGTGCCGGGAGCGCAGTTCACTCCGGGCGCCGTCGGGTGTGCGGCTTCACACTTCCGGATCTGGCAACAGACGGCTCAATCCGAAATGCCGGCGCTGGTGTTCGAAGACGACGCGATTGTCCGCAATGACATCGGCGAGCGCCTGGATGTCCTTCACCGTCTTGCGGACTGGGATTACGTCGCGCTCGGCTACAATATCGACTCCATCGTTGAGCTCGAGCTGACGCCCGGTTTCAAATCCACGATGGTGTTCATGCCCAAGCAGCCAAGCAGCGAAAGTGCGGCAGCCTTTCAGAAATCAACCGCCCAGGTCGCCACGTTGCGGCTCACCAACTGCTTCGGCACGGCGGGTTACGTGGTTTCGCCGCGCGGCGCGAGGAAGCTCCTGGAGCTCTGCTTTCCGATGGAAAACCGGTTTCTTCGGATTCCCATGCTCAACCGCACGGTCCCCGTCATGGGGATCGATGGCATGATGAATTTCATCTATCATTCCATCGAAGCCTTCGCCTGCTTCAGTCCGCTTGTCATTCCCAAGAACAACAACGCCAACTCGACGACCGTTCCGACCGGCGAAGTCCCCCGCTGGTGAACCCCGCGCCGTGAGGTGCCGCCCCGCTCAAGGCAGGAGTTCGGGCGGCGGCGAGCGGTCCAGAACGTCGCCCCTGGCGCCTTCCAGCAGATCGACGCCGTAGGTCTCGATCACGAGCGGCCCGCGCCTGCGCTGCAATTCGGCGACACGTGTCACCTGCGTGAAGAGCTCGCTGAGGAAGGGATGGCCGTCGCCGCGCAGCTCGTCGACATAGAGCAGCTTGCCGGCAAGCAGCTTTGGATCGGGCTCGGGCATATTGACCCAGCGGATGCGCTGGTTCTGCTGCACCACGCAGGTGCCGCGCGGCAGATAGAAGGTGAGCCAGCCCGTGGTGCCGTAGTCCGGCGCCAGCACGCAGGTCGCGCCGGTGCGGACACGCGCCGCTTCGATACCAGCGGCAAGCTCGCGCCAGCCGACGCCGACGCTGCGCACGGTCGCATCGCGGCGATAGCCCGACAGCCAGCCGGTATTGGCCTGCACGATGAGGGCTGCAAACATCACGATGCCCGCAGGCGCGGCCCAGCGCAGGCAGAAATCGACCAGGCGGCGCGTCCGCGGCTTCCACTGCACGAGATTGGCGGCGGCAGCGGCGGCAACCACGAACGGCGGATAGACCGGCGCAAACCAGTTGGCCTCGACGCGCGCATGCAGCGAATGCCAGATAAAATAGGCGACGATGGTCCAGAACATCGTCTCGATCAGCACGCGCGAAGCCAGCGCGCCGGCCCTGTGCCAGGTCAGCGCGTGCAATCCCATCGCACCGAGGATGAAGACGAGCGGCGTTGCGAAGGCGATCTGGGTCGGGATCAGCTCGGCAATGAAGACGGGACGGAAGTCCTCGATCTTCGCGCGGCCAAGCTGTTTGACGAACGAGACCCATTGATGATCCCAATTCCACAGGATGACAGGCGAGAACAGCGCGAGCGCAACGAGGCCGCCGAGATAGGGCCACGGCGAAAGGAACCAGCGCCTGAGCTTCGGCACCGCCGCGAGCCAGATCAGGATCGCAGGGCCAAAGAACATCGCGGTGTATTTCGACAGCAGTGCCGCGCCGACAGCGGCACCGACCGCGAGCCACCAGGCGCCGCGGCCGGTCTCGAGCACCTTTGCAAGAAAGAACAGCACGAAGCTGGAGGCGACCAGCAGCGGCGCATCCGGCGTGACGATCAGCGTGCCGACCGCGGCCATCAGCGTGACGTTGAGCAGGATGGCGCTGCTTGCGGCCACCCGCGCGCCGCCGAACAGGATCGCGGCGGAACGATAGATCGCGTAGCTCATCGGCAATGCGAGCAGGATCGAGACCAGGCGCACGCCGAGCTCGGTGTCGCCGGCGATCATGGTGCCGGCGCGGATGACGTAGGCGACCATCGGCGGGTGGTCGTAATAGCCGCCCGCGAGGCCCTTCGACCACATCCAGTAATAGGCTTCGTCGAAGGTGATCGGCGTGAAGGCGGCCGCGACCAGCCGCAGCGTCACCAGCGCCAGGATCACCAGCGCGGTGTTGCGGATGATCCGCGCGTCAGCCCCGCCCATATTGCGCTATTTCTTGCGCCAGACGAACAGTCCGGACATCGCGTAGTTCCACACCACGCCCATCAGCGCACCGGCGGCGCCCGCCAGCCACCAGATCGGCTCCTGGTCATAGACCGAGAAGGCGACACCGACATTGGCGAGCAGGCCGACGCTGCAGACGATGTAGAACATGATCAGGCCGGTCAGGATCGCAAAGCCTTTCAGCCGCTGGTCGCGATAGGTCAGGAAGTTGTTGAGGATGAAGTTGCTGGTCATGGCGACAATGGCGCCGGCGGCCTGCGCCTCCGCGAACGGCGCCTTGAACAGCTCGAGCCCGATGAACAGCGTGGTGAGATGCACCACAAGACCGATGCCGCCGACCATCGCGAACAGGATGAAGCGCAGCGAGACAATGTCGTTGGTGAGCTTCGCCAGCACCAGCCCGAGAAAATCCAGCGCGACCATGGAATCGAGCTTGCTCTCGCCATGCTGGCGGGCGCCGAACGTGTAGGGAATTTCGACCGCGCGCAGATTGCCATGCGCGGTCGCGACGAGGTCGAGCAGGATCTTGAAGCCGTGCACGGACAGCTTCGGCGCCAGTTCCTCGAAGCGGTCGCGGCGAACCATGAAGAACCCGCTCATGGGATCAGCGATCTCGACCCGCAGCATCTTCCTTGCGACCTCGGTCGCGAGCGCGCTGGCGCCGGCGCGCTGCTTGTTGAAACCTTCGCTCTTGTAGCCCTCGATGTAGCGGCTGCCGACGACGAGATCGGCCTGCCCGCTCGCCAGCAGCGACAGCATCTTCGGCAGCTGCGTCTCGTCATGCTGGAGATCGGCGTCGATCACCGCCGCATAGGATGCGCTGGAGGCCAGGATGCCCTCGATGCACGCACCCGACAGGCCGCGGCGGCCGATGCGGCGGATGCAGCGCACGCGGCTGTCCTTCTGCGCAAGGGCACGCACGACGTCCCAAGTGCCGTCGGGCGAATTGTCGTCGACGAACACGACCTCCCAGGCGATGCCGGCCAACGTCGCCTCCAGCCGCCGGTACAGCACCGTGACATTGTCGCGCTCGTTGAAGGTCGGGACGATGACCGACAGTTCTGGCGAGCGCGAGCCCGCCTGGGCCTGGGGCGTCTGGTCGGGGCCCGGTCTGATCGCTTCATTCATGACGGCAGCGTATATCCGCCGCGTCCAGCGATGCCAAGCCAGGGTTTCTCGGGGGATTGGCCCAGAAGAGGCCCTAAAATGCCAACGACCCCGGAACGGCAGACCGCGCGTACATCCGGCGCGAGCCCAAGCTATTCCAAGGTCGTTCCAGCGCCGGAGTTTTCGCTCAACGTCGCCGTTGGGAGATAGATAGAAACGACAGGACCGCTTCGCAAGGGGGCAAAAGCGCTCTTTTTCAGGCCGCTACTGGTTCGGGACTTCCCGGATCACCGGGCCCCGCGGCGCGGGCGCAGCCGGGGCCACAGGCGCCATGGCGGCCGGCTCGGCCTTGGCCGGCTTGGCGGGCTTTCCGTATTGGCCGATCGGCCCGAAGACGACGGCGACCGCAAGCACGACCGCCGCAACGATCGCGCCAAAAATGCCACCCACCGACTCAGACGACATGCGAACCCGCCCTATTCCAGAAGTCCCCGATATTACCATGGATGAACGCGCGGCCGGAAGGGCTCCGGAGGGGCGAATAGCGAATGGCGAGTAGCGAATGCCCTATTTCTGCGGTGGCCGGTGCTTGACGAAGGCGATCACGATGTCCTTCTGCGCAGACTCCACCGCCCTGTTCGCGGTCGCGAGATGGGCGCCGGCATCGATGTTCGGATATTGCGCGGTGAGATAGTCGAGCAGCGCCACCCGATAATATTGGCGCTCCGACGGACAGGCACCCGCAACCGAGCGGCCAAAATCCTGTTCCGACAGGCCCTGATTAGAGTCGCGCGAGTATTCCCGCGCCAGGCAATGCCAATAGTCGTCGCGGCCCTGCATGGCGAGCTTCTGTGCGCCCTTCGCATCGTCATCGTCAGCCAAAGCCGCAGAAGTCATGGCAGCAGATGTCATCACCACGAGCGCCGCTCCCACCATCAGCATCCGCATCTTGTTCTCCTTTTGCGCAGATTCATCGTGAGCTTAGACGGGAGACGGCAACTGGCCAATCACATCTGCTTTGACCAAAGCGCGATGTGATCGCGCTTTGGGTTATCGATTGAGCATGATTCCTCTCGGAAAACCGCTTCACACTTTTCCGGATCATGCTCTAGGATGCAGGCCTCCCCTCCCCGTCGATACGAGATCCTCCGTGGCCAAAGCAAAAACCGCGTCAAAAAAATCCGGCAACATCTTCATCGGCATCGGCGGCTGGACGTTCGAGCCCTGGCGCGGCGTGTTCTATCCGGAGAAGCTGACGCAGGCCAAGGAGCTGTCCTACGCGGCCTCGAAGCTGACCTCGATCGAGATCAACGGCACCTATTACGGTTCGCAGAAGCCCGAGAGCTTTCGCAAATGGGCAGCCGAAGTGCCGGAGAGCTTTGTGTTCTCGGTCAAGGGGCCGCGTTTCGCCACAAACCGCCGCGTGCTGGCGGAGGCCGGCGATTCCATCAAGCGGTTCTATGATTCCGGCGTGCTGGAACTCGGTGATCACCTTGGCCCGGTGCTGTGGCAGTTCGCGCCGACCAAGAAATTCGACGGCGCCGATTTCGGCAAGTTTTTGGAGCTTCTGCCGCGCAAGGTCGACGGCCGCGCGCTGCGGCATGTGGTGGAAGTGCGCCACGACAGCTTCTGCACGCCGGACTTCGTCACGCTGATCCGCGACTTCGAGACGCCTGTCGTGTTCGCCGAGCACGGCAAATATCCGGCGATCGCCGACGTTGCCGGCGATTTCGTCTATGCCCGGCTCCAGAAGGGCAATGACGAGATCAAGACCTGCTATCCGCCGAAGGAGCTCGATGCCTGGAGCAAGCGGTTCCAGGCCTGGGCCGAGGGCAGTGAGCCCGACGACCTGCCGAAGGTCGACAAGGCCAAGCCGAAGAAGGAGCCGCGCGACGTGTTCGCCTACGTCATTCACGAGGGCAAGGTGCGCGCACCGCACGGCGCCATGGAGCTGATCGCGCGGGTGACGTGAGAGGTGGTCAATGGCGAAGACGAAAAAACTGTTCACGATCGGTTATGAGCAGACGCCGCCCAAGGCTGTGCTGGACGAACTGGAACAGCACGGCGTCAAGCTCGTGGTCGACGTGCGCGCGGTGACGTCGTCGCGGCGGCCGGGCTTTTCCAAGAAGCAGCTCGCCGCAGGCCTCGATGAGCGCGGCATCGCTTATGTCCACCTCGCCGCACTCGGTACGCCGAAGGACGGCCGCCTCGCCGCGCGCAGCGGCCAGTACGACGTGCTCGAAAAGATTTTCTCAAAGCACCTGAAGGCGCCCGAGGCCAAGGAAGCGATCGACGCGCTCTCGGCACTGGTGAAGAAGGCGGGCCCCGTGTGCCTGCTCTGCTACGAGCGCGACCATACGCATTGCCACCGCCAGATGATCGCGGAGATTATCGAGGAGCGCGATGGGGTGGCAGTGAAGAACTTGGCGGGACGGCAGGTGTAGCCCCTCCCGTCATTCCGGGGCACGACGAAGTCGCGAGCCCGGAATCCATCGGGCCACAGAGTTGGTGGATGAATGGATTCCGGGTTCGCGCTACGCGCGCCCGGAATGACAACTCACCCCTCCCCCGCCAGCCTGAACGTCCCTTCCATCATCTGCACGCAGCTGCCGCCGACATGGGCGGAGACGATCTTGCCATCCTGCTTGCGCACGCGCGTCAGGAGCAGGCTCGGCCGGCCCATGTCAAAGCCCTGGCCGACCGTGAGCTTCAGTTCGCCGTCGCGCGTGGGATCGAGATCGGCGAACAGGGACACGGCCGCGACCGTCGCGCTGCCGGTTGCGGGATCCTCGGCGAAACCGCTGGCACCCCGCATGAACATCCGCGCCTGCCGCTCGCAAGGCGCCTCAGATGCGGACACATCGCGCGTATAGAACCACACCGAGAAGGCACCGTCGCGGGGAAGCACCCTGCCGAAGGCCTCGGCATCAGGCCTGGCGCGCTTCAGCGCATCGCGCGACTTCAGCTCCGCCACCAGAAACGGCGTTCCGACGCCGACGACCTGCGGTGCATGGCGGTCGGTCTTGATGTCATCCGCCGTCAATGAGATGCAGGACGCGACGTCAGCGGCAGAAACCTGCGCAAGCTTCGACAGCGGCTGCGGCGCGGTGAGCTCGGTGCTGATCACTTTTCCCTGCTCTCGGAAAATATCGACCGGCACGAGCCCCGCCTTCTCCTCGAACAGCAGGCGCGGCTTCGGCTCCTTCGCGATCGTTGCAAGCACGAAGGCGGTGCCGACGTTGGGATGGCCGGCGAAGGGCAGCTCCCGCACTGGCGTGAAGATGCGCACCTCGGCATCGTTGGCCCTGTCGCGCGGCGGCAGCACGAAGGTCGTCTCGGAATAGTTGAACTCGGTCGCGATCGCCTGCATCTGCGCGGTCGACAGCCCGCCGGCATCCAGCACCACGGCGAGCTGGTTGCCGCCGAAGGCGCGGTCGGTGAACACGTCGACGGTGATGTAGCGGCGCTGCATGTGAAGTCCTCACGCAAATGGCGGCCGCAACCGGCCGCGTCGCGCAGCACTCTACAAGCCGGCAACATCGCTCGTCATGCCCCAAAATTCGGAGCAATCGGAGCAATCACGGATGAGGTGTCAGAAGCGAAACAGCGGTCGCGGCGATGCCAGGACTTGCGCGCGCTCGCTCTCGTCGACGATCAGCGTGTCGAGGAATTGCCGGTTTTTCGCATAGGTCTGCGTTGCCTCGAACTGCGTGTGCGGCCAGTCGCTGCCCCACAGCAGGCGATCGAGGCCGTAAGCATCGCGCAGCGGCGGATAGGCCTCTTTCGCAAAACTCTCGCCGGCAGCGCCGTTGCGATACGGCGCGGAAATTTTCACCCAGACTTTCTTCGTGGCGCCGAGCTTGAGCACCGATTGAAAGCCGGGATCGGCCACGCCGAGTTTTGGATCGGGCAGCGCGTAGTGATCGAGCACGATCGTCACGCCACGGTCGAGCAGTTGCGGCGCGATCGCCGCGAGATCGGACGCGTTGCGCTGGATCTCGATCTGCCAGCCCATCGCTTTCACTTCCGCCAACAGCATCTTCCATTCGGCCGCTACGAGATCGGGCAAGGGTTGACCCACGAGATTGAGGCGAATGCCGACAACGCCGGCACGCTCGAGCGCACGCAGCTCGTCCACGGGGATCGCGGGATCGACGACGGCGATGCCGCGCAGGCGGCCGTTGGTCTGCTTCAGGCACTCGACCAGATAAGAATTGTCGGTGCCGAGAAAGCTCGGCTGCACCAGCACGCCATTGGTCATGCCGTTGTGGTCGAGCTGCTCGAGATAGAGCGAGAGCGGCGCGTCGTAGTCGGGCGCATAGCGCCGGCCCGGCGCGAGCTTGAGCCCGCGATGAAAGACATGCGCGTGGGTATCGATCGTCGGCAAGCTCGTCTCATTCATGGCCTGCCCCGCAACGGCCGCGGCCGGCACGAGGGACACAAGGGCTGCGCCGAACTGGCGGCGCGTCAGGCCGCGCTGGCGGTACGTCATGATGTATGCTCCCCATCCTGCGTCAGGCGCGCGACGCGACGGTCTGTTCAAAGACCTTGCCGCGGGTTTCGGGCAGCAGCACCACCGCGATCAGCACCAGCGAATAGGCGAAGGCCGCGTCGATGCCGATCGCAGGTCCAAGCCCGATGTGATCCCCGAGGAAGCCGACCAGGAAGGGAAACGCCGCGGAGACGATGCGGCCGAAATTGTAGCAGAAGCCGACGCCGGTGCCGCGCACGCCAGCCGGATAGAGCTCGCTGAACAGCGCCGCCATGCTCGCAGGGATTCCGGCGGAGAAGAAGCCAAGCGGAAAACCGAGCACCAGCATCTGGCCATCGGTCAGCGGCGCGAAGATATAGACCAGCACGGTGACGATGCAGGCACTGGCAAACAACGCGACATTGGCGCGGCGACCGATGCGGTCGCTGATGATGCCGCTCGCGACACAGCCGCAGAAGAAGGCGACGATGATGACGGCGAGATAGCCACTGGAGCCGAGCACGGAGAGATGCCGCACCTCGCGCAGGTAAGTCGGCAGGAACGTCGTCAGCGCGGCGTAGCCGCCGTGGGCGCCGATGCCAAAGAGGCCACCAACCAGGGTCGAGCGCAGCACGTCGGGGTGGAAAATGCCTGCGAGCGTGGCAAAAAGCGGCGGCTCTGCGTCCTTGGCAACGGCGCGCGGCGGCTCTTTCAGGCCGCGGCGGATGAAGATGATGAGAAGCGCGGGCAACAATCCAATCGCAAACAAAAGACGCCAGGCGATATCGGCCGGCGCATAGGTGAAGATCAGCGCTGACAGCAGCACGGCCGCGCCCCAGCCGACGGCCCAGGCGCTCTGCACCGAGCCGAGCGCCTTGCCGCGATGCTCGGGACGGATGATCTCGGCCATCAGCACCGCGCCGCAGGCCCATTCCGCACCGAAGCCGAGGCCCTGGATCGCCTTGAGCACCAGAAGCTGGGTGTAGCTCATCGCAAACGCACTGGCGAAGGTCGCGAGCGCGAAGGTTGCCACCGTGATCTGGAGCGCCTTGACGCGGCCGTAACGATCGCCGAGCGCGCCGCCGAGCCAGCCGCCGAACGCGCCGAAGAACAGCGTGACCGATCCGAGCAGGCCGGCATCGGCCTTGCTGATGTGGAACGCCGCGATCAGCGCGGGGATAGCGAGGCCGAACATCTGGACGTCGAGCGCATCCAGCGCCCAGCCGCCAAAGCTTGCCCAGAACGTGCGCCGCTCCAGCGGCGAGCTTTCACTGTACCAGTTCGACATTGTTCCCCCTGAATTCGTTATTGATTGAAGTTGTTGAAGTCCGCCGTCACCGGATCTCGGCGTGGTACCGGAAGCGGTCCGCCGGCCCGCGCGACCGTCGCCATTCGATCGGTCGCCGCTCCAGATCGAGCGCAAGCCGCTCGATCACGATCAGCGGTGCGTGAGCTTCGAGCCGCAACAGCCGCGCCTGCATTTCGTTGGCGGCCTCGACCGTCAAAATTTCCTCGGCCGAGACCACGACCTCGCCGCAGCGCTCCTCGTAGAGCGGATACAGCAAGTCGCCGAATTCAGCGGTGTCGATCTCGAGTATCTCCGCGAAGCGCGACTGCTGGAGCCAGATCTCTTCGGCCAGCAGCGGCACGTCATCGATCAGGCGCAGGCGCGACAGGCTAATCACGGGCTCGCCCGCGGGAATGCGCAGTGCGGATGCGACGGCCGAATTCGCGGCCACGCTTCTGCGCCGGATGATGCGGCTCTTCGGCACGCGCCGCTCGCCGCTCTCGGACTGGAAGCGGAAGAAACGAAACAGCGAGGAGTTGAAGCGCGCGCGCCGCACGAACGTGCCACGGCCCTGCTGCCGCTCCAGAACATTGTCGCTGACGAGCTGGTCGATCGCCTTGCGCACGGTGCCGATCGCGACGCCGTAATGCGCACCGAGCTCGGCTTCCGACGGGATCGGCTCGCCCGGCCGCCATTCATTGCGGTTGATCCGCGCGGCGAGGTCGTCGCGCAGGCGCTGGTAACGTGGCAGGCGGTCGTCGCGCAGGGCTGGATTCATATAGTCATATAGATGACTAGATGAAATGCGAGTCAAGCGCTACCCTGATACCGGAGCCTCAGCGCGTGTCATCGAGGCGTCACGGCGCCGTCTGCGGCATGTGATACCCGATGGCGCTCATATCTGGCTCTGGCGTGAGGGCAAATCATGCTGAAATCGATGATGGCGCTCGGTTTTGCCGTTCTGGCTTTCCATGCGCAGGCGCGGGCCGCCGAAACCAGCGGCGCCGGCTCGACCTTCGTCTATCCCCTCATCACGAAATGGTCGGCGGCGTACGAAGCCAAGACCGGCAACAAGATCCTCTATCAGCCGGTCGGTTCGGGGGTCGGGATCACCCAGGCGAAAATGGAGCTGGTCGACTTCGCCGCCAGCGACATGCCGCTCTCGTCGAAGGATCTCGACAGAGCCGGGATGGCGCAATTCCCCCTGGTCATCGGCGGCGTCGTGCCGGTGGTGAACATCGACGGGATCAAGCCCGGCGATTTGCGTTTCACCGGGGCCGCGCTCGCCGAGATCTTTCTCGGCAACATCAGATTCTGGGATGAGCCGGTGATCCGGCAACTCAATCCCAGATTCAATTTGCCGCATCTGCCCATTACGGTCGTTCATCGCGTCGAAGGATCGGGAACGACATTCAACTGGACCAACTATCTCTCGAAGGTCAGCTCCAAATGGAAAGAGGCGGCCGGAGACGGCACGACCGTGCAGTGGCCGATCGGCGTCGGCGGCAAGGGCAATGAAGGTGTCGCCTCGCTGGTCGGACTGACACCGGGATCGATCGGATATGTCGAGTATTCCTATGCGATGCAGATGAAGGACAAGATTGCTTTCGGCCTCGTCGAGAACGCTGCCGGGAACTACAGCTTTCCGAATGCGAGCAGTTTCAGGGAGGCCGCCTCGACCGCGAACTGGGACAGCGCCAAGGATTTTTCTCTCGTCTTGACCAATTCGACCGGTGAGCACGCCTACCCCATCACCGCGACGGTGTTCATCGTGATGCACAAGCAGGCCAAGGCGCCCGACCGTGCGGCCGTCGCGATGGATTTCTTCAAATGGGCCCTCGACAACGGCGGGGAACAGGCGGCAGCGCTCGAATACGTGTCGCTACCGGCGGAGGTCGTGCAGAAGATCAAGGACTATTGGAAAACGCGCTTCACTGACTGGAAGGGCTAGCGCCGGGCTGGCCGTCTTCGCCAACCCGACTCTGTCGCGATCGTCAGTTGGCGTACGAGTACGCCGTGTTCGGCAGGCAAGGCGGCTGCTTGTAGGGCGCAGAGGCATACGCGCCCTCTGCCGGCGCCCTGACGCAGTCTGCGGTCGCCTGGGTTGCGGCGCGCCGCGGCGTGACGTCGCGTGCGGATGCGGCCTGGGTTTGATAGAGCGCGGCGGCGATCAGGGCGGCCGCAACAAGGGTCGATCGGGTCATTGGCTTTCTCCGTGTGACAATCGGAAGCCGAGACATGTCGGCATCCAGAGTGCAGGACCGGAAATCTAGCAGCAATATTTCATCACGCGCCTTCAACGGAACGCGATCCGCTTCAACGAAACGCGACTCACACGTGAAGGCGCTACCCCAATTGAAACACCGCGACCGGCTGCTCGTAGCCACGGACCGTGACCTCGCCGAGCGCCACCGCGTCGCCGCCGTCATCGCCGAGCGCTTCGCGCACGGTGGCCGAGATCAGGAGCTGCGAGCCGAACTCCTTGTTCAGCGCCTCCAGCCGCGAGGCGAAATTCACGGTGTCGCCGATCACCGTGTATTCCTTGCGCCGGGGCGAGCCGATATTGCCGGCGACGACCTCGCCGAAATGGATGCCGATGCCGATTCTGAGCGGCCAGCTGGTCTGCGCGTTGATGCGCTCCATCGCGCTCAGCATCTCGCGTCCCGCGGCGACCGATCGATGGGCGGCATCGGACGCTTCAAGCGGCGCGCCGAACAGCGCCAGAAAACCGTCGCCGAGAAACTTGTTCACGATGCCGCCATGGCGATCCAAGATGTCAACCAGCACAGCAAAGGCGCCGTCGAGCCGGTCGACGACCTCCTGCGGGGTGCGCGACTGCGCGCCAGCAGTGAAGCCGCGAAAGTCGACGAACATCACGGCGACACGCCTGATATCGCCGGCCGCGCTCGTCCCCTCCGCCATCAGCCGCTCTACCACCTGTGGCGAGACATGCTGGCCGAACAGGTTGGTCACGCGGTCGCGTGCGGTGGCAGCCGTAATGCTCGCGGCGAATTGTCGCCGCAACTGCGCGCCGACGGAGCCCGCGAGCACGCCGCAGACCAGGATGATCGTGCTGCGAACCGCATGAAAATAGGTCTCGGGATCGCCTGCGGCATTGGTGGCGTCGAAATACATCGCGACCACGAAGAGTTCGGCCGCAGCCACGAAGCCGGTGAAGGTCGAGAGCCGGAAATCGAGGCGCAGGGTCGAGAGAATGATAAAGATGAAATAGACCAGCGGCGTGACATAGCTTAGCGCCTGGCTTGCCCCCATGCTGCGGATCTGCAGGATCAGGATCACCGTCGGCACCGATGTCTCGATCAGCGCGCTGATATAGCGCCTGACGATGGGCACGTCGCGGCCGAGCCTGAGATTTCGCCGGATCTGGGCATGGACCCAGGCCTCGAACAGAATGAAGCCCGTCATGAGCGCATAGAGCTGGGCCCTGCCGGATGTCCCGTGCCAAACCCTCTCGGACACGCGGGGATCGATCAGCTCGATCGCGGTGAAGAACACGACGATGACGCATCCCGTCGCGATCAAGGCTCTGACTCGCAACAGTTCGGTCCGCAACACCTCGCGCGTGAGCTCGCGCTCGAACTCCTCCGACATCACGGCATGCTGCCGATTCTTCCTGATGGCAAAGCTGACCATTCCACCCCCTCGATTCCGGGGCAGTTTGCCTCAATCCAGCGTGCGGCGGAAGCGCGTCACGGCGACGGTCATGGCGACCAGCATCAGGGCGGCGAGCGCCAGCGTGTCATAATGCAGATTCTGCATGGTCGCGCCCTTCAGCATGATGGCGCGGACGATGCGCAAGTAGTGCGTCAGCGGCAGGCACTCACCGACATATTGCGCCCAGACCGGCATGCCTGCGAACGGGAACATGAAGCCGGATAAGAGAATGCTCGGCAGGAAGAACATCATCGACATCTGCATGGCCTGGAGCTGGTTCTGCACCACCGTCGAAATCGTGTAGCCAATCGACAGGTTGGTGGCGATGAACAGTGTCGACAGCAACGCCAGCAGGAACACGTTGCCGAGCAGAGGCACGCCGAACAGCAGCACGCCGATCCCGATGATCAGGAAGGCCTGGACGAAGCCGACCAGCACGTAGGGGATGATCTTGCCGAACATCACCTCGACCGGCTTGATCGGCATCGACAACAGGGCTTCCATGGTGCCGCGCTCGACCTCGCGCGTGACCGAGAGCGCGGTGAAGATCAGCATGGTCATGGTGAGGATGGTGCCGACCAGGCCCGGCACGATGTTGAGGCTGGAGGACGCGGCCGGATTGTAGCGGGCATGGGCGCGGATCTCGAACGGCATCTCCGGCGGATCGCCGATGTAGAGATCGTGGGCAAGCGCAGTCTGCACGATCATGCCGAGCGAGCCGAGGGCTGCGCTCGCCGCCACCGGATCGGTCGCATCGGCCGCCACCAGCAACGCCGGCTTGTCGCCGCGCCGCACCGCGCGCTCGAAGCCGCGCGGGATCTCGACGCCGAACAGCACCTTGCCGGACTTCAAGAGATTGTCGAACTCGTCGACGTCGTGGACCTCGTAGATAAAGCGATAATAGGCGGTGTTCTCCAGCGCCTTCAGGATGGAGCGGGCGAGATCAGAGTCCTCCTGGAGCAGCACCGCACTCGGCAGATTGTGCGGCGTGGTGTTGATGGCGTAGCCGAACAGCAGGAGCTGCATCACCGGCAGCATCACGATCATCGCAAACGAGACGCGGTCACGCTTGAGCTGGATGAACTCCTTGATCAGCATCGCATAGGAGCGCTTCCAGAAGCCGAAGCGCTCCCGGATCTCGTGCGCTGACGCGGGGCGATCGACGCCGCTCATTGGAAATTGTCCTTCGAGCGGCTCATCAGCTCGATGAACACGTCTTCCAGCGATGGCGACGCCTTTTGCCAATGCAGGCCGCTCTTCTCGCGCCATGGCGCGATGCTCGCCTCAAGCGCCGCAACGTCGCGGCCCGAGACGTGCAGCGAGGTGCCGAACGGCGCCACCATGTCGACACCTGGCTTGCCGGTGAGCGCGGCGGTAAGGTCGTTCAGATCATCGCCTGTCACGGTGTAGGTCGTCAGCGCGGATCCTGCGATCACCTCCTCCACCGTCCCGTGGGTGAGCAGATGGCCGTAGGCGATGTACGCGATCTCGTGACAGCGCTCGGCCTCGTCCATGTAGTGGGTCGAGACCAGCACGGTGAGGCCCTCGGCCGCGAGCGCGTGGATCTCGTTCCAGAAATCGCGCCGCGCCTTGGGGTCGACGCCGGCGGTCGGCTCATCAAGCAAGAGGAGTTGCGGGCTCGGCAGCGTGCAGGCGCCCAGCGCCAGCCGCTGCTTCCAGCCGCCGGAGAGCTCGCCGGCAAGCTGCTCTTCGCGACCGGACAGCCCGAGCCGCTTGATCATGTCGCGCGCGGCGCCGCGCGCATCGGTGAGGCCGTAGAGCCGCGCGACGAATTCGAGATTCTCGCGCACCGAGAGATCCTGGTAGAGGCTGAAGCGCTGGGTCATGTAGCCGACCTGGCGCTTGATCTTGTCGGCGTCCTTCAGGATGTCGTAGCCGAGGCAGGTACCCTCGCCACTATCGGGCGTCAGCAGGCCGCAGAGAATGCGGATGGTGGTGGTCTTGCCCGAGCCGTTCGGCCCGAGAAAGCCGTAGATCGAGCCGCGCTTCACCTGCATCGACAGATCGTGCACGACCTCGCGGCCGCCAAACGACTTCGTCAGGCCCTTGACCTCGATCGCGATGCCGTTGCCGCCGCTCATCGCTTGTCCGCCATCGGTGTCTTCGGATTGAGGTAGACGTCGATCGGCTGTCCGACACGCAAGGCATCGGGCCGCGAGGGTCGCGCCTGGATCAGATAGACGAGCTTGTTGCGCTCTTCGAGGCTGTAGATCACGGGTGGCGTGTATTCGGCCGCAGTCGCGATGAAATAGATCTTGGCGGTGAGATCGGCGGCACAATTGTCGCAAGCGATCCGCACCTCGTCGCCGATCGAAAGCTTCGGCAGCTCGGTCTCCGGCACGAAGAAGCGCAGCTTCATGTTGCCGGGCGGCATGATCGAGAGCACCGGCCGCTGCGCCGCCACCATCTCGCCCTCGCGAAAATAGATCTGCTGGATGGTGCCGGCGACCGGCGCAAATCCCTTTCGGCGCGCCAGCCGCGTCTCCGACGTTACCACCCGCGCCTGCGCGACCCGCAGATCCGAGACGGCGGAGTCGAGCGTCGCCTGCGTGCCCGAGCCGGTCTTGCGGAGGGAATCCGCGCGATCAAACACCTGCTGCGCATTCGCCAGCGTCGCCTTGGTCTGGTTGAGATCGGCGAGCTGAAGATCGTCATCGACGGAATAGAGGGCGTCGCCGACCTTCACCACCTCGCCTTCGCGGATGTCGAGCTTCGTCACGCGTCCCGCTTCGTCCGGGCTGACATAGATCATGTCGGCCTCGACCCAGCCCTGGAAACCGGGATCACGCTTTTCGTTGCAACCGGCAAGCGCGGTTGCGAGCGCGGCGGCCAATGCGATTGCAAATATCCTTTGCGACGACCTCATGTCGTCCTCCGTTCGCCAAAAATCAAATCGAGATGGACGCGCAGCATGTCCTGCGCGTCGAGCGGCGCATGCCGCGCAAACAGGCTCTGCCAGATCACCGCGATCATCGCAGGCGCGACCAGGATCTGCGGATAGCGCGCAAGGTCCTTTTCGCGGATCTCGCCGCGCGCGATGCCGAGCTCGATCAGCGCGCGCATGCCGGCAATCCCGCGCGAAACGACCTCGCGATAGTAGAAATCCGCAACGGACGGAAAGCGCGGGCCCTCCGCCACGATCAGGCGTACCAGGTCGCCGCGCTTGGTGCCGATCACCTCTTTCAGGAAGTTGCCGGCAAAGGCCTCGATGAGATCGCGCACCGGGCCCGTCGGCGGCGGCAATGCAGTGAGCCGCGCCACCACCGGCACAATCACTGTGCGCACCAGCTCCTCGAACATCGATTCCTTGTCCTTGAAGTGCAGGTAGATCGTGCCCTTGGCGACACCGGCGCGCTTGGCGATGTCATCGAGCCGCGTCGCGGCAAAGCCGCGGGCGATGAACTCGTCCATCGCGGCCTCCACGATCGCCGCACGGCGCTCCGCCGCGCGCATGGCGCGGCTCGACGCGGGAGCGGCGACGTCCCCGCCAGCTTCGGGACTTTCGTTCCCTGCTTGGACGACGGATGTCGCGACGGCTTTGGCGGACTTCTTTGTCATTTCTCATCAATGACTGACTAGTCAGTCAATGTCAATTGAAAATCAGACGGTCCGCCCAGCCGGGTTAAATTAGCATTGACTAATGAATTAGCGAATGCTAATTGATCGACATGTTCGAAGCCGCCCCCCATCCTGTCACCGCGGTGATGCGCGCCCTCGCCGATCCGACCCGCCGCGCAGTGTTCGAGCGCGTGTTCGACAGCAAGGAGATCAGCGTCGCCGAGCTGACGCGCGGCAGCGGCGTGACGCAGGGCGCGATCTCGCAACATTTGAAATCATTGAAGCAGGCCGGCCTCGTCGCCGAGCGCGCCGAGGGCCGCAACGTTTACTACCGCACCGCGCCGCAAGGTCTCGAGCCGTTGGTCAGCTGGATGGATCATTACGGCGTCTTCTGGCGCGAGCGCTTCCAGAACCTGCGTGACCTCTTGAAGGAGATCGACCCGTGAGTGCAGCCGCGTTGAAAGCCGAGACCAAGGACATCGTCATCGACGAGGTGCTCCCGCATGCGCCGGAGACGGTCTGGAAGGTGCTGACAAGCGCGCAGCTGATCGCGCGGTGGCTGATGCCGCCGACCGGATTCGAGGCCGTGGAAGGAAACACCTTCACGTATCAGACCACGCCGGGCGGCAACTGGGACGGCGTCATTCATTGCCGCGTCCTGGAGGTGGTACCGAACCGGCGTCTCGTATACGCCTGGAAGGGCGGTCACGAAGGCAATGTCGGCTATGGCGCCCCGCTCGACACGATCGTCACCTGGTCCCTCGCCCCGGTCGAAGCCGGCACGCGGATCCGTCTGGTTCATGCGGGCTTCGTCATGCCCAGAAACGACAGTGCCTACACCATCATGAGCGGCGGCTGGAAGAAGGTCGTCCGCCAGCTCGACGAGATCAGCGGCGAAGGAAAGTAAGGAGTGATGGACATGACCAGGCCCTATACCGGCGGCTGCGCCTGCGGCGCGATCCGTTATTCGATTGCAGGCGAGCCCCTGTTCGCCAACCACTGCCAGTGCCGGGACTGCCAGCGTGAAAGCGGCACCGGCCATGGCTCCTACGCCACCTTCGCGCGCGCCGGCGTCACCGTGACGGGCGAGGCCAAGCGGTGGGATATGGTCGGTGACAGCGGTAATGTGAAGACGCGCGCCTTCTGCGCCGAGTGTGGCCTGCCGGTCTACATGACCTTCGCAACGCGGCCCGACATCTTCACCATTCGCGCCGCGAGCCTCGACGAGCCAGCCCGTTACAAGCCGCAGGCGGTCACCTACGCCGCGCGCGGACATGACTGGGATCATCTCGATCAGGCACTGACGAAGTTCGAGACCATGCCGCCGGGTTGAAGCGCCTGGTGCACTGCCTCTCCCGCTTGCGGAGAGGGTTGGGAAGAGAGTCTTTCCACAACGGGATAATCTCCAAGCGGATAGAGCCCTCACCCGCGCCTTCGGCGCGACCTCTCCCGCAAGCGGGAGAGGTGAAACCAACTGGCACCTTTTTCAACTATGGAACCTCAGACCATCGACGATCTTGTCGATCACTTTGCGCTCGGCGCGCATCGCGATGCCGACGAGATTGAGACCGGTCCGCGCGACCGCCTTCACCACCTCGCGATTGGCCGCATCGTGCGCGGTCTTGAACATGTCCTCGGTGTAGATCGCCGGTGTGACATTGCGCGTGAGCGCACGATCGAGTGCACGCGACAGCGCTGGGCCATCGGCGCTGTAGATCAGAATCGGCTGGCCGATCAGCGCAAGATATTTGGTTGCCGAGGCGTCTTCATAGGCATCGCCGATGCATTCCGGAAAGGCGGCTGCGACGCCGCTGGTCAGGAACGACGCGACATTGAGCTTCTGCCAAGCCTGGAGATCGTGGCGGATAATGACGGCAATCTTCGTGTCGAACAGCATGAATCCTCGCACACTTCCAAGCGGCTGGAAAGAAAAGGAAATTCCTCGCGCAGCGCTTGCAGCCGTGAATGTAACCCGAACTGACCTGTCGATCACAGCTCGCAAATTTTTCAATGGAGATGCGGCCGGCCACGCTTCTCTCCGCGGGTCGAGTGGGCTATATCTCGCGATCCCTGTCATTGAACTGTCACAAACTGCGAATGTCGGAAACTGGTGCGATAAAGCGGACCCTCGAACACCTGCAGCGTCCGGCAAAGACGACCAACGGTCATCCCTTCCCGGCGGACGGGAAGACTATCGCGACCGCCGACGCGTCCAGCGCAGGGCCGGGTTCCCCTGACGGCGCACTCTCGCCCAACGAGTCGTCTGAGGTCGATCTCTCCGGTGATGCAGCGCGCGCCGAGCCAACGGCACCGGAGACCCCTCCGTCCCCCGACGTTGCGACACACACCACCGAAATCGAGCTCAAGCTGCTCGTCGATGCCGTGCGCCTGGCCGATTTCGGCAACGCGCCCTTCATCGCGGCGAACGCGCGCAACAAGGGCGCGCGAAAGCACCTCAAGGCGGTCTACTACGACACGCCCAAGCGCGCGCTTCAGCGCAACGGGCTGAGCTTTCGGGTCCGCCAGAGCGGCGCGCGCTTCACGCAAACCGTGAAGGCGGAATTCGATAACGATCCGCTCCGGCGCGGCGAATGGGAGGCAGCCGTGCCCTCCCTTGCGCCCGACATCGCGCTGGCGCTGCCCTTCATCCCGGACAAGCTGCCGGCCGATCTCGAACGCCATCCGCTGGAAGCCGTCTTCACCACCGACATTCACCGGCATCAGCGCGTCGTCGACTTGCCGTCCGGCACGGTCGAGGTCGCCTTCGACCAGGGTCATCTCAAATCCGGCGATCGCTCCCTGCCGGTCAGCGAGATCGAGCTGGAGCTCAAGGCGGGCAGCCCGTCCGCCATCTGGGAGCTCGCGCTCCGGCTCGCCGAGCATGGGCCGGTGAGAGCTTCGATCCGGAGCAAATCCGCGCGAGGCTTCGATCTCGCGGCCGACACTCCGCCGGGGGCGCCGAAGCCACCGAAGCTTCGTCTCGATCCATCCATATCGCTCGATGAGGCCTTTTCCGAGATTCTGCGGTCCTGTTTTCGGCATCTGCTCCAATCGCTGCCTGCCGCCGAGGACGGTCGCGATCCGGAGGGGATGCACCAGCTGCGCGTCGCGCTGCGGCGGCTGCGATCCGCACTCGACCTGATGCGATCTGTGGTGGCGTTGAACAAGCTCGACCTGCTCCGCGCCGAGGCGAAATGGCTTGCCGGAAGTCTCTCCGGCGCACGCGATTGGGACGTTTTCCGACAGGAGACGTTGCGGACGGTCGCGGATGGTTGTCCGTCCGTCGCCGGCTTCGACACGCTGGGGGAGCTCGCTGAGGGACGCCGCGCGACTTGTTACGACAAGGCCCGCCTCGCCCTCGCCAACCGGCGATGCTCGTATTTCGTGATCGGGCTCGGCGGCTGGATCGAAGCACGCGGCTGGCGGAGCGAAATTGCTCCCGAGGGTTTGGCGCAACTGGCGGAGCCGGCAATCAACTTCGCACGGAACATCCTGTCAGCGCAGCATGCGAAGGTGCTGAAGCGCGGCCGCCGCTTCAAATCGCTGGCGACGGAGGACCGGCACCGGGTCCGTCTCGCCGCGAAGAAGTTGCGTTATGTCGCCGACTTCCTGCTGCCGCTCTGCGGGCAGCGCAAATCCACCAAACGCTTCTCGCGCAGGCTCGCCGACCTGCAACAGGAGCTCGGGGTCTACAACGATATGGCGACGACGACATCACTGCTTGCAGATGTCGACGCGGGATCCACAGGCAGCGGCATGGCGGCGGCGGCCATCGCCGGCTGGCAGGCCCATGCCATGGTCGGCGTCGAAACGCGCCTGCTGAAAGCCTGGTCGGAATTCACCAGGACGAAGGCGCCCTGGTCGATGGACGCGCAGGAGCAAGTGACGAGGCTACCGCAAGGCCCCTCAGGGTGGCTGCGCTAGCTATTGCTAGCCTTTGGCGTCGCAAGCCCAGGCGCGGATCACGCATTCCTTGCCGCCATATTTGTAGCATTCGCGCGTCGCGGCATTGAGCGAAGCCGATATCTTCGGCTTGACCGCATAGCCATAGGCGCCGCAGGGGTTGGCCATATCGACCGACATCGCCGCGCAGGCGTGCTTCATCGTCACCGTCGTGCACTCGCCCCTGCACTGCTTCTGCGCCGCGGCACGGGCTTCGTGCTCCGCGCCATAATCATAGGCCTGGCCATAGGCGCCGCACTTGCCGACCGCAAACGCGCCGGCAGCATTGGCTTCGGTGATATGGCGGGCGCCGGCGGCACAAACCGACAGCGCAAAGAAAAACATCGCGCAACGGCGCGCGACGACGTTCGAAGCCATGGAAAAACCCCTCCCCCCAAGGCAGGTGGAGGCGACTCTAAGCGGCGGTCGTTTCCAGATGGTGAACGGGCGGTTGAAATCAGTGCCTGTAGGGTGGCCAAAGGCGCGAAGCGCCGTGCCCACCATCCATCAACACCGTCTTTCGAAATTGGTGGACACGCGGCGCTTTGCCCGCCCTACGGCGTCATCCGCGCCGTGCCGCTTCCAAGGCCTGCGGCGTGTCGATGTCGAGGAAGGCGCCCTCGCCGTCGACAGGCACTTCGGCAACCGCCTCCGTGTGCCTGGCGATCAGATGCCGCGCGCCGACATCGCCGTCGAGCGTCATCAACTCCTTGAAGAAGCGGCGCGACCACAGCACGGGGTTGCCGCGGCGTCCTTCGCTGACGGGCACGACGATGAGGTTGCCGCGGTCCGGCGCAAAGCCGTCGATGAGGCGGTCGATCAGGCCGGCATCGATCAGCGGCATGTCGCCGAGACAGACCACGGCTCCGTCGCTCGCTTCAGACACGGCCGCAATGCCGGCCTTGACCGAGCTTGCGATGCCGCCGGCGAAATCCGGATTCCTGACGAAACGCACCTTCAGGCCTTGCAGCGCCTGCTCGACCAGCTCGGTCTGATGGCCGGTGACGACGATCACCTCGGATGCCTTGGAGGCGAGCGCCTGCTCGGTCGCAATCCGCACCAGCTTCTTGCCGTCGATCTCGGCCAAAAGCTTGTTCGGCCCGCCCATGCGGGTCGAGCGGCCCGCTGCGAGCACGATCGCGGCGACCTGGCTGTTGCCCTCGATCTCCGGCTTGGCGCGCGGCTGCGGCCGCGTGACGATCTCCATCAGCAGACCGCCAACGCCCATGCCCATCAGCTCGGAGCGCGTTACCTTGATGCCGGCGAGGAGCCGCATCAGCACCCAGTCAAAACCGTTCTCGACCGGCGAGCGCGCGCAGCCCGGCGCGCCCAGCACCGGCACGCCACCGGCGCGTGCGATCAGCAGCAGATTGCCTGGATCGACTGGCATGCCGAAATGCTCGATCTCGCCGCCGATTTCCGTGACGGCCGCAGGGATGACGTCGCGGCGATCCGCGATCGCCGACGCCCCGAACACGATGACGAGTTCGGCACCAAGCCCAAGCAGCTCCTTGATCGCAGCAGAGAGAGCACGCTCGTCGTGCTGCACCCGCCGCTCGGCGATGATGCTGGCGCCGGCCGGCGCAAGCCGCTCGGCGGTGACGCGCAGCGTCTTGTCCACGACCTTCGAGGACAGGCCCGGCAGCAGCGTCGAGACCACGCCGACGCGCTTGATGACGTAGGGCGCGACCTTCAGCACGTCCTTGCCGGCGGCCTTGACCGCGGCATCGCGCAAATTGCCTTCGACGCCGAACGGAATGATCTTGACGGTGCCGACCATCTCGCCCTCGACCACCGGCTTGAAGGCGGAGAGCGTGGCGAAGGTGATGGCCTCATCGATATTGTTGATGCGGTCGACCGCGGCGCGGTCGATCACCAGCACGCCCGGGCTTGCGGCGAACAGATTGGCGCGGCCGGTGAAGGCGCGCTCGACATGGATGCCCTCGCCGCCGATGGCAAGCGCGATGCTGGCGGCGGCGACGTCCTCGGAGACGTCGCCCTGCTCCATGCGTACCACCACGACATCCTTGATGCCGGCGCGCGTGAGCGCCTCGACTTCGGCAGGGCCGATCGTGGTGCCTTTCTTCAGCACCAGCGGACCCTGGCGCAGGGTGTGCACGGTCACCCCGCCGATCGCATCCTTGGGGCTCGCCGGGCCGAACTTCATGCCGCTTCTTCTTTTTCTTTGGGAGGCAGCCGAAGTACCGCGGTGATCTCGGCCATGATCGATACGGCAATCTCGGACGGCGACACCGCGCCGATCGCAAGGCCAATGGGCGCGTGGATGCGCGAGATATCGCTATCCTTGGCACCCTGCGCTCGCAGCCGGTCGCCGCGCTTGGCGTGCGTCTTCCGTGAGCCGAGCGCACCGATATAGAAACAGTTGCGCTCGAAGGCGTGCAGCAGTGCGGGATCGTCGATCTTGGGGTCGTGCGTCACCGCGACGAACGCCGTGTAGGCATCGACATTGAGCGGCGGCAGCGCGGTGTCGGGCCATTCGGCGACCAGCGGAATGTCGGGGAAGCGCTCCGGGCTCGCAAAGGCCGTGCGCGGATCGACCACGATTACGTCGTAGCCGAGCGAGCGCGCCAGCGGCGCCAGGGCCTGACTGATATGGACCGCACCGATGATGACGAGTTTTGCGGTCGGCGCATAGACGTTGAAGAACAGTTTCTTGCCGCCGGCCTCGACATTGGCGCTCTTGCCCATGCGAAGCTGCTTTTCCAATTCGGCGCGCAGCGGATCCTTGGCGAAATCCGCTGATTTCACCAGGCGCTGCTCGCCGCTCTCGGTGTCCGTCACCAGGATCGCCGGCCGGCGCGCGGCGCGCTCGGCATTGAGTTCGTGCAAAATTGCGAGCTTCACGGCTAGCCGACTTTCTCGACGAAGACACGGATGGTGCCGCCGCAGGACAGCCCGACATTCCAGGCCGTCTCGTCGGCGACGCCAAACTCCAGCATTTTTGGCTTGCCGCTCTCGATCACGTCCATGGCCTCGGTGACCACGGCGCCCTCGACGCAGCCGCCGGAGACAGAGCCCAGGAAGGTACCTTCATCGTTGATGACGAGGCTCGAGCCCGCCGGGCGCGGGGCCGAACCCCAGGTCTCAACGACAGTTGCCAGTGCGACGCCACGGCCGGCCTTCTGCCAGTCCTCCGCCGCCTTCAGAATATCCTCGTCACGATCGAGCATGGTGGGCCTCTTTAGGCTGCGGAGCGGATCAGGCTGCGGTGATGCGGCGGCAGCGGCCGGGACAGCGTGGTGATCAGCTCCTGGATCGAGCTCAAATTATGTACCGGGCGGAATTCGTCAACGTGCGGAAGCATCATTTTGATGCCCTGCGCCTTGGCCTCGAAGCCGCCGAAGCGCAGCAGCGGGTTGAGCCAGATCAGCCGCCGGCAGGAGCGGTGCAGCCGGTCCATCTCGAAAGCGAGCTTGGAATCGGCCTCCCGCTCCAGCCCGTCGGAGATCAAGAGCACGATAGCGCCCTGGCTCAGCACGCGCCGCGCCCACAATTTGTTGAAGTTGTGCAGCGAGGCCGAGATCCGCGTGCCTCCTGCCCAGTCCTCGACCGCCGCCGAGCAGCTTGCGAGCGCCTCGTCGGGATCGCGCTGGCGCAATGCACGGGTCACATTGGTGAGCCGCGTGCCGAACAGGAACACCGAGACGCGCTTGCGCGCGTCGCCGATGGCGTGGAGGAAGTGCAGGAACAGGCGGGTGTATTCGCTCATCGAGCCCGAGATATCGAGCAGCGCCACGATCGGCGCCGGCTTCTCGATCCGCCCGAGGCGATGGATGTCGATGATGTCGCCGCCGGTGCGCAAGGACGCGCGCAGCGTGCGGCGCAAATCGAGGCGAAGGCCGCGGGAATCGGGCCGGTGCCGGCGCGTCAGAAGCTCGGCCTGCGGCAGTCGCATCCGCTCGATGGCGCGAAGCGCTTCCGTGATCTCCGCCGCGCTCATCTGCGCAAAATCCTTCTTCTGAAGGATCTCCTTGTCGGAGACCGACAGGCGCAGATCCTGCTCCTGGTGCTGCGGCGTCTCGGTCATGCGCGGCTGCGACATCGCCTCCTGCACGCGGCGGGCACCTGCCTGCGGCTTCTTCTTGGCCTGGTCCGGCAGCGGCACCGAATCCAGCATGTGCTTCCACTCCTCCGAGGCGCGAAAGAACAGGTTGAAGGCCTGCTTGAAGATCAGCGCGTGCTCGTGGCGCTTGACGAAGATCGCCTCCAGCGTGGTGAAGACATCGGCGCGGTTGCCGATGTCGATCACCGGAAGCGCGTTCATGGCATCGATCACCGCGCCCGGACCGACCGGCATGCCCGCCGCGCGCAGCGCGCGAGCGAAGCCAACAATGTTATCGGCGAACTGCTCGGTCTGCTCAGGCGCAAGGTGATTGATGGCCATGTATCTACACTCTCAGCCGTCATTCCGGGGCGCGCCACTTGGCGCGAGCCCGGAATCCATTCATCCATTAACGCTGCCGCCCGATGGATTCCGGGTTCGCGCTACGCGCGCCCCGGAACGACGAGTTAGTTATGGGGCGCGCGCGTCAAGTCTCGCTCGTCGCTTCCTTCAGCACCTTCTGCAAGGTGTCGCCCTGCATCCGGGTGATGTCGTCCTGGTACTTGAGCAGCGCGCCCAGCGTGTCGCCGACGACTTGCGGCGTCAGCGAACGGGCGTCGAGCTCCGACAGCGCGGTGGCCCAGTCGATGGTCTCGGCGACGCCGGGTGACTTGTAGAAGTCCTGGTTGCGCAGCGCCTGCACGAAGCGCACGACCTGCTGCGACAGCTTTGCCGAGATGCCGGGCACGCGCGACTTCACAATCGCGAGCTCGCGCTCGGCCGCGGGGTAGTCGACCCAGTGATAGAGGCAGCGCCGCTTCAGCGCGTCGTGGATCTCGCGGGTGCGGTTGGAGGTGATAATGACGATCGGCGGATGCGGCGCCTTCACGGTGCCGAATTCGGGGATGGTCACCTGGAAGTCGCTGAGGATTTCGAGCAGATATGCCTCGAACGCCTCGTCGGCGCGATCGAGCTCGTCGATCAGCAGCACCGGCGGACCGGCCACGTCGGGCTCCAGCGCCTGGAGCAGCGGCCGCTTGATCATGTAGCGGTCGGCGAAGATGTCGGAGGACAGCTGCTCGCGATCGGTATCTCCGGCGGCTTCCGCCATCCGGATCGCGATCATCTGCGCAGCGCTGTTCCACTCATAAACCGCCGAGGAGACGTCGAGACCTTCGTAGCACTGGAGGCGGATCAGCTTGCGCCCCAGCGCCGCCGACAGCACTTTTGCGATCTCGGTCTTGCCGACGCCGGCCTCGCCTTCCAGGAACAGCGGCCGGCCCATGCGCAGCGACAGGTACGTCACCGTCGCCAGCGACCGCTCGGCCAGATAGCCGCGCGAGGTCAAGAGTTCGAGCATCGCATCGACCGATGCCGGCAAGGCACTGGAAGAATTGGCCGAAAGAGTCATGAAAGAGCCAGTCTCGCTACGCCCTCACAAGGGGCAAGTATCGGGCCAGTTGGCGGCCCGCTTATTCCTTTGCGTTGGCGGCTTCGACGGCGCGCCGGGTCAGCACGCCGATGAGATGTGCACGGTATTCGGCGCTGCCATGGATGTCGCTGTTCAGACCTTCCGCCGGCAGGTCGATGCCTTCCAGCACCTTTGACGAGAACCGCTTCTTCAACGCTTCCTCGTACGCCTCGACGCGGAACACGCCGTCCGAGCCTGCGCCGGTGACGGCGACACACACGTCCGACGGACGCCGCGCCACGAATACGCCGACCAGCGCGTAACGCGAGGCCTGGTTGCGGAACTTGATATAGGCCGCCTTCTTCGGCAGCGGGAACATCACCTTGGTGATGATCTCGTCGGCTTCCAGTGCGGTCGAGAACAGGCCCTGGAAATACTCTTCGGCCTTGAGGCGGCGCTTGTTGGTGACGATGGTCGCCCCCAGCGCGAGCACGGCGGCAGGGTAATCGGCGGTCGGATCGTTGTTGGCGAGCGAGCCGCCGATCGTGCCGCGATGACGCACCGCGGGATCGCCGATCTGGCTGGCAAGATTTGCGAGCGCCGGGATCGCCTCGCCGACGATGGCCGAGGTCGCGACCTCGGCGTGCTTGGCGGTGGCGCCGATCACCAGCGAACGGCCCTTCATCTCGATGGTATTGAGCCCCTCGATATGGGAGAGGTCGACCAGATGCGGCGGGCTTGCGAGACGCTGCTTCATCACGGGAATCAGCGTATGGCCGCCGGCAATCACCTTGGCGTCTTCGTTCTTCACCAGCAAATTGGCCGCCTGCCGCACGGTCCCGGGGCGGTGGTATTTGAATTCGTACATCTTGATGTCCTGATCGCGGGATGCGCGCGGTTTAGGCGAGATCGGATTGGGCCATCGCCTTCGCGCCGGCGGCGATCGAGGCGACGATGTTCTGGTAGCCGGTGCAGCGGCAGAGATTGCCTTCCAGCTCCTCGCGGATGGTGTGGTCGTCGAGCTCGTGGCCCTTGCGATGCACGATGTCGATCGCGGTCATGATCATGCCGGGCGTGCAGAAGCCGCACTGCAAGCCATGGTGCTCGCGGAAGGCTTCCTGCATCGGATGCAGCGGCGCGCCGTCGGCGGCCAGTCCCTCGATCGTCTTGACCTCATGGCCGTCGGCCATCACCGCAAGCGTGGTGCAGGATTTTACGGCCTTGCCGTCGAGATGCACGACGCAGGCGCCGCATTGCGAGGTGTCGCAGCCGACATGGGTGCCGGTCAGCCGCAGATTCTCGCGCAGGAACTGCACGAGCAGGGTACGCGGGTCGACATTGCCGGTAACAAGATTGCCGTTCACGATAAGGGAGATTTTTGCCATAAGCACTCTCTATCAGCGCCCCGACGGGTCCCGTCGAAGCGGTTCTTTTTTATAATTATTCCAACCCATCATATGGGCCAATATGCCCGGGAGCAACATCACCCCGGGCGCAAGGCGCCATGCCGAAAGGCGATAGGTTTCAGCCCTGTACCGCCTTGGCGAAATTCGCGAAAAATTCGTCGGCCAGTTTCTTGGCGGTGCCGTTGATCAGGCGCTGGCCGAGCTGCGCCAACTTGCCGCCGATCTGCGCCTCGACGTCGTAAGCGAGCAGCGTGCCGCCATCCTTCTCCGCGAGCCTGACCACCGCGCCGCCCTTGGCGAATCCGGCCACGCCACCCTCGCCTTCGCCGGAGATCTTGTAGCCGTTCGGCGGATCGAGATCGCTCAGCGTGACCTTACCCTTGAAGCGCGCCGAGACCGGGCCGACCTTCATTTTCGCGGTCGCGCGAAAACCGCCGTCGTCGGTCTTCTCCAGCTCCTCGCAGCCGGGGATGCAGGCCTTGAGCACCGCGGGGTCGTTGAGCTTCTCCCACACGGCCTCGCGCGGCGCCGCAAGCTGGACTTCGCCGTTCATTGTCATGGCCATGGGGTGCCTCCGGAAATCGCAAAAGGTAGGGATGCTCAAGTAACGCACGGAGGCCGCAAAGGAAAGGGTGGCGCCCGGTCACGTGCAATGCATATTCGCAACCGCAAAAAGCTTGCGCGAGCGGTTGGGGATTGGCACAGCCGGGCCATGGTGGTTAGGTCCCGCACAACATGAGCACATCCCTCTCCCCCCTGCTCGCGCCGATGCTGTCGAGCGCCGCCATGCGCGCCGTCTGCGACGACCGGTCCACACTTCAGAACATGCTCGATTTCGAGGCAGCCCTGGCGCGGGCCGAAGCCGCCACCGGCGTGATCCCCCAGGCCGCGGTTGGGCCGATCGAGGCCGCCTGCAAGGCGGATGCTTTCGACATGGCGGCGCTCGCGGAAGCGGCAACACGATCAGGCAATCTGGCGATTCCGCTGGTCAAGGCGCTAACCGCCGATGTCGCCAAGGCAGACAGCGAGGCTGCGCGCTTTGTGCATTGGGGCGCGACCAGCCAGGACGTCATCGACACCGCGACCATGCTGACGCTGCGCGCTGCGATCGACGCGCTCGATGCCGACCTCAGCCGCGCCATCAAAGGTTTTGCCGCACTTGCGCGCAGCCATCGCAACACCGCGATGGTGGCACGGACCTGGCTCCAGCACGCGCTGCCGATGCCATTTGGGATGAAGGCCGCCGAATATGCAGCAAGCCTCGCGCGTGCCCGCTGCCGTCTGCGGCGGCTGCGGCGCGAAGGTCTCGCGCTGCAATTCGGCGGTGCTGCGGGAACGCTCGCAGCCCTCGGCGACAAGGGGATTGCGGTCGCTGAACGGCTCGCACACGGGCTGAACATGCCGCTGCCGGAGGCGCCCTGGCACACCCATCGCGACCGCATCGCGGAAGCGGCATCCTGCCTTGCGATCCTCGCCGGCAGCTGCGGCAAGATCGCCCGCGACGTCTCGCTGCTGATGCAGACCGATGTCGGCGAAGCCTTTGAGCCGGCCGGCGAAGGCCGCGGCGGCTCCTCGACCATGCCGCATAAGCGCAACCCGGTCGCAGCCGCCAGCGCGCTGGGCTGCGCGACCATGGCCCCGCAGCTCGCTGCCACGATCTTTGCTGCCCAGGTGCAGGACCACGAGCGCAGCGCCGGGCCCTGGCATGCCGAATGGCCGACGCTGCCGCAGCTGATGCTGGTCACCTCCGGCGCGCTCGCCGCCATCGTCGATATCGCCGAGGGCCTCGACGTCGATGCCGCGCGCATGCGCAGCAATCTCGATGCGACGCACGGCCTGATCATGGCGGAAGCTATCACCTTTGCGCTGGCCGAGGCCATCGGCAAGAGCGACGCGCATCATCTGATCGAGGCCGCGAGCAAGCGCGCGGTAGCCGAGAAGAAGCATCTGCGCGAGATTCTCGCAGCCGACCCACAAGTCACCGCGCACCTGACGCCCCAGAAAATTGCGGCATTGTTCGAACCGATGGCCTATCAAGGATCTTCGCAAGCCTTGATCGACCGGCTGCTCGACAGCCTCGAGCGCGAATAGATACGGAGACGCCATCATGCCCATGATCGATGCCGACGGTTGCCTGCTCAACGTCTCCGTCGAGGGCCGCGATGGCGGGCCGACCTTGATGCTCTCCAACTCGCTCGGCTGCACGCTGCAGATGTGGGAGCCGCAGATGAAGGCGCTGACGCAGGTGTTCCGCGTCATCCGCTACGACCGCCGCGGCCACGGCAAGTCCAGCGTTCCGCCGAGCCCGTACACGATGGAACGTTTCGGCCGAGACGTGCTCGCGATCCTCGACGATCTCAACATCGAGAAGGTGCATTGGTGCGGCCTGTCGATGGGCGGCATGGTCGGGCAATGGCTGGGCGCGAATGCGCCGGAGCGGTTCGGCAAGCTCATCCTCGCCAACACCTCCTGCTACTATGCCGAGCCGACGAAATGGCTGGAGCGCATCGACGCCGTGAAAAAGGGCGGCATCGCAGCGGTCGCGGACGCCGTGCTCGGCGGCTGGCTGACGGCCGATTTCCGCGAGCGCGAGCCGCAAGTTTCCGCGAAAATGAAATCGATGCTGCTGGCCTCGCCGGTCGAAGGTTACCTCGCCTGCTGCGAGGCATTGTCGACGCTCGACCAGCGCGCGCTCCTGCCGAAGATCAAGAGCCCGACTTTGGTGATCGCCGGCCGCCACGACATGGCGACGCCGATCTCCGCGGGCGAACTGATCCGCTCGAACATTCCCGGCGCCAGCATGACCATCATCGACGCCGCCCACATTTCCAATGTCGAGCAGCCGCACGCCTTCACCGACGCGGTGGTCGGCTTTTTGATGCAACGCTAGTCTCACAGACTCGTCATTGCGAGCGCAGCGAAGCAATCCAGAAATCCCACCGCGGTGACAGACTGGATTGCTTCGCTGCTGTTCAGCCCGGGGACATAGCTTACACCTGTTCGGGGACATGGTTGACACATCAAAATCGGCTGGATTCGTCGAACAAGGGGGCGAGCCATGCCGTGGCGAGAGGTGTCTGTCATGGACCAGCGGCGCGAGTTTGTGATGCTTGCTAAGCAGGAAGGAGTGAACCGGCGGAAGCTGTGCCGGCAGTTCGGGATTAGTGCCCAGACTGGTTACAAGTGGATCGAGCGCTATGATGCAGGGGATACGACGCTGGCCGATCGCTCGCGCCGGCCGCATCACAGCCCGGATCGTACTGAGGCTGCGATCGAGCAGCAGATTGTGGCCTTGCGCGATGTCCACCCGGCCTGGGGGGCGCGCAAGATTTTGCATCGTCTAAAGCGCGACCGGCAAGCCGTGCCGGCGATATCGACGACGCACGAGATCCTGCGTCGCTACGATCGCGTGAGCGAACCTGCGGGGAGACCTGGACAGCCCTACATCCGCTTCGAGAAGGAGGCACCCAATCAGCTCTGGCAGATGGACTTCAAGGGACACAGCCCACTCGAGGACGGCGTATCCTGCCACCCGCTGACGATGCTGGACGATCACTCGCGGTTCTCGTTGTGCCTGGCTGCTTGTGACAACGAGCGAGGTTCGACCGTGCAAGGGCATCTGAGGGAGACATTCCGCCGGTACGGCCTCCCCGATGCGATGTTCGTCGACAATGGCGGCCCCTGGGGCTTCACCCTTGAAGACCCTTGGACCGGGCTGACGGTCTGGCTTTTGAAGCTTGGCGTCCGGGTGATCCACAGCCGGCCGTATCATCCGCAGAGCCGAGGAAAGAACGAACGCTTCCATCGCACGCTGAAGGCCGAGGTATTTGCCTTCAGGCGCTACCGCGACCTTGCCGAGGTGCAGCGCGCATTCGACCAATGGCGAGCCGTCTACAATCTCGATCGGCCGCATGAGGCTTTGAACTACAACGTTCCGGCAAGCCGGTACCAACCCAGTTCGCGGGAAATGCCGGACAGATTGCCCGCGGTGGAATACGACGAGCACGAGGTCGTCCGTTCCGTCTCCACCACCAAGGCCTATGTCAGCTTCAAAGGCAAATTGTGGAAGGTTCCGCAGGCCTTCCGCGGCGAACGGCTTGCGATCCGTCCACTCAATACCGACGGCAGGTTCGGCATCTTCTTCGCCGCGCACCAGATCGCGGCGATCGATCTAGGATGATCCAAAAGTGTCAACCATGTCCCCGAACAGGTGTAAGCTATGTCCCCGGGCTGAACACTGCGCTCGCAATGACGAAAGGAGGACACATGGACGACCAGAAGCGCCGCGATGCCGGCATGAACGTGCGCCGAAAGGTGCTGGGCAATGCCTGGGTCGACAAGTCGATCGCGAACCGCAATGCCTTCAACACCGACTTTCAGGACATGATCACCCGCTACGCCTGGGGCGAGATCTGGACGCGGCCGCATTTCGACGAGCGCACGCGCCGCGTGCTGGTGATCGGCACCATGGTCGCGCTTGGGCAGTGGGACGAGTTTCGCCTGCATGTGCGGGCGGCGTTGGCTGAGGGCGGCTTCACGCCCGACGACATCAAGGAGATCCTGCTCCAGCAGGCGATCTATTGCGGCGTCCCGGCGGCGAACAACGCCGTCAAGGAAGCCTCAGCCATTGTGCAGGAGCTTGGCCTGCTCAAGGCCTAGCGGCGCCGGGACCTCGATGGTCTCGACCGTCTTGGGCACCGCCGCCGGCCGCTCGATCACCAAGACGATCGCGGCGCCGAGCAGGAGCAACAGCTCAGTGGCGTGCAGCCGCAGCGCGGCCAACTCGCCGACCTTCGAGGCCATGATCATGCTCGCAAACGAGATCAGGCTGCCGATCGCAAGCGCAATGCCGAGCACCTCTTCGCTGCTGCCGCTCTTGCGGGTACGGGGAATGCATAAGAGGGCAAGATAGATCGCGAAGAACGCGACCACGGTCAGCCGTCCGAGCGCCAGCAGCCAGGCTGCGCGCACCGTGCTCATGCCGGACATCTGGAGATGGTCGCTGAGGAACAGCGCGACCGCGACGCTCGGCCGCTCGTAGAGGCCGTGCACCGGCGCCACCATGATGTTGAAGGCCACCAGCGTCCAGGCCGGAATGAAATAGGCGGCGAGCAATGCGCCGTTGACCGAGCCGATCCACCAATTCTTGAACATGCCGCTTCCCGCTTCGCTTGGCCCGCGGCCCTCGGCGGGCGGCGGCTTTGCCGGGAGCTAACGCGCATCGGACTCGGGCTGCAATTTAAACCCTTCGTTTACCTTAACTGCCCGGGCAATGGGCTGGCGCAGCCAATAGAAGCGGCGCCGCCGACGGAAAAGCCCCGCCTTGCGGCGGGGCCTCTCTCACTCTCTGTCTCCCTGGATGTTCCCGAACTAGCGCCGATCCTGACCGTGCTGGCCGGGCTTGTCGCCCTGGCGTGCCGGGTCCTGTTGCTGCTGGCCGGGCTTCTGACCGCCACCCTGCTGCTGCCCCGGCTGCTGGCCGGGGTTCTGGGTGTGCTGGCCCGGCTTCTGGTTCTGCTGGCCCGGATTTTGATTCTGGTTCGACATCGGGAATCTCCCTTGTTTGACGTCAGTGATGCATAACGGCCCACAACGAACTTGGTTGCTCAGAAACTCAGGTTTCCCCTGTTCCGGGAACCGGATTCGGAAAAATGAGTTCTGCACAAGCCTTTGTGCCGAGGCCTGCCCTGTTGCGGCGGCCGGTTCCCTCCTGTTACAAAACTGGAATAGCGCGCCGCTCAAGGGCTGCCGGAGCCCACGGACGCGTCAGGTTTGGTAACGGCAGCCTATGGATTATTTCACCCAACAGCTCATCAACGGCCTCGTGCTCGGCTCCATCTACGGCCTGATCGCGATCGGCTACACGATGGTCTACGGCATCGTCGGCATGATCAACTTCGCCCATGGCGACGTCTTCATGATCGGCGGCTTCATCGCCCTCATCACCTTTCTGATCCTGGTCTCGCTCGGCCTGACCGCGATCCCGGTGATCCTGCTGGTGGTGCTCTTGGTCTCGATGGCGATCACCGCGCTCTATGGCTGGACCATCGAGCGCATTGCCTATCGGCCGCTGCGCCATTCCTTCCGCCTCGCCCCGATGCTGTCGGCGATTGGCATGTCATTCGTGCTGACCAACTATTCGCAGGTGGCGCAGGGCGCCCGCGTCAAGCCGATCCCGCCCTTTATCACCGGCGGTTACACGCTGCATGAGAGCACGGACGGCTTCGTGATCCAGCTCTCGAACATCCAGATCATGGTGGTTCTCACCACCATCGTACTGCTCGCGATCTTCACCTGGCTAGTGTCGCGCACGCGCCTTGGACGCGACATGCGCGCCTGCGAGCAGGACCAGACCATGGCGGCGCTGCTCGGCGTCGACGTCGACCGAACCATCTCCATGACGTTCGTGATCGGGGCAGCGCTCGCGGCGGTCGCGGGCCTGATGTACCTGCTGTATTACGGCCTGGTCGATTTCTTCATGGGTTTCGTCGCCGGCATCAAGGCGTTCACCGCGGCCGTGCTCGGCGGCATCGGCTCGCTGCCCGGCGCCATGCTCGGCGGGCTCGCGATCGGCCTGATCGAGACGATGTGGTCTGCCTATTTCTCGGTCGAGTACAAGGACGTCGCCGCGTTCTCGATCCTGATCATCGTGCTGATCTTCATGCCGACCGGCCTGCTCGGCCGTCCCGAAGTCGAAAAAGTCTGACGGACCGCCCCGCGTGACCGCCACCTCGCACGAGACCACCAACGCAAGTCGCACCGCCGGCATCCCCGCCCTTCTGAAAACCGCCCTCATCAACGCCCTGATCGCGCTGGTGCTGTTCTCGCTGATGGTCGGCATCCGCACCGAGGCCGGTTCCGACGGGCAGCTCACCTATTGGACGCGCTTCGGCGAGCTGGCCTCGCTCGTCGCCGCGGTGTTCGGCGGCTCGATCGTGATCGATCTGCTGCGGCAATGGATCGGCCCAACCGGCGCCGAGAAACTGGTGCCGCCCGCGTTGCAAAACGGCATGTCCTTCGTCGGTCGCTACCTCGCGCCCGCGCTCCTCATCTTCACGCTGCTCGTTCCCGTCCTTTTCTATAACCAGCGCTACATCCTCGATCTCGCGATCCTCGTGCTCACTTATGTGATGCTCGGCTGGGGCCTCAACGTGGTGGTCGGGCTCGCCGGCCTGCTCGATCTCGGCTACGTCGCGTTCTACGCGGTGGGCGCCTATTCCTACGCATTGCTCGCCACAAATTTCGGCTGGTCGTTCTGGGTCTGCCTGCCGCTCGCAGGCATCCTGGCCGCATTCTGGGGCGTGCTGCTCGGCTTCCCCGTGCTGCGACTGCGCGGCGACTACCTCGCGATCGTGACGCTCGCCTTCGGCGAGATCATCCGCCTCGTCATCATCAACTGGCAGGATTTGACCGGCGGGCCGAACGGAGTCTCCAGCATTCCGCGCCCCTCTTTCTTCGGCATCCCGCTCGACAACAGCGATGACGGGCTCGCAGCAAAGCTCGGCATCGAATATTCGCCGACCCATCGCATCGTCTTCCTGTTCTATCTGATCCTGGCGCTGGCGCTGCTGACCAACTGGGTGACGATCCGGCTGCGCCGCCTGCCGATCGGCCGCGCCTGGGAGGCGCTGCGCGAGGACGAGGTCGCCTGCCGCGCGCTCGGCATCAATACCACGACGACGAAGCTCACCGCGTTCGCGACGGGTGCGATGTTCGGCGGCTTTGCCGGCGCGTTCTTTGCCACGCGCCAGGGCTTCATCAGCCCGGAATCCTTTACCTTCCAGGAATCGGCGCTGGTGCTCGCCATCGTCGTGCTCGGCGGCATGGGCTCGCAGCTCGGCGTCGCGCTGGCCGCGCTTGCCATGATCGGCGGCTTCGAGCTGTTCCGCAGCCTCGAGACCTACCGCATGTTGGTGTTCGGCATCGCCATGGTGCTGATCATGATCTGGCGGCCGCGCGGCATCATCGGCCATCGCGCCCCGACCGTCTATCTGACCAAGGCGCAAGCGATCTCCTCCGACCTCGTCAAGGAGGGCCACGGATGAGCGGCGGGCCAATTCTCAACGTCGACAAGCTCACCATGCGGTTCGGCGGCATCGTCGCCGTGCAGGATCTTTCGTTCTCTGCCGAGCGAAAAAAGATCACGGCGTTGATCGGGCCGAACGGCGCCGGCAAGACCACCGTGTTCAACTGCATCACCGGCTTCTACAAGCCGAGCGGTGGCGCCATCCGCCTCACCCATGACGACGGCCGGCAGATCGCGCTGGACCGGCTCAACGATTTCCGCATCGCCAAGCAGGCCAAGGTGGCGCGCACCTTCCAGAACATCCGCCTGTTCCCCGGCATGACGGCGCTGGAGAACCTGATGGTGGCGCAGCACAATGCGCTGATGCGCGCCTCCGGGTTCACTTTCCTCGGGCTCATCGGCGCCCCCGTCTATCGCGATGCCGAAAGGCACGCGATCGATCTCGCCACCGACTGGCTCAAGCGGATCAATCTGCTCGACCGCGCCGACGACGCCGCCGGCAATCTCGCCTATGGCGACCAGCGCCGGCTCGAGATCGCACGCGCAATGTGCACCGAGCCCGCGCTGCTCTGTCTCGACGAGCCCGCCGCCGGCCTCAACGCGCGCGAGAGCGCAGCACTCAGCGAGCTCCTGCTGTCGATCCGCAACGAGCTCGGCACCTCGATCCTGCTGATCGAGCACGACATGTCGGTGGTGATGGAAATTTCCGACCACATCGCGGTGATGGATCATGGCGTGAAGATCGCACAAGGCACGCCGCGCGAGGTCCGCGACGATCCCAAGGTGATCGCCGCCTATCTCGGTACCGACGAGGACGAGGCTGCGGCGGTGATGGAGAGCGGCTCGTGATTGCCGGTCTCTCAACATCGTCATCGCCGGGCTTGTCCCGGCCATCCACGTCTTGCTTTCTTGTGCTGGGCAAAGGCATGGATGCCCGGGACAAGCCCGGGCATGACGGCAGTGAGATAATGGCATGACCACGCCCCTGCTTGCGATCCGCAGCCTTCGCGCCGCCTACGGCAAGATCGAGGCGCTGAAGGGCGTCGATGTCGAGATCAATTCCGGCGAGATCGTCGCCCTGATCGGCGCCAACGGCGCCGGCAAGTCGACGCTGATGATGACGATCTTCGGCAAGCCGCGCGCCCGCTCGGGCCAGATCCTGTACGAAGGCCGCGACATCACCGATGTTCCCACCCACGAGATCGCGCATCTGCGCATCGCGCAATCGCCCGAAGGCCGCCGCATCTTCCCGCGCATGAGCGTCGCGGAAAATCTCCAGATGGGGGCGGACGCCACCGCATGCACCGATGCAGAGCGGGAGACGACGCTCCAGCGCGTGTTCACGCTGTTTCCGCGCCTGAAGGAACGCTACGCCCAGCGCGGCGGCACGTTGTCCGGCGGCGAGCAGCAGATGCTGGCGATCGGACGCGCCCTGATGAGCCGCCCGCGCCTGCTGCTGCTCGACGAGCCCTCGCTCGGGCTCGCGCCACTGATCGCCCGCCAGATTTTTGACGCGATCCGCACCCTGAACCGGCAGGACGGCCTGACCGTGCTGATCGTCGAGCAGAATGCCAACCATGCGCTCAAGCTCGCCCATCGCGGCTACGTCATGGTCAACGGCCTGATCACGCTGGCCGGAACCGGCGCCGAATTGCTCCAGCGCCCCGAGATCCGCGCCGCCTATCTCGAAGGCGGCCGGCACGGCTAGCGGCCTCCCCGTGCGGCCGAATGTGGCGAGATATCACCGCAATGCCCGTATTTTGCCGGTGACTTCTCCAGAGATTCATTCAACAATAGGACCGGTTTGGACCGGGCGTGCCCCGGCAACTCCCACAGGCGACCATCCGCGAGGTATCTCATGAAGTCACTGAAGCTCATCGGTTTGGCATTCGGCGCGTCGATCGCGCTGTCGAGCGCGGCGTTCGCGCAGGATGTCACAATTGCAGTCGCAGGCCCGATGACCGGCGGCGAATCCGCTTTCGGCCGCCAGATGAAGAACGGCGCCGAGATGGCCGTGGCTGACATCAACGCGGCCGGCGGCGTCAACGGCAAGAAGCTCGCGCTCGACGTCGAGGACGATGCCTGCGATCCGAAGCAGGCCCGTTCGGTCGCCGAGAAGATCGCCAGCGCCAAGATGCCATTCGTGGCCGGGCACTATTGCTCGTCCTCGTCGATCCCGGCCTCGGAGGCCTATGCCGACGGCAATGTGCTCCAGATTACCCCCGCCTCCACCAACCCGAAATTCACCGACGCCGGGCTCTGGAACGTGGCGCGCGTCTGCGGCCGTGACGACCAGCAGGGCCTGGTTGCCGCGCAGTACATCGCGAAAAACTTCAAGGGCAAGAACATCGCGATTCTCGACGACAAGACCACTTACGGCAAGGGTCTCGCCGACGAGACCAAGAAGGCCCTCGTCAAGGCCGGCGTCACCGTGAAGCTCTCCGAATCCTACAACAAGGGCGACAAGGACTTTAACGCGATCGTCTCGCGCCTGAAGCGCGACAACATCGACCTCGTCTATGTCGGCGGCTACCATCAGGAGAGCGGCCTGATCCTGCGCCAGATGCGCGACCAGGGTCTCAAGACGATCCTGATGGCCGGCGATGCGCTGGCCGACAAGGAGTACGCCTCCATCACCGGCCCCGCCGGCGAAGGCACGCTGTTCACCTTCGGCCCCGATCCGCGCAACAAGCCGACCGCCAAGAAGATCGTCGAGGCCTTCAAGGCCAAGAACATCGACCCCGAGGGCTACACCCTCTACACCTATGCGGCGATGCAGGTCTGGTCGCAGGCGGTCAAGAAGGCCGGCACCACCGACGCCAAGAAGGTCATGGCGGCGATCAAGGCCGGCAAGTGGGACACCGTGATCGGCCCGATCGAGTACGACACCAAGGGCGATATCAAGCAGCTCGACTACGTCGTCTACAAGTGGGACGCCAAGGGCGGCTACGCCGAAATCAGCGGCAAAGGCTCCTAGGAGCGGTCTTGCTCGGGAGTTCCTGAGCACCGTTGCGATCAAGACCTCGCCCCGGCTTGCCGGGGCGTTTTTCTGGGCGATCAGACCGCCGCCGGCAGTTCGCCACCTGCGGCCGCCTGCGCCTCGCGAAGCGCTTGCAGCAGATCGTTCGGCCGAAATGGCTTTTGCAGGCAGACCACGCCATCGAGATCAGGCGCCTCGCCCATGAAATCCATCGCGGTCATGCCGGAGACCGCCACGATCGGAAATCCGGGAACCCGCTCACGGATGGTTGCCATGACGTCGACGCCGCTGGTATCGGTCAGGAAAATATCGACAATCGCAGCGTCGAAGGCGCTCTCGCCGAAGGCCTTCAACCCGTCCGCGCCGCTCTCGGCCTCGACTACGTCATAATGGTTGACCCGAAGCACCATCGCGACCATGGCACGGACGCCCTTTTGGTCGTCAATCACAAGGATACGGGGCATGGGAACAACTCCCGGATTCCTATCATTAAATGGTTCAATTCAACGCCGGTGTGCGGCAAGGCAGTATCGGGCGGTCCAGTAAAGCCAACCTTACCGATTCCCTATTCCGTGTCCCTGTCCGAGTTAAGTAAGCTGTAACCCTCGGTTGAGTCGTGGGCCCGTCAGGTCAAGACGCACGCCCGGAGCCGGCTACCATGGTGACCAAGGCAGCCGGTCAACAAAGTCACGTGGACTAACCCATGACGACCCAGCGAGAGGTCAACGTGCACGCAAAGAACGACCGAAGCACATTCCTTTCGACCTTGCCCGCCACGCAGAGCGATCGCACTGCAGCACTGGCGATCGTCGGCATCTCGGCGATCCTGTTCGCGCTGGCTGTCCCCTTTGCGGGTACGCCGCTGCCCCAGGTGCCGGCCTTCGTGGCCAGCTACCAGTCGGCGCTCGCCGTCAGCGACATCATCACCGCGGTGCTGCTGCTGTCGCAATTCTCCGTCCTGCGCAGCCGCGCGCTGTTGCTGCTCGCGACCGGATATCTGTTCACAGCGGCCGCCGCGGTGACCCACGCCCTCACCTTTCCCGGGCTATTCGCACCGACCGGACTGTTGGGTGCAGGCAGTCAGACCACGGTCTGGCTCTACATGTTCTGGCACGGCGTCTTCCCGCTGTTCGTGCTTGCCTATGCTTCGCTGAAGGACGCCAACGGCGGCGACAAGATCAAGGGGCCGACGGGGCGTTCGATCGTACTCGCCGTGCTCGGCGTCTGCGTAGCGATGATCGCGATCGCCTGGATCGTCACCGCGCAGCATGGCCTGCTGCCGGTCCTGCTCAAGGACGGCCGCTACACCACCACCATGCTCGGCGTGGTGTCGTTCGTGTGGTCAATGAGCTTTGCCGCGCTGATCACGCTCTGGTTCCGCAAGCCGCACACGGTGATCGACGTCTGGCTCATGGTCACGATGTGCGCCTGGCTGTTCGACATCGCGCTGTCGGCGATCGTCAACGTCGCCCGTTTCGATCTCGGCTTCTATGCCGGCCGCCTCTACGGCCTCTCTGCCTCGAGCTTCGTGCTCGCCGTCCTCCTGATCGAGAATGTCCGCCTCCAGGCCAGCACGATGAGCCTCGTCGGCCGCTTGCGCGAACAATCGGCCTCGGATCGCGACTTTTACGGCAAACGCCTCGCGCTCTACGGCGCCGTCGTCGAATCCTCCAACGATGCCATCATCACAGAGTCCCTCGACGGCGTCATCACCGGTTGGAACCGGGCCGCTGAGCACCTGTTCGGCTATTCGGCCGCCGAGGCGGTCGGCCAGCCGATCGACCTCATCGTGCCGCAGGATCGCAAGGCCGAAGTCCGGGGGACCCTCAACCGCATCAGCAGCAACCAATCGATCGCCCAGCACGAGACGGTCCGCATCAGTAAGGACGGCCGCCAGCTCGACGTCGTGCTCAACATCTCGCCGCTGCGAGCCGACAATGGCGAAATCGTCGGCGTCTCCAAGATCGCCCATGACATCACCGAGGAGAAGCAGGCAAGAGAGAAGCTGCGTCGCGAGACCGAGGAGCGCCAGCGCATCTTCGAGACCTCGCGGGACCTGATCCTGGTCACCGACGGCTTCGGCAATTTCATCCAGGTCTCACCGAGCGTGAAGGACATCCTCGGCTTCAGCCCGGACGACATGATCGGGCACAGCGCGACCGACTTCATTCATCCCGAAGACCTCGAGAATACGCGCAGCGAGATGCGCGCGGCGCGGCGCGGCCAGACCAAGCGCAGCTTCGAGGCGCGCTACTACCATTACGACGGTCACGAGGTCACGCTGAACTGGATGGGTGTCTGGTCCGAGCCGGTGAAGCGCCATTTCTTCATCGGGCGCGACCTCACCGAGCAGCAGGCTGCCGAAGCCCAGTTCAGGCAGGCCCAGAAGATGGATTCGATCGGTCAGTTGACCGGCGGCGTTGCCCACGATTTCAACAACGTGCTCACCGTCATCACCGGCACGATCGGCATTCTGGCCGATGCGGTGGCCGACCGGCCCGAGCTTGCCGCCATCACCAAGCTGATCGACGACGCCGCCGAGCGCGGCGCGCAGCTGACCAAGCATCTACTCGCCTTCGCCCGCAAGCAGCCGCTTCAACCGCGCGAAATCGACGTCAATGCGCTGGTGCTGGAGGCTGCCAAGCTCTTGCATCCGACTCTCGGCGAGCAGATCACGATCATGCCGCAGCTGACCGAAGAAGCCTGGCCGGCGCTGATCGACCCGAGCCAGCTCTCCACTGCAATCCTCAACCTCGCGCTGAACGCGCGCGATGCCATGCCCGAGGGCGGCACGCTGGTGCTGGAGACGCGCAACATCTTCCTCGACGACGGCTATGCCAGCATGAATCCCGACGTCACCGCGGGTAATTACGTGATGATCGCGGTCAGTGACACCGGCTCCGGCATCCCGGCGACCCTCATCGAGCGGGTGTTCGATCCCTTCTTCACCACCAAGGAGGTCGGCAAGGGCACGGGTCTCGGCCTGAGCATGGTGTTCGGCTTCGTCAAGCAGTCCGGCGGCCACATCAAGATCTACAGCGAGGAAGGTCACGGCACCAGCGTGAAGATCTACCTGCCGCGCTCGAGTGGCGTGCAGGAGACCGAGTACGAGGCGCTCCAGAATGTTCCGATCACCGGTGGCGACGAGAAGATCCTGATCGTCGAGGACGACGCGCTGGTGCGGCAATATGTCGTGACCCAGATCAAGAGCCTCGGCTATGCCGCGCTCGAGGCGGCCAACGCCGCCGAAGCCCTCGTCATCATCGACGCCGACAAGGATATCGACCTGCTGTTCACCGACGTCATCATGCCGGGCAACATGAACGGCCGCCAGCTGGCCGACGAGGCGGCGCGGCGGCGGCCCGACCTGAAGACGCTGTTCACCTCGGGCTACACCGAGAACGCCATCGTTCATCACGGCCGGCTCGATTCCGGCGTGCTGCTGCTGGCCAAGCCCTACCGCAAGTCGGAGCTCGCCAAGATGCTCAGGACCGCGCTGGCGAGTTGAGCCGGGGGTGGCGGTGCGCTATCGCTGGTGTCAGCTGCGCATGGAGTGCCGTCCTTGAAAAACCTTCTCACCGATATCGCCGGCGTCCGCGTCGGTCATGCCGAGGATGCGAAAGTCGCCTCCGGCGCGACCGCGGTCATCTTCGATTCCCCTGCGATCGCAGCGATCGACATTCGCGGCGGCGGGCCCGGCACGCGCGAGGCTTCGCTGCTCGATCTTGCCAGCACGCAGGAGCGAGTCGATGCCATCGCGCTGTCCGGCGGCTCCGCCTTCGGGATAGAGGCCGGCGCCGGCGTGCAGGCCTGGCTCGCCGAGCAGGGCCGAGGTCTCAATATCCGCGGCGCTTTGATCCCGCTGGTGCCGGGCGCGATCCTGTTCGATCTGCTCAACGACGGCGACAAGGCCTGGGGACGCTTCGCGCCCTATCGCGATCTCGGCTACGCTGCGGCGGTCGCCGCCGGCGACGACTTCGCGCTGGGCAGCGTTGGCGCAGGCTTCGGCGCCACCACCGCGACGTTCAAGGGCGGACTCGGCTCGGCGTCCGCCGTCACCAGCAGCGGCATCACAGTCGCGGCAATCGTCGCGGTCAACGCGGTGGGCAGCGCCACCGTCGGGGACGGGCCGTGGTTCTGGGCGGCGCCGTTCGAGGTCAATGGCGAGTTCGGCAACCACGGATTGCCTGATAAGTTCACCGACGACATGCTCAGGATGCGCATCAAGGGCGGACCTGCGGCAAGCGATCGTGAGAACACCACCATCGGCGCCGTCGTCACTGATGCGATGCTGACCAAGCCGCAGGCCAAGCGGCTCGCGATGATCGCCCACACCGGTTTTGCCCGTGCGATCTATCCGGTGCACGCGACAACCGACGGCGACGTGCTGTTTGCCGCTGCGACCGGCGCGAAACCGATCGATCCGATGGCAGGTCTCACCGAACTCGGCATGGTCGCCGCCAACGTGGTCGCGCGCGCAATCGCACGCGGCGTCTATCACGCCACCGCCCTGCCCTTCGCCGGCGCGATGCCGGCGTGGAAGGATCGGTTTCGCTAACGCTTCAGGGCGCGCGTTACACGCTCATCGACATCGATGAAGCGGAGGACCCCGCCGCGGTCTGGGCCTGGCGCTGCATCATCTGGCCGAACCAGTCATAGGGCGAATTGCCGCCGCCCGACGTATTTGAAGAGCTTGAGGCGCCCGGCACCGTGGTCGAGATCTTGAAGCCGTCGGCATAGGTGACGGTGGTGGTGGTCGAGCCGTCGGTGCCGGTCGTCGTGGTCGAGGTCGACCCGCCGCTCGACGATGACGAGGAATCGGAATCGCTGCCGGACGCATCGCTGGAGCCGCTCGCGGCTTGCGCGTGGTGATGGCCGCTGCCCTTCAGCGCCTTCGACATCTCGTCGAGGCTGACGCTGCCGTCGGAATTGCTGTCGAGCTTGGAGAACACGTCGTCGGCCTGCGCGAGGTTGGTACCGCCGGCGCCCAGCGCGTTCTCGAACTCGGACTTGCTGATCTGGCCATCGCCATTCGCATCGAGCTGCGAGAACAGGTCCTTCAGCGCATCGTCCCGGCTGGTCGACGTCGAGGACGTCGCGCTCGATGACGTGGAGCTGGTCGAGCTGCTGGTCGAATCCGTCGACTGGCTCTGCGCGGCGATCAGCGCGCTCATCGTCTCGGGCGATATCTGCGCGCAATTGCCGGAATTGACCGACGACGTCGCGCCGCTGGTCGTGCTGTTGCTGCTGTCGATCGCGAACGGATTGGTCGCGCCTTGCGAGGATGTCGAGGACGAGGATTTCGAGCTCGTCAGCGACTGGATCGCGTCGAGTGCGCTCGAGACGGCACCAAGGGCAAACAACATTGCACAACTCCAACCGATGCGGGCACGCCGCGGCCAATGTTCTGGAGCTGGATGAGCAAGCGACGTGCCAGTGCGAAAAGCTCAATGAATTCCGCGTTCACTACGCCTTGCAGGCTCGGGGAACATCGGCAATTCATGCCGGAGACGGCAGATTTTTCCGCCCACAGGAAGCGGGCCTGCCCTGCATTGCCCGGCCGGGAGGCCCATGTTAGGCGAGACTCGTTCCTTTACGGCCGCCACGGGAAACTGCGCCATGACCCAAGCTTTCACCCCCCGCCCCCTGGCCATCGCGCCCTCGATCCTGGCCTCGGATTTCTCGAAGCTCGGCGAGGAGGTACGCGCGGTAGACGCCGCCGGCGCCGACTGGATCCATCTCGACGTGATGGACGGGCATTTCGTTCCGAACATCTCCTATGGCCCCGACGTCATCAAGGCGATGCGCCCGCACACCAAGAAGATCTTCGACGCGCATCTGATGATCTCGCCCTGCGATCCCTATCTCGAAGCCTTCGCCAAGGCCGGCTGCGACCACATCACCGTGCATGCGGAGGCGGGTCCGCATCTGCACCGCTCGCTCCAGGCGATCCGCGCGCTCGGCAAGAAGGCCGGTGTCTCGCTCAATCCGGGTACGCCGATCAGCGTGCTCGAATATGTGCTCGACCTGGTCGATCTCGTGCTGGTGATGTCGGTCAATCCCGGCTTCGGCGGCCAGGCCTTCATCCACTCCGCGATCGGCAAGATCAGCGACATCCGCGCGATGGTCGCGGGCCGGCCGATCGACATCGAGGTTGACGGCGGCGTCGGTCCCGACGTTGCGGGTGCGCTGGCAGCGGCAGGCGCCAACGCCTTCGTTGCCGGCACCTCCGTGTTCAGGGGCGGCACGCAGGAAGCGTACAGGACCAACATCGCGGCGATCCGCAACGCTGCCGCGGGCGCCCGCGGCGAGGCCATCTGACACGCAGAAGCGCCCGCAATCTGCGGTTCTTACGGGCGTTGCAGCGCGCAAATGCCTAAAATTGCAACCTGAATCCGTACTCCTCCGGACTTCCTTGATTCGCGCAAATCACAGCTAGTGATTCCTGCCTGATTTGACAGGAGCACATCATGACGACGACCCTGGTTTGGACTGGCGTGGCGTTGTGGATCGGTTTCAGTGCATTTGTTGTGTTTGGCCCATCGGCCGGACCCGTCGAGGCCCCGGCACGTTCGGTCCGTAGCATCCGTCGCAACCGCTATCGGGCCTGACGCCCATTCAGATCGCACTCATCAAGCGTCAGCCGAAGCGCCGGTGCCGCATCCCGCGCCGCCCGCATCCGAGCCTCGACTATTTCTTTGGCCGGCTCGAACGCACCGAAGGCGAGATGAGCGACGACACCGGGGCCGAGGCGGCGGACCTGGATCACCCGTTCCGGTCACCGCGCCGGCATTGAAATCTTTTTCCGGACTTAAGCAGATGAAACCGCACTGCCCGAACTGCCTGAAGGAAATGACCAAGGCGTCCGCGTCGCGTAATCTGTTCAACTGCGAGCCCTGCCGCGAGATCATCCAGTATTTCGGCGGCCATGCCGAACACGGCGAGTCCGGTCCGCAGTTCACCTGGCCGATCCGCCGCAAACGTTCCGTCCACACCGCTCACGCGGCCTGATCTTTCCTAGCCCCACACCACGCCGGCGCCCGCCCTCGCCGCATCCACAGCCATCCGCGGCGGCCGCACCACGGTGACGGTGCAGGTCGCCTCCGCGGCCACCTTGGCCGAGACGCTGCCGAGCCAGGTGCGCCTGAACGAATTTTGCCGCGCCCCGATGATGAAATGGTCGACCGAGTTCATCTCGGCGAATTCCAGCAGCGCCGTGGCGGGATCGACCGCTTCCAGCACGTGAACCGACAGCCGGCTCTCATCGAGCTTCAGCGGCGTCGCCCAATGGCGGAGCGCCACCAGGCGGTCGATGTGCTTGTTGGAGCCCTCCTCATCCAGCGTCTTGTCGATCGCGATGCGGTTGAGCTTGAGCACGTTGACGCAGGCGAGCCGCGCCGAGGGTAACGTCGCCAGAATGCGCTCGGTGGTGACGCGCAGCGCCTCGTTCAGCTCCGGCGCGCCTTCGGCGGCATCGAGCGCGACCGCGAGGATCGGGCTCGATGCGATCTGCTCCGCGACGTCGGATTTCGCGCGCGGCTGCATGACGCCCTGGTTGAAGCGGCGGCGCCACGCGACGCTGAGCGGATCGCGCTTCATCCGCTCCGAGCGCGCGGTGAGCTTGACCTGACTCGGATGGGCGAGATCGAAGGCGAGTTGCGCTGCGGTCGGATAGCGCCAGACCGGCTCGATCTCGAGGCACCGCAACACCACCTCCTGAAGCCAGGGCGGATAGTCGGCGCGAAGTTTGCGCGGCGGCTGCGGATCGCGCCACAGCCTGCGCCGCATCGCGCGCAGCGTCTCGCCTTCGCCGAACGGACGTTCTCCGGTCGTGAAGAAGTAGAGCAGCACGCCGAGCGAAAACAGGTCGCTGCGCGGGTCGTCGCGCACGCCCAAGAGCCGTTCCGGCGCCATGTAGGGTGCAGTGCCGTAAGGCAGCCGGAACTCCTCCTGCAACAGGTCCGGCAGATGGTTGTGGTGCGACAGGCCGTAGTCGATCAGCACCGCCTCGCCACTCTCGCGGAACATGATGCTGCTCGGCTTGATGTCGTGATGGATGACGTTCTGCCGGTGCAAATCGGCGAGCGCGGCGGCGATCTTCGCCACCAGCAGCCGCGCCTCCTCGTAAGGCAGCGGCAGATCAGGCAACCGCTTATAGAGCGTAGTCCCGGGTATCCGCTCGATCACGGCGTAGGCCTGGTGGGCGAAATCGCCGGTGCCGAAACAGGCCGGCACATGCGGGCCGGTCAGCCGCGGCAAAATCATCATCTCCATCTCGAAGGAGACGATGGCCGCCGGATCCTCGCCCTCGGAGGCCCGCGGGACCTTCATCAGCAGCGGCACGTCGATGTCGGGATGGGTGACGGTCCACAGCGTCGCCATGCCGCCGGCATGGACGCATTCGCCGATCGTGTAGCCGTCGATCTCCGCGCCTGATTTGACCAGGGATTTGGGCATCGGCTCTACCGCCCCTGCGAGAGCCGGTCGGCGAGCCAGGGCGGCAGGCCGTTCTCGCGGATCTTGTTCGCAGCGGCTGCGATGTCGTAGGGCACGCGGCAATAGGTAATTTCGCACGAGACCGTGTCGAACAGTACGAAGGACGCGGCGGGGTCGCCATCGCGGGGCTGGCCGACCGAGCCGAGCACCGCCAGCCATTGCCGCCCGCGCAGCAGCTGCACCGGGACGTCGCTCTTCGGCACGAAACTCGTCATCTTCGCCGTCACCGACATCGAATAGAGCGCGGGCCTGTGGATGTGGCCGCAAAATGTGACATGAGCGGGCGTGGCGATCAGGCTCTTGGCGGCGTCCGCGGTCGAGCGGACATAGTGCCAGCGCTGCGGGCTGGAGGCCTCCGAATGCACAAACAGACGGTCGCTGTCCTCCACGAGCATCGGCAACTCGGCCAGGAAACGCCGTTGTCCGACATCGAGGCGCCCACGGGTCCATTCGATCGCGATCTGTGCCTCGGCATTCATGGTCTCGGTGGTCGTGTTGACGGCTTCGTCATGATTGCCGCGGACGGCGACGGCACCATGAGCGACCAGATCCATGGCGGTATCCACGACCCACTCCGGGTCGGCGCCATAGCCGACGAAATCGCCAAGCAGGATAAACCGCTCCGCGCCCTTCGCGCGGGCCAACTTCAGGCAGGCCTCGAAGGCCTGCCGGTTGCCGTGGATATCCGAGAAGACAGCGAGAAGCACGCACCCTCCACCCTCATATTCTTATTGGAAGCCGATAAGGCCAATTTGAGGGACGTCAATAGGATGCGCCAGCGCGTGACGGTTTACCAGCGCAGCCGTGATGCAATGGTGAAGAGCCTATTGCTCGTCCTTCGGCGGCATCCGGGGCGGCGGCAGTGGCGTGAACACCGCGCCTTGTGCGCCAGCCGGCGGCGCATTGAACTCACCGGTCGAGGAATCGCCGCCGCTGGTCTCCAGGATCGTCTTCGGCGTCACATATTCCCTGACCATGTCGATCAGGCTGCCCTCGCCACCGCCGAAATCCGCCGCGCGCCCGCCTTGCGGATGCCCGGCCGCGATCTCGTTCTCCGCCGCATGGGTCTTGTCGGCCAGCCTGTCGTTGTAGGGGACGCGAAAGGCGCGCGGGATGCCGCTCGGACGATGATCCTCGTCGAGCTCTTCGACCCACAGATAGATCGAGCCGGGATCGCCTTCCAGGGAATGCGGCTCGACGATGCGTGCCGCGAGCAGCTTGAAGGAGGTCGGCATCCGATCGGTACTGGCCCAGCCGAGCAGCCCGCGCATGTCCGTGAAGCTCACGACATAGAAGGCGCTGGTCACGACCACCGCGACCGCTTTCAGCGACCAGTGCAGCCGCGCATAGACCAGCACGACCAGCAGCAACGCGCCGATCACGGCGTAGGCGACCGACAGCGAGAGGATGATCGTCTGCAGATCACTCACGGCGCACCCTCACCCGCGTGTTCGGGTCGATATCGGCGCCGTTGCGCCAGCTGCTGCGGAACGTCTCCATCAGCGATTTCGGACGCTGGCTCACGTCGATGACCTTGCCCTCGGCATCGAGCCGGAACCGCACCGCGGTCTTCTCGTCGCCGGTGTGGTCGAGGGTGAATTTGTTGTCGAAGATCACCTGCGCGGTCGGATTGAGCTTTTGCACCTTCACATTGGCCGTCACCGGCTCGCCGGTCGTGGCGACGAAATGCGAGACGTTGACGGTGTATTCGCCGGCGACGATGCCGCGCACCGTGACGATCTCCTCGCGGATCGGCGAGGCTATCTTCTTGCCGTTGACCAGGATGAAGTCGTTGGCCCCGCCGCGGTCGTCGCGATCGAGCGTGAGGAAGCCGGCCTCGCGGTGGCGATACCAGGCGATGTTGCCGGCGGGATCCTGCACGAACAGGTCGAGATCGTCGGGATGATTGTCCGGCCAGTCCAGCGTGATCATGAACTCGGCCTTGGAGTCGATCTTGCCGTCCTTGGCATCGGGTGAGACCGCGAGCAGCGCGAGGAAGAACAGGAAGGCGATCACCTGGAGCGCCTTGAACAGCATGACGCCCAAGGGATCGAACGGCTCCTCGCGCGGATAGAGGCCGAAATCATCCATCATGACGGCGTTTCCGGACGCCTGCGTTCCAGGGCCGGCGTCACGTAGGTCTCGGTCAGCACCACGGCATCCGAGAACACGCGCTGGGTCGCGGCATCGAGCATGTAATATTGAATGCGGATCAGGATCGAGCCGACGAGGCCGGCCAGCGTCGTGTACATCGCGACCGCCATACCGTCGCTCATCAGGCCCATCGAGGACCGCATCGCGACCTTGTCGGCGGCGTCGAGCCCCGCGATCGGCGCCAGCATGATGATGAAGCCGATGATGGTGCCGAGCAAACCGAGCTTCATCAGCGTATCGGAGACGAAGGCACCGAAGCCGTTGGAACCCCGCAGGCGGTCGGCGAGCGTCCGCAGCAGCAGCGTCTGGTCGACCGGCCGGTAGTCTTGCGCGGCCGCCTTGGTCACCAGGCTCTCAATGTGATCCCGTACCAGCCCGCGGGGAAGCGCGGTTGCGCTCGCATCGATCGCCCTGCTGCCGTCGGGCGCCGCAAGCACCGCGCGGCAGCGCCGCGCCGCGGCCCCTTCGCGCGCGATCGCCCGCGTGCGCAGAAAGCAGTGACCGCAGGTGGCGACATAGAGCAGCGCGATCACGCTGGAGATATAGGTGCGGTCCGAGGTCAGCATCAGACGGATCAGGCCGAACCGCCATAACAGCACGATCGCGAAGATCGAAAGCCCGGTAAAGATCATCCAGAACAGCAGCGCGCTGCGCTCGGATGGATCGGAGGCCTGTCGCGCAGTCGGACCAATCGTGATCGAGCTCATGCTGCATTGCTCCCGGCCAACAATGTTTCCCCGGCGATTAGATCAAAGCCGCCGCGCCCGGTCCAAAGACCCATGCCCAATCCGGCTTGGGAAATTTGCCCGACCTGCATTCCGGCCGTTCCCTGCAATTGGCAAGGCGCGGCGGCGTTGTTAGGCTGAGCTTACCAAACGTCGGGGGTGATCGCATGCGCCTCGTGCTTCAGCTTGTCGCCCGTCTTCTTCTCATCGTTGCGCTCTGCCTCGGCGCGGCGACCGTGTGGGCCACGTTCGATGCCTATCGCAGCGTCGACCGGGCGACGACGGCCTCCGCGCAGCGCGTCGCGCAGGCGCTAGGGGCATTGTACTGGCATGAGCTGTTGTTGCGCAGCAGCAGAACGCGCGAGCACCTCCTGCCGGTTCCGGAATGGCGCACACTGGAGACGGTGAAGCTGATCTCGCCTGGCGTCTGCGTCGAGTTCCAGCCGGCGACCGCATTCGAGAAGCCGCTCTGCGGCCAGAGCGAGGGTCTGGGCAAGGCGCCGCCGCGCTGGTTCGCCGCGATCGTGCCGACATTCCTGGGCAGCCATGCCGAGGTGGTGCGGCCGGTCAGTCCCCGTGCCACGGCCGCCGGCACGGTCGTCGCAACGCCTGATGCCGCCGCCGCGATCTCGCTCGCCTGGGAGTACATCCTCAATGTCATCGATGTCGCACTGCTGATGGCGGCGGCAATCGCCCTGTTCGCCTCGCTCGCCATAGCGCACACGCTGGCGCCGGCGCGGTCCATCGTCACGGCACTTCAGCGCATGGCGCGCGGACAATATCGCACAAAGCTGCCGCGCTTCCGCTCGATGGAGCTGGCGATGATCGGCAGCGCCGTCGGCGAGCTCGGCGGCCGGCTGGAGGAAGCGACCGAACAGCGCGCGGCGCTGACGCGGCGGCTGATCGAGATCCGTGACGACGAACGCCGCGCCCTCGCCCGTGAGCTCCATGACGAGTTCGGCCAGAACCTCTCAGCCATCCTTGCCTTCGCCAACACGATCGAGACGGCCAGCGCAAAGCAGGGCGAGGATAACGGCATCGCGCAGGACGCCCGGATGATCTCGCAGGCCACCCATCATCTGATGGCCTCGCTGCGCGATGCGCTGAAGTGCCTGCGCAATCCCCTGCCCGAGGAGCTCGGGCTGGAGGCAAGCCTCGTCAACCTCGTCGACAGCTGGCGCTCGCAGAGCGCGACGCAGCCGACGATCCAGCTCGATCTCAGGGGCGATCTCACCGACATCAGCGGACCGGCGGCGACGACGGCTTATCGTGTCGCCCAGGAGTGCCTGACCAACGCACTGCGCCACGGCGCGGCCCGCGAGATCTCGTTGCGCGTCGAGCGGCGCGCCGGCGAAGATGATGCGCTTCTGATCCGTGTCGAGGACGATGGCGGCGGTGACGCGGCGCGCGTGTCGCAATCGGCCGGCTTTGGCCTCACCGGCATCCGCGAGCGCGTGACGGCCGCAGGCGGCTCGCTGTCGATCCTGCCCGCCAATCGCGGGCTCAGCGTCGCCGCCACCATCCCGCTCGCGGCGTGAGGCCGTCATGAGCGAGGTCGCGGCAACAGGCATCTCCGTGCTGCTGGTGGACGATCATCCGATCGTGCGGCAAGGCTACCGCCGTGTGCTGGAAAGCCAGGGCGATCTCCATGTGGTGGCCGAAGCAGACAATGCCGCCGATGCCTACGGCGCCTTCAAGGCTTACGACCCCGATGTCGTCGTGCTCGATATCTCGATGCCCGGCGCGAGCGGCCTCGAAGCCATTCGCAACATCCGCGCGCGCAATCCGCGGGCGCGCATCCTGGTCTTCACCATGCACAACGAGGCCGTGCTGGTGAAGGCTGCCTTCAGCACCGGTGCCAGCGGGTTCGTGACCAAGAGCAGCGAGCCGTCAGCCGTCGTGAATGCGATCCGCAGCGTCGCCCGCGGCGAGCGGGCCATGAGCGACGACATCGCGCATATTCTGGCCGAGGACAGTCTGTCATCGGGCTCCGTGCTGGATCAGCTCGGCGAGCGCGAGATCGAGATCTTGCACCAGTTCGCCGGCGGCGCCACGACCGAGCAGATCGCGACGCATCTCAATCTCAGTGTGAAGACGGTTCAGAACTATCACTATCTGATCAAGACCAAGACCGGCGCGCGCACGGACGCGCAGCTCGTGCGGCTCGCAGCGGCTTGCGGGCTGACGAGGATTTAGGAGTGGGGCTGCCGGAATCCCGCCGAACGTGTAACTCCTCAATTTGCCGAGCGATATGGAACGGAGACCGTCCCCCTCCGGTTATTAGCCTAGTGGAGGAGTACAACCTCATGAGTAAGGCTCATCACAAGGCAGTTGACCACCCCCCGATCATCACCGTAGGCGATCTCATCGACGCTCTTTGCCGCTTGCCGGACACCGCCGTCGTCCACTTCCGCTGCCCCATGCTCGACGAAGAGCTGACATTCTACCGCCTTCGCAAGCGGTCAAAGGACGCTGTCGAAATCGCGGTCAGCGCCTATCCGGAAGGCCCGCCGGTCGTGCCGGGATCCAATGGCGGATTTCACGCGCGCAGGCCCATAGCCGCCTCGTCGCCGGTGCGCGGTTTTTCAAAAGGCGAGAGAGTAGTTTAGGCGGAGCGATCTACGCTGCCTTCAGCCCGCGCAGCACCAGCGCGAGCGTCGCATCGACGCGCGCGGGCAGATCGGCATCCTTCCACTCGTCGGCATGGGCCGGGTGGTGGAAGCGGCAGGTGGCATCGAAGATCGCGCGCGCGGTCACCTTGAGGTCGTTGACCGCGAACACGCCCTGCTTGACGCCGTCGGCGAGGATCGCCGCGATCTGGTCGATCATGGTGTCCTTGTGGCAGCGGACGGCCGCGCAGGCCTCGCGCGCCAAGGTCAGATAGGTTTCGAACATCTCGGGATCGTCGAGCACGCGCGAACGCTTGGCGGCGAACAGCGTGCGCAGCCAGCGGTCGAGCCTGTCAGGCGCAGGCCCCTGCTCCTTGGCGATTGCCAGCAGCGGTGCGTCGATGCGGTCGAGCCAGCGTTTGGCCACGGCCTCGCGTAGCGAGGCCTTGCTCGGGAAATGGCGATAGACGCTGCCGTGGCTCACATCGAGCGCACGGGCAACGTCGACCACGGTGGCCTTGGCAAGTCCGTAGCGCCGCAAGACGTCCTCGGTCACCTCGAGGATCCGCTCCGGCGTCAAGACAACGGCTTCGTTCATGCCAGCACCTTGTTCCCATTCAGGGCTCAGTTATCCGGCGATGGAGCTGCTTCCGAAGCGCCCACACCGGTCGTTTCGGAAAGCTCTCGCCTTAATGAGGCAGTTTTGCAGCCTGCGCCGCGATCTGGCGCGCCACAAAGAGATTGAGCCAGTGCCCAATCTGTCCAGTGATATTGATGATTTCAGTTGTCATTGTCGTCGTCTCCACTTATCCACGGGCCGCCCGGGGCGGGACCGCGGGACACCCAATCGGAGCGTCCGAAGACGGATATACACCTCTCGCTGACAGATTTCAATATCTGTCAGTCAATGATCCGTAACTGACAGTTAATTTTTGGACCCATCGGCCGATCCGAGCCTCCCGAGTGGGTAGCCTACGGGAATCCCCCGCTCCCCAGCCAGACCGTTTGTTTCACCCTCCCCGCTCTGCTAAATCACGGCGTAAAAAGCATTTTGGCCGGAACCGCCCCCTTCGGGTGCCCTGCCCACCTCCTTGGAGCCGTCAGATGATCCCCCGCTATAGCCGCCCGGAAATGGCCTCGATCTGGGAGCCGCAGACCCGGTTCAAGATCTGGTTCGAGATCGAGGCGCATGCGGCGGACGCGCTGGCCGAACTCGGGACGATCCCGAAAGAGGCCGCCAAGACGGTCTGGGCGAAAGCCAAAAATGCCACCTTCGACGTCGCCCGCATCGACGAGATCGAGCGCGAGACCAAGCACGACGTCATCGCCTTCTTGACCCACCTTGCCGAGATCGTCGGCCCCGAGGCGCGCTTCGTGCACCAGGGCATGACCTCCTCCGACGTGCTCGACACCTGCCTCAACGTCCAGCTCACCCGCGCCGCTGACCTCTTGCTCGCCGACCTCGACAAGGTGCTGGCGGCGCTGAAGAAGCGCGCTTTCGAGCACAAGATGACGCCGACCATCGGCCGCAGCCACGGCATCCATGCCGAGCCCGTGACCTTCGGCCTCAAGCTCGCTTATGCCTATGCCGAATTCTCACGCGCCAAGGAGCGCCTGGTCGCAGCGCGGAAAGAGGTCGCGACCTGCGCCATCTCCGGCGCCGTCGGCACCTTCGCCCAGATCGATCCGCGCGTCGAAGAGCACGTCGCCAAGGCCATGGGCCTCGTGCCCGAGCCGATCTCGACCCAGGTGATCCCGCGCGACCGCCACGCGATGTATTTTTCGACCCTTGGCGTGATCGCCTCCTCGGTCGAGCGCATCGCGGTGGAGATCCGCCACATGCAGCGCACCGAGGTGCTGGAAGCGGAAGAGTTCTTCTCGGAAGGGCAGAAGGGTTCCTCCGCGATGCCGCACAAGCGCAACCCGGTGCTGTCGGAGAACCTCACCGGCCTCTCCCGCATGGTCCGCGCCTATGTGACGCCGGCGCTGGAGAACGTCGTGCTCTGGCACGAGCGCGATATCTCCCACTCCTCCGCCGAGCGCATGATGGGCCCCGATGCGACCGTCACGCTCGACTTCGCGCTGGTGCGCCTCGCCGGCCTGATCGACAGGCTGCTCGTCTACCCTGCCAACATGCAGAAGAACCTCGACCGCCTCGGCGGCCTCGTGCATTCGCAGCGCGTGCTGCTAGCGCTCACGCAGAAGGGTGCAAGCCGCGAGGACGCCTACAAGCTCGTGCAGCGCAATGCCATGCCGGTCTGGCGCGGTGAAGGTGACTTCCTTCAGTTGCTGAAGAAGGACACCGAAGTGAAGAAATATCTCACCGACGCCGAGATCGAGGAGCAGTTCGACCTCGGCTATCACCTCAAGCACGTCGACACGATCTTCAAGCGCGTGTTCGGGGAGAGCTGAGAAATCCGTAGGGCGGATTAGCGCAGCGTAATCCGCCTTTCATCCCCCGCATCGCGGCGGGTTACGCTACGCTAACCCACCCTACAAACGACAACAAAAACGGATCCTCCATGCCCATCGTCAATCGCATCGCCGCCCTCTCCGACGAAATGGCCGCCTGGCGGCATGACTTCCACGAGAACCCGGAGCTGCAATACGAAGTCCACCGCACCGCCGGCATCGTCGCCGAGAAATTGCGCGCGTTCGGCTGCGACGAGGTGGTGACGGGCATCGGCCGCACCGGCGTGGTCGGCGTGATCCGCGGCCGCAAGTCGGCCTCCGGCAAGACCATCGGCTTGCGCGCCGACATGGACGCGCTGCCGATCCTGGAAGCCGCCGATGTGCCCTATGCCTCGAAGGTCCCCGGCAAGATGCACGCCTGCGGCCATGACGGCCACACTGCCATGCTCTTGGGCGCCGCCAAATATCTCGCCGAGACGCGCAATTTCGACGGCACAGCAATCATGATCTTCCAGCCCGCCGAGGAAGGCGGTGGCGGCGGCAAGGCGATGGTCGACGACGGGCTGATGACGCGCTGGAA